>JAFTOD010000005.1 GCA_017451525.1 Paludibacteraceae bacterium
CATCAACCGTCAAAAAAAGTACCGTGATGATAACGGTCGCGTTATTCACGAAGGCAGACAGGAGGGCTATGCTGTCCGTAATCCCCGTGACTACAAGAAGAAACCGCCACAAGGCGCAGAATTGGAGCATATCAACCTCTTCCGCCAAGCGTGTCTCATTACCAAGGAAATCCTTGATGCCGAAAAACCAGAGGAGACACCTATCGTCGCTATTTTTCCTCCACGACCAAAATATCTTACGAAAGAGGAAGCACTATCATTACTTGCAGACTACCGCAGACGGTATAAAGCTCAACTTCCAAACACACGCGGAACACATCCCGACCCTGAAGCACCAATAGACAAGCTCACCCTTGCCCCGAAACGTTATGCTCGCCTAGACAATTTCATCCGCTCCATGGTATATCAATCCATCAAAACAACAGAACCCACACAACAATAGAAAAAACAACTACTAAACGGAGCAAAAGCCATAAAGCCACAGATTTACACTCCTATAGAACAAGCGCAAAATATACAGTAAAAATTCTCCGTGATGGTCAAATCTTCATCCTCCGCGGAGATAAGACTTACACGATTACTGACACAGAGGTTAAGTAATCTATCGTCTCAATAACACATTAGTCTATCGTTTCAATAACACACAAGCATCACGCTATTTAGCGTGATGCTTACTATATTATGCCTAACTCCCTACTCGGCAGCATACTATTACCACACAACAACTGACAGAATAACAAAATAAGGGTACAAAATCCATAAATCCACAAATTTACACTCCAACACTTGCACATATCAAAAATTATCTGTAATTTTGCACCCAGTTATATGAAGATACCCGAACAAATATTGCATGCAGCTCAAGAATTGACTACCCGATACGGCAATCAATTAATGTATCGTGGTTGCTACAATGGTTGTTCGGTGTACCAATTCTGTTTTCCGAAAGATCTTGATACGGGTTTTCCCATTCTCTATTTGTTCAATGGAAACGAGGTGACGACCTTACAAGGCACTGAAACATGTGATATCATCAAGCAACTCCGCCATGCGTAAAATAACATTTCTTTCCATATTCATATTGCTATCCGCTACGCTCTTGGCTGAGGATTGTGTTTTCGTAAAGGACGGCAAAGAATTTCCTCTTCATGGCAAGGTGCAGATTGTTGAGGTGTTTCCTGACCTCAAAATACAAATCGTAGATGCTCATGCGGATTTAGAGGTCAAACTGGTAGAGGCGTTCCCTGATGATTGCGGTGAAGTGCAATTGGTACAAGAGTTCCCTGATGTGAAAATCCAGATAGTTGAAGCATTTCCCGATCTGGAAGTAAAGATTGTTAACGCTTTTCCTGGGCTTACAGCCTCCGCAAAAACAGCCACAAACACAACGCCGCCACTGCAATAATACCCACTATTACCACTATAACCCGCGATGGTGTTTTCACCTTCGTTTGCTTTGGCTTTTGCTTTCCTCTTCTGTTTCCACCGACTGCGTATTATTAGCAGGCTATTAGATGTCACTTGTTGTTTCCTGTTGAGTTTGAGTTTTTTAAGATTCAATTCTCAACTACCTATGAACAGTTAGTCCAAATCCCAACTCGCCACAGCAGCGGGCGTTTCTCTCACCACTTTCCGCCGTTGGCTCCGTTCCGACGAAGCCTATCCCAATACATGCTACTTGCTGTCCATAGTCATTGGCAACCTACTCCGTATAAGAAAGCGGGTATTATGCACATCTCCGATCCGACCACCTAACTTGATCATGAATGGGCAAGCACATTGCGCGAACTAGAATGGATAAAAAATGAAGAGGCGAAAGCTAATAATTCCCTATTAAATAAAGTTATGCGGTTTTGTGCGAGAAAAGTCTAAAGAACCAAACAATAAACTCAAGGATATATTTCCCCATAACAACTATCGACCCTATGATTACAGTGCCGACAAACATAGCTCCGAGAGCAACCAATACCCAACCTATTAAAGCTAACATTTGTATGTTATTTAGTGATTCCTGCTGCAAAGGTACGAAAAATTATTCATTCTCCCAAATCATTTTCACTTTTACTACATTAAAATCGTTACATCACTTGGTTGTTTCGTATTTTTTCACTACCTTTGCGCCAAATTAGTAATTCATAATATCTACAAAACCAATTACGCCATATGATTACCCTGCTTATTCTTTTCATCATTTTCTGTTGCGTGATGATCTATCGTAAAACAAAACAAAAAAAGCACGATGACAAACAGCGTGATTATTACTTGCTTCTGCATGTCTTATTGGTTCAATATACAGATTTGATTAAAGAAACTATTCATCTTAAATCCTTCAGCGATAAAATGGAGGATTTCAACAAGCATTTAGAAGAGTTTATTGCAATCTATGACACCAGCAAACACGGCGACATGGTTAAAATGGCTGTTGAGGAATTTATAAAAAACGGATATGAAGCGCCAGATAAGCAAGTACTACACTTCATTGAACGACCTTTGGATTTTGATAGCAAAATGTTCCGTTACAATAAATATACAAACATAATAAATTCCTTTGAAGAATATTGGGAAACTGCTATAGCCAACTTAAAACAAAAGGCTGCTATACGAAAACGCAGACAATATATCATAGAGCAAATCGACGAAATGATTATAGAGTGTGACAAATACGGCTATAATACGCTGATATCAACACTGCAAAATTACCGCCTAAAGAACGAACAGGCACTTGCCAACTCATAATTCTAAATTCTCAATTAGAGAAAACTACCTTATCATACTATATCTTACTTAAGACTACCTAATCCTACCACAAGTTACTACCAACTCACCAAATAGTTGTACCTTTGCAGCATCATTTACCATAAAACGATATAACCATGAAAAAGATTCTGATATTAGCATTAGCCCTCTTGGCAACCACATGCCTAATGCATAGCGCAGATTTTGTAATCAACAATTGCCCAGTAACCCCCGTGCGCGAAGAACCTTCCGAAGCCGCCGAACAAGCCACCCAATTGCTCTTTGGCGAAGTATGCGAAGTCGTAGATTACTTGCCTGGATGGACCAAAATCCGCTCCACCATGGACGGACAAACAGGATGGGTGAGCGCAAAAATGGTCACACCTGTCAGCGATGAGGCGAAAAAGCAATGGGGCGATGAGGCGATGGGAGTAGTCGCTGTGCCCATGGCAGTGGCTACAGACATCGCAACAGGAGAAAAACGAATGCTCACCATCGGTACACGATTGCCCAACTATGCAGACGGCACCTTCACAGTGTTAGGGAAACAATACCAGATGGATCCAAATTGCGTGTATGAGATTAAAGGTGAGAAGGTAGAGGTTAAAGGTGAGGAAATAGTGCGAGTGGCGAAAACATTGTTGAATGTGCCATACCTATGGGGTGGCAAGAATATGATGGGCTTCGACTGCTCAGGATTTGTACAAACGGTATATAGCGTGTTTGGTATCCACCTGTTGCGCAATGCCCGCGAACAAATCACACAAGGCGAAGTGGTGAACTCATTGGCAGAATCACAACCAGGCGACTTGGTGTTCTTCGACCATTCGGATCGTGACCCAAATGCCACAAAGATATCACATGTAGGCATGCTGATTAGTCCGACACAAGTCATACACTGCTCGGGATGCGTGCATATAGATAGGATAGACGAGATGGGTATTTATCTCGCCAACGGCGAAATGACACACCATCTAGTGCAGATCAAGCGGTATATAAAGAAAAAATAAATAGGATGTGAATAGAATGCGCTTCGCCTAAAAAAAAAAATGATAACCTGAAGTATCATTCGGCTATCATTTTGTTATCACATTGAGAATCCTGCATATATAAATTCTCAATCTCAGTGATTCAGCTGGGGCTCGAACCCAGGACCCCATCCTTAAAAGGGATGTGCTCTACCTGCTGAGCTACTGAATCCCGCGTAAAACGCATACTTCCATTCGAAAGCGGGTGCAAAAGTACTGCTTTTTTTTGATATGACCAAATATTTCGACAAAAAAGTGCAAAAATAAGTATTTTTTATTGCTTAATCCAAAATATTTGAGTAACTTTGCACCAAATTCGGGCTTTTATGAACATACAATTGACATACCATCGTCGTCAAACTACGACCACCCATGTAGGCAGTCTATCCATAGGCAGCGAACACCCTGTTCGTATTCAAACAATGGCGAATACCTCTACCAATGATATCGAAGGTAGCGTGGCACAAGCTGAACGTTGCATCGCTGCGGGCACTGAAATTCTGCGTTTTACCACCCAAGGCATACGCGAAGTAGAATCCCTTGCGCAAATTCACCAATCACTACATAGCGTAGCCCAATCTACAGCGAAGCAATCTAACATTCCTTTGGTTGCTGATGTCCATTTCCAATCCGACGTAGCAGATGCCGCAGCAAAAGTGGTAGAGAAAGTGCGCATCAATCCAGGTAATTACATTGACCCTGCCCGCAAATTCAAGCAAATAGACTATACGGAAGAAGAATATCAAGCAGAATTGCAGCGACTTCGCAATCGTTTCATCCAACTACTCAATATCTGCAAAGAGCACCAGACTGCCCTGCGCATTGGTGTTAATCACGGCAGCCTAAGTGACCGTATTATGTCGCGCTATGGCGACACACCCGAAGGCATGGTAGAGAGCTGCATGGAGTTCTTGCGCGTAGCAGTGGCAGAAGACTTCAAAGATATAGTCCTTTCCATTAAAGCCAGCAATACCCGCGTGATGGTCACTACCGTCCGTCTGTTGGTTTGGCAGATGCAGGAAGAAGGAATGGCATTTCCATTGCATTTGGGCGTGACGGAAGCAGGCGAAGGCGAAGACGGTCGTGTGAAATCTGCAGTAGGTATTGGTGCCCTACTCGCAGACGGCATAGGCGATACCATTCGCGTGAGTCTGAGCGAAGCCCCCGAAAAAGAATTACCCGTTGCCAAAGCCTTGGTAGATTACTTCGCTGATGAGCAAAGCATTCGCTATGTGGCTACTACCCAAGTTAAGATAGAAGATAAGACAGTCTATTTCTCCAACGCCGACACCGATTGGCAACTCTTCCAACTCCATGCTGCTGCCGAATGTGGTCGCTTGCTCTGGGATCACAATTGCACAGATTTAGTGCTCAATAATGACCACTTCGCCGCAGAAGATTTAGCACGTTTGAGCAAAGACATTCTGCAAGCCGCGCGCGTGCGTATGTATAAAACGGAGTATATCTCATGCCCAGGGTGCGGACGTACGCTCTTCGATTTGGAGCAAACCATTGCTCAAGTGAAAGCAGCCACATCCCACCTGCAAGGACTGAAAATAGGTATCATGGGTTGTATTGTCAATGGTCCGGGCGAGATGGCGGACGCCGATTATGGCTACGTAGGCGCAGGCCGAGGCAAGGTCAGCCTCTATCGCGGCAAAGAATGTATCCTTAAAAACATCCCCCAAGAAGACGCAGTACAACAACTCCTCACACTAATTGAGCACGACCGATAATTAAATAATACTTAATGTATTATAACTCACAATCTGATCAAGGAATCGATACTCATTGTCTAATACTTCTGCTATAATAGTATCTCTACCATTGCTCAGCATCAAAAATGGGACTTTTAGTCGACGGTTGTAAATCGCAGTTTGATCAAATACTTGCTGCGTAAGAGGCACGCACTCTGCTTTGAATTCAATCAACATGAGCGGCTGCATCTGCTGGTTATATACAATGGCATCGCAACGCTTCTTGAGCCCCGCTACTTCGATGGGCACCTCTACGCCAATCAGTCCGTGGGGGTAGCCATAGTTAATCTCCAACGCATGTAGAATGATCTGACGAACATGCTCCTCTGGCGTAAGGCGGACATATCGCCGCCTCCACGCACAAAGTACATATTGTTTGCCGTTTTGAGTTCGTATCTGCATCGCCTCTAAACTATAGCCCACAGGGCGTTCTATAGGCACAACGTGCCGTCCTCTAAACTATTTTTGCCAGTTATCTTTCAGCGAAGCGGTGCGGTTGAAGACAAGCTTCTCAGCGGTGGTGTCTGGGTCCACTACGAAATAGCCATGCTTGAGGAACTGGTAGTTGTTGCACTTAGCAATGCCATTCACAACCTCTGGTGCATGCATTTCTGCCTTCATTGCACCCTCAATCTTGCAGGTAGTTACCTTCAGGCTATCAGGGTTGAGCAAGTCGCGGAAGTCGCCTTCCTCAGCAGATGGGTTCTCGCAAGCAAAGAGGCGGTCGTAGAGGCGAACCTCTGCATCAAGGCAAGAGTTGCATTCTACCCAGTTGATGGTAGATTTGGTCTTGCGGTTGCCGCCCTCAGTACCAGACTTAGAGTCTGGGTCGTAGGTTGCATATACGGTAGTGATATTGCCCTCTGCATCCTTCTCACAGCCTGTGGCTTGGATGATGTAAGCCGCTTTCAAGCGCACTTCACGACCACCAGGGCTGAGGCGGAAGAACTTCTTATCGCCTTCCTCTTGGAAGTCACCACGCTCGATGTAGAGCTCCTTAGCGAACTTTATCTCGCGGGTACCCAACTCTGGGTGTCCGTCAATGTTCTCTGCCACGATAGTCTCGCCCTCGCCCTCGTAATTTGTTATCACAAGTTTCACAGGATCGAAGATAGCGCATACGCGTGGTGCTGTCTCTTTCAAGGTCTCGCGAATGGTATGCTCCAGCAAGCCAAGGTCAATCATACCCTCTACCTTGGTATAACCAATCTTGTCAATGAAAGCACGAATAGCCTCTGGAGTATAACCACGGCGGCGGAGGCCGCAAACGGTAGGCATACGCGGGTCATCCCAACCGCTTACCAATCCCTCTTTTACGAGTTGGAGCATCTTGCGCTTGGACATCACGGTGTAGGTGATATTGAGGCGGTTGAACTCATATTGGCGTGGGCGGTAGTCGCCTGTAACGAATTGGTCGATATAGTAGTCGTAGAGTGGACGGTGTACCACGAATTCCAGCGTACAGATAGAGTGTGTCACGCCCTCAAAATAGTCGGATTGACCATGCGCGAAGTCGTACATTGGATATACGTTCCATGTGCAACCCGTGCGGTGGTGAGGGTGGGTGGTGATGATGCGGTACATGATTGGGTCACGGAAATGCATATTTGGATTAGCCATGTCAATCTTCGCACGAAGTACCATCTTACCATCTTCAATTTCGCCATTTTGCATAGCTTGGAAGAGGCGAAGGTTCTCATCGATAGGACGGTCGCGGTAAGGCGATGCTACACCAGGTTCTGTAGGTGTACCCTTCTGCTCGGCGATCTGCTCAGCAGTCTGCTCATCTACGTATGCCTTGCCTTGTTTGATGAACTCGATAGCGAGGTCGTAGAGTTGTTGGAAATAGTCGGAAGCGTAGTAGATATTACCCCACTTAAATCCCAACCAAGCGATGTCTTGCTGGATAGAGTCCACATATTCTACATCCTCTTTAACGGGGTTGGTGTCATCAAAACGCAGGTTGCAGACACCGTTGTACTTCTCAGCGATACCAAAGTCCATGCAGATGGCCTTGACGTGGCCGATATGCAGGTAACCATTTGGCTCAGGCGGAAAACGTGTCTGAATACGTCCGTCGTTCTTACCTTCTTGTAAATCTTTTTCTACAATCTGCTCAATAAAATTGAGGCTTCTTTCTTCCATTTCCATAATATATCGTGTAATGTTCTATTTCTATTTTTCAAAAATCGTACAAAGGTACTACAAAAAACGCAAATGCGCAAGTTTAATAAACATTTTTTCAAAAATGAATAGTCAAACTACGATTACCATTTTCTTGTACCTCAATAGTTACCCAAACAGTATCTTCAGGCAGAATGGGCTCTATCATCTCAGCCCATTCAATAAAACAATAATTGCCCGAATACAAATATTCTTCCGCTCCAAAATCCATTGCTTCACGAATATCTTTAATTCGATAACAATCAAAATGATAAACCTCTTTACTATCAGCTACTTCATACACATTTACGATAGCAAATGTAGGACTATTCACCACATCCTTCGTGCCCATCGTTTCGCACAAATGTTTGATGAAAGTTGTTTTACCTGCACCCATCTTTCCTTCAAATGCAAATACATGTTTCCCTTTGCACTTATTTAGGATATCAGTAACTATTACCTGTTCATTTTGCTCATTGAGCAACACAATCCCAGTATTGGGGTCTTTTTTAATGGTGTATGTACAAATCATTATTTCCCGTCGTTGCAAATATTTTTACAATATTAAGGTAATCACTGCAAGAAAATTTATATTCTTGTGAGTTTTGCATAGGTAAGAAGGAGTGTCTTTTTACCCGCATTATCAAATTGAATATCAATCTTATCGTTATCGTTCTCGCGATAGACATCCAATACCAAACCATCACCAAACACCTTATGATTAACACGGTCGTTCTTCTTCCATTCAGAGCGTACCTCTTTGCGTGTTTTGGCGGTAGAAGTACCCACTTTGCGAGAAATGCTTACCAATTTGGAATTATTGTCTAAAGACGTAGATGACGAAGATATTGGTTTGGGAGTAGTCTTGACATTGGACTTACTAGCAAATGATGTGGATTGCATAGACTGCAATTGCTGGATATAGCACGAGTCAATATCTTTAATAAATCGAGAAGGAGCAGAGAATACCACCTGTCCGTTTCTAAAACGCTGGCGAGCATTCGTTAGATAGCAACGTTCCATGGAACGCGTGATAGCTACATATAATAGGCGTCTTTCCTCCTCAATTTCCTTGGGGGCTTGACAAAATTGCGAGGGGAATAAGTTTTCTTCCAATCCCACAATAAATGTAGTGCCAAACTCTAATCCCTTGGCAGCATGAACTGTCAACAAAGTAACACGCGATTGCTTATCATCTAAGTTCTCGTCTTGGTCAGTCAAGAGACTAACTTCTGACAAGAAATCAGCCATAGGTGTAAAGGCAATATCCTCACGCATACGTTGCTCCACAAACTCATGGATACCAGACAGCATCTCTTGTAAGTTCTCCAATCGGGCAACCCCCTCTTGCGAGGTATCGGCTTTGGCATCGCGCATCACACCCGATTCGCGCAATACTCGATCTGCAAACTCATAAGCATCTAAGGTGTCAGCCACCGCAGCAAAACTGCTGATTAACTCTGCAAAGGCAGTCAATTTCTTTTGTATGGCGGCAGAAACGTCTAATTTGGTGGCGACAGGATCATTCACCACCTCCATCATCGAACATGCAGCATTGCGAGATGCCTCACGAATCTTCATCACGGTAGTTTCACCTATACCACGTAAAGGATAATTGATAATGCGAGCAAAAGCCTCATTATCATGAGGATTTAATGACAAACGGAAATAGGCAATAGCATCTTTTATCTCTTTACGTTGGTAGAAGCTAGTACCTCCATAGATACGATATGGAATACTCAAATGGCGCAGTTCATCTTCAATCACACGAGACTGAGCATTCGTGCGATACATGATAGCCACATGATCAAAATCTGTTCCTTGACGATGCAATAGTTTGATTTGCGAAGCCACAGCTTGCGCCTCATCACGATCCGACATATAGGTACATAGCGTCAGCTTCTCACCCAAGGTCAACTCTGAATATACTGCCTTAGGAATCTGCCCACGATTGTGACGAATTAACGAATTAGCTGCATTAACAATCGTCTGAGTAGAACGATAGTTTCGCTCTAATTTAAACAATTGTGCTGACTCATAGCCCTTTTGGAAAGTCAAGATATTTTCAATATTGGCACCTCGAAAAGAATATATAGACTGTGCATCATCGCCTACAACACATATTCTATTCTGTGGTTCTGCTAAGCGTTTGACAATCAAATATTGCGAATAGTTGGTGTCTTGATACTCATCCACCAAAAGGTATTGGAAAATATCTTGATACTTGCGTAACACATCTTCGTGTTTCTTAAAGAGGGTATTGGTATAAAACAACAAATCGTCAAAGTCCATCGCATTGCATGCTTTCAAGCGACGGTTGTATTCCATATATATACGCGACATTTCTGGAATACGCTCAAAGCGATCTTGCATAGTAAACTCACGATTAGAGCTATAAGCAGTGGGCGATTGCAGATGGTTTTTCGCCAGGGAAATACGAGATAATACCACATTTGTCTTGTACTGCTTTTCGTCCAATTGCATATCTTTGACAATATGCTTAATGACCGACTTCGAATCTGTAGTATCATAGATGGTAAAATCGCGAGTATATCCAAGCAATTCAGCTTCTTGACGTAGAATCTTAGAACAAATAGAGTGGAATGTGCCCATCCACAGATAACGAGCCACACTATCCCCAACCAACGCAGCAATACGCGATTTCATCTCACGAGCTGCTTTATTGGTAAAGGTGAGTGCCAAGATATTGCCAGCTTTTACTCCATGTTCCAGCAGATAAGCAATCTTGTAGGTCAATACACGTGTTTTTCCTGATCCTGCACCAGCAATGACTAATTGAGGACCATCATTGTATTCCACAGCAGCACGCTGCGAAGGGTTAAGTTCGTTAAGGTAATTCATTGGTTATATATGTTATTTATTAATAATCTTCTCTGCAATTTGTACAGCATTGAGGGCAGCACCTTTACGGATTTGATCACCTACACACCAGAAAGTTATACCATTCTCATTCGCCAAATCCTTGCGAATACGACCTACATATACATCATCCGTTCCACTCAAATACAATGGCATAGGGTAAGGGAACTGAGTGTTCACCTTTCCGTTATCACATTTCACTTTTCCGTTTGGATCATCCATCACCTGTACGCCTTCGGCGTGAGAGAGGGCTTCGCGTACTTGCGCAGGAGAAAGTGGTTCGGATGTCTCTACCCAAATTGCCTCTGAATGAGCACGTAACGAAGGTACGCGGACACAGGTAGCCGATACTGCGATGTCGGAATGCATAATCTTGCGGGTCTCGTGGTACATTTTGAGCTCTTCTTTGGTGTAGTCATCATCACCAAAGACGTCAATCTGAGGAATGAGGTTGTATGCGAGTTGGTAAGCAAACTTTTGGTGCTTTACTTCCTCTCCGTTGAGGGCTTGGCGGTATTGCTCCTCCAATTCAGCCATTGCACTTGCACCTGCACCCGAAGCCGATTGGTAAGAAGATACATGTACACGGCGAATATGAGAGAGTTCCTCGATTGCCTTCAAGCATACTGCCATGATAATAGTGGTACAGTTTGGATTGGCGATGATACGTCTACCACCCTCATGGAGCGCTTGTGCGATATCACCAGCGTTGAGTTCAGGTACAACCAAAGGTACGTTCTCATCCATGCGGAAAGCTGACGAGTTATCAATCATGATTGCTCCGTGGTGGGTGATATCCTCTGCATATTCCTTGGATACAGAACCACCAGCAGAAACGAAAGCTATATCAATATCCTTGAATAGGTCGCCATGTTGGAGTAGTTCTACGGTGTATTCCTTACCGCAGAAAGTATATGTTGTGCCCGCAGAGCGTGCGGAGCCGAAAAGTCGAAGGGAAGTGATAGGGAATTGACGCTCAGCCAAAATGCGGAGTAGTTCTTGGCCTACGGCGCCTGATGCGCCGACGATAGCTATATTCATAGTAGTCGAATTGTGTGGTTATTGTACTTGATTGACAGCTAAAATAGGACTGTTTGACGCGTCAAACAGCCCTATCGTAGTAATTAAAGGAGAGAGATCATCAATTCTTCTCCTGCTTCGAAAGCAACTTTACCTTCGCGAGCCAACCAGCCCAAAGCGAGGTTCAAGTCATCGTTTTTCAATTTTGTAGCTTTTTTCAAAGCCTTGAGTGTGAGAGCACCACCTTGTAATGCATTCCAGATCAAACCTGCGTTCTCACCAATTTTAGTTGTAATCATAATACCTTAAAAAATAAAACAGTTAATATATAGTGCGGCAAAGCCGCGTTGATTTATACTTTTTTGAAGAGCAAACAAGCGTTATGACCGCCGAAGCCGAAATTATTGCTCATGGCATAGTGGATATCTCGCTGCTGCGCTTGATTGAAAGTGAAATTGAGTTTGTAATCAATATTTGGGTCCTCATCCCCTTCCTCGTGGTTGATGGTTGGAGTTACTACTCCGTGTTGCATAGAGAGAATCGATATGATTGCCTCTACTGCTCCAGTTCCCCCAAGAATATGTCCCGTCATAGACTTGGAAGAAGTGAGGCTGATATGATAAGCATGTTCGCCAAACACTTCTTGGATGGCTTTCACTTCTGCCACATCACCAATGGGTGTAGATGTGCCGTGGGTATTGATATAGTCCACTTGTTCGATTGTTATACCAGCCTCGTTGATAGCCAATTGCATGGCATTTTTTGCACCAGTAGCCTCTGGATCAGAAGCCGTGAGATGGTATGCATCGGCAGTAAGTCCAATACCTACTAATTCGGCATAGATATGTGCTCCGCGTGCTTTAGCATGTTCGTATTCCTCCAAAATCAAAGCACCAGCTCCTTCGCCTAACACAAAGCCATCGCGAGAAGCGGAGAAAGGACGGCAAGCCGTTTGAGGTGAATCGTTGCGAGTAGAGAGGGCATGCAAGGCATTGAAACCACCTATACCAGAACATTCAATAGCAGCCTCGCTGCCACCAGTCAATATGATATCCGCCAAGCCCATACGAATTTGATAACAAGCATTGGCAATAGCATGCGCTGAAGAAGAACATGCAGATGTAGTTGCAAAATTAACCCCTTTAAAACCATAGCGAATAGCCAGCATACCCGCCGCCATATTGGTGATAATCATTGGGATGAAGAAAGGGCTGTATAGTGGTGTGCCATCACCAGCTCCAAATCCACCGATATTGACATCCAAGGTCTTAATGCCCCCCATACCACTACCATATATAACTCCGCATCGAAGCGGATTTTCCTGCTCCATATGAATAGCCGCATCCAACATTGCCTCTTCAGCAGATTTTACTGCAAAGTGAATATAACGATCGTAGCGACGTAACTCTTTAGCATCAAATAGATTGGATACGTCCAAATTCTTAACTTCGCACGCAAATCGTGTCTTGAATTTGGTGGCATCAAAATGCGTGATTGGAGCTGCTCCACTCTTTCCTTGGAGGAGGTTTTGCCAAGTGCTTGCCACATCATTTCCCAATGGTGTGACCAAGCCTAATCCAGTAATTACTACACGCTTTTGTTGCATATCCTTATATACATCCAACGAGTTTGCGGATTATTCCACAAACTCGTCCATGGTAAAAGTCAAAACATTTGAGACTTACGCTTGAAGCTTCTCAATGTAATCAATAACGTCTTTAACAGTGTTGATCTTTTGAGTATCTTCGTCTGGAATAGAAATACCAAACTCTTTCTCAAACTCCATGATCAACTCTACTGTGTCGAGAGAATCAGCATTGAGGTCTGCAGTGAAGCTTGCCTCTGGAGTAACTTGTGATTCTTCAACGCCCAATTTATCAACGATAATTGCTTTTACTTTTGATTCAATTGCTGACATAATTACAATTTTTTAGTTAATATTTTGTATTTATTTTACTACTTCTTTAATCTAAAAGACCGAAATCGGGTGCAAAGTAACTACTTTTTTTTGGAATATGCAAATTTTTCGAAAGAAATGTGCATTTATTCCAATATTTCGACCTGAATTTTACCAATTCTTGCGCCCGATTTACCCATTTGAGCCAACATTACGCTATCGCCATCCAAGTTAGGAACATAGTAATTTGTTAGTACTTTATGCGTATGTGCTCCAATGATAATATCTATATTTCTGGTCGCTTGAGCCAATTCCACATCTGATGGTTTTTCATCCGAAGAAGGATGAGTGCCCTGGTGACTCAAACAAACAACCACATCGCATTTTTCCTTATTTTTCAACACATCTACTACCTCCTGTGCAACAGCAATAGGTTCTAAATACTGCAATGGTGAAAAATTCTTTTCCGATATGAGCCCCTGTGGATCCACTCCAATACCAAATACTCCTATGCGTAAATTAGCACGGTGTAGAACTACATATGGCTTTACCAATCCTTCTAACGGGGTATTGGCAACATCATAATTGGCGCAGAGCACAGGGAATGTTGCGTTCTTCAATATAACAGCCAATGTATCAACGCCATAATCAAATTCATGATTACCCAATCCAACAGCATCATACCCCATCCTATTCATTGCTTCTACTTCAATACGACCATGGTAGAAATTGAAATATGGTGTACCTTGGGTAAAGTCACCTGCGTCAAATAGCAAGAGGTTTGGGTCTTGTTCACGCTCCTGCGAAATTAATCCCATGCGACGCGCGTAGCCGCCGCACAATGCATCACGTTTACCTTCTTCCAAAGGCTCTACTTGCGAGTGAGTATCATTGGTATGTAAGATAGTCAATCTATCTAACTTCGGCTGTGAGCATGATACGCAACACAACAACACGATAATCAATTTAGAAACGCTTTTGTACATCTTCATGGGTTAATATGATGCTAATAGTTTGACCATTAGGTAGATGGCGTACAGAAGACGACTGCTGAAGTCGTTCTACCAAATCGCGCATCTCCAGTTCTGTAAGTGATTTTCCCTGCGGTATAGCCATCTGTTCTGCCAATCCAAGGGCAATCATCTCTTGCCATTGTTGCGTAACAGAACCTTCGTTATCCTGTACACTATGAATTACTTGCAGGATAGCATCCGAAGCATTCTTTTGCCCCAGCAGTGCAGGTACCGCATTGATAGCATATGCTATAGGAGAAAATTGTTCTAACTCAAATCCGACATTTTGCAACTCAGGTAATAGTTGCTCTAGGGTGTTCAAATCATCTGCGGAAAGCTCTAACACTTCAGGGAAAAGAAGTGGTTGAGTAGCAGCCTGCTTATTTTTAAGTTGCTCAAGCAATACCTTATACAATACGCACGTGTGTGCGCGATGTTGGTGTATAAGAAGCAATCCAGCAGCAGTAGTCGCCAAGATATAGCGGTTGTCCCATTGGATCAATGGCGTATTGTCTATAAGAAGAGAAGGTTCGAATAATGGTTCTGCAACAGCAGTTTCTATATTCTTAGGGCGCTCATAGAGTTGGTCCCAGCCTGTAGGTGCTGTACGTGTATTTTGTGCCTTGAACGGGTTGTAATGCGGATCTAATTGCATGCGCGGAGCTGCCACTGGGGTATCCAAAGTACGCTGCGGTATATCTAAATGCGATTCTGTAGTGAAGTCAAGCGAAGGAGCTACATTGAATTTGCCCAATGCCTCTTTAGCAGCTGCCAATAGAATTTGGAATATCGCTTGCTCATCAGCAAACTTAATCTCCGTTTTGGTAGGGTGGATATTCACATCTATTGCATCTGGATGAATATCAAAATACAAGAAATATGAAGGCGAATGGTCGGGCAATAACATTCCAGAATAAGCGGTCATCAATGCCTTGTGGAAATATGGATGACGCATAAAGCGACCATTAACAAACATATACTGTTGGCTATTCTTGCCAGCAGTTTCAGGCTTGCCAATAAAGCCCGATATATGCACCAATTCTGTCTCGGTTGCCACTTCTACCAAATGGCTCGTATAAGGCTTAGATGAGTGACCAAAGACTGCCTCGATGCGCTGTTTCAAAGTAGAAGATGGTAACTCGGAGATAATCTCATCATTGTGCACAAAAGTAAACTGCACTTTTGGATTTACTAATACGACACGTTGGTATTCAGTAATCAAATTGCGCAATTCTGTTTGGTCTGTTTTGAGGAATTTGCGTCGCGCAGGCACATTGTAGAATAAGTTTTTCACGCGCATATTCGTGCCCACAGGACATTGCACCATCTCCTGAGAAATCACCTCAGAGCCTGCAATCTCAATGCGCGTACCGACTTCATCTTCCGCGCGACGTGTTTGTACCTCTACATGTGCTACTGCACAGATACTTGCCAACGCTTCACCACGAAAACCCATCGTGCGCAATTGGAACAGGTCGCTGGCTTGGCTTATCTTTGAAGTAGCATGACGCTCAAATGCCATGCGTGCATCGGTAGGGCTCATGCCTTTTCCATCATCTACCACCTGCAACAGCGTGCGCCCCGCATCACGTACAATCACACGAATATGCGTAGCTCCTGCATCCAACGAGTTCTCCACCAACTCCTTTAGACAAGAAGCTGGACGCTGAATTACCTCGCCAGCCGCAATCTGGTTGGCAACACTATCAGGCAGAAGATGAATGATATCACTCATAGCAAATAGTAAAACGCAAATAGTAATAGTCCGAGCAATGCTATCCACAATAGCAGTTTCGAAGCGCGCTTGGTTTGGTCTTTGCGATTATAGGTATTCGCTTCGTGAGCCTCACGAAACGAGCCACGATGAAGACGCGCAAGTTTATCCTTGCGCGCCTCCTTTTCTTTATCATAGTAAATGGGGCGATAATCCCACTTACGTGGTTTTGGTACTTTTGGGAATAATACCGACATTATTTAACGATTGCTTGGAACTTCTCGTCTGCTGTGTATTTTGCAAACTCGATATCTTGAGCAGCTTTAGCCTTGAGGTTAGCATCACGCTCAACAGCCACAGCCAAGTTTGCATATACAGCTTCGCGATCGTTGGTGCGAGCACCTACTACAGCAGCCAAGTAAGCGGTTGTAGCGTTAGGTTTCTCTACCTTAGCCAATGTTTGACGAGCAGCATCGTATTCCTCATTCAAGATTTGTTGAACAGCAGCGTTGTTGCTTGCAGAATTGCCATATGCATTCTTAGCAGCAGCATAGTCACCCTTCATGGTGTAGAGTGTACCCATAGCAGCTTTCAAGTCACCTTGTGTGCCAGCAGCCTTACCAAGATGCTCTTCAGCTTTAGCCAAGTCGTGTTCTGCCATAGCAGCCAAACCAGCGTTGTAGTTTACATCAGCATTGTTAGGCTCAATTTGCAAAGCCTTAGCGTAGCAACGACGAGCCTCAGCCACATTGCCTTGAGCAAAGTAAACCATACCGAGGTTGTTGTGTGAACGATAGTCACTACCGAATCGAGCAACAGCTTTCTTGTAGATATCAGCTTTTTCATCCAAGTTGCATGTCAAAGTAGCAGCATAGAGCAACTCCTCAACGTTCAATGCAGCAGCATCATTCTTAGCCAAAGCAGCGATTTCATCATCAGACTTGCCAATCAAGTCGGTAGTCAAGATGAGGCGGCTACGACGCAATGCAGGAAGCACTTCGTCAGCAATAGTCTTGAACACTGCGCTCAAGTTCTTGATTTGTGCCTCGCGCTCCTCTGGGTCGGTGTACATGCTCAATACGCGCAATACCAACTCTTTGTCTTGGATATTGCTTGCTTCCATAGCAGCTTGGAAACCAGCCCAGTCCTCAGCTGTTACGTTAGACTCAATAGCAGCATCCACTTTGGCTTTCTTTAATTGTTTTTGCAAGTATTTTTGTGATTTAGCTTGACGAGCATCAGCCAACTTTGCATTCAAGCCTTCCTCACCATCTGGAGAAGCATAACCAGCAACCTCCAATTTGTTGATAGCCTTGTTTGCGGTTGTATCAGCATCCTTGATGGCTGCTTGCAAATCCTTCAATGCTTGAGATTTCAACTCAGAGTTACGGAGAGTAGATTGTTGAATCAAGAACTTGATGTCAGCCTCTTGTACTTCTTGGATAATGCGTTGGAACTTGTCAGCAGTTACTTGAGGTTTCACATCTTGTGCTTGCACCAACTTAGCGGTAGAAACCACACCATCTGCCAATTTCATTTCAGGAATCTCAACCACTTTGTTGCCATTCTTAGCAGTAAAGCGGAAATACAACTCAGATTTTGCCATTGCAGGAACATACTCGAATGAAGCTTTCATTGCAAAGCGACCACCTGCCTTATAAGGGATAGTTGTACCGTTCTCTTTAGCTTTCTCACCTACAAAGGTCACAGGCTCGCCTACAACTTCACCACCCTCATATTTCAATACAGGAGTGATAGTCAATACAGCTTTAGCACCAAATTTCTTTACAGGGAAAGTACCTGTAATGTCAGCCTCAACCAAGTTGCCAACTACAGTTAATGGACTTGGGTTTACGGTAACTTGCTCTGGTTGAATAGCAGTTCCGCAAGATGTCAGAATAGCAAACACCATTACTGACGCAAAAACTTTCAAAGATTTTTTCATACTTGTTTATTTTTATTTGTTTTTAATTAGTTTCTTGGGTGTGATTTAGTTGTTTATGTCATTTATCCTACAAAAACTGTGCAACAAGCACACTATATCGGCTGCAAAGGTACAAAAATATTTACAAACACACAAGTATTTTCTAAAAAAGTTTGTTTTTTATGCATTTTTTATCGTACATACTTGGTATAGCCCTCACTTTTATTGACCAATATGCCATCCAGGTAGTCTTCTGAATGATAGGTGTTATTCAGTGCATCTTGCCATGTATATTCCATAGTATAACTACGATTAGTTACCACTTCACCTTTTGTATTTAGGTATATAACTGTGCCGTCCTTCCTCGAAAGTCTCTCTGCTACATATTCATTTTTTTCGGAGGTGAAATAATAGGTGTACGTGTCATCAAAATAGTTAATCTGTTTCGATTTCCATGAGAGCGGTTGAGAGAATGAATTATCAACGAACACGGTAGTATCATATTGAACACTCATTAATTCATCGTTGTGTTGCGCATAGTTTTTATATTCTCCATATCGTGTAAGGTGGGAATATGTATAGGTGTATTCGTGTGTTAATTTTCCCCACCAATAAATCTTAGATGAAATTTCTCGATGGTTGTTATCATACTGATTATACCTTACAGATTGCTTAGATCTTTCCTCCAGTACTTTAGTCCTTTCAAGATCATACCAAATGATTGTGTCACGAGTACGTACCTCGTCACCTGCTGGATATTCTTGCCATCTTATATCCATATTATTTATATTTTCACGGGTATATTTATGTACCAATTTATCTCCGCTGTATTGAGATTCAGATTTGATATATTTAACATCAGCTCCTCGCTCTATTACCGTCTTATATACCATATTCAACGGTGTTGATAGATAGTCTGGATGTGAATAAGTACACCAATTAGCACTTTCAATTTCGTATTTTGTGCTCTTTTTAGCGATTTCTTCTAGATTGTTACTTGGGCTTTGCTCACAAGAAAACATCAGCAAGGATGTTAAGATTAAGATTAAATGATTTTTCATGTTGAGGGAGTTTTTTATTATTGGTCAAATAGGTCAAATTAGTCGGATTGGTTGAATATCGGTGCAAAGATAGTGAAAAATTTGCAGGTATGCAAGAATAATCGCATTTTTTGGTGATACAGCGAGTAGCTTGCTACGCTGTAGATGGTAGCATGAGTGCGGCTATGTTCGGTGTTCCTTGCTTATTAACCCGATTATCTTACGTGTATCCTACGTATATCTTACGTATATGTTACGTGTATCATACGTAATTGACAAGGAAATAATAATGAAAAATCAAGGAATGCTTTCATCTACATAAATTTGGTTAATTCGTAAATAATTTATACCTTTGCATCACATTTTAGCAAAAAAAATGAATTTTCTTGTAGCAAATCATGTCATTGCTGCGTCTAATGGACAGATGTAGTTAAAAACTCGCGGCAAGTTAGCATAAAAAACAAACGAAAGATATGAAACAAACCGAAAAAGAATTTGCGGCCCTGGTCAAGGAGCAGAAGAGCACGATATACAGTATCTGCTATATGTTCTCCAAAGACAAGGATGAGATAGATGATCTCTTTCAAGAGACATTGATTCACCTGTGGCAGGGCTTTGAGAAATTTCGCAACGAGAGTAAGATTGAGACATGGGTGTATCGCGTAACAATGAACACATGTATCTCGATGGATAGAAAAGAGAAACGCCGTGGCGAGCGTATCCCATTGGCGGTGGATATTGACTTGTTCGATGAAAACAACAAAGACATGGAGCAAGTGCAGATGCTCTACAAGCGGATTCAGAAGTTGGGGTTGTTTGACAGAGCGATAATCATGCTTTGGCTGGAGAACCTAAGTTACGATGAAATCGGGGAAATTGTAGGCATTAGCGCGAAAAATGTATCGGTACGACTGGTGCGTATTCGTGAACAATTGAAGAAAAACCATTAACCTTATAAAATAGATATATTATGGATGAATTGCATGAAATGCGCGAGCAACTGGCTGCGCTGAAAGAGAAGTTGAATAAGCAAGAAGTGGTAAACGACCGTCTGATTCGGGATGTTTTGAGCCAAAAGATGAAAGTAGTGAATAAAAATGGTTGGATTTCTGGATTATGTGGATTGTTTGTCATTACTTTTGGTAATTTTGTTTTCTACCAAATGGGGCTGAGTACTTGGTTTTTGATCGGAACTACCGCTATGATGATGTTCTGCATTGCAGCCACTTGGGTCTCTCATAGTTGGGTAAATTCGAACGAAATTGCAAATGGCGACCTGCTGCGAGTAACCAAACAAGCTCATCGTTTGCAGAAAGTGTACAAGAATTGGAAATACATTGCCCTGCCTATGATACTTGTTTGGATGACTTGGCTTAGCTTGGAGTATGCCGCAGAAGTGAAAGATACAGCAATGGTGATTGGCATGATGTCTGGTGGGGTTATTGGTGGCTTGGTAGGCGGAATAATCGGCTTCCGACAAAACAAGAAGGTAATCAACGAATTGGATGAGATGATTCGTCATATTGAAGAAATGTCCGAATTAGACGAGGAAAAAGAGAAAACGGAAAGGTAAAAAGTGAAAATGGGAAGGTGAAAATATTTATTAGAAAAACGCATTTCTCTTGCAGAACTGCGTTTTTTTTCGTACTTTTGCAGCGAAAATAACAAACAGTAATACAAATCATAGAATATGATAAAGCAACACATTTTTATTTGCGCGCTATGCGCAATAACCCTTATCGCTTGCCAACCTTCAGCAGAACAACAAGCTACAGCGCTCATCTCCGACGCACAAGCACTAGTAGATAGTGGACAATGGCGCCAGGCTCGTATTGTATTAGATTCTTTGCACAACACTTATCCCAAACAGGTTGCACAACGTCGTCTTGCTAAGGCACTTGAAGATAGTATCACGTACCTCGAAGCGCAACGCACATTGGCATACACCGACACCCTCTTGCCTCCATTATTGGAACAAGTAGATCGGCTTATCAAACGCTTTAAATACGAAAAGAATGCGAACTATGAAGATTATGGTAAGTATGTGCATCGCCTCCTTAATACAGGCAGCAATACCTCGCGTAATTTTTTGCAAGCATACGTATTGGATAATCGGCAAACTATCGTGAAAAGTTATTACTACGGAAATATCCAAGTAAACCAGCAGTCTATCCTACTCCACTCTGAAGGAGAAGATACTAAATTCGCTGGTCGCAATCATCATTTTCAAGATGGAGCACACCACGAAATTATGACCATTGAAAACGAAGATGCACTTGCTCTACTCAATTTTATCAGCACCCATCATCAGCACAAAATTCGTGTCGAAGGAAAAGGTGATAAACCTAACCGTAATTGGGTGTATTATCTCAACGAACAAGAAAAGCAGGCACTTTCCGACACCTATCAACTTGGCTGGCTGATGAAAGATATCAATCGTTTAGAGCAAATGCAACGTGTTTCCAATGCCCAAATCAATCGCTATAAGCAGCGATAATGTACATACATAATTATCAAAATCTTATCACAAATCCTGCATGGACATTGATGCCTGCTTGGGCATAGTACCAACAGCAGCGGCTGCCGTCCATAAACTTGCTGGCCTCCGCACCACCATTATTGGCATACTTGGCATTGAAGATATTGTTAATCTGGCACAAGAGGCGAAGGTCAGGAGCATTATCCTTCTTGCACCATTGTTGCATTGGCAAGCGGTATTGCAAATTCAGGTTCGTGGTAGAATATGCACGGAGCATGGCGTTCTCGTCCTGGGTATTATCCAAATACTGCTTGCTCACAACATTGGTTTGCACGGTAGCTGTGAAGCCCGCCACATCAAAAGTGAAGAGCGAGGAAGCAGTAATCGTAGGCGAGAAAGCAATGGTAGTAGTGCCTACCACAGAATCCTGCCCTACCCAATTCCAATTGTCTTGGTCGTCGTAGAGGTCGATATACTGATGGTAGTTGAGAATCTTATTACGTGATGCCACAAGGTTACCGTCCCAACGCAGCCAGTTGGTAATCTTGACCCCTGCGGTAAGTTCTGCTCCCATACGATACGAGTCCTTGACATTCTTGGTCTTATACGCTCCCACATCGTTGTACTCGCCTGTGAGCACGAGTTGGTTGTCGTAGTCCATGAAATAGAGGTTCGCCCCAATAGCAAAACGCGGATGCGAGTAGGTGTACCCCAGTTCGTAGTCATAGAGGCGTTCGGCATGAGGCAGACCTATATATTCGCCCGTAGATGCATCGTAGAGGACATTCTCCTTGTAGTTGTTACGGCTAGGTTCGCGGTTAGCAATAGCGAAAGAAGCAGCAAGCAAGTGTCCGCGATTTTGGTACGTCAAGCCCGCCTTGGGGTTGAAGAAATGGAAGTTGACCTCCAGAGGCAAGTCAGTCATATCCTCATCATTCATACCATTGCGCTCATAGCGCACATAGCGGTATTGCAGGTCGGCATAGAGAGTAAGGCGATGAGGCGATGAGGTGATAAGGCGATATTTGGCTTTGGCATAGATATTCGCATCTGTCTTCTTGGCATCGTTGCGGTAGTATTCGTAGTTGATAGGCAGGATAAGCGAGTCTTCGAGGTAATGCAGCGTGCCAAAGTGGTCGCCCATATAGTAGTTGGCTGCGCCACCAAACTGCACATCTACAGGCTCAGAAATATACTTAGCAGCCACCACTCCGCCAAAGAAATGGTTGTCGAGTTGCTTGCGGTACATGCCGTAGGCCTTGTGCGAATAAGGGAGACCCCAGTAGGAGAGTTTCTTGCGTTTGTATTGCTCGTAGTAGCCCGCGCCATGGGTATAGTGGGCAGTGGCAGAGAGTGACCATTGGGGCGTGAAGCGATGGAGAATAGATAACTGTGCATGCTGCTGGGCGTAGTTGTCGGTTTGATTGGGATAGTAGGCAGTAGAATCGGAACCGTCAGCAGCAGTAGTGGTATATTCGCCAGCAGGATTGTAACGACGGTCGGCACCGTTGATGCCATAGGCGGTGTTATAATCCACGCCATCCCAACCCATGCCTGTCTTCTCGCTGCCACCAAAGAAGCGACCAACGACTTCTGTTTTATCGCCATACCACCCAAGATCGCCGTAATAGGAATAGAGGTCGGAGGCAGTGCGGTAGAGGAAGCCATCGGAATTGACTTTGGAGAATCTAGCATTAGCACGCCATTGGTTAGGTAGCACGATGTGGGCATTGACCATCTCGCGGAAAGTGTTGTACATACCGCCGTTGAAGGATAAGCCTACGGATGAGGTTAGAGGCGAGAGGTTAGAGGCGAGAGGCGAGGCGGTGGACATGTTGATGCTAGCTCCGAAGGATGCGCTACCGTTGGTGGAGGTGCCTACACCGCGTTGGACATTCAGCGAGGACATACTGCTGGCCATATCGGTCATATTGACCCAAAAGACAGTTTGACTCTCGCTATCGTTGAGCGGGACATCATTGAGCGTCATGTTGATACGGGTGTGGTCCGTACCACGGATGCGGAAATAGGTGTACCCTACTCCTAGTCCGTCGTCGCTAGTAGCCACGAGAGCAGGCGTAGCGGAAAGCAAGAAGGGGAGGTTTTGTCCCGTATTGCTCTGATTGAGTTGCTCGTGGGTGAGCGCGGTGTGATTGTTAGTGACTTGCGCCACTGGCGCGTTGATGATGACCTCATCCAATTGTCGGGTGAGGGTGATGGTGTCCGTTTGCGCATGTGCAACGACACTTGCCGCCAAAGTGGCGGAGAGAAAGAAAGAGAATTTTTTCATACTTCCTTAGCAGCATTACCTGCCCAGGTTCAAAGGGTATAATCTCAGCCGTGAGAGGCACCCCTGTTGGTTAATACTATAGTTAGCTAATATCCCATAAGCACTCGGCTTGTACTTAGGGTGTATTATGCTTCGTCAGAATGGACTTGCAGGAAATCCATTACAGTTGATAGGAGAAGGTACACATCCATCCCCATTCGTTGATTTTTTGGTTTTGCAATACAGGCGTACGCAAGATATTGTTGAGTCCGAAGTCGTAGCCAGCTTGCAAGCGATAACGGTCCCACTCAAGACCTCCACCTATGCCAAACTGGATATTGGTGCGATAAAGTTCGCGGGTGAGGTATCGCTCATGGTTGCTGGTGAGGATATTATTCTGCTCTAGCCATGCTGTGACATCAGCAGACGTTTGGTTGTTGATAATATCGTAGTTGGTTAACCCCACTTGCAATTGAGGTCCTGCAAAAAAGAACATTCGGAGCTCCTTCCACAACTTAATATTATAATACGCGCGCACAGGAATGGTCAATTGCAACTGAAGAATATTATGCTGTAAAATATTGATTTGCGCAGATTCCGCATCCATAGACGGCCAATGCTGATTATTTTGTCCGTAAGTAAAAGTTGCTAATGCACCTGTCTGAATGCTGAAATTATATGGCAAAACAAAATCTACGGTTGCACCTACTCGCAAGCCATGGAGATAGATAACAGAAGTATCTTGCGTACGATGATTTAGCTGGGCATATCCTATCTCAAAACGCCATGGAGTGGTAAATTGATATTCTTGTTTTGGCTTATCATTTCGAGTAGGATCAAAGAAATCCTCTTCAGCCGTTTGCAAATCAGGTAGAGTGTTTCTTGCATCTTGTGCCAAGGCAAACGATGCCATCACACACATAATAAAACAAATATAAACTTTACGTATTTTCATCATTTTTTGCTTATTTTGGGGTACAAAGGTACTACATTCTACTGAAATATGCAATTTTTTCACACAAAAACACATTTTTTTCTAAAAAAATTTGCGTATTTGCATTTTTTATAGTACCTTTGCAGTCGATTTTCGCCCATAGTGAAGAAAATGGTGCCATCGTCTATCGGTTAGGACAAGAGATTTTCATTCTCTAAAGCGGGGTTCGATTCCCCGTGGCACTACAAAGAAACGAAAAGTATAACAACTAAATTACATTACATTTAAGAGATGGCAAATCATAAATCATCCTTGAAGCGCATTCGCCAAACGGCTACTCGTAAGGCACACAACCATTACTATGCAAAGACTACTCGCAACGCCGTTCGCGTATTGCGTGCTACTACAGACAAAGCTGCAGCAGAAGCATTGTTGCCAAAAGTAAGTTCAATGTTGGATAAGTTGGCAAAACGCAACATCATCCACCGCAACAAAGCAGCAAACTTGAAATCAAGTTTGGCTTTGCATACCAACGCTCTTTAAGCGCACTTTACAAACCACAATACAGTGGGGCTGCCTGATAAAAGGTAGCCCCTTTTGTGCGAACAAATGCTTATCATGTCTTGGTGGTTTGAATTATTTTTTCAGCCATATAAGTGCACATAAGCTCCCTTTAAATAGAATAAACATCTGCTTTAAAACACATTAACAAATGAGTTCAATTTTGGGTGTATGTAACATTTTGAAGAATTTTAGAGGTACTCGTTGATAGCAGTTTGGTTGAAGAGTTGCCGTTCTTTATCGCAGAACCATCCCCATTTATTAAAATATTTGCACATATTTACAGCATGTATCCATAACATTTTGAATGACTTATAGGATGCTCTTTCATGATTATGGATAATAGTGACATGAGGGAAGAAGACTGTCAAATAGTTTCGATGTATTCGACGAGTAAGATCAACATCTTCTGGATACATGAAAAAACGTTCATCGAAAAGCCTAGCTTGTTCTACAGCTTTCGTGCGCAACAACATACAACATCCACTAAGATAGGGTACATTCATGAGTTTGTCGTAACCAGATGCATGCATCTCATACATTTGATTGCGCTGAGCCATCCATTTCTTAGGCAAAAAGCGTCTTCCGAAGACATCTATTGGAGTAGGTAATAATTTGCACAATGGTTGCAATTCGCCATTCGGATATATCACTTTGGGCATTAAACTTCCCACTTGAGGGTGGTGGTGCATAAAATTTAACATCGTCTCTAACGTTTCCTTGGTCAAAATAATATCTGGATTTATTACCAAATGATAAGGAACGTCATCATAAATGGATTCTCGAATAGCGATATTATGAGCAGCACCATAGCCAATATTGCGTGCATTATGACTATAGGAAATCTTAGTAGATTGGATAGGCAGATTATTCTCTACAACAGGAGAATTGTCAATCCAATAAATATGCTCAACCTTTTTAGATTGCAAAAACACCTGCGTCAATTCAGCCACCTGCTGCCAATCGGGATGGTATAATACAATTGATATATTTAACATGATTCGTGATTTTCGGTTAGCAAATATTCTTGTAACTTGCGTTTGTATAATGCTATTGTTTTTTGTTCATCAAAATGCTTGATAACATGCGTTCTACCATTCTTTCCGAATGCCTCTAATTCCACCTGCGATATTGACAACATATGCATCATACATGCAATCAAACTATTTGTATCTTGTGCTTCACAGAGAAAACCATTATATCCTTCAATTACAATCTCTCTACAACCAGGAACATTTGATGCTATAATTGGGCGTTCCATAGATGCTGCTTCCAACAATACTCGTGATACTCCCTCGCGATATGATGGCAGAACAACGCAAGTAGCATTTTCTATGTAAGGTAACACGTTTGATGTTTCGCCCAGATATTTGACGGTACGTGTTTGTTCCCACTCTTCCATCTGCTGAATTGACACACACGCTGGGTTGTTAGCACCCAACTGTCCGAGTATATGAAATTGCACTTTCGGATGTTGCTTTTTAACCACTTGAGCAGCTTTCACGAATTCTCCGACACCCTTATCCCATAACACTCGTCCGATGAATAAAAATGTAAATGGTATTGATGACAAATCAGACTGTGATTTGTATTTAGCAACATCAACACCTTCACCATATATTAACCGGGCTTTGAATGGTAATACTAAACTCTGTTCTATAAATAAACTTTTATCTTCTTGATTTAAGAACCACACTTCGTTGGCGGTTCGCAACGAAAGACGATATAAAAACTTCGCTACTCGTGTTATCAACCCTTTTCGAATAAAAGTATATCCTAGCCCCGTTATAACGGATATTTGCGGTGTTTTTGTTTTTCGCGCTGCCCAACTACCATATACAACAGGTTTGATTGTATAGTGAAACAAAAAATTGAACTTTTCTTTTTTGTATATCCTTTTTAATGTTCTTGCGAATTGAATATCCGCAAATGGATTCATTCCCTTGCAATCCATTTCTATTGGTATGAGCCGAATTTGATTCTGTTTCAAAAAGGTAATATCGCTATCCTTCGGTGCAATTATAACAACTTCATAACCCATTTGAACTAACTCAGTCATTACCCCTGCACGAAAATTACACATCGTTTGTAAACTATTTCCTACAAATCCTATTTTGTATCCCATATTGATGTTATAATATTTGATATTGTTATTGCTGTTTTCTTCCAACTATATAGTTTCATGCGACATGTTTGTTTTTGAATCAAATCATCATGATTTTTTTCTTGTACAAATCGAATGATTGTATTGGCAATATCGTTGATGTCAGTTGGATTAAAATATATAGCTGCCTCACCTGCGACCTCTGGCAAAGATGACTGGTTGCTGAGCAACAAAGGTACTTTATGGAAGTATGCTTCCAGAACAGGGATTCCAAAC
Organism: Paludibacteraceae bacterium; assembly: GCA_017451525.1. GTDB lineage: Bacteria > Bacteroidota > Bacteroidia > Bacteroidales > Paludibacteraceae > Colicola. The sequence continues at coordinate 27,796 of JAFTOD010000005.1, forward strand.
CCTTCACATAAAGACGGAAATATGAACGCATTAGCATGCTGAAAACAATATGCCAAATCACTATTTCTTAACCAACCTGTTAGTTGTATTATTTCTCGCTGTGAATTGATTTCGCGAATAACTTGCAATTGTTGTGCAGTAAACATCTGTTGATTACCGACAATTACCAGTCCAAAATTTTCAGGCAAATTAGCAGCACATTGTTGGATAGCAGCAATCAAGCGTGATAGATTTTTATGTCCACGCGAACTGCCCACGTACAACATATATTTCTGGAAGTGAATATTTATGTTTTGAGGAGGCTCTATTTGGTAATCCAACAAATGCTCCCATCCCTCATAAACAACTTGAATCTTGTCTTGGTATTGAGCGCCATAGCATCGAATGATTTCGTTCTTCGTATAGTTTGAAACTGCAATCACATATTTCGCACGCATAAGTCCTTTTTTTAGGACATGACGCAAATAGCAACGTTTTAATCGACACAATTTCCCCAATTGTTCAGGGAATTGTTCGTATATTAAATCATGAACGACATATATAGTAGGCAAACGTAATGCCAATGGAAATTGGTTGCTCGGAATAAAGACAGCATCAAAGTGGCAACACTTACGCAAATAACGAGCAAATTGAATATCGCGTAATGGACCAATAGGAGATATATCTACTTCCTCTATTTGAACATTCGTTTCGCGTAAACGGTCAAGATAATGCTCAGGACATTGATTTGGACGCAACAATAGCGTATATTGATAGGCAGAATAATCCAAGCGCAATACTACATTCAATATATATTGCGTCAAACCATCTATCTGGCAAGAAATAGGTGTACCATCTATCAGTATTCGTTTCATATATAACGTCGTAATAAGAATTTGACGATCAGTAAAATTGTTGAGTCAAATAACTGAAAACGATACTGAACAATGGTTTTCAGTCGTGCAAACCAAGATTTTTCTGGTAAAGATAGAAAAACGTTTATCAATTGCTTATCATTCGTTGATATGTTAGACTGAAAACATCCATAGAATGCCCTCAATCCTTCCAAATGTTCGCTACTTACTAACGGCACAGAACGATTCGCCCACATTAGTTGTATTTTCTTAGCAATACTGCCAGGAGCATTACCTGTGACGTTATTATCATGTTGGCGATAAAACATCAACGATTGATGCAAGTAATGTACTTCGCCAAAACATATTCCTGCCAAAAGCAATACATGATCGTGCATTGCATAAAACTGAAGAGGTTGGCGAATAATTTCGCACATCTTGTGATTAAAAATAGATGCAGCACCTTGAATACCAGTATTCAAAAAAAGTGTTTGACGTATTGTGGTGGGGTAAGTCAACGTATTTTTATCAGAAATTACTCCCCTTTGATTATTCCAAAGACATGCGTTTGAATACAACACTTGCGGTATCGTTTGGTCAAAGTCGGATATTGCACGAATCATCGTTTCTACCTTATTGGGCAGCCAAATATCATCTTGGTCACAAAACATGCTATAACGGGCTGTAGCATATGTAACAAGATGTATGAAATTACGTGCTACTCCTAAATTGCAAACATTGTCATTTATGAGTACTATTCGCGAATCTTCTTGCTGTAGTTGTTGAATAATGGCTATTGTCTGATCCGTAGAACCATCATCATGAATAAGCAAACGCCAGTTGGTAAATGACTGTGCCATAATGCTGCGTACTTGTTCTTCAACAAATGCCTCTCCATTATATGTTGCCATCAATATATCAACCATTGCGTGCAAAAGTGTTGGCAAAAAGATTATACTTACTAATAATGTATGGTAACAAGGCAGCAAATAGATATTGAAGATTTTGGGACAATACCATGAAAAATGTATCTCCAATAAATTGCATAACCACAGTTCCTGCTAAAATAGCGTAAAGAACCAATGAAAATTGACTACCATCTTCTGCAGTCTTAAATAGATAACCAAATATTAAGCCTAACATAAAAGCGAAGCCAACTACTCCAATCAAGCCAAAATCTTTATAAAAAGGATATACGGTGGTGTATGTATTAGAGTAGTATTTCAAATCTCCAATTTTTACCCATTGAAATTCTAAAATAGGATCTACAACGGGCGTCTCTCCTCCATCAAGACTTGATTTGATTGCATAAAATAATCGGCATGAGTTTTCAGCTGGAAGTTCCGCTGTAGATGGTTCTACATTCTGGTCTAGATTAGCCAAACTAGTGGTCAAATACAATGCGGTAAAATGCCTTGGGTTTGTATATGACCCTCGCATCTTTTGTACCCCGACAAAAAAAACGAGCAAAACAAAAAATGCAATTATTAGATGCCATATACGAATTATCTTCCGCTCGGTAAGAATGATAGCTGTAGCAAGGAAAAGAATCATAAAATTCATCTTTCCCATTGACACAAAGGCATAAAAGAAATTGGCTATAAACAACACTATCACTCGTCTGATATTCTCTCGTGACACGACTTGCAGCTCCATGATATAGCTAACCATCCAGAACAAAACAAAAAACGCCGCCGTTCGGATACCTCTCACTTCAGCCACGTTGGCATCACGCAGTGCACTAAAAGGATTGCCTCCAGCTCGAGCAATAATCACAGACACCCAAAGGATCATTATCGGGATTGTACAAAGAGTAAAATAGTAGTATATATCTCGTGCTGGCACACTTGATTTTACGTTAAGAAAAGTTGGTTTGATATATACAGATTGCATGCTCCATGCCGCAATACAAAATACTATCAGCCAAAGCGTAACTGCCCATATGGTATTGGTATTCAAAGGATGTTGTCCCGAATCAACACAAGCGTATCCTATCAAACTGACCATCCAAACAGCCGTCATTAGATTGGTAGGAGCATACCATCTTCCTCTTGAAAACAGAAGACTGAGCAAGAGAAGAATTGCGCATATGGTTAGCAGTATAGGCATTTTAAGTCAATCTAATGAAAATTATGCCGACAAAGGTACTACTTTTTTTTAACATATCAAAAAAAAAGAGCTCAAAACGCTGTTTTGAGCTCTAATCATAGGAAAAAACCTATTTTCTGTGATTACTCAGCAGCCTCAGTTGCCTCTGCTTCAGCGGCAGCAGCCTCTTGAGCAGCCTCTACTGCAGCAGCAGCGAGTGCATCAGCAGCCTCTTGGCGTTTTTTAGCTACCTCAGCAGCCTTAGCCTTGTTGGTCTCTACTTCTTGAGCGAACAATGCTTTTGCAGCAGCAGCTTTCTTGTCTGCCTCTGCTTGGCTAATCTTACCATTCTTAGCATCCTTTTGCGCTTTCCAAGCGTCGAAACGCTTTTGAGCCTCTTCAGCAGAGAATGCACCCTTAGCTACACCACCATTCAAGTGCTTCATGAGCATAACGCCCTCACCAGAGAGGATGTTGCGAACAGTGTCAGTAGGTTGAGCACCTACGTTTACCCAATACAAAGCGCGATCAAATTTGAGATCTACCTTAGCAGGGTTGCTGTTTGGGTTGTAAGAGCCAATACGCTCAATGTACTTGCCATCACGTGGCGAGCGGCTGTCAGCTACTACGATGTGGTAGTAAGCGTAGTCTTTGTGACCATGACGAGCCAAACGAATTTTTGTTGCCATTTGTTTTTGTTTATTTGTGAGCTACAACTGCACGAGTTGCTTGCTCGGGTTAATAATAAAATAATAATGGTATGCTTTTTTCACGAAAAAGCGTGCAAAGTTACAACATTTATTTGAATCAAGCAAATCTTTTGTCAAAAAACTCTATTTTTCTGCTTTTAAGGAGGTAAAAAGGGGTAGAAATTTGCAAAAAAGGACTTATCTTTGACAAAAATATCAAAAAAATGGTTGAAAATTTGGTCAAATCAAATAATTATTGTACCTTTGCAGCCGCTTTTGAAAAGAACATATCTTTCGAGCATGGCGGGATAGCTCAGCTGGTTAGAGCGCATGATTCATAATCATGAGGTCCCCAGTTCAATCCTGGGTCCCGCTACAACAGAAAAGTCAGACACTCAAGGATTAACCTAAGTGCCTGATTTTTTTGTTATACTCCCCATAAAACCTAGCACATTTTTCGTTTATTTTTAATCATATAAAAGATAACGTAGGGTTATCCCTATGGTTTTCCTTGCTTTTTAACCGCTATATCCTACGTATATCTTACGTATATGGTACGTATATCATACGTAATTGATAAGGGATTAGTAAAGGGGTAATAAAAGGAGAATAAGAGGGGAATAAGAGAGGTATAAGGAGAAAATAGAGAAATCTATATGGAAAAAAAGAGGATAAAAAAATGCGTTTTAAGGCAATAGCAGTGTTTGCGAAAAAAGAAAGAAAAGAGCCATTTGCCTGAAAGCGCGTTTTTCTTCGATTTAAGCGCATTTCGCAATAAATCAGCATAAAGGTATTGCACAAATCAAAAAAAAGTGGTAACTTTGCAGTCGTTTTGCGCACGCGCGCAGTGCGGGTACGTGTATAAAATTATGGTATTAAGGTAAAGGACTATCTACATAGAAAGAAATAGAAAGAAACAGAGAGAGATTGAGAGAGATAGGCAGAGATAGATAAACTATGCAGAAGAAGATACCCTTTTGAAAAAGACAAGTAAAATAAGACAATAATAAAAATTTAAACATATGGAAGAATTGAATCAACAAGTAGAACAACAAGAGAAGTATGATGGTTCGAGCATTCAGGTGCTCGAGGGTCTTGAGGCAGTGCGTAAACGCCCTGCGATGTATATCGGCGATATTTCGCTGAAGGGTTTGCACCACTTAGTATATGAGGTGGTGGACAACTCTATTGATGAGGCACTAGCAGGTTTCTGTAACCACATCGAAGTGACAATCAACGAGGATAACTCAATCACTGTACAAGATAACGGTCGTGGTATTCCTGTAGACATGCACCCAAAAGAGCACAAAAGTGCCTTAGAGGTAGTCATGACCGTGTTGCACGCCGGAGGTAAGTTCAACAAGGACAGCTACAAGGTATCTGGTGGTTTGCACGGTGTGGGTGTGAGCTGCGTGAACGCACTCTCAACCAAGTTGCATGTAGAAGTTCGCCGCGATGGAAAAGTTCATGCGCAAGACTACTCCAAAGGTAAACCATTGAACGCAGTAGAGGTGATTGGTACCTACGCAGAAGGCGAAGGTACAGGTACACGTGTACAATTCTGGCCAGATGGTAGCATCTTCACAGAAACCGTATATCGCTACGAGATTTTGGCAAACCGTATGCGTGAGTTGGCATACCTGAATGCAGGTGTTCGCATTAGTTTGACCGATCTGCGTGAGAAGAACGAAGACGGCAGTCCAAAGGGCGAGGTATTTTACTCAGAAGAAGGATTGAGCGAATTCGTGCGTTACATTGACGGCAACCGAACTCCGCTAATCTCAGAGGTGATTCACTTGAACACCGAGAAATATGGTACTCCAGTAGAGGTGGCTATTATCTACAACACCGATTTCAACGAGAATGTACACAGCTATGTGAACAATATCAACACCATCGAAGGTGGTACACACGTGGCAGGTTTCCGCTCGGCACTCACTCGCGTGATGAAGAAATACGCTGAGGAGAGCAAGATGCTGGAGAAAGCCAAACTGAAAGACAAAGATGGTAATGCAAACATCGATCCTAATGACTTCCGCGAGGGTTTGACCGCTATCATCAGCGTGAAAGTAGCAGAGCCACAATTCGAGGGTCAGACAAAGACTAAGTTGGGTAACTCGGAGGTAGCAGGTATGGTGTCTTCTGCGGTCAGTGAGGCATTGAGCAACTACTTAGAGGAGCACCCAGATGATGCCAAGAAGATTGTTGAGAAAGTGATCTTGGCAGCCCAAGCACGTATCGCTGCACGTAATGCTCGTCAGAGCGTACTCAGAAAGTCGCCACTCGGTGGTGGTGGATTGCCTGGCAAGTTGGCTGACTGCGAGAGCAAAGACCCTGCTGAGTGTGAATTGTTCCTCGTGGAGGGAGATTCTGCAGGTGGTACCGCTAAGACTGGTCGCGACCGTAAGATTCAAGCCATCCTGCCATTGCGTGGTAAGATCTTGAATGTGGAGAAAGCGATGGAGCATAAGGTATTCGAGAGTGAGGAGGTACGCAATATCTTTACTGCATTGGGTATTACCTTCGGTACAGAAGAAGATCCTAAGGCATTGAACCTGAGCAAGATTCGTTATCACAAAGTAATCATCATGGCCGATGCCGACGTGGATGGTGCGCATATCGCTACGCTGATTATGACACTATTCTTCCGCCACATGAAAGAGGTGATTGAGCAAGGACACTTGTATATCGCGATGGCACCACTCTACTTGTGCTCGAAGGGTAGCTACAAAGAGTATTGCTGGAACGACCAACAACGTCATGATTTCATCATGAAACATGCTAATGGCGATGAGAAACTGATTAAGACTCAACGTTATAAAGGTCTTGGTGAGATGTCGGATGAGCAATTGTGGGAAACAACTATGGATCCTGCTCGTCGCTTGCTGAAGAAAGTGACTATCGAGAATGCTGCTGAGGCAGACCGCACTATTGCGATGTTGATGGGCGACGATGTGGCTCCTCGCCGTGAGTTCATCGAGAAGAACGCTACGTACGCGAAGATTGATGCGTGATTTAGTTTAGTGTTTAGAGATGAAGGTGACCGTATATTGTAGTGCGAAAGATAGAATACCCGAGGAGTATTTAGCTCTCGGTGATGTACTGGGTCAGTGGATTGCCGAGGCAGGGCATACCTTGGTGTATGGCGGTGCTACAGGTGGACTGATGACACGCGTGAGTAATGCGGTGAAAGCAGGTGGTGGTATAGTAGAAGGAGTGATTCCGCAACGTATCATCCAAGCCAAACGAATGGCAGACAACTGCGATGTGCTATACACGGTGGCAAACATGAACGAACGTAAGCAAAAAATGAAAGAATTGGCTGATTGTTTCGTTTGCCTACCCGGTAGTTATGGCACGCTGGATGAGATGATGGACGTGGTGGCAAGTGGTACAGTGGATGAACACCGCAAGCCGATTTTCGTACTAAACTACCAGGGCTTCTATGAAGGATTGAAACTGCAAATTGAGCATATGCGCCAATTGGCATTTCTTCCACAGCAAGAGCAATATGCACCGCAATTCGTGGATACAATAGAAGAATTGTTAGACGCTTTGCAGCGTCTTGTTTAGAGTTTAAAGTTTATAGACATGAAAATGATGAATACCAAAGCATTTGAACAATGGTTGCAAGAGCAAGCACAACTGATGGTGCGCTACCGACAAGTGGAGAAAAGCGAGATACTTGCAGAGTATAACACATTGAAGAAAGTAGTGGAATCGGCTGATTTTCAAGCCAAGAAAAAAGAATTGACTACTACTCGCTATGAAGATACCCAAGAAAGTAAAAAGATGGCGAGATATAAACAGTTGAAATGGAACTCAACTGTAATACTCTACAACCTGCTGAAGAAAGAAGCATGGAAAGAGAAAGCAGAAGTGGCAGAGTACTTGGAATTGGCAGAACAAGTGAAAGTACCAGAGTTTCAACAAACGAATGCGTTTTGGAAGAATAAAAAACGCTGGTTTACCACCCCTGAAAGCCAACAAGAGAAACGATATGATGCATTGGTAAAGCATGCGGATATTGTTTTCTATTTCCAACATACGGAGCAAGAAATTGCTAATTTGGAGGCTTATAAGATGGCGTGGGCTGCTGAATTTGAGACTGCACCATTGTCCGACGTATGGCAAACAGGTTTCCTCTATCCAAGCAAAGAGTTGAAAGCTAATCATTCGCATGTAAACGAGTTGCAAGCTTATACCCAAGGTAGAAATACCCAAGTTGCTAACCGTGTGCTGAGTATTCAGACAAAGAAAGAGAAAACCACAGCCCCTGCTTGGCATCCAACCAAAGGTATGATTATGCACCCATTTGCATATACAAGTGATGTGTGGCATACAGCCGAAGCGGTTGCGCCAAAGGCAGGTGTGTTACAAGCGAAGGTGCATCTCTCAGGCAAAGCTAAACACGTGGTTTGTTTGACTACTGCAGGAGCAAAAAAGTCATTGCATATATTGCCTGCTGATAAGCAAGTGAAAGATGCTATTTACACCCTCGTTTGGAATGAAAAAGAGGTAGTGAACTATGTAAATGATGTGGAAGTTGCGCGTAGCAAGAACCCATTAGCAGGCGAAGCATTGCATCTACTGATGCGTAGCTATTTACCTGATAATGTGAAGGGTACTGGCAAGATGGAGATTGATTGGATACGCATTTATCAAAATTAATCAGGAATCCGGAGACCGGAATCCATAATTGTGAACAAACTATGTTTCTCATTGCAGGACCTTGTGCTATAGAAAGCCGTGATATCGTAATGCATACCGCCGAAACACTGAAGCAGGTATGTGAGCGATTGGGAATCACGCTATATTTCAAGTCTTCATACGATAAAGCCAACCGCACGAGTATGTCGGAGCGTGGTGTGGGTATGGAAGAGGGATTGAAAATCTTACAAGAAGTTAAATCTACTTTCCAACTGCCTATTCTGACCGATGTGCACGAGTCGTGGCAATGCGCACCCGTAGCAGAGGTGGCAGATGTATTGCAGATTCCTGCATTCTTATCGCGCCAAACCGACTTGCTCGTAGCTGCAGCAAAGACAGGCAGAGTGGTGAACGTGAAGAAAGGTCAGTTTATGGCTCCATGGGATATGCGTGGTGCGATAGCCAAGATAGAGGCTTCCATACCTAACAATGCTACCCTATCTTACACCACACTACACCACACTACACCTCACATTTGGCTCACCGAACGTGGTTCGAGTTTTGGCTACGGCAACCTCATCGTGGACATGACCTCGCTCGTGAAAATGCGCGAGTATGGTTATCCTGTGGTATTTGATGCTACCCATTCTGTGCAACAACCTAGCAATCAAGCGGGCGTGACGGGTGGCAATCGCGAGATGGTGCCACATCTGATTCGTGCTGCCGTAGCGGTGGGAGTAGATGGGTTGTTCCTTGAAGTACATCCTCAGCCAGAGAAAGCCATCTCTGATGCTGCGAACCAAGTGCACCTAAGCGACGTAGAGACAATACTCAAACAAGCATTGGCTATTGATCAATTGGTTAGAAACGCTTAATTATACCATTAGAATTTTTTAAATTCTTTATTGAAATGTACGCAATAAGAGCAAAACAAATATTCGAGGAAGAGATTCGCGAACTAGAGAAATTAAAAAACAGCATTGATAGCCACTTCAACCAAGTCGTTGAGGTACTATATCATTGCCAAGGTAAAGTGGTGATGATGGGCATTGGTAAGACGGGTATCATTGCCCACAAGATGGCAGCATCCTTTGCTTCCACTGGCACACCATCCATCTTCGTAAATGCTGCAGAGGCGGTGCACGGCGACCTCGGTATGATTAATGCTAACGATGTAGCTATACTAGTGAGCAATAGTGGTTCGACCAACGAGATATTGAATATTATTGACCCACTTCATCGTTTAGGGTGCACCATCATCGCTATGACGGGCAACATGGATTCTCCTCTAGCCCAGCGATCTGATTATGCACTATCTATCCATGTGGATACCGAAGCATGTCCTTTGGGCATAGCCCCTACCACATCCACCACAGCCACACTGCTGATGGGTGATGCTCTGATGGTGTGCCTGATGGAGATGCGCCAATTCAAAGCCGAAGATTTTGCGTTGTACCACCCTGGTGGCGCATTAGGGCGCAAATTGCTCGGCCGCGTACATCGAGTGATGACCACCGATGTACCTCGCGTAACTGCAGATGCATCCTTCCGCGATGTAGTTTGTGAGATGTCTGACAAACATCTAGGAATGACTATGGTTTATGACCATCTGCCACAAGGCAACTGCCTAGGTATCATCACCGACGGCGACATCCGCCGCGCAATACAAAAGTATAACGATGTACATATCACCGCAGCAGACATCATGACCCCATCCTACAAACGTATTGCCAAGGAAGCCCTCCTTACTGATGCACTCGCCATTATGGATACCTATAATATCACCACGCTAGCCGTAACTGAAACGACAACTTCTACCGACATCATAGGCATCATATCTATCCACCACATCATCGATTTCAACTAAACTACGCTACACCACACACATGATCATTCACTTACCTAAAAATACGACGCGCGCTCGCGCACAAGAGTATGCCGATGGCATAGGGGCATTGTGCTTGGAGCAACCCGAACACTTTGTTCTAATCACCAACCACTCCATAAAGCAGTTGCCCGATTCGCTCAAGCATATAGCACTACAGCATTGGACTTTCGACACCGACATGCAACTCTCCTCACGCCAATATATCGCTGATACACAATGTATTACTATCGGCGACACCTATATTGGAGGCGACGGCAAAAACCAACTCATGATAGCTGGTCCATGCGCAGTAGAGAGTCGTGAACAAATCGAACAATCGTGCCAAATGCTCAAGCAACAGGGTATTCGCGTGCTACGTGCTGGCTGTTACAAGCCTCGCACCTCGCCATATACCTTCCGAGGATTGGGCGAAGATGGACTGAAGCTCCTTGCCGAGATGCGCGATACATACGGACTATTGATTGCTACAGAGATGCGCGATGCCACCCATGCTGACAAAGTAGTGGAATACGCAGATATTGTGCAAGTGGGAGCCAAAGCTATGTATGACCATGGTCTGCTGACCGCAGCCGGACAATCGGGCAAACCAGTGATTCTCAAACGCGGTTTTGGTTCTACACTCCAAGAATTGGTTAATTGTGCCGATTTCATCATGAGTTGCGGCAACGACCAAGTCATCCTATGCGAACGCGGCATCCGTTCGTTTGAAACCAACACACGCTTCACACTCGACCTGTGTGGCGTAGCATGGCTCAAACAGCATTGCAATCTGCCTATCATCCTCGACCCTAGCCATGCTATGGGCTATGCCTATGGCATCGCCGACCTAGCACGAGCTTGTACTGCTATGGGCATCGATGGCTTACTCATCGAGACACATCCCAACCCTGATCTCGCACAAAGCGACGCTCCTCAACAACTAGACCATCAACAGTTTGTCGACATGTATGCATCGTTGCAACCTATCGCACAAGCAGTTGGTAAAACATTAGTATAAATAACTATTCTACATATGAAACAAGAAAAAATTCAACTTCCCGAAAATGCTTCTCGCCCTCTCAAACCGGGCGAGAAGTACGAACCGATTCTCAAACCCAACCAAGAGTATCCCGAGATCACGCCTTATAGCGTCATCATGGGTGTTATCATGGCTGTCATTTTCTCGGCTGCCGCAGCGTATCTTGGTCTCAAAGTGGGTCAAGTCTTCGAAGCAGCTATCCCTATCGCTATCATCGCTGTAGGCCTCTCTTCAGCTATGAAGCGCAAGAACGCCCTTGGCGAGAATGTGATTATCCAATCCATCGGTGCCTCCAGCGGTGTCATCGTAGCAGGTGCCATCTTCACCTTGCCAGCGCTATATATCTTGCAGGCCAAATACCCCGATATCACCGTCACTTTCATGCAAGTCTTCCTATCATCCTTGCTAGGCGGTTGCCTTGGTATCCTCTTTCTTATTCCTTTCCGCAAGTACTTCGTACAAGAGAAGCACGGCGAATACCCTTTCCCTGAAGCCACAGCTACCACACAGGTACTCGTTTCGGGCGAACAAGGTGGCAACCAAGCCAAACCCCTCATCTGGGCAGCAGGTATTGGTGGTCTCTACGACTTCGCCGTTTCCACTTTTGGACTTTGGACTGAGAGTTTGAGCACCCGCATGTTGGGTTGGGGCGAAGCATTGGCTGCAAAGTTCAAACTGGTCTTCTCTATCAACACTTCTGCAGCAGTGCTTGGTCTGGGCTATATCATTGGTTTGAAGTACGCAGCGGTTATCTGCGCGGGCTCATTTTTCATCTGGTGGGTACTCCTTCCATTGCTCGGCAGTATCCCTGGCATGGCGGAAGTGGACCCACAAACGATGTTCGTGGACTATGGTCGCAATATCGGTATCGGTGCCATCGCTATGGCAGGTCTGATTGGGATTGTCAAGAGTTGGGGTGTCATCAAGTCCGCAGTCGGATTGGCTGGCAAAGAACTCGGTGGCAAGGGTAAAGCAGTCATCACCGCCTCTCTCCGCACCGAGAAGGACCTGAGCATGAAGTTCGTGGTTATCGCGATTGCTGTAGCGCTCGTGATCACTCTTGTCTTCTTCTGGCTCGGCGTACTCGGCAATTTCTGGCAAGCACTCGTGGCTTTCCTTGTGGTAGCTGTCATTGCTTTCCTCTTTACTACGGTCGCTGCCAACGCTATCGCTATCGTGGGTAGCAACCCTGTCAGCGGTATGACCCTCATGACCCTTATTATCGCTTCCGTAGTCTTCGTGGCTATCGGTATGAAGGGCTCCAGCGGTATGGTCGGAGCGATGGTTATTGGTGGTGTCGTTTGTACCGCACTCGCTATGGCTGGTGGCTTCATCACCGACCTCAAAATCGGTTACTGGATTGGTACTACCCCACGCAAACAAGAGACTTGGAAGTTCCTCGGCACGCTGGTTAGTGCTGCTACTGTGGGTGGTGTGATGATTATCCTGAACAAGACCTATGGTTTTGTAGGCGAGAACGCACTCGTAGCACCTCAAGCCAACGCGATGGCTGCGGTCATCGAACCATTGATGAGCGGTCAAGGTGCACCATGGATGCTCTATTTCGCAGGTGCTGCTTTGGCATTGATTCTCAACTTCATGGGCGTACCTGTCTTGGCGTTTGCTTTGGGTATGTTCATCCCATTGAGCTTGAATACCCCATTGCTCGTAGGTGGTGCTATCTCATGGTTCGTTAGCCGCAAGCGCGAGAAAGATGGCGAGAAAGCCGAAGAGTTGGCTCAAGCTCGCAACGAGAAGGGCACTTTGATTGCTTCTGGTTTCATCGCTGGTGGAGCGTTGATGGGTGTAGTTAGTGCGTTGATTAAGTTCTGTGGCGTAGAGTGTTACTTAGGCGCTTGGGCAGCAAGCAACGGCGCCGCCCTCGTCGGCGTAGCCGCATATATCGCGCTGATTGTGTACTTCATTTGCGCCAGCAAGAAAACCAAATAAGCTTATCGCGCAATAAAAGAGTTTCAATGTTCCACGCGCTAAAGCGCTGTTTCAGAAATAGCAAACTCTTCTTTCAACAGCCGCAGGCATTCCCTGCGGCTTTTTGCTACCTATATTTTACAATTCGTGGAGTTTAGACGAAAATATTTTGTAATGTCAAAAAAAAATAGTACCTTTGTCGCCGTTTCGGCGACGACATAACAAAAGAGTTGTCTATTCGTAGCTTTAAAACCGTTAAAACAATTAAAACTTTTTAAACAATAAATTTATTACAATTATGGTAAGTTACAAAGAACTCGGCTTGGTGAACACCAAAGAGATGTTTGCTAAAGCAATCAAAGGCGGATACGCTATTCCTGCCTTCAACTTCAACAACATGGAGCAACTCCAAGCTATCATCAAAGCTGCTGCTGAGACTAAGAGCCCAGTAATTCTCCAAGTATCTAAAGGTGCGCGTAACTACGCTAACCAAACCCTTCTCCGCTACATGGCACAAGGTGCTGTAGAGTACGCAAAAGAGTTGGGTTGGGAGAAGCCACAAATCTGCTTGCATCTCGACCACGGAGATAGCTTCGAGACTTGCAAGAGCTGCGTTGACTTCGGTTTCTCAAGCGTTATGATCGACGGTAGCCACCTCCCATACGAGGAGAATATCGCACTCACCAAGAAAGTAGTAGAATACGCTCACGCTCACGATGTAACCGTAGAGGCAGAGCTCGGTGTATTGGCAGGTGTAGAAGATGAGGTATCTGCTGCTGAGAGCCACTATACCAAACCAGAGGAGGTAGTAGATTTTGCTACTCGCACAGGTTGCGACTCACTCGCTATCTCTATCGGTACTAGCCACGGTGCATACAAGTTCACTCGCGAGCAATGTACAGTTGATCCACAAACAGGTAAACTCGTTCCTCCTCCATTGGCATTCGATATCCTCGACGCTATCATGGAGCAATTGCCTGGTTTCCCAATCGTACTCCACGGTTCTTCTTCAGTTCCACAAGAGTATGTGGACATCATCAACCAATATGGTGGTAAGTTGCCAGACGCAGTAGGTATTCCAGAGGAGCAACTCCGCAAGGCATCTGAGAGCGCAGTTTGCAAGATTAACATCGACTCTGACAGCCGCTTGGCTTTCACCGCTGCTGTTCGCAAAGTGTTTGCTGAGAAACCAGGTGAGTTCGACCCACGTAAATACTGCGGCCCAGCTCGTGACCTCATGACCGAGCTCTACAAGCACAAAATCATCAACGTTCTTGGTTCAAACGGTAAAGCTGAGTAATCATGGCTCTTCCATTTATGACAGCCGCTGAGGCTGCGCAATTGGTACCTCATGAAGCAATATGCGGCATGGGTGGTTTCACCCCTGCTGGCGCTCCAAAGGACGTGCCTTCTGCTATCGCTGCGATGGCTGAGGCGCTCCACGCTGAGGGCAAACCATATAAGATTGGTATGTACACTGGCGCCTCTACAGGCGACAGCTGCGACGGTGCACTCGCTCGCGCTCACGCTATTGAGTTCCGCACTCCATACCAAGGTAACAAAGACCTCCGCACCGAGCTCAACGCACAAGGTGCACACTACTACGATATGCACCTCTCTGAATTGGCGCAAGACCTCCGCTACGGCTTTATGCCAAAGCCAGACTTCGCTATCATTGAGGCATGCCAAGTAGTAGAGAAAGGTGATGTGATAGAAATCGTTCCTACCGCAGGTGTAGGTAATGTACCTACTTTCTGCCGTTTGGCAGACAAGGTGATCGTAGAACTCAACGAAGCTATGCCTGCATCGATGCGTGGTATGCACGATATCTACGAGCCTGCTGACCCACCTGTACGCCGCGAGATACCTGTATATAGCGTGTCTGACCGTATTGGTACAGATTGCGTGACTATCCCTGCAGAGAAACTTGTTGCAGTAGTAAAGACCAACCGTCCAAACGAAGTGGGTGGTTTCACTCCACTGGATGAGACTACTGCTAAGATTGGTGCGAACGTGGCTGCTTTCCTCGAGAACGAGATGAAAGAGGGTCGTATCCCTGCATCATTCTTGCCAATCCAATCAGGTGTGGGCAATATCGCCAACGCTGTGTTGGGTGCTCTTGGCGAGAACAAGAACATCCCTGCATTTGAGATGTACACCGAGGTGATCCAAGACTCTGTAGTAGGATTGATGAAAGAGGGTCGCGTGAAGTTCGCCAGTGGTTGCTCGCTGACTATTGGTGCAGACAAACTGCAAGATATCATCGACAACATCGAGTTCTTTCGCGATAAACTCGTGCTCCGTCCACAAGAGATAAGCAACAACCCTGAGGTGGCTCGTCGTTTGGGTCTTATCACCATCAACACAGCTCTCGAGGCAGATATCTTTGGTAACATCAACTCTACCCATGTTTGCGGTACGAAGATGATGAACGGTATCGGTGGTTCAGGCGACTTTACTCGCAACGCATATATCAGCATCTATACCACTCCATCGACTGCTAAGGGCGGTGCTATCTCGGCATTCGTGCCAATGGTTAGCCACCACGACCATAGCGAGCACTCTGTGAAGATTATTATCACCGAGCACGGTATTGCTGACTTGCGTGGTAAGAGCCCAATCCAACGCGCTCACGAGATTATCAACAACTGTGTGGATCCACAATACCGCCCAATGTTGAATGAGTACTTGGAGATGTCGAAGACCGCGCATACCCCTCACACCTTGAGCTGCGCACTCGCTATGCACGAGGAGTTCCTCAAGTCAGGCGACATGCGTAACACCAAGTGGGAGAATTATAAACGATAAACTCGTACCTCTCGGAGAGACAATGAGTTATAGTTAGTAAAACACCAACCGCACGGTTGGTGTTTTGCTGTACTATTTATCTTATCACTATCCATCTGGGGTGACTTTTGTTGGCATTGTCAGTATAAATCAACAAAGTCGGGTCATCAGTTTCTTTGAGTTTTACGCCAATCAAGTCTGCCCATTTTTGTGCATTCTTGGTTGTTTTACGGTGGCGTTGAATGCTACGTGTGTTTCTCTGCCAATATTTCTTTTTTTGTTGCTTGACAGATGGTTCGTATGTTACTCCCTGCTCAATAGCTGTGGCAACTTCTGTTGCGCTAGCAAAATCAATAGGTTGATTACATATCTTTCTGCATCTCTCGAGCCATTGATTCCATTCATCGGTTGTTTTCCCAATGACTGATTCCGACCACTTCTCTGTCTTCTCAACCTGCATCACCTTATCCCATACGCGCCAAGTAATGGGTTCTTGAGAAATATAATAGGGGTTTTCGCTGGCTATATACACCAATTTTACTTGCGTGTTTTTTAATCTCAGTTTTTTTACCATTGCCGGTTCTTCTTCTACCTGCAAGGTCGGTTCATCGGGTAATGTCAAAGCCAATCGCAATCCACAATAATTAGTTGCCTCGTTGGGGTCAAGATATTCACGGCGATATATATATTGATTTGCTTCACCGTTGTCAAAACTGCCACCTCTGATTACTTTCCATTCTCCGTTTTCAGGACCTTTTGGATTCGGCTCTGTACCTAAATGATAGCGCCCATACCAATCACTACACCATTCGCTCACGTTGCCCGTCATGTCGTATAGTCCCAATTCGTTAGACCATCTACTGGCTACTCGGTGTTTGCGAAAACCAGCATTATTCAGACTCCAAGCTACGCTATCCAATATATTGCTACCTGCAAAGCGACAGCCAAAACTCATATTTCCCCCGCGTGCAGCATATTCCCATTCTGCCTCTGTTGGTAGACGAAAAGGTAAGCCAGTAATACTATCCAATCGATGAACAAACATCTGACAATCGTACCAAGTCACATCTGTAACGGGTAGATCGGGGTTTTTCCAACCATTTATTTCCCATTCAGGCATTACTGCTAGCCACAATGCTTCGGTTACTTCGGTATTGGCGATATAATAAGCACTTAATGCAATGGTATGTGCAGGCAAATCAATAGATATTGGCTCGCAATGTTGTTCTTGCGTACCACCCATCAGAAATACGCCACCTTCTACACGCTTCATGCTAAAGCTAACTCCATCTACTTCAATGTGAAGCATTTGCAGCGAATCAGGAATAGTATGTTTAGCACATACAACAGGTGCACAAAAGAATAGTGGAACGAATATATATAATAAGGTATATTTTTGCATAGCCGAAAGATGCTATGCAAAATCTGTGCCAAATGATTGCACTTTTACAAGTTCTTTGGAAGTTTCGGGACCACTGTGGGACATCACTAGGACATCTATGGGCTTTCCATGGGCTAAAGTTGACAACAAAAAACGAGCTGACCATTACAAGAATCAGCCCGATTATTATAATACTATCCATAATGGTTGTCTAACTATTGCTGGATAGCAAGAGCTTTGTTTATTGTATCATTTTACCAGTAGTATCATACTTCACACCATTGTGGATGATGATGAGTTGACCGTTCTCGATTACCTTTGTCATATGATTTTCTGGTGTAGCAATAGCAGAAATGTTCGTTACTTGTAGAGGCAAGCCAAATACCTTGAAATCGAACATCTTCACACCCCATTGAGTAGCAGCTTTGGTGCTCCAGAAGCGTACATAGCGTACTTTAGAGGCATTCTTGAGATCATCGCCATAGATTGCTCGTGTATGTGCATTGATACCTGCATTACCCTCATAAGTGTAGGTAGTAGTCCAAGCCACATTATCCTCAGAGAAATCTACATGATATATCTGTGAACTAGCTCCTTCGAATAGGATATACACCATATTTACATCGTAATAAGCACCCAAGTCCACAGTAAACCACGCATCGTAGGTACGAGCTGCTTCATCACCATCACCTGCTTCGCCATTGTAGCAGCCTTGCCATATAGTGGCATCATTGTTATCCACAGCATAGTATGCATTATTGGCATCGAGTTCGGGATTGATGTCGGATTGAGCAATCACCTTGCTATTCTCTTTGTCAGAACCAGCTGCTACATTCTCGCCATCGTAAGCAAACACTTCGAATGGAGTAGCCTCTATCTCACCAATAGCTGCCTTGATGAGTGCAGAACCCACTTTCGCAGGCGTATAGACATTGTTGGTGATAGTACCTGCATCTGCAGGAAGGATGGTATAAGTCACCTCGCCTGCATCCTCCATAAGCAATCCATTTTGGTCTTTTTGAATAATGGTAATGGTATTCCCTTCGCCTACCTTCGCAAGATTAGCCATTGGTTTAGCTTCAAGTGTGGTGAGACGACTTACTCCAGTGAGATATACACGAAACTCATAGAATGAATAACCATAGTCCAATGCACGTTCTGTGCCGTGGAACTGAATATAGCGTGCAGTGGTTTGATCAATAAAATGCGTTTGAGTACGTTCTTCAGGGAGCAGATATTGGTCTGCTACCGTCAAAACGGGAGTCCAAGTTACATTATCTAAACTAGTAGATACTGCAAAGTCTTTTGCATAAGCACCTTCCCACACAATTTGGATAGTGTTGAATGTACGAGGTTGTCCCAAATCAATAGTTAGAGTTTGAGGATCAACACCATGTTCAGATTCCCAACGCGTACCCGTATTATCATCAATAGCGAGGAGCGGATTACCCGATGTGGCAATTGCTGTTGCGCCATTGGCTGTGAGAGCAAAGTTAACATCAGTTTCTTGAGCGAAAGCAGATAGTGTCAAACTGCATAGAATGAAAGAAATAAATAAGTGTTTCATGATTGTAAAATTTTAGAGTTGTGTAATATTGTCTTGGATTATTTAGGAAGTTAGGGAGGGAGCCACCCTCCCTAACCTAAGAAGTGAATTAGCGTACAACACTACCAGTAGCGTCAAATTTTACACCATTTCGAATGATGAATAATTGACCATTTTCAATAACTTTGGTAGCATGATTCTCTACAACAATGTTATCTACTTCAGTAGAAACGGGTTTATAGAAATAAACGTTATCAATATAGCATGTAGCTGGCATCTTATCCCATTTAATTTGAATGATATTTGCCAAATTGATGCCTACAAACTCTGTTACGAGGTCAATATCAATGGTGTTCCAGCCAGCTTGGAGAGTATAAGTTTTAAGTGCATCTGCACCCCAAATTGGTGTGAATTGAATACTTCCTGCCTCAGCCACATAAATATCCATATGGAATTTTGGATATGCACTCATATCGCCAATTGTAGAACTATGATTAAACTCCCAACCAAGATAATTGCACTTCGTATAATAAAACGCCTTATCGCCTTCAGCAAGTTGAACTTCTTGTTCAACAGTCGTTTGGCTCCATCCACCAGTAACACGTATAACGTTGCTGGTATAAACGTCGGAGTAGATCGAGAACACTTCGGTAGCATCGCGAGTAGGCACTGGTGCAGCAGCAGGATGCTCAACTGTAGGAGGAGCCACAGCATCACCCACTTCTTTGATAGAGATTTCGCTGATAGTGATTTGGCAAGGAGTAGCCCAACCAAAGTCGAATACTAGAATTTGATTGTTGCCTTCTATGCCATTAGCCGCTTCAGAAGTATATACATAATCTGAATTAGCAGGAAGGTTAATTTGGTTGTCATACACAGGTGCTACATTATCGTCCATCTTCACGGTAACACCACCCAGCGCGATGGTAGAGTGGAACTTAGCAGAGAACACATATTGTTTTGCAGGATTAAAAACAACATTATGTTTGAGTTTCACTTGTGCTTGCCATTGACCGTAGAACTGGCTCTTAAGGTCCACTGAAATAGTACCAGTAGTAGCATTGTATGTAGCAGTACTTACACCATCAGGATTCCAATTTGGTGCAAAATAAGTTTCTAAAATGGAGGCTGTTGATGGATTGAATAACTCTGTAGCAGCCGTCGCGCTAATTGCGAATAACGCAATAGCGAAAAGAGAAAAGATTTTTTTCATACGCATGATTTTTAAGGGGTTAATAATTATATTGCCAAACATTGTTTGGTTTAGGGAGTTAGGGAGGGAGTTACCCTCCCTAACCTGATAAATGGATTAGCGTACTACACGACCCATAACATCGTATGTAACACCATTGCGAATGATGTACAATACGCCGTTGCGAATGAGTTTTTGAGTTTGTACCTCAACTTGTGTATTTTCTACAGCAGAACCAACTGCTGGTTTGTAGAAATATACATTATCGATAAAGTATGTAGCATTGCCACCTTCTGCAAACTTGATTTGGATCACCTTATCAAATTCAACACCTGTGAATGTAGCACAATCTATATCAAACTGATTCCAACCTTCTTCGAGCGTCAATGATTGAAGATATTCTTTATTAGGCGTTGCTTCTGAAATAGGAGTGAATAACAAAGAACCTTCAGCCAATGCATAGATGTCAAGGTGTATCTTGGAATAATCAGATACATTAATTGGGTTGTTGTTATTAATCTCCCAGCCGAGGTAGTTGGTATTTTGCAAGAGGTATGCCTTGTCTTCCGCAGCAAGATTGATCTCTGTAGCTACGGTTGCTTGTCCCCAACCGCCGATAATAAAGTAAACAGGAGAGGTATAAGCATCGGAATAGATAGCATATACATCCTCAGCTGCATGTGTAAGAGCAGGAGCAGGAGCAGGCAATGCTAATGTAGTTGCCTCCACAGCCACAGCAGCAGCCTTATTCTCATTGAAGTCATAAGCTACTACAGAGAGGTTGAATGTCTTACCTGCTTCAAGATTCGCTACAGTTACATCTACTGGTTTGCCTGATTCAGCGCCACTAGTTGCTAACTTTGTTTCGCCATCGAAGATGTCGAATGAAACAGTACCAGAGTTGTCGGCTGCTTGACAAGTAATAACCACTGATGTGTAAGAAACAGATTTGAGAGTCGCAGCCACGTCAGTAGGTGCTTCGCTATCCTCGATTTCAGTAACACGATAGAAATATACGTTGTCAATAGCAAAGGTAGTACCACCTTGAGGAACATCAAATTTGAATTGGAAGATAGAAGAGAAATCTAATCCTACAAATTCAGTAAGGTCAAACTCTATAGCATTCCATTGTTGGCCCTCCAATTCAACCACTTTACCCTTTGAATCATCAGTGGTAAGACCGTCGCCACCATAGATAGGAGTCACCTTTAATGAGCCAGTATTTTCTGCCCAAATATCCAAGTGGAGTTTCTCCATATTGAGGGCGTTGATAGGAGTTGCAGTAGCCCAACCAAGATAGTTGAAATTGGTGTAATAGCGTACATGGTTACCTTCAAAATTCAACTCTTCAAATTGCGTAGCCTGTCCCCAGCCTTCCATAGCAGAGAAGGAGCAAGGATATACATCTGAATACACTGCGATAACTTTCTTTGCATCTACGGTAGGAACAGTAGGAGCTGCGAGAGGCTTGTAGTTATGTGCTTCGGTTGTCACTTCTACAGTAGCACTATTCTCTGATTCATTATCTGCGAGATCAATAGCTGTGATTGTAAGAGTATATTTGGTAGAAGGTGTAAGACCTATGATAGTAATTTTTCCATCAGCAGGTTTGAAAGACTTATCGTAATCATTACTTTCATCAACTACACGATATTTAGCGACTTCCATATCATCAGTAGCTGTAACCTCAACAATAGCTATGTCGTAGGTATTGGAAAGTAGTGTAGCTGTACCCATTACAGGTTTTTCAGTATCTTCTACTGTGCAGTTGGTGCCATAAAGATACCCATTGAATACATAATTCGACCAGTCGTTGCCATTGATAGATGATTTAGCTTCAATTTGACCTGAGAAACTGATAACAGCACCTGGCAAAGGCTTATTAGCAGCATCCTTTAGGGTCAAGGTATAGGTATAATCATCCGTTTTACCTCTGTCGAAGTAAGTGTTGAACAACTCTACTGAACTTTCCAATTTGAACTCACCATTCATACCTGTGCCACGGAAAGTGGTTTCGCCTTCATTGCCTTCAGAGGCACTAACAGTGATTACTACATTGCCCGCAGCATCAGTAACCCATGAGAAGTAAGGACTACAAGACCCGTTATTCGCAGTAACAGCATCTGCTAGACTTTCACAGTAGTTAGACATTGGCAGTGGAGAAGCTGCAACATTCCATGTTACACCATCTGATTCAAGAGAATCACCTTTATCAATAGCTTTAGCAACAACCTTAACAGTATATTCACCTGCTACGTATGCTTCAAAATTGATTGTACCGCCATTGGTAATTTCTTGTGTGTATTTCAAAGTAACACCTTGATATACACGCACCTCGTATGATGTAGCATCAAGAACTTCATCGAAAGTAACAACACCAGCATCGGTAACTGCCACATTAGAAGGAGCCTCTAATTTGTTGCAAACACCGCCATAGGTATAGATGAAATCTGGATAACAATATTCATTATTTCCATTTACCGTCCAAGCAAGCGCATGACCTGAACCAATGTGCATAATTTTAGCACCCTTTTCCAAATCTGCTATATTCACGAGACGTGCTTCGTTACCAGAAAATACTTTCTCAAATGTAAAGTAATCGGAAGCAGGGGTAGTAGTAACAAAGTTGTCTGTACTAACAACAAAAGCCTCGATGCCACCCTCAAAACCACCATTACGGTAAGAGCAAGACTCTGCACCAATGCCATTATCCATAGTAATAACTACATCGCCATTGTCAGCAGTTTCCCAAGTAAGAGCAATAGCTGCACCGTTTTTGGTAAGTAGTTCGTTAGTATAGTAACAGTATTCAGTAACAATCAAATCGCCTGTTTCGCCGCCATCGCCTGGGGTCTCGCCGCCTTCAGTACACAACTGCTCAACTGTGATATCATTCAAGTTGGTTTGCCAACGACCAGCCCAATTAGGATGGCTCCATTGAATCATAAAATTATATTTCGCAGGAGCAGTAGGATATGTAATATCAACGGACATTTCGCGCAAATCGCTCTCTGCAACATCACTTCCTACCGTAGTCGCATGGGGATTAGCACCCGCTGCTTCCACATAAAGAAGATCAAGGTTCTTTGTCGCTGCATCAGCCGATTTCACAACCAAACGAACTGTTGTTTCTGATTTCTTTATCACAGATACCAAAATGCGACCATCAGGATCTCCAAAAGTAGCGTTACCCTCGTGACCTGTCGGAAAATCGCAGTACACTACATCAGGAGTTTCTGGTTCTGGAGTAGGGTCTACAGGGTCCTCGCCACCTTCGCCGCAAGTACCTGTCCAATCAATATCATTTGGCCAGCCGATATTTTGTTCGCCTGGACAAAGGACATATAGAGGAGTATAAAGTGTAGGTGCAGAAGCAGCTTCAATATCACATACAATCTTTGTTGCTGTATTAGTTGTAATTGCAGTACGTAAATCTACTCCTCCTGGATTGTAAAATGAACCACCTAATCCAGCAAGATTTTCGCCTTCAATAGTAATGCGATAATTACCTGCACTAACCAATTCACAAGACAATTGGATAGTAGCCCCTCCATTGAGTGTTAATGGCTCTTGGCAGTACTGCTTAGCACTCATGGTTAGCGCACTAAACAGCATCGCGAGTAGTGCGAATGATTTTAGAAAATGTTTTTTCATAACCGTAATAATTTAAAAGTTAATAATAAGGTTAATATTTGTTGTTTTGAGTTTTGCTTTATGAGAGATTATGCTTATTTAATCTGCATACCCAAGGCATTGTAGCGAACACCGTTGTGAATGATATAGATTTGACCATCTTGTATCACTTTCTTAGCAGTAGTATTGGTAGCTACATTATCAATATCTGTTGTTTCGCAATTTTCACCAACAGTATAAGAAACACGCTCTGTAAAGAGAACTTTACCAGCTTCAAGTGCAACTTTTACAAGGAAAACAAGTTGCTCTCCATTAGCTAAACCAGTAAGGGTATGGGTAGCTGTGCGCGTGGCAGCATCCCAACCTGCCATTTGAATATCACCGCCCATCATCACACCATTTTGGTCGAAACGGAAAAGATATGGCGCTGCCATGCCAGGGAGATTGTCAAGGAATTGTACCGTGATATTCACACCAGCAGTAGTGGTTTGAACTTGCCAATAGAATCCTTGTTCAAGTGAAGTGACAGCATGTTCGGGATCGTTCTCGGTATAGTAGGTATCAACACCCTTTGCCGTACCAGAACATGCACCTTCTTGAAGATCTTCTGGAGTATCAGGAGTATCTGGTGTATCTGGATTATCAGGTGTATCTGGGGTATCAGAACCATCGCATACTTGCGAGAAGTCAGCATCGATAGGCAGTTTGAACCATGCTTCGCCATCTTCGTATTGCACAAAGAAATCACCTGCATAGATAGTAGGCGCTACATTGGACTCGATAATCACCGATAGGGTGTTGCCATTTTGTGTGAGGTTTTTAGATGCGTGGTAGCCGCCTACACCATTCACATTCATGAAGAAGTTGGAACCATCGTTGTACCTAATGAACGCATCCGTGGATTCAAACACGAATTGATACTGATTGTTGCCCAACGAAGAGCAAGTAATCTGTGCTGTGTGGACTGCCTGCGTGCTGGTGATAAGCGCATCGCAATAGGTGGCAGCTGAAAGTGTGCTAACACTAAATAGCATCGCTATAAGTGCGAACGATTTGAGAAAATTTTTCTTCATAATTATAACATTTTAAAGGTTAATATTTTGTAGTTGTTTATTTCAATGTGAATTTAGCAGGTTGGCCTTCGGCGGCGTTGGGGGCAATCCATACATGGAAGTCGCCCGACTCAGCAGTATGCACATATGCGCCATCAGCACCCAAAGTGACACCTTCCGCCAAATGCCAGTATGCGAGGTCCTCTGCGGTCAATTCGAAAGTGACCGTGCGCGATTCGCCCGCAGGAATACTTACGCGTTGGAAACCCTTTAGTTCGCGAACAGGGCGAGTGAGCGAACCCACAAGGTCGCGGATGTAGAGTTGGGGGACGGCTACGGCAGCTATGCTGCCCGTATTTGTAATTACGCAGGAAGCCGTTATCGGGAGTCGGGAGTCGGGGGTCAATAATACCGTATCCGACAAGGTTACTGGACCATACTCGAAGGTGGTGTAGGTCAAGCCATAGCCGAATGGATAGAGTGGCTGATCACCGTACTCAAGCCAATAACTGGATTCACCAATAGAGAACTGGCCTGCGCCTACAGGGATATCATCAATCAGCACAGGGTGGTCGGTAGGACGACCTGTGTTCTTCTTGTTATAATACAAAGGAATCTGCCCCTCCGCATTAGGGAAAGTGATAGGCAGTCGGCCCGAGGGCGCTACCTTACCCATAATGAGATTAGCCAAAGCAGGACCTTGCATGGTGCCACCGTGGAAAGCATACAGCACCGCGTCCACGAGGTCGATATCCTCGCCTATACATAATGGGCGACCCGCCATGACAGTGAGCACCACTGGTTTGCCCGTAGCCTTGAGTGCACGGAGTTGTGCGCTTTGGTCGCCAGGCAGATTGAGATGCGCACGGCAGCGTGCTTCGCCCGACAAGATACTCTCTTCACCACCGAAATAGAGTACCACATCGGCTTGGCGAGCTAGGCGAGTGAGAGAAGCGATATTCGCTGCACTGACCTCGCGTGACCAGTGCTTGCCCGTTTGCTCAATGAGGCGAATCTCACCTTGCTCAGCCAACTGACGGAAAGCCATCAATGGTGTGATGGTCATAGAGTCTAGTTTGTCGAAGCACCAAGTGCCGTTCTGGTCGTGTTGAGCGTGGGCGAGGGGACCGCAGAGTAAAACCGTTGGTTTGGAGGCGATAAGGCGATGAGGCGATGAGGCGAGAGGCAGGATATTGTTGTTTTTCAACAATACAGCGGACTCTTCGGCGGCGCGTTGGGCAGCAGCCAATGCCTCGGGGGCAAAGTAGGTAGGATTGTCCTCGATATAGCAATATGGATTATCAAATAGCCCCAAACGGAACTTCATGCGCAAGATATTACGCACGCAAGCATCCAGTTGCTTCTCGCTGACTTTGCCTTGCGCAACGAGGTCGTCGAGATACCATAGATACGCATTGCTCTGCATATCCATATCCACCTGTGCTTCCAAACTCTGGGCTGCCGTCTGGCAGAGGTCGGTAGAGATACCATGAGCCACCATATTGCCAATAGAGCCCCAATCGGATACGAGCAAGCCATCGAAATGCCACTCGTGGCGGAGGATATCTACGTTGAGGTGCTTATTGCCCGAAGCAGGCACACCGTTGATGTCGTTGAAAGCACACATGATAGAGAGAGAACCTGCATCAATAGCCGCTTTGAACGGTGGCAGATACGTCTCGCGGAGTTGCACCTCGGGAATCCAAGTGGAGTTGTAGTCGCGTCCGCCTTCGGATACGCTGTAGCCAGCGAAATGCTTGACACAAGCAGCAAGGCGGACAATGGAGTCGCTACCCTGATAGCCACGCACCGCAGCAGCACCCATCACGGACGTGAGATAAGTGTCCTCGCCATACCCCTCAGCCACACGTCCCCAACGAGGGTCGCGTGCTACGTCCACCATTGGTGAGAACGTCCAACGTACACCTGCTTGCACTGCCTCATCAGCAGTCAAGCGCGCAGCCTCCTCCACCAAAGCAGGGTCGAAAGTGGCAGCTTGACCCAATGGAATAGGATAGATAGTACGGAAACCATGAATGACATCGCGCGCTACCAGCAAAGGAATACCCAAACGCGTTTCCTCGACCGCCATGCGTTGCAGGCGATTCACCTCTTTAGGATCAACGATATTGAAAATCGAACCTACCAAGCCCTCACGAATTTGTGCTTCCTTCTCCTCGGCACTCCACGAAGGGTCGAGTTGGTTCATCTGACCAATCTTCTCCGCGAGTGTCATCTGAGCAAGAAGATCGTCAATGCGTTGCTCAACAGGATCCTTAGATTGGCAAGAAACGAGAGCGAAAAGGGCTATTATAGGGATGAGGCGTTTCATATTCTTACTTGGTTTTACAATTACTATTGTTATAATTTTACAATGATGGTTTGTACAGAGGAAGCAGGGAGGTTCACCTTCGCATAGTGGTTGCCCAATTGCACAGGCAACGTGGTAGCTGGACCCATGTTGAGGATATTGATAGCATACGAGCCATCGGTTTTCTCTACGGCGCAGAGGAAGATATCCTGTGTTTCGCAATCCGCACCCGTCTTCATGGTAGCAGGGTACTCCACTTGCAACGCCACATCGCCTGGGCGCATAGAGCGAGAGAACTGCTTGAGTACATAATAATAAGGTGTGTAATAAATCACGTCATTCTGATAATCAACCATCACCTGCGCACCTGCGAAATTATTCACGTGGTTAGGTCCACCAATGGAGTCGAGTACGATATTCCAATCGCAATAGCCCGTGAGCCAATGGTTGGTGCCATCGATGATATACTGCGCATAACGGAAGACAGGCGAATACTTAGGGTGTGTGTCACCTGCCCAACGGGTGGAATATGCCCAGTCGGTGGCAATCTTGTCCCACCAGAACGCATCATTATTGAACCATCCAGACTCTTGGAAGCCGACTGGGTCAGTAACACCGTCCCATGGTGGGCAACCGAGGTTGTCGATACAGCCCTCAGAGTGGAAGATGGTCTTATTAGGATATTTGGCATGTGCCTCTTCGAGTGTCTCTGGGAAGCAACCAATGGTGCTGCCATACCAGTGGACAGCCATACCGGTGGTGTATTGGTT
Organism: Paludibacteraceae bacterium; assembly: GCA_017451525.1. Taxonomy (GTDB): domain Bacteria; phylum Bacteroidota; class Bacteroidia; order Bacteroidales; family Paludibacteraceae; genus Colicola. The sequence goes on from JAFTOD010000005.1 coordinate 55,563, forward strand.
GGCGAGTGAGTCTTGGTAGATAGCATCGGCATAAGGCATCATCTCGAAGATGTTTTGGTCGAAGCCATAGATAGCCACATCGCCATGTCCACGGCTGATGAGCGTAGGTGCGAGGTAGTCGCGAATGAACTCGGTCTCCACTTGTGGCGAGAAATCCATGCTCTCCCAACCGCCATCGTTGCCCATAGGTTCGTTGACTGGGGTCACAGACCATATATTGACACCCTCTGCCTTCCATGCCTCGATATAAGCAGCGATATAGTTGGCATATGCTTGGTAGTACTTTGGCAGCAGCGCACCGCCACGGGCTACGCCGTTCTCGCGCTCGTAGTACTTCTGGTTGTCCTTCATCCATGCAGGTGCTGTCCATGTGTTCGCCATGATGCGATAGGTGTTGTCCGACTGCCCTTGCTTGATGTCCCATACATCCTTCATGAGGTGGTAGAGGTCGTATTGCTCGTTCTTCACCTGTGGGTACTTGCTGGCAGGGAAGCCCTCTTTGTCGCAATTGAGGGAGAAATGCTTCATCTCGGTATCGCCGTCCACCTCGGTGAGGGCGTACTTGCCTTCGACAGAGAAGTCGGATGAGCCGATTTGTGTGCGGACTACGGAGAAGTTGGCACCCTCCTCGGAGAAGAGTTCGTGGAGTATGCTCTGGCGTTGCTCGGGTGTGAGGCACGCAAGCACGAAAGCCGAAGACTCGGTGAGAGAGCCACCGTAGCCATCAATGGTCTGCTTTTTCTCGTCCACATGGATGGTGATAGCATTGTCGGCTGTGCCCTCGTGGAAAACGACTGCCTGCTGTTCGGCACATTTGTCGCCCGCAGCAGAAGTGAGCCACACGTGGGTGGAGGGGACTTTTGCGGTGCATGATGCCAGCAAAAAGAGCGATGATACGAATAATAACTTTCTCATAATTTTACTATTAACTGTTTGATTTCGCCATCGCGGGCGAAGATGTGTTGGCTTTGTTCTGGGGTGAGGGTGACACTGCCTGTGCCTTTGCCCGTTTTGCGATAGATAATCTCTGTGCCACAATACGAGAAGCGCAACTCGCCATCGCGGAAATCCGCATCGGTGAGCATAATGGGGTAGAAGGTGATTTGACCATCTTGCACCTGTACGCCCAACTCGAAGAAGCGGGAGATAATGTCCTCCTTGACTTGTCCTGTCATGCCCGGTTGTTGCACGCCCGCCATAGAGGGAGTGTGTGAATAAGCATCAAATGGGAAAGAGCCGTACTCGGCAGGGGTCTTGTGGGAGCCGATGCCTTCTCTAATCGCCTTGTAATGGGCGATTAGATTGGACGCAGCTTCGCTGCTATGGGACGGCGTTCCGCCTATTGGATATTGGCTATTGGCCTGGATACATTCGCCTACGGCGAGGAGGAGTTTGCTGACCATGTGCCAGTAGATACAGCCCAGACCTTCGTACTTATAGAAGGTGCCAGAGCGACCTGTGAAGGCATGGTGATTGAAGAGCTGTTCGTAGAGGTCGAGCAGTTGCTCGGTCTCCTCGGTGGTGATATCCTCGCTGCTGCGTTGGATAGCGCGCAAGAGGAAATCGGCATTGTTGAAGTCTGCTGAGAAATGTACCCCACCCTGACAATCTTGCGTGAGGATATCCGTAGCATGATGAGCCAAGAGGCGTTGTACGATAGGCAAGGATAGAGCCTCCTCTGGCAGGGTGTTCATATCTAAGAAGGACGCGCGCTTGCGTGCGGGATAGAGCATATAGCTGCGTTGGTCTTCGCGGTAAAGCGCAGACTGGCGCATGGCATCCAGCAAGTCGGCTACTTGCTCGGTATTCAAACGGCGGGAAGAGAGGACTGCCACCTGACCCTCGAGCATCTCATAGAGATGGCTGATAGTGATAGTGCTGCGGTCGAACTTCACGAGATTGTAAGCATGGTACAGACCATCTTCGCGCTGGTTGACATCAATAGACTGGTCGATGAAGTCAAGCGTCATATTGAGGAACTGGCAGATGAGCGATGCGTCCATCTCCACTTTCTTGCCAGAGTGTCCTGCATAAATAGCGTTGCGGTAAGCCTCGCCTGCACGCCCCACTTGGTCGGTGAAGGTGCGGCGGGTGTGGTCGGTGAAGGAGATTGGTTGGTCGGCTTGCTCTGGCAAGTGATTGACCATAGCGGTCAGTATATTACGCAGGAAGAGTACGACCTCTTCGGAGAGAGCGTAGGTAGTATCCTCTGTTTGGTAGAGGTCGATGAGGAAGGCCACGAAGCGTCGCATATAGTAGAGCGTGACCATAGAGGCACCATTGCCTACCAACGCATTATTGGCATCGTTCCACTCAGGGCGCAGGGTGTTCATCCATATACCTGCTTCGGGAATGAAATTGCTGAGCTTGGTGAGCAGTGTGATGAGCAGTTTCTCGGTGAAAGTAACCAAGAGTGGTTGGTTGTCAGTACCCATCACGAGGCGCGCATCTTGTCCGTAGGTGGATAGCTGCGAGAAGATATGGTCGTGGGCTGCTTGGTCGAACGTGATGGTGTTCTTAGGATCGTGTACGATGTCTGCATACGATCGGAAGCGATAAGGCACTGCCGCGAAAGCAAACTCGCGCATGCCCAACATATCACGCAACGCCTGTGGGTTGTGCTGGTGGCTGAGTTCGAGTAGGCGACAGAGATAGATAATCTGGTGGTCGCCCCAATAGCCAATGTTCGACCATGGGTTCTCGGGTTCGATGACCTCCCAATCAATACCTTCGGAGGTTACTTTGTATGGATTATAGCCATCGGCTGTGGTTGCGTTGAGGAACTTAGCGATGATACTATTCACATAATCAGGATAGGAGAGCGATAGGGCTTCCCAGTTCTGGAAGATGTCGCGCCAGTTGCCTTGGTAGGAGATGATATGGCGGTCTTGCTCATCCTTCACGCGGATATCAAAGAGGTTCCATGGACGGCTGGGGTCGCCATGACGGCGCGAGAATGTGAGTGGCAAGTACTCCATGAATAGGCGGTGGAGTTGGTGGTCCTGACGATCCTGCACCGCTTGGTCGAGTTCGGTATGAGAGATGGACTCGGGCAAGTTGGTGAGGAAGGTATGGTGCTTGTCCGCCAAAGCACGGTTGAAGGTGCGAATGTGCTGCGCAAAAGCGGGGCCAGAGATCTGATAATTGTCGCAATAGAAGCCACCGCGCATGGTGTTGAAAAGCGTGTTGGCAAAGTGACGCGCATCATTGGCCTCATCCGCCGTGGACTGTACGCCATCGTTCTGCGCCACTATTTGGCGAAGGTTGGCGGTAGTGGTTTGCAGGGCTGACTGCAACTGCGCTACTGCATCGGGTTGCTGCATGAAAGCCATGTTGCGACGCACGGAGACGGCGTCTTGCATGACATCGCAGATGAAGTGCCACTGGAGTGAGTGTATGGTGTAAGGTGTATGGTGTAAAGGCTGGGATATGTCTTTACAGGGTAAAGTGGCAGTGAAATGGGCGAAGATGGCTCCGCGAACACCTTTGGACTCTGCTTCGGGTTGGATAGTGCCACCACGACGGAACGTGTCGAGTTGGGCAGAGGAGCAGAGGTATTGGGTGTCGGGAATCGGGTGTCGGGAATCGGATAGGGTATAAACAGTGTTACAGCGAAGGGATTCGCTGGGTTCTGCACGATCCACAAGGATAGCCTCCATGCGGAAGAGTACCATGCCATTGCCTACATGTTCGGTGCGCTTGTAGCCATCTACGAGGGTAGAGAAGGTGTTTTGCGTGATGCGCTCTACTCCCGAAGGCATGACATTCTGCAAGCCATCCAATACCTCTACGGTGATAGGGGTGTCGGTCTCGTTGGAGAGATGAGCTGTACGCACCCAACCGAGATGGGTAGCAGGTGCCCACTCATAAGAGAAGATAAGTCCTAAATCTACATTCTCCTCGCGGAAGAGCAGGCGGTTGCCCGTCACCGACTTGGCAATGGAGCGAATGATATGGTAGGTGCCCATCTGACGCGATGAGAAGGGTTCCCAGAGTTTGGTGCCTTGTGCCGTTTGTACGCGGAGGATAGTCTTAGGTCCAGTCTGCTCGTAGTTCTCGGTGATCTTATCATCGGTGTAGTAAGGGAAGAGCACCTGTTCGGGGTTACGGCGACCGCATGTGAGTCCGCCTGTGGATGAGATGTACATCCAAAGGTCGGTATCGCTGGCCAGCGATATGAAGAACGGCTGCATGTGATCGTAGTGATAGATGCAGTAGAAGCGTTCGCCGTGGATATCTATGTATTTTCCCGTAGGATTGTGTAGCATTGTGTAGAGTTGTTTAGAGTTGTGTAGTATTGTCTTAATCTTGACGTTGTTCGAGGTCGGATTTCATTTGTTGCAGGGTTGGGGTATCGAGGTTGTAGAATGCCAGCAGGATAGCGCATGATGCATAGAGTACACCCGGCAAGATACCAAATAGCCAATGGATGGTGGTCATGATAGTGGGGTCGTTCTGAATTTGTTGCAAGCCCATTGTAGCATCAAAATGAACGGCTGTCATGATAGCGCCAAAGAGAGCAGCACCGATGGACCAACCGATCTTCTGTGCGAAGACCGCAGCAGAGAGGCAAAGACCTGTGGTGCGGCGTTGGAACTTCCACTCGCCATAGTCTGCTGCATCGGCGAGCATGGTCCATAGCAACGAGATAGCAGGTGCATAGGCAATCTTACCCAAGCAGTTGAAGACATTGATGAGTACGAAATTGGTGCCTGCGAAATAGAGCAAACAGAAGAATAGTCCTGAGAGCAATGAGCAGACAATATATAGTTGCTTAGCGCCAAACTTCTTGACCAATGGTTTGGTGGTAGGAATAGCGATGATGAGTGCGACCGTACCAAGGATATTGAAGATTTGGCTCTTGGATTCGGCATCGAGGAAATACTTGAAGTAGTAAGTCGCGGAGATGTTTTGGATAGCAAACATGATAAAGGAAACAATACCTACGAGCATCAATACTACCCATGGGCGGTTCTTGAATAGGTACTTGAAGTCATGCTTGAGGTCGGTCTCTTGGCGTTTAGGTGGAGCAATACGCTCTTTGGTAGTAGCAAAAGTGATGAGGAAGAGAACCACACCTATTGCACCGAAGATAGCCACGAGGTATCTGAAACCAATGATATAGGATGAACGCACGAGGTCGGTATTACCCACACCGTTTTCCATAAAGAGTTTGCGAGCACCGTCATCGGACATAATGGAGTAGTCCATGCCTGTAGCTTGTGAACCGAGGTAATAGACGATATAGAGAGCGAAGCCCGATACGAGCAGCTGACCGATATTAGCCGCTACGAAGCGATAGGAGTTGAGTCCTGCGCGCTCGATGGAGTCGTTGGTCATCACGGCTCCCAAAGAAGAGTAAGGGATATTCACAACAGCATAGATGATACGCAAGCCAATAAACATAGGCAGGATATATGCGATGAGGGCATTGCCTTGCAGGTCAGGACCGAGGAAAGCAAGGAAGACAAACAGCGCAAAAGGAATGCAACCGTAGAGCAAGAACGGACGGAACTTACCCCAACGGGTGTTGGTGCGGTCTGCCCAGATGCCTACGATAGGATCCATAACCGCATCCATGATGGTGCCGAGGATTGCGATGGCAGTGGACCATGCGGGGCTGATACCGAGTACGTCGGTATAGTAGAATATTAACCAGAAATTGACCATGTCCCACACAAAGTGTGAGGCGGTATCACCAAGACTGTAGCCGAGTTTTTCTTTGATGGAGAGTTTCATAATCTTCTGTTCGCTTCGCTCACGTTGATGGCTCACTTTGTTCGCGAAAATGGCTGACGCGTAAAGTGGCTTTGCGTGAGTGGTTTCACGTTATTATTTTTGTTGATAAATTCGTATATAATCGATGTACATTTTAACAGGGGTGCCATCTGCGGGTAGGGCGGTTACACGTTGGAAGTTCTCGTGGTCGGCAGTATATACCTCGGGGTACTTCTCGTGCATTGGTAGCCCAGGGAAGAAGCCACCAACTGCTAAGTTGAGCACGATATAGAATGGATGGTTGAAGTAGTGTCCAGGTTCGTTGATAGATTTATCACGCAGCGAGAGTGCGAAATAAGGTGCTACCTCAGGATATTGGTCTTGGTCGAGGTACATGGCCAGACTATCTTCCGTCCAAATGACGGTGAAGAGGTGGAAGTCGCCTTGCACAGGGTAGGAGGCTTCGCATACGCCTGCTTCGTTAGGGTACTTGCCGTTGTTGAAGCTTTCGCCCCAATGGGCTGCGCCGTTGAAATAGCGGTCGGAAAGACCTTTCTCGATACCATCTTTGTGTCCCATCTCTACGATGTCAATCTCACCGCACTTAGGCCATACTACGCGCCCTTGTGCAGCCAACTGCTCGCGCTGACGGTCGATAGAGTCATCGTTGCCGAGGTTGGTAGCAAGATTATTGCCGAGCATCCAGAACGCGGGCCACAAGCCATCGGCAGTGTGAGGGAAAGCGATACGCGCCTCAATCTTGCCGTAGCAAACGGTGACTTTGTCCTGGGTATTGACACGTGCTGAAGTGGCAGGGCGATTGCGATAGTCCTCGCGTTTGGCATTGAGCACGAGGCATGACTCGCCCGATACGGGATGACGCTCGATAGTGACGTTGCGGGGGGTGTAGTACTGCATCTCGGCATTGCCTCCACCACGAGCGTTATCGTCCACGTTCCAATAAGCAGTGTCCAGCGTAGGGGCATTGAAATCATCTTCCCATACGAGGGTATAGGATTGCTTAGGTGCGCAAGCGATAGTAACGCAAGCGATAGCAATACATAAAATACCTTTCAAACTATTCATATCTTTATTCAATTTCTTTTCGTTGATATACTCGTACCCAATCCACCTTCATCTGTATAGGTTGGGAGAATATCTGGTCATTGACTTGTCCACCCATACTGCCTCCAATTGCCATGTTGAGCAAGATGAAGTTGGGCTTGTTGAATGGCCAAAAATACTCGTTGTCCATATTCTCCAACGTCTCCGACTGAACGGCTTGCACTTGTCCGTCGTATAGGAATCGGATGACATCTCTACCATATTCCTCTTCTTGCAGCCATTCGATGGCGTAGGTGTGGTATTGGTTCTCTATATTGTTTTGCGTTTTTTGTACTGACCAGCAATTGCCTCCGCTCTTGTAGGGATAATGTAAAGCATGGGTGATCATATTGGGCTGATTTCCCACATGCTCTATGATATCTATCTCGCCACAAGCAGGCCACCCTACTCGACTATAATCGTTTCCCATCATCCAAAACGCTGGCCATGTTCCTCCCCCGCTGGGGAATGCTATTCGGGCTTCTATCTTACCATATAGAAAGGTCTGCTTATTCATTGTATTGATGCGTGCGGAGGTGTATCGTTTGCCTTGATAATTCTCCTTATGCGCTTCAATAATAAGTATTCCGTTCTCCACGCGCAGGTTGGTAGGTCGAGCGGTATAGTATTGCAGCTCTTGGTTTCCTCCCCCGTTGCCATTGACCTCGATATTCCAGTTGGAGGTATTGAGTGTCGCAGCATCGAACTCATCGCTCCAAACGAGTTGGTATTCGCCCCAACGATGCTTGACTGCGAGGTAGCAGGAAGCAGTTTCAAATCCGTTGGAGACGGTCAGGGTGGTGCGTCCTGCTTGATGGGTAGTGATTAACCCTTCTGCATTGATCGTAGCCACGAGGGTGTCCGAAGACTGCCAAGCAAGTGGGATGTCATACAGTGATGCAGGTTGCAATAGGTATGTAGTATCCCTCTCCAATTGCAGGTAGGCAGGTAGTGCGAGCGTTTGACCTTCTGCTCCAGAAACAAACACTTGGCATACCGCTTGGGCCTTGCCTGCTTGAGCAATGATGCGTGTAGTGCCTACTTGCTTTGCCGTTACCACACCATGCAACACCTGTGCTACGAGCGTATCTTCTGATTGCCAAATGACTTTGTCAGAAGTGGCTGCGGTAAGGATATGCACTTCTCCCACTTGGAGCTGTAGCACATGTGTGGATAGCTGGAGCAACTCTGGTTGGGATGTGCTGCAAGCAGTGAGAGCATATGCGACAACGAGCAATAATAGCGCTACATGCCTATTCATACTTACTTCTTATAGCAGAAGATAGCACAAATCTCGAATTCGCGATTGGCTCCTTCTACCACCAACGCAGGTGAATAAACTACATCGGATAAACTGCCTTTAATAGGTTTGCTCCAATCCAGTCCGTCTGCAAATAAATCTGCCATAGACCACTCAGCCACGTCCCATTCGCCTCGACTCTGTGAGATCATACCACGATCCACATTGTGTTCGCCTCCTGAGGTGCTATATAACTTAACAGTAACACTGGTGCCTGCTAACATACGAGGTGTGCGGTAGATGATGACGAGGTTGAAATCATTGGTTACACTCGTGAAGTCGCACTCGCCCCATTGACGAATACCGCCACACATATTGCTCCATGCCATAGAGCCCGATTTCCAATACATCCATTCTACGCCTGTATCGCCAAAAGCCGTTGCACCTTTGCATTTACCGAAGTTGGCATCGGTGACGTCACCATTCCAAATATCCATGGTCGCTGTTACTCCATCGGCAGGTTGGCCTGGAGAAGCATATTCGCCATTGACACGATAGTCATGCACCGTACCTTTGATGCGGCTCATAGCTTTTTCATCAAGAAGGAAGATATAGTATTCAGAACCTTCGAGATATTGCGTAAAATTAATGCTAGATTCCGTTGGATTATTGCTACCTGCTCCAACAGTAACGACGCAAGATGCGAGTTGGTTGCCTGCAGTGGCTACAACAACAGCCGTACCATTGCCAACTCCTGTGACTACACCATTCACTACTACAGCGACAGCAGGGTTGGAACTACTCCATGCCACAACCGCATCCGCAGGAGTGGGGGTGGCTACGATGGTGTCGGATTGTCCGATAACTAATTGGATTGCCACTTTGTCCAAGGTAATCGCTTCTACCTCTGGAGCGTTTTGATTGCATGCTACGCAGCCAAATAGTATGGCTATCAAAGCGATAAATAGATTTTGCTTCATATTATTCAAGTTTTTGTCCTACGATATTGTATAGTTGTCCGTTTTTGCGGATGAAGATTTGTCCGTTGATGATGACCTTTTGTGCAGGTTGTGAGATAGTGATGTCTTCTACCGCGGTATCGGCCTCGGGTTCGATTGCATCGGAAGGCGATGGAGAGATGAAAGTCTCTTTGTCGGTACCCTGTTGGTAGATACGAATCCAGTCGATATAGATGGAGCGTGGACCATTGGCAAGGGCAGTAATCTTGTTGATGTCCCAAATCTGAGGGAAATTGCCACCTACAGCAAGGTTGGCGATAATGAAGTTAGGCTTAGCAAAGACGCGACTACGGTCGTAGTTAGCATCGTTGTTGGGTTCTAAGTCGGCGTGGAAGTATGGTTTTACGCCTGGGTTGGCATCGCGGTCCATATACATGTCGATAGAGGTGGGTGTCCAGATCATAGTGACAATATGGAAGGTGTCCTCTACGGAATAATGATAGGTGATGTCTTGTGCATCGCTCCACACGGCATCCCATCTGGAACCAAGATGGAGTGCGCCATTGAAGTAGCGGTCTTGTGTACCACGGTTGATACCATTGGCATTGCCTAGTTCGATGATATCGGTTTCTCCGCAGCGTGGCCAACCTACTTGATCGAAGTCGTTGCCCATCTGCCAGAACGCAGGCCATAAACCATTGGCGGTGTTGGGGAACTTGATACGCGCTTCGATCTTGCCGAAGGTGTAGTAGAGATTGTTCTTGGTATTGACACGACCCGAGGTGCATTTCTTGCCATGGTAGTCCTCTTTGGTGGCAGTGAGCACAAGGCAATGCTTGCCTGTGATAGGTTCTACGTCAAGGGTTACACCTTTCTCGCAATAGTATTGCAACTCGTTGTTGCCACCACCATCGCCATTGACCTCGATGTTCCATACCTTGCGGTCGAGGGTAGCATCGGTAAAGTCTTCGTTCCAAACGAGGGTGTAGTCGTCTGCACTGCTCTGCGCTGCCAGAGGCAGGGCAAGCATTAGCAGAAGCATGGTGTAGAGTTGTTTGGTGTGGTGTAGCATAGTGTAGAGTTGTTTAGAGTGGTGTAGTATTGTTTAGTGTAGGAGTTGGTAGCAATTAAAGGTTCCCAAAACTGACCTATGGCTTCAACCTCGGTGCAGATTTCTATGGCGTGGATATCCAACTCTTCTTCCAAGGTGTCAGTGGTAACAATATCTACAATGCTATGCGCGAACGCCTCGAAGGCGATGGTACTAGCAACGCCCTGGCTACCTACATGGCTGACAACGTATGGGTGGGCTACACCGATGTAGTACGTGATGCTATGTTAGCAAAAGGCGTCAACTGGATGGAACTCGAGAACCGAAACGGTACTATTCCTAACCCACTTGGCTCTCCTACCAACACCGAGAACTCTACTCGCTTTATCGAAGATGGCAGCTATCTCCGCCTGAAGAACTTGCAGGTAGGATATACATTACCAAAGAATGTCACCGAGAAGTTCCGCTGCTCTCGCCTGCGCTTCTATCTCACAGCCAGCAACCTATTCACCATCACGAAGTATTCTGGATATGATCCAGAGGTCGGTTCGGGTGTAGACTATGGTAACTACCCACAAAGCCGCACATTCACATTTGGTTTGAATGCTACATTCTAAACAATATTGAACCTTTAAAATTTCACAAATATGAAAACGTTGAAATATTATATATTCGCTCTGCTCCTAGTATTTACAGGATGCCGTGATTATCTCACAGAGATTGAGCCAGGAACCACATTGCTGAATGACTTCTTTACCTCGACCGCAGCGGCCAAGCAAAATGTCACAGGTTGCTATGTGCCACTGATGTGGGAATACAACAATACCTACCTCTCAGAATGGTTTATCGGCGATATCGTGAGCGACGATGCACTCAAGGGAGGTGGTAGTACCTCTGATATGGCGGATGCCTATGATATGGAAAACTGGCGCACCACATCGCAAAACACCCTGCTGCTCGATTTCTATCGCGCACAGTATCAAGGTATTGCGCGTTGCAACCTGGCCATCAAGTATATCACCAATATGGAGATTGGTACGGACTCCATCTTCACCCCCACTATGAAGAATAACCTTTTGGGTGAAGCACACTACCTGCGCGCATACTACTATTTCCGCCTCGTACGCGTATTTGCAGGAGTACCTATTACGACTGAAGTGATCGATAACTCCGATAACTGGGGTGTTCCACGCGCATCCACAGAGCAAGTCTATAACCTCATCTTGGAAGACCTGACCAAGGCCAACTACATGCTACCAGTCCGCAGCGCAATGAAGGCCGAAGATCTTGGTCGTGCTACCAAGGGTGCTGCACAAGCCATGCTGCTGAAGGTGAACCTGTACATGGCTTCGCCTTATTGGAACAAGCAGCTCACTGAAGATGCTACTACCTACTACGCAGCGGCTAAGCAATGGGGCGACTCCATCATTGCTTCAGGCGAGTATTCGCTCTGCCCTAACTACGAGGATAACTTCACCCTCGCAGGCGAGAACGGCCAAGAGTCTGTATTTGAAATCCAATACATGGAAGTTCCTTGGGGCGACTACGGAGAGGGCTTTGGCTTCACTGCTGGCTCGTTCACCCAGATACTCACGCGTTCACGCTCATCCCTCATCGGTGGCGGTTGGGGCTTCAACCACCCTACACAAAACCTCTACGATGAGTTCGAGCCATCCGACATCCGTCGCGATGTGGCTATCCTCAACCCTGTAGATTCACTCATTGAGACACCTTCTGTTGAAATCTACCTCGGCTCACGCTACCTCAACAATAAGTACGGCATGTACCGCGACCCAGCAGACCAAGGTGGTGGCTATGGCAAGTGGTCCCTCCACGCTACTCGTGGTCCACTCAACAACCGCCAAATCCGCTATGCCGATGTCCTCCTCATGTATGCCGAGGCAGCTCTTGGCGCAGGCGATGAGGCTACCGCGCGCACCTATATCAATATGGTACGCACACGCGTAGGACTATCCGAGATAACCCTCGCTGACAACGCTGCTCTTCGCCACGAACGCCGTGTCGAGTTGGCTATGGAAGGCCACCGTTGGTTCGACCTCGTGCGTTGGGAAGGTGTAGCAGGCAATGGACTCAAAGCACACATGGATGCTTACAAGGCTACCGAATCGGCTGAAGCACAATCCCATATCCAAGAGTTCGTAGCAGGCAAGCACGAAATCTTCCCTATCCCACAAGAGGAAATCCAACTCAACCCAACAGAAATGAAACAAAACAATGGTTATTGATAAACCATTCAAATCAACATAATTTATCAACCAATTAAAATTTAATGAGTATGAAAACTAACAAATTTTTCGCTACTGCTCTCGCAGTACTCGCATTGGCTGGTTTCACTGCTTGTGACCAACCTACTCCTACCGAGCCATTGGAGCTCACAGAGACTTCTGTTACCATGAAAGTAGGTGAGACTCACCAATTGGTAGCTAATGTTGCTGTTGAGTCATGGACATCTTCTAACGAAGCTGTAGCTACTGTGGCTGACGGTCTTGTTACCGCTGTTTCTGCTGGTAATGCTATCATCTCTGCTACTGCTGCAGGTGTTACCAAAACTTGCGTTGTTCTTGTAGAGGCTGCGGGTTCTACAGGCAACGGTGGTACTGCTGCTCAAGTAAAAGGTACCAAGATTTGGCCTATTATCCTTGACGCTGTGACAGCTGAGGCCAATGCTGCTAAGATTGTTGGTGACCTTCGCGTGGATGATACAAATAATTTCTTGTATGTATGGCCTGATGGTACATCCTATAATGCAGGCGAAGGCACAGGTCTTAACTTCCACGGAAATAACGAGGGTTATGTTGCGCTTACTGTTGCAAACATCGGCTGGTCTGGTTGTGGATTCTGTTTAGGCGAGGCAAGTGCAGCTGCTGCTGAGCAACTCCGTCAAGCTATTGTGGCTAATCCTGACAAATACTTCTTGCACATTGCTATGAAGGCTACTACTCCAGGTAACCACCAATTCTACACCTTCAACGATGCTGTTACTTCTTTCGCTGTAGGTACTGCTACTATCGAAGCTGGTGCTGTAATTGGCGATTTCACTCGTGATGGTTCTTGGGCTGAGTTTGATGTTCCTATGGCTAACTTTGCTGCTGCGATGGCTAACCTTACTTTCCCAACAGGTGGTAACATCTTCTGCGCACTCTCTGGTAACGCTACTGGTTCACAACTCAACCTTGATGCTCTTTATTTCTACGAGAAATAAGCAACCCTGATACATCGCTACTCCTACACTATCTCTCCGCTATCAATTACGTTAGATACACGATAGATATACGTTAGATATACGTTAGATACACGGTAGATAAACGGTACATTAGTATAAGCATACCGTATCAGTAAGCGATGATTCCCCCGCTTTGAGGAGGCTGATTACCTCCTCTTAGCCCTAAAACAAACAACCAACGAATATGAAACAGACATTACATACCCTCCTATTCCTCTGCGCTGTGCTGTGTATAGCATGCGAACCTACAGTGAATTTCTCGCTCAATCCCAACTCTCTCCAGATGAAGGTGGGCGATATCACCACTATCAACGTCGTTGGCGAAGCTACTAATATCGAGTGGGCTTCCTCCGATGATTCGGTAGCCACCGTTTTCCACGGCGTTGTCACAGCCAATGCCATTGGAATGACTACAATCACAGCCAAATCGGGTTCTACCACTGTCAATGCACAGGTCTTTGTCAGCGGTACCGATGGCTCTACCTTGCGTATATCTCCTGCCTTCGTATCCCTAAAGAAAGGTGATACCTACCACTTCCAATATGGCAACACCTACGGTTTGGATCTCACATGGACTTCCTCTGCAGAAGACGTCGTGCAGGTGGATCAGCAAGGCACTATCACCGCGCTCAAACCAGGCAATGCTACCATCACCCTTTCCACTCCTGTGGAATCGGTTACAGCCCTCGTGGCTGTAGAGCACCAATGGGGCGACTATTCGCTCGTGTGGTCCGATGAGTTCAATGGCACTGCCCTCGATGAGTCCGTTTGGGGCTATAACCTCGGTGGAGGTGGTTGGGGCAACAACGAGTTGCAATACTACACCCAACGCCCTGAGAACGTGCGCGTTAAAGATGGTTGTCTCGAGATTGAAGCACGCAAAGAGACCTACGAAAACCGCGAATATACTTCTGCACGCCTCCTCTCCAAGGGCAAAAAGTCCTTCCTCTACGGCAAGGTGGAAGCACGTATCAAGTTCCCAGGCGGTATGGGTACATGGCCTGCTTTCTGGATGATGGGCGAGTCGGGCGGATGGCCTGCTTGTGGCGAGATTGACATCATCGAGCATATCGGCTCACAAGACACACGCGCCTCTTTTGCTGTCCACACCCCAGAGAAAAACGGTACCAACGGCAAGAACTGGCACGCTACTCATTTCTTCGATGATCCGTTGTCTAACGACTTCCATACCTATGGTGTAGAGTGGTGCCAAGAGGAGAAAGATGGCAAAGATTGTATCTGTTTCTTCGTGGACGGAGTAGAATATGCTACGGTTTGGGAAACGCTTATCGACAATCCTCGTTCATGGCCTTTCACCCAACCGCACTTCATCATTCTCAACTGCGCCATTGGTGGCAACATGGGTGGTAAGGTGGACGACTCCATCTTCAACCAACAACGTATCATGTACGTGGACTGGGTACGCGTTTACCAACGACAAGAACAACCCTAAGTAATTTTGATAATGTCACTATGAAACAGCTAAGTAGTATAATATTTGTTGTAATAAGTGCTCTCTTCCTAATCTCTTGCGAAGGCAACTCTCCTACGCACGACCAGCCCTCTACCATGCAGAAGAGTGCCAAACGCGGTGTGTCCTTCAACTTCACCAATATCCAGGACCTCCCATTGCTCTCACCTGCTATCTCGTGGTCCTACAATTGGGCTAACGACCAAAACAGCACCGCTGCCCTTTGGTTCGACACCAACGAGATGGACTTCTGCCCTATGTGTTGGAATGGCTCCTACAGTGCAGCCAAGATTCGCCAGTACGTGCAAGAGCACCCCAATACAAAGTATCTGCTTGGCTTCAACGAACCCAACCTCACCGACCAATGCAACATGACCCCTGCGCAGGCGGCTGAACAGTGGCCACAAGTGGTAGCATTAGCCCGAGAACTGAACCTCAAACTCATCTCCCCTGCCATGAACTATGGCACACTCGCGGGCTATCACGACCCTATCAAGTGGCTCGATGAGTTCTTTGCACAGCCCAACGTCTCCCTTGACGACATCCACGCTATTGCTATCCACTGCTACATGGCATCCCCTTCCGCAGTCAAAGATTATATCAAGAAGTTTGAAAAGTACGGCAAACCCATCTGGATGACTGAGTTCTGCGCATGGGACCCTGTGCCAAGCAATGTAGAGAAGCAAATGGATTATATGTGCTCCGTCCTCAACCACATGGAGCAAAACCCTCACGTAGAACGCTACGCATGGTTCATGCCTCGCACCAGTGGCAAGGTGGATTCTGCACCTTATATGCAACTCCTCACCCACGGCTCTCCTGTAGAGCTTACACCATTAGGACAGATTTTCACCCAGTTCTCTTCTTTCGACAAGAACGCCTACCTATCTCTCGAAAAAGGTGTTGGCGCACACCAATACATCGCCTTAAAAGAGGAAAATATATCTTTGCGCGTTACTGATAACAACCAACTCTACATCCAATCCTTCATGCAAGGACAATGGATTGATTATCAGGTTAATGTCCAAAGCAAACAACCGCTGCAAATACAATATGCTTCCATTGTCAATAGCCAAGTATGTATTTCTATTGACGGTGTAGCCCAAGCGATAGTGGACATACCTAAAACCGCTGATATGCAAACGGTTACTACGCTCACCACTACCGTCATCCCACCGCTCGGCAACCATACCCTCCGCCTTGAAGCACTAAAAGGAACGGATTTCCGATACACTTTTTGTCGGCTTCATCGAGGAGACCATCACCATTTTGGTCTTTGTAGCGTGCATCACCTGCGTGCACGCCGATAGTCTCGGCAGTGTAGGTGTAGAGTTGCTGAAGTGCCTCTTCGTCGGTTTGATAGATGCCCTCGTATTCATATCCCCAGAATGAGTTAAGCGCCATGCCAATATCGGTCTTGGTGCGGTCGCCCCATAGTGGTGAACCACCGTTGAGCGCGGTGAGTTCGTTGTGGACGAAGGATACATTACCACCGATATTGTAGTGGAACTTACCAATATGATGCTTGTGATCCAGTGAGATTTCCACACCCGTATTGCGGATATTACCCACATTCTTGATGAGTGAATAGCGGTTGCCTACATGGGCTGGAGCGTTGACATAAAGGAGTGCATCTTTTGTATCGCGCAGAAAGTAGTCGATCGTACCGCTCAATTTGCCATTCCAGAAGGAGAAGTCGATACCCGCATCCCATTGCTCGTTGGTCTCCCATTTACCCGCCGTATTGACTTGAGTGAGCACGGCAGCACCACCCGTCATCACTTGTGGGTTAGCGCCTAATGGATAGCCATAGAATACATCCTCGCTCGAACCCATCGTAGGAATAAATGAACCTGAAGGAATACCATCATTACCTGCTTGACCAAAGCCGACACGCAATTTCATATTATCAATCCATGGTACCTCTTTCAACCATGCTTCCTCACTCATGCGCCAAGCCAAAGCCACAGATGGGAAGAATCCCCAAGGGTCTTTGGTGAAGCGAGAAGATGCATCTGCACGGAAGTTAGCCGTAATCAGATAGCGGTCTGCATACGAATAGAATGCGCGACCCAAGAAAGCCAAACGACGGCTACGACCTACTCCATCGGAAGCAGGCAGGCGATCCTCGGTGGTATTGTTCAAATACCAGTTGCTCTCCACTGGATTGAGGATTTGTGCACCTGAACCGCCGATGCTATAGTAGTTGTACTCTTCCCAAGTCTGACCCACCATGATTGAGAAATTGTGCTTGCCAATTTTCTTCGCGTAGGTGGCAGTCACCTCTTCCAGGAGCGTGCAATAGCGATCCATCGAGGAGGAGAGGAAGTTCTTCTCAGAGTAATTGTAGGATGTATAGGTGTTAGGATATGTGAAGTTGCGATTGCGATTGAGCGAGTAGTCCAACGAGATACTTGGACGGATCACGAGACCTTCTACTGGTTTGATTTCCAGGTATAAGTCGCCTACTACACGCTCGCTTTTGCTGGAAGGTTCGGTATTGAATGCCATTTGGTAAGGATTGGTTACATTCTTGAAGTTGGAACCCGCCGAGTAGTCGCCCGACATATCCTTGCCATCTGCATTGACACTGCCATCAGGATAATATACGGGATCCCATTGTGCCATAGCCATAGCAGCAGAGATAACCGAAGCACCTGCGGAAGAAGAGTTGTGCATCGCGTTGCGCCCCGAAGTGGAAACAAACGAGAGGTGCTCGCCAATAGTCAGCCACTCACGGACTTTGTAGTCGGTATTGAGGCGAAGGGTGAAACGATTGTAATCTGAACCTATGATTGTACCTTCTTGACCGAAGTAGGAAGAAGAGAACGCATAGTGACCTTTGTCGCTACCACCGTCTATGCTGAGGGTATAGTTGTGCATAAAGGCATTGGCATTGAATACCTCGTCTTGCCAATCGGTTTCCTGATGAGAGTAGTCGAAGTTCATTGGATAATATGGCGATTTGCCCAACTTATACATGCTCAGCCATTCGGAGAAGCCGCGTTGGTTGTAGAAGGCAATCTCCTCTGCACCATTACGCATGGCACCAATACGCAACTCGGTGTCCACCTGTGCGCGTGAGTCCATGAGGTCGAGTTTCTTCCAACGGTTCTGGATACCCCAATATGCATCGAATGAGATGTTGGCTTTGCCTTGACCACCCGACTTGGTAGTGACAAGAATCACACCATTGGCACCACGTGAACCATAGATAGCTGTAGCAGAAGCATCTTTCAGAATCTCCATGGATTGGATGTCAGCAGGAGCAAGGAAGCGGATATCGCCCGTGATAACACCATCTACCACATAGAGAGGATCATTACCGCCAATTGCAGAACCGATACCGCGGATACGGATGGTAGCTCCCTCACCTGGTTGACCCGAGTTGGTGGTCACTGTCACACCCGCCGCGCGACCTTGGAGCGCTTGGTCAAGACCAGCAACAGGAGCTTTATTGAGGTCCTCTGCACTCACAGAAGTGATAGCACCAGTGAGGTCGGAGCGCTTCATCGTACCATAGCCAATGGCTACCACCTCGTCAAGCATGACGTTGTCTGGTTTGAGCGTAATACGCATGAAGGAGGAAGAAGCTTTTACTTCTTGCGATTGGTAGCCCATGTAGGAAAATACGAGGATGTCACCTACGTTCGCATCAAGCAGGAAATTACCATCAAAGTCGGTGATCGTACCATTGGTAGTACCTTTTACCATCACATTTGCACCGATTACAGGATCTGGTTCACCTTCTGCCATTACGACACCAGAAATCTGTGTCTGTGCCATTAATAAGACAGGCATCAGAAGAAGCAGGAAAAAGAGATTAATTCGTTTCATTGCATTAGAGTTTTGTTAAAAACGCGGCAAAGATAATAGTTTTCGCGTATACGTGCAAGAAACGAGAATATGTTTTACAACATATTTTTCGAATTCTCTTTTATTTATTTAATACTACATAAATATTGTATAATGCTGGTATTCAAATATATAGTTATTTAATTTTATTTCACAATTATTAGTAATTTATTTTCCTAATTTGTGTAATCTTGTAGGGATGAATAGAGTGTTTATTCTTTTGATTGTAATTCGTAGAAATGTTGTTTTAGAGAGATTGAGGAATCAATTTGCATCTTATTGCGTATGCGATAGCGCATCATTTCTACTGCGCGAACGGAGATGTTGAGTAACGGTGCTATTTCCTTGCTAGATAATCCAATATGAATATAAACGCACAATTTTCGTTCTTGCTTGCTCATCCAAGGATAGTGCTTGGAGAGACGTGCAATGAATTGATTGTTGACGATATCAAAGTTTTCTTCAAAGCGTTTCCAGTTGATGGACGTCTGTTCATTGCGTGCAAGTCGATGTTGAAGATGTTGCATTTTGCCTTTTGCTTCTGCAATGCGATCATTGTTGAGGCAATCAACAATGCGTCTGATTTCATTGAGTACATCTTCGTTCCACTCTTTGCGATTGGCCTCGGAGAGAAGCATATTGCTGAGTTCTTGGCTCTTGTTGCGAAGGTCGAATTGTGCTTTTTCGTTTTCAAGTTGTAGGATACGCATTTGCTGTTGATTAATTTCCTTATTCTTTTCCTCTGCCAAGCGCTTTTTGCTATTTTGAACGTTTCGATAAATTCTCCAACTAGCAAATGACATTATACTGATAATGAGCAGTATATATATCACTTTTGCCCACCAAGTAAAGTAGAATGGATATTCTAATAAGATAGGGATCGTTCTAGTTCTGATTTCTCCATTGAGTGTAGAAAGCATTTCTACTTCCAGTTGATAATCTCCACCAATAGGAAGGCCTATGAAATCTCGGTGTGACTCTTGTTGCCAAGGCGTAAAGGATTCTTCTAGCGGATGTAATCGTGTTCGGAACAAAGGTGCATTTTCTAGAGCATTGGAACCACTGAATTGTATCCTCAAAGCTCTATATGCAGCAGGGATAACGATTGACTTGATATCATGTTGATAGGATTCTCCATATAGGATTTGTGGTGAATCAGTCAGAGTAGATACGCGTCGTATATAAATATTTTCTTCTCTGTTATGTTGAGTGGTTGCTGGGTTCATCCAATAAAAACCATCTACGCCTCCTATCACGACACCTCCATACATAGAAGGTGTCAGATTGGAGAAACCATCAATTAATATGGAGGAATTGTATAGCACTATATTTTCTTTTTGGTAGGTATGCAATAGCGAATCATATGTGCGTACAGCAATAAGATTGTCATATATATACCATATGTTTTTATGAATATCTTCCGTTATATTTAGATAGCGTTGTGTACCTGCTAGGTTGGACAGGATGGAAGAGTCGGTAGATAATACTCCGTTGGTATCTACTACCGCACAATAGTCGTCGCTTGTTATCAACAGTTTATTTTGCCACTTTGTTAGTGAATATATACGTGGAGCATTTACTTGTCCGATAATTAACTCTGAATGCACTTTGCTTGTACTTAAATCCACAGAAAAGCGTTCTATCCCACGTGATGTCAATAGCCATATATTACCTTGTGCATCTATCTCATGATATAGTACTGTTTCTGAAAAACCTTGTAGAAATTGCAGTTGCCATTTGCCATGGGAAAGATATAGGTAGTAGAATCCTACATACGTACCCACGATAGCCGTAGAGTCGGATAGAGCTGTCACTTTCCACACACCATCGTTGCAATCCAGTGGATATAAATGCGTATCGTTGATGATGAACAAACCTCGATTATGGCAGCAGAATAGTGTTTCTCCCACTTTGCTGAATTTCCAAACCTGTCCGTTGCTGCCATCAATAAACTGCAGTGATGCGTCGATGGCAGGTTGTACATATATGCCCTGATTGGTACCTAAATACAATTTTCCTTCATGCTCACAACTAGTATATCCTGAGCCATAATCGAGATTCGGGTCTCTGTAAAATAAGATAGGATTGGTAGTTTCTAACACGTCTATTCCATTATCCAATCCCATCCATAAATTTTGCTGACTATCGAAGAGTAGACTTAGTATAGTGTTGTTTTGTAATCCTTCTTCTCGAGTAATATATTTGCAATTTTTGCCATTCAAATCGGCTAGAACTACACCGCCTTGAACTGTACCAAGAGCTATTTTGTCGTGGCTGACAGCTATGGTATAGAGTTGATTTTTTATAATATAATCATCGGCTTCGGTATAAAATCGGTTGATGCTCCTGCCGTCATATATGTAAAGCCCCTGAAAATCAGTGGCAATTAGCATACCCTCCTTGCCATAG
The DNA here is from genome assembly GCA_017451525.1 of Paludibacteraceae bacterium. Taxonomy (GTDB): domain Bacteria; phylum Bacteroidota; class Bacteroidia; order Bacteroidales; family Paludibacteraceae; genus Colicola. The sequence goes on from JAFTOD010000005.1 coordinate 76,614, forward strand.
GGAATGAGACCACAAACCACAGAGTTCTGTATCGCTTCTGCACCACGTAGGGTATGCAATCTGCCTCCACTTTGTACGAATAAATCTCTGGATGTAGCTACATATAAATTTCCTTCCCAAACAAGGGATTCATAAATAATGGCACCTGGATCAAGAACCTCTATATTATCTTCGGTATAGACAAATATATAGTGGCGTGTCTGAACATATAGTTTGTTGTTTTCTATTTGCAAACGCCAAACTTCACCAAACTGGCGATAACGCTCAGGGATGTTTACAGATAGCGGTTTATATGTCAACCCGCCTAACCCGTTGCTACTGAAGATACCAAACTCATCTGTTCCACCCACATAGATATTGCCATCTCGGTCTGTTGTAATAGCTCGGACTGCCGTTGAGTTGCTTATGCCATATAAGTTCCAATGGCAGCCATCAGTCTCCAGCAAACCATAATTATTTGCCACGTACATCCATCCGTTGACTTGCTCTACCATATCCCAGTTTTGTGTACCTGCTCCGTAGTTTTTAGGGGTAAAATGACGGATGATAGGTATCCAATTTGCAAAAGATGTAGACAAGAACAATAGGAATAGAATACACAAGAAAATTCTTTTACAATTATATTTTATTGGTTGTGTTAGCATAATCATATAGTAATAACAATTTTATTTATCGAATTTTAGTCAAAGACTTCCATCAGCACGTCTAGCGACTTCGGCGTGCGGAAGTCCTCTATGTGTTCGCTGTAGTATAGGCAGAGCGCACGGAGGCGCTTTTGGCGCTCTTGGCGCGAGGTAGGTGCTTGATACCAATCGGGGTGCTCCATATCATCAATACCAATGCCCAGATGGCTAGCGTACTCGATTAAGAAATGCAAATGCAGGTTGCTAATATCCACATCTGTATCTAAGTGCTTTATCATTTCACACAGCCAGTCAAACAATGGCTGGTCGCTCATCGGGTGGCGCAGTGTGGTGCTCAGTATCTCGGCAATGAACATCGCCACGCATTGGCGTTGTACATCTATTGACAATAGTTGAGGTGTGTAAGATAATGAGGCGGAGGTGATACTACCCATCTGCTGTGGAGCATTTTGCCGTTTAGCAGAGGTAAACTCCACGATGGATAGTGGGCGTAGGATGCCTTTGTATTTATTGCCATATACCGCATACTGCATACGCCCCTGCTCGGCAGTGTAGAGGTGCGCTATACTCCCCGTGTCGGAGTACTTGGTCAATGATAAGACAATAGCGGTTGGCATGGTTTATTCTATTTTGACGGCAAAGGTAGTGAAAAACTTGCATATTCGCAAATTATTCTGTACCTTTGTCATCGAAACTGATTTTTATTTATGAAAATAGGACTTGTTTTGGAAGGTGGTGGTATGCGCGGACTCTATACAGCAGGCGTACTTGTTCTTCGCCCATCGGAGAATATCTCTGTAAGTCGTTTGGAGAAAGACGTTGCACGCTTGCAAGCACTTCATCAGTTGGGCGTGTCCGATGCCACTCGCCTATGGGATGATCTTGCCCAATACCTTTCTCTGTAAATGCGAAAGGCAAATAGCAAAGATACTAATTGTTTGGTGTTTTTGTACCAAAGGTTATGCCACGTTCCTTACAAGTTTCGGGACCACCATAGGAGATCTGTGGGACATCTATGGGCTATCTGTGGCTATTAGTTTTCCGTTTTCAATTTTCAGTTTTCCAATTTTGATGCGCCTCTATAATAATGGTGTAAAAATCTTCGGCGCGGAAGGGGTTTTGTGCCGAAGATTGGAGAATTTGGAGAGTGAAATGGTATATACAACACGCGGAAACATCTGTATTACAAGAGTTTCCGCATGAGTGTATTTTTTTGAAAAAAAGTTTCTTCGCGCGAAGATTGTGCCGAAGGTATCACAAGTTCTATGCGGGCTACGCGACCACTTCGCGAGCACTGTAGCACATCTGTGGGCTAAATGTGCCCTATCTGTAGGCGAAATTTGCCTTGGCTGTCAGTTCGTATAGTACTTGATTCCACTTTCATCTAGATATGCGGAGAATTATTGCTCAATGTGTTGCAAAACTTGCCTAGCTACGGCTTCGGAACCGATAGGACTCCAATGAGTATTATTAGACCAATACACATCTTTAACTCCATTTTCTACCATATGATATAAAGTGTCTTTGGAGATTATCAAATGAGTATGGTTGTACTTCTTTTTTATGTTATCTAGTAGATATTGATTTTGATATTCGTTGTCAATAATGAAATCTTGATAAACATCATATTTGTCCGCAGCCACCAAAATATACAAATCAATATTGATTGAAGTAGCATAGTTAAAAAGACTATCTAACTTTACAATAGCAGAATCTAATAAGGATTCTCGAAGGTTTAAGTTTTTTATATCATCACAATAAAAATACAAATCATACTCTTTATCATCGCAAGAAAAGAGAGATTTTGATAATTTGACATGATGAATAGGGTTTTCATATCCTTTCAATCGCAAATTGCGTTTGATCCATTCTTGTGTTTTTTCAAGAATGCCTTTTCTTTTAATGGATTCATTGTTTATAGTAGTATCTATCAATTTTTGTTGAATCATCTCTTGGGAGGTCAAACAAAGATTCACATCATTTAATCTTTCTATCAAGTATCTTTCTACACTTTCGACTATCACTATGTTGGGCAGATTCTTAGTTTTTGAAAGATAAATGAATCTATTGAAAGGATTTGCCCACCTATCTTGAGAAAGATTAAATACCTTATTATTCCAGTATTCCGCTAAAAAATAATTATAACTAATTTCTCTTTCGTTTGTTTGAGAAAAAGAATCTCCGATAGTTAAAATATCTCCTGGATTAAACATAGCACAATTGTATCCACAGTTATGCACTTTATTATTTACCGTTTTTGTAACTGCATACTCATCCGCAAATGTAATATATCCAAGCGGACCAATGTCGCCATGCAAATGCGGATTGATAAATATGGTAAACAATACAATTGGAGTTATTATTGGAATACTATAAAGTAAGGATTTTAGTAGAAATCGCTTCATATCTTCTCAAAATTGGAAATAGATAAATGTTTCATTTTTGCCAGTAAAGAAGAACATTAATAAAAAGAGTCCATAATAAATCAATGTGCGCATTACTGCATTATTGGGCAATCTTTTGAGACTATGTTCTTGTGTGCGATTTAGCCATTCAACTACAAGCAAAATCAATATATTTATTACTAATGGAATATAATATTGTCTATTCATCAACCATGGTATGGAAAATAAACTGCTATCAAATATACCTGCAATATAAGCGGAAAGAGTTTTAAGTCCTGTGGTGCGGAAGATAATCCAACCGAAGACTGCCAAGGCAAAAGTCCAAAGCATTTGTCCCGCTTCTTTGAATGATGGCAGCCATTTGGTTTTGATGGTGCCATCGGGCAAGGTGATTGTGGCAACCGTATCACGATAGCGGCGGTTCTTGTTCAGCAAAAGCAAAGGCACAAACAGCAAAGCATGGTATGCTCCCCACAAAACAAATGTCCAGTTCGCTCCGTGCCAGAAGCCACTTAAGAGGAAGATTACAAATGTATTGCGGACGGCAATCCATTTTGTATACCTTGCCTTTAACCTTTCACCTTTAACCTCTAACCTAGCAGGCAATGCTGGCCTGCTACCGCCCAACGGAATATACACATAATCGCGGAACCAAGTAGTGAGTGAGATATGCCATCTGCGCCAGAACTCGGCTATATCGCGAGAGAAGTAAGGCACATTGAAATTACGCATTAGTTTAATACCAAACAATTTTGCTGTACCTATTGCTATATCCGAATATCCCGAGAAGTCACCATAGATTTGGAAAGTAAAGAGTACGGCAGCCAACACCAATGTACTACCCGATTGGTTGCTGATGTCTGCAAAGACAGTATCTACGTATGTGGCACAGTTGTCTGCTACTACAATCTTCTTGAATAAGCCCCACAAGATTTGTCGCATACCGTCCACTGCGGTGGCATAGTCAAAGGTGCGTTTCTTTTGGAATTGTGGCAAGAGGTTGGTTGCTCGCTCAATAGGACCTGCTACTAACTGTGGGAAGAAACTGAGGAAGGCAGTAAAAGCCACAATGTCATGAGTGGGTTGTATCTGCTTGCGATAGACATCAATGGAGTATGAGAGGGCTTGGAAGGTATAGAAACTAATGCCAACTGGCAGAATCAAGTGTAGCAGCAAGAAGTCTGACTCAATGCCGAACAATCGTGCAAACTGCGTGGCGAAGAAGTCGTAGTATTTATATACGCCTAAGATGCCGAGATTGATAATGATATTGGCTATCATGACGGCTTTCTTTCCGCGTTGTGTTGGGGCGTATTCGATTCCGATGCCACTTAGGAAGGAGAGAAGTGTTGTGATAGCAATTAGAATAAGGAATCGCCAGTCCCACCAGCCGTAGAAAATATAACTTGCGACTACTACGAAGAGGTTTTGCCACAGCAATTGGCGTTTGCACTTGCGCATGGCGTAGTCAAACACGAACCAATAGAGCAGGAAGACTATTGGGAGGAAGATTGCGAACTCGAAGGAGTTGAATAGCATGTTGTTTTTCTGCGGTTGGTTCCGAACCTGTCTATAAACCACAAAAAAAGCGTGGAACCTTACCTTTGCCTATTCTCCACTATGAGGTTCCTGCAAGACCCTACCAACAAGAATATGCAAGCAACGCCCACGCCGAATATGACATGCCACCAAACAGAGCAGTCCACACGTGGACGCTCTGCGGCGGGATATACATATCCCAACGGGCGTTTACTGCTCTCTTATTTTGGGCTGGTGAAATTTTGCAGGATTTCATAGTGCCAAAACAAGCGCTGAGGACACCCCACTGCTTAAAATTGTGGGGACTCCGTAGTAAACGCTTTTTATAATATGTCTGCAAAACCGATTACTCGGCTTTGCGGTGCAAAGGTAGTGAATTATTTTGAATTGAGCAAGAGTTTTATGAGAAAGTTGAAAGTTTATAGTTGAAAGGTAGGGATTACCCGAATGTGATTCGGGGCTAATGGACAAAGAAAGAACAGAATACTCGACTACAAGTCAAGGCAATAGAAGAATATTACTCGGCGAACTGTCGCCGAGCACTTGACAGGTAGTATGGTGCGGGGAAAGTATTGGATGGTAATATAGTGGCAACAGGGTGGTATCGGAATGGTAACGAGGTGGTTTCGAGAAAGATAACGGGAAAGAAGCATATAGAAGATAGGAGGAAGATAGGGTATTCTCTGGTTAACAACCCGATTATCCTACGTATATCCTACGTGTATCCTACGTATATGGTACGTATATGAAAAGGGAAAGGTGGGGTTTTCCCCCACACCACACTTCCACATAAAAAAGTTAAAGCTATGAATATGGGCGGTCGTACCTACCCTGTACGGTACTACCCTATAGCCATACGGCTGCGTACCCTCGCGTTCGGCAACATGGTCGCAATGATTGTTGACATCGTCAACATTAGGGCGACATGTGCCTCCGCTCTCCCCACTCACTCACGAAGTTCGTGGGGACCCCATAATATATTGCGCCGTTCTATGTTCGCACTATTCCCTTAGTGTGGGGACACTTCGGGTGCTTCACTCGGAGTGCGTTCCGTCGCACTCCTTCACTTAAGAAAATGCCTTTTTAGAAAAAAAGTACCCGAATGGGATTGGGACTAAGTTGGATAACAAAATCCACCTTATCATAGAGAGGGGTTTAGATTGATTTTGAGGGCTTTGTAGAAGAATTTTGAAGTTCTCTTTTGCGAACGAAGTAACCAATGGTGAACATGGGGATAATATCCGTAAAAGGCAGTGACTCCTCTGCAAAACTGATGGCTGCACCTACGGCGCCCGTCTTGCCACCAAAGAGATAGTAGAATAAGAATGCCGATAATGGTCCCCATACCGCATCAATCCACTCGCCCCATGCTGGGATGAAATACGAGATCATACCTACTGCGTCCAGTAGCAAACAAAGCCAAAGAGATGGGAGAGATTTCATGAATGTTGAATTTAGTGCGCTACGCGCAGGTTACTGCTACGGAGTAGCCATCACTACTCACTTTTCCCCGCATAAGCATCTACGATGCGTTTGACAAGATGGTGGCGAACAATGTCCTTCTGGTTGAACTCCACCATGGCGATGCCTTTGATGTCGCGTAAGCGTTCGATGGCGTCTTTCAGTCCTGACTTTTGGCTAGCAGGCAGGTCAATCTGCGTAAGGTCGCCTGTGATAATCATCTTACCATGTACGCCGAGGCGAGTGAGGAACATCTTGAGTTGGGCAGTGGTAGTGTTCTGCGCCTCATCTAATATAACGATCGCGTCCGCGAGCGTGCGCCCGCGCATGAAAGCCAATGGCGCAATCTGAATCACACCACGCTCCATATATTCGTTGAGTTTGGCGCCAGGAATCATATCTTGCAGCGCGTCGTAGAGAGGTTGCAAGTATGGGTCGATTTTCTCCTTCATGTCGCCAGGCAAGAAACCCAGTTTCTCGCCCGCCTCTACCGCAGGACGGGAGAGGATGATGCGCTTGACTTCGCGGTTCTTGAGCGCGCGTACTGCCAGCGCAATGGCGGTGTAGGTCTTTCCGCTACCTGCAGGTCCTACAGCAAACAGTAGATCATTCTCCTCGTAGGCATCCACGAGCAACTGCTGGTTGGCACTACGCGCTACGATGGACTTGCCATTCACGCCGTGTAGGATAAGGTTATCTTGAAGGAATTCCGTGGGCTCTTCTCCATGAAGGAGCTGGAGGATCTGCTCCTCGTTGAGGGTGTTGTTCTTGATGCAAAACGCCTCACACTTGCGCAGATTCTGCTCGAAGCGCGCGATAGCGGCTTGCGCACCGATAATCTTCACCTGATAGCCACGCGCCACGATGCGTACATCGGGGTGCTGGTTCTTGAGGCAAAGGATATTGATATTATTCACGCCATAGAAAGTGGCGGTGTCGAGTGCTTCGTTGAGAGAGATGATGGATTCCATATATCACTATTATAATTAAAAAACAGCCGCTATGATAATACACGCGGCTGTTAATGGGAATGCAAATTAATATGCAATCGCAAATATCACGCGCTGTGCACTAGGTTTGCCAGTATAAATACATTTACCCGGTGTCTTGTCGCCTTCGAAAGGAATACAACGGATAGTGGCTTTGGTCTCGGCTTTAATCTTCTCCTCGGTTTCAGGAGTACCATCCCAGTGGCAGAGCAAGAAGCCAGGTTTCTTGATTTCCTCTTTGAACTCTTCCCAAGTATTCACTTCACGAGTGTTGGCAAGACGGAAATCCAATGCTTTTTGGTAGATATTATCTTGAATCTCCTTGAGCAAGTTTTGGATGGTTTCTACGATGTTATCGAACGAAACAGTCTCCTTGGTCATGGTGTCGCGGCGTGCGAGTTCAATAGTGCCATTCTCGAGGTCACGACCGCCCATAGCAAGACGCAAAGGCACACCCTTGAGTTCGTATTCAGCGAACTTGAAACCAGGAGTAGCCTTGTCGCTGGCATCTACTTGTACGCGGATGCCCAATTTCTTCAACTCGTCTGCCAAAGGATTGAGTTTAGCCATCAATTCATCCAACTGCTCTTGCTTCTTAAAGATAGGCACGATAACCACTTGAATTGGTGCGAGATTTGGAGGAAGAACCAAACCGTTGTCGTCAGAGTGGGTCATGATGAGTGCACCCATAAGGCGGGTAGAAACGCCCCAAGAAGTAGCCCAAACATACTCGTATTTATTCTCGTTGGTGAGGAATTGCACATCAAATGACTTGGCGAAGTTTTGACCCAAGAAGTGGCTAGTACCTGCTTGAAGTGCCTTACCATCTTGCATCATTGCCTCAATAGAATAGGTATTGAGTGCACCTGCAAAACGCTCGTTAGGTGATTTTACACCCTTGACAACAGGGATAGCCATCACTTTCTCTGCGAAGTCTGCATATACATCCAACATAGTAGCTGCGTAGTTTTCTGCTTCCTCTTTGGTAGCGTGGGCAGTATGACCCTCTTGCCAAAGGAACTCGGCAGTACGCAAGAAGAGGCGAGTACGCATCTCCCAACGCATAACGTTGCACCATTGGTTGCAGAGGATAGGCAGGTCGCGGTAGGAAGAAATCCAGTTCTTGTAGGTGGACCAGATGATTGTCTCAGAAGTAGGACGGATGATTAGCTCCTCTTCGAGGCGCGCTTTAGGGTCAACTACAACACCCTTGCCCTCAGGGTCATTCATAAGGCGGTGGTGGGTAACCACGGCGCACTCTTTGGCAAAACCTTCTACGTGCTCTGCTTCGCGACTAAGGAATGATTTAGGGATAAGGAGTGGGAAATACGCATTTTTTACGCCTTTCTCTTTGAAACGACGGTCAAGCTCTGCTTGAATCGTTTCCCATATGGCATAGCCATAGGGTTTGATAACCATACATCCTCGTACAGCTGATTGCTCAGCTAAGTCTGCTTTTACTACTAATTCGTTGTACCACTTCGAGTAATCTGTAGCTCTAGGGGTGAGTTTTTGAAAGTTTGCCATTATCTTAATTTATATTGTTTACGTAGTTGTTCAAAGTTTTCGGGTTGGGCTTTGAGTTGGTCAGAGATACGGCACAGCCACCCTGGTGCCGAATCACCGTGCAAAGGTACTACTTTTTTATTGATTGACAAAATCGGAAGCGAGAAAAATTCGCAAAAAGCCCGTAAACACATCTCACTGGCGCGCATTTTGCCTTCTATAGAGTACCCTGCGATGTGAAAAGATGCTAAATTCACCATCTTAAGTAACTCATGATTAAGTTGTGGCTCATTTTCCCAACAGTCAATTACTGCTTGCACTTTTTCGTTTTCACCTTTCAGCTTATCTATCAGTGCTTGCTCATCTATTACTCCTCCTCTCGCAGCGTTGATAATGAGAGCATTAGGCTTGCATAAACGTAAGATATCTGCGTTGCAGAGGTGGTAGGTTGCATGTTCTCCCTCATGAGTGAGAGGCGTGTGAAAAGTGAGCACATCGCATTGTGGAGCCAACTTCTCCAAGGACATGCCTATACCCAGTGGCGGGTCGGATAGTAGCACGCGATAGCCATTACGATTTGCCATTCGTGCTACGAGTTTGCCAACATGACCATAACCAACTATGCCTATTGTAAGTGCACTTTCATCCGATTTAATCGAGGAAACAGCTTCTTCTACATAATCACAAACGGCTTGTGCGTTGCAGCCAGGGCACGAAACCCAATGTATGCCCGCCTCGCGGCAATAGTCTTGGTCAATATGATCATACCCGATAGTAGCAGTAGCCACAAAGCGCACTTTGCTCTCACGGAGTAACTCCTCATTTATTCGCGTACGCGTGCGAACGAAGAGTGCATCTGCCTCGCGTACAGTTTCGGCAGTAATCTCTTCGGGAGAAAGGTAAATGGTGTTTATCTCAGGGGGAAATACTCCCTCTAAAAAAGGTATGCCTTTGTCTATTATTACTTGCTTGATCACTAAATAAAAGGTATCAATATTGGATATTGTCAATCAAACGTACGGGACCGCAATAGACGGTTACACACCCAACAGCATTATCAAATGTGTTGGTAGGTTGAAGAGTAGTTTTATCCACAATCTCGTAGTATTCAACTTCTAATCCGTCAATGGCATTGATGGTGTCAATGACACGTTGTTGCACTTGGGCAACGGAAGCGTTTTTTGCCCATTCCAACGAAGAAAAAAGTGTTTGTGAGATATTTACAGCCGTTTTCTTCTCCTCTTTAGATAAACGTTGGTTGCGACTACTGAGCGCCAATCCACTCTCTTCTCGCACGATAGGACAACCGATGATTTGTAGGTTAGGATATTGCGCAGCGAGCGTAGAGGTGGTAACCATGTGGCGAATGATGGCAAGTTGCTGGAAGTCTTTTTCTCCAAAATACGCACGGGTGGGTTGTACTAAATCAAATAGTCGACTTACAACTTGCACTACGCCATTGAAATGCCCTGGTCGCATCTTGCCTTCCATAACCTCATCAAGCCCGTTGAAATCGAATGAAAATGGCACATTCATTTCTTCGGGAGAATACATTTCCTCGGGCGAAGGAGCAAAGACAAAATGTACGCCAAGTTGGGTTAAGAGCGTTACATCTTGCTCCAAAGTGCGAGGGTATTTGAGCAAATCCTCTGGGTTGTTAAACTGTGTTGGGTTGACAAAAACACTGACAACACAAACGTCATTTTCAGCTACGGCATGTTGTACCAGAGATGCATGTCCAGCATGCAATGCCCCCATAGTGGGCACAAAGCCGATGGTTTTGTCTTGTCGAAGACAAGCTTCGATTTGACGGGTAAGTTCTTGTTTAGTGGTAATAACTTGCATAATAATTTCAAAAAAGCCTGCAAAGGTACAACAAATATAGGGGAAAAGAAAATTTTTTGCGAAAAAATTATGTAATATCATTTTTTTTTTGTACCTTTGTAGCGGGAAATAGTATCCTTATTAAAAAAGTCGACAGTATGAAGGAGCAAAAACGCATTTTATTTATCTCACAAGAGATATACCCTTATTTGGATCAAGAGACACCTATTCGATTGCTCAATCGTCAGTTGCCAGAATTATTTCAATCTCATGGATATGAAACGCGCACGTTTATGCCTAAATTTGGCGATATTAATGAGCGTCGTAATCAATTACACGAGGTGATTCGATTGTCTGGCATGAACATTATCATTGCGGGCGCCGATCATCCGCTTCTAATCAAAGTGGCGAGCATTCAGTCTGCACGAATCCAAATCTACTTTATTGATAACGATGTGTACTTCCATCGTCGTAAGGGATTAGCTGATGCTGATGGCGTAGAATACAAAGACAATGATGAACGTAGCATCTTCTTTACTCGAGGCACACTGGAAACAGTTAAGAAACTGCGTTGGACACCTAATATCGTTTTTTGCTCTGGTTGGATGTCTGCATTGACTCCGTTGTTTGTAAAGAAAGCGTATGCAGACACTCCATTCTTTGAAAAAACAAAAGTGATATTGTCTTTGGATAATGAAGAATACTCTACCCCATTTAGCACAAAATTAGCAGAGAAATTGCTTGTTAACGGTGTGACTAATAATAATCTTCGTGGTATAGCTGGGCTGCCTGTAGGTTATGAGGATTTGATGCGTTTGGCAATTGATTTCTCGGATGCGATTGTTTTATCATCACCCAATATAAATCAACGTCTGCTGAATTATGCTCAAAATAGTGGCAAACCTATTTTGCCTTATTCAGAAAATAACAACGAGGCATATTTAGAATTCTGCAACAATCTAATAGTAGATGATGAAACTGTATAAGCTGATAGTTTATCTATTAATCCCTATTCTCCTACTCGCTTGTAAAGACGATGTGATGGACGCTGGTTCATCTACATTGTTGGAGTCGGATGATATCCAAGTAAAAGCGGATACCTTCTCGCTAGCATCTGCATTGGATTCTTGCGTTGCTTTGACATTGACACCCGACTCATTCTTATTGGGTGAATGCGATACGCATTATGGTACTATACAAGCTGATATTTTAACTCAGTTGGCATGTCCTGAAGGCTTTGAATATCCATATCCTGAAACCGCAGAAGTGGATTCAGTATGCCTGTTTATATATTATAACAGTTGGTATGGAGATGGTAAGGCGCCATTAGGAATCACAGTATACGAAATGGATCGTGCTCCGCTATCTGAAACAGGTGTATATCCAAGCGACCTGCAGTTGAGTGACTATTGTAGTTTAGCCGACTCTACTCATATTACCAATGCGTCACGCATCATCATACCAGCAGAACCTACTGATTCATTCTATCAATCTTCTACCGATAGATATCAACCATTTATTCGTATTAAATTGACCGATACATTTGCTAAACGATTCTTTGCAATTCAAGATTTTTCCTCACAAGAGGCATTTAGTAAGGCATTTAATGGACTATATATCACATCAGATTTTGGCGGAAGTAATGTGTTGTATCTCACTGAAATTAACATGGCAGTATATTATCATTTCAGTCGTCCAACTGCTAACGGAAATGACACCATATTACATGATATTAAATCATTCTATGCCAATAGTGAGGTTAGAAAAGTGAATCGCTTTATCTATCCAAATCGAACAGAAGTGCTGGATATGTATGCACAAAATACGGATACTAATTATATCGTATCACCTGCAAATATCTATACACAATTATCGTTGCGGCTAGACTCCATTTATCAACGTATTGAACAGCAGGTAGGAGACACTAACAACTATCGTATATACGTCAATCAAGCATTATTGACCCTGGACGTACTATATGATTTCGACTTGAATAGTGAACGTCCAAGAGATCGATGGGATGTGCCTGCAAGTAATATGTTATTGATTAAAGCGAGTCACTTCAATGATTTTTTTGCAAAAAACGAGCTCCCATCTGATACTGCTGCTATACTGGCAGCACTCACCGCTACCACAGACTCGTTAGATAATGTATCATACACCTATACTTATGATTTATCCGAATTACTTACCCAACAATTACGAAGTAGTCAACAAGTAGAGGAATTGACATTCATGTTGGTGCCTGTAGCTGTTGCAACTGCTAATTCTTCATCATCAAGTACTATCACATCTGTCAAACAATTACAAACCATCTCTGCTACCCGTATTCGATCTGCACAAAACGCACTACAACCTATTCGTTTAAAAATGGTGTACTCTGGTTTTCATCGTACAAGATAGATAATAATACATATACCTTATACAACAAGCGGCTACCAGTTGGTAGCCGCTTGTTGTATAAATTAGGAGTATATTTTATCCTACATATGCCTGATAACCTTCAGCATCTAAAAGGGTATCCAATTCGTCGGGATTAGCCACGCTGATTTTAATCATCCAGCCTTCGCCGTAAGGATCGTTATTTACCAACTCTGGTTGATCGTTGATTGCCTCGTTTATCTCTAATACTTCGCCAGCTACTGGCATATTGAGATCGCTTACGGTCTTAACCGCTTCTACTGAGCCAAACACTTCGTTTTGCGCCAGAGTCTCGCCTTCTGTATTAATATCCAGAAATACGATTTCTCCTAATTCTGATTGCGCATAATCGGTAATACCTACATATGCCACATCACCTTCAACGCGAATCCATTCGTGTTCTTTAGTGTAACGTAAGTTAGATGGTGTATTCATAAATAAATTGAGTGTTTAATAAGTTTTTGTACAATATAAAGAAGAGACACACTGCGGTGTCTCTTTCTTCTTCAACTTTTATTGCTCACCAAGCATAGTCATTGCACAACGGAAACCGATTGTGCTAGATGATTTACTTTGATCCAAGTATCTACGAGTGGTAGGATTCAACCAGTAGATACGGTCATTCCATGCTCCTCCCTTATAAATACGTGAGCGTTCATTGATACGTGGAGCAAGCACATCAGAAGGGTCAATCTTAACGTTTTGAAGTTGTTCTTCAGTCAAGCCGACGGTATCCAATGGAAAATCTGTCATAAAAACAGAGTGGACATCACCATCTTTATAATTACGCTTATCATCGCTTGCCTTCCACTCAACAGCTAAACAGCCAGTAGGAGTATAGACGAGATTGCCCAAACTATCCTTCTTCAATGATGTGTACACATTACCACGATATGGGTTGTACTCGGTCAAATCCTCAAAACTAGTTTCACGATATACATCAAGCACCCACTCATTGACATTACCTGCCATATTGTACAAACCAAAATCATTTGGAGCATAAGCATCTACAGGAGCGGTAAGTACATAACCATCGTTGGCAGCACCTGCGACTCCCATCATGTCACCTCGCCCGCGAACAAAGTTTGCCAACATTTTGCTTACGTTCTCTTGGCTGACATCACGAGGATGATAACCAGACCAAGGATAAATACGACCTTCTATAGGCATACCATCGGAACCTGCTACAGGTGCAAACGCTGCATATTCCCACTCTATCTCAGTAGGCAAACGGTAACCAATCAAGAGTAAGCCATCGGCACGCGTAATCTTACGTGGCTCGCCATAACTATCCTTGCGTGCATTGCTGCCGCTAGTAGGTGTATATTTGGTATCATTCAAATACTTTTCTGTATTAAATACAAATTGGTCACGTACCCACTCATAAGGGAGTTGATACATCTTTACCATTGGATCAATAGTACTACCATTCTCATCCACTTCTAAAACCTCTTCACCTACATAACCATATTGTTGAGCTATTGATAGTTTCACTTCAACCTCAACTGCATCATACCCAGCATACTCTGGATGATCGGGGTTACTCTTCAAGAATGCTTCAATCTCTTGCTTAGGCATGTATTTATGAGGATTCAAGAGTGTGTAATCTGGGTGCTCAATAATTTTATTTGAGGCTAGGATTTGCTCATTTACACGATCAGTACGCCATTGGCAGAATGCCATAGCTTGATCCCAAGTAACACCTACCACAGGATAGAAACTATAAGCAGGATGACGGAAATAATTCTCTACATAAGGTTCGTTGTATGCCAACTCATCGCGCCAAACTGTAGTATCTGGCAACGTAGCCTCAACCAATTCGGGCTGATAACGACCAAAAACATAAGTCATCCATTCCACATATTCCTTCCAGCCCATATTGGTAACTTCGTATTTATCCATATAAAACGAACTTACAGTCAAAGAACGACGACTGCTATTACGAGGAGCAGTAAGGAACTCGTCTTGCTGACCTACCGTGAACGATCCCCCCTTAATAGGAATCATACCAACAGGAACGATTGAGTGATTTCCTTCGTATGCTTCAAAATTAGTAGTGGCTGGATCAAAGGTCTTCCAACCAGTCACAAACGAAGTTTTTGTGTTTAACTCACGCTTGCTAGTGGATTGACATGCACTCAAAGCAAGCACCATCACAATAACAAGGATTTTTGATACGTTTGATTTGATATTCATAATTTTTTTCGGATTATTTTTATACTATTCCACTTCAGCCCGCAAAATTACAAAAAAAATGTCAATTATGCTAACTTTTTTGCAAAAAAACGTCAGAATTAGGTGTTTTTTTTCAAAACAAGCTTTTTTTTATACTCTTTTCGACAAAAATATAGTAGAATAACAATATTTTTTGTAACTTTGCAGGTCAAATGCAGCAAAGCATTAAAGTACATAGTCGATTGTTGGATTTGTCATCGCCCAAAGTGATGGCAATAGTTAATGTGACTCCAGATAGTTTTTATACTTCATGGGGAGGATTTGATATGGATACATTGTTACATAACATTCAAACAATGATGGAGCAAGGCGCAGACATCATAGATGTAGGTGCATGTTCTACTCGTCCGAACTCAACCCCTGTGAATGCTGAAGAGGAATGGAAGCGGTTGGCATCAGTATTGCAACTTATCCGCACACATTTTCCCAACGTAATACTTTCTGTGGATACTTTTCGTGCGGGGATAGCAGATAGGGCGATTGAAGCAGGTGCTGATATTATCAATGATGTATGTGGGGGCAATGATGAGGAGATGTGGAAGGTGATTGCTAGGCATAACGTCCCTTATATCCTCACCTATGCACAAGAGATACAAAGTCAAGGGGAGGTTAAAGATTATGATTATACGATGAGCCATGTATTGGACTATTTCCAATCTCGGTTAGACGCTCTTCACCGTATGGGAGTGGCCGATGTGGTAGTGGATCCTGGATTTGGTTTTGGCAAGACAGTAGAGCAGAATTATCGGATATTGGATCAACTGGATATATTGTCGGTATTGCATGCTCCAATATTGGTGGGGATATCTCGTAAGTCGATGTTGTATAAGCCATTATGTTCTACGCCAGAAGAAGTGTTGCCTGCTACGGTAGCCGCCAATATGTTGGCATTGGAACGTGGGGCACATATCCTGCGAGTGCATGATGTAGAAGCTGCCAAACAGGCAATTACTATTTATACATTAGCTCATAAAATTAAGTAGAACTCGTATATAATCAAAAGAATATGTTATTAGGAATAAAAGACATAATTGATATTCTGCTTGTGGCCTTTATCTTGTTTGCGATATATCGAATTTTAAGGCGTTCGGGGGCTAGCAATCTGATATGGGGTATATTAGCTTTTGTGCTGACATGGTTGCTGGTTAGTTATGTTTTCCATTTGGAATTGACGAGTGCTATCTTCGATCGGTTCGTGAGTGTAGGAGCTATCGCTTTGATTGTGATTTTTCAGGAAGAGATACGCAATTTCTTCTATCGTGTGGGGTCACGTTTTAATGTGGAGCAGATCAAGGATCGTTGGTCAAAGATTAAGCATAAGCAGAACTCACGAAAGCAAGTAGATGCCATTATGACAGCTTGCTTGCATATGTCGGCAAGTAAGACAGGCGCGCTGATTGTCATAACTAAAGAACAGGAGTTGAAGTCAGTAGCGGATACAGGTGAGGTGGTGGATGCTGCACTCTCCTCTCGCTTGATAGAGAATATCTTTTTCAAGAATACTCCTCTGCATGACGGCGCATTGATAGTGCGTAATGGACGTATATGGGCAGCAGCGTGTATTCTGCCCGTATCTAAACGTAGTGACTTGCCTAAACGATACGGCTTGCGTCACCGTGCTGCATTGGGATTGGCAGAGAAAACAGACGCATTGGCGATAGTAGTTTCTGAAGAGACAGGCAAAATTTCTATTGCTCAAGGCGAGCATATACAGACTGTGAATCAGAGCGAATTAGAGAAATGGCTGACCCAAGCCTTTGGTATAGATAGTCCAGAGGATAAGATGGCAGGCAACAATCTAAATAAAGAAGAAATAACAAAATAAAGACAATATGACATTTCAACGAACACTTGTAACAACAGCCCTTCCATATGCCAATGGTCCTGTGCATATCGGACACCTGGCGGGTGTGTATGTACCCGCAGACATTTATGTTCGCTACCTTCGTTTGAAAGGCGAAAATGTGCTTTTCGTAGGTGGTAGTGATGAGCATGGTGTACCCGTGACTATTCGCGCACGTAAAGAAGGTATTACTACTCAAGAAGTGGTGGATCGCTACCACAAGATAATTAAGGATTCTTTTGAGGGATTTGGTATTTCTTTTGATGTTTATTCTCGCACTACGAGTAAGATTCATCATCAATTGGCGTCGGATTTCTTCCGCAAACTATATGATGATGGTAAGTTTGTAGAGCAGACATCAGAGCAGTTCTATGACCCTGAGACTCAAGAGTTTTTGACTGATCGTAATATCCGCGGTGAGTGCCCTCGTTGCCATGCAGCAGGGGCATATGGTGATCAATGTGAGAAATGTGGTGCGACCCTATCTCCAGATGAACTCATCAATCCGTATAATGCAATTAATGGTAACCCATTGACTAAAAAAGAGACCAAGCATTGGTACTTGCCTCTAGACCAATACCAAGCATGGCTTGAGGAGTGGATTTTGCAAGAGCACAAAGAGTGGCGTCCAAACGTATATGGACAATGCAAATCGTGGTTGGATGGTGGTCTTCGCCCACGTGCTGTGACTCGCGATTTGGATTGGGGTATCCCTGTGCCAGTAGAGGGTGCTGAAGGCAAAGTGCTGTATGTGTGGTTCGATGCGCCTATCGGTTATATCTCGAATACTAAGGAACTTTGCGATGCAAAACCAGAGCAATTTGGTAATTGGGAGACATGGTGGAAAGATTCTTCTACTCGTTTGATTCATTTTATTGGTAAAGATAATATCGTGTTCCACTGCATTGTGTTCCCAACCATGTTGAAAGCAGAGGGTAGCTATATCGTACCAGATAACGTACCATCGAATGAGTTCTTGAACCTGGAAGGTGATAAAATTTCGACCTCTCGCAATTGGGCTGTTTGGCTGAATGAATATCTGGTAGATTTCCCTGATAAACAAGATGTGTTGCGCTATGTGCTGACTGCCAATGCACCTGAGACAAAAGATAATGACTTTACTTGGGCAGACTTCCAAGCGCGCAATAATAATGAGTTGGTAGCTATCTACGGCAACTTTGTGAACCGCGCATTGGTGCTTACGAAGAAGTATTTTGATGGAAAAGTGCCTGCTGCAGGTACGTTCAATGAGTATGATCAAGCGACTATAGCAGAGTTCCAAAACGTGAAGGAAGAGGTGGAGAAATTGCTCAATGACTTCCGCTTTCGCGACGCACAAAAAGAGGCAATGAACTTGGCTCGTATTGGTAACAAGTATTTGGCTGACACGGAGCCATGGAAGGTGGCAAAAACTGATATGGATCGCACGGCGACAATTCTGCATTTGGCATTGCAAATCGCTGCTAACCTGAGCGTTGCCTTTGAGCCATTCCTGCCATTCTCTTCGGCAAAACTGCGCAAGATGTTGTCGATGGAAGAACTCCAATGGGAGGAGTTGGGTAATATCAACCTGCTGAAAGAGGGGCAAGAGTTAGGCGAGGTATCCCTCCTCTTCGAGAAAATCGAAGATGCTACTATCCAAGCGCAACTTGATCGCTTAGCAGCAATCAAGGCAGCTAATGAAGAAGCTGAGAAGCAAGAGGTGCTTAAGAGTTGGAAGCCAGTAGAGATAAAGGAGAATACGAATATTGACGAGTTTGCTAAGATGGATATTCGTGTAGCGACAGTGCTTGATTGTCAGCCAGTTAAGAAGTCGGACCGCCTGCTTCAATTCCGTTTGGATGATGGTATGGGTGGCAGAACTATCTTGTCGGGTATTGCACAAAGTTACCCTGATCCATCGGTATTGATAGGCAAACAAGTGTTGTATATTGCGAACTTCCCACCTCGCAAGATGATGGGACAAGAGTCGCAAGGTATGATTCTATCGGCTGTGGATGCGGACGGCAAGTTGGTTGTGACAACAGTGACTGCTCCTGTGAAGAACGGTAGTCAAGTAGGATAATACATCACCTATTATACACACAAAAAGTCACCTTGGTTAGGTGACTTTTTGTGTATCAATCATCATCTGTTTTTTCTTTTTTCTACACATCAGGTATTATCCTTTCTCGAAACCACTCCAATATCAATCCATTACCATTTGGTTAGCATCTAGGTGTTTCCCCGTAGCTTGCAAGATATTCTATGCTGGCTTCGGGACCTGAAGGAGTGCGACGGAACGCACTCCGAGCGCAGCGCCCGAAGAGTCCCCACTCTGAGGAAACAGCGCAAGCATAGAACAAAACAAAGACATCTATGGGAGATCTCTGGGCTTTCGGTGGCTGTATTAGGTCGCTCTCAAGTTGACTGCGGGCTACGCGACCTGAAGGAGTGCGACGGAACGCACTCCGAGCGCAGCGCCCGAAGAGTCCCCACTCTGAGGAATCAGCGCAAGCATAGAACAAATTAGGCGACCACTATAGCACATCTGTAACCTATCTGTATCATAGATATGGCTCTCCCTATTCTACTCATAAAAAGTGCGGACATTACTGCCCGCACGTAAAAAATATCAATTGTCAACTGTCAACTACTTCACCTCCTGCCCCATCACATCGTATGTCTTTCCATCGCGTAGGATGAGGAGTTGACCGTTGCGGAGGAGTTTAGATACATTCACCACTTCACCTGATATATTTTCCAAATTGGTTGGCTTTATTGTAATGACTATATTTTCTGACTCTGTGCTACCACAATCCGTTTCAACAACATATTTAAGTACCACTTGCGAGATACCTGACTTCAATGGTTCACCAGTCAAGATTTGCCAATCGCCATTCTCAAGGATATACCATGTTACCAACGCATTGGGTGCATACCATGTATCGGCAGCAATATGTGCCTGTATCTCCGCAGTAGGCATCGTTACGTCAATTGATTCACCTATACTAACAAGAGGCCATATGATTGATTCAGGCAAAGTTTGTGTATAGATATTCAAGCTTAATTCGTGCAGCACACTATCACACTCCATACCCACGTATGGCTCCGTTGCGGTATATGTACCAGCTTCTGTAAGCCATTGACCATACCACTCATATGGTAATTCAGTAGAGCAAAGTTTTAGCTCCTCATATTCTGCTGTTGCATCTGGAAGTATAGTCAAATGGAGCATGAGAATACTATCGCAGCCAGCTGGTGTAGATAGTGTGTCGCTATACGTACCTGATGCGGTATATACATGATTTCTCCAGAGGTATTGATCGCATGCTGTAGCCATATGTTCTACCCATTTAGTTTGTTCAACAGCTAATGCTGGTGTCGTTGCAGAGGTTTTATCTGCTCCCTTGGCATTGCTGAGCACCACATTATCTACTGTGATCATATCACCACAATAATCTACACTCCCTTGTGGCGTGAATACCAACTGGTGCAACTCGCCTTCATGTCCAACGAGGGTAGCATTGGAGATAGAATAGATGATAATGCGGTAACTATCCTCGTCTAAAGGTGTAACTACAGCATTATGGTTTTGCATACGCGTAGTAGGCTTGAATGCTGCTTGTGCAGTAGTTATGTCGCTACGCCAATGCACATCGTATTGCACTGCTACAATATCGCTGTAGTTCTCCAACGCTACAGATAGGGTGTATGTGCCGTCTTTGTTGTTTTGTCCACTCAGAGCAAGAGTATTTGGTTCAAAGATATGTCCCGAAAGTGCAACTGTTTTTAGTCGGTTGTTAGGGTCATTGGTGTAGAGATTCATCGTGGTAGAGAAATCACCCTCTTCGGTGGGTTGATAAGCCACAGTGATAGTAGTGGTTTTGTAATTGGCGATGGTGATTGGCAGTTCTTCTACCACGCGATAGCCTTCTGCTAAGAAAGTGGCACGCTCTAACACCAATGGCGCACTACCATTATTGCGCACGGAATAAGTGGCATATGCCTCTTCGGTGATAGCATGACTACCAAAAGCGATTGAAGCATTGCTACTAATAGCAGGAGCTTTGATAGTTACTTTGCCTTGCGAAGTGGCAGATACCATATTCTCTTCCGTGATATTGCTGAGTACGACATCAATGGGTTTGAGGTAGTAGGTACCCGATGAGCCGTTGAGCCGTAGTTGGAACGTAGCTACCTCGCCATCGTTAGCATGAAGCGGTTGGTTGCTTATCGAGTAGAGCATCAGCACCAAGGTGTCGCCATGAATGGTGGACAGAGCTTGATGTCCGTTGCTACGTACTGCATTAGGTTGCAGACTATTCGCCACATACTCCAACTGCTTAGGTAGTTTGAAAGCACATTGCATCGCCACTATGGGCTCCATGTTATTCATCGTAAGGGACACGGTCACAATGCTATCAGCAATACCACTAGCTGTACCTATATGCAGTTCGTTTACAGAGAATGGGTCTGCCACAATAGTGGCTACTTGTTCGCCATTGATAGCGTTAGAAGTGACCATAACTTTGTGATTTACGGCTCCGCGCTCTATTGGTGCATACTCAATAGTCACCGCAGCTGTTTGCTGTGCCTCAATAGTGAGGGTAGTTTGCTTGGGTACAAACAATTGATCAGTGGTGGCGATATTCTCTATCGTGAGAGGTAAGTTACCTACATTTTTGAGTTGCAGGTTCTTGGTGTAGGTCGCACGAATAGGAATATGTCCGTAGTCGATTTGCGGATTGACGATTTGCAACTTGGGTGCTTGAATAGTTGCACTACCCGCTTGCACGCTACCTGCAATGGATGTACCTTGTGCGTTACTGAGGACAACGGTAGGGGTGAGCGTATAGTTAGCTGGCTCGTTGCCTAAGAGTAGGCGGAAGGTTAATAGCTCGCTGGTATCACCTTGCAGAGCATTGAGACTGAGGCTATAGACATAAATGCGCAACTCCTGTCCCACTTGTGCTGCGGATAGTTGGTGTCCGTTGCTGCGTGTGGTAGCGAGGGTGGCAGAGCCATTGACATAGCTGAGGTGTTCACCTAATGGGAGCACCATCTCCAGTGCTGTGATGGCATCTGTATTGTCTAACGACACTACAACCTCTACTTCCGTCTGCGGTGTACCGCTGACGGAAGAGAGGGTAATGGTATTGCTTGCTATGGCATAAGTACTTATGCACCATGCAAAGCATAGTATCAAAAATTGTTTCATAACCAAACAAGTTGTGGTTAGTTCACCTTAACAAGTTTGCTACTTTGCATCTTTTTGCCATCCACGTAGAGGGTCACGAAGTACACGCCCTCTGTCAATGCACTTGGTTGCCAAGTGTAGGTGTATTCGCCGAAGGTGTTGGTGGTAGTGTACAAATCTACTACCAGACCTGCGATGTTGGTGAAGACGAAGCGGATATTGTGCGCACCTGTTTGTCCTACCACGTATGGGATATTCACTTGGGTAGTGAATGGGTTAGGATTTGGTAAACGCATTTGCATTGCCTCTACGGATGAGAGGTCAGTAGCCGTCTTATGGATTGCAGGTACATTTTGCCCTTGGGTGTTGCTGAGAATGATTTGCTCAAGAGCAGCATTGCCTACATATAGCAAAGCATGTTTGCCTACACCGAGGGTTTTACCACTCATGGAGTACGCCATGAAGTTGAGGTTCTCTGCGGTGCTCCAAGTTATTTGCTCAAAGCCGTTGAGTGCCTCCAGTGCGGAGATTTCTGCTTCTGCGTCAAAGGAGAATTGCACACCACCGAGTACGACTGGTGTTTCTACATAAAGGATACCATCCTCGATGCTATAGGTGGCGGTGTTGTCGTCTGAGAAGCCAAGTGAAGAAGCCGCAGGGTTGCTGATGATATTGACTGTACCTACGATGTCGAGGATATTCACTACTTGGTCGGCATTCACATCCGCTGCCTCGAAGATAAATGGCTGAGGATTATTGCCTGTGAGGTATGCGACCTCGGTCACTATATCGGCTACGTCCACGTTCATGCTACCATTGGCATCACCCTTTTGTGCGGTTAATGGGGTAGCTGCGACTGGGTTGGAGAGAGAATAAGAAGTGAGGGCGGTAGTGAGTTGCTTGATGTAATAGTAATAGGTCTTTCCTGGAACTACATCGTAATCCACGAAAGCATTATCTTGTGCGTCAATCACTGATTGGTTAATGCAAAGGGTATCAATTCTCCAACCAGCTTCTACGAATGCACCAAGTTTACTATCGTAATATCTATCCCATTTGATAGTATCATCTGTCCAACGATAGATGTTATAGCCGAGAAGGTCTTCAAAGTCTTCTTCGTCGGTTTGCCAAGTGAGAGCGACTTTACCAAGTCCTGCTTCTGCCATCAAGCCCGTACTGAGCGAACCCGCAGCAGATACTTGCACATTAAAGCGCATATTCTCTTCGGGTATCTCGAAATGCTCATCATCTTCTGCGCCATAGACATAGATGCGATTCAGACCATCGGAAGCGGTTTTACCTGTAATGGTGAGGTAGGCTGTGTAGATGGTGCTATCGGCAGACCAACTGCCGTCTTCTGCAATGGCGTTTTGCGTATAAGGCGAGCGTACTCCCATAGAGATATGAGGAGTAACAGAAGTATCCATTGGACGGTTGAAATATACCTCGAATTTGTGTTTGCCTACACCGAGTGGAGGTAATAGTTCAAATTCATCTTGCGCATCGTAGCCATTAACTACCACTTTCCAAACGATACCGTGGGCATCAGGATTGGGGCGAATAAGGCGAGTGGATAAATCATAATAACAAACACTTACTCCTTTCTCTATATCCCAAAGACCTTCACGAATAATGTCTTCACGATTACTTCCCCAATATTGAGGTGCATCTACAACTATAGGTGTTGAACTTCCAGATTGAAAATTTTCCAAAGTCTTACTTTTGGAATTTACATTCCCATAAACGTTATTATTATTTCCTCCACGTCTAACTAGTTGTTCAGAAAGTCCTGCTGAACACCAAGAATCCTGATAGTGTTGGTAGTGGTGGTTATTATTTATTATATTACTATTACATATATTACATTTCATCCCTTGTTGAATTGCGTAGACTAGATAAATATAATGATTAGCATACATATTACAACCTTTAATTGTAATTGTAGCTGCAGTATTCGTATTCAACAGATAGGAGGTGTTGCTAGCCCCCGTTTCTATAATTATACTATTTTCAAGATTTAGTTGCGTACTTGTTCCTTCTACTCGAATGAGTTGAGATTTTGAAACTAATTTATCAAATATACAGTATTGTAATGTATCTTCACTAGCAAATGTAAAGCCATTCATAGTACCCAACGCTAAATCTGCTTTCGTAAACACAATCATGCGATCTGGAGTGCCTTGTGCAATAAAATGAGAACCTTTGGCAGTAGATAAACCTGTATCATCTTTAAACTTCAAAACGGTACCTGGTTTCAATGTGAGTGTAACACCTTCAGGTACAGCGATTGGTTTGGTTACAATGTAATGCACGCCAGGATAAAGAGTTAAATCCTCTGTAATCATTCCACCAATCTCTACGCCATTTTCGGCGGTAAGAATAACTTCTTGCTCCAATGTATCTTCCATATTATCACAAATCGCTTTGAGTACCATAGAGATATGGCGACCATCTATTACATTCTTATCTACGACAAAGCAGATAGGATTCGCTGATTTATTCTTTGCATAACTGCTGAGTGGCATGCCGAAGTCCACCTTTTGCTCCAAGAACTTCACGATGGTATCGTTTTCCGTTTCTGCCAACTCCATCCACACCTTAATATTCTCTGCTTGTCCCCATTCGTTGCGCAACACAGGGTAGATAGCAATGGTCTCGCCTGCATCCGCACGACCATCATTATCACCGAGCGAGTCGGTGAGGTAGTAGGTTACGAGTGAAAGCGTAGGTTTGCGGTCGGTATCGGTGATGTCGTATGCCGCTTTCATATCTATATTACCCGTACCGTTGGTGCGGGTATGGATAAGATCGCCAAAGAGAATCTCCCAACTATCGTATTCTTTATGCATCAACAGACGGGAAATAGCACCTGCTGCTAATGGACATGCCATAGAGGTACCATTCATTGCGCGGTATTGACCTTTAGGGAAAGTACTTACGACGCTTTGACCTGGTGCACGGAGTTCGTAGTTATAGAGTTGTGTTTCACTGCTATATTCTGAGTAGGTAGGTCCATCATCATCAAAGTTACTAAAGCTTGCCAAGTTGCCTTGCTTGTCCGCTGCTGCCTCTACACCCAATACAAATTGGAAGGCAGCAGGGAACATAGGGGCATTCATATTGTGCTTGTTGATAGGGCACATGTGTTGGTTAATACACTTAAAGTCATTTCCCGCAGCAGCGACAATCACTGCTGTAGCGTATGCTTTGCCGAGGGCTTGCTCTTCGGCGAGGGAGTAGCCATAGCCACCCAAGCTCATACTGATGACATCTGCGCCATTAGCTGCGGCGTAGTCGATACCCTTGATGATAGTAGCCACATCGCCCGTACCGTCGCTTTGCATTACGGTGATAGGCATAATCAGCGCGTCTGGGTTAGCTCCTGTGATACCAATACCGTTGTGACCGACTGCAGCTGCGATACCTGCGCAATGGGTGCCGTGACCGTTGAAGTCAGCCATGCCACCCGTTTGATTTACAAAGTCATAGCCATGGATATCGTCCACAATGCCGTTGCCGTCATCGTCTTTGCCTGCAACGCCATTTTTCTCTTTCTCGTTTACCCATAGGTTGTCTTTGAGGTCAGGGTGCTCGCAGTCCACACCTGTATCGATGATGGCAATCACAGGGCGTTTGGTGCTAACTAATAGCTTATTCCAAATGCTTGGCAGGCCAATAGCCGCTGGTCCCCATTGTTGGGTATAAAGGGGTTCTTTGTCGTACTTATCTGCGTTTATATCAACAATATTGGTAGCGAGGGTATATACCATGTAGTTAGGTTCGGCAAACTCCACTTCTTCGAGAGCTTGCAGTTGCTCTACTACTTGGTGCACGGTGCGCATCTTGCCTGCATTGCTCATTGGGGCAGCCACTTGCTCGCTGAAACGAATGAGATAGAGTTTGCTGAGGTTGTGGTCTTGCACTTCTGTGCCATTGTATGCACGCATGCGGCGTGGCGCTTTGCGCGCACCTACATTAGGCATGAGTGCTTCTACTTCCTCTACGCCGAGTTCTGCAAAGAGGGCATCTACTTGACTAATGCTGGCAGTTTGGAACTTGCCTTGGACATTCTTGCGCATCTGCACTGCGCCATCGGCTTTGAACTTAACAATCACTTCGCCTTCGCGATAGGCTTGTTGATTCCATCGGTCAATCTTCACAACCTCATCTTGGTTGTTGTTGCTTTGTGCCATCAGCGTGATAGTGCACGCCATGAGAAGCACCAGAGAGAAAAACTTTTTCATAATGTTGTATGTTTAATTGTTAGTTATTGGTCAAATAGGAGTTCTATAGTACAACAAAAGCGTTTATCTGCGATTGTGTTCCGCATTTTTGTACAACAAAAAAGCGGGACTGCACTGTTGCTGTTCCGCTTCTCAAGGCTCTGGTATCGCCTGTAAACCCGAACAAGCAACACCGAAGCCCACGCCGATATGTACGCACGCGCACACGTACTTAATTATACCATGTGCACTACTATAAGGATATACATACCCCGAGGACATCAAAATGCTGCAATGTGTTGGATTTACGTTGAATTTACCAGATTCTGAGAAGCCAAGCACAAAGCGCTTTTAACGCCTTTATTATGTCTGCAATTACCCCACCCAAAAGACATAATCCCAAGGCGTGAGCTAATTACGGTTGCAAAGTTACAACATTTTTTTGAAACCTGCAAGTATATACATACAAAAATCGTCATTTATGTCCCAAAACATAAATGACGATAAGGAAACATGAATACTTTTGTTATAAATTATAAATCGGACAATAAGAAAGCCATATATAGAGGGAGAGTCAGCATAGCGCATTACAAAATCCATCCCAAAACCACTTTCTTTTTGATTATATATCACTTACATTATATCCACGCACTTTTCCAAGTGACTTTTTGGACAATCTTCACACTTTTCCAAACGACTTTTTACATAATCCTCACACTTTTCCGAACGACTTTGCGCTGCAAAGGTACAAAAAAAAATGTATATGTGCAAGAAAAGTTTACTTTTATTGCAACATGATAAATAAAATCGTCATTTATGCCTAAAAACATAAATGACGATTAACTATCATCAATAGGATATTCCTTAAAACAAACTCAGTTGTTCTTCTATAGGTTTGCTATCTTCAGGCACTTCGTTGGTAATCGTGAATGGCACATCTACTATAGGTTGCACCTCCTGAACTTTATCCTCTACATTCTCACTCTCTCCCTCTTGACCATTGGTGTCTTCGTTTTCTTCGTCCATCTCCTCTTCTACCACTTCTGGTTCGGGAGTAATATCTTCGATCTTTGCCACATCCAACGTAGAGAAACGTTTTCCTTTGGCTTTAGGTGACTTAGCCTCGATAAACTCAGCCATCAGCACCTCCATTTCTGGCTTGGTCTCATCCACAAACGTGATGCGGAAGATGGCTTCTTCGCGATCAGAAAGCAAGGCTATCTTGCTATCGCTATTCTCGCCCAACATATTCTGCGACTTCAGTTGAGCATCCAATTGGAAACGCTTGCCATAGTAGTATCTCAAATCGGCATTCCACATCGCCAATGACCAGACCTTATCGCTATCAAACTTCTCTATGCGCAATATGTTTTGGTCAAAATGGGCTGTAAGCTCAAACGTAGTCAAATAATAATCTCCATTTTTGGTGATGACCAAGATACGATCTTCTTCCACAAACTCGCCCAAGTAGATACCTTGACCGTCGTAATTGAGGCGCAAGACGTCGGGGTCAAACCACACTTTGCGTCCACCCAATGTGGAGCGACCTTTTTGCTTCAAAGTGATGGCTTTTACCTCGTATTTTGTCAGCACATTGCCTCGTGCAGTACGGCTCTTGATTGCCAATTCACTCAAGTCCTTAATCACCTCTAACTTCTTGAGATAGAGGGCAGGTTTGAGTTGGATACGTATTACTTCAGCTTCACCGTTGGGGTTAGCAGTGAAATACATCACGCGCGAACCCGCTTTACCTTGCGTTAGGTCGTATTCCTTATCGCGAGCTACACCAGTAACGGCAAAACGCTTCATGTAGCAAACACCTTTCTTGCCATCACGATAGATAGCATTATAGATAGTGCGATGGTCATTCTTACGGAAGATGTCAATATGGATAATGTCGGCTCCAACAAAGACTTTGTCTGCGACCTTTACCACCTTGTATTTTCCATCGCGATGGAAAATAATCACCTCGTCTATATCCGAGCAATTGAAAAGGAATTCATCTTTCTTCAATCCCGTACCAATAAAGCCTTCAGCACGATTGATGTATAATTTCTCGTTGGCTTCTACTACGGTTTTGATATTGATATTAGCAAAATTGCGCACCTCTGTACGACGAGGATATTTTGCTCCGTACTTCTGCTTGAGGGACTCGAACCAAGCTATCGTATAATCGGTAAGATTCTTAAGATTCTTAATAGTGGCTTTGATTTTCTTATCCAAATCACGCATCAACTCGTCAGCTTTCTTTGAGTCAAAACGTGTGATACGAATCATACGTATCTCAAATAAACGCTCAATATCCTCGCGACGAACTTCACGAATTAACTTTGCCTTCCAAGGTTCGAGAGATTGATCTACAAAAGCAATCAGTTTCTCTTTGTCGGGAGCATTTTCGTATCCTTCTTCCTTATATATACGATTTTCGATAAAGATTTTCTCCAAAGAAGTATAGAAATACTGCTCCTCTAATTCGGATTTTTGAATCTCCAATTCCCACTTCAGTAAGGTTTTGGTATGCTCTACCGACATACGAAGCAACTCGCTCACATTAGTGAACACTGGCTTCTTGTTTTGCACCACGCAGCAGTTAGGCGATATATTGACTTCGCAATCCGTGAAAGCATACAATGCATCGATTGCCTTGTCTGACGAACTGCCAGGTGCCAATTGCACAACAATCTTGGCTTCTTCTGCCGTGAAATCATCTACTTTGCGAATCTTGATTTTACCTTTTTGATTCGCGCGCAAGATAGTCTCAATAATCTTGCCTGTGGTAGTACTATATGGTATTTCGCTAATAATCAGCGTTTTGTTATCGTCCGCCTTTTGAATTTTCGCACGTATACGAATCATTCCGCCACGCTCACCATCATTATAACGGCTCACGTCAATCTCACCACCCGTTGGAAAATCAGGATAGAGCAAGAACTCCTCGCATCGCAAATGTGCCAATGCTGCATCACAAATCTCGCAGAAGTTATGTGGCAGAATCTTCGAATTCAAACCTACCGCAATACCCTCTACACCTTGCGCCAAAAGCAATGGGAACTTGATTGGTAGATGAATAGGCTCCTTCTTGCGACCGTCATACGACATCATCCAATGGGTGGTCTTCGGATTGAAGACCGTTTCCAAAGCAAATTTGCTAAGGCGAGCCTCAATATAACGCGGTGCAGCAGCCCCATCGCCTGTAAGGATATTTCCCCAGTTACCTTGGCAATCAATCAGCAAATCCTTCTGCCCCAACTGCACCAATGCATCACCTATACTGGCATCACCATGTGGGTGATATTGCATGGTTTGACCGACGATATTAGCAACCTTATTGAACTTACCGTCATCTACACACTTCATCGCGTGTAGGATACGACGCTGCACAGGCTTGAGCCCATCCTCCATAGCGGGGACAGCACGCTCAAGAATCACGTACGAAGCATAGTCCAAGAACCAGTCTTGGTACATGCCCGTCAAATGCTGTTTGATTGCGTCGTTGTTTTCAGCCATAAGTTGCTTGACGGCAATTATCTGTTCTTATGTGTTAGAGTAAAGTCTTGTTAATGAAAATGTAGGCAAAGAGACCTGCAATCTCTAATACCAAACCTACTGCTAACAAGATGTTTACTTGCACGCCAAAGAAATATACTGCCAAGCAAACTACACCCAGCAATACTAAGATAGCACCTAAACTTTTTAAAAATGTATTCATATCGTTTGTTGTAATTTATATTCTCAGTTACAGATTCCGCTACAAAGGTACTGCTTTTTTTTGAATTGTGCAAAAATAATTTTATTTTTTTATTCTCCACATACCTCCTGGCATGGATTTTACCACATCTTGCAGCTCCAACATCACTAATTCTGATGACACTACATTGTATGCCAACTGCGCCTCCATTACCAATTGGTTGATATGCAAGCCATCGTCTGCTTCACGCAATAGATTGACCAATTGCAATTGTTGGTCCGTCAAGTCACACACCAATTCCAGCATACTTGTTTGTACTGGCTGGTTTGGTTTTACCTCCCATTGCATCGCAGCAATCAAATCCTCCGCACATTCAATCAACTGTGCTTTGTTCCGCTTGATTAAATCATTGCAGCCCGCACTGCATACATCATCCACGCGCCCAGGCAGAGCAAACACATCTCGTCCATAATCTATTGCCATATCTGCAGTTATCAACGAGCCACCTTTTTGCTTCGACTCTACCACTACCACAGCATCCGCCATACCTGCAACAATGCGATTGCGAGCTACAAAATTAAATCGCTCTGGTTCTGTATCACGAGTATATTCCGTCAATATCCCACCCTTATCCAATGCTTGAATAGCCACATTGCGATGCACCGCAGGATAGATTCGGTCTAAGCCATGAGCAGGGATAATAATCGTCGGTATCTCCGCTTCCAATGCTGCCCGATGAGCCACCACATCTATTCCGTAGGCTAATCCACTCAGAATAGTCAAATCGGGTACCTGTGCCGCTAAATCCAGCACCAATTGTCTGCACCAATCTTTTCCGCGCTCACTTGGCATACGTGTACCCACCACACTTACTACG
Source organism: Paludibacteraceae bacterium (assembly GCA_017451525.1). Lineage (GTDB taxonomy): Bacteria > Bacteroidota > Bacteroidia > Bacteroidales > Paludibacteraceae > Colicola. Next base: position 107,448 of record JAFTOD010000005.1, read on the forward strand.
TGTTTAGGATTGACATCTACATTACCTTTGGCATACAATAACAAAGGTGCATCTACACAATGCGCTAAACGATAGGGATAGTTCTCATCCCTAAAATAATACATTTTGATGCCATGTTTCTCGATGAATTCGAGTTCTTTGCGAGCAAAAGTCAGTGCATCAAGATTCACCAGTTCGCCATGCTGCCTAATTACTTCAGTAGCCGAGCCACATACATCCAATGCCTGACGAATACCACGCAAACGCGTCTTATTGGCCCAAGTCAAAGCAATTCTATTTACCCACTCTTCTCTCATGCCACCACATGCCTATACGCCAACATATCACTCCCATACATACCCCTACACCATCAGCCAACCAATCCATCCATTCACCTGTACGAGGATAAAAGAATTGCTCCTGCAATATCTCGATGAAACCGCCATAAACTACAGGAATTCCTATTGCCACAAGCCACATCTTCCACGACTTTAACCCCGCAGCTCTACTATCCCATAAGAGCACTAAAGTCAATACTAAGAATGCTAACCAATGCACCCACTTATCCCCTCCTTCTATCGGAGGAAGTGTGTACAATGGCTTACGCAGCAAGCAGCCATACGCAATCACGCTAGCAACTGCTATAGTCTTCCAAAATCCTATAATTTTTCGCCAAAGCATAAGTCGCCCGCATCCCCCAATCCAGGAACAATATACTTCTTCTCATTCAATACGGGGTCGATTACTGCACACCATAGCGTAACATGCTCGGGCATTGTCTTAGACAGATAGTCTATCGCTTGAGGCGTACCAAACAAACAAGCCACATGTACACTCTTAGGAGTTCCGTGACTCAACAAAGCCTTGTACCCCACCTCCATTGACAAACCTGTAGCAAGCATTGGATCTACCAATATCAATGTCTTGCCTTCAATAGATGGAGCTGCTAGATATTCCGACACTATCTCTATCTGCATCTCGCCTCGGCGACCAATTGTCTCTTTGCGATAAGCACTGATAAAGGCATTCTCTGCCTTGTCAAACATATTCAAAAATCCTTGATGCATTGGCAAGCCCGCACGCAACAAAGTACCTAACACCACCTTATCCTGAGGCACTTGCATCTCAGCAACCGCCAAAGGAGTCTGCACCTGCTCCGCAGTATATGTCAGATGCTTGCTAATCTCTACAGCCATTATCTCACCTATTCGTTCGATGTTTCGGCGAAAACGCATGCTGTCCTTTTGGACATCAACACTGCGCATTTCTTTTAGATACTGATTTAGCAACGAAGGTTGCTCCGATAAATTAATTACTTTCATCTTGATATCTGATATTACAATGGTTCAAATAATATATTAATTAGTGCAATACGGCTTGATAAATCAATGGAGCAATCTCGCTATTATCATGCCAGCCCGTAAAATATTCAGCACCAACACCAATTGCAAAAATGGGTACCGCGGCAGCAGAGTGTCCTCGAGTAGTCCATCCTAACCCCGCTTTATGATTGAGTAGCGCTAATGCTTTAGCCGCTAATGCATTAATATCCTTGTAAAGCGTCTTGACCGACTCTTGCTGGCGCATCATATTTTGAAAAGCTGTTTGCAATTCAATATCTTCTTCTGGTTTCAATTGTACTGCAGTATATAAGCCCGTTGTTTCAGACAATAATGTCTTAACCTGTTCCCAAGTGAGATGGTTGCCTTGTTGCTTATGCAAGGCTGAAAGGCGATCAGAAAGGATATCGGATGAACATTGTTGGCTACTCAATCGCTCCAAATGGAAGGAATGTCCATTACCTAAGGACAATCCGCCAGTCTCATGGTCTGCTGTAACTACAATTAACGTTTCGTCTGGATGCTGTAGATAAAATTGATATGCCACTTGTATCGCTTTGTCAAAGTCAAGTACTTCATGGATATTGGTAGCACCATCGTTGCCATGACCTGCATAATCAATCTTTCCGCCCTCTGCCATCATAAAAAATCGATCGTGTTTGGAGAGGTATTGAATTGCTACATCTACTATTTTTGCGAGTGAGAGGTCCGAGTCTTGTTGATCTATAGCATAAGGCAAAGCACCAGCTCCTTTGGAAGGATTGTCTAGGTCTTTTTGTGGGACAAGAATCATTTTAGATGCATCAAGTTGCTTTTTTGCCTCATCATAACTACCCACGAGAGTATAGCCATTTGCTTTACACAAGTCGTATAGATTAGGAGCTGATGCATCATCCTTGCTTATTGGACGCTGAAACCCTCCACCTGCATAGAAATCGAAGTTTGATTCTGCAAGCTGCGTACCAATTAGGTAATAGTTGCTACGTTTCTCTGCATGAGCATAATGCGAAGCAGGAGTAGCATGATCAATGGGTACTGTGGACATAATACCAATACCCCACCCTTGCTTTTTCAAATCAGAAGCAACACTATATGCAGGGATTCCATCTGGTGTTTGTCCAATCATTCCGTTATTGGTTTTCTTACCCGATGCAAGACAGGTGCCAGCGGCAGCAGAATCGGTGATACCATCGGAAGCAGAGAAAGTGGTAGCTTGTCCTGAATAAGGGAACTGGGTCATACATAATGGTGTACAACCATTTACTCCATCAACTGCTGCTTGATACATTTCAGCAGCGAGTACTTGGTTTGGCCCCATTCCATCGCCAATGAAATAGAATATATACTTAGCCTGCGAAAAAGATAGCAATGTGAGCAGACTAAAAATGAGCAGAAAAGATAATCGTTTCATGGTATTCTTGTTTATAAATTATTCATCCAACAAGTCAGGTCTCCGTTCGCGTGTATGGCGCAAACTCTCATCATAGAGCCATTCCTCAATCTTGGCTTGATGTCCAGAGAGCAATATATCTGGCACTTTCCAACCTTTGTATTCAGCAGGACGAGTATAAACGCCCGGTTCAAGCAATCCATCTTGGAAACTATCACTCAATGCACTCGTTTCATCACCCATAGCTCCTGGCAGCAGGCGAACAATAGCGTCCGTCATGATTGCTGCTGGCATCTCACCGCCTGTAAGAACGAAATCACCAATCGTATATTCCTTAGTGATGAGGTGCTCGCGCACGCGCTGGTCAACGCCTTTGTAGTGTCCACAAAGAATAATGATATTTTCCTTTAAGGACAAGGTATTAGCCTCTTTTTGCGTAAACCGTTCGCCATCAGGTGCCGTGAAAATTATTTCATCATAATCGCGTTGGCTAGTAAGGTAGGTAATTGCACGATCAATGGGCTCGATTTGCAAAACCATTCCTGCTCCAAAACCAAATGCATAATCATCAATCTTGCGATGTTTGTCTAAAGTAAAATCGCGAAGATTATGCACATATATCTCTACAAGGCCTTTATCCTTGGCGCGCTGAACAATAGAATGATTGAGAGGCGATTCTAATAATTCAGGACAAGCTGTTAATATATCAATACGCATATTCGTATTTTGTGTTTAGAGTTTATGGAACTGGATCGTAGCCACTCCCACCCCAAGGATGGCAACGTGCAATGCGTTTTAATCCTAACCATCCGCCTTTGAATATACCATATTTCATCACCGCTTCAACCATATATTGACTACAAGTGGGAGTGAAACGACAACTTGGCGGAGTAAGCGGAGAGATACAATACCTATAAAAATAGACTGGTAGCAAAAAAATATGACGTAATATTTTTCTCATTCCTCAGGTGCTATAGCTAATCGTTGCAAGGCTTTCTTCATGGATTTCTCAATCATATGAAAGTCCTGTTTTTGCTTGTCAATATAGTTGAATGCCAACTGATAATGCTTACCTGACATTTCTAAAATATGCTTATTGAGGCGATATGCTTCGCGCATTAATCGACGCAAATGATTACGATCTACAGCATGCTTGAATAAAGATTTTGGTGCCCAAATCAATACTTGTGTAGGCATATCGGCTATAGGCAAACAAGTAACACGCATTGGCCAAACTACAAATCGTTTACCCTCTTTATACAGTTGGTCAATAGCAATGTGTGTACACAACTTTTCTGATTTAGGAAATATAGTCCTCATGCGGAAAAATTAATCTTCATTTTGCGCGTCCAAAAAATCTTTGATTGCGGTAGTAATACTTGCATATTTTGATGTTGGAGCCTTGATAGCCACGTGAAAACCAGCGGTTTCCAACGCAGCCACAGTATTTGCGCCAAAAGCAGCAATGACAGTATCTCCTTGTTCCCAATTCGGAAAATTTTTCTTCAAAGCAGCAACACCTGATGGAGTGAAGAGCACAATCATATCATAGTCAAAGGGTTTATCTTTTGGCCATTCAGTAGCTACAGTGCGATACATGATAGCGGGTTTAACCACGATATTGTTCTCGGCGAACATATTTAAGGTCTGCTCGTTGTGCACATCAGACATTACCATCAAATATTTCTCATGTGGACGACGATGCATAGCAGGCAATAAATCTTCAAAACGATTATTTTCTGCTGCAAAAACCTTACGTTTACGATATTGAATATACTTTTGCAAATAATTACCTACCGCCTCTGAAATGCAATAATAATGCATTGTTTCGGGGACGGAAAAACGCATCTCTTCTGCCATTCTGAAATAATGATCAATTCCAAGACGAGAATTAACAATTACCGCAGTATAATCTTCTAAGTAAATGTGTTGGTCGCGAAACTCTCTTACGCCTATTCCTTCGACTTTAATCAATTGATGAAAATCGCATTGCACACCATAAGAATTTGCCATATCAGAATATGGATTACGGTCCAACTGTGGACGAGGCTGAGAAATTAAAATCTTTTGTACTTTCTTCATTGTAATATATGTTGAGTCCATAACAACATTCCGATTACAGGAATGACTTCAAGATATGTAAAATATAATAGAATATAGAATATTGATAACAAACCTTTATAGTATAACAATAATGCTTTGGCAATAACAAATACTGTAAATCCTAAAAGCACAATCCCTAACAAAATAAAAGAGATAATGGGATTATGAAGATGAATAAGCAAGAGTACGATTGGCAACAATAGCACGCAACACAAATTGCGGATAGGATCGATTTGGCTCATTCCATTGGCAAACTGGTTAGGAGAAAGGAATACCCATCCAACAACAACAACAAGCAACTGACGCAAAATAGCCACCAACGTTATAACACCAAAAACTTTGACATAAGTCAGAAATTGAAAACCGCACGATGTTGCTAGTAAGAAATAGATAAGCAAAGCTGAAATTCCGATACGAAATACCCAAGAGGTGATATGCGTCATTATATGTTGAGATTGGGCACCATAAATACGCTCTGAATGACTAAACGAACTGCGCACAGCAACAATTACGCTGTCACGTACATATTGATTGACCACAACCAATATAAAAAACAACAATAGAATCCAGTATACCCAAGATTCTGAAGAAGGAGATGATATGTGCGCTATACTATTCAATCTATCAATTATATTGCAGCTAAACGTCGTGTATTAGGATCCCATTTTGGACTAGATAGAATCGCTTGAATAACATCCTCTGGTTGAGATACAACTGTAAACATATCTCTATGTATTGGTCGCATCATTTGTTCCTCAATCATATACTCAATACAACTGAGCAAACGATCGTAGTACCCATCTGTATTAAGTATTACTACAGGGCAATTGTGCAATCCCAACTGCTTCCAAGTTAGGCACTCCAACAACTCTTCGAAAGTGCCAATTCCTCCTGGCAAAGCCACCATAGCATCTGCCATATCACAAATAGTTGCTTTTCGTTCGTGCATTGTTTGGGTAATAATTGTTTGTGTACTATTAGGATTATTCCATCCTTGGTCCACCATAAACTGAGGAATCACTCCGATGACCTCACCACCTTCACTCAACGCACCGCGTGCTGCAGCTGCCATCAATCCAATACCACCATCCCCATAGATAAGACGGAGACCATGTTTAGCAAATTCCGCTCCTAGACGCTCTGCTGCATCTATGTAAGATGGTCGAATTTTATTGGAACTAGCACAATAAATTGCTACTGAATGGAGTTGCATATTATCACTATTTTAAGAAATTAACATCACTATGTACGAAATCGGCTGCAAAATTACAAAAAAATCCCGACATTTTTGGTATTTTTGAAAATTATTTGTACTTTTGTACCCAAATTTGTGTTTTTTTAAAGAATATGAGTGTAGAAATCAAAAAAATCACCAATCGAATAGACTTGCTCCGTTTTGTGAAATTCGGAAATGAATTTTACAGTAATTGCGAAAATTTTTGTCCATCTTTGATTTTGGACGAAATGGCTACTTTCAACACGAAAAAGAATCCTGCTTTTGATGTGTGTGAGCATGTACTCTATATGGCATATAAAGATGGTAAAGCGGTCGGACGAATAGCAGGAATCATCAACCACGAAGCCAATCGTAAATGGGGCGTAAAGCATGTACGATTTGGTTGGATGGATTTTATTGATGATTTAGCTGTTAGCAAGGCATTGCTTGATGCTGTGGTGGAATGGGGAAAGAGCAAAGGAATGGATGGTTTGAACGGTCCTGTAGGTTTTACTGATTTTGATCATCAAGGCTTGATTGTAGAAGGGTTTGATTATCTTGTTCCAATGGCTTCATTGTACAACTACCCCTATTATGTGCAACACATGGAAGCATATGGATTGCTAAAGGAGAATGATTGGATAGAGATGCAGATCTATCCACCCCAAGAGTTGCCCGAGCGTTTTGGTCGTATGGCTAAAATCGTACAAGAGCGTAGTCATGTACGAGTAGATAAAGTGAAAAATTGTAAAGAATTGGTGCAGAAATATGGTACATCGTATATGGATGTAATTGATCAAGCCTACCAGAAACTCTATAACTTTCAGCCACTTACCGACAGACAAAAACGTCACTATTGCGACATGTATTTCCCATTGCTCAACTTTGATTTTGTCACGGTAGTAGTCAATGAAAAAGATGAGGTTGTGGGCGTTGGTGTCGGTATGCCTGACATCTCTAAAGCATTGCGTAAGTGCAAAGGCAAGTTATTCCCATTTGGTTGGTATCACATGCTCAAAGCCTTACATTCAGATCACTACGACACCTTCGATTTTCTTATTATTGCAGTGCGTCCTGATTATCAAGATCGTGGTCTTAATGCTGTGATTATTGCTGATCAGCATCCGTATTTCGTGAAATATAATATCCATTGCATTGAGACAACGGCAATTATGGAAACCAATTTTAAGAATCTCAATCATTGGGAAGTATTCCCACATAAGTACCATAAACGTCGCAGAGCGTATATCAAAGCCATTTGATTGTGACTAGAAATAATGATATATTTCGCAAAGCGTATGATACAATGTGTGCATATTTGGATGCTCACCATTTGCATCATACTACTGAGCGTATGACCATATTACAAATCGCATGTGAATTACGAACCTTTTCGGTGGAAGAATTACGCAAAGCATTGGTAGAGATTAATATTAGTAGAGCGACTATATATAATAATCTCAATTTGTTAGAAAAAGCAGGTGTATTACGCCGTCTCGACAAAGAATTTGGTGTGCGAGCGGGACAATACGAATTGATTTTACCCCATAGTTCAACCATCAAAATTGTTTGCCAACGCTGTGGACGCGTTAGCGAAATAAAAGATTCAACCATCATTCGCATGCTAGCAGATAAAAAGTTTAGCAATTTTGTTCCAGAATATTTCACATTATACGTACATGGACATTGCAAAGTATGCAGACGCCAAAAACGAAAACCTTAATTGTCAGATATTATGTATTTTGTTTTATTTATTACGATTGCTCTTTTGAGTTGGGCTGTTAGTGGATTGCTCAACCACCGCTTCAAAAAGTATTCTCAAGTGTATCTACCCCTTACAGGTAAAGAAGTGGCAGAGAGAATGTTGCGCGATAATGGTATAACTGATGTAGTTGTAACTTGTACATCGGGACATCTAACCGATCATTACGATCCTCGTAACAAGACCGTCAACCTCTCCGAAGGTGTTTACAGCTCCAATAGCGTTGCAGCCGCCGCAGTTGCAGCTCACGAATGTGGACACGCTATTCAACATGCTTATGCCTATAGTCCATTGGCTATACGTACTGCGTTAGTTCCTATAGTAACTTTTGCTTCTCGTTGGCTAACTTGGATATTACTCGGTGGTATCTTGCTTTTAGAGATTTTTCCACAGTTACTATTGGCTGGAGTTATTTTGTACGGATTTACCACCTTGTTTGCGTTCATTACATTGCCTGTAGAAATCAATGCTAGCACACGTGCTGTTGCGTGGCTTGAACAAGCAGGTATTACGGATAGAGAAACTACGCCTATGGCATCTTCCGCTTTGAGAAGTGCAGCATATACCTACGTTGTTGCTGCTCTTTCATCACTGGGAACATTGGTATATTACGTATTACTACTTGTTGGGCGGCGGGATTAAACACAAATTCAAAGCAGTCACTAGACTAAGGCTCCGTAGCTTAGCTGAATAGAGCGTCAGATTCCGGTTCTGAAGGTCCTGGGTTTGAATCCCAGCGGGGTCACATTATAGCAACCAGTTTCATCGGCTGATGAAACTGGTTGCTTTGTAGTAATAATAGCTTATTGACACAATATAATTAGTTCACATTTTTTACAATACGTGTAAATTCTTTAGGTATAGCAGATTCAAATCGTACTTTCTTTTCGGTCATGGGGTGGATAAACTCCAGCACCTGGGCATGTAGGCAGAGTCGATCGATGGGCGAAGATTCGTTGCCATTTCCATACTTGCGATCCCCAACAACTGGATGTCCCATGCTGGCCATATGTACGCGAATTTGGTTGGTGCGCCCTGTTTCGAGGTTCAGTTCCACGAGAGAGATTTCTGATTCTTGACTCTCGACTCCCGACTCCAATTCTTGCAGCACTTTGTAGTTGGTGATAGCCAACTGTCCGCCGTTGTCCACTGGTGAGGAGGACACCATTGCAGTGTGTGGGTTCTCGGTGAGCCAAGAAGTGATTTTGCCTTCTTTTTGAGCGAGTTTACCCTCTACCAATGCCACGTATGTGCGTTTGGTAACCAGTTGTCGCCAGTAGGTGCGCATATACTCTTGCAGTTCGAATGACTTGGCAAACACCAACAAACCGCTGGTCTCGCGGTCGAGGCGGTGTACTACATGCACGGTGTTGCGATAGGACTGCTTCTTGACATACTCTTTGAGAATAGAGAAGACGGTTGTCTCGCTACTCTTTTGATTGACGGGCACGGTGAGCAGACCGTTCTTCTTCTCCACCACGATGAGCGCGTCATCTTCGTAGATGATACGCAGTTTAGGATGGCGGAGTTCAACATTGCCACGTCCCGACTCGATAGTGATGAGGTCGCCTTTGTGCAAGGGTGTATCGTGTCGCGTTTGGATAGCGTTGTTGACCTTTACGCGGCGTTGTCCTAATAGTTGCTTTACGCTGGTGCGAGTCATACCGCCCATCTTGGTGAGCAGGAAAGGCAGGAGTTCTGCCACCTCTTCTACGCGGTAGGATGTATCTTGTTTACGTTTCATTCGTTTTTTTTACGTGTAGTAAGTTTCACGATTCTTCAGTAACTATTATGCTCTACTATTCATTTTAAATCTACTGATTGGCAAAAACATGGCGCAAAGGTAGTATTTTTTTTTGAGATATGCAATAACTTATACATAAGAAAATGAAAATTCTCTGCCATCAGTTATAAATTGAATACGGTGTTTTGCTGAATTTCAAAGTTTACGTGTGCATCAAGTTCTCTGCAGGCTACGTGACCACTTCGCGAGCACTGTAGCACATCTATTGCCTATTTGTGCCCTATCTGTGGGCGAAATTTGCTTGGCTGTTCCGATATCACTCCGTTACTGCGCTGATATTAACGGGTATTGTTCGTCAAAAGGTTATTTTTTTAGAAATCCAATTGAATCTATATCATGGGCGAGATCAATCTTATTCCTGAATATTGTATTGACCATAAATATCTTCAATTATTCTCCATGCCACACTTGAGTTAAAATGCTCAATATCATTGTAATAATATTTTTCAGAAGCAATTGGATGATCTCCAGAATAGTTAAATAAATTTTGTTCGCCAAATATATTTGTTAGTATCAAAAAATCATTATCACTAATTTTCCATCTAAAGTAGTTAGGGCAAATGATAATTTTGTAGTTAGTATTATGCTTTTTCAACACTTGATATATCTCGCTTAACATCACTTCCATATCATTATTTATTAAATTTGGAAGCATTTGTTCTGGCGTCCTAATCTCCCAATCAGTGCGGTTGATTAACATATTTGATTTTGGGCACACCGTAATTGTATCATTACATAAATGTGAATCATTAGTGATGGTATCAAATGTTAGAACTTTATTTTTTTGTTTTGCGTTTTGGATATACGTATGTAACTTAGATGGTTTACTAATGAATGCTTTGAAATAATCTATCTGATATCCCAAAACTGTCTGGTTAGATAATTTGTAATAATGATTAGTTAATGGTGCCTCTCCATTTGAAATATTAAAAGTATATTGTTCTCCACAATCAAATAGAAGTAGCACATTATTAATATCTACATTGGCATTATCTAAATACATTATTTTTTGATAAATTCCCTGTATATTTTCTCTCCATGAAGTAAAAATATAAGGGTTATTATCAACTTCGAGATACTTTTTCCATTGATACGAATTAAAAGCTCCCGTTCTTGAACTACCTATAATAAAAGAATCATAACTTCTACGTTGCAAATTATCCTCAAAGAGTTTAATTGATAGATACTCACGATTTGTTTTTGACAATGGTTTTTCTATAAAGTAAGAAATGGAATAAGGGAACACAATTCTATAGGGGTCCAATGCTACATATAACCCGATTAATAAACATATTGGAATTCCAATCCAAACTAGTATTTGTAAGATAAAACGTTTCATTAAAATTGAAAATAAATAAACGAATGTTGATGGGTACTAAATTCTAACATACTGATGATAAGTAGATAATATATCAGAATCCTTATCCATTTATATTTGAATATTCCCTTACCTTTAAGAACAAGTCCATGTTCTTGAAGTCGATTACCCCACTCTATTCCAAGCATTATTATGATAAAACAAATACATCTTAATAACAATTTCTTTTTAATTGGTAACATTAACAAACCATGCATATCACAAATTCCAGATAAATATAATCCTATATCAGATATATTCTCTGATCTAAAGATTATCCATCCAAATACCGCTAATACGAATGTTAAAAGCATTTGTCCTGCTTCTTTGAGAGATGGCAGGAGTTTTGTTTTGATTGTGCCATCAGGCAAAGTAACTATTGCAACCGTATCACGATAGCGGCGGTTCTTGTTCAGCAAGAGCAAAGGCACAAATAGCAATGCGTGGTATGCTCCCCACAAAACAAATGTCCAGTTTGCTCCGTGCCAAAAACCACTCAAGAGGAAGATTACAAAAGTGTTGCGAACGGCAATCCATTTGGTATATCTCGCTTCAAGCGCCTTATCGCCTTTTAGTCTTATTGTCTCAGGGATATTAGGTCTGCTACCGCCTAACGGAATATACACATAATCGCGGAACCATGTAGTGAGTGAGATGTGCCATCTGCGCCAGAACTCTGCTATATCACGAGAGAAGTAGGGCACATTGAAGTTACGCATCAGTTTAATGCCAAACAACTTTGCCGTACCTATCGCTATATCTGAATAACCAGAGAAGTCACCGTAGATTTGGAAAGTAAAGAGTATGGCAGCCAACAGCAATGTACTACCCGATTGGTTGCTAATGTCTGCAAACACGGTATCTACGTATGTGGCACAGTTGTCTGCTACAACAATCTTCTTGAATAATCCCCACAAGATTTGTCGCATACCATCCACAGCGGTGGCATAGTCAAAGCTGCGTTTCTTTTGGAATTGTGGTAAGAGGTTGGTCGCTCGCTCAATAGGACCAGCGACTAACTGCGGGAAGAAACTCAGGAAGGCAGTAAAAGCCACAATATCGTGAGTGGGTTGTATCTGTTTGCGATAGACATCGATGGAGTATGAGAGGGCTTGGAAAGTATAGAAACTAATACCTACTGGCAGAATCAAATGTAGCAGCAAGAAGTCTGACTCAATGCCGAACAAGCGAGCAAACTGTGTGGCGAAGAAGTCGTAGTATTTATATATGCCTAAGATGCCGAGATTGACGATGATATTGGCTATCATAACGGCTTTCTTTCCTCGTTGTGTTGGGGCATATTCGATTCCGATGCCGCTTAGGAAGGAGAGGAGTGTGGTGATAGCAATTAGAATAAGGAATCGCCAGTCCCACCAGCCGTAGAAGATATAGCTGGCGACTACGACGAAGAGGTTCTGCCACAGTAGTTGGCGTTTGCACTTGCGCATGGCGTAGTCAAACACGAACCAATAGAGCAGGAAGACTATTGGGAGAAAGATTGCGAACTCAAATGAGTTGAATAGCATGTTGTTTTTCTGCGGTTGGTTCCGAACCTGTCTATAAACCACAAAAAAAAGCGTGGAACCTTACCTTTGCTTATTCTCTCTCTTGAGGTTCCGGAATGACCCTACTAACAAGAATATGCAAGCAACGCCCACGCCGAATATGAAATGCCACCAAACAGAGCAGTCCACACGTGGACGCTCTGCGGCGGGATATACATATCCCAACGGGCGTTTACTGCTTTCTTGTCTTGGGTTAGTGAAATTTTCCGGATTTCAAGAGACCAAAACAAGCGCCGAAGATACCCCACTGCTTAACATTGTGGGGGCTCCATAGTAAACGCTTTTTATAATATGTCTGCAAAACCGATTACTCGGCTTTGCGGTGCAAAGGTAGTGAATTATTTTGGATTGAGCAAGAAAAATTGCTTTTTGGAGTCTTTTTTATGGTGTAATGTGTATAGTGTAAGGTGTAGAGGCAAGCGCGAAGATGCAGTTTAGAGGTTAGAGGCGGGGAATACTCGGCGGGAGTGCCCAAGAGTATGATTAGTGATAGGATGTGGATGGGCTCTGTGCCTAGAAGATTCGCTTTAAAGAATCACACATTTTGCGATAACTTACGTAGTTTAATCCATGCGATGCCTGCACTACCATTTACCAATAGGAAGACAAGGAACAAGACCATAGAAAATATATTACCAATCAAAATATACAATACTATTCCTGCTAATGCATATACTGCCCACCATAACCAAGCATCAATCTTCTGGTAGATGAGGATAAAGTTGGCTAATGTGGAAGAAGCAATCATAAGTCCTCCCATTAGTTTGATGAGTATATTTTCGTTCCATGCATCCTGCTGAATCACCAATGTGGCGAGTATATAATCAGCAATGAGAATAGCAAGCAATATAATCAATGACAAATATAGTTGTTTGCGAGGCAACCACTCTGGTACAAATGGTTGGTCGGTATGTTGAGGACATAGTGTAAGGCGTCGCCAACGAATCAATGATAGTACCATAAATGGGATGAATACTACCAGTTGCAGAAATACAAGGTCAAGATTACCTTGTAAATAGAATTGAGTTGCCAATAGCAATGCCATTGCAATGCCACCTACAAAACCTATATAATTTTGAGGATTGCGAATAGTGAGTACATATCCTACACCTATCACACTGGCAGGAATACCCACAATGAAAGCAGGACTTTGCCATTGAAGCAACGTACCTTGCAGCGAAGGGACCAACCACTCCACTATATATAATATAAGGAATAGCGCAGAGAAGATACCGAGCGACAGTAACATCTGCTTTCCAAAATCTTGCCAAAGGGTCTTTTTCATGGTATAAATGCGACTGCGTCGCGGTGTGTGGTGTTAAGTGTATAGCGAAGGTTAAATTGTAATAGACAAAAAAGGCGAGCCGAAGCTCGCCTTTCGCTGTTGTATGATTACTTGCGGCGGTTGCCGTAGCGAGACATAAACTTATCAACGCGACCTGCAGTATCCACAAGTTTAGACTTACCAGTATAGAATGGGTGACTGGTGTTAGAGATCTCCAACTTGATGAGTGGATAAGTGGTGCCATCGATCTCGATGGTGTCCTTCGTGTTAGCTGTAGAGCGACTGAAGAACTGTGTTCCATCGGACATATCTTTGAAAACTACAACGCGGTAGTTCTCTGGATGAATTCCTTTTTTCATACTTTTGTTTCCTTTCTTTAGCGCTTATTCAGCAGCAACAACGTTCAACTTAATTTCAGCTTTTACCTCGCGGTGAAGTTTAGCGGTAGCGGTAGCTTCGCCCAAAACCTTCACTGCCTCGTCGATGGTAATCACTTTCTTGTCAATCTCAATACCTTGAGCAGCCAATGCCTCAGCTACTTGAGCAGTAGTTACAGTACCGAAGATCTTGCCGTCCTCGTTAGCTTTCACAGCCACGGTGATAACGGTATTAGCCAATTTCTCAGCCAATGCTTGTGCGTCAGCAAGGAGTTTAGCGATCTTGTGTGCTTGTTGTTTGAGGTTCTCTGCCAATTGCTTGCGGTTGCTATTGTTTGCAATCACAGCCAAACGGTTAGGGATGAGGTAGTTACGACCGTAACCATCTTTTACCTTAACGATATCGTTCTTGTAGCCCAAGTTTGCTACGTCTTGAATCAAAATTACTTCCATGATGTTTCCTTTCTCATTAAATGGTTATTATTTCATCATATCGGTTACATATGGGAGCAAAGCCAAGTGACGTGCTTTCTTCACGGCTTGAGCCACCTTGCGTTGATACTTCAAGCTTGTACCAGTGATACGGCGAGGGAGAATCTTACCTTGCTCGTTGAGGAACTTCTTGAGGAACTCTGGGTCCTTGTAGTCGATGTACTTGATGCCAGACTTTTTGAAACGGCAGTACTTTTTCTTCTTTGCCTCATTTGTTTTTGGGGTCAAATAGCGGATTTCGTCATTCTGTGCCATGATTATGCCTCCTCTTGTTCTTGTGGTTTAACATTTGCGTTACGACGCTTTTGTGCGTACTCGTAAGCGTACTTGTCAAGACGTGTAGTGAGGAAACGCAACACGCGCTCGTCACGACGGAATGCTGTCTCGAGTTTTGCAATTACCTCAGGTTCTACATCAAATTGCAGCAAGGCGTAGAATCCCGTTGTTTTGCCTTGGATAGGGTAAGCCAATTTCTTCAAACCCCACTCCTCACGGTTAAGAACGGTACCGCCGTTCTCCTTGAGAAGGTTCTCGAATTTGTCAACCGCTTCCTTCATCTGTGGTTCAGACAAAACGGGAGTCAACACGAAAGCGGCTTCGTAATGATTTAACATACAGTTAGTTAATTTAAATTAGTTAATAATTATTGTTTGTTTCTTCCTCGCAACGCGCGAAAAAGCGTGCAAAGATACTGCTTTTTTTTGAATTGACCAAATATTTTGGCATTTTTCTTACTTTAGTAAGTATTTTTTGCCATTTTGAATTACTATGCCCTTGTAATTTTGCCCTACAGGACGACCTAATAGATCGTACATTTGAGTGTTTTCACTATCAATTTCTACATTATCAATAGAAGTGCCTACACCACCTTGTTGCTTCCAAATAGCATAAAGAGTACCTTCGAAAGTTTCGTCGATCTCGGTAATGAATTCAGATCCTTCAGCATTGGTGGACCAACCGAGGAATGTATAGCCTTGTGGATGCGTAGGCATAGGCAATACGTAGGTAGTATATACCAATTTGGGCAACACATTGGTGGTGTGCGTTTGCTGATAAACCTTGCCCCAAACAGAAGGTTGTCCTGCTGTGGAGAAGTCGGCTGTAGCTGGATATTTATCATACTGCATCTGCACAAAGAAAGCTGCGGTAGAATAACGCCATTGAGTGGAAGTAGTATTAGTAGCATTGATATCATCGTTTAACTCCGCTATTGTACGTGTTGTTCCATCTATACCTACTATTATTTCGCCCACTTGAGCATGTTGCACATCTTGAATATAGGATTTGAGCCATGACCATTTAGATAGCGCATAAACAGTTGTGACATTGTCTGCTAGTAAAGACCCACAAATCACATTCATTGGTCTATCATTTTTCTTGATTGTAGAGAGCGAATCCAGCATGGTGATATTGGCATCTACTTTAAATTCCGCCCAAAGTTGCTCTTGTGTTGGAGCTGGCGCAGGGATATTTTCAATCACACCGCCATTGAGCTGCCATGTTATTTGTGTAGCAGTAGAGTCGGATGGATTAGGCTCCTCGGGTTGTTCGGTATAGATTGCGGCGGCATGCTCTACACCAAAGCGGTCATAAGCACATACGGCAATATGATAGGCCGCGGTATCTATTCCGCTGATATTGAAACTCTTGCCATATACCACTCGCTGGAGATATATTGGATTGGCTTGGGCTGCGTCTAAGGTCATGGTTTTAGGATAGACATAGAGCGTGAAGCGTGAAGCCGTAGCATGTTTCCAAGTGAGGGTGGTGCCTGATATTGTGAGGTTGGTAGGAGCAGATAAGGCAGTTTTTGACTTCCAACCCATAGGTGGTGCGAGGGCATGCTTTGAGAATCGCGAAGACATAAGGTCTTTATCCATTGTCAAATACGCATCTGTATCAAAGAACACCGATCCTGTATAACCAGATGATAGATTATTGCGATTGACATCAATCTGCGCTTGGATTTCAGTCAAAGTTGGATTAGCACTGATACTTTGGCTGGAGAAGAAGTGCACCTTTTTGCCATTTGTCAACTGATCGGAGAAATGCTCACACACATCTTTTGCCCACCATTGGCAGAGTTTATCATAGTTTTGACCCGTGGAAGTAGTAGGCCAATATAATTGTGGGTTGATATAATCCACGTAGCCATTCTTCACCCATTCTACAGGGTTGCAGGCTTGCACATCATAGTCATCCAATCCAGAAATACCACTTGGCAAAGAGATACCATATGCCTGTGCTACTTTGGTTTGGGTAGTCCAAATACCAAAAGTACCCATCCCCAAGCGCACCCATGGCTTAGTTGCTTGAATTTGGTTGTACAACTCTTCCAAGAACACGTCCACATTGCTACGACGCCAGTCGTCATCGGTATCGCCGTCTTGATTGACGTCCACTACGTTGGCTGGTTTGTGCAATGCCTTAGATGCTGCATCTTCGGTGGTAGTTCCGCCATAGGGATAGAAATAGTCGTCCATTACAATACCGTCTATATCGTAATTGCTAATAATCTCCATCAACACATTCAACACATACTCGCGCGCCTCTGGATAACCAGGGTCAATGATTTCGCCTTCGAAGGAGCCATTGTTGTATTGGATAATCCATTGACCTGCATTTTGCTTTACCATATCAGAAGAAGACAAAGTACCCGAACTAGTTACGCGAAATGGATTCACCCATGCGTGCAACTCCAAGCCACGTTTGTGCGCTTCTTCGATAGCAAAAGCTAATGGGTCATAGCCTGGATCTTTGCCACGAGTGCCTGTTAAATATTTAGACCATGGTTCATAGGAAGATTTATGCATCGCGTCAGAGAGTGAGCGTACTTGGAAACAAACTGCATTCATGTTGCCAGCCTGAAGTCGGTCGAAGATAGCAATCAGTTCGTCTTGCTGTTGTTTGCGTGTAGCATCATTCGTCACTTTTGTTTTGGGCCAGTCATTGCCCCATGCGGTAGTTAGCCACGTAGCACGAAACTCGTGCTTGGGTTGTTCTGCTACGATTGACATTGCAAAAAATGTCATTAGCGTAAGTAAGGAAAATATTTTCTTCATAAATTGCTTCTTGTTTATTTGCATTTTATAAATTGTTAAGAAGAATTTGCTCCATAATGGCATAGCCGTCCATGTTAGGATGCACGCCGTCGGCAGCGTATTTTTCAGGCAGTCCACCGTGTTCATCTACGAGCGCCGAATGGTAGTCGATGTAGGTGATTTTGTTGGCTTTAGCATATTCTTGAATCATCTCGTTGAGGCGTTTGATATCCTCGGCGGGTTTCATTTCGGGACGCCATTTGAATGCCGCAGCAGGCAGACAAGAGCAGAGCACAGGACGAATCTTGTTTTGCTTTGCCAACTCGCACATGGATTGGATATTTTGCAGGATATGCTCATGGGAGATGTAGCCATTGTTTTGAGCTATATCATTGGTACCTGCCATAATGATAACCATTTTAGGACGGAGAGCAATCACGTCAGATTGGAAACGACAGAGCATTTGCGAGGTGACCTGTCCACTGATTCCGCGTCCGACAAAGTTGTTTTCCGCAAAGAACTTTGGGTGGAATTTTGCCCAATTGTCGGTGATAGAGTTGCCCATCAGTACGGCTTCCACACGGCGGGACTTTGCCAACTTGTTGTAACCATATTCGGGCATTCTATTTCGAGCCATAACAGTGTCGTTATGGGCAGCATAGCGTTCGTGTTGCGCCCAATCATCTTGAGCAAATAATGTGGCAGTGATTACTACAAGAAAAAGAGGAAATAAGATACGTTTCATGTTCGTTATAAATTGCGCTATTTTACACTTGATTTCACAGATATTATACCGATGAAATCGGACAAAATCGCATATTTCGTAATATCTGTATTCGTATTATTGTTTATGCAATTGCGAGATGATAAATCCGCGCAGAGTAGATGATGGATTGGGGTAAGACTGAGGATGTCGATTGACATCTTTGAGATAACTATCAAAACGAGCTTGCCACTCAGCACGCAACTCTGGCGAATTGAGAATAACACTTGCTTGACGCACACAATCACCAAAATTCTTGCGCATAGCATTCTGATTTTCAGTTGGTTCTCCCTTGAATGGGTTAACTACTTTGTACACATGGGTCTTTCCGTTGCGAGTACGAAAACATGAGCCATCTTTTTTGACAATTGCTCCAGATAAAGAAGCAATAGGATGAATAGGAGTTACTTTTGCCATAATAATTCTAATATTGATAGGTTAATGATTGCTTAAAGGTAGCATTATGTTACGTATATCCTACGTATATGGTACGTATATCCTACGTAATTGAAAAGGGATTGCAAAGGTAAAACATTTTTATGAGATGTGCAAAACAAATTGCGAAAAAAAACTTTTTTTTAACTGAAAACGTGGATAATTTTTGTTTATTTCAAAAAAAATCACTACCTTTGCAGACTTTTTATCGTGCGCGTGCTTGCGCATACGCTCGCACTAGCACGCGAAACACATACCTAAAAACAGAACATACAATAACATTAACAGCAATATACACTAATAATGAAACATTTTAACGAGTACAAACAACTGAATTTGGCAGAATTGAGCAAGGAGATCCTTGCGCAATGGGAGAAGGAAGATTTGTTCCACCAGAGTATCGAAACACGCGAAGGATGCCCTTCGTTCCTCTTCTTTGAAGGTCCTCCTTCGGCAAACGGTATGCCAGGTATTCACCACGTGATGGCTCGTACAATCAAAGATACATTCTGCCGCTTCAAGACCATGCAGGGCTATCAAGTGAAGCGCAAAGCAGGTTGGGACACCCACGGTTTGCCTGTAGAGTTGGGCGTAGAGAAACTGCTGGGTATCACCAAAGAGGACATCGGCAAGAAAATCAGCGTGGACGAATACAACGCTGCCTGCCGTCGCGAGGTGATGAAATACACCCAAGAATGGACCAACCTCACCAAACAAATGGGCTATTGGGTGGACCTTGATAATCCATATATCACCTACGATAATAAGTTTATCGAGACACTTTGGTGGCTGCTCAAAGAGTTGTACAAGAAGGGATATTTGTACAAGGGTTACACTATCCAACCTTATTCGCCCGCAGCAGGTACGGGTCTGTCCTCGCACGAATTGAACCAACCCGGCTGCTACCGCGATGTCAAAGATACAACCTGTACGGCGCAGTTTAAGCTATTAGGCGATAAGGCGATGAGGTTATTAGGCGAGGAAGCTCCTCTCTACGCTCTCGCGTGGACGACTACCCCTTGGACGCTTCCGAGCAATACGGCATTGTGCGTGGGACCAAAGATTGACTACGTCATCGTGAAAGGCGAAAACCCATACACCAAGATTAAGGCATACTATTTGCTCGCTGAGGCACGTTTGGCTGCCTATGCCAAAGAACTCGGCGAAGCACCAGAAGTGCTTTGGCGCGGCAAAGGTACCGATCTTGAGGGTATCCAATACGAGCAACTTATCCCTTGGGCTAACCCCGGAGAAGGAGCATTTAAGATTATCTTGGGCGACTATGTGACCACCGAAGATGGTACGGGTATTGTGCATATCGCTCCTACTTTTGGTGCAGACGATGCGTTTGTGGCGAAGAAGGCGGGTGTACCCGGCATGGTGTTCATCACCAAGAAAGGCGAACAACGCCCAATGGTGGATATGACAGGTAAGTTCTTCAACCTCGAAGACCTTGATGAGGAGTTTGTGAAGAACCAAGTACACGTAGAGGCATACGAGCCATGGGCAGGTCGCTACGTGAAGAACGCCTACGACCCTACTCTCACCGACAAAGATGAGACACTTGATATCAGTATTTGTATTTGGCTCAAAGGCGAGAACAAGGCGTTCCGCATCGAGAAGCACGTCCACAACTACCCACACTGCTGGCGTACAGACAAGCCAGTCCTCTACTACCCACTCGACTCGTGGTTTATCCGCTCCACCAAAGCGCGCGAGGAGATGATGGCACTCAACGACACCATCAACTGGCAACCTGAATCCACTGGTACAGGTCGCTTTGGTAAGTGGCTCGAGAACCTCAATGACTGGAACCTCTCCCGCTCACGCTACTGGGGTACACCACTCCCAATCTGGCGTACCGAGGACGGACAAGAGGAACTATGCATCGGCTCTATTGCCGAACTCATGCAGGAGATTGACAAGTCTATCGCTGCGGGCTTCATGACCGAGAACCCATGGCCAAAACATATCGTAGGCGACTACTCGAAAGAGAACTACGACCCAAGTGTGATTGACCTGCACCGTCCGTACGTGGATAATATCATCCTCTGCTCTCCTTCGGGCAAACCAATGAAGCGCGAACTTGACCTCATTGACGTGTGGTTTGACTCAGGCGCAATGCCTTACGCACAAAACCACTACCCATTCGAGAATCAAGATGCACCACGCACCGCCGACTTCATCTCCGAAGGTGTGGACCAAACACGCGGTTGGTTCTTCACCCTCCACGCTATCCATACGATGATTGAGGGCAGCGTGGCATATAAGAATGTCATCAGCAACGGACTCGTACTCGATAAGAACGGCAACAAAATGTCCAAACGCCTCGGCAACGCTGTCGATCCATTCGGCGCGTTGGACAAGTACGGAGCAGACGCAGTACGCTGGTACATGCTCACCAACTCCAGCCCATGGGAGAACTTGAAGTTCGACCCAGAAGGTGTGGACGAGATTCGCAGAAAGTTCTTCGGCACATTGTATAATACCTATGGCTTCTTTGCGCTGTACGCCAATGTGGACGGTTGGAACAAGGAACAAGGAACCAAGAGCCAAGATTTGCAAGAGATTGATAAGTGGGTATTGAGCAAACTCAACTCCCTCATCAAAGAGGTGACTGCCGCATACGAGGCATACGAGCCAACAAAAGCAGGTCGCGCTATCTCGGACTTTGTACAAGATGACCTGAGTAACTGGTACGTGCGCCTCAACCGCAAGCGTTTCTGGGGTGGCGAGATGGATGCCGACAAGCAAGCAGCATACTACACCCTCTACACCTGCCTCAAGACGGTTGCCCAACTCATGGCGCCTAACGCACCATTCTATGCCGACCGCCTCTACCGCGACCTCGTGGGCGAAACCGTACATTTGAGCACATGGCCTGTAGCAGATGAGGCACTGATTAACCTCGACCTCGAGCGCAGTATGTCGCTTGCACAACAAGCCACATCTATGATCCTCTCACTGCGCAAACGTGCAGAGAAGAACGTGCGCCAACCACTCCAAAAAGCTGTTATCCCAGCGCCAGACCAAGAGACCCTTGAGGCACTCCTCCGCGTACAAGACCTCATCAAGAGCGAGGTGAATGTCAAGGAGTTGGTCATCGTGCGTGCCGAGGATTCGGAAATCAAACTCGTGAAGAAAATTAAACCAAACTTCAAGGTACTCGGCAAGAAAGTGGGCGGTATGATGAAGCAACTGGCTGCTGCTATCGCACAAATGAGCCAAGATGATATTGCAGCGTTTGAAACTGCGGGTACGTTCACCCTTTGCGGCTACGCACTTGTCGCAGAAGACGTGGACATCATCACCGAGGATATGCCAGGTTGGCTCGTGGCAAACAATGGCACTATCACCATTGCCCTTGACATCGAACTCACCCCTGCGCTGATTGAAGAAGGTATCGCGCGCGAACTCATCAACCGTATCCAGAACTTGCGCAAGTCCTCTGGCTTGGAGATCACCGACCGCATCGCTGTGCAAATGGAGAACCGTGAGGAGATTGCCGCAGCAGTAACCAACTGCAACGACTACATCGCTTCGCAAGTGTTGGCTACTTCACTCGAGTTGGTAGATGATCTGGGTACAGAGCAAGTATTAGAGATGGATGGATATACAGTTAAGTGTGTAATAAAAAAAGCATAAGCATATGAAACAGAGAAGTTTAGTAGTTGTTTTTTTGGTTGTGGTCGCAATTGCGATGACATCATGTTTTGGTCCTAGTAATGAACCAGATTTTGTAGAAGCAGACCTATTGGGTTTGTGGCAAGAGACAGGCACCGAAGCATACGTGCGCTTCACCGCAGATCAAGATGAAACAGGTGAATATAAATACGGCCGCGAATGGAACGAAAGTGAAGATATATTCGAGTCAGACCTCCAGCCATACGGCAACGGTTGGTTCAAATACAAACTCGTAAAAAGCGACCTCACCGAGATTCACCTCATGGACAACGGTGGCGCAGAAGTACCCAAAATATATGTTGTTACCAAACTCACCGACACAGCGTTGCAGTACAAAGACGACTTCGGTACTACACATTCGTTTGACAAAGTAGTAGAGAAGAACTAACCTATTTACTACGCAGATATGAAAAAAGCACTCAAAATATTCGGTATCACATTGGGCTGTATCATCCTATTGTTGGCAATAGTCATAGGGTCAGCACTGTGGGTGGTATTCACCCCCGAGCGTTTGACCCCGATCGTGCGCAATGTGGCAAGCGAGTATGTGAAGTGCAATCACCATATCGGCAAGGTGGAACTGACCTTCTTCTCTACCTTCCCGCACTTTGGGTTATCCCTCGACAGCATCACCGTAGTTAACCCCACTGCAGGTGCACCCAGTGACACCGTGGCGCATATCCCGCATGCTATTGTGAGTGTGGATATGCTAGCTTTCCTAAACGAAAAAACGCTATCTATCCCTACCCTCCGCATGCCCGACCTACTGGCGAACATCTACGTAGCAGCCGATGGCACTGCCAACTACAATGTGTTGGCACCACCCTTCGACACGACCGCCGAGGACACAACCACCATGGCATTGCCCTTTGAGCAGATTAAGGTAGGCGAGTTGGCTATCTCCGCCAAGTCACTTGGCTACGAGAGTCTCCCCGACTCCATCTCCGCCACACTCGGGCGTACATCTATCATCGCCAACATAGCCAATTGGGACGATATACAGGCTACTCTCCGCGCCGAGGACATTGTTGCCACAATCGGCAATACCACCTACGCACAAGGTCTAAGCGTCGAGGCACATATACCTGCCGCCGTGGATTTGGCACGCATGCGTATCGATCTGCGCAACGCACAACTATCAGTCAATACCCTGGGCTTATCGCTCAATGGTTGGGCTGAAGCAGGCGACACCCTACAAACGAACATGCGCCTAACGCTCAACGACTGGCAAGTGGATTCCGTTATGCCTCTCTTGCCATTCACGCTACCCAAAGACATAGCGCAACTCATTCAGGGTGGCTCAGCATCCTTGGATGCCACCGCAGCTATCAACATGGCCGACGGCAACGCCTCCAGCGTAACCATTCACCACCTATCTGCCTATGCCAAACAAACCACCCTGCAAGCACAAGGCGAAGTCAAAGACCCATTAGGCAACCTATGGGCGAACCTATCCGCCGATATGGATGTACGAGTGGCAGATGTCAGACAGTTCTTGCCCAAGGACATGCAGGTGGCAGGGCGAGTGAAAGGTACAGCTAGCGTGCAGATGTATCTGGATGACCTGATGGAGATGGACTTGCACAAAGGTAAAGTGGCAGGCGACCTGCAAATGATGGGAATAGCATACAACGCCAATGGAATAGCAGCCAAACTGCCTAATAACCGATTGATATTCCAAATACCCAACAGCCAACCCTCACGCCAAGAGGTGGACTGGTTGCAAGCCACCCTCCACACCGATGGTGCAGACATCCGTATGGCACAACCCCTACAGGCAGAATTGGGCAACACACACATAGCCATAGAAGCCAACAACATCTTGGGCGACAACCCACTTTGGCACGCTACCCTATCCCTGCAATCAACAGAGTCACTGCACGCTACCATGGATAGCATGGAGTTGATGATTGACCAACCCGATATACAAGCATACGTGGCATACCACACCACAGACACCACAGTGATGCCTGTCGTGGACGCGCGCATCGCGTTCAATAGGTTGTCGGGACATTATACCGACATGCAAGCCGACATTCAGGCCTCGACCCTCACCGCACAACTGCAAGCACCACGCCTCAAAGCCACCCTACAGTCCAACCAAGTGGCTGCACAAATGCCCAACGTAGCGAACCTCAATACCCAACAAATCAGCATAGAAGCCGCAGCACGCTACAACCCCAAAGGAGGCAACAACCTATTGCTGAAATGGAACCCACGCCTATCCGTAAGCATGCAACATGCCAAGGTGGATCTGGCAAATTGGGAACAAAACATCGTAATACCCGAGATAGACTTTGCCTATACCAACCGCGAGTGCAAAATCAAGCAATCCAAACTCATCATCGGCAACTCCGACTTCGCACTCACAGGCGAGTTGCGCAACATCGGTCGCTGGCTACGCGAGAAAGGTACGCTGGAAGGTGAGTTGGATTTTGTGAGCGAACAGACGGACGCGGATCAACTATTGGCACTACTATCTGCCGAAGAAGGAACTGAGGAAGAAGCAGACACAGAAAATAAACAGGCAGAAACAAGTAATGAAAAAACAGATAGTGAGCCATTTTTGGTTCCAAAGAATGTGGATCTGACACTGAATACAGAAATAAAGAAAGCTATCGCCTTCGGTCAGACAGCCACCAACTTGGGCGGAAGAATATATGTCAAGGACGGTACACTCGTGCTCGAAGAGATGGGCTTCATCTGCAATGCAGCCAAACTCCAACTCACTGCCATGTACCGCACCCCACGGCGCAATCATATCTATATGGGCTTCGACTACCACATGCTGGACATCAATATTCAAGAACTGGTGAACATGATTCCGCAAATCGATTCTATGATGCCTATGCTCCGCTCCTTCAAGGGCGAAGCCGAGTTCCATCTGGCAGCCGAGACCTATACCAACGCCAAATACGAAATCAAGCCATCCACCATTCGCGGTGCTGCAAGCATATTCGGCAAAGACCTAGTCGTGCTGGACAACGAGACATTCAGCACCATATCCAAACTGCTGATGTTCAGCAAAAAAACAGAAAACAGAGTAGATAGCATATCGGCAGAAATGACCATCTACAAGAAAGAAATAGATGTATATCCATTCTGCGTATCCATTGACAACTATATGGTGGCATTGGGCGGACGACACAACCTGGACATGACCTTCAACTACGATGTGAATGTCCTTTCGCCTATCTATTTAGGCGTGAATGTATCGGGTAACTTAGACGACCTGAACATCAAACTCGCACCCTGCCGATTCGCCAAAGACTTCAAACCACTCTTCCACCGCAAAGTGGACACCCAGTCCGCCGAAATACGCAGCATGATACGCGAATCCATGCGCAAAAACGTGAAGATACAATAACAAAACAATAACCACAATGAAAAAAACCGTATTATTGAGCCTTGCGCTCGTATCGCTTATGGCATGTACCAAAAACGAAAACCCATTGCTCGTGGAGCAGAACACACCTTTCGGTGTACCTGCCTTCGACAAAGTGAAAATCGAACACTATCTGCCCGCTTTTGAGAAAGCTATCGCAGAAAACGAAGCAGAGATTGCTGCTATCGCTAATAACCCCGAAGCACCTACCTTCGCCAATACCATCGAGGCACTCGATCGCAGCGGCGACCTCCTGAACAAAGTAGTGGGTGTATTCTTCAATGTTATCGAAGCCGACGGCAACGACGAGATGAACGCTATCGCCGAAGAAGTATCACCCAAACTCTCTGCACTCAGCGACGGTATCATCCTCAACGATGCACTCTTCCAACGCGTGAAAGCTGTATACGAGCAACGCGAAAGTCTTGGCTTGAATGAGGAGCAAATGCGCCTACTCACCGAGACCTTCAAGTCGTTTGCCAACAACGGCGCAAACCTCCCAGAGGACAAGAAAGCACGCCTCAAAGAGATTAACCAAGAGTTGGGCTTGCTCTCCCTGCAATTTGGCAATAACGTAGTAGCAGAGACCAATGCCTACCAACTCTTCATCACCGATGAGGCAGAACTCAAGGGTCTTCCTGAGAGCGCGAAAGCCGCAGCTAAAGAAGAAGCCGTAGCAGCAGGTCGCCCAGAGGCATGGTTGTTCACCCCTAAACGCACCAGCTTCACACCAGTACTCCAATACTGCGAGAACCGCGAACTGCGCAAAGAACTCCTGATGGCTTACACCACCCGCGGCAACCACGACAACGAGTATGACAACAAGAACATTATCGTTCGCACCATGCAACTGCGCGTGGAGAAAGCACAACTGTTTGGCTATACCAACCCTGCGGACTATATCCTGGCTGACTGCATGGCTAAGGACGCAAAGACCGTGGACGCATTCCTTCAATCAGTATGGGAGCCAAGTCTCGCAGCCGCCAAGCGCGAAGCCTCAGAACTGCAAAAGATGATGGACAAAGATCTTCCTGGCGAGAAACTCCAACCATGGGACTGGTGGTATTACGCTGAGAAACTGCGCGTAGAGAAATATGCCCTCAACGAGGAAGAACTCAAACCATACTTCGAGCTTAATAACGTGCGCAACGGTGCATTCCAATTGGCAAACAAACTCTTCGGCCTCAACTTCGAGAAACTGGAGAACATGCCAGTATATAACCCAGAAGTAGAAGTTTTCAAAGTTACATACGCTGACGGTGGTTTGGTAGGTATCCTCTACACCGACTACTTCCCACGTGCAGGCAAACGCCCTGGTGCATGGATGAACAATATCTGCAACCAATATGTGGATGCCAACGGTGTGGACCACCGCCCTGTAATCATCAACGTGGGTAACTTCAACAAACCTACCGCAGGCAACCCATCGCTGCTCTCTATGGACGATGTAGAGACCCTCTTCCACGAGTTTGGTCACGCACTCCACGGACTCATGTCCAAAGCCACCTACCAATCATTGGCAGGTACCAACACCCCACGCGACTTCGTGGAGCTTCCTTCACAATTCATGGAGAACTACTGCTACCACCCAGAAGTGCTGAAGACCTACGCGTTCCACTATCAGACAGGCGAACTCATCCCAGAGGAGTTAGTGGCAAAAATCAACAAGGCAGGTACCTTCAACCAAGGCTTCGTACAAACCGAGTTGCTCTCTGCTTCTATCCTCGATATGGACTACCACAAGATGACTACCACCGAGCCATTTGATGTAAACGCATTCGAGGCAGAGTCAATGAAGAAGATGCACATGATTCCAGAGATCATCACCCGCTATCGCTCTACTTTCTACAACCACATCTTCACCACGGGTTATGCTGCTGGCTACTACAGCTACACATGGGCAGCCGTGTTGGATGCAGATGCGTTTGCGGCCTTCGAGGAGACAGGCGACATCTTCAACCCTGAGATGGCAAAGAAGTTCCAACGCCTCTTGGAGCAAGGTGGCACACGCGATGCAGCGTTGCTCTACCAAGAGTTCCGCGGCAAGGATGCCGATCCTAAGCACCATATGAAGCGCTGCGGATTCTGATTAATTCCCTGTTCGTTACCTATCTATTACCTGACAATTACGGCAACGACACGGCAACGAGACGGCAACGACAGCAGATAATACCAAAAGAAACACAACATATCACTTGAGATATTTCTTAAAAAACATTGCCCAAAATAGCATGCTAAGAACGATACTGCTAATCGTTCTTGGCATGGCTATGTGGATACCTTCGTTCTTTAGGCAGGAGAATACCGCATGGTTAATCGCAACGCTTGTGTTGGTTATTCTCAATACGCTACTTACCACCCAATATTTCTATAAGGGCGGCATTACCAACCTGCCCTCGCCTTTTGTGGCTGCTACAATGTGGTTGGGGCTATCTGCCATACCTGCGCTACACACCTGCTGGCAAACACAATTTGTTATTATGGGTGTACTATTGGCATGTCTGGTATTGCTCAAGATCGACTACCAAAACGAAGCCACTGAAGAAGTATTTTTAGCTACCCTCATATGCTGTGTAGTAGCTGTGATTCCTAGTATATTCTTTACAGGTATCATGATACTGTGGAGCTACTTGATTGCTAAACGACAAATGACATGGCGTGTATGGGCGGCATCACTCATCGCCATTGCCATACGCATAGTAGGAATGGCAGTATTACATTACATGGGATGGTTACAGGTAATCTGGATGGAGAACATACCACATCTATCAGGGCTACTATGGCTACTCTTCGGTGTGGTATATCTGCTCTCGTTTCTATCTATTTACATACCATTGAAACGCCCTTCTGTAGGCAGCGGAGTGTTTTATTTGATAACCATTATCATTCTTATTTTTGCCAACCTATTGTGGAATGGCTGTATATTATACAATTATCCTATTGAATCTATATTCCTATGAAAAGACTTCGACTGCTTTCTATCCTCACCCTATTGGCTATAACGCTCACACTACAAGCCAACGAACCCAAGCACGAACTCCGTGCCACATGGTTGGCAACAGTCCAAAACATTGATTGGCCAAAAACCAAAGTTACCAACGACGCCACACGCAAACAGCAACAGAAGGAACTTACCGACATTCTTGACAAACTTGCAGCGGGCAATATGCACGCTTGCTTCATGCAGGTACGCTCACTATGCGATGCCATGTATCAGTCATCCTATGAGCCATGGTCAATTGCTCTGACAGGCACTCGCGGCAAAGATCCTGGCTATGACCCATTGGCATTTGCTATTGAAGAAGCACACAAACGCGGATTGGAATTGCATATATGGGTCAACCCCTTCCGTGTGACCACCAGTGGCACGCTCGATAGTAATGACCAACTCCAACAACACGCAGGCGAGTGGATTATCAAATACGATAATGGTTCGTTCAAAGGTCAAATCATTGACCCTGGCTATCCGCAGGCGCGCGCGTATGTAATTAAGGTGTTGATGGAGATTGTCAACAACTACGATGTGGACGGTATCGTCATGGACGACTATTTCTATCCCTATGGTGGCACAACTACAGAAGATGCTAAATCTAAATCATTGTACAAACCTAGCAACGTAGTGGACGTCAATCAAGACGGCGATACCGATGACGACTGGCGCAGAAACAATGTAGATGTATGCCTAAAAGCGTTATATGATACTATTCAATCAGTGAAACCTTGGGTGCGATTTGGTATGGGTACCTTTGGTATTTGGAGTACGCAACAAAAAGCGGCTGAAGCTTATGGTATTACCTTGCCAAGCGGTATTCGTGGTTTGGATGACTACGACGTACAGGCCTGCAACCCCGTAGAATGGGTAAAAAATGGCTATGTGGACTATATCAACCCACAACTCTATTGGTCCACCAATGTAGCAGCACAAGACTACAAAGTACTATGCAAATGGTGGGCAAAAGATGTGTGCGAACACTTCTCTAACCAATTGCCTGATGGCAAGAAAGTGCATTTCTTCATTTCACAGGCGGCTTACCATGCCTACGATGGCTATGCAGGATACGATGCAGGTGTCGGAGAAATACAAAAGCAGATAGATGTCAACCGCGCTAACCTATCATCGGGTTACACGGGCTCGGTATTCTACAACACTACCGCTTACAACAAGATGTACCTCGAACTCCGCGACTCACACTTCATGCACAAAGCCCTGCCACCTGCTATGGACTGGAAAGTGAAAGAGCCGTTAACCGCGCCAGAGAACCTGCGCGTGGAGAACAAAACACTCCTATGGGAACACGCTGTGGCAGAACGTTTTACCATATATGCCTACCCGATTGGACTCGATTGGGCTACCGCACAACAGACAGGTACCTACCTGCAAGACATTGTATATGGCAAGGAGTACGCTCTCAGCCATATACCTAACTGGCAAGCCCTCACCATTGCCGTATGCAGCTACGACCGCTATGGCGTGGAGCACCAAGCTGCCATCATCAACGAAGGCAAGTTCCCCGAATCCGACCCCAACGCCACAGAAATCACATGGGTACTCAATGGCGGTGAACTAAAAACGGTGAAAACACCTTCCAACGAACAACTATGGGAGGAATGGAAACCCGATTATGTAGCCTTTTACCAAAATATGTATGGCGATTCCTTCATCCCATCCGAAGACCGTCCTATCAACGATGTCTTGGGTTTCACATGGATTAACTCGCTGGGAAAAGGTATCGCAGGCGACTTTATGACCCAATCCGCTGACTGGCAATGGCTAAGAGACTATATGCTCCAAGAAGCCGCAGCACAAGACGAAACAATCAGTAGCGACAACGATTGGCGATATAATCTCTATTCCTTCTTCAACTGCGCTAATGCAGCTTACCGCGTGGACGGCTATCGTGCAGGTTATACAGTAGATTTCACCACGGCTGGTAAACCCGAAGCATGGGGTGAGTATTATCCTAATGCAGGAGAAACAGATATGCACTTGCCTAATCAAGTGACTGAGACATATATATTGCCAACTCCCACTCATCCAGAAGGATATGAGTTCTTGGGTTGGTACACCACCGCTACTGTTACTGGAGTCCCAGTTATAGCCATTCCCGCCGGATGGACGGGAACTTTATATGCCCATTGGCACAATCCAACAACTGCAATATCGGTAATAGGAAGCAATGAACCTATCAAAGTATATGATATATTTGGACGCTATGTAGGACATAAAACAGATAATCTTCCTCACGGATTATATGTAATTATTCAAGGAGCAAAATCAATAAAAATTATACAATAATAGAAATTACTTTCAACAAACTTTATTATTAATCTTAAAAACTAACTAAAAGTATGAAGAAGACATTCTTTTTAGTAGCAGCTATTGTAATGAGTATAGCTGCTAGCGCACAGGTATTCGAAGTAGTATCTATGCAACAGTTGCCTATCAATCTTAACACCGATGTTAAGGTTGCTGCAATGAGTCCTAAAGGAGATTACATGCTCGTAACATCTGGTTCTAATCAAGGATTATGGCGTTATGATTTTGCGACAAAACAACTATCTGTGATTACAGAGGCTGAAGGTGCAGGATTTAATGTACAAGTTAGCACAGATGGTCAAGAAATTGTTTATCGTGAAACTAAAACGGGAAGTGACCACCTACGTAGAAGTGATATCGTTCGTATGAACATGAATGATGCAAAACGTTCAACGATTGCTTACGCTCAACGAGATTCTAAAAAAATGGCTATTTCAAATACAGCTATGTCTGTAAGTATTGATAATCAAAAAATTATTTTGACTCGCCATGGTAAAGAAATCATTTTGACACCAAGTGGGGAGGAGCAAAGTTATATTTGGCCATCTATTTCTCCCGATGGTTCTAAATTGTGCTACTATGTAGCTGGTGAAGGTTGCTATGTATGTAATATCGATGGTAGCAATCCTAAATATATTGCTCATGACTGCCGTGCAGCACAATGGTATGACAATAATACAATTGTAGCAATGGCAGATGAAGATGATGGTTATTTTATCACAGCATCTGCTATCGTAGTTTATACATTAGATGGTCGCTATCAAGAATTAACTAAGAAAGATTTGGTGGCTATGTATCCTTGTGTATCTGAAGGTATGATTACTTTTGCAACTGCAAATGGGGATACTTATTTGATGATGGTGAAATAATTTTTTGATAATACAATGATTATGAAACGATTTATGCTATTTGTAGTCACATTATTAATGGCTACAACTATGTCAGCAAAAGACTTGACTGGCATTAGATTCTATGTAAATCCAGGTCATGGTAGTTTTGGTCCGAACGATCGCCCTATGGCTACTATTCCCTTCCCAAACCTGAAAACCACAGAAATGCCTGATACATGCGGTTTTTATGAGTCGAATACGAACCTTTGGAAATGTTTGTATCTCGGCGAGAAACTGGAGGCAGCTGGTGCTACTGTATTGTACTCTCGTACTCAAAATGGTCCTTGGCCATATGAAATGAAGGATGGTGACTATCCTGATTACAAATACAATAAGGGAGGAACTATTGCAGACCCTACATTAGGATGGCAACCATCTGATGGATACTATGCTCACCCTGACTTCGAGAAATACAATCGTAACTTGAGCGAGATTTGTCGTGAGGTAGAGGAGAATAATATTGACTATTTTATCTCTGTTCACTCTAACGCAAACACCGAGGGTAGTACCGCTAACTTCCCATTGATGCTCTATCGTGGTCCAGACGCATATTCTGGTGCGAACTCTACTGACGGTGCTGAATATGTAGAGGGTAGCTACGAGAAAGCTAAATTGGCTAATGAGGAGAAACTCAAAATCATGAAGGCGGGTATTGATGTACCATCTTCTACCAACCTCAACATCCGTGGTGACTGGAACTTCTATGGCAGCCATGGTAGTCTTAGTCATAACAATGGAAAAACATACTATGGTTATCTTGGCGTATTGAGACATGGTGCAAGTGGTTTCCTTTCTGAGGGCTATTTTCACACTTATCAACCTGCTCGTCACCGTGCATTGAACCCAGACTACTGCCACATGGAGGGTCTTGATTACTACCGTGCTATCATCAACTACTATGGTGCAGACAAAGAGACTAAGGGTTATATCGTTGGTACTGTAAAAGATCAACACAACAAGATGAACCACAGTTTGTTTACTTATGCACCTAAGACCAACGACCAATGGGTACCATGTAACGGTGCTGAGGTTATCTTGAAGAAGGCTGGTGTAGAGGTCGCTCGCTATAATGTGGACACTATGTATAATGGTATCTTCGTATTCGAAGGTTTGGATCCAGGCGACGACTACACCATTGAGGCAAGTTGTGATGGTTACTATCCACTTGATCAAAACAAAGGAAGTATAACTTGCTATGTAGAAGAGAAAAAATCTCAAGTTCAGTTAAGCTATAGGCAGGCATTCTCTGTAAAAGCTAATGCGACTACCTATCCTATGATTTTATTAGCTGATACATCTTGGATCCCTCCTACAGTTGTTTACACCAACTATCCTAATCCAGAGCAACCTGCTTACCTTGGTGTACCTAGTGTATTTGAGATGAAGCAAGAGTTTGTAGATAAAACCATGGATGAACTCTTTGCAGGCAAAACTATCCGCCGTGTTCTCTATCGTGATGGTTTGATGTATGTATTGGCTATTGATGCAGATAAGAACCCAACTCTCGCAGTAGTGAATGAGTACGGCGTAGTAGAGGCAGAGTTGCCAACAGATTTCTGTACTGTAGTGGGTGCTGAAGGTTTGAAACTCTCTGATATTGCTTTCACTGCAGAGGGCGTGCTCGTTGGTTGTAACAAAGAGGCAGTAAGTTTTACTCCATCTAACAAGTGGAACCTTTACAAATGGGAGAAGACCGCTGAAGGTTGGAGTGGCGCATTGTGGCAAGCACACGCTAACAACGAGACAGCTGGTAACTATACTAATGCTTATGTAGGTAATACTTTCGCATATTCTGGTACATTGGCTGAAGGTACTATCGCGGCTACTGCTGTTACTACTGGTTCTAGCAAGGCTGTTCGTTACACTATCTATAGCATCTATGATGGTGTGGTGGCTGGTGCGCTTCGCAACCAACCTGTAGGTGTAACCGAGATTACTCATGGTGCAGATATAAAGTTGGTGGTTTCTCCACGCGATAGCATGAGCTTCATCCTTACCTCTTCATTGACTGCGGGTAATGAGTGGCAAATCGTTAATACTACCAAATCTGAGCCTAAGTTAATGGGTACACTTCCATTTGTTACTCATACTCCTAACTACTTCAAGTATGCAGGCAAAGCTATGATGGCAGCCCCTGCTGTAGATGCAGAGGGTAAGAATATTGGTGTTGCTGTTTATGATATCACCGCTGGCGTGGACAAAGCACAACTCATCAAGACAACCAACACTACTCTTGGGGCGAGCGAGGCAGTTTATACCGCTGCATTTGCACAAGTGAAAGATGCAGACTTGACTCTTTATCTTGTAGCAGATGACGCTATTAGCAAGTTCACCACAGTAGGCGTTGATCAACCAGTGGTTCCTGCTATCTCTGCTTACGATTTGAATGTAACACTAGAGAATGATGTATATACCTTTACTTACAATGCTAATTCGGATGCAAAGACCGCTGCTCTTGTATTCTACAAAGACGGTGTAGAGGCTGGTCGCGTAGTAGTTGATGTGAAGAAGGGTGCTAATACCTATGTATTGCCAGCAAACATGTTACCTGGCGAAGAGGGTGATGTATTTACTTGGGCACTTGATTTGACAGGCGAATCTATCGCTAACTTTGGTATTGTTGCATCTGATCTCTCTTTGGATGAGTCTAGTACATCACGCTTGTTTAATGCGGTTAATACTAACCCTGAGACTGAGACTTTTGGTAAAATTTATGTGATGCATCGTGCAGGTTCTTCTAGTTCTACTGCTGGTCAAAAAAGTGGTATCTGGGAGTATGATTACAATCTCGCTAAACAAAATACAGAGGCATATAAGGGTGGTTTGACACGCTTTGGTAACCCAACTCGTATGTCAATGGACAGAGAAGGTTATCTCTATATTGCTGACTGGGCAGATGGTTACTCTGGTATCTATTTGGCTAACACTGCTGATATGACTCAACCATTTACTCAATTCTTCGCAGGTGAGCGTCAAAAAGATGGCGAAATCAAGAATGGTGATGTTTATACGGGTTCTTCTACTCCAGGTTGCTATGTATATGACAATGGTGAGGAAGTTAAGTTGTTCGTTTACAATGAGGACGCAGCTGGTACATTGCCTGCAAACGGTATGGTAGTTTACAATATCGGTCAAGAGGATGGTACTATCCTCCGCACATGGGAGACTGCTCCATCTGCTGTTTACCCACTTACTGGTCAAGGTAATACCGAGGGTAACCCTTGGGGTACTAGCCATGGTTTCTTCGTGAGCCAAGTGCGTACAGAGGGACAAAATAGTGCTGGTTATACCTCACTTAAGTTCTATGACTATGAGGGTCAAGAGCAAATGTCTTCTGCATCTGATGAGTACAAAGAGATTATCACAGGTTCTGATGCGGGTGGTTATGTAGTATCTGCTGACGAGTCATTGATGGTATTCAATGGCGGCTCACAAGAGTTCCATGTATTTGACATCGCTTGGGAAGGCAACAAACCAGTCATGACGCTCAAGTACACTATCAACCACGGTATTGCTAGCATTCGTCAAATGAACTGGGATTATGCTGGTAACATCGTATGCTCTGGTGACAATGGTGTGCAAATCGTAACATTGCCTAAGGAGGTTAACAACACCCTTATTCCTGCTAAGAAATCCTTGACTCTAACCAAGGTAAAAGGTGTGGCTGTAACAAGTATGGAACTTTCTACAGAAGAGGTTTCTGTAGAACTTGATGCTACTCTTGACCTCTCTGGTTTGGTTGTGTTCACTCCAGCTGATGCTACCAACAAGTTGGTAACATGGAAGTCTGAAAATGAATCTGTGGCTACAGTATCTGCAACAGGCGTAGTAACAGGTCTTAAACTAGGTACTACTAAGATTTCTGCTACCTCTATGGAGGGCAACTACTCTGACACCTTGGTGTTGACTGTCGCTCCTATCTCAGTAAAGGGTATTGAAATCTTATCAGGAACAAATGGTACAATGACAATTGGTTTAGGTTCTCCTTATGCAATTTCCTATAAGATTATTCCTGCAAATGCAGCTAACCAAAATGTAAATTGGGAGTCATCTGATTCAGAAATTGTAGCTGTTCAAAACAATCAAGCTTTAGTAATTGGTATGAAAGAGGGGTCTGCACTTCTCACAGCTACTACAGAAGATGGAGGACATCAAGCTTCTTTGACTATTGTTGTAGGTGTTCCAGGATCTGTTGAAGACATACTATCAAATGACTACTTAAATCTCAATGCTCCTATGTACGACATATTAGGTCGTCAAGTAGATAATACTTATCGTGGTATTGTCATCCAAAATGGCAATAAATACTTATTAAAGTAAACATAAATTGCTCTATAAATAATCAAAAGGACCGCCTTTAATAGGCGGTCCTTTTGATTGTAAAATAGAATAAATTAAGAATTTTTGACGCAGTTGCTCTATTTTTTACGAAAACGTTTGCAGGTTTCAAAAAAAAGTTATAACTTTGCAGGTTGTTACGTTTCCACACGTAGTGTGTGACTATAACTATATTATAATTGAATAAACTAAAATAATTAATTATCATGAAAAAAACAATTCTTCTTTGCGCAGCATGCGCTATCAGTATGCTAACAAGTGCTCAGCTACTGGAAGTGGTTTCAACGCAACAATTACGTACGCCTTCAGGTGAAGAACTTAAAGTAGCAGGTTTTAGTCCGAAAGGTGATTATCTGTTGTTGACCGACGATGTAAACAACGGATTAATTCATTATGATCTCGCAACAGGTGTTACTAATACTATTTCTGAAGCGAGTGGTGCTGGCTGGTCTGTAAAGATTAGCGAGGATGGGCAAAGTATCGTATATCGAGAGGGATATATGGATGCAAATCAACTAATGAAGCACAATATCGTAAAGTATGATATGAGTGATAAAAAGAAAGCCATCGTAGCAAAAAATCAACGTAACTTAAATCAGCTCGTACATGCTAATGGTGCAAATAGTGTAACCATCAATGAGGATTTACATATGATTCTAGTGCACAACGGAAAAAATATCGTTTTAGCTCCTAACGGAACAAACGAAGCATATAACTGGGCAAGTATTTCACCTGATGGGCAAAAAATTCTCTACTACGTTTCTGGTAGAGGTTGTTATGTTTGTGATTTAAAAGGTGGCAATGTACAATATATTGCAGATCATTGCCGTGCACCACAATGGTATGATAATAACACCATTATTGGTATGCATGATGAAGATGATGGTACATACCTCACTGCATCTGCGATTGTAGCATATAACTTGCAGGGACAAAAACAAATCCTCGTGAATAGAGAGATGATGGCCATCTACCCATATGCTGCTAATGGACAAATTGCTTTCTCTACCGCTGGAGGTAATGTCTATTTAATGAAAGTGAAATAAATCATAATACTATACAATCATGAAACGTTTATTTTTATCAATTTTTGCGTTAGGTCTATTCTTATTTAGTACTGCCGCAAATACAAAAGTATATATCAATCCTGGTCACGGAAGTTGGGGACCTAACTGTCGTCCTATGGCAACAATCAATTATGCTGCTGGTGACACATTAGGATTCTTCGAGTCAAATACTAACCTTTGGAAAGCCTTTGCAATGGAGGAGAAGCTGAAAGCTGCAGGTGGATTTGATGTAAAGTTGTCTCGTAGAGCAAGTGGTGGAAGTGGCACCAACCAGTGGAATAAAGCATTAAGTACAATTTGTTCCGAGGCTACTAACTATGGCGCAAATTATTATATCTCGATCCACTCCAATGCGGGACCAGATGGATCAACTGGTTCGTTTGCCAACTATCCAGTAATTCTCTATCGTGGTTATACTGGTAGCCCAAAAGTGAAAAATAGTGACGCGATGGCTAAGGCATCTATGGCTCGCTTGTATGATATCTTCTATAAAACACCAAAAAACAAAAATGGTGGCGGAGGTCCTGAGTTTACCACCTCTTATTCACCAAGTAACCCTCGTATCACAGGCGACTTGTCATTCTATAATACAAGTTCTACCTATGGCTATTTGGGTGCATTGAAGCACAACATACCTGGCTTCTTATCTGAAGGATATTTCCACACCTATAGTCCTGCTCGTCATCGTGCATTAAACCCAGACTGGTGTCGTGAGGAAGGTATTCGCTATTTCCGTGGTTTAATGGATTACTATGGCAAGGCAGGGGAGAAAGTGGGTTATATATTGGGTTATGTTCGTTCAAAAACCGAACAATTTAGCCACAAACACTATATCCCTCACTCATCATCTAATGACATTTACAAACCTATCAATGGTGCGAAGATTGTATTGCGTAATGATAAAGGAGAGGTCATTAAATGTAATTGCTATCCATACGTTAAGCGTATGCTTAAGAACCAAGACTATTACACTACAGATCATAACTACAATGGTGTGTTTTTCTTCGAAAACCTTACTCCTGGTCAATATACTTTATACGTACATGCAAGCGGATACAAAGATATTGTTCAAACAATAACTGTAACTGCAGATAAGACCATCTATCCTGAAATCTTTATGGAAAAGGGCACAGGCACAGAGCCCGATATCGACCCTATAGATCCTGATATTACATGGATATTAAATGGAGGTATCGTTCCTGGTGGTGCTGTCCCTACTAATGCTGAGTTGTGGGAAACATTTGAAACTGCTTATTGTACTTACTATGGCGTATCTATCAATAAGGATTCTTATTCAGTAACCAATTCAACTAACTTTTTATATGTAGGTAAGAACACTCACTCTGTGGACGTATCTAAAATGATGACTGATACTGAATCTGGTTGGAAATGGTTAGGTGATTATATCCAACAAGTAAATGGTTCAACCATTGCAGCAGAAGTTAATTGGCGTTTCAGCATTGCTGCTTTTTTCCAAACTAATGCAGGAAATGCTTCCTATAATGTTGATTTTACAACAGCAGGACAACCGTCTGCTTGGGGAGATGCTTATCGTGTAGCACATGGAATAAGCGGTAAGTTGCCATCTACTACAGATGCGACATATACCTTACCAACACCAGTGAAAGAAGGCGATGAATTTGTAGGTTGGTACGAAAATCCTAAAGGAGAAGGGGAAAAATTAACAACTATTCCTGCAGGATACAAAGGAACTATTTATGCTATTTGGAAAAATAGTAATCCTGATTCAGAAGCAGCAACACAAATAATTACTTGGGTGCTAAATGGTGGTCAAGTATTGGGTGGAACTGTTCCAACTAATGAAGAGTTATGGACTGCATTTATGGATGGTTTTAACACTTATTATACAGGATATAGTAACGCCAGCGGAACATTCAAATCACGTACAACTCGTCCTATAACAGAAATACTAGAATTCACATGGACTAATATCGGTCCGTTAGGATTAGACCTCATGACTGACCCTAAATCTCCGTGGAAATGGTTGGGTGACTATATCCTTTCCGTAGCGAGTTCACAAGGTATCAGCATTGCTGACGATGCAGCATGGCGTCAAAACTTCTATGCGTTCTTTAATTGCACTAATGTTTCAAAGAAAGCAGATGGTACTGTTGCTGCTTCCACAATTGATTTTACAAATGCGGGCAAACCCGAGGCATGGGGAGATGCATATAGAGAAGCTAAAGGTATGACAGCTGAGTTGCCAACAAAAGTTGCTTCTACGTATACCCTACCTATCCCAACAAAAGCAGGAGCAACATTCTATGGTTGGTTTACTAATCCAGAGGGAACAGGCGACCCATTAACCTCTATTCCAGCAGGATGGTATGGTACATTGTATGCTATTTGGGAAGCTCCTACTGGTATGTATGTTGTAACAGCCACTGCCAATAATGCAACAATGGGTACTGTAACAGGTGGTGGTAATTATAAAGAAGGAACGAAAGTGACTTTGACCGCAACACCAAATAAAGGTTATATATTTGTGAACTGGAGTACTGGTGAGACCTCTGATTCTTTAACATTGACTGTTACTGAGGATATTACTATTACTGCTAATTTTGCTGCCATAGGAGAAACAATATTTGAACTTAATGGTGGAAAGAAGAACCCACACGATTGGAGTTCTAAAGAAGATATGTGGGAAACATTTATGGACGATTATTGTGCTTATTACAATCTCACAAACTATCCTGATGGTTCTATGACAAATGTGGCTGGCTATACCTACAAATGTGGTAAGATTGTAGAATTTCTCACAGACCAAAAATCTTCATGGAAATGGCTAGAAACTTATATCCAAGAGGTTATTATTCTCCAAGGACATGACACTTTAACTACCGATATTACAGATGCATCTAAATATGCAGAAACATATTGGCGTTGGAACGTGCATGCTTTCTTTGGCAACACCTTACGTTATGACGAAGACTTAAATGATGATGGTGATATGGATGACTCAGGTGAGCATGTTTGGCCACATACAGCGGACTTTACAGAAATGGGTAAAGAAGAGAACTGGTATTTGTATTGGGGTTATACTTTCGCATATCCAACAAAGATATTAAAATCTTATGCTCTGCCTAAAGCGTACAAAGAGGGATATACTTTCCTTGGTTGGTATGATAATGAGGCATGTACAGGAGATGCTCTCACAGAGTTACCTTATGCATGGTCTGGTACTATATATGCTAAATGGCAATCAGGTGTATCCACTGATACTGAAAATATACAAGTAGAAACCGTTTCTGTACGCAAGGTTCTTCTCAATGGTCAAATTCTTATCATACGTGACGGTAAAGTCTATAATATGATGGGACAACAAGTCAATTGACAACAATAATTGACTATTGATATAAATCAAGTAGGAGGAAAACGATATCGTTTTCCTCCTACTTTCGTTTTCTAACCTCTCACACCACCATACAGTAGTAGGTGTGATAGCGTCGAGAGAGATGATATTCGCAAGTGCTATAAATGAGATAGTAATAACATACTAATCACATAGTAATAGCATAGTACATACAGCAGTTTGTGCGATAAAAAAAGAACTTATGAATTAGCCGTTAGGTATTCGTGCATGGATTTCGCAGCCTTACGTCCGTCGGACATTGCAAGAATAACCGTAGCACCACCACGAACGATATCTCCTCCTGCAAACAAAGTGGGGATAGAAGATTGCATATTGTCGCCCACTACAATAGTACCTCGTTTGGAAATCTCTAACCCTTCCACAGAAGATGGAATCAACGGATTAGGCGATACACCAACCGAAACGATTACTTCATCAACAGGAATAGTGATAGTTTGCCCCTCAAGCGCCACAGGCGAACGACGTCCTGATTCGTCGGGTTCGCCCAAAGTCATCACTTGCAGAACAGCCTCATTAACACGACCACTCTCATCTGCATGGTATTCAATAGGGTTATGCAAAGTAAGGAACTCTATGCCTTCTTCCTTAGCGTGACGAACCTCCTCAATGCGAGCAGGCATCTCTTCCTCGCTACGGCGATAAATAATCATAGCACGCTCTGCTCCTAAGCGTTTGGCTGTGCGCACAGCATCCATAGCTGTATTTCCACCACCTATGACAGCCACATTCTTAGCCCTTAAAACAGGCGTATCTGATTCTTCGGATGAAGCATCCATTAGATTCACACGCGTCAAGTATTCGTTGCAAGATAATACACCATTAAGGTTTTCACCAGGAATACCCATAAAACGAGGCAAACCAGCACCACTACCAACAAAAATACCTTGATAGCCCTCTGCTTTCAAGTCATCAATCGTAAGTGTTTTACCAACAATGATATCTGTCTTGAAATTCACTCCTAATTGACGTAGCCCTTCTATCTCTCGATCCACCACGCTATTAGGCAGGCGGAACTCTGGAATACCATATTTCAATACACCACCTATCTCATGCAATGCCTCAAAAACGGTGACTTCATATCCATATTTAGCCATATCACCCGCAAAAGCTAAACCAGCAGGACCACTACCAACCACGGCTACCTT
Organism: Paludibacteraceae bacterium; assembly: GCA_017451525.1. Taxonomy (GTDB): domain Bacteria; phylum Bacteroidota; class Bacteroidia; order Bacteroidales; family Paludibacteraceae; genus Colicola. The sequence goes on from JAFTOD010000005.1 coordinate 149,577, forward strand.
GCCCATTTTGCCAGTGTTATTGGCTTCACGTTTGTGGCTGGCTTCGCTCATATTAGATGCAGTATAATCTGCTACAAAGCGCTCCAAATAGCCAATAGCCACAGGTTTATGTCCCATTTTAATATGGATACATTGTGCTTCACATTGCTTCTCTTGCGGGCATACACGTCCGCACACAGCAGGCAGAGTACTACTTTCTTTTATTATTTCAGCCGCACCTATGATATTTCCGATTTCCAACTGCTTGATGAATCCAGGAATATTGATATTTACTGGACATCCTTGTACACAGGTTGGCTTTTTACAATCCAAGCAGCGATGCGCTTCTGTGATAGCTTGGTCCAATGTAAGACCTTGATTCACCTCGCTTCGCAACGATTTAATACGCTCCTCTGCTGGTAATTCGTTCATCTCTACTCGTGGAATAGCAACACGCTGCTTGGCAGTCAAAACTACCTCATTTATATTTGGTAGTTCAGTTGTGGTACCACGAAGCGGTTGAGGGGTTGCTACCAGTGAGGTTGAACTATGTGTAGAAGCATTTGAATAAGCAATAGTCTCTTCGTTTTTATACGAACGCAAACGAGTGAGCATTTCGTCGAAATCTACCTGATGAGCATCAAACTCTGGTCCATCTACACAAACGAATTTGGTTTTTCCTCCAACGGTTACGCGACATGCACCGCACATTCCTGTACCATCTACCATGATGGTATTGAGACTTGCATCGGTAGGGATATTGTATTTTTGGGTGGTCAATGCCACAAATTTCATCATTATAGCAGGCCCTATAGTGATGCACTTATCCACTTTCTCACGTAAAATAACTTGCTCTACCCCATTGGTTACCAAACCTTTTTGTCCAAGTGAACCATCGTCGGTCATGATTATCAGTTCGTCAGACACTGCTGATAATTGTTCGCGAAGGATAATGAGTTCAGCAGTGCGAGCAGCCAAAATGGTTATGACGCGATTGCCTGCACGCTTGAGTGCTTGTGCAATAGGCAACATAGGAGCAGCTCCCACACCTCCACAAGCACAAACAACCGTACCGAATTGCTTGATTTCGGTAGCTTTGCCAAGTGGTCCGACCAAATCAGCTAATTGGTCTCCCACATTCATTTCGCAAAGCTTAGTTGATGAAACACCTATTCGCTGTACCACCAGAGAGATTGTTCCTTTGATTGGATCAGCATCTGCAATCGTCAATGGCATACGCTCTCCATGTTTGTCTGTTCTCACAATCACAAAATGCCCAGCACGACGGCTACGAGCAATCAATGGAGCTTCAATAACAAACTCCGCAACATTCTCCGAAAAGAACCGTTTTGATAAAATGGTGTTCATCGCAGGATCTTCCTCTAATTAAATCGCGATTAGAAATATTTTATTTCCGAACCAGTAATACTTGTTAATAAATTGTTTGCCAAACGACTTGCGCCAAATCGGAAGGACTCATTATTGAGCCAATCTTGACCAAGAATCTCTTTCACTAAGGTGTAATGTTGCACAGCCTCTTCGGTGGTACTTACGCCACCTGCAGGTTTGTAGCATACCTTTTGACCAGTTTTTGCTTGCCAGTTCTTGATAGCAGTACACATTACATATGTAGCCTCTGGAGTAGCATTTACAGCAATTTTACCTGTAGAAGTTTTTATAAAATCGGCTCCTGCTGCCATGGCAAGAATAGAAGCCTTATAGATGTTTTCGGGTGTTTTTAAAGCACCTGTTTCAAGAATCACTTTGAGGTGTGCATCTTTGATAGCTGCTTTAATTTCAAAAATCTCATCAAAGACCTCTTGGTAGTTACCTTCAAGAAATTTTCCTATTGAGATAACGATATCTATCTCGGTTGCACCAGCAGCAACAGCCATCGCAGCCTCAGCCACTTTAACCTCAATAAATGTTTGAGAAGCAGGGAAACCAGCAGCTACTGCTGCAATGCCGATAGGCTCTGTGAGTGTGTCTGCTGCAGCTTGCACAAGAGCAGGATACACACACATAGCAGCCACGTTAGGCACACCAGGGAAGTTGTCTTCAAACTCATTCACACGTTGAGCCATCGTCTCTACTTTCTCAGTAGTATCCTCGCCATTGAGTGTGGTCAAGTCAATTGAATGGAGACATTGTTTCCATACTTCTACATTGTTGTTTTCCTCGAAGTGGTTAGCCAATATATCTTCTACTGCTGATTTTACGGATTGTTCGGTGAGTGTGCAAGGATACTCAGCGAAAAGATTTTCAAACTTATTCATAATTGATTATTTTATTAGGTATTAGTATGATTATTATTCTTTTATTCTGCCGATAATAGTTTCGTTACCACGTACTGATTCACCCACAGCCACAAAGATTTCTGTATCAAGTGGCAAATACATATCCACACGTGAGCCAAATTTGATAAATCCGAGATGCTCATTGCGGTGTGCTTGCTTGGTGGCCTTAGCATAGGTTACGATACGGCGTGCCATTGCACCAGCTATCTGACGTACAGCTATTTGCACTTTATTGGGTGTTTCTATCACAACTAATGAACGCTCGTTTTCTGTACTTGATTTAGGTAGCCAAGCTCCTTGATGACGACCTTTTTGATGTTCGGATACCAAAATAGTTCCTTCTATTGGATACCAATTGGCATGTACATTGAAGGGCGACATAAAGATGCTCACTTGCAGGCGTTTTTCATGAAAATACTCATTCTCCTCAGTAGGTTCGATAACTACCACACGTCCATCAGCAGGGGCGATAATGAAATTAGGATCATCCACTTCTAAGACACGTACTGGGTTGCGGAAGAAATAAGTAACAAATACTAATAATGCCGCTGAAAGCAACAATGTAATCGCAAATATCCAATTAGAAACATATAGATAAACAGGAACGTTGATGATAAAAATCAAAAATGTAAGTCCTACAATAATGTTTCGTCCTTCGCGATGAATACGAAGATTGCGTTTTTTTCTTCCCATAATTATAACTTGTTATAAGGTATCTGACAGAGCATGTCTATTGCTTGGTCCAGTCCCTGCTGCATTTTCTTATCAAACATCATCTTGAACATAGCAGGCATATCTGTTTTTATTGTGATTCTAATACGAGTATCCAATTCAGCCACTTGTTTCAATTGAATCCAAACATTAAATGGAATAGGCAAATTTTCTGCTCCGAATTTAATGGTTTTGTATTCTTCTTTTTCAACAATTGCAATTGCTATTTTTTGCCCTAATCCATCCACTTTTAGACAGATTCGCTCTTTGGTCACTTCCAATTCTTTTATTTTATCTTGAGGTATTGCATCTCGAAAATAGTTGATATTCTCTAGATTGCTCAATACAGCAAACACCTGTTGATCGTTTGCTGTTATCTGCCCTATTTTACTCTCATATTTAATCTCTGCCATAACTTATTTACTCCATTTAGATGGTTTCTTTTGCCATTGTTGTATCGCCTTGCTTTGTTCTTCATTGATTATTTCTAAGTTTTCTGCATGATGCAAAACAGTTTCTAAGTTGGTCAGCGAAATCAAATCTATTTCTGCTTTTTCCATGTTTTTGCGAGTAGATGAGAAGCCATAATCAAAAATGGTAACAATACCTAATACATTACAGCCATTATTGCGTAATGCTTCTACCACTTTCAAGCAATTTTTACCTATATTCACTTGATTTTCTAACACAACCACATTTTGCCTCGGACGCAAATCACCTTCGATTTGATTTTCCAATCCGTGATCTTTAGGAGTAGGATGCACATATACGAAAGGTAATCCCAACTGTTCTGCTACCAACACGCCATGCGCAATAGCATTGGTTGCTACTCCCGCTATCACATCTGCATCAGGATATATCTCAGCGATTGTTCTCGCCAATTCTATTCGAATAAAATCTCGAATCTTTGGATATGATAAAATCTTACGATCATCGCAATATAGAGGTGCATACCACCCATTTGCCCATTTGAATGGGTTGTTTAGTTGAAATTTAAATGCTTTCAACTGCAGCATTTTGATTGCTGTTAGGTTTTGTAGAACACTCATATTGTAAATATTAATAGTTGTTTTTTAATAAATCATTCTTCACATCAAGCTAAAATTCGGGCAAAGGTACTATTTTTTTTGCACGTATGCAAGAGAAAGCGTAAAAAATATATTTTTTAAAAACGATTTCTTGCATGGTTATTGCTCTATGTTGATGAGTTTTTCTACCAATTTGGGAACACCTACAGAGGCGTTTTTCTGGATATGGTGGGCGCGGTGGCGGTAAATACCGAGTTCGGGAGTGTTAGGGTCTATCACATAAATCTCCGCTGAAGAGGGCGCATATTGCAACAAGGATGCTGCGGGATAGACATTGAGCGATGTGCCCACCACGATAAGGATATCTGCCTGACTGGCTACCTCGCAAGCCAAAGGGAAATAAGGCACTCCTTCTCCGAAGAAGACTACATAAGGGCGCAGTAGCGAGCCATCGGGATGGCGGTCGCCATAGTGTTGCTCCCAACCATTTAAGTTGATGGTTGCCAGTTCGTTAGTTTCAGAACGCAGTTTGGTCAATTCGCCATGCAGGTGAATAACATTGTGGCTACCTGCTCGCTCATGTAGGTTATCGATGTTTTGGGTGATGACTTGGGTGTTAGGAATGGCCTCCTGCAGGCGTGCAATGGCATAATGCGCAGCGTTGGGTTGAGCAGCGAGGGCTTCGCGACGGCGCATGTTGTAGAACTCAACGCAGAGTTGCGGATTGTTGAGCCATGCCTCGTGGGTGCACACATCCTCTATGCGGTAGCGGTCCCACATGCCGTCGGAGCCACGAAAAGTGCCTAATCCGCTCTCTGCGGATACACCTGCTCCAGTAAAAACAACGATTTTTTTAGTCACAATAAATAGGGATTATGTTAGTTTTGTGTGATTATTGAGGCAAAGGTACAAAAATCCTAATACTACTTTTAGGAATTAGTGGAGTGAATCAAAGAGCCAATGATGAAGCCGCGGAAAGTGGTATAAGGATTAGGGTGAGTGTTTGGGTAACGATCGGCTTTCTTGCGGTAGTCTGCGTATTTCTCCTCCCACTCGGAACGGAGGTCGGGGGTGTTCATGATGACAGAGGTTTGTTTGACCGCCTCCGCGAAAGAAGAAACAGCCTTCTGGCGAGAGGGCGCAAGAGGGCCTTTATACGGATGTTTGACTACATAAGCATGCGTGCGACCGTTGCGCGTGCGCATGATAATCTTATCGGTAGAGCCGAGTTTGCCCGACATGGAGTCGAAGGGATGAGAGAGAGTGGTGCGTGCCATCGTGTTCGGCAATCTCACGCATTGACCAACGACCTCGTCGTTGTTAGGGCGTTCGATGCCTCCACTCTATCCTCGAGTTCACGAAACTCTCGGATGTTTATAGAGGGAGACTCCTCCTTGCCGTCGGAGGGGACAATGATTGTTAATTATGGGTGCAAAGGTAGTGAAAGTTTTGGAGATTTGCAAGTTTTGGAAGGGAAATTTGTGATTTTTAGATGAAATTGTGAAAGTATTTGATAAATACGGTATTACTACGGTAAGAATATGGTTATCTATCGTGTATCTAACGTATATCTATCGTGTATCTATCGTATATGTAACGTAGTTGATAGCGTAATGGTAGAGGAGTTTAGATAAGAAAAAGAGGATGTACCACTCGGTTACATCCTCTTTTCGTTATAATAGCGAAACTATTATCTCACTTGGGTGAGGGATTTCACGTGGGCGTTGAAAGCGTCTTGCTGGAGCAAGTTCTCCAATGTGAGGTGCATGCGGTAGTTCCAGAAGTGTTCTGGATTGCTTGGCAAGTTGATACGCTCAGCGTGTTGGTCAGGCAAACGCAAATTACCATCAATTGCCAACCAATCTTGCAATGGCAAAATCACCCACATTGCAGGGCTATACATGTGTTGATTAACGATAAACTCGGCAATCTCTGGCGACATCTCTTGTGGTGCTTCACCCCACCAACCCATTTGTTCGTTGTAGAACTTCTGAGTAACTTGGCGGTCTTCCTCCCACCATGCACGCATAGGGTTCATATCGTGGGTACCAATGGTACAAACGCTCAAATATGGTGCATCAGCAGGGTGTGCAAAAGCACGAGTTGGATCCTTAGGCATACGTTGAATCTCAAGCGAGAGGATCTCCAATTGACTCATGACCTCAGGCACACAAGTAGGCACCATACCAAGGTCCTCGCCGCAGCAGAGCATGTCGGTAGCAGCGATGAGCGTAGGGAGTTTCTTCATCGCAGAATCGCGCCAGAAAGCCGTGTGGCGGTGGTAGAAATAGTCGTTGTGGATATCCATGAGGAGTTGGCGTTGATCGGCATACAACTCGCTGAAGTTATGCGACTGATACATGGCGATACGTGGGTGGAGCATAGAAGGGTTCTTCTGGTCACGCACGAAGAGAATCTCGCAATGGAGATACAACAAGCCATTGAGGACGTTATCGATATTGCACTTGCCCTCCAGCGCAGCACGGTGCTCAGGGTCGAGGAAGTACTGCTGTACCTTGCGTTGGGTGTCAAGGTGCTCAGGGAAGTAGTAGATATTGCCGTCGTTGGTGAGGAGGAAGTTTTGCTTCACAAACTCGGTATCATAGCCAAAGACTTCTCCGAGGAAGTGAGCACGGAGGTATGGACGAGTGAGGCGGTCCTCATCGAGCTTCACACCCATATTCCAAAGGTCTTGGAGCGAGTATGGCATAGCAGGAGAGAAGTGTCCGCAGAGTCCCCAAACATCCGACTTGCGCATTTGCCAAATACGGAAGAAGCCAAGGATATGATCGATACGATAAGCATCGAAGTAGTCCGCCATCTTGGTGAAACGGAACTTCCACCAGTGGTAGTCGTCTTGCGACATGACATCCCAGTTGTAGGTTGGGAAGCCCCAGTTCTGGCCACGTGCATCGAAGTCATCGGGTGGTGCACCCGCCGAAGCAGAGAGGTTGAAGAGTTGTGGGTCGGTGGAAGCGTCCACAGAGTCAGGAGAGATACCGATAGGTATATCGCCCTTGATAGCCACTCCTACGGAGTGCGCATAATCCACAGCGTCGCGGAGCTGCTTGTCGGCATGGAACTGGAGGTAACAGTAGAAGTCCTTAGGTTGCTTGTCGCGTTTGGACATGAACTGCGCATATGGAAGGAGCCATCCCTCGTTGGCAGCGAGGAAAGCATTGTATTCATCAGAAGCAAAGAGCTCGGCTTTGTCGGCCTTGTAGAGCGCTTTGAAGTACTTCATCTTCTCGTCGTAAACGCATTGGTAGTCAGCGATAGTCTTGGCGTTGAACTCCTCCTGTGTCTTGCGATACTTCTTGAGTTGGGTAGGAGTGAGGGTGCCCATCTTCTCGATATTGAGGTAGATTGGGTGGAGCGCAAATACACTGACTGCGTTGTATGGATACGAGTCGAGGTTGTTGTGACGGAGGGTAGTGTCGTTGATTGGGAGGGTTTGGATCATCTTTTGTCCTGTAGCGACAGCCCAGTCAGCGAGGAGTTTGAGGTCTTGGTACTCACCAATACCAAAGCCGTTCTCAGAACGAAGAGAGAAGACAGGTACCGCTACGCCTGCGCCCTTCCAATTGGCTTGTGTATAGCGGAAAGGAGCATCGGTGAGGACATAATGCTTAGCACGTTGAACGTCCCAGATCTTGCGGTTCTCGCCCCACTCCATGTCCACGATGTCGCCCGATTGGAGGTCGTAGATGACATACTTGTACTCAACCACAGTGCCGAGTTTGGCGTGGAAAGTGGCGGTCCAGGTGGGGTTGTAGGACGCTTCGCTATGGGACGGCGTTCCGCCTAATGGATATTGGATATTGGTCATTGGGAGCATTTTCTTCTTGTCCCATGCGCCGAGGGCAGGGATATTACCCATGATAGCTACACCCTGGTGACGCTCGAGGCGAGGTACGCTGACCTTGAGGCAGATGTTGCCTGTTGCCTTAACCGCAGCAGAAGGTTTGCGGTGCGCGAAAAGCACTTGGCTGAAGACCTTAGAGCCGAAGAGAGAACGGTCCTTGTCTTGCCAAAGGTCGCGGAGGATGATGTTACCCGGTTGGCACTCAAGGAGATGAGGCATAGACTCGCGACGGAGGATATTGCCATTCTCGTCCATGACAACATAGACATAAGAGATGTACTTGTGGATGTCACTGAGTGTGAGTTGTGCAGCCCATTCGGCAGAGCCATGGCACTCGAGGTCAAGTTGCAGAGGTGAAGCTTGTTGCACGTCTGCATCCGCAGCATAGAGAACGGCGATGTGCTGTCCCCACTGCGTTTGGTAGTTGATTGAAAAGGATAAATTCATATGATTGGGTTGTTTAATATTGTTTAGCGTTGTGTAGTGTTGTGTAGAATTGTTTATTTGGTTTTGCCGTTGCGGTAGAGGATGGAGCCGATGAGCATAGGCAGGACGGTGTTGATGAGCCATATCAGCAGTACCGCCAAGGCTATGCCAGCCGCATTGTCGCTAAACGCATCGAAAATTATCAATGACCAGCTGCCACGGATAGCGATATTTAATACTGGCATAGATGGGAAAATGGAAATCACCATGTAGTAGAAGGGGATGGAGATAAGGTACTCCATTGGCAACATCTCCACTCCGCAGAAATGCAGAGTTAGCGCCAACTGGATTGCCCAAACCATATAACGCAAGAATGACCAGCCGACCGTTTGCATAAAACGGGTGTAGGAAATCTTGGAGAGTGCCATGACGAGTTGCTGCATCTGAGTAGATTGCCATTGACGCTTAGCAAGACTACGCACAATGTGAGGTAAGAAACTCATTAGGAGTATCACCACGATGAAAGCAATGGCAAATGACTGCATTGGGAGCGATTGATCATAAGAAGCAAAGAGCCATGTGGCAGGTACGCCGATGATGAGTTCGACAAGCAAGAGAGCCACAGTACCTACAAGACCAAGCCCAACCGCTGCGGAGAAATTACCCTTGTCCTTGAGAAGCATAGCACGCGCAGGATAGTCGCCAGCATGATAGGGAGTAATGAAAGCACCTACATAGCCATAATAGACTTGGCGTTGCGCCCCCCACATGGTCATTGGCTCTACATCACGCAAAAGAAGACGCCACTTGCCTGCCTCACAGAGCACATTAACGGGCATAAGCAAAAGCACCGTCACTAGAACAAGACAATGCCATATGTCCATATCCTGAAAAGCCGCAAAGAAAGAAGCATAATCGTCGAAAATAATCAAACGATATGCTAAATAACCATACGCCACAAGGATAAGCAGCGTGTTGAAAATACGAAGATATGGTTTGTTTTGCTTCATTTCGGGCTGCAAAGATAGTAAAAAATTATGTAAAAACAAAATTTTTTTACAATAGTTGGGATATTTCAGCAATTTTTAGTACTTTTGCAGTGGAAATGAAGCGTGCGTGGATAATAATTTTCTTTTTCATATCGTGTATGACATCGTCTATACACGCAGAGGCATTTACCCTAGATGATATTTTGGAAGATATCTACAATCAACTATCAGAAGACGGAGAAATTCCCTTGGAAGATGTGCAAGAGGAATTAATAGAAATAGCGCAAAATCCCATTAACCTAAACCAAACAACAGCCAATGAACTAAGCCGATTGCACTTTCTTAGTGATGAACAAATAGACGCTATCCTGCTATACCAGTATCTGCATCCTTTTCAAGAAATATATGAATTGCAACTTATTGATTGTCTAAAGGATTATGAGATTCGTAATCTGCTGCCGTTTGTATATGTGGGTCAAATAAAGGAGGAGAAAAATATGTATTTTCGTGAGGTGTTTCACTATGCCAAACATGAGATAACGCTGCGGACAGATGCACGGAATATCGAAGATTTTGAGGGTGATCCTATGTATGGCAAACTACGCTATCGGTTTAATTATCAAAACAGAGTGATGGCAGGTGTAACGATTGGTCGCACACCAGGCGCAACATGGGAAAATATAAACTTTGGTGGTTTCATAGAATTACGAGATATGGGTCCAATGAAACGGATTGTAGCAGGCAATTATCAAGCTAATTTTGGTTATGGTTTGGTAATAGGAAGTCCGTTCAAACGGGGAAAAACTGCCTATATTCAATCCACAGCCACCACAGATGAAGGACTCAAAAAGTTTGGTTCAGTAGGCAATAGTTATAACTATTTTCATGGCGTGGGTGCAACAGCAAAAGTAAGTAGTTGGGCTGACGTTAGTGCATTTTATTCGTTGCGCGAAGGAAAAGAAGAATGGAATCATGTGGTAGGTATAAATGCGACAGGTCGATGGAATCGGCTAAAAGTGGGTATTACGGCGGTGGAGAATATACATCAGCCTACCCCAGACCCCTCCCTAAAGGGAAATGAGTTAATAAGCACACAAGCGGTGATGGGAGTAAATGCCCGATGGAATCAGGGAAAAGTGGATATTTGGGGCGAACTTGCAACCAGTCAAGGCAAGCAATGGGGTATAGGCGGCATCGCAGGTATACGATATACCCCTATTTCTGACATCAATCTATTGGCTATTTACCGCTACTATTCGCCCTATTTTGATAATATCTACGCCAACGCATTATGCTCGTGGACAAGAATGAGAGATGAACACGGCGGCTATTTTGGAGTGGAATATAATCGATTGAAAAACTGGCAGTTGTCGGCGTTTGGTGATGTGTGGAAGAGTGGGTTTGAGACTATGGCACAAGCGGATTTTATTCCGCAAAAAGACTACCGCATGCACACACGATTCCGCGTAAAAAGAAAAGACGAGAAAGATACCTATTCGCTCCGATGGAATATGGTGTATGAGTTTGGACAATGGAAGATGAAGACGCAAGCGGATGGCAATATGGTGCAGGCAGAAGGAGAGTGGACATATGGTTGGTCGGTATTACAAGATGTGGAATATCGTTTTTCGGAAGTACCAATCGTATTGCAGTTTAGAGCACAAGCGTTCGACGCACGGGAATGGAACAACCGCGTGTATATCTACGAAAACGACGTGCTATACGCCTATGCTATTCCTTTTGTTTATGGATTGGGTGGGCGTTTTTGGCTCAATGCACGCTACAAAATCAACGATATATTTTCTCTTTACTTGCGTGTGAGCGAGACCATCTATCAAAATGCTTGGGCAATAGAACACGATAAAAAAAGTACGCGCACGGACGTGCACGCACTACTGCGAATAAAGTTATAATTATCTCTTAAAGGAGAAATATTTTTGTCCAAAAAAACTGATTAGCACCGTGATAATCGTCACTATCATCTTCGATGGAGTAGGGTAGATACCGCACACTTCTACAAACAACTTCAACCCGAAATAGTTCACCAACAAGTTCACCGCTACAATCAAAACATATCGCCAAAGTTGCTTATATCCACGCAACGAAGATTGCGTAAACGTCACGTATTTATTCAGCCAAAATCCCGTGAACAACGTAATAGGAAACACTATCAACAGTGTCATCACGTGAGGAGTAAGGCATACCTCAGACGCGAAAGGCAAAGTTATATACACCAACTCATGCCCCACCACAAAATTATAAAAAACAAAATACAATACCCAATCCAACACCATGTTGCCACCGCCACAAGCCGCATAGCGAAATAGCTGCTGCGGAACGTATTTACGAAATGGTCGATAGAAAAAATCGACTATTTTGGTGATTATTTGGGCGAATGTTTGCATTTTTGAAAAAAAAATTGTACTTTTGCAGCCGAAAATAAACCAATCGGCGTGCAAAGGTACTCAAAAATTTGCGACTATGCAAATTTTGCCGAATATTATTAACCAAAAACAACCATTTATGGACGACTATCATCAGCAAAATGCAACAAGTAAGAGCCAAGAAATTTTTGGGTCAGCATTTCTTGAAGGACCTGAGTGTCGCCCAACGAATTGCTGAGACCATTAGCGCAGGTCGTGTCTTAGAGATAGGACCTGGCATGGGTGTGCTCACGCAGTATCTCCTCAAAAATCCTAATCTGCAAACTACCGCTATCGAAATCGATAGGGAGAGTGTGGCGTACCTCAAGGAGTGGTACCCCGAGTTGCACCTCATCGAGGGCGACTTCCTCAAGCTCGATCTTAATATCATTTATCCCGATGGCGAATTCTGCGTGATAGGCAATTATCCGTATAATATCAGCAGTCAGATTTTCTTCAAAGTGCTTGACTATAAGGACCGTATCCCTATCTGCTCAGGTATGATTCAGAAGGAAGTAGCCGAGCGTATTGCCAGTAAACCAGGCAAGAAGGCATACGGTATCCTCAGTGTACTGCTCCAAGCATATTATGATATAGAATATCTGTTCACCGTGGATGAACATGTGTTCAACCCTCCGCCGAAAGTCAAGTCGGCGGTTATCCGAATGACAAGAAACAACCGCCAGGGATTAGGCTGCGATGAGGCGCTGTTTAAGAATATAGTCAAGACAGCATTCAACCAGCGCCGAAAGCAGATGCGCAATTCGTTGATGCAGCTCGTAGGAAAAGAAAATTCTATCCTCAACGAGCCCATCTTCACGAAGCGCCCCGAACAACTGAGTGTCGAAGAATTTATCGCACTCACCCAACTAATTCAAAATTCAAAGTAACCATTCAAAATTAGTGTAACCATGGCTGAATTAAAGATTTTCTATAGAGATAAAGACAAAGATAAAATCAAAGTAGGACGCAGTGTAAACATCCTCACCAGTCTTGACAAATCCGATATCATCTGGATCGACCTGTTGGACGTAAGCGACCGAACAGAGGGCGTGCTCGAGGACTTCCTCAAAATCGACATCCAAGAGGACGAAGAGATGGAAGAGATTGAGATGTCATCTCGTTATATCCAAACCGACGATTCCATCGTGGCTAACTCCAACTTCCTCCGCGATAACTTCGAGGTAGAGCCCGTCAATTTTATCCTCAAAAACAGTATTCTTGTCACCACACGTGACGTTGAACTCGCCAGTTTCAACGAGACGGTCAAGAAGATGCTCGTAAACACACGCAACTTCCCAACGGGCTACCACGTACTTGTTTCACTCATGGAAACACGTGTAGAAAAAGATGCGGATATGATCGAGGATACTACCGACCTTATCACCAAACTTTCTGGTGAAATTAACGCCAAAGACCACGTGGACGAAGAAGTACTTATCCAAATCAAGGACTTGCAGGAAAAAGTCACCATTATCCGTCAAAACATCATGGATAAACAACGTGTGATTAGCAACTTCCTCAAGTGCGACTTCTTCCCAACGGAACTCCAACCACGCCTCACAATGATTATCAAAGATATCAATTCTCTGTTCGATTACACCCGTTTTGGTTTCGACCGTCTGGACTACCTCCAGGATACTTTCCTCGGTCTTGTTAATATCGAGCAGAACAAGATTATTAAGATCTTCACCGTGGTGAATGTGGTATTCCTCCCACCTACATTGATTGCCAGCATGTATGGTATGAACTTCGACTTTATGCCCGAACTCAGTTGGAAACTCGGCTATCCATTTGCTATTGGACTAATGCTTGTTTTCACACTGGCTATCTTGCTTATTTTCAAGTTGAAAAAGTGGTTATAAACAAGTTTTCAACAATGGCTAACTTATATTGTTGATGAGATTTGATAACCCAAACTTATCAATCTTATCAACAATCAAACGCCAATAAATATTCCTTCTAACCTACTAATAACAAGATAAATACGCACGTTTTCCACATTTTCCCCAACCAATAATAATAAAGGAAACTTTAATTAATTCTATTTTTATTATTTAAGGTGTAGTTTGCCCCTTTGTTTTGTATGATTTCTGTCAATCCACAAGATACTCCTCGCGCAGCTCAATTCGAGATTTGGAAGAATGCTCCAAATCCTATGCTTGTTTTTGTTAAACGCTTGGATGTCACCAATCTTGTGCGAATTAGTCGTCGAAAGCATTTGAAGTTCAACATGCTGCTCGATTATTGCATTGGCAAAGCCGCTATTCATCAAAAAGAGTTTTATCTCTTGCCTGTAGGTGATCAACTCATGCAGTTCGACAAGATTGCTATCAATACCATGGTCAAGAATCATAGAGGCGATGTCAGTTCGTGCGACATTGCTTTTGATGGCGATTTTGATACTTACTGTAACGACTATATGAAATATACCACTCAGGTCGCTCAAACCTGCATTGACCGCGATCTTTCGCAGGAATTTATGGTGATAGGCACCTCGGCTATTGTGGATACGGAATTGGAATTTGCGGGTGGCATGTATAGCGGCATATATAATAATCCATATATTATTTGGGGTAAGTATCATCGCAGTTGGTTTAGAACTACCTTAATATTATCTTTTCAGTTTCACCATGCCCAGATGGATGGCGCCCACGCTGCTCACTTCCTCAATACGCTGCAAGAGGAAATTGATAAATTTATTTGCAATAATTAGATTTTTCTTGCGCATATACATTTTTTTTTGTACCTTTGTGCGATTTTATGGAATTTGGGTAAGAGGGCACGAAAAATAAAATAACACCTTAATATATTTATAAAGCAAAATGGGACTATTTTCATTAACACAAGAAATTGCCATTGACCTTGGTACAGCGAACACCATCATCATTTGTAACGACAAAGTGGTGGTGGATGAGCCATCGGTGGTGGCAATCAGTATGGCAGACAACAAGATGGTGGCGGTAGGTCGTAAGGCGCAACAGATGATTGGTAAAGGCGGAACACTGATTCGTACAGTACGCCCCTTGCGCGATGGTGTGATTGCCGATTTCTACGCCTGCGAGATGATGATTAGAGGAATGATAAAGATGATTCCTAAGCAAAACAAATTGTTTACGCCCAATATTCGTATGGTGGTATGTATTCCTTCGGGCAGTACAGAGGTTGAGATTCGTGCGGTGCGTGACAGTAGTGAACACGCAGGTGGACGCGATGTGTATATGATTTATGAGCCAATGGCAGCAGCAATAGGTATGGGCATTGATGTTGAGAGTCCAGAGGGCTGTATGGTGGTAGATATAGGTGGTGGTACGACTGAGATTGCGGTGATTTCTCTCGGTGGAATCGTGGCAAATAAGTCCATCAAGGTGGCCGGTGATGATCTAAATGCTGACATCGTGGAGTATATGGGTCGCATGCACAATTTGCGCATTGATGAGCCAACAGCAGAGCGTATAAAGATGCAAGTGGGTAGTGCTTTGCCAGAATTGGAAGATGCTCCAGAAGATTATATGGTGATTGGTCCAAACAAGGTGACAGCGTTGCCAATGCAAGTGCCAGTAAGTTATCAAGAGATAGCGCACTGCCTTGAGAAGAGTATTGCGAAAATAGAAAATGCTATTCTGCAAGCGTTGGAAGCTACTCCACCTGAGTTGTATGCTGATATTGTGAAGCGTGGAATATACTTGACCGGTGGTGGTGCACAGTTGCACGGATTGAGCAAGCGTTTGACGGATAAGATTACTATTCCATTTCATGTGGCAGAAGATCCATTGCATGCAGTGGCCCGCGGAACAGGAGTGGCACTGAAGAATGTGAACAACTTTGGTTTCTTGATTCGCTAAGAAAAACCCAAATATACAAACTGTATGAGAAACCTGCTACAGTTTTTAACGCGTTATAGCAACTTCCTAATCTTTTTGATGCTGGAAGTTGTTGCGTTTATACTGATATGCACGAATAATGAGTATCAGCAGAGTGCGGTATGGTCGAGTGCTAATCGTGTGGTAGCAGGTGTGGAGGGGATGAAAACAAATATTGTGGGGTATTTTCGTTTACGTACAGAGAATGAAGTCTTGACAGCGGAGAATGCTCGGTTGAAGGAAGAATTGATGTGGCTTGGTAATCAGATAGAGGAGCAAACGGAGCGCGATTCAAGTTATTTGTATAGCCATTTGGACTGGGAATATATCCCTGCCAAGGTGGTGGGGATAACCACCAATAAACAGCATAACTATTTGACTATCAATAAGGGTTTGCGTGATAGTATAGAGGTGGATATGGGTGTGGTAGGTGCAGATGGTGTGGTAGGAATAGTGAGTGCGGTAGGTGAGAAATATTCGTTGGTAGTACCGATTATTCATACGAAAATAAGCATCAGTAGCCGATTGAAAAATAATGGTCAGATAGGGGGGACTGCATGGGATGGCCGCAATTGCCACTACGTAAACTTGACAGAGATAGCAAGGCACATAGATGTGAATCAAGGAGATACCGTTGTAACAAGCGGACTGACTGAGGTATTCCCCGAAGGTGTGATGGTAGGCGAAGTATATGAGACAAGTTTAGGTCAAGGCGATAATTATCATCAGACGATAGTGAAGTTGAGTACTGATTATAAATCACTTAGGTACGTACAAGTATTGCGCAATAATAATAAGCAACCATATGGAATGGATTAAACAAATAGTGCGACTGATAGTGGTAGTACTGCTACAAGTGCTACTGTTTGACCACTTGCAAATTGCAGGTTGGGGCTTTCCGATGGTATATGTGCTATTCTTGATGAATATGCCTGTACAAATTCCACGTTGGGCAGAGATGTTGATAGGTGCAGTAGTGGGATTGGTGTTTGATGTATGGCATAGTTCGATAGGCGTGAATATGGCTGCATGCGTGGCGTTTAGTTTCTTTCGTCCTATATTATTAGGCAATCTTACACAAGATTTGGAACGTGTGAAAGGTGAGATTTACAGTGCGAGTATAGGCAGAATAGAATATGTGAAGTGTTTGTCAATATTAACAGTGGTTCACCATTTAATGGTATTCTCGCTAGAAGCATGGAGCTGGCATAACTGGTGGATGGTACTGGTGCAGACATTAATTAGCAGCACACTTACTATATTGATTATCATGGGATATGATATCTTTAGGAAATGATAAATGACCCTAATTATAATCGGCGATATGTGATAGCGGGCATAGCAATATTGGTGGTGCTCACATATATTGTACGATTATTTATTTTGCAGGTTATTGACCAATCTACTCAAGGAAAAGCCGAAACCAACGCTCAACTACGTCAAACTATCTATCCTTCGCGCGGACTTATCTATGACCGAAAAGGCGAACTACTAGTTGCTAATCAACCCATCTATGAGGTGACAGTAATCGTTAGGGAAATGCAGAATAGTGCATTTGATACATTGAGTTTTTGTGAGAAGCTGCAAATTACCCCTGAAGAATTTGAAGAGCGTATGCAAAACATACAGAATCCCCGAAGAAATCGAGGATTTTCGCGTTATTCACCCCAAGTGTTTATGGATCAGTTGCACCAAGAAGATGTGGCGGCACTTCAACAAGAATTGTATAAGTACGCAGGTGTAGATATACGCTGTAGGACATTGCGCGATTATATGTATCCGATTGCATCGCACGTGCTGGGTAGCGTGGGAGAAGTGAACCAGCGCGACTTGGAACGAGATAGTTATTATAGCGTAGGTGATTATTCTGGACGCGATGGAATCGAGCGAACGTACGAAAAAGATTTGCGCGGAGAGAAGGGCGTGGAGATACTAATGCGTGACTCGCGCGGACGAATACAGGGGGCATATCAGAATGGCGAATTAGATAAAGAGGCGGTTACTGGTAGCGATTTGCATTTGGGATTGGATATTCAAACACAGTTATTGGCGGAAAAATTGATGCATGGTAAGGTGGGTAGTGTAGTGGCTATTGAACCGCAGACGGGAGAAGTGTTGGCATTGGTGAGTTCGCCCAATTGGGACCCTCGCACATTAGTGGGTCAGGAGCGCTCAAAGAACTATCAAGCATTGCTGAATGATCCACATAAACCCCTGATGAATAGGGCTACACAAGCGCAATATGCTCCAGGTTCTACGTTTAAGATTTTACAGGCACTAGTGGGATTACAAGAGGGAGTGATTAGCCCACATACGAAGTATCCATGCAATGGAAAGACATCGTATCCTATCAAATGTACGCACGATCATGGTAGTCCAGTGGACTTAGAAGAAGGAATAGAGCAGAGTTGTAATCCATATTTCTGGGCAATGTATAAGGACTTGCTGCAACAGGATGGATATAGCGATGATAATGCCGAATTCAAGGAACATTATCAGACGTGGCGAGAGCACGTGATGAGCTTTGGTTTGGGTAATAGGTTTGATGATACGGATATTAGTGAGCAAGCTAAAGGTGCGGTTCCATCGGTAGGATTGTACGATAAGATTTACGGAAAAAAGGGATGGAAAGCTATTACAATTCGTTCGTTGTCGATTGGACAGGGTGAGATATTGGTAACACCTTTGCAACTGGCCAATCAAACTGCTGCAATAGCTAATAAGGGATATTATATCACTCCGCATTTGAATAGAAATGACTCGATGAAATTGAGGATTCATCACACTACGATTGATGCAAAGCACTTTGATGTGGTGCATCGAGGAATGGCACGTGTGATGACGGAAGGAACGGGAAAATGGTATAATGTGCCCGAATTGCAGATATGTGGTAAGACAGGTACGGTGCAGAACCCTCATGGAGAAGATCATGCATTGTTTATCGGTTTTGCTCCGATGGATAACCCACAGATAGCGATTGCTGTGGCGGTGGAGAATGCGGGCTTTGGTTCCACATGGGCATGTCCGATAGCAACATTGCTGATGGAACAATATTTAACCGGTGAAATCAAGCGAAAGTGGCTATATGACCGCATGGTAAATGCGAATTTGATAGATAAACAAAATGAGGAATAACAGAAGCATCATATCGGGTATTGACTGGTGGACAATAGGATTGTTCCTCGTGATTGCGCTGTTCGGTTGGCTGAACATCTATGGATCTAGCTACTCATTCGATCAAACGAGTATTTGGGACTTCTCCAACCGCGCAGGTAAGCAGTTGGTATGGCTTGCCACGGCTGTTGTGATAGGTGGAATCATACTGATGATAGAGGAGAAAGCGTATGATATTTTGGGTTATATCTTCTATGGAGTAATGATAGTGTTGTTGATAATCACGCCTATTTTTGCGCGTGATATCAAAGGTTCGCTGTCGTGGCTGACGATAGGTCCGATTAGTTTGCAGCCAGCTGAGTTTGCCAAGTGTTTCACGGCTATTGCAGTAGCCAAATACATGAGCCAATATGGCTATAAAGTGCGTGATTTGCGCGATTTGATCGTACCTTTCCTTTTGATAGGTGTGCCTATGCTGATTATCATGGTGGCTCAGCGAGAAACAGGGTCGGCATTGGTGTTTGCTTCGTTCTTATTGGTGTTCTACCGTCAAGGTATGTCGGGCTATGTGCTTTCGGGTGGATTGGCGTGTGTAGTATTATTCATATTAGTGATATTATTCGGTGAGACGGCATTGCCAATAGGTTTGGGCAATGTAGGTATCTTGGTAAGTACACTAGTGATAGAGGCGATTGTGATGGGGTTGTTGGCGTTTAAGGAGAGAGATTTTCGTTCGTTGGTTATTGTTGGTATAGGTGTGGTGGTTTGTTATGGAATAGGATTGTTGCTCAATATATGGCTGTCGGTTAATTTCAATTATATTGCCTTGACCTGTTTGGCGTTTACGGCTATTAATCTGCTTGTGCAGGCGGTGAAATATAGGAAAAGTAGTATGGGTTGGATCGTGGCATTTGTGATGACTACTGCGGTGCTGTGCCAAGGCTGTGACTATGCTTTCCACAATATTCTCCAACCTCACCAACGCATTCGTATTGAGGTATTATTGGGCATGAAAGATGATCCGCATGGCGCGGGATATAATGTGAATCAGTCATTGATTGCTATTGGTTCGGGGCAGGCGACGGGAAAAGGTTTTCTACAAGGCACGCAAACAAAACTAAAGTTCGTGCCAGAACAAGATACAGACTTTATCTTCTGTACAGTAGGAGAAGAATGGGGATTTGTGGGATCTGCTGGATTACTGCTGCTATATTTGGCATTGATATTGAGGATTATCTATATTGCTGAACGTCAGCGAGATACATTTAGTAGAATATATGCGTATAGTGTTGCGAGCATATTATTG
Organism: Paludibacteraceae bacterium; assembly: GCA_017451525.1. Lineage (GTDB taxonomy): Bacteria > Bacteroidota > Bacteroidia > Bacteroidales > Paludibacteraceae > Colicola. The sequence goes on from JAFTOD010000005.1 coordinate 169,578, forward strand.
TTCCACGTGACAATCAATATTGGTATGGTGCTGGGATTGCTGCCTGTGATTGGTATTCCGTTGCCATTTTTTAGTTATGGTGGTTCTTCGCTGTGGGGATTTACGATATTGCTGGCGATTATGCTGCGACTGGATGCTGCGCGCGTGAATAAGATGCAAGGATAATGGCAGAGCATAATATCATAGGACAGATTGGCGAGGAGTTGGCTGCTAAGATCATGCGGGAGAAAGGTTTTCGTGTAGTGGATATGAACTGGAAGTTCGGGCATTTGGAGATGGACGTGATTGCTGTGAGCAAGAAGGAGATTGCTTTTGTGGAGGTGAAGACAAGAACCTCATCGTTTGGTGGCAAACGTCCTGAAGAATTTGTGGATGAACTGAAACGTCGTCGTATGGCTGCTGCAGCCAATGCGTATATTAAGTTTCACAAGATAGAGTTGACACCCCGTTTTGATATTATTGGTATTACGATGGATGCTACTACGCATGAGGTGAAGGAGGTAACACACTTGGAGGATGCTTTTCTTCCTCCACAACGAACGATAGGCAAAAGCAGTTTTAGTGGACAAGGGAGATGGCATCATAGAAACAGAGTAATTGGAAAGTAAGTGATTGATTATATGGAATTTAAGTACGATATTATTGTAGTAGGTGCAGGACATGCAGGCTGCGAAGCAGCCAGTGCTGCTGCTCGTATGGGTAGCAAGACATTGCTCATCACGATGGACATGAACAAGATTGGTCAGATGAGTTGTAATCCTGCTGTTGGCGGAATAGCTAAAGGTCAGATAGTCAGAGAGATAGATGCGATGGGGGGACAAATGGGTATTGTGACGGACAGGAGTGCTATTCAGTTTCGTATGCTCAATCGCAGTAAGGGTCCTGCTATGTGGAGTCCACGTAGTCAGAGCGATAGAAAACGCTTTATTGAGGAATGGGTGAATATCTTGACAGATACACCTAATCTGGATATCTGGCAAGACACGGTGGTGGAATTGGTGATAAAAGACGGCGAAGTCAAGGGAGTAAAGACCTTGCTCGGTATAGAGATGCAGGCAAAGGCGGTGATATTGACCAATGGTACTTTCTTGAATGGTTTGTTGCATTTTGGGCGAACACAGATTGAGGGAGGAAGAATATCGGAGCCAAGTAGTTTTGGTATCACGGAGCAGTTGCGCCAATTGGGTTTTGCAACCGATAGAATGAAGACGGGTACGCCTGCGCGTATAGATAAGAGGAGTATTGATTTCTCGCAGATGACAGAGCAGTTGGGCGATAACGATAGCCATCAGTTCTCGTATTTGGATACCGTACAACGCCAGCTGAAGCAGATGAGCTGCTGGATTACTTATACCAATACTCAGACGCATGATGTACTGCGTGGTGGATTGGAAGACTCACCGTTGTATAACGGTCAGATACAGAGTATTGGTCCGAGATATTGCCCAAGTATAGAAACAAAGATTGTTACTTTTGCTGAGAAAGATGCGCACCAGTTGTTCTTGGAGCCTGAGGGTGTGGATTCGAACGAGTATTATATCAACGGTTTCTCTTCTTCCCTACCCTGGCAAATACAATGGCAAGCATTGCGCACGGTGAAGGGATTGGAGAATGCAGTGTTGTATCGCCCTGGATATGCAATAGAATACGATTTCTTTGACCCAACACAATTGCTGCATACACTGGAGACAAAGATGATTAAGAACCTCTTCTTTGCAGGACAAATTAATGGTACTACGGGTTATGAGGAGGCAGCAGGTCAGGGATTGGTAGCAGGTGTGAATGCGCATCAGAATATCACGGGTGGTGCGCCATTCACTTTGGCAAGAGATGAGAGTTATATTGGTGTACTGATTGATGATTTGGTAAACAAAGGTGTGGATGAACCATACCGTATGTTTACTTCGCGAGCAGAGTACCGCATCTTGCTACGCCAAGATAATGCAGACGCTCGATTGACGGAGCGCAGTTATAAGTTGGGCTTGGCAGACGACTATCGTTTGTCTTTGCTAAGGAGTAAGCAAGCAGGCGAGCAAGCATTGACGGAAATGCTACGCAATACCTCCGTAAAAGGTAAAGATATAAATGCGTATTTGAACGCAATGGGCTATGGCGATTTGCAACAAACAAGCAAGTTGATTGATATTGTAGCACGTCCAAATATCACTATTATAGGCTTGGCAGAAGTGGTGGCTGAACTAAAAGATAAGGTTGAGCAACTGGGCAGCAGAAGCGAGGAGATTGTAGAGAGCGCAGAGATTAATATCAAGTACAAAGGGTATATTGAGCGCGAACGACTGGCAGCAGATAAGTTGCAACGCCTGAACAATATCCACTTGCCAAAGGATTTTGACTATAATAGTGTACAGTCGCTGAGCACCGAAGCGCGTCAGAAACTCAGTCGCATTAAGCCATGCACTATTGGTGAAGCAAGCAGAATACCCGGTGTAAGCCCCAATGATATTAGCGTATTGCTTGTGTTGATGGGTAGATAATTACATGTACGTTACCTACTAACTACGAGAGAAACACGGCAACGAGACGGCAACGACACGACAACGAGAGAAGACTTTACCGAGAGAAAGCCGTGACAACATGGAGGCAATGCAATTATGTTTCACGTGGAACATTTAAGATAATTGATCAGATAATTAATAATAAATAAAGATATGAAACAAGAAGAGATTATCGCGCATATTCGCGATGTGAAGGATTTTCCTGTAGAGGGAATTGTATTTAAGGACATTACTACTGTGTTGAGTAATCCAGAGTATTTGAAATGGATGAAAGATGAGATCGCCAACCTGTATCGTGCATACGGTATTACAAAAGTGGTGGGTATTGAGTCGCGCGGCTTTATTTTGGCACCTGCGGTGGCAATGGAACTGGGTGCAGGATTTGTGCCTATCCGCAAACCTGGTAAGTTGCCAGCAGAAACAATAGAAGTGAGTTATGCAAAAGAATATGGCGTAGATACTATTCAAATTCACGCAGATGCGCTGAATGAAAATGATGTGGTACTGCTGCATGACGACTTGCTGGCTACTGGTGGCTCGATGGCTGCTGCGCTGGAACTGGTAAAGAAATTCAATGTAAAGAAAGTGTATATCAACTTTATTATTGAGTTGGAGTTCTTGAACGGCAGAAAAGTGTTTGGTGACGATGTAGAGGTTAGTAGCTTGCTGAGTTGCTAATTTGCTCCGATTTTATCGGAATAAATGTCTAAAAATCCACATATACAAGAGCTACTTCAGCGCATACCTGAAGAGCCAGGGGTGTACCAATACTTCAATGAAGCAGGGGAAGTGATTTATGTGGGTAAGGCGAAGAACCTAAAGCGTAGGGTAAGTAGTTATTTTCATAAAGAGCAGGATCGCTACAAAACTAAACTGCTGGTTCAGAGTATTGCGGACATCAAATATGTGGTGGTGAATAGCGAGCAGGATGCGTTTTTGCTCGAGAATAACCTCATTAAGCAGTATCAGCCCCACTATAATATCCTGCTAAAGGACGGAAAGAGTTATCCAAGTATTTGCATTACAAGAGAAGAATATCCCAGAATATTCAAGACGCGGAAGATAATCAAAGGTATAGGCGAGTACTTTGGACCATATAGTTTTGGCTATACACTGGACTTGGTGTTGGAGCTCATCCATAAGCTCTACCCTATTCGCACTTGTGGCATGCAGATGAGCAAAAGTGCCGTTGAAATGGGGAAATATCGCGTGTGCTTGAAGTATCATTTGGGTAATTGCTGCGGCATATGCGAAGCAAAAGTGAGCCATGAGCAGTATATGGAGTATATTGATGCTGCGCGGAAGATTATTCGAGGCGATGCACAAGAGATTAGCAAGCAGATAGAGGCAGAGATGATGCAAGCAGCCGCAGAGATGCGGTATGAGGAGGCAGGCAGACTGAAAGAAAAGCTCGATTTCATCGAACAATTTACCAGTAAAACGATTATCACGAACTCGCATGCGGGCGATGTGGATGTGTTTGGCTACGATGAAATGGGGCAGAATGTATATATCAGCATGCTGCATGTGCATAGAGGCAGTATTGTACAGGGGCAGACTATTGAATATAAGAAGCAATTGGATGAGAGCCGAGAGGAGATCTTGGCGATGGGTATATACGAATTGAGGGAGCAGTTGGGGAGTACAACAAAAGAGGTGATTGTTCCGTTTATTCCGGAGATAATTGATGAAAATCTGCATGTGAATATCGCTCTGGGAGGCGATAAAAAGAAGCTCTTGGATTTGGCGATGCAGAATGTTCAGCAGTATAAGAAAGACCGCATAAAGCAAGATGATAAGCTAAATCCAGACCAACGCGCGGTGCGTATCTTGGGTGGGTTGCAGAAGTTGCTGGGCTTGCCTACAATGCCGATGTGGATAGATAGTTTTGATAACTCGAACACGCAGGGAAGCAATGCAGTGGCAGGTTGCGTGGTCTTTAAGAAGGGACGCGCGTGCAAGAGCGAGTATAAGAAATTTGAGATAAAGACAGTGGAAGGTCCCGATGACTACGCGAGTATGCGTGAGGTAGTGAGAAGGAGATATAGCCGATTGATGGAGGAAGGCAGTCCCCTACCCGACTTGATTATTGCCGATGGAGGACTGGGGCAAATGAGTGCTATTCGTGAGGTAGTGGAAGGAGAGTTGGGTTTGCAAATTCCAATTGCGGGACTGAAGAAGGACAACAAGCATAGGACAAATACCCTACTCTATGGCGACCCTGTTCAGGAGTTTGGTATGAAAGTGACGGACGAGATCTTCCGTCTGATGGTTGAGATACAGGACGAGGTACATCGGTTTGCCATCAGTTACCACAAAAAGAAGCGTAGTAAGGCACAAATAAAGAGCGAACTCGATGATATTCAAGGAGTTGGCGCAGTTACTAAGCAGAAGATACTGCAACGTTTTGGTTCTGTGGCGCGTGCTAGAAGTGCGAAATTAGAGGAGTGGATTGATTTGCTCGGAACTCGCTCAGGCACAAAGCTTTACGAGCATTTTAATGGTAAAATAACGCCCTGAGAATTGAATATTTTTGAGGAGCGTGGAACATGACACAGGCAAAATGATGTGTTTTGTTAGAAAAAATAACAGTCGTTTGTAATATTTTCTTTTTCTCATTTGTCTAATGGGTGTAGTCGCAAAGAAGCGATAGAAAACGATTTGTTAAACTTATTAAATTATGTATTATGGAATTTTATAAAGTTGACTTGGACAGTATTTTTGCTCTTGTTCTTATTTTTGGTTTGATACCATCTTTTGTTCTGACAGCCGTTATCCAGTATTTGAAGAACCGTCGGTACAAGATTGAGCGACAAACTGAACTCATGGCAAAAATGATTGAGAAGGGTGATAGCACCAACCTTGACTTCAAATCTATGGCAGAGGCGCTGCAAGAGCCCGCAAAACCCGCAAAACATGGAAACCTAAAAAGGTCTGTGCTGAATAACTTGCGCTGGGGAAGCATCTTCTCTTTTGTAGGTTTGGGGCTGTTAGGCGTTGCACTCTATGCCCATATTGATGGTCCTGTTGGTGCAACAGCTGCCTTTTTAACTTTTGGAGCTATCATTGGCGGCGTTGGTTTGGCATTGCTGATTACATTTTTTGTTGCAAAGAATTATCTCAAGAAGGAGACTGAGAAAGAGGAAAAAGAACTTGTTGAAAAAGAATAAGCTGCGTTTGTCTGTCTGACTTATTTTTCAAAATCACTTGTTTTTCATCACTTTATGGATAAGCAGCAGTTTATTTCCGCCATTGGCGGCATGCAGGAGTCCCTTCGGCGATTCCTGCTCGTGCTGACTCATGGCGATGAAGAACTGGCTAACGATCTTGCACAAGAGGCGATTTTGAAGGCATATTTGCATTGTGCTACCTTTGAGGGCAGGTCTGCTTTGCAGACATGGGTATTTCGGATTGCCTACAACGAATACCTTAACGAACAAAATAAGTACTGGAATACCCATCGCGTAGCGGTGGAGAACTATGAGAGCGTTGATACGGAATTGGCCAGCGAACAGACAGATAGTGCTTTTCGCTATGAGCCACTGTATCAGGCGATTGACAAGTTGCCGAAGCAAGAGAAGGCAGTGGTGATACTATATTATTTGGAAGAAAAAAGTATTCGAGAGATTAGCAAGATAACCGAAATATCGGAAACCCATCTTGCGGTGATGCTCTTTAGAGCAAGAAAGAAACTGAAGGCGATTTTGAGTAAGAAATAAGGAACAAGGAACCAAGACGAATATGATAACCAATACTAAAATAAAAAAGCGTTTGCAGGCGAGTGCTCCGCAAGTGAAAGATAGTGAGGCGTTTATGGCGGATACGATTCGTCAGATTAATCTTATGCCATCGCCCAGCAGTGAGTTGCAAGAGAGTTTGCGTAGGTACACCATGTTGGAGCGGTTGGCCATGCGGATGGATGCCGTTCGCTGGTTACTCGTTGGCGGAACAGGAAGTGTGGCTGTTGGGTACGCGGTATTTAGCAATTTGGAGGCGATTCTGACCGCTATTTCGGCGTTGCTGGTGATGTAAAAGGGTAATAATTACAGCGTTTTGAGAGATAATAGGCAATAAAAAATAGGGGTGTTAAGCCCCTATTTTTGTGGTTTATATTTTCATCGCGAAAAAGTTGCCACGAACTTTTCGCGATGCAGATGTTATTCTATCTCGTATGATTGTATTAGATAATTCTCATCTTCGTTCGTATAGACGGGTGTAATCAGTTCTTGGTTATACATAGCCACGTGTGTAGTATTATGTGTTGGATTTTCTCTCGCACTCTGAAGTTGATTTCCTTCCATTTGTGTACAAGAGAAACAATATCTGTTGTTATCACTAAATTTTCTAATTCGAGTTAGGAAATTAGCGAATCTTCCCCAACGAGTATGTACAGGATTTAAAACTATATCTACATTATTAAGCAACTTCTCAAATTGACTATGTTGTTCAGGTTGGGTGTCTTTTAGGCGAAACTCTGCACATCCTGTAGTTCCTTTTAAAATATTATTTTCGCCACATTGAACTATAAGGAAACGCTTGCCATTGACATCAAATTGTCGACGTCGCTTAAATTCTTTTAATAGCGCATCAACAGTATCTTCGTTTATTTCATTCGCTGTTGAAATTAGTTGATGACGAAGTTCTCTAATAAAACCATTTTGAAGTAAATATAATCGATTACCACTTAAACCATTTGATTCTTTAAGTTCAAATAACGCAGTAATATTCTTGTTATATTTGCGAAATTTTAACAAAGCATATAAGTCATCCTCAGATTTTAATACATGCTCGCTAAACATAATAAAGTCAGCCTTACTGGATGTAAGAATCATTGAAATAATATCCATGCGATTTGTACATTCTGCAGCTGTAAGACGCTGATACTTTGGAAATGAAACTAATTGAATAATCATGGTAGTATGTTTTTTTGCCTACTCTTCTTCGGATTTTCGGCATACTCCGTTTAAATTGTTGATTTATAGTATATTATTTTGTTCGTACATACATACAAAAAGCGTGAACTTTCGTTCGCTTCAATTTGATTTGTTGAGGATTCTGGACTACCTTAATTACTCAAATTTATGCACAGAAAACTCACGCTAATAACGTGAGCGTACATAAAACCGTACTTGAGTAATTAATGATTATTGAAAGTGTCCAGTTTTCAACAAATCAAGTTTGGCTTATAACGCTATACTAAAATATGTAGTGATGGGTAACGCTTTACCGAATCGGTTGCAAAGGTAGTGAAATATTTTTGATTGAGCAAGAAAAATCGCTTTTAGGGGCGATTTTTTACTCAGCAAATTAGCTCCGAGCACTAAATCAGTAACGGGATTGATAGTTGCATTTCAGGGTACACCTATACTAATCTATCGTGTATCTATCGTATATGTATCGTATATGTACCGTATATCTACCGTAGTTGATAGCGAAAAGATAAAGGTAGAAGTGGAGGAATATAGAGAGAAGAAGTGGAAAAGAAAATAGGTTGTATTTGCATATGTGAAGAAAAAGCAGTAATTTTGTGCGGAGAATAAAATAATCGACAACAATTTCTTTGTGACAAAAATATGGGCAAATATGATTAGGATTAGAAAAGCAACGAAAGAAGATGTGGCGTATATCGCGGAGGGGATATATTATGCATTTTTATTGGAAGATAAAGCACTTTATAATCAGTGGATTAGGACATTGAAGAATGTGTGTGCGCAAGAAGATACGCACTATAGTTACAGGAACACTTGGATAGCCGAAGTGGATGGAGAGAGGGCAGGAATGATGATTGCTGTGAACGGGGAACATTACCGCGTGCAGAGAGATAGGATGTATCCGCAGCTGAAAGGGCTGTTTGATGTGGCTTTTGGCAAAGGATGGGACGATATGGAAGATGAAGCAAAGGCAGGAGAGTTCTATATCGACAGTTTGTCGGTCTCCCTACCCTACAGGAATCAAGGCGTGGGAACAGCGTTGATAGAAAAAGCGAAGGCAATGGCGAGAGAACAGGGAATAGGCGTGGTGACGTTGGCAGTAGAGCCCATGAACACGGCGAAGAAGTTGTATCAGAAGTTGGGATTTAGGTATCAGAGAATGATAAAGATATTCAATGAGGAATATGAGCTGTATGCAGCGGAATGTTATGGAAAATAGATATTATAAGGTATGAAATAAAAAGAAACCTCAAGAGCAGGAAGATACTCTTGAGGTTTAATGTACATCTATTTGTTTGTCACAACTTAATTATACCCTCTGATAACTCCTCGTGATGAGTTTTTAATAAAATCAAGAATAAGGTCACGCTCTGGACTAGATGGTAGAGTAGTTTCTATTTGTTCGATAGCTTGTGTGACATTTAAACCAGATAGGTATAAAATGCGATAGGTATTCTGAATAGCGGTAATCTGTTCTTGTGTGAATGCACGGCGGTTTAATCCAACAGAGTTGATACCACAATAAGAGATGGGTTCGCGTGCAGCAATGATATATGGGGGAACATCTTTGTTAATCTTTGATCCTCCTTGTATCATCACATGTGCTCCGATGTGGCTAAATTGGTGTACTAAACTGCCTCCACCAATAATAGCCCAATCTTCAACTACTACTTCCCCTGCGAGTTGTGTGGCATTGGACATAATGATATGGTCGTGAAGTAAGCAATCGTGTGCTACATGGCAATATGCCATGATAAGGCAATGGTTCCCGACAACAGTTTTTCCCTTGCTGGCCGTGCCTCGGTGGATGGTTGCAAACTCGCGAATAGTCGTATTATCGCCGATGATGGCGTATGTTTTTTCGCCTTTATACTTCAAGTCTTGTGGATCTCCACCAATAACAGCTCCTGCATGGATATGGCAGTTTTTGCCAATACGTACACCATCATGTATGGTAACGTTGCTATCAATAATGGTTCCTTCGCCAATTTCTACATCGCCATGAATGCAAGAAAATGGACCGACTTGTACAGAAGGATGAAGCTTAGCTTCAGGATGAATGTAATTCATATTTGTCATAATAAATATCGTTTTTATTTGCCAATAATAGTGATGCGAAAACAAAAAACTATGCAAAAGTAGTGAAAAAATTGCATATTGGCAAATAAAATGAGCTAATTTTGATTTTTAAATGAATTTAAGTGTGGTATAGGTAAGAATTTTTTATTTCGCAAGCTTGATAAAAACTGGTAAATGGTCTGAATATCCGTCATGATAACGATAACCAATATAGGTGCGTTTGGGCTTATTATCAAGATACTTGCTATCTTCTTCTAATAGCCATTTTGGAGAGAAAATATGCGCATTAGCGTGTGGTGCAAGCGCAGAAGATAGGTAGAATTGATCCAAACACGACCACCGACCTTGATACTTGTGCGTTCCTTGCTCGGTTCCACATTGTTTAATCATCATGTTATTCAATCCTCGCAAATCATTTTTGGGTTCGCAATTCATATCGCCCATAACCACAATCTTTGCATTAGGTTGTAGGTTCAAGATACTATCAATCTGCTGCTGAATCAGTTGTTTCGATACATAGCGTTTCCATTCGGTGGCAGTTTCTCCTCCTAAAGCGGAAGGCAGATGGCATACCATTGTATGTAATGTGTCATGTCCGTGAATCAGTACACTTGTATATAAAATATCGCGTGTATTATCACCCTGTAAATCCACATGTAACGGTTTGCTATTCAGTACTTTTACTTGCGTGCTATCATATAGCAATGCCACATCTATTCCTCGTTCGTCTGGACTATCATAGTGCACATATTTATAATGAAAGCGCTTTAATCGAACACACAAATCGTGTAAGCATCGCTCATTTTCTACTTCGCATAGTCCTATCAGCGGAGTCGCTTCCCAGCCAGAGATATTTACCAACACTTGTGCTATTCGATTCAGTTTGGTTTGATACCTATGATACGTCCAATGATAATCCCCATTAGGAAGAAAAGAGAAATCGTTTTTCAGTGTATCATGCTCACAATCAAACAGATTCTCGACGTTATAGGAGATAATTGTTAGCGAGTCTTGGGCAAAAAGAAACTCACACTCAATACATAATAAAATAATCCATATCAAGTATGAGTATTTCATGGAAGAATACTTGTAGATCGAACTTATTGAAGCATCATTATTGCCTTCTTCAGAGCCACCACAAACGCATCAATATCCTCAATGGTGTTGTATATCGCTACTGATGCGCGCACCGTGCCTGGTACCTGCAAATAGTCAAGCAGCGGCTCTGCGCAATGGTGACCAGTTCGTACTGCAATCCCTTGTCGGTCAAGCAAAACGCCCACATCAAACGGATGAATCAATGCTTCATCTTCGCGATAAACATTGAACGAAACAGCACCCGCCTTGGGAAGTCCTGCTGCATACACTCGTACATTTGGTAGCAATGCCAACTGCGCTTCAAGATACTTTGCCAATTTGTGTTCGTGTTCGGCAATCTGCTCTAAACCGACCTCTTGTACAAAATCTATCACTTTGCCAAAGGCATAACTACCTATGTAATTGGGTGTACCAGCTTCGAACTTGTAAGGTAATACGTTGTATGTTGTTTTCTCAAAGCTTACATGCTCAATCATCTCTCCCCCACCCTCAGTTGGAGGCAACTTATCGAGCCACTCTTTCTTGCCGTACAGTATGCCCAAGCCCGTTGGACCGTACATCTTATGTGCACTAAACACCAAGAAATCGCAATCTAATTTCTGTACATCTACTGCTAAATGAGGCACCGACTGTGCACCATCTACGCAAACTGCTACACCTTTCTCATGTGCCAAACGAATAATATCTTCTATCGGGTTCACAACACCCAATACATTGCTCACATGTGCTACCGACACCAAGCGTGTCTTTTCGTTCAGAATCTCCTTGAATGCCTCTATATTGAGCGATAAATCCTCTTGTAAAGGAATTACCTTTAACACCGCTTTCTTGCGTTCACAGAGCATTTGCCAAGGTACAATATTCGAGTGGTGCTCCAACTGACTAACGATAATCTCATCCCCCTCTCCTACCATTGCGTCTCCAAAACTTCGTGCCAGCATATTGATGCTATCGGTAGTGCCTTTGGTGAAAATAATCTCCTCTTCTGATTGTGCGTGGATGAGTTTGGCAACTTTCTGGCGCGCTTCCTCGTGCTTTTGCGTTGCCACTTGACTCAAATGGTGCACTCCGCGGTGCACATTTGCGTTCCAATGGCTATACGCCTTTGCGATGGCATCTATCAGCAATTGTGGCTTTTGCGTAGTCGCTGCATTATCCAAATACACCAACTTTTGCCCGTGGACTAACTCGTTTAATATAGGAAAATTTTCTCGTTTCATACGATTATTTAATCACCATATTTCTCAAGCGTTTGGCGCATTGCGTGTTAAATGTATGACCTGGTCGAAGAGCGATGATTTTACCTTGTAATCGACATCCAAGCAAAGACATATCACCAATCAAATCCAATAATTTATGGCGAGCAGGTTCGTTGGGATAATTCAAAGGACTTAAATATCCAAGTTTAGAAGCGTCAAGTCGAGGTTGTCCAAGTTTATCTGTCATATAGTCTAATCCCTCTTGCGACATAGGAGTTTCATAAATAACTAACGCATTCTGTAAATCTCCTCCTTTGATGAGTCCCATACGTAGCAAGGGTTCAATTTCTCGTACGAAACAAAATGTACGAGCAGATGAAATTTCTCGACCATATTCATTGAGGTTGTAGAGTTCTGCCTTTTGTTCGCGCAATAATCCAGTAGGGTAGGTGATAGTGACCTCTACTTCGTAATGATCACATGGAAGAATCATCATTTTGTTACCTCGCTCGGAAAGATATTCGATAGGTTCGGTGACGACAAACACTTTCTGCTCGGCATTTTGCTCTAATAATCCTACCTCTTGTATGGCTTTGACATAATATTTTGCACTGCCATCTAGTATAGGCATCTCTGGCCCATCAATCTCAATAAGGCAGTTGTCTACACCAAAAGCATAGAGAGCGGAGAGGGCATGCTCCACGGTAGATACTTTCCATGCACCACGCTCAAGTACGGTGCCACGTTCGGTGGCGGTCACATAATCGGCAATGGCGTCATAGGTAGGACGTCCTTCCAAATCGGTTCGGCAAATGCGAATGCCAGTATTTTCTTCCGCAGGAAGAAATGTAGCATGCAAGTATAACCCAGTATGCAATCCTTTGCTTTCAAAAGAGAAAGAAGATTTTAATGTATGTTGTTTCATTATTAAATAATAAGTGTTTGTATTGTTGTTGAAAATAGTCACAAATAACGTGCAAAAGTAGTAAAAAAAATGTATATGTGCAAGAAAAGATATGAAAAAACTTGCCCAATTCGTAAAAATATAGTACTTTTGCAAAAATTTATGTACTTGTGGGAGTATGCGCCTGAAAAGTGATGTCAATATTAAGAACCGCCGTGCCTCGTTTGACTACGAGATACTGGATCGCTATGTGGCAGGTATCCAGCTTTATGGCACGGAGATCAAGTCTATCCGCGAGAGCAAAGCGTCGCTGGCAGACACCTACTGCCAGTTTGTCGGCATGGAGCTTTGGGTCAAACAGATGCATATTGCTGAGTACCGATTTGGTAGTTACACCAATCACGAGGTCAAGCGCGACCGCAAACTGCTGATGACCAAGAAGGAGTTGCGCAAACTGGAAAAACAGGTCAAGGACACGGGTAAAACCATCATCCCACTCCGCCTCTTCATCAATGAACGTGGTTTTGCGAAGATGGAAATAGCCCTTTGTCAAGGTAAACACACCTACGACAAACGCCAAGCCCTCCGCGCAGCGGATGACAAAAGAGAAATGCAGCGTGCAATGAAACTTTGAAATTAGGCAACGCGCGCGAAACCTTTCAACTTTATTTAACTTGATGTTACCATTAGACTTCATAGAAAATCTTCACGAACAGATGTCGCCTGAGGAAGTGCAACAGCTTTGCCAAGCACTTGAGTTGGAACCAGTTACATCTATTCGTCTAAACGACAAGTTAGACTATCTCACCTTCGACGCCGACACCGAAGAGGTACCTTGGCACGAAGATGGATACTACCTCAGTCGTCGTCCGCAGTTTACCCTTGATCCGCTTCTGCACGCAGGTTGCTACTATGTGCAAGAGGCCAGTAGTATGTTCGTTGGTGAGGTGCTTCAACAGTACCTGAAGCCAGATAGTATCGTCCTTGACCTCTGCGCTGCACCAGGTGGCAAGTCTACCCTTATCAGCCAGTTCCTTGGCAACGAGGGCTTACTCGTTAGCAACGAGGTAGTGCGTCAGCGCGTGTTTATCCTCTCGGAGAATATCCAGAAATGGGGCAACGGCAACACCGTAGTAACCCACAACCCTGCGGCTGACTTTGGCAACAAACTGCCCGAGCTCTTCGATTGTATCCTCGTAGATGCTCCATGCTCAGGCGAAGGTATGTTCCGCAAGGATGAGGGTGCGATCGCCGAATGGAGTATGCGCAATGTGCAGGAATGTGCTGAGCGCCAATGCGATATCCTCGATGATGTGTGGGATGCGCTCAAACCAGGCGGCATACTTATCTATTCCACTTGCACCTTCAACCGCGAAGAAAACGAGAAGAATGCTCAATGGATTGCCGATGAGTTGGGAGCCGAGATACTACCTATCAGCCATGATCCAGCATGGGGAATCACCGAGGGCAAACCTGGCTATCACTTCTATCCACACAAAACCAAAGGCGAAGGGTTCTATATCTGTGCTTTCCGCAAACGTGGTGTCGCTACAGGTACTTTCCGTATTCCTAAACAGAAGAACTCTGTTTCTGAAACCGTAGAGTTTAAGGATATTATGCAAAGTTGGCTTCAGCATCCCGAACAATGGACTATCCGCCAACAAGACCGCTTCGTGGTGGCTTATCCTGCCAAATACAAACAACTCATCGAGTTCCTCAACTCGCAGTTCATTTGTATCAGCACAGGCTTTGGTATAGGCGAACTGCGTGGCAAGACCGTTGTGCCTCAACATGCTCTGGCGATGCTCAAGGATGTTAATAAAAATGCTTTTAACAAAGTCGAACTCACTCTAGATCAAGCACTCTCTTACTTACGCAACGAAGCATTGACCCTGCCTAACGCTGCCGCAGGCGTAGTGATGGTGACCTATGAGAATGTCCCTCTCGGCTTTGTGAAGAATGTGGGTAACCATTGTAACAACCTCTACCCAAAAGAGTGGCGGATACGAAAATTATAAACTGGTTTTGAATTATGAATAAGGAACAAAGAATAAAGATTAAACACTTTAGTCTTCCAAAGTCGAAAGTAATCCGTCTTTGCTCTTTGCTCTTGGTTCTTTGCTCTCTTCCTATAAACGCACAACAGCAATGGTATTTCTCGGTGGACGAACGCTACCCTGCAGAGCGCTCCGAACTGAAAAACAATAGTCGTATTTTGGTAGTGAACAATGCTTTGGTTCAACCCAAAGACTTCGGACACTCGACCATACTAGATGGAGAAAACAAGGGAAATGTCGAAATCGATCTCTCTCGCAGCGTACTCTATTGCCTTTTTGCTACGACCCAAAGCATGGAATCGACAGGCGAGTTTAATACCGTCGAACTGATGGATATCTCGCAAAATCACTCCACCAATTACTATTCTCGCACCCCGCTCACTTTCTCGCAAGCAGAGCGCCTATGTGCCGATTATCAAGCAGATGCGCTTTTGACGCTCAACCAACTCGTTTTATACGATGTTGTGGAAAGCTTCCCTACCGATGAAGGTACCTATTACGCCTACTTGCAAGCATATGCCCAGTCCCATTGGACGATTCACTATGCAGGTCAAACACGCGAAGCTACTTTCACACAAGCAGATACACTCCTCTGGGAGAGCAACCTACACTACACTCGTGCACAAAGCCTTAGCGACTTGCCTTCTCGCCAAGAGGCGTTACTCTATCTCGCACGCGAATTGGGAAACCGCATGGGTAGTAGTTTCGCCCCCTCTTGGCAAACTACCCGCCGCTATATCTACGAATTGCCCGACCTGCAAGCAGGCTTGGATGCTTTTCGCTTGCAACGCTGGAATAGTGCTATCAATCAGTGGCTTACTATTGTAGATAGCAAGGACAAAAAAGCCGCAGCATGTGCTGCGGCCAATATCGCTATTGCTTATGAGATGCTTGGCGATTATGCTTCGGCTTGCGATTACGCCCAGCGTGCCAGCCGCCTTTTCGGCGCTTGGAAGACGGCTTACGGTCGTCAGCAGCAAGTGAACATACGCTACTATCTGGCGCAGCTCCAAGCTCGGCAGGCAAGGGAATCCGATCTATAACCTTCTGCAAGAATCGCTCAATCTTATTAAAGAATCGCTTATCTTCAGGACTCACTAATGTGATGGCCTCACCTTTGTTTTCCGCACGTGCTGTGCGACCAATACGGTGTACATAGTCCTCTGCATCGCGTGGCACATCGTAGTTGATTACCAATGGTACATCATCCACATCAATACCGCGTGACACGATATCCGTTGCCACCAGCACATCCACTTTGCCATTTCTAAAATCCAACATCACTTCATCGCGCTCTTTCTGTTCCAAATCAGAGTGCATTGCGCGCACATCTATATGCATTGATCGCAACGCACGCGTGAGTTCCTTCACACGTTGTTTCTTACCAACAAACACGATAACTTTCTTAAGGTTACAATTTTTGAGCAGCAACTTAAGGAATTCATCTTTCTGAGGTTCGTAAATATCCACCGCCATCTGTCGAATACTTTCTGGTGGACGGGATATAGCTATCTGTACCTCTACTGGATTGTGCATAATAGCCTTCGCCATTTTGCGGATATTCGCTGGCATAGTAGCCGAAAACATAATCGTTTGACGCTCTTTAGGCAACTTGTTAACGATGGTCATAATATCGTCATAGAAGCCCATATCCAACATGCGGTCCGCCTCATCAAGGATAAAATACTTCACGCCCGAGAAGTCAATATCATAGATATTCATTTGGCTGAGCAGTCGCCCTGGCGTAGCGATGACGATATCTGCACCCTTCTGCAAACCAGTCACTTGTGTGCCCCACGCCCCACTATCATTACCTCCGTAGATAGCCACAGAAGAGAAGGGTACATAGAATCCAAATCCCTCCATCTGCTGGTCGATTTGTTGTGCCAACTCGCGCGTAGGCGCCATAATAATGGCATTGAGTTTATTTGGGTCGTGATTATCGTACTCCAAATTGGTGAGCAGGGGCAGGATATATGCAGCAGTCTTACCTGTGCCCGTCTGTGCACAGGAAATCACATCATGTCCGTCCAGTATCACGGGAATAGTCTGTTCTTGCACAGGCGTGCAAGTATCAAAGTGCATGTCCCACAGGGCATCCAACACCTCATCCGATAATGCTAACTCGTCAAAATACATGTCTTTTCGCTCAAGCGATTACTTCTTATCTCAGCTTTCGCATCGAACGATTATTTCTCCCAACCGTCAAACACTTCAGGGCCATACACATTGTCCTCGTTAGCGTCATGAAGCGGAGCCCATAGTTGTGCAAAGAATGGGTTCTTCTTTGCCACTTTGTCCCATTGCCATGGACGAGCATTCTTCTCGCCCGCATAAGGATAAGGCATACACTCCTCACACCAGTGACCACCCAGCAATACCAAGCGTGGCGTAGCGGTAAACTTATGCCCCTCTGCGCACTCCCACTCCAATGGAGTATCCCAATCGCCTTGCACCATGTCTTTGGATAGGCACTTGCCTCCGCGGAAAGCCGCCGCTTTTTGCATATCCTCAATGGTAAACAATGCTTTGGGCTTTTGCTCATCGTAGCCGTGGTCAAGCAATACATATTCCTCGCTATTGTGCGATACATCGGTATGCTTCCAATTTGGAATGGCTTTGTATGCCTCCAAAGTGCCATAATATGCGCTGATGCGTTGGGTCTTGTTGTGCTTAATCCACCATTGCGTACCATGCTCCTTAGACATCGCCATGGCGTACATCGCAAGTTTCACGCAGCGTGGGAAGAGCTTGGCAATCTTGGTCTTAGCCGCGAACTTGATGCCCCAAGGCACACTGTCTGCCTTAGCCATCTGCTTGAAATACTCTTTCACTGGCACATTGGCGCGGAAGTGCAAGTAGTTCTCCAAGCGGTCGCCGTCGATATACCACATACCGTGGAAATTGCGCGTAGTAAACCACTTTGCTTCAAAGATTTTCTCTGGGCGAGGGCAACCGATGGCATCAAGAAGCAGGCACTCAAACTCGTAGTTGCTGATGCGGTACTCTTGACCAGAGCCGATATTGTAGTAGTTTTTCCAGAACTCCTCTGGCACTTCGTCGCGGCAGACACGCTCAAGAAGGCGTCCACTATCTTCTACCGTTGCCCATTCCAACACACCTCGGATAGGCACATGGAACATGATTGGGTCGTAGTTCTTCAAGATAGCAGGATAGAGGATACCTGACTGACGAAGCGCAACCCATTGTTTGATAGGCGAGTTGGTGATGATGCGCTCTGCTTGTGCTTTAGTCAAACCATAGTGGTCATAAGCCGATACGCAGATTGGGTCGCCAGCGCGTCCCCAGTGCAATGGCTCGCGGCGATCACCCATCTGAGCTACACTACCGATATACACCACTTTAGGTTGCTTTTCCTCTGGTTGCGCCAACACCGCGTCGCGAATATAAGTCGCAGCGGAGATATTGGTGCGGAGAGTTGCCTTAGGACGATAGTCTGCTTGTGGAGATACCATACCGCCCACGTGGAGTACGATGTCGGCGCCTGTTACACCACGAAGGATATCGTCGTAGTTGGTAAGGTCGCCCCATATGATTTCTACTTTGTCAGCCAAAGGCGCAAGTTTCTCTTTATTTTTAGCGCTTGGACGTGCTAAGATACGCAAGTTGTATTTCTCAGGATAACGCAGGATCTCTGTCATACCTGCGTATCCCATAGTGCCAGTAGCACCAGTCAGGAAGATAGTTTTTTTCATTGTTCTTTTCGGATTTGTGGTGTCTTTACACACTTTTACGACTGCAAAGGTAGTGTTTTTTTATGAGATATGCAAAATGAAGTGTATTTTTCTTTATATTTCGTATCTCTTTTACTTCTCTTTGGCATCCATTTTCTAAATACTCACGAACGCAAAACGAGTGTCAAAATAACTATATATCCGCTATAAATCTTTAGTGATTCTTTAGTGATTCTTAGGTGATTTATAGGTGATTCAGCAACTTTCACTATAGGATTACCGAATAATTATACGCCCGATTATCCTCAAAATATTAAATACTCCTAACACTTTTTCCACGCAAAATTTGCATATCCGCAAATTTTATTGTACCTTTGCCGTTGATTTGGTAAAGCGTTACCAATCATAACATATTTTTATTAACAGCATTGGCTATTATTTCGCGCATACCGAAAACCCTGCAAGATTAACGGAGATAGCAAGAAATAATAACAAAAGGCATTCCTGTGGATGTCTTTTTCCTCTCGTATATAACCATGCTCACACGCCCAGTGTGAGTTCTTAGAGAGGAAAAGGTCTCCTTGCAGGGTTACCTTGGTATGCGATAAGAACTTGCACTTTTTCTTATCGCATGCGAAACATAATAGCCGTAGATCATTAATCTATGGCGGGAAATTCTAGTTTGCAGGCTGCAAATAAAGCAAAGCAAGATGAGTTTTATACACAACTCACTGACATCGAAAAAGAACTTCGTCACTATACCGAACATTTTCGGGGTAAAGTTGTATTCTGCAACTGCGACGATCCTTACGAAAGTAATTTCTTTAAGTATTTTGCTCTAATGTTCAATAAGTTAGGATTAAAGAAACTTATTGCTACTTGCTATAATGGTTCACCGGTATCGGGTAATGAGTTGTTGCTTGACTTTGGCGATACAGTAGATGACCCCAAGAAAGTTGCCTATAAAGTAGAGATAACAGAGGTTATCGATACCAACGGTGACGGGGCTATCAATTTGGCAGACATTCAATACCTTATGCAAAATGACAAGAATGTTATTTCCGTATTGAAAGGCAATGGCGATTTCCGTAGCGAGGAGTGTATCGAATTGCTTAAACAAGCCGATATTGTGGTAACCAATCCCCCTTTCTCTTTGTTTAGAGAGTATATTGCTCAACTAGTAGAACATAACAAAAAGTTTCTAGTAATCGGCAATCAAAATGCGTTGACTTTCAAAGAAATATTCCCTCTTCTAAAAGATAATAAAATCTGGCTTGGATATAAAGCAGGCGATATGTCTTTTACAGTTCCAGCCTATTACGAAGCTCGAGAGACCAGATATTGGCAAGATGAAAATGGACAAAAATGGAGAAGTCTAGGTAATATTTGTTGGTACACAAATTTAGACTTGCCAAAACGACACGAGGATCTTATGCTGTACAAGCAATATACCATAGAAGAGTTTCCTAACTACGACAATTATGCTGCTATAAATGTAAATAAGATTTCCGATATTCCTTATGATTATGATGGTGTTATGGGAGTTCCTATTACATTTTTTGACAAACACAATCCTAATCAGTTTGATATTATTGGAGCCACAGAAAGCGAAGGAAAAGGATTCTCAAACGGTTTGTGGAAATCTGAAAGTAAAGTAGCACAACCCCTGATAAATGGCAAAAGAATATACAAACGTATTTTCATTCGAAGAAAACGCTAAAACACTAATTCTATGCAAATCGAATTACATGAAATCACTATCCGTGAGTTGGCGAACGGGTATCAAGACAATGCCGAAGGTGGCGTAGTGGCTTTTGGTGGCAAACTGGATGTGCGCCCACCTTATCAACGCGAGTTCGTATATAAGGACAAGCAGCGTGATGCGGTCATCACCACAGTCAATCAGGGCTTTCCGCTCAATGTGATGTATTGGGCAGACAAAGGCGACGGCACGTACGAAGTGATTGATGGTCAGCAACGTACCATCTCTATATGTCAATATGTGAATGGCGATTTTAGTTATAATCTCAGTTATTTTCATAGTCTGCCTTCTGACCAACGTGAGAAGTTTTTGGACTACAAACTGATGGTTTATATTTGCACAGGTACAGACAGCGAGAAGCTGGGTTGGTTTAAGACGATCAATATCGCAGGCGAGAAACTGACCGACCAAGAATTGCGCAATGCAGTCTATTGCGGCAGTTGGGTAAATAGTGCAAAAATATGTTTCAGCAAAAGCGGTTGTGTGGCATACAAACTGGCAAGTGACTATCTCAATGGCAGTTGCATCCGCCAAGATTACTTGGAGACGGCTATTTCATGGATTAGCAAAGGGCGTATTGAGGAATATATGAGTAAACATCAAAACGACCCCAACGCCAACGAACTATGGCTATATTTCACAACCGTCATCAACTGGGTACAAACCGTCTTCCCAAAAAAACGTAAAGAGATGAAAGGGCAAGATTGGGGTGCGCTGTATGACCAGTTCCACAATCAAGCATGGGATACTGCTGCCTTGGAGGAAGAGATTGCACGATTGATGAAAGATAGCGATGTGAGCAACAAAAGAGGTATTTATCCGTATGTATTAGACAGAAAAGAGCATCACTTGAATATCCGTGCGTTTGATGACAACACCCGTCGTGAGATTTACGAAAAGCAACAGGGCATTTGCCCACATTGTGGCAAACACTTTGATATTGAGTTCATGGAAGCCGACCATATTACACCATGGTCAAAAGGCGGTCGCACCGTAGCAGAGAACTGCCAAATGCTTTGCCAAGAATGTAACCGCAGGAAGTCTGCAAAGTAGCAGATTATGAGTGCAACTGATTTTCTGCGATTATCACTTCTCCTTCGGCAAGGGTTCGGTATCCCTTCAGAAAACGGAAAGGTGAAAACGGGAAACTGAATTTTGATAAACCGCTACCCATGAACATCGCAGTGGTAATCGATTGGTAGCCAAGTGGTATGCGAACTGAAAGCCAGCCAAATGTCGCCCATAGATAAGGCACAACTAGCCCACAGATGTGCAACAATGGTCGCGAAGTGGTCGCGTAGCTCGAAAAGAACTTGAAGAAACGCTTTTGCCTATTGTTTGTGTTTACCTGCCACGAGTTGTTGCCATTTCTGCTTGGCGAAGTCCCACGTGTTGTTGATGAGTTGTACGCCCCAATGTTTGCTCTCCTCCTCATTTGTTTCTTCAAGATATTGAGCAGCAAGCATAGCATCGTTGTCGGTGATAACCAATAGTTGGTCGCCCACTTCCAATTCGGAATTGCCCGTTGGCACAAAGAAGTCTTCGCCACGGCGCACCATGATAACCAAGGTCTTATCTGGGAAAATGAGGTTCTTGAGCATATTGCCATGCGCAAGCATTTCCTCTTTCACCTCAATCTCTGTGGCAGAAGACTCTACCTCCTCTGGCAGATCAATATCAAAGTGGATGAGTTTCTTGAGTTCTACAGGCGGAGTAGCCAGTTTGAGTTTCTTTGCTACCACCGACAAGGTTGTACCTTGCGCGATGAGCGAAACAATGGTGCAGAGGAAGACTATATTGAATATCAAATCAGCATGAGGCACATTGTTCGCCTCGCACATAATAGCGAAGATGATAGGTACAGCACCCTTCAATCCTACCCAACTGAGCAGCATCTTGTCGTTGCGCTTGTACTGCTTGAAGGGCCACATACAGAGGAATACCGCTATAGGGCGCGAGATGAAAATCATCACAATACTGATTATTAGACATGGCAGCAAGACCTCTAATTGGAACAACTCGTGCGGACGCACCATTAGACCCAAGACAAGAAAAATCACCAATTGACTCAACCATGTCAGTCCATCAAAGAAACTGCGCGTTTGGCGTTTACGAGTGAACTTGCTATTACCAATCACCAGACCACCGATATACACTGCCAAATAGGTATTACCCTTTAGGAAATAGGTGATACTAAAGATAAAGATACATGCTGTAAGCACCATAAGAGGATACAGCGACTCATTGCCAAGGTCCGCCTTACGCATGATACTAACAATACCTTTACCAAATATAAAACCAAGCACCGCACCCATAATCAGCTGAATAACAATATCCTGTATTACAGAAAGAGCTGTTACTTGATGGCTGGTAGCAGTGACAATACCAATCATAGTAGTGGTAAGCACATACGCCATGGGGTCGTTGGCACCTGACTCCAACTCCAACAAAGGACGAAGGTTATGCTTAAGTCCTATTTTGTTGGTACGAAGAATAGAGAATACCGAAGCAGAGTCAGTGGATGACATCGTGGACGCCATTAGCATTGCCACAGCAATACTCACACTTGCCACTGAATGTAGCCAACCAAACACATAATAAGTAATCACGCCCGTCACGAGCATGGTGATTAGCACACCGATAGTCGCTAAAGTCAGACCAGGCACCATCACAGGGCGGATATCCGAAAGTTTGGTATCCAAACCACCCGAGAAAAGGATAATACACAGCGCGATTGTACCAATGGCTTGGGCTGAGCCCACATTCAGCATATAACCCACTCCGTCGTCGTTGATGAGGCGTCCAATACCGTCAGGACCGAACAACATACCCACTGCTAAGAAGAGCAACAGGGCAGGTACACCAAATTTATAGCCGATTTTATCGGTAAAAATGCTCGCAAAAAAGAGGAGCGAAAGGACGAGGAGAATGAGTTCTACTTGCATTGTTTTTTAGTTTAGAGAACGCGCCTTAGGCGCTACAGTTTAGAGTTTAAAGGCGAGGATTATTCCACCCCAAGAATCTGCTTGATAGCTTCTTGCCAATAGTCGAGTTCGTGGTAGCCCTGAGCAATGCGTGGACCGCCTTCCATGGGGCAGAAAACTACTGTAGGATAACTGCGCACACCAAACAATGCTGCCACTTCGGGCTCTTTCTCTGCGTCTAACGTATAAACATAGACCTTGCCCTCGTATTGTTTGGCTACTTGCTCCAAGATTGGGTGCAACTTCTTGCACCAACCGCACCATGTGGTGGAGAAATCAATCAAACAAGGTTTATCACCAATATATTTCCATTGGGGTTGCTGACCTGATGCGAGATCGTAATAGCAAACTTTCGCCTTAAAATCAGCGGTTGAGAGATAAGTCAATCCCTCAGCCATGGTTGTAAGGGCAAAAAACACCATCAAAATGGTAAAAAAGACTCTTTTTCGCATAATTTTGTTAATTTAGGGCGCAAAATTACAAAAAAAATCGTAACTTTGCAAGCTTTTTACTACAAAAAACAATTCTACACTACGCTACACCATTTTACACAATACAATGCTATACGATTTAACGCATCTCCATACTATCCTTGTGAATTTGCCTAAAGGGCAATTATTTGTGCTAACCGATAGCCATACTGCGGAGTATTGTTTGCCCATTTTAGCCGATTCCATCGGGCAAATCCCTTACCATTTGCTCACGATTGAAGCAGGTGAACAGAGCAAAAACTTAGCCTCGGTGCAGGCGGTTTGGGATTTTATGCTCAAACACCGTGCCACACGTGAAGCGCTGCTTATCAATCTGGGTGGTGGCATGATTACTGACTTAGGCGGTTTTGCCGCAGCGACCTATATGCGCGGTATAAGGTTTGTTAATATTCCAACCACTTTACTCGCCATGGTAGATGCCTCTTCAGGCGGAAAGACGGGCGTTGATTACCAAGGGATAAAGAATGTAATAGGTACCTTCACGCCACCAGTGGCTACACTGATTCATCCTGATTTTCTACGTACATTGCCCGCTATCGAACTACTCAGTGGCTTTGCCGAGATGCTCAAACATGCATTGATAGCTAGTCCGAAGGAGTGGATAAAACTACTGCAACTTGCGCAAGAGGAGTTACCTCAAGAGCAGTTTGTAGAAGCATTATCCTCAATAGATGCGTTACAAGCGAGCATTCAAATCAAAGAAAATGTCGTTTCTCAAGATCCACACGAAGCGGGTTTGCGCAAGATACTCAATTTCGGACACACCGTAGGACACGCCATCGAATCAACCATGCTGCACCAGACTACACCACACTACACCATGCTACACCACACTTCCCATGGTTATTGCGTACTCTGGGGCATGGTGGCAGAGGTATATCTAAGCGTGGTACACACAGGTTGTCCACGAGAGGTACTACAGCAACTCACACAAATAATGCTACAATGGTATGGCAAACCACAATGCGATTGCAAGCAACGTGATCAACTGATCCAACGGATGTATCAAGACAAGAAAAATAACGCCAACCAAACACCAAACTTCACACTTCTTCGCAACATTGGTGAGCCAATTATAAACCAACACCTCACCGAAGCAGATATCAATGAGGCGTTGGAATATTTATTTAGTTTATAACTTGGTGCTAATCTCGTTGTATGTAAATCCTCGTTGCATACAAAACCGAATAAGTTTCTCACGCGTTAAAGGATCGTTTTTTAATGTACGTTTTTTAGATGTGATGATTTTATCTAATGCTTGATTATATTCGATTTTATCAATACTTTCTAAAGCATCTTTGATAAACAACGCTGATAAATGTTTTGTTTGCAGAGCAGCTTTTATTTTTAATTTCCCCCATCCCTGATAATTTACTTTATCATGCGCGAAGGCTCGACAATAGCGAGCTTCATCAATGTATTTATGCTGCTGCAAATGGATTAAAATATCCTCTATATAGTTTTCGTTGGCTCCCCATTGTAGCAACTTATTCTTTACTTCCGAGCAGCAACGTTCAGCATTAACACAATAGTTTTCTGCTTTATGCTTTAATTCGTCCAAAGACCATTCGGGCTTTTCCATATATATCGTTTTTGATTTGCACATCTTTATATCCTAATTTGTTCATCATATTACACACTTGATTTCCGTATGCTTCATTGATTTCAAAATATAAGACGTTACTTGATTTCATTGACGCTATTCTCTGATAAAATAACAACGGATTATCATCTGGTACGAATAATGCATTGTGTGGCTCATAGTCTAGTACTCGACTATCCATGGTGGCTTTTTCTTTGTGACAAATATAGGGTGGATTACTGACAATAATATCAACAGTATCTGGTTTTTGAGATAGAATATCCATTTTTTTCCATTCTATCTGTACCCCATTTCTCTTTGCATTAGCTTTTGCAACGACTAATGCCTCATCACTCACATCTACTCCTTTTATTTGCCATGCTGGGCATCTCTTCTTTAATGCAATAGCTATGCATCCACTACCAGTGCCAATATCCAACACTTGTAACGGAGCTGAGGTATCGCTATTTGCAATAATCCATTCTACCAGTTCTGCGGTTTCAGGACGAGGAATCAGAGTATCAGCATTTACTTGCAAATCCAATCCCATCCATTGAGTATGACCAAAGATATATTGAATAGGTTCGTGATTTATAAGCCTTTCCAGTATTTGCGGAAGATTCGGAATATCTACTTTACTATGAGATTGAGTAAAGAGTTGTGTTCGTGTTAGTCCTACTGTCTCTTCAATAATCCAATAAGCTAACTCGTGCAATTCTTCCCTCGGATAAAATCCCTGCAATTGAGAAATAATATAATTAATTTGTTCTTTCACGTTTGCAAAGGTAGTGTTTTTATTGGAAATATGCAAATTTTGTCTGCAAAATAGTAAATTACGAGATACAATTTGTACAAATCCATTTTTTTTTGTACCTTTGCGACAAAATATATAATATGTCCAAGCAAAATCATCAATATGCAACTATTTACATGGCTCGTTGCTTGCAATTAGCTCATCTTGGTGCGTATTATGTCGCTCCCAATCCAATGGTTGGGGCAGTATTAGTGTGTGGAGATGTTATTGTAGGAGAAGGGTGGCATCAGCAATACGGTGGACCGCATGCGGAACCTAATTGCTTGCGCAATGCTGAAGAAAATTACCCCAAAGGGATTGACTATCAATCTTGTACCTTGTACATAAACTTAGAACCTTGTAGCCATTATGGAAAAACACCTCCTTGTGCAGAGTTGATTATCAAGAAGGGAATAGGTCGTGTTGTAGTTGGTTGTCTTGATCCCAATCCGAAAGTGGCTGGTCGTGGAATAAAGATGATGCAAGATGCTGGAATAGAGGTTGTTGTCGGAGTGTTGGAGAATGAGTGTCGAACATTGAATAAACGTTTCTTCTGTTTGCATGAAAACCATCGTCCATATGTTATTCTGAAATGGGCACAAACAGCAGATGGGTATATTGATATAGAGCGTACAAGTGGCAAACCAATTACGATTTCAACGCCCTTAACCAAGCAGATTGTTCATCAGCAACGTGCAGAGAATATGGCGATTATGGTTGGTACACGCACAGTATTGCTTGATAATCCTCGTTTGTTGACAACTCATTGGAGCGGAAGGAATCCTATACGAATAACGCTAGATAGACACGGAGTGATTCCTGCAGATAGCAAACTATTTTCTAAAGATGCTCACACAATCGTTTATCGAGAAAATACAGATTGGCAGTTTGTTTTAGAGGATTTGGCAAAGAAAAATATCCACTCTATTTTAGTGGAAGGTGGTGCGACATTGTTAAACCATATTATTCAGTCGGGTATATATGATGAAGTCCATGTAGAAGTGGGCAATGAATATATCGGTAATGGTGTCGCAGCCCCAAAGTGCATACTGAAGAGTTCTCCTAAAAACATAGATAGCCATTGGGTATTTATAGAATCATAATATTTAATTTTTATTGCTATGAAAGTAAGACTTTTATTCTTTATTTTCTGTATTTTATCTGTTCAAATTGCTAGTGCCGATTATCCTAAATATGAGTTTCGCGCAACATGGTTGACTGGCAATGGTATTGATTGGCCTAAATCACACAATGTAGCCCAACAAAAAGAGAGCCTTTGCAAAATATTTGATGTGATGGCAAAAGGAAATATGAACGCTGCATGCCTGCAAGTACGTTCGTTTAGTGACGCAATGTATAAATCATCATACGAACCTTGGTCGGCTTCCTTGACAGGTACTCGTGGTGGTGACCCAGGATATGATCCGTTGGCTTTTGCGATTGAAGAAGCACACAAACGTGGTATAGAACTGCACGTTTGGGTAAATCCTTTCCGTGTCACATCTTCTGGTGTATTGGATACAACCGATCTTGTTTGGAAAAATGCAGGGCAATGGATTATTAAATATAATAACAGTTCCTTCCAAGGACAAATCATTGACCCTGGTTATCCAGAAGCACGTAATTACGTGCACAATGTTTGTATGGAAATCATCAATAATTATGATATAGATGGTATTGTAATGGATGATTACTTCTATGCGTATGGTGGCACCTATAGTGAAGATGCTGCATCTAAGGCACTATACAAACCTGCTAACGTAAAAGATGTGGACAAAGATGGTACTACTGACGACGATTGGCGTCGTGCAAATGTGGACTCGGTGATTTGTAATCTATACAAAGCTATTCAAGAAGTCAAACCTTGGGTGCGATTTGGCATGGGTGTTCCTGGTAACTGGTCGATGAAAGCGAAAGCTGCGGCGGCATATGGAATCTCTCTCCCTTCTGGCATTAGTGCCATGGAGTCTTATGATTATCTCTATTGTAACGCTGTTGAATGGGCAAAACAAGGGTGGGTAGATTACCTTAATCCGCAGATATATTGGTCCACTCAAGTTACTTAGGCAATACTATTTGTAAGTATAGGAGTGGGAACCTCAAGGCTTGTAAAAACTTTGTTCTAATATCTTTTGTGCATCGCCTTCGTTGATTAAATCATGAATAGTAATCTCCTGATTATGAAGCATATAACTTTTTATTATTTGCCATCCAACCCACAATCCTAATCGACCTGGTGAGTCTTGGGTTACTTCCGCGGTGAATGGGCCTTCGTTCATATACGAATTTAATATGCGGGATTCGGTCTTAAACAAATCTCGCTTTTCCATTATGCGATTCCAGATAGCACGCTCGTTTTGTTCACACCATCTCCATTGTTCAGGGGTATAACCTATTACTTGCCATGCGGGTGTATCGGGTAGCAATTGGCTGAGTAGAAATAACTGCTTTCCTCGGAAAATCATTTGTTCTAACAGTCTGTTATACTCGCTATTGTACGCAATATTATATGTCAAATACATACTCATTATATCGCGTACTACATATTCTTTCTCCATGGTGGACTTTTGGTAGTCGTACACTACTTGGTTATAATAAGGGTAGTCACTTCCAAGGTACATATCTACCCCTACGCCGAGCATATCCTCGTAGTAGATTACAGTCGAGTTAAAACCCGATACAAACAGATATACCGTTGGAATTACCCAATCTGGATACAAGTAATGCAGGCGCGAAAAAGCGATATTCAGCGCATTTTGGATAGAGTCAATGTTCGCAAATCGCTCTTTTGCCAGAACATTGGTCTGCGCTAATCCCATGGTAGTGTCCACCAAAAAAATGGCTAATTGCTCGCTAAAATACGCTGTATCCGACATAGGCAAACGCAAAACACCTTCTACGTACAAAGGTATAAACGCTTCATATTCAGCATATAATCGCCTTACATCCTGCATGGTGCTATCCGCGCGTACTGCCAACAGCGCACTGTCAAATCGCACAATATCTATAGTAACGGGCTCAATGTCTTTGGGAATATACTGATACCGATTCCCACACCCGCACAATACAAGCGAGAATATCAATACACTCAAAACTCGATACCCGATATTCAACATCCAATCTCTTTTCTTAAATCTTTCCATCTTTTATCTCGATCACTCGGTCGCTAATCTCTGCTAATTCTTTGTCGTGTGTAACAATGATAATAGTCTGTCCGTACTGCTCTCGCATCTGCAATAGCAGTTTGTGTAACTCCTTTTTATTGCTCTCATCTAAACTGCCGCTTGGTTCATCCGCCAATATCACATCGGGCGACATCATCATTGCTCTTGCTGCGGCAACCCTTTGCTTCTCACCACCCGACAACTGATTGGGTTTATGTGTAAGTCGCTCTGCCATACCCAGTTCTGTTAGCAATTGCACCGCCCTTTTCTCTGCTTCTTTCTCTGGCATACGAGCAATCATTGCAGGCATCATTACGTTCTCCAATGTAGTAAACTCTGGCAGCAACTGATGAAACTGAAAGATAAATCCGATATGCCGATTGCGGAAATCCGCCAATTCTTTATCTTTCAATGCAAACACATCCACTCCATCAATTACCACACTGCCCGAATCGGGTTTGTCTAATGTACCAATGATTTGGAGTAGGGTAGTCTTTCCCGCACCACTTTTGCCGATAATACTAATGATTTCTCCTTTTTCCACCATTAGGTTGACTCCTTTTAAAACCTCTAAGGTATCAAATGACTTGCGTATGTCTTGTACTTCTACCATAACATAAACGAACGTTGCTACAATTTTTGGAATAATATTAAATTAGATAGCGTTTGATTTGTACCAAATGGTGGGTTAGTTCACCATTTGGAAGGTGAATACCATTTTCATCTATATCATCTAGATGCACGCATCCAGAACAATGAATGATTTTGTTATTATCTAAAAGCAATCCTACATGAGAGATATTTGTAGCGTTTGGATCGCGATCTGCATGGTCAAAGAAAGCCAAGTCGCCAGGTTGTGCATCTGTCAATGAATCCACCTTTGTGCCCTGTGTCATTTGTTCGCGTGCATTGCGCAGCAAGTTTACTCCAAACACGCTATATACTACTTGTGTAAATCCCGAACAGTCTATACCCATAATGTTCTTCCCCCCCCAGAGATAGGGAGCGTTTAGTAATGTTTGCGCGGTGGAGCAAACATTGTTCAAAAGTTCAGCACGACTTGTGTCGCTGTTCAATAGTTGTTCTGTACTGTTTACGCAAGAGGGAGCAATAAGGTATTTCTTATTGAGGACCTCAAAGGTCCCATGTGCGTAATTGAATAAAGGAGTTCCAAGTGTAAGCATCAATTCTTCGCCCGTTTCCATATCTGTAGCTACTGCCATCGGCACAGCTACAGAAGCATTTGGTAGGTGCGATGCTATTGGTAATAGGTTATAGTCAGGGGAGAGCATCTTAAAATCTACCCAACCTTCTTGTCCGTCCATGGTAGAACGGATTTTAGTCCAGCGGGGCAGACTGTCTAATAGTTCACATATTTCTCCAAAGAGCAACTGAGTAAGTTGCTCACTACTTTCTGATGGTTCTTGACGTACTGGAGTAACTGTACAAAGATTAACAACAAACATGCACTAAAAACAATTAATAGAAATCACATGCAAAGGTAATGCTTTTTTTTTAGATATACAACAAAAAATAATTTTAATTTGAAAATTAAATTTTCTATAGTAGAGGATGTGTTAATTACTAAAAAGATTTGTATATTTGCAAAAAATGTAGTACTTTTGCAGAAAATTTGGGATTATGGGTGAGTTAAATATGCATTATGTTTATCAGGAGCCTGCGATAGAATTTGTGACGGTAGCAGTGCAGCTCTGCCTATATCTTGAGCAAGTGGCAGAACAAGAAAGAGCCGATTTCATCGAGAAAATGCTCTGCCTTTTGCCATTGCTATATCTCAAAGCACGTCTGTTACCAAAAGCTACCGAAGAGATGGATGGCTATCCAGAACGCTTTGTTACCGAATATGAGTACGAAAATATGCGTCAAGCAATCGCTCAAAAGTTGGGTTCGGATGATGCATATTTAGAGGTTTTTGTAGAGGATATGCGCTATTCTGATGAGCCTATCACAGCCTTTATATCGGAAAATATCGCCGATATCTATCAAGAGGTCAAAGACTTGGCTTGCAATTACCAAACACGTGAAGAGGCGGTGATGAATGATGCGTTGGTCAGTTGCTTGGAGGCATTTGAACAGCATTGGGGACAAAAGTTGCTGAATGTACTCCGCCCTTTACACACCTTATCATTACATGTAGATGAGTAGTTTTTTGCCCAATACGTTTGCTCAACACATTGATAAAGCAGCTATTCAAACGCTGCCCGTTACCTTTTTCGAAGGCGAAGTGATTGTGGTAGATAAGCCCGAAATGGTGGCTGATGCTGCTGCATACTTGCGCCAGCATACCGTACTCGGAGTGGACACCGAGGCTCGTCCTTCTTTCAAAAGAGGAGTGCATTATCCTACGGCATTGGTACAAATAGCTACCTTGGAACGTTGTTACCTATTTCGCCTTACGCATGTAGGTTTGCCCGTTGAAATCGCAGAAATATTCGCTAATCCTAACATATGTAAAGTGGGGTTGGCTTTCAAAGATGATATTACTGGTCTTCGCAGAAGACGCGACTTCAAGCCTGCCAATTGTGTAGATTTGCAATCGATGGTATGCAAATATGGTATTATGGAACTCGGTTTGCAAAAGATCTTCGCGATTATCTTTGGCAAGAAGATTAGCAAATCCCAGCAACTCACCAATTGGGAGAACTCGCATCTCACTCCCGAACAAGCGCGCTATGCTTCTACCGATGCATGGGCTACGTTGAGCATCTATCTTGCGTTGCAACAAGTGAAGCCCCTGTCCAAACGCGCAGTAGAAGCCCTCAAGCGTGCTGAGAAAGAAAAACAAATCCAACGCCAACAAGAGGCTATGGCGAAAAGGAGTTTAGAGGATGCCGCTAAGGCGGGTATTGTTTAGTGTTTAGAGTTTAGTGATTAGTGTTTAGAGATTATGACAACGGTATATTTGAAACCTCATAAAGAAGAATCGCTTCTTCGTTTCCACCCTTGGGTATTCTCGGGTGCCATCCGCAGTATTCAGTTGGATGCGGATTATCCATATGCTCAGCCACAAGAGGGTGAAGTGGTACAGGTGCTCGATTCCAACGGAAAAATATTGGGCGTGGGACACTATCAGATAGGCTCTATAGCAGTACGTATCTTGGCATTTGGAGTAGGGGAACTGCCTGCTAATTTTTGGCAAGAGCGTATTCGTGCAGCATACGAAGTGCGCTGTTCGTTGGGATTGATTACTGCGGACAACAACACCTACCGCTTGGTACATGGCGAAGGCGATTTCTTGCCTGGACTGATTGTGGATATTTATGCCGATACAGCAGTGATTCAAGCCCATTCCATCGGCATGCACTGCCATCGCGAGGAGATAGCAGAGGCAATTATCCAATCCGTTGCACAAGTGGATAAAGTATATTACAAGTCGGATGACACATTGCCTCACAAAGCCCCTATTCAAGGTGAGCGTGTTGGCTACCTAATAGGTGCAGATAAAGCCGATTTCAACGGAGATTTTTGGGCAAGAGAGAACGGGTTGGACTTCCGTATCGATTGGTTGCGTGGACAAAAGACAGGCTTCTTTATTGACCAGCGCGATAATCGTGCGTTGCTAGAGCATTATGCACAAGGTAAAGAGGTGCTGAATATGTTTTGCTATACGGGCGGATTCTCCGTGTATGCGTTGCGTGGTGGAGCGAAGTTGGTGCACTCGGTGGATGTGAGCCAAAAAGCCATTGACTTGGTACGCAGCAATGTGGCGCATAACTTTGGAGAGCATGCACCCCATGAGGCTTTTGCCGAGGAGGCATTCGAGTTTATGGCAAAGAACCAAAGCAAATATGATTTGATTGTGTTGGATCCTCCTGCCTTCGCCAAACACCGCGATGCGGTGAAGAATGCTTTGCGCGGTTATCAACGTTTGAATGCCAAGGGCATACAAAGTATTCGTCCTGGTGGTATATTATTTACATTCTCTTGTTCGCAGGCGATTGATAAGGATATGTTTCGTTTGGCTGTGTTTTCTGCCGCAGCACAGGTGGGTCGCAAAGTGCGTATCTTGCACCAATTGCATCAACCTGCTGACCATCCGATTAATATTTATCACCCTGAGGGAGAATATCTAAAAGGTTTGGTACTTCAAATAGAATAAAAAATAGCACTGCGGTGCTATTTTTTTATTGTTATATTTTCAAGTTTATTCCTGCAAAGAATGTTCTTGGTGAAGCAGGTCCATACACGTATCCTGCATCGCGGTCCATGCCTTGGTCGATGTCGCGTTGGAAATGGTCGAGTAGGTTCTTTACGCCTGCGTTGACTTCCAAGGTATAGTGCTTATAGAGAGGAATATCGTAGCAGAGTTTCACGTCCCACTCGAAGAAGACTGGTGTTTCTACCTCTTCATCTTCTGGCACGTAGCCCGCAAAGTGCTGCACGAGCATACTGCCAGTGACCTTGCCGTTGGTGACAATATGGAAATGCTTGAACGGCTCAATATTGCAGAGGAAGTAGCCATAGTGGTCAGGGGTGCGGAACATGCGACGTTGAGGGGCGATATTGGGATTCTCGCTCCATTGTTCGGGTTCGATATAACGGCTATGATTGTAGGTATAACCCGCTTGGAAAGTGAGCAAGTGACCATAGCCGACTTTAGCTTCTACATTCAGTCCCGCTACGCGTGCACCGCTCGCGTTGGTGCGCGTCAAGAGTAGGTTGCCTTGTGCATCATGTCCGTTCTCTACGAGTGTGAAAACATCGTTGAGTTGGGTGAAAAATCCTTCAAGGGTGAGGTTGAGATCCCACTTACCAAAGCGTTTGTACATGTCGATGCTTCCGCTGACGGAGTGGCTGTATTCGGGGCGTAGGTTTTCGTCTAAGGATATGAGCGAAACTTCGCCACCCACTGCACCTACGTGCAAGTCCTCTTCGTAGATTTGTGGTGCGCGGTAGCCGCTGGCATAGCTCAGGCGCAAGATAATAGGGTCGATAGGCGTATAGCGCACATTCGCACGAGGGGAGAAGACAGGCTTCTCCAGCAAAGAGTGCTGCTCCAGACGTCCACCTACGAGAATCGACCAGTGTTTGTTCTTCCATTCGTTTTGGACATATCCTCCTCCGAGATGTACGCGTTGGAGGGTGTTGCGGTCATAACCAAGAATCTGGTCGCGTAGTTGGTTATACGAATACTCGGCACCCGCGCTGAGGTCAGCATTCATCAGACCACATGGATAAGAGAAACGGTATTGCGCGCCCGTAACCGACACAATATCTGTGGATTTGCCGTAGGCATTGGGATTGTAGTTCGTGCCGAAATAACTATTGCGACCGATATGCTGGAAACTGCTATATACACTCAAGAAGTGTTTGTTGTCAGCGGTGAACATATCCCATTTGAGGGTAGCGGCATCGATATTGTGTCGTAGTTGTTCGCAGAGAGGCGACTCATGTGGTTGTACGCTATCAATGCCATATCCGCCACGGCGATACTCAGTGGTATGGTGGTACTCTGCTGTCAGTTTAGAGTAGTCGGAAGTCTTGAAGAACGAGCGGAAACCAGCGGTGGTGGTATTGAGTAATGGGATGTCAGAATAGCCATCTTTGTCGCGGTCGTATTGCTCGCGGTTGCGCTGTACGCCGAAGAGGAAGATACCTGCTTTTTGGTTCTCCGACACGACACTGGCATTCATAGCGGTGTTGATATCGTAGGTTCCACTTTGCGTGAAGGCTGTAGTATGATTGACATTGAAGAAATTGCGCGAAGGCTCTTTGGTGATGATGTTCACTACGCCCGCGATGGCGTTGGCACCATAGAGCGCGCTACCGCCACCACGAATGACCTCGATGCGATCCACCATACCCGCAGGCAGTTGCTCCAAGCCATAGACCGAAGCCAACGAAGAGAAGATAGGACGGGAGTCCATGAGGATTTGAGTGTATTGTCCTTCTAGACCATTGATACGAATTTGTGGCACACCGCAGTTGGAGCATGTCTCCTCGACGCGCAAGCCCGTTTGGAAATTGAGCACGTCTGCCATCGTATTGGAAGTCGTGGACTCGATGATAAGAGGAGGGATGACATTGACAATGGTTGCCACTTCCTTTTGTTTGGTTTCGTACTTATTGGCAGTAACGACCACGTTGTCAATCATAAAGGATGTTTCTGCAATCTCTACGTTCATCTCAAAGAGCGTGTTTTTTTTCAGTTTAACCCCCTTTTCCAGAGTTTCATATCCCATCATGGAAAATACTACTGTTAGGTCGCCTTCAGGAAGGTTTTTGAGGTAGAAATGCCCCGATTCATCGGTGAGGCACCCCAGAGAAGTGCCCTTGATTTGTACATTGACAAAAGCGAGATGTTCGCCCGTATGAGCATCTAATACGTGTCCTGCGATATGGGCATCGGACTTCTTGTCTTGGTGGTGATGATGTTGATGATGATCTTGCGCCAAAATAGGCATATTGCTTACTAAGAAGCATGCAATGATAGAAAAGAAAATGAGTGTTTTGTTGTTCATATTGTTGATTTATTTTATACAACTATGTATGGGTTATTACGGTGATCCTTCGATGCTCTTAGGTTAACAACCCGTTTATCCTACGTATATCCTACGTATATGTTACGTATATCCTACGTAATTGATAAGGAATTGACATGTAATATAAGTCCGAAGAAATCGGGTGCAAAGGTACTACGTTTTGCGAATATGAACAAATATTTCATTTGATTTCCCTATTTTTAGGGATATGAGTGAGATGTATTGGAATGGCTAAGTCCCCCAAAAATAGGTATTTTTCCGTGAGATTTGTTGTTTATATGAATATTTTTTAGTAACTTTGCAGCGTTTTTTAGCAACAGTTGAAATCACCAATAGCGTATGTATAAATCCACTGATAAAATATGTGATTTGATGTCGCATGAAGAAGATGCGATACATATCATTAGTCGCTTTGGACTGGGAATGGGGGTTGGCGAACAAACTATTGCCCAGGCATGCGAATCACATGGTGTACACACCCCGACTTTTTTAGCCATTATCAACTACAAAGTGTTTAAACAACGTGTATTACCCGAAGATATTGATATTCCCACTCTACAGCAATATCTGCGTAATGCGCATACATATTTCTTGGATTTTCGGTTGCCTCATTTGCGTCGAGCATTGATAGAAGCACTCATTCCAGCAGATCCTACCACAAAAATCCCCATGCTTATCTTGCGTTGTTACGATGAATTTGCAGAAGAAATACGCATACATATTGAGCATGAGAATGAGGGTTTGTACGAGGAGCATGCACATGATGATCAACGTATAACAGATAAGTTGAGTGAAATTAAAAATTTGATAATCAAGTACTATCCATCCAATGGTATTTTGAAAGAAGGTACTGTGATGTACACATTGATTAGCGTGATGAGTGACCTGTGGCATACAGAGCAGGATTTTGCAGATCATTGTGCGATTGAGGATGAGATTTTGCGTCCCGCGCTTGTGAATGTGCAAGTGCAGAATGTGTTTAATGCTCCAACACAAGAAACAGAAGAATTGAGCGAACGAGAGCAAGATGTGTTGATACAGATAGTTAAAGGGCTCAGCAATAAAGAGATAGCAGATACCTTGTGCATATCTGTGCATACGGTAATTACCCATAGAAAAAATATCACTCGCAAACTAAATATACATTCTACGGCAGGATTAACCATTTATGCAATAGTTCACAAGCTGGTGAATATCAATTCTTTAGATTGATTATAATTTGAATGTTTAAATTGTTGCTCATATTATCCATACTCACTACTCATCCCGATACGAGGGATGCCAATATGGGTGTGCTGATTTGTGATTATCACTCGGGGGATACGATAGATGCTTTTCGTGCTAACTCTGTGATTCCTTCAGCATCAACTATGAAATTGCTGACAACTGCCACTGCGGTGGAGATGTGGGGAGGTGATTATCGAATCAAAACTCCGATAACCTATTCGGGGTATATTCAGGATGGGACGCTGCATGGGAATCTATATATTGAGGGACGCGGTGACCCGACGTTTGGTTCGAGATATGTAGGCAGTCACTCGTTTATGTACCGCTGGTTGCGTGAGGTGCGCAATGCGGGTATCAAGCATATCACAGGTTCGGTGGTAGGCGATGCAAGTTATTTTGATGGTAATGCCCTGAATCCATCGTGGTTGTGGGAAGATGCTGGCAATTATTATGCGCCAGGTATATTTGCGCTGTCGTATTTGGATAACACGATGAATATTGTGCTTCAGAGTGGGCCTGTGGGAAGCATTGCTACGGTGCTAAACACCACGCCGCAGGTACCAGAGGTGGAATTTGAGAATCATATTCGCTGTACGCATATCTCTTATGATGGGGCTTTTGTGCATGGAGTACCCTATAGTAATCGCAGGTATTTGGTAGGAAGTGTGCCATCGAATAGGCAGACTTTCGGCGTAAAAGGCGATTTGCCTAATCCACCATTGATTTTGGCGAGGGATTTTACAAACCTACTCAATAGTAGTGGAGTAAAAGTGGATGGTGAAGCAACATATCTGAGTGAAAAGCCACAAAATAGCGTAGCAAGAACGGAGTTGTTCGTGTATGAAAGTGAGCCATTGTCGGAGATTATTCGTCATACGAATCACGAATCAGATAATTTGTATGCGGAAATGCTATTCCGCATATTTGGTTCGCGATATTCTATACCGTGTACCATACATAATTCATCGGACTTCGTACGTGAGTATTGGAAGAACAGGGGTGTTAGTTTTCGGAGTGCGAAAATATTGGATGGTTGTGGATTGGCTCCTCAAAACACCATTTCGCCAACTATGTATGTGCAATTACTTCGATATATGTATGGTTCAAAAAACAAGGATGTATTTTTAGAATCTTTACCATGTAGCGGAGAAAGTGGAACATTGAGTTCGTTTTTGCGTGGTACTCCTTTGCACGGCAAAGTATGTGCTAAAAGTGGTACTATCGGAGGGACGAAGAACTACGCGGGGTATATCTTTTTGCCTGATGGTCGGGTGTGGGTGTTCGCAGTTATGGTGAATAGCGCCAATTGTAAAACAAGAAAAATACAACGCGTGATAGAGCAATATCTGTTGGATGTATATCAAAGAAACACATAGCACATCAACGTTGTTGCGTGAGCAATACTCTGATACCCTGCCTCATCTCTACACCATCCGAACGGATTATCAGACGGCAGGGCGTGGACAGGCTGGTAATAGTTGGGAGAGCGAAAAGGGAAAGAATTTGCTGTTTTCTACGTTGCTACGCTATGAGGGGATACTTGCAACAAAACAATGGCGATTATCCATGTTGGTAGCAGTGGCACTTTGGGAAACATTGGCGAAGTACTTACCACAAGAGCAATTGCGTATAAAGTGGCCCAATGATATTTATTTTGGAGATGAGAAATTGGTCGGCATATTGATTGAGAATAGTTTAGTGGGACAATATGTGGGGTACAGCATAGCAGGAATAGGTGTGAATGTAAATCAAACAGAATGGCAGAGCGATGCACCTAATCCAATATCAATGAAACAAATAACTGGTAAGAATTACGATGTAGAGGAAGTGATGGAGGAATGGATTTCTTCGATGAAATCGTGGGAAACGCGCACAACAGAAGCGATTAAAGCGATGTATATGCAACATATATACAGAGGAAAGGGCTGGCACAATTATGTGGAAAGAGAGGTTAGTGTACAACCAACATCCATCGCACAGAAAGGAACATTTGGCGCTTTTAGGGCTGAACTAGTAGGGATTTCTGAACAAGGGGAATTGATATTAAGGAAAGAAAACAACAAAGAGAAAACATACCATTTTAAGCAAATACGCTTTGTGATATAACCATTGAAACTAATTAAAAATCATTATATTATGAAATCTATTATCATTACTGGTGGCGCAGGTTTTATTGGTAGCCACGTAGTACGACTTTTCGTAAACAAGTACCCTAATTACCGCATCATCAATGTGGACAAACTCACATATGCAGGTAATTTGGCTAACCTCAAGGATATTGAGAATAAACCTAACTACCGCTTTGTCAAAGCTGATATCTGCGACTTCGACACCATCTATGCCCTCATGCAAGAGGAGCAAGTGACTGGTATTATTCATCTCGCAGCTGAGAGCCACGTGGATCGCTCCATCAAAGACCCTTTCACGTTTGCTCGCACCAATGTGATGGGTACACTATCGCTTTTACAAACAGCAAAATTGTATTGGGAGGCATTGCCAGAGAAGTACGACGGCAAACGCTTCTACCATATCTCTACAGACGAAGTATATGGTGCACTCGAAATGACTCACCCAGAGGGTATTGAGCCACCATTCTCTACTCAAGCTTCTTCCGAACATCACGAGGCATACGGCGAAGATTTTTTCGTGGAGACTACCAAGTACAATCCGCACAGCCCATATTCAGCGTCCAAAGCTAGTAGCGACCACTTCGTGCGAGCTTTCCACGACACCTATGGCATGCCTACAATCGTTACCAACTGCTCCAATAACTATGGACCATATCAGTTCCCTGAGAAACTTATCCCTCTGTTTATCAACAATATCCGCCACCGCAAACCATTGCCTGTCTATGGTAAGGGAGAGAATGTGCGCGACTGGTTATATGTAGAAGACCACGCACGCGCTATTGACTTGATTTTCCATCAAGGCACTGTGGCTGAAACGTATAATATTGGCGGTTTCAACGAGTGGAAGAATATTGATATCATCAAGGTGGTGATTAATACTGTGGATCGTTTATTAGGTCGCGCAGAGGGTGAGGATATGAACCTCATTACCTATGTTACTGACCGTGCAGGACATGATATGCGTTATGCTATTGACTCACGCAAATTGCAAGCAGAATTAGGTTGGGAACCTTCTTTGCAATTTGAAGAGGGTATTGAGAAGACTGTTCGTTGGTATCTCGAGCACCAAGAGTGGATGGATAATATCACTTCGGGTGAGTACGAGAAGTACTACGATGATATGTATAAAAACAGATAATTTCTGAATTGCTAAATCCCCATTTTTAGGTATTGCGCACCCCATAAATTCGCAGTACCTTTGCAGTGTGAATCAGAATGCATCGGAATATATTGAGAAGGGTATCCAAATACAGGAAGTAGATGCTCGTGAGTTGGAGGTGCAATTGGTGCGTACCGCAGCACTGATGGATCGCCATCAGCCGTTTGTTGTTCTCTTGACACATTATCAAGACCTTCTGCAAACCGATCATAGGCTCAACTATCCCCTACTGGGCAAACTTTTTGGTGTCCACATCGGACTCATTGAGGATAAAGCAGCTATCTTAGCCGAGGAAGAGGGTTTCCGTCATGTGCATGTTGCATATGGCAAAGATGTAGAAGAAGCTATTTCACATATCATAGATGTAATCATTACGCTGCCCAATGTGCGCGAGTTATATTCCAAGCGATATATGGCCATTCGCCTGTTGGAACGCCCTGATGAGATGTTGGCACTGTTGCCACATAGCGAAGAACTGATTCGCGTAGCCAACCATGAGCGCGAAGGGTTGCAGCAGGAATATGGGATGTCTGCTAAAGAAGTGATAGCACAAGCGCGTCGGGGTTTTGTGCATGGTGCACTTGAAGAAACACTCACCCACGCCAAGAATGATACTGGGCACTCATTGGCAGATAAAATAGATAAGGTTCTGACCAACAGATGGTTGGGATTGCCAGTGCTCATGTTGGTGCTATATGTGGTCTTTGAGTGTACCTTTACTTTGGGGGCTTATCCACAAGAGTGGATAGCCAATGGAGTAGAGGCATTGGCAGAATGGCTACGTGGGTTGATGCCGATGGCGTGGTGGAGTAGCATGCTGATAGATGGGGTGGTAATGGGTATAGGTGCGGTATTGGCATTTTTGCCTAATATCATTATCATGTTTTTCTTCCTCAGTATCATGGAAGACTCGGGTTATATGGCACGTGCTGCATATATGATGGATAAAATGATGCACCGCATTGGTTTGCACGGAAGTTCGTTTATCCCGATGCTCATGGGATTTGGATGCAATGTACCTGCTATTATGGCTGCTCGTGACATCACTAATAAGAAAGACCGTGCTATCACGATGATGATGGTGCCTTTTATGAGTTGCTCGGCACGCCTGCCCGTGTATATGCTGTTTGTTGGAGCATTTTTTGCCGAGCAAAAAGCGATTGTGATGCTCTCCCTATACATAATAGGTATATTACTGAGTATTGTATTTGCTTGGATAATGCAACATATGCCTGCATTTCGTCAGCCTAAACATGACTATGTGAGTGAATTGCCACCATATCGTCGTCCGACCTTGCGCAATACGGGCTTGCATATCTGGGAGCGAGTCGCGGACTATTTACAAAAGATACCAGCTGTAATCATTTGGGCGAGCGTGATAATTTGGGCATTGACTTATTTCCCTACAGGCAGTATGGAGAAGATGGAGGCAAGTTATTTAGCCACTATTGGACATTGGATGGAGCCTGTGATGCGTCCGCTGGGATTTGATTGGAAGATGTCGGTCTGCTTGCTCACAGGACTACCAGCCAAGGAGGCGATAGTATCTACAATGGGGATTCTATATCCAGCGGAATCTGCATTATCGGCGTTTACACCAGTCACAGCATATGCGTTTATGGTGTTTGTACTGTTGTATTTCCCTTGCGTGGCTACCATAACTACATTGCGTCGCGAAATTAGTGCAAAGTGGGCATGGTATAGCGTAGCACAATCGCTGGTATTAGCGTGGCTGCTGAGTTTTATGATATATCAAATAGGAAGTTTGTTTTGATTATGAAAGTTACAAAGATTATATTAGTTGTATTTTTGGCTGTACAGCCTTGGGTATGGGCGAGTGCGCATGCGTGGGGTACGGTGCTAGATGATAAAGGCGAACCACTGGTAGGTGCTAATGTATATTGGGCAGGTACCACAGTGGGAGTAGCAACCGATGTAGATGGTCGATTTCAATTAGAGCCCGTAAAGAGCACTAATCTATTGGTTACCAGTTTTATGGGCTTTCACAATGACACGACCGAAGTTACTTCACATAGCGAACTAACGATTGTGTTGGTTAGCGATTTGTTGCTTGAAGAGGTGGATATTGTAGAACGCAAGATGGCTGTGCTTCGTTCGCGCATTTCTCCTCTTACTACAGAAACGCTTACTGGTGAAGCTCTTTGTATGGCAGCTTGCTGCAACCTGAGTGAGAGTTTTGAAACTAGTGCTTCGGTGGACGTCGCATACTCCGATGCTGCCACAGGGGCAAAGCAAATCCGTTTGCTCGGATTGAGCGGTACGTATGTACAAATGCTCACCGAGAACACCCCCAATATTCGTGGATTAGCACAGGCATTTGGTATGGAATATATTCCTGGTCCATGGATGGAAGCCATACAAGTGAGCAAAGGTACCTCATCGGTACTTAATGGCTATGAGGCTATAGCGGGACAAATCAATGTGGAGTACTTGAAGCCACAGACCCAAGACCCAGTCGCACTCAACGCGATGATTAGTACCGAAACCCATGCCGAAGTGAATGTCACTGGCGGGTGGGATATTAACGATAAAGTATCAACAGGTGTGCTTTTCCACGCACAAAATATGTCGCTCGAATTAGATCATAACCACGATGGATTCTTGGATATGCCCAAGAACACCAACGTGAACTTGCTCAATCGATGGTATATCAGGGATGGTGATTATACTGGACAAATCCTCGTGCGCGGACTGTATGATCGCCGCATAGG
Organism: Paludibacteraceae bacterium; assembly: GCA_017451525.1. Taxonomy (GTDB): domain Bacteria; phylum Bacteroidota; class Bacteroidia; order Bacteroidales; family Paludibacteraceae; genus Colicola. Next base: position 212,583 of record JAFTOD010000005.1, read on the forward strand.
TGGACAAACTAAGGAGGCAGTTACTGTTGCGCCTACACCTTATCATATTGACCTTAATACTTGGCGAGTAGATGGATTTATGAAGAATGGCTATGTATTTGACCAAGAGACAGGTATGTCCATTGGTATTATTACTTCGGCTTCGTATCATAACCAACAAAATTCTTATGGTTCGCGCCAATGGAATGCGGCGCAAACCAATGCCTACCTGAATGCCATTTTCCAGACGGGATTTGATGATTCAGCAACTGACCTATGGGATGACCATTCGCATAACCTCTCTGCAGGTCTAAGTGTAAACTATGATGGCTATCAGGAGGAGTTATCTTTGGTTTCTCCAATCGATAATCTCAACCGTTGGGAGATGACACCTGGTGTATTTGCAGAATATACCTATACTTATAAGGATAAGATAACCTTGCTTGTGGGTATACGCGAGGATTATTCTACGCGCTATGGTTTCTTTACAACGCCTCGTATGAACTTGCGTTATGCACCATTTGAGTGGTGGACATTACGTGGTTCGGTGGGTTTAGGATATCGTTCACCTAATGCTATTGCCGATAATGCAGCCTATTTGTCAAGCAATCGAATATATCATTTTGATGAGGTGAATTTAGCTCAAGAACGCTCGATGAATACAGGACTTTCTACTGTCTTCTATATCCCTATGGGCAACAAAGAATTGCAACTGTCGGGCGAATACTACTATACGAGATTCTTAGACGGTGTAATAGCCGATATGGACCGCGATTTACATGGTGTAACTTTGTATAATATGCACGATGTGGCAGATGCGCAATATTTCTCCCACAACTGGCAGGTGGAAGCCAACATGGAGATATTACGTGGTTGGACCATGACGGCAGCCTTCCGCTATACGGATGTGAAACAAACTTCGTTTAACACGGCAGCCAATGAATGGCAACTGCGCGACAAACCATTGCAAAACAAATTCAAAGGTATCATCACCACCAGTTACCAAACACCGTTGAAGACGTGGCAGTTTGACTTGACGGCGCAATTCAATGGAGAAGGACGTATGCCTGATGGTTTCGTAATACCTGAGGGAAGTAAGCAGTATAGGATGCATAATGGATATATATACCATAAATGGTACCCACAACTATTGGGACAAGTGACTAAATTTTTCCGTACTTGGTCTATCTATCTTGGAGCTGAGAATATAACTAACTTCACGCAGGATAATCCGATTGTGGGAAGTAAGATTGGTGATACTCATTTTGTGGATACTCAATCAGCAAACTACGACGCTTCCATGATTTGGGCTCCCATCCACGGATGGAAACTGTATCTGGGATTCCGTTGGGCGCTAGAACGAGAAGAATAGTGCTTGCGTGCAAGCAGTTTATAGAACGCCGCTCTGCGGCTATAGTTAAAGGCGAGAATATAATAAACAACAATATGAAACGAATTATTTTATTTTTAATGGCGATATTGCCAATGGCATTTATGCTCTCTACTGCAGATGCTAAGCCAAACAAACAAAAAGTAGTGTTGTACGTATATCTGCATTGCCAAGATTGCTGCGACAAAATTATGAAAAATATTCCTTTTGATAAGGAATTAAAGAATGGAGTAAAGGATATCGTTTTTGATATGGAAGAGCAAACGGTAACCGTAACTTATGATGCTAACAAAATAGATGTGCCTGCGTTGCAAAAGGCATTTGCTAAGATTGGCAAACCTGCTACTACTACCGCTCCTCAATGCGAGCACAAATACGATGATCACTATCATCATGAAGGGCATCATCATTCACACACGCACTAATCGTTGCGCTAGATATTCCTGTTCGCTTTGCCCTGGCGTAGGATGAAGTTCCGCTTTTGAAAGTACACCAAGTACTTCTAAATCCATGATTGTACTATAACCACTGCGCGCAATGATTTTTTGTGCGTTTGTTATGGCTATCATCATTTCTAAATCACTGAGATTAGGAACAATGGTAATGTTGCTCTTTTGAATTGTTGTCTGTGGTTCTGAAACCTTGCCTCTTACTAATAAAAGAGAATCGTTAGACATTGAAAATCGATTTAGAATTTGTTGTTCAAAAATAGTGCGTTGTGGTTCAAGACCAGAAAGGATTGCTACTATTGAATAAGTATGATTGAATCGCGTTTGCCCCTCTTCAGCGGTACATAGACTAAATCGCGAAAGTGGGCCGATGTATTTAGCACGCTCGTCAAAATGTCCACCATGACTCAAAGCCCCAGATAAATTATATTTAGTATCTTCATAGTCTGGAACCCATACTTCATCATATCTATTATATACACGCGCGTGCAACCAACGTACTAATGGTTGAAATAAAAACAAACGTTTAGGTAAGATAGGATACAATTGGTGTGTAATATATACGCAACGTACATCCCGTGAAAAGAAACCAAATCGATTATCTGAAATAACCAAATCAAATAGCTCTATTGCTAGAAATTGACGCAAATAATAGTGATCTGCTATCGCTGAGCGTAATAAGATAGGAATCGAACGCCAATAAAATTTACGTTGCTTAAAATCCTTATCATAACACAATTCTAGTGATGGTAGATTAATTATGCGTAACTCTGGGAAAGTACGATGAAGTAATAATAGGCTATCGCCATCACCGCCTAAAACAACTTCATCGCCATTTGCCATGTATTGACGAATAAGTGGGATACAACGGGTAGCATGCCCCAATCCCCAATTGAGTGGTGCAATCAAAATCTTCATGCGCTTACAATTACATCAACCCCCTTTTTGCGCAACGATTCAGCTATCGCTTCCATCTCTTCGGCAGGGACTTTTGATAGTGTTTTTAGTGGCGTAGCGCGGTCAATCACATATATCATAACTTGCTTAGGGTGCAAGTTATCTACCATTTTGTACCATGCTGTTAATTCTTCTGGAGTAGTATTATCTATTGTTTGACCTTGATATTCTCCACGCAAAAAACATGTTTGCAGTATAAAATCACCATCAAATATCGAAAGCCTTTGAGTAATTTGTTCCACAGTCAATTGCGCATTAACAGGTTGGTCTATCAAACGCATAGTGTCATCAATGGCGGAATCAAGCTTTAGGATTCGATTGTCGCAGAGAAGCAGCGCCTCCACCACTTCTGTACGTTCGAGTTGTGTAGAGTTACTAAGTACAGATATTTTGGCTTTCGGACAATATTGGTCGCGTAGGCTGCAAGTATCTTGGATAATACTCAAGAAATCAGGGTGTAACGTAGGTTCGCCATTGCCACTGAAAGTGATAACATCAATGGGGCTTTTAGACGATAAGGCGATAAGGCTAGTAGAGAGAGCCTCACGTACTTGTTCGCGGGTGGGAAGTTGGGGATGCGAAACTGGTTGATTCCAACCACACTCACAATAAACACAATCAAACGTACACAACTTAGCCGTGGTCGGCATTAGATTGATGCCTAATGATACACCTAGACGACGTGAGCGAATAGGACCATATACTATTGAATCAAAAAGCATAACTATTTTAATATCACTCGATTACCCAATACCTTGCATAATTGCTGACGAATATCCATCAACATGGGTTGCTGTTCCAATATCGTACGAATCAGTTCCCAATCATTATGTTTTTGCGCTTCTTTCAGCATTGTCTGCATTGAATCTATACGTTCATTGACAATTGTATATTTCAATTCTAACAGCATACGTTGTACCAACTCTGGTAAAATATCCAAGTCACTCGGTACATTCACTTCTTTCACCACATTTTCCGATACCATTTGTTTAGAATACATACGACTCAGTTCGTATTTATCAGCCAACATATCCACTGCGAATTGAGAAACTTCTGCTTTAGGATGATGTTGAAAATATTTAGCTGCAACCCAATTAGGTTCCTGATAATGAGCCATATATTCATCTAAAATCAATTGATAAAGTGGATTGTCAATCGTTATGCTATCCCTACGCAATTCGTTGATGATATACTCTCCTGTGCGAATGACTGTGGCTTCTAATTGAAACAATACTTGCTCCCCATAACGAATAATTATCTGCATTAGATTTTCGATATTTTGCTCCTTAGAAGATTTTTCAGGAGTTTTCATTCTTTCTTCAGTCATTTGGGTTTGTGCTACTTGCTGAGATTGTGGCTCCATATCATTTGACTGATGATCAGGAGATTGTAGTTTTGTAGGGATCTTTTTGCGCTGTTCGTTTAGATGTTTTTTACGAAGTTCTATGACTTTTCGTATGAGTATATTTTCGTGAATATTCAGTGTTGAAGCACAATCTTTGGTGTAGATTTGTCGTTTGATGATATCTGGAATAACAGCGATTGATTGCACAATTTGCGTAATCATATCTGCACGTTTTACAGGGTCATTTCCTGCATCTTCACTCAAAAGTTGAGTCTTAAAACGAATAAAATCTGTCTGGTGCTGCTGAATATATCCCAATACTTCCGTCGCATTACGTTGACGTGCAAAACTATCAGGGTCTTCTCCTTTTGGTAATAATACCACCTTAACATTTACTCCTTCTTCCAACATCATATCTATTCCACGTAATGCTGCCTTAATACCTGCATTATCGCCATCATATAAAATAGTGACGTTCTCCGTAAATCGATGAATCAACCGCACCTGTGGATAAGTTAATGCCGTACCACCAGAAGCCACTACATTTTCTATACCAGATTGCACAAGCTGGATCACATCCAGCTGACCTTCAACCAAATAACAGCAATCTTCACGTTTAATCGCCTGCTTGGCTTGATAAAAACCATACAATTCATGCTTTTTCTCATATAAAATTGAGGTCGGCGAATTGACATACTTTCCCGCTTTATCGCTCTGCTTTATTAATCGTCCTGCAAAGCCCGTCACCTTACCACTAACCGAGAAAAATGGGAAAATAACTCGTCCGCGAAAACGATCAAACAGACGACCTTGTTCATCTTTCAAACAAACACCCGTACCTATTTGCGTATCAGGATTATTGACGAGATAGGTATCTTGAAAACCTGCTTTTTTAGCAGCTTCCCATAATTTTGCTTTCTCTGGAGAATAACCTAACTGAAATTTTCTAATGACATCTTCTCGTATTCCTCTTTGGCGAAGATATGCCATACCAACAGCCGTACCATTCTGTGTATCATGCAATTGCGATTGAAACCATTTGTTGGAAAAATCATTCACTACAAACATTGATTCACGATCATCTTGCCGTTGCTTCTCCTCTTGGGTCAATTCACGTTCCTCTATAGTAATGTGGTAGCGCTGTGCTAATTGCCTGATAGCTTCAATATACGAACACTGCTCAATCTCCATGATGAAGCCTACAGCATTGCCTGCTTTGCCACAGCCAAAACATTTAAAGATTCCTTTGGAGGGCGACACAGTAAACGACCCCGTTTTTTCGTGATGAAATGGGCATAGACCAAGCAAATTAGCACCTCGTTTTTTTAAGGTGACATAACTGCCAACAACCTCTTCTACTTTGGTTGCTTCGAAGATTCGGTCTATAGTTTCGCGTGGAATCATGTTAATACGATTAGAATTCCCAGAGATAAATACCTAATTTGATTTGCCATTGGTCAAAGCGACCTCGGGTGTAGATATCTTTTCCCGTAAATGATTGTGATAGGTAGGGATTAATCAATCCAAAATCATACCCTCCGCGCAGGAAATAGCGCTCGTATTGAAATCCCGCACCAATACCCCATGTGACATTCAAGCGTTTGAGTGCGTAGTCGCTCACTTCTTGCTCTGAATACAAATCATCTATTGGATTTTTTTGGTTGACTTGCTCTTGTTTACCGTCATCGATGTAATTTTTCGTTTTCAATGACAATCCGCATTGCAGCGTTGGCCCAGTGTAGAGCAACAACCATGTGCGTTTGGCAATTTCAAATTTATATTGCCAATCCACAGGAATTTCTAATTGATGATATTGTCCGCGTGTACGTTCTTGAGGATATAATGAAGCGGTTATTTGTTTCCAATCTGTTGTGTTGGCTCCAAATGTATAGTTTAATCCTATGGAGAATCCAAAACCTTTCACAATTGTTGCATCATATACCAATCCGACTTTAAAACCATTGTAAGCAGTAGGTGTTAAAGTTTTTTCTTGATCTACTATAGGTTGATTTAATCGTGTGATTGGACGTGCATACCCCAAGTTCACACCTATAAATTGTTGAGCAGATACCAACATGGTAGCTACAATAATTGCCAACATTAAAAAAACTATTCTTTTCATTTGTCTATATTTTTTTTACTCTTTTATTCTTCATCTTCCTCCTCTTCATCTTCTGCTGACGCCGAAATAGCTGTAGCATCTGGACGAGGAGTTCGTTCTGGATGCAAGAAGATATCACCAGGTCGAAGAGGACGCTCATTGACTGCCCAGAAGAATGTTGCCAATCTTGTTTCACCCTCTTCCGTTTGATCCAACGGAATCATTACACCTGTTGTAGTAGTAGTGAATACCACATGATCTACTTGTCGATTTTCCAAATATAATTTTACAAAACTACTTTGTGTCTTATTCACTCCCAAATAACTTCCATCCTCTTCTCTTGGATAGAAAATTGTCTCAGCATTTCCCTGAACATCAACCAAATACACATCGCCATCCTTTACATAAGCAATCATCTCTTTGCCCGCCAACTGATTAAATTCTTCCAAACCCTCACGCTTAATAGCTATCGTATTCCCTATCCCGTGCAAATAGTCAATCGTACCATTTTTCATATAAATGTGTATTGAGTCTGCTGATATTTGATTGTCGCCATTCCAACAAACAGGATCTCCATACAATGAGATTATAGAATCCTTACCATGATAACGTACCGAATCGCAAACAGATTGCATATCTTCACGATAAATACGGACATGATAATATGCTCTAATGAGCTGATAGGCTGTATCGACCCACATCGTGTCAGGTTTTTGTGCTTGCAATACAGAGTCCACAAGAATGCTATCTTTCGGTAGCAATTTGTATGTTTGATACGGAAATTCTTCGGTAAACAACGTATCAGCATGCATATAAGTATACATCGTTGAATCCGACCAATCCACCAACATCGCACTATCGGTCACATAGCCATGATTATCATCCTCCCATATCTCGCCTTTATCGCCATAAAGCGTCATCTGATTGGTCGAATCTACACTCTGCATATTTCCCAACACCTTACCAAAACCGATAAACTTATCGTAATAAATTGTATCACCAGTCAAGGTCATTCCATCGGTATGAATAATTTGCGAACGATCAAGCAACATTGACTTTTCAGTAGATGTATTATACCATCCGTTTTTAGACAAGATAGTAGTCTCTTTGTCATATACAATCTTTGTCGGACCTACCAAATCAGCTTGATAACTATCTGTATTATAGCACAATGTATCTGCTGTTAATACAAAATTTGGATTGACCAATTTTACCTTGTCACGAAATACTGCTTGATTATTATCTGGTGTATATTGTCCCCAACGTGAAGTCAATGTATTCAGGCTATCTTCTATCATTCCACCCGAAAAATAGTACGCAATATTGCGTGCACGGTCATAATTCAAACTGTCTGTAGTCAAGGTGGTTGCATCATTGTGTATCAATTTCACATGCTTACGAAAACGTGCCATCTTTGTATTTCCATTATAATACAACACATCTCCAAAACCTTCAATACTATCTCCTTGCAACAAATGCACATGACCAAACGCATGCAGTGAATTCTCTTTCTCGAAAAAATATGCTGAGTCGCAATACATCAACGCTGAATCATGACGAAAACGCACTTCACCCTTCAATATCTGTACATCAGGCAGACGTTTTTCATCAAAAGACAACGTTTCAGAATGCTCCAAAAACACCAACGAGACCTTTGATTCCCCCTGTGCCATCATTGACATTGCCAACGACGCAACGAGTATAATATGTATAAGTCTAATTATCAATGTATTAAGTTTTTTATTTTACCCACCCTGGGTATTGAAAATCACAGCCACGCCAAGCAGGGTCAATCTGCACATATATTTCTTGTTGTTTGCTGCGAATCCAATTATCTATCGTTTCCGCACTCAATTTCTGTTCCAACATCCCCCTAATTACCTGAAAGTCGTCCACCATATTCGCTTTATGTGCATCACGTTTGGTCTTCAAACGCGCTATCACACATACTTCTTTGTTCTTGGCTTTATCCATCATCACAAATGGTACACTCACATCTCCCTCTTTCAAAGAATAAATTTGGCGCGCAATCTCAGGTGGCAAATCTTGATACTCAAATTTGCTTGCACCCGTCTGAGGATTAGTCATCAATCCGCCACTCATCAACGTATTTTTATCCTCCGAAAAACGAGCTACAGCTTCCTCAAATGGCATACCGCTATCCACTACCAGTGCGCGAATGGAATCCAAACGACCTATCGCATTCACCTTATCCTCTGCTGACACGCGAGGTTTCAGCAAGATATGACGACAGTTGATACGCTCGCCCTTGCGCTCAATCAACTGGATAATATGAAAACCATATTCAGTTTGAACGATACGTGACACACGCTTGGGGTCGGTCAAATTAAATGCTACATCAGCAAACTCGCTAACCAACTGACCTTTACCCACAAAGCCTAACTCACCACCACGCTTTGCAGACTCAACGTCCTCAGAGTACAAGCGTGCCAACATGCTAAAATCGGCACTTCCACTATGAACGCGGTCGGTAAACTCGCGCAATCGTGTTTTGATACGCTCTGTTTCTTCCAATGGCACAGCAGGTTCAATGCTTAATATCTGTACCTCTACCTGAGCAGGCACCATCGGCAGTGAGTCTGCGCTCAACGAATTGTAGTACCTACGTACTTCTGCTGGAGTAGGGTTGATTTTCTCAGTCAATTTGCTCTGCATCTGCTGGATAATCATTTGGTTACGCACCATCGTCATCATCTCTTCGCGAATTTCAGTACTCGTTTTACGGAAGTACTCCTCCATTTTCTCCTTACTACCAATCTGCGAGATATAATAATTCATACGCATATCCACCTGACTACTCACAGTAGATTCGCTCACTTCAATGGAATCCAATTCCGCCTGGTGTAAAAACAGTTTTTGAATAGCCAACTGCTCTGGAATCACGCAATAGGGATCACCAGCTATCGGCTGTCCCTCGTATTGTGCACGCAGGCGCTCTTCTTCCACTTCGCTCCTCAAAATTGCTTCTTCGCCAACTACCCATATCACTTCATCAATAATATTGTCTTGCGCAACAGCAAAGATAGAGCAAAATAGGCTGATTATCAATAGTTTATTTCTCATATCGTATCAATTTATTTTGTTGTAATGCCTTATTATATAGTTTATCACGTTCTTGCTCCAGAAATTCCACTCTCCGCTCATTCAGTAATATCTGTTCGATTTTTGTTCGTGCATAATCCAATGGCATCTCTGTGCCTTTCATGTGCACATCCGTCACTTGCAACAAATACGTATTGACCGAATCTTCCACCACAATTTGACGCTTCTGATTCAATTGTTTGTGTAGGTTGGTTTCCGAAAATGGCATGCGGAGCAATATCTGACCCGAGCGAGTCCAATCTTCCAAAAACAACTCATACCCAATAGCATAATTGTATGCGTATTTTTCTATCAATTCCAAATTCTCATCATCAAACGGCTTTGCCATCTGTCGCTTCAATTCGTCCATGTTTGGCGCACCCAGAGGCACGATTAACAACATGCCTTTTACTATGGTTTCATCCAACACAAAGCGCGATGAATGGGTTTCATAAAATCCTTTCACCAAACTGTCCTCCACGTGTTTGGGCATGCGCTGTGCTATCATACGCTCTTCATAGTCATGCACATACAACGAGCGACGATAGTCTTCCACCAGACGCTCAATCTCTTTGCTTTCCACCTCTTTGGCTGCATCGTACACCAGCAAATCCATCGCCCACTGACGGATATAAGACTCTGCTACACGTGCACTATCTTCACTTCGCAAACCGTTTGTCAGTGCATCAATTTCCACTTGCGTCAAACTATGACCATTGCACTCTACCACAATACCACTCTTACGTTGTCGTTCAAACAACGTACAACCGACCATTATCGGCACAACTATCAATAATACTACGAATTCACGCATAAAACACATTTAACCGACAAAAGTACAAAAAATCTGCCAAATATCCAAATTTTTTAACAATTATTTGCCAAATCCGCTTAATTGCCGCAAAAAAGTATTGGCTCGTTTTCATCCACATGACCGTATGGAGTATTCCACATTATCGGATAGTCATATCCTGCAAGTGCCTGATGAATAGATTCTTGCACCGTGCACCCCATCAACTTATCATCGTCGCAATCTGTAAATTGTCCCACTATCACACCGCTCAAACGACCTAATATACCACTCATCCGCAAGTTGTTCAGCATCCGATCAATATGATAATGACGCTCACAAATATCTTCTATCAACAATACTGGTGCTTCTTCCAGTTTATCTATTATGGCGTTCAAGGAGTATGGCGTTCCCTGCAAACCATATAGTACACTCAAATTGCCCCCAATAATCTTCTTTTTATCGAAATGAGACATGCCGAAATGTTGAAATTCTTTCCCTTTTTCTATGGCTTCACGCAGAAGCAACACTTGTGGGGCGTCTTCTGGCAGAGTTGCCAATGCTTTGCACATCGAAGCATGCAATGATGGTACGCCATGCAAACTCATAAGTGCGTGTAAAACAGTAATATCCGAGAAACCAACCACCAATGGCCATTCCGATTTTGGACGAGTAGGTAGCACGATTTTATCCACTATTTGCTGCAATCCATATCCTCCGCGCGAACACAATATCACATCCACCGAAGCATCTGCAAATGCCTCATTCAAGTCTTCCAAACGTTCTTCTGGGGTTCCTGCAAAACGACCACACGCTCCGAAGGCATGCTTCCCTATCGACACTTGAAAACCCCAACCCTCCAAACGTTCACGCGCTTGTTCAATATAACTCCTCTCTATCGCACCCGAAGGTGATATTATACGTATATGTTTCATATTAGTATGCTTTATGCTGCAAAGGTAGTAAAATTTTCCGAATTGACAAAGTCATTTCCAATACATTCTACAAATTCTATACTAATTCAAGTCTATTCTCTATATTATCGACTATTATTCTCCACATTATCAACTATCATTCTCCATATTATCAACCATTATATATTTCTCTTTTATCCGACCACCTCCTCCTCGACTTCTTGCTGTTCTTTCCTTGTCAATTACGTAGGATATACGTAACATATACGTAGGATATACGTATGATACACGTAAGATATAGCAGTTAATAAGCAGAGAACACCTATGAAGTGTCCCAAAAAAAGTTCTACAACCAACCTTTTTAATGCAGAAAAAATAGACTATTGGGGCGTTTGTATAGTTTCAAAAAATGCCACAATAGATTGAGTTTTAAAATTAAAAAGGATGCATCAAACATTGACACATCCTTGCATAGATATTCAAAAATAGTTAATCAATAATGCATTATTTCTTCAACGTAATGGTATATTTATATTCATATTCGCCATCTTCCGAGTACCTTTGAGGCGTTTCAAGAATCATTTTATTTTTGGTCAGACTTTTGATTATGAAATAGTTTGCTCCAAAGTTTTCTGCTAATTCAGTTTGTAATTTATCTCCCTTTAGTTGATAATCATACTCCTCATAACCACTCCAATATTCAAGTACTGTGCCAAATTCGTCGAATTCCCATACCCACTCCCCTTCTTCTAAAGTGTCTGTTTCTGATTCATATTCATTACCATCTATATAGGCACACGAACATGACTCTCTAACGTGCCATTTTCCAATGATTAATTCTTCATAATGCTCTTTATCATTATTAGAACCATCAATAGAAGATTGTGACTGCTCACAAGATGTAAACACCATTGGCATTATTGCTACCAGCAACATTACCAAAAAATAATTCATTTTTTTCATAATTTCATTCTAGTTATTATTACTGAATACCTATTGTCTGTGTACAATGACACAAAAAAAGCGCAGACCTCATGTTGCTTATTCGCAAAACGAGGTCTTAGCATACCTTTAAGGTCAAATAAACAACAGGAAACCTACGCTGGTATGAAGACACGCTACACTCTGTACAAGCATAGCATGGATACAATCATACCCATAGGCATCTACTGATTACTTTGATTTTGACCTTAATGTTGAAAAGTTGCTAAGTTTTCGTTTTGCCAAACGCAAAGCGTCAATAAACGCTATTAAATATGTCAGAAACCTACCCTTAGAAAGAACCTAACGAAACACTTTTCGCAGGACATATTTCCCTCCAGCGTAGGATTTGACCACAAAGGTACAACATTTTTTTGAATTACACAAAAATAAAACAAAATTTCTAACAAAATTTGCATATCCGCAAATTTTGTTGTACCTTTGCAGTTGATATGCGAAAAATTCTACTTGTCATAGTATTCATCATAGGTACATGTACGCTATGGGGACAAACGCACCATAGTGCAGACAAATTATTTCAAGCAGGCGACTACGCTGGCGCACAAGAGTCATATCGTGCTTTGCTCAAAAACTATCCCACAAATCCACTTTACCTATATCGTTACGCGCGGTGCGCACAAGAGCAAGGTGATGATACCACTGCGATAAAATACTTCCAAAAAGCGGGCGATAAGTATATCCTCAAATACTTTTATATGGCAGAAAGTTATATGCGACTTTGGCATATGGACAAGGCCATCGAATCGTATTCCACTTATCTCGGCAGCCTCAGGGAACCAAACGAAAGAGAACCACATATCAATCAACAAATAGAATATGCAGAAAAAATACAACGCTATCTCAAGCGAGTGGAGCGTGTGCAAGTGATTGATTCTGTGGAAGTAGCCTTAGATAGTATGCTACATGTTTGCATCCTGTCCGCTGAAGCAGGAAAACTGTCTTATGACTCTTTGGGAAATACGATTTACACCAACCAACGAGGTGACCGAAAGTTTTGGACTACAACTAAAGATTCCATCAATATCTTGGTTTCCAACCACCGACTTTTGGATGAATGGTCACAACCCGATACATTGCCTGCCATCATCAACTTCACCGATAATCAATGTGCTCCATACATCCTTAACGATGGCATAACACTCTATTTTGCAGCGAATGATACTAACGGATTAGGCAAGCTTGATATATATGTCGCACGTTACAACATGGCATCCGAGACTTATACTACACCCGAAAATTTAGGTATGCCGTACAACTCACCAGCTAATGAGTACCTATTCGTTGTGGATGAAATGCGCAGTATTGCCTATTTAGCTACCGATCGCTTTGCTGCTCCAGGGCGAGTACACATCTATACTTTGGCGCTCCCTGAGCAAAAACAGTATTGGCGAAATATACCTACCGACTCTCTTGTCGCATACGGACGATTGGATATTTTCGAACAAGCGTGTTTAGAATCTTCTACAAAAAACGAAGTATTATTTGAAGAAGAAAATACCGATGAAATCGAAGATTTATGCTTCATAATCAACGATTCTACCATATACCATTCTATCAGTGATTTCCGTCAGCCGAAGGCTAAAGAAAAATATCTTGAATGGAAAAAAGTGGAAAAACAATATCTTTCCGAACAACAACAATTAAAGCAACTCCGTCTGCAATATGCTGAAGCAGATGCAGCAACACAAAAAGAATTGACTCCAGCCATTCTGCAACTAGAGAACAACCAGAGTCAATTATCTAAACGTTGTCAAATCCTCTTAACTGAAATTCGATTAGAGGAAATCAAGTAAGCATTAGAATACGTTTCTTGCCGTCTAATTAGAGTACGTTGATTTCTTTCAAGATAGCGGTAGTCTTAGCAACTGCCTCTTCGCTTGCTGCAAACAACGCCTTCTCTGCATCATTTAATTCGATTTCAACGATCTTTTCAATACCGTTCTTACCGATGATACATGGTACACCGATGGTGATGTCGTTATAACCATACTCACCCTCGAGATAAGCAGAGCAAGGAATCATCTTCTTTTGGTCGTTGATCACGCTATCTGCAACAGCTGCAGCAGCTGCACCAGGAGCCATCCATGCGCTAGTACCAAGCAAGCCTGTCAATGTAGCACCACCTACCATAGTAGCCTTAGCCACTTCTTCCATCTCCTCTGCACTAATCATATCGCTAACTGGCATGCCCTTGTAGGTAGCATAGCGAGTCATAGGAATCATAGTGGTATCACCGTGACCACCAATAACGAAACCTTCTACTTCATTAGCATTGCAACCCAACTTTTGGCTCAAGAAATATTTGAAACGGCTGCTATCCAATGCACCACCCATACCAATCACGCGATTGCGTGGCAAACCGAGTGCCTTGTAGGTGAGATAAGCCATCGTGTCCATAGGATTAGAAACAACGATGAGAATAGCGTTTGGAGAGTAGGTAAGGATTTGATTAGCAACGCTTTTCACGATACCTGCGTTCACACCAATCAACTCCTCACGGGTCATACCTGGTTTACGTGGAAGACCTGATGTGATTACCACTACATCACTACCTGCGGTTGCGCTATAGTCGTTGGTTACACCTTTTACTACGGTGTCAAAGCCCAACAATTGAGCAGTTTGCATGATGTCCATTGCCTTGCCTTCTGCAACGCCTTCCTTAATGTCGATCAATACGACTTCGCTGGCTACTTTCTTTACTGCCAACACATTTGCGCACGTAGCACCTACGTTACCTGCGCCTACAACGGTTACTTTTGACATAATTTAATTAGATTAGTATTTTAGTTAAATGAAATTGCCAATTAACGCACAAAGGTAGTATATTTTTTGCATATACGCAAATTTTCGAAGATTTTTGTACAGTAAAAGTGGCAAATATAATTTTATATTTGCATTTTCCGAAAAAAAGTTGTACTTTTGCAGTCCGATATTAAAATGCCGAAGTTTGCGGCGAAAACAGTGAATAAACGATTAAAAAATATACAACTATGTCAAAAGCATTACTTATGATTCTCGACGGCTGGGGAATCGGAAACAAATCTAAAGCCGACGCAATCTCTTGCACTCCAACTCCACATTGGGATGCGCTCCTAGAGAAGTACCCTCATAGCCAACTGCAAGCCAGTGGCGAAAATGTGGGTTTACCAGACGGACAAATGGGTAACTCTGAGGTAGGTCACCTCAATATCGGCGCAGGTCGCGTGGTATATCAAGACCTCGTGAAGATCAACCGCGCTTGCAAGGATGGCAGTATTCTGGAGAACCCAGAAATCAAATCTGCTTTCGGTTATGCGAAAGAGACAGGCAAGAAGCTCCATATCATGGGCCTCACCTCTAACGGTGGTGTGCACTCTTCTTTCGACCACCTCTTCTACCTCACCCAAATTGCTAAAACCTACGGATTAGACGGACAAACTTTCATCCACTGCTTCATGGACGGCCGCGATACCGACCCTAAGTCAGGTCTCGGATTCATCGACCAGTTGCAGCAACACTTAGCTGAGACTTGCGGTGAAATCGCTACTATCCAAGGTCGCTTCTATGTGATGGACCGCGACAAACGTTGGGAGCGCGTGAAGGTGGCATACGACTGCCTCGTACATGGCGAAGGCAAAGCATCTGAGGACATGCTCCAAGCCATGCAAGAGAGCTACAACGAGGGTGTGACCGATGAGTTTATCAAACCTATCGTTCATGTTCGTGATGGCAAGCCACTCGCTACTATCGAGGAGGGCGACGTAGTGATTTTCTTCAATTACCGCAACGACCGCGCGAAAGAAATCACCATCGTGCTTACCCAACAAGACATGCCAGAGCAAGGCATGGCTACCATTCCTAATCTGCAATACTACTGCATGACCCCATACGATTCTTCGTTCCAAGGTCTACATGTCCTCTTCCCAAAAGAGAACGTACAAAACACTATGGGTGAGATCGTGTCGAATGCGGGCTTGAAGCAACTCCGTATCGCTGAAACTGAAAAGTTTGCACACGTAACCTTCTTCTTCAACGGTGGTCGCGAAGCAGAGTACCCAGGCGAGGAGCGTATCCTAATTCCTTCACCTAAGGTGGCTACCTACGACCTCCAACCAGAGATGTCTGCGCCAGAGGTGACAGAGGCACTTTGCGAGGCATTGGATACACAAAAGTACGACTATATCACTTTGAACTTCGCCAACGGCGACATGGTGGGTCACACAGGAGTATATGCTGCTATCGAGAAAGCAGTTAAAACTATCGATGAATGCGTGGATAAAGTGGTGAATACTGCTCTCAAGAACGACTACGAGATCATCATTATCGCTGACCACGGCAACTGCGACAATGCTATCAATGCCGATGGTTCGCCAAATACTGCTCACTCGCTCAACCCTGTACCATTCGTGTATGTAAGCAAGGACCACACAGACGCACAACTTGAAGACGGTATCCTCGCCGACGTGGCTCCATCCCTCTGCCACATCCTCGGCGTAGAGCAACCAGCAGAAATGACAGGACATAATCTAATTAAGAATTAAGAATTTTGAATTATGGCACTTCAGTGTGGTATAGTAGGACTTCCTAATGTCGGCAAATCGACCCTATTCAACTGCTTGAGCAACGCCAAGGCGCAATCGGCTAACTTCCCTTTCTGTACGATTGAGCCCAACGTAGGCGTTATCACCGTACCTGATGAGCGACTCATCAAGCTCGGCGAACTCTGCAAACCCGAACGCGGAGTGATTCCAACCACCGTTGAAATCGTGGATATTGCTGGATTGGTGAAAGGTGCAAGCAAAGGCGAAGGACTTGGCAATAAGTTCTTGGCTAACATCCGCGAGACGGATGCTATCATCCACGTACTCCGTTGCTTCGATGATGAGAACGTAGTACACGTGGACGGATCTGTGGATCCTATCCGCGATAAAGATATCATTGATGCCGAACTCCAACTCAAAGACCTTGAGACGGTGGAAGCGCGCATTCAGAAGATAGAGAAACAAGTACGCGTGGGTGGCGACAAACAAGCCAAAGTTGCCCTCGATGTGCTTCTCAAATACCGCGAGGCACTTTCTCAAGGCCGTTCTGCTCGCACTGTAGAACTAGTGAATAAGGACGAGGAGCAAGTGGCGAAGGAGACGATGCTCCTCACCAGCAAACCCGTGCTCTATGTCTGCAACGTGGACGAGAACTCTGCGGTTAATGGCAATGCCTATGTGGAGCAAGTGCGCGAAGCGGTCAAAGATGAGAACGCACAAGTGTTAGTTGTGGCAGCGAAGATTGAGAGCGAGATTGCCGAACTCGAGACCTACGAAGAGCGTCAGATGTTCCTCGATGAAATCGGGCTTTCCGAGTCAGGTGTGAGCCGTTTGATTAAGGCAGCATACGCACTACTCAACCTCCGCACTTTCCTCACCGCAGGTAGCGACGAGGTACGTGCTTGGACCTTCCGTGCAGGTAGCAAAGCTCCTCAATGTGCGGGCGTTATCCACACCGATTTTGAGCGAGGCTTCATTCGCGCAGAGGTGATCAAGTACGAAGATTATATCGCACTCGGTGGCGAGTCCGCCTGCCGTCAAGCAGGTAAACTCGGCATCGAAGGCAAAGAATACGTCGTGCAAGATGGCGACATCATGCACTTCCTTTTCAACGTGTAATTAAAGACCTTAAGGACTTTAAAGACTTTAAGGACCTTACAAGTAGAAATAACAATGTTCGAATTTTTAAATACTTGGCTCGCCACTGGCGGCTTTTGGGTAGCAGTACCACTGATTATTGTGGGTTGTGTAGCCCTTATCAAGGGTGCTGACTTCCTCGTGGACGGTGCTTCGGGTCTGGCAAAAAAATATGGCGTCAGCGATATTGTGATTGGTTTGACCGTCGTGGCCTTCGGTACCAGTATGCCCGAGTTCGTAGTAAACATGGTGGCAGTAGGGCAAGGAAGCACGGAGATTGCTATCACCAATGTGCTGGGTAGTAATATTATCAATATCTTCGTGATATTGGGCTTTACTGCACTAATATTCCCGATTTCATCGCAAAAATCCACTCGCCGTTTTGACATTCCATTCAGTCTTCTGGCGGCTCTTCTTGTATTGCTTTTTGCGGTATATAACAGCCCATCGTGGTTGCAAATCGAGCATATATTCAATATGAATATTGCCGACCCAACCCTTAGCGACTTAGGCTCTATCCAAATGGGACAAGGCAATGGTGGATTTATTTCTGGTGTAGGTGGTAGTATTCTGCTTATCTTCTTCTTGATTTTCCTATGGCATAACTTCAAAGGTATTGGTAGTGCCCCACAAACGGAGAGCAACGAAGAATACAAACCCATGTCTGCTCGCCGTGCGCTTGCACTCATTATCGGCGGTCTCGTAGGTTTAGTCGTTGGTGGCGAAGTTATTGTCAAGAGTGCTACTTCTATCGCCCAATCATTGGGCGTAAGCGATGCGATTATCGGTTTGACCGTAGTGGCTTTGGGTACATCGCTCCCAGAACTTGCCACCTCTTGCATGGCAGCTTTCAAGAAGAACTGCGATATTGCCCTTGGCAATGTCATCGGCAGCAATCTCTTCAACATCTTTTTCATCTTGGGTACGAGCGCATGCGTTAAAGCACTGCCTGGCTACCACGGACTGGAGATTGATGCGTTGATGGCTGCATTAGGTAGTGTCTTGGTGATGCTCTTTGTCTATCTCACCAAGAAACACGAGATCAAACGTTGGCACGGAGCCATCCTTCTTCTCACCTATGCCGCTTACCTCGCCTATCGAATCATAACCCTCTAAACACTAAACAGTAGCGAAGCGTTCACTAAACACTAAACAAAATGCACCTCATACTAACCCTTCCTTTCCTCGGCACAGCACTTGGTGCAGCAATGGTCTTCTTGCTACGCGGCAAGATGAGCGACCTGCTGCGTAAGTTGCTCTTGGGCTTTGCATCAGGCGTGATGGTAGCAGCATCGGTTTGGTCACTGCTTATTCCCAGTCTAGAGATGGCGGCTGAAAACGGCGGCATCACGTGGCTACCTGCTGCAGTAGGGTTTGTATTAGGAATACTCTTTCTTTTACTACTTGATACCCTTATCCCCCACTTGCATATCGGAGCAGACAAGCCAGAAGGTTTGACACGCAACTGCCAATGGAAGCGCACCACGATGCTCTCTGTGGCAGTTACCCTGCACAATATCCCCGAGGGTATGGCAGTGGGAGTGATACTCGCCAGTGCTATGGCAGAGGGTAGCACTATCCCTATGTCCGCAGCATGGGCTTTGGCAATAGGTATAGCCATTCAAAACTTCCCTGAAGGTGCCATCCTATCCATGCCTCTTCACTCCGAAGGCATGGGCAAGGAAAAGGCCTTTGCGATAGGTGCGTTGTCAGGAATAGTGGAGCCGATAGCCAGTCTACTCACAATCCTACTAATCAGTTTCATATCCCCTGCCCTGCCTTACCTATTGGCATTTGCCGCAGGAGCCATGATGTACGTAGTGATTGAAGAGTTGATACCCGAAGCCCAAGCCGAACCACACAGCAATATCCCTACGATTGGTTTTACTCTGGGCTTTGTATTAATGATGATTTTAGATTACGCACTATAATAGTGCTGTTGGTAGAATAAAAAAAATGAGCGATACCGCTCATTTTTTTATTTCAATCCTGCCTCTACTTGTTGCTTAAGACAAGCCATAGCTTCATTGATATCCTTGAATTGGCTAATATCAACAGGCTTACCTATATGTAACTGCACGCGCGCGCGAGGCGATACATAAAATTGATGACGTGGCATAGCATCAAAGAACCCGCTTAATGATAATGGAACTACTGGCAACTCCATATCCATGGCGATTTTAAATGCTCCTTGCTTAAAACGTCCCATTTCACCAGTCTTAGTACGTGTGCCTTCAGGAAAAATCACAGTACTAATACCATCGTGTAGTTGTGCCTTGATATATTTCAAACTATCCATCGCTGCGCGAGGATTACTACGATCCACAAAAATGTGACCTGCTACAGCGCAGGCAGTACCTACAAAAGGTATCTTACGCAATTCCTTTTTCATTAACCATTTGAAGTTATTAGGCAACCAGCCATATACTGCAAATACATCCAAGAATGATTGATGATTAGCTACAAATACGTACGACTGCTTAGGATCTACATTCTCTCGACCTGTCACTTCAATAGGCACTAACAGTAACCATAGAACGCTACGTGACCAAAACACCTGTACGGTACGAGGCAACTTGCCATTTCTCCAAGGAAAACAAATAATAGTAAGCAATGCTGTAAATAGTGTTACTACAATTATCAAGGGGAATCCTATCAAATATTGGTATAAAATGTATAATACTTTCATATTGTAAATATGTTAAAATTAAAATTTCAGTTTATGCATAAATCCACGATAGAGTGCGCAAATACGACGAATCTCATCCCAAGTTTCTTCTGGAAGTTTTGTTCCTACAATTTCCACTACACGTCCTGCAGCTATAGTACCTATTTCGCCACAACGACGAAGATCAAATCCATCAGAGATAGCATGTAAGAATCCTCCTGCATATAAGTCGCCAGCTCCTGTTGAATCAAGGCAATTTGAGGTGATAGCACCAATATGATGCATTTGACTCCCCTGACGCACGTATGATCCACGTTTTCCCACTTTTACTATTGCAATATCGCATTGCTCTGCTATATTTGCTACAGACTCTTCTGGGTTGAGATGGGTATATGCAAAAGATTCATCTTCATTTGCAAAGACGATATCTACATATTTATAGACAAGTTCTTTGAGGAATTGATGGTTTTCGTTCACCACATTGTAACTGGCTAAATCTAATGATACAGTACATCCTTGCTCTTTTGCCGTACGAAGGGCTTTCTCAATCAGGGCATGATCTTGTACCAAATAGCCTTCTACGTGGCAAATATCATATCCTATGAATGCCTCTTTGCGAATATCCTCTGCCTTTAAGTCTGCTGCGGCTCCCAAATAGGTGCAGAAAGTACGTTCGCCATCAGGAGTGATTAGTACCACACAACAGCCTGACATCAATGAAGATGTAAGCAAATGAGGTTTTACATTGTTTTTGATTAAATCTTCACGATAAAATTTGCCTACTTCATCGTTTCCAATTTTGCCGATAAATGCAGCTTTACCACCAAGTTGTGCAATGGTGGCTACCGTATTAGAGGCACTACCTCCTGCTACAAGATGTTTGCGCACAGAGATAAATCGTGTTTGGATGCGTTCCAATTGTTCAGCATCAATAAGATTCATACTGCCTTTGGGGAATCCTATCTCACGAAGATCTCCTTCCGACACTTGTAGCAAAATGTCGGTTAAAGCATTTCCTAAACCTAAAACTCGTTTCATTTGTATTTTGGATTAAAATTTGCTATTTTGGGGGCAAAAATGCATGATTTTTGGGGTAAAATCAAAATTTTCTGCAAAGATAGTAATTTTTTTTCAAAAAAACTTGCTCATATCAAAAAAAAGCAGTACTTTTGCACTCGATTTCGGAAATGGAGTGATTTTCGGGGTCAAAAAATATGCTTCCTTAGCTCAGTCGGTTAGAGCATCTGACTGTTAATCAGGGGGTCCAAGGTTCAAGTCCTTGAGGGAGCGCGATCGTGATGACAAAATTTTGTCATCACGCTTTTTTATGAAACAAATAATTGTTGTATACATCAATAAAAAGTTGTATCTTGGTGTCCGAAAAGTAGGAACTATGCGATTCATGAGGATTATATGGTTTCTATTTTGTGAACTTGCTGCACTAAAAAGTAAGATTTAATGTACGCAATTTTTGCACATTTCAGGCAAATGGTCTTTTTCGTTCAATATCCGAGTACGCAACTGATTTGCCTTTTGTGAATGAAATATATCTAAAAGCGATTGATTTGTTAGATTTCCAAATGAATGTTTGTGCTCTTTGTCGTAACAGCAAGGCAATACTTCTCCTATAGTACTAATCACGCAACCTGACCATAATCTAAAACACAGATTCTTATTCCACTTTTTCTGCGACCAAGCTTGATGCAATTGATACGTACCATCTATATTTTTGCGGTAGCGAGAATAACGCTCATTGGTAGGCATGAGAGGATGGCCATGCTCAAAATCATAGAGTTGGGCAGTCTTGAAGACAAGGTGAGTGGCACCAAGTTTCTTATAATGCTTTTTGATCCATTGCCATTCATGTTCGTTGGTACGCAAACGCAAGACCTGCAACTCAATACGAATAGATGAACCATTTTGCACCTTAGCTTCTTGTAAATATTGCAATCCCTCTAGTGCACGGTGCAGATTACCACCTACACGATAAGCGGCATATGACTCCTCTGAAAATCCATCAATAGATACGATGATGCGACTGAGTCCGCTCTTGACAAGCCGTTGTGCCATGAGCGAAGTGAGAGCTTGTGCATTGGTGGAGACGATGGTGTAGAGTCCTGCCTGCTGGGCACGAGCAATCATCTCAGGCAATTGCTTGTTGAGCAATGGTTCGCCTTGAAAATAGAACTGCATCGTGTGTGCTGTCTTTTGAACTTGTTCCAAGATTCTCTCAAAGACCTCCATGCGCATTGTTCGTTCTATCGTTGTTGGACTAGTCGATGGCGATAAGTCTTGGCTCCTTGTTCTTGAATCTTTGTTCCATCTCCCAACCGGACATTCGGGGCAGTGGAGTTGGCAGAAATTGGCGGGTTCAACGCTGACGAAGGTGGGTAAATGACGCACACGCACTACCCCGAAGAGTGATAGTGCGTAACTAAACCAACAACGCAGTTGGTTGGAGATTCTACTGGCAAGGAATCTTGTTGACACGGCGTTCGTGGCGACCTCCTTCGAACTCGGTGGTGAGGAAGATTTGAATCAATTCGATAGCCTTCTCTGCGGAGATATAGTTGGCTGGCAGACCGAGGATATTGGCATTGTTGTGTTGGCGTGCCAAACGAGCCAACGGTTCGTCCCAACAGAGCGCAGCACGAATGCCTTGGTGGTGGTTGCAAGTCATGGTGATGCCATTGCCTGTGGAGCAGATTGCTATACCCATATCGTTGGTGCCGTTCTCTACCGACGTTGCCATAGGGTGAGCGAAGTCAGGGTAGTCGCAGCTGTCGGTAGATGGGCAGCCGTAATCGGTAACTTGAATGCCTTGCTCTTGGAGCCAAGCGATAACAGTTTGTTTGAGTGCAAAGCCAGCGTGGTCAGAGGCGATGCCAAGTTTGAGATCTTTCATGTGAGTGATGAACTATGAGTGATGAGTTATAAGTTAAATGGACAAATCAATTGACATTCGAGGCAATGGTGGGTGGTATAGGAGATGCATTGGGTGGCATCCCACACATTGTTTCTCAATGCACCTGTTGGGCAAGCATCTAAGCATAGATGGCAGTCGGTACAGAGTGTGGATATTGGGTATGGGGTATTGGATATTGGTAGTGGTTTGTTGATAATAATCTCTCCTGGATGAACCATGCTGCCCAATGTGGGATGAATGAATTGGTGATTCTTGCCAATAAACCCTAGTCCTGCTTCTACGCACCAACGGCGTTCGAGTATGGGCGCCGAGTCGCAAAAAATATGTTGGTGGGTGGAAGAAACTATATCTTCACCAAATGCTTCTTTGAGCTGTGCTTCTAGCGCATAAAGCAAAGACTTTACACGTCGGTGATAGTCACGTCCTGAATGCTCGTAACTTAGCAGACATACCACCACCGCTTGTGCGCCAGGCACCAGCAGAGCAGGGTCGTAGCGTTTGTCACAATTGCGCTTAAGATAGTCCATCTCGCCGTGCAATCCCTGAGTAATCCAATTGGTCATAAACTCAGCATCATCGTCCAGACGATGGGCAGGCGCTACAGCGCAGGCGTCAAAACCAATCTGAAGGGCAAGTTTAGAGATATTTTCGGATGTCAGCGTCAAGTTGCTCGAAGTTGGAGTATCGTCCTTGCACATTGCCTTTTCGATCAAGGAGGAAAAGGGTGGGGAGTGATTGTACATTGTATTGCATGAGTACCTCAGTGGCATTCTCGCCTGCATAGACATTGGTCCATGGAAGGTTGACTACGCCATCTTCCCACAGCAGACGGTTGCGGTCAAGCGATACGGAATAGATTGCCATACCACGTTTGCTGTAGCGGTTGTAGAGTTCGCGAAGTTCGAATATATATCCCTTGCTTTGCTCCATCTCAATAGCTGAGAAATCAAGCACAATTACTTTGCCACGCAGGTCGGACAGTGATTGGGTAATGCCATTGTCGTCCTGCAGGGCAATGTCTAAAAAAGCATTTTCAGCATTGTCAATGAGCTGACGCATAGCAACTTGCTGCTGTATCTCGCGTTCTGCCTTCAGCGCGCTGCTGACCTGTGCATAGAGTGCTTTGCTGCGTTCATAATCGGGCATCCAAGTATGGAAGGATGTAGCTACAGCTTGGTACATACGGCGATCGGCAGGATTGTATAAATCCCAAATATATTCTCCTCCCTGCTTGAGGAATACTGCATAATAAGCAGCAAGTGAACGAGGATTTTGCACGATGGTCTGCTGTGCCTGCTCACGCAGTTGCTCGCGTGTAGCGGTGCGCGCCGTAGTTCGCAACTGTGCGATGGTAAGCGAGGCATTGCTTCCATCAATAGATAAGGTGTATGGCAGACTATCTAGTGAGGTAGAAACAACGATTGCTTCGATGGAATCGACTGCTAATGGCAGTGAACGAGTGCCCACGCGCAGGCGATAGAAATCTGGGTAGGTAGGAGCGGGTGCTTTTAGCGAAAAATTGCCATTTTCGTCCAAAACGCACGAATCCATCGGTGTTGTATGGGTGAGAGCGGTATGCTCTAAGTATAGCACTTCTCCTACTGCACCATCCAGTGTGCCAGAAACGGAGAACTGTGGTGAGTGTTGACAAGCAACGAAGAGTGTGGTGACTAGTACGAGACAAATATGTTGTGATTTCATAAGCAGAGATTAGCCAAATACCATTGCAAGATTACCAAACATCAACTTACATGCAATCGCCAACACGATGATACCAAAGAACTTGCGAAGGATGTACAATGTAGTCTGCCCCACATATTTGTTGAGCCAATTGGTGCCTCTAAGCACAAGGAATAGTGCAACTGTGTTGAGCGCAACAGAAATAACAAGGTTGATAATATCGTATTCAGCGGTAATAGAGAGTAATGCCGTGAATGCACCAGGACCTGCGTACATGGGGAACGCTAATGGCACGATACTACCAGAACCCTCAAGACCTTCGTTCTTGAAAATGGTAACATCTAGCACCATCTCCAAAGCCATAAGGAAAATGACAAATCCACCAGCAATGGCGAAATACTCAATCTTCACACCAAATAGTTTGAGCACCCATTCACCAGCGAAAAGAAAGGTGATAAGAATAACGATAGTGGCAATACATACCTTCAAGGGAGAAATCTTAATCCCTTTTTTCACCATATTCAGTGTAATAGGGATATTGCCAAATGGGTCAATGATGGCAAATAGGAAAATGAATGATGACAGCACCTGCCAAATGTCGAATCTACCAAAAAACTCACTCATAAACTTGAAAATTTATTAATTTAACAATTCATGCTGCAAAAGTAGTGCTTTTTTTTCATTTATGCAAGTTTTTCTTGCGTATGTGCAAAAAATATCGTACCTTTGCACGCAATTTAAAGTTGGCGCTTTGTGCGCACATTAGAATAGGAACTTTTAAAATTCGCAACATTTTAATAAACTAGTTTATAATTATGATTAACTCTCAAGACGTAAAGAACGGCGTATGCATCCGCATGGATGGCCGTTTGTATTTTGTAATTGACTTCCTGCACGTAAAGCCAGGAAAGGGTAACACCATTATGCGTGTGAAATTCAAAGATGTAGTAGATGGTCGCGTTTTGGAGCGCCGCTTCAACATTGGTGAGAAACTCGAGGATGTTCGCGTAGAGCGCCGTCCATACCAATACCTCTACAAAGAGGGTGAGGACTATATCTTCATGAACCAAGAGACTTTTGAGCAAGTGCCTATCGGTCACGACCTTATCACTGGTGTAGATTTCTTGAAAGAGGGTTTTGTTTGCGACGTTGTATCTGACGCAAGCACCGATACTATCCTCTTTGCTGAGTTGCCAACCAAAGTAGAGTTGGTGATCTCTTACACCGAGCCAGGTCTCAAGGGCGATACTGCTACCAACACCCTCAAACCTGCTACTCTCGAGACAGGTGCTGAGATCCGCGTTCCTCTCTTCTGCAACGAAGGTGAGACTATTCGCGTAGATACCCGCGACGGTAGCTACTGCGAGCGCGTTCGCTAATCGTTTAAATCAACGAGTTTCAAGATAAAAAAGTTTCAAAGGTTTCAATCATTCACTACTGGAACCCTTGAAACTTTTTCTTCTAAATTCATAACTCATCACTCATAGTTCATCACTACTCGTGCTAGCTAGTCACCCCAAAATAGACCTCCCCATTCTTCACCTTGTAGGCGAGGAAGCCGACCGTCTCGGCTTGGAGTGCTATGTCATTGGCGGATATGTGCGTGATATATTCTTGCATCGCGACAGTACCGACATTGATGTCGTTGTCGTCGGGAGTGGTATTGATCTCGCACAAGCAGTCGCCAAACGCCTCGGCAAAGGAGCGCATCTCAGTGTGTTCAAGACATATGGCACTGCCCAAGTCAAGCGCGGCAAGATAGAATTGGAGTTTGTAGGTGCACGCCGCGAGAGTTATCAACATGATTCGCGCAACCCAATCGTCGAAGACGGCACGCTGGAGGACGACCAGAACCGTCGCGATTTCACTATCAATGCTATGGCTGTATGTCTTAATAAAGACCGCTATGGCGAACTGCTTGATCCCTTCGGCGGCATACACGATATGAACAAGTGCACCATTCGCACACCCCTTGACCCTGATATCACCTATAGCGATGACCCGCTTCGTATGATGCGTGCCATCCGCTTTGCCACGCAACTGGGCTTCTGCTTAGATAGAGAAACCTTCGATTCCATCGAGAGAAATCGCGAACGAATCAAGATCATCACTAAAGAGCGCATTGTAGAGGAACTCAACAAGATCATGCTCTCGCGTAAGCCATCTGTGGGGTGGATATTACTTGACAAGACTAGACTCCTCCCGCTGATTTTCCCCGAACTCTCCGCACTCAAGGGCGTAGAAATCAAAGACGGAAAAGGACACAAAGATGTGTTCTTCCATACTTTGCAAGTGTTGGATAACCTTGCACAAAAGTCAGACAACCTCTGGCTTCGTTGGGCGGCATTGCTACACGATATCGGCAAACCTAAATCCAAAGCATGGGACGACCATGCGGGATGGACTTTCCGCAACCATAACTATCTCGGCGCAAAGATGATTCCGCGTATCTTCAAGACCATGAAGATGCCACAGAACGAGAAGATGCAGTATGTCATCAAGATGGTGGATCTGCATATGCGCCCAATCAATCTCATCGAAGATACAGTCACCGATTCCGCTGTTCGCCGCCTACTCTTTGAGGCAGGCAACGATATCGATGACCTCATGCTCCTTTGCGATGCCGACATCACTTCGCGTAACGAGGAGAAGGTGCGTCGCTTCCACAAAAACTACGAACTGGTACGGCAGAAGATGATTGAACTGGAGGAGAAAGACCGTATCCGCAATTTCCAACCGCCTGTGCGTGGCGAAGAGATCATGCAGTTGCTTAATCTCGAACCTTGTGCCCGTGTCGGTGAACTCAAAAACGCAATCAAAGACGCCATACTCGACGGCATTATCCCCAACGAGTACGAGGCAGCCAAAGCATATTTAATGAAGATAGCTAACCAAGAGTAGTTATGAAAAAGTATGATTTTCTCATCATCGGTGGCGGTGTAGCGGGCATGAGTTTTGCGCTCAAAGTGGCTCGCACCCAGAAGTATCGTATTGCACTCTGCTGCAAGACGACCCTCGAAGAAACCAACACCAGCCGTGCGCAAGGCGGTATCGCCAGTGTGACCAACATGCTCGTAGATGACTTCGAAAAGCACATCCACGACACCATGGTGGCGGGCGACTGGCTCAGCGACCCTGCTGCGGTAGAGCAAGTAGTGCGCCAAGCCCCTAAGCAGATCGAGGAACTCGTCAACTGGGGCGTGAACTTCGACAAGAAAGAGGACGGCACCTTTGACCTCCACCGCGAAGGCGGACACTCCGAATTCCGTATTCTCCACCATGCCGACGACACTGGTGCAGAGATCCAACGCGGACTCATGGCTGCGGTTCGCAATAACCCCTATATTGATGTCCTCGAAAATTACTTTGCCGTAGAGATTATCACCCAACACCATTTAGGTGTGCGTGTTACTCGCCGTACACCCGATATTGAGTGCTATGGCGCGTATATCCTCAACCCTGAGACGGGCAAGATCGACACCTACCTCAGCCGCATCACCCTTATGGCTACAGGTGGCACAGGCGCTGTCTATGCCACTACCACCAACCCTAATGTCGCTACGGGCGACGGTATTGCGATGGTCTATCGCGCTAAGGGTATGGTCAAAGACATGGAGTTTGTGCAGTTCCACCCAACAGCCCTCTATAACCCAACCGAGACACACCCAGCCTACCTCATCACCGAGGCGATGCGTGGTTATGGTGGTATATTGCGTTTGCCTAATGGCGAGGAGTTTATGCAGAAGTACGACAAGCGTCTCTCGCTTGCGCCACGCGATATTGTGGCACGCGCCATTGACAACGAGATGAAGATCCACGGCCTTGACCATGTCTGCCTCGATGTCACACACAAAGACCCCGAAGAGACCAAGCACCATTTCCCAAATATCTACGCCAAGTGCCTCAGCATAGGCATTGATATCACGAAAGAGTATATCCCAGTAGCCCCTTGTGCGCACTATATGTGTGGCGGTATCAAGGTGGACTTGGATGCGCAATCCACTATCCGCCGCTTGTATGCGGTGGGAGAGTGCAGTTGCACGGGCTTGCATGGTGGCAACCGCTTGGCTAGTAACTCACTTATCGAGGCAGTGGTGTATGCCGATGCGGCAGCCAAACACTCGCTCAGTGTGATTGAAACCTACGATTTCAACGAGAATATCCCCGACTGGAACGACGAAGGCACCATGACCAACGAGGAGCATGTGCTTATCTCGCAAGACATGCGCGAGGTCGGTCAAGTGATGTCCACGTATGTGGGTATTGTCCGCAGCGACTTGCGCTTGCGCCGCGCTTGGGAGCGTCTAGATTTGTTGTATGAAGAGACCGAAGACCTCTTCAAACGCGTCAAAGCCACCAAGGACATCTGCGAGCTGCGCAATATGATCAATGTGGGTTATTTGATTACCCGCCAAGCTCTGGAGCGCAAAGAATCCCGCGGCTTGCACTACACCATCGACTATCCCAAATCGCCCAATACCAACAATAACGAAGTGTGGTAATAGGTATCCTATAAATTAGGGACATAAAGTAGTACGACGGAACGTACTCCGAGCAATATACCCGAAGAGTCCTTGCTATAGAAAATAAGCGCAAGCATAGAACAAAACAAAGAGATATACGGAGTATCTGTGGAAGTTCAGCGGGCTTTCTATGGCTATTGCAAGTTCTCTGTAGGCTACGCGACCACTTCGTGACCACAAATGCCTATCTATAACTTATTAGTACCATATCTGTAGGCAAGATTTGGCTGGCTGTATTTTTCGAAACCATTTGTACAATGCGCCCACTTGTTTAGGCTTTAGAGATATGGGCAATCTTGTAGAGTGAGGACTCTTTGGGCGCAATGCTCAAATTGCCATTTAAGGCACTTTTCTAGCTTGATTTTTTATTTGGAGAGATATAGAAGGTGCATGGGAAAGTAATAATCGAATGATTTTATAAAGACAAACGGAATCTATCAAAGCGATACTTTGAAGAGTTTGTCTATATGTCCGCTACGGATCATCTTTTGAGTGGGGAGATGGTGCATGGTGGGCGAATCGATGAGCGCAATCGTATCGCAGAGCGACTGGGCAATATCTAGTTCGTGGGTGGAGAAGATAATGCATTTGTTTTCCTGATGTGCCAAATCAGCAAGCAATCGGCACAAGTCATATCGGTTAGGCATATCCAAAAACGATGTGGGTTCATCAAGCAAGATAATAGGCGTTTGCTGCGCTAAAGCACGGGCAATCATCACGCGCTGACACTCGCCATCCGACATCTTATCCATGGTGCGGAAGGCATAAGAAGCCATACCCACTTTCTCCAAAGATTGCATAACAATCGCCTCATCTTCTGCTTGCATACGACCTATCCAATTGGTGTAAGGAGCCCTACCAAGAGCCACCACATCGCGGCATGCCAAATTGGATATACGAATACGCTCGGTAGTCACGAAAGCCACCTGCTGCGCCAGCTGTTGCGGAGTAATCTGCTGAATATCGGTGCCATTGATGAGAATGGTGCCATGTTTGAGTGGTTTGGAACCAATGATTGCACGTAGCAATGTAGATTTGCCCGTGCCATTGCGACCGATGAGCGCAGTGGTTGTACCACAAGTGAAAGTGGTGGATACATTGTCTAATAGCAAGTGCTGGCTGTTGTATCCGAGGGATATGTTTTGGAGTTGAATCATATTCTATGAGGTGATGAAGCGATGGGGCTTGATTATACTATGGATTTGTTGCGGACGACTACCCAAATGACAACAGGAATGCCGAGCAAGGCAGTGACCGTATTGATAGGCAGTGTGAGCCATTTAGAGATAATATCGCAGCCGAGTAAGACCACAGCTCCACACAAAGCGGTGGCAGGCAAGAGGACACAATGATCGGCATTGCAAAATAGCATGCGAGCAATATGCGGAATAGCCAAGCCCACAAAGCCGATAGGACCGCAAAAAGCAGTCACAGTACCCGCCAACAGGGTGGTGGAGAGGAATATCAGATAGCGCGAACGGCGGACATTCAATCCCATAGTGCGAGCGTATTGTTCGCCGAGAAGGAGCAAGTTCAGTGGTTTGATTACTGCCACTGACACGACCAAACCAATCAATACCGCAGGCAGTAAGAGCATGAGTTGGCTACTCGTGACATCGCCCAACGAACCCATTGTCCAGATAACAAAGGATTTGAGCGCTTCTTCGTTGCTCAAATATTGTAGAATCTGCACTACTGCACTCACGCCCGAAGAAATCATCATACCTAGAATAAGGATGACCATAATGTCTTTGATTCGGGTGCTGACGGAAGCTACAAAAGCGAGAATCAATGCCGCGCCTAACCACGCAGCACCCGCGGTGCCGATAGACGACAAGGTACTATTGGTTGCTACACCCAACAATGGCATACCCAAAATAAAGATAGCCACACCTAGACTGGCACCCGAACTGATACCCAATACATAGGGGCCTGCCAAGGGGTTGCGGAAAAGCGTCTGCATCTGCAAACCGCTGACCGATAGTGCTATGCCCGCCAAGACCGCTACAACGGCTTTGATGAGGCGAATATCCAACACGATAAGGCGCGTGGCAGCATCCACATCTCCGCCAAAGAGGGCGCCCAAAATATCACGGAGCGGGATATGAACAGAGCCGATGAGCAGGTCAAGTACAAACAGAATGACCAGCAGGAGCGATAAGATGACAAATAATATGGTAGAATGACGCTGCATGTTATAAAAGTTTTAAAGGTTGGGGAGTTTTCTATAATAAACGAACTCTTTGTCTGATTCTAATTCAGGATGAAAAATCTTGATTAAATCGCGCAAAACAACATCAGGTTGCACTACACCCGACTCCCAATAATCGTTGCCTCCACCAGTGACTCTGCGTTTGTCGCAATTGTACACTTCGCCGCGTTGCACGCAAGGCATCTTGGCAAACTTAGGGAACTGGCGACACAAATCGTCCACAGAATTAACATTGCCCACATTAATCCATACATCGGCTTGGGTAGTCAGTAATGCTGCCTCTTCCATATCGATTGGCAAAGAGTGGTTAGAGGTGTTTTTCTTATAAATATAATCGCCTCCTGCATCTGCAATCAGTCGTGCTAAATAGCTGGTGGCGGAAGCCATAAACCACGAGTCGGCGTATGGTGTGTTGATCATTACTTTGGGAGTGGGAGTTTGGGCTGAAGCGGCTAAAGACTTAAGATGATCGTAGCGTTTTGGCACTTCAGAAAAATAAGTGATACCGTGCTTTCGGCAACCAACAATCTCAGCAATGGCAATAAGCCATTCGGTCTTTCCTAAAGGATCTTCTTCTACATACTCGCCAATATACATATACGGAATACCTAATTCATCGAGTTTAGACTCCATGACACATGCACCCGTTACACCAAAGAGAAGTACAATATCAGGTTGTTGCGCCACGAGAAGTTCGAAATTCATATTACCGTCATACCCCACATCGGGGATAGTGTGTTGATTAGCCCCAATATAGGGGTTGGTGATGAAATCCTTGCCCGACACGCCCACTACGCTCTCTATAGCTCCTATGGCATCAAGCATAGCAATATGGGTGGACGACATACATACCACTCGCTCAGCATCGCCTTGCAGCACTTGACCACGGAAACCATCGGGCGCTTTCTCGCCTCCACGAGCGATAAAGAGCATTGTTTCTACATCGTTGGCACTTTGCCACGGATTAGTCACTCGGATGATGGTGCTCTGCTTGCCCTCTGCACCGACAATGCGAAAACCTGTGGCATATGTGGGGATATAAACCTCCAGGTTGTAATCATCAATATTGCCAGATGAACCACACGAACACATGCACCACACGATGGCGCATAGAATGATAGTATGTAAATATTGCTTTTTCATTAAAGGGTTATTCCTCTATATTCAAGTCGCGCGCATGAGAAATCTCGGTAGATATCTCGCCTATCCACCCACATTGCTGGTGTACACCCGTATAGACACGCACGAAGTCGGCACATGGCAAGTTAACAGGCTCGCCTTCGGCGGTAACTGCCCAAGCGATGTCAAACGAACAGCGGCTGATACTATCATTAGGATGGCTGTCTGCATAGCCATAATCGTATGCTGTTTGCACCCACATATTGCCTTTTCCGCTCTTGTCCACAGCATTGTCTGGCAAGCGAGTACCATAGAAAGTAAGCGTAGAATCGGTAAACCAAAGAGGATAATAGTCTTGTGAATGGAAAGTGTTCTTGTGTACATACCCCTGCTCGCCTTGATTATTCTTCCATAGTATATATGTGGTGTCAGAGAGCGAGTTTTTTGTGTCTGCTTGTGGTGTATGCTCGGCAGGTGTACGATGGTAGGTGAGAGCATATTGGTGGATTGTAGCAGGATTGGTATATTCACTACCTGCGAGTTCATAGAAGGGGTCATCGGGCAGACCATTTTGATTCACATCTATA
Source organism: Paludibacteraceae bacterium (assembly GCA_017451525.1). GTDB lineage: Bacteria > Bacteroidota > Bacteroidia > Bacteroidales > Paludibacteraceae > Colicola. The sequence goes on from JAFTOD010000005.1 coordinate 245,984, forward strand.
CTGATCATCACTATTCCTGGTTCGCTACTGCCGTTGCGGTTGCCTGCTGAAGCATAGAACGCGTTGCCTTCTACGGTGAAATCGGGCAAATTAGGAGTATTTACCACCGAGTGATCAAAAGCAAATGTCACATATCCACCCCAACCACCGAGCGAGATTAGGCTGCGATTAGTGCCTGCAATGGCATCTTCTACCTTACCAAGCATGGTTTGATAGGTGTCGCCTTCTTCGTATTCGGGCATGGTATTGATAAACTGTCCCGGAGCAGGATTATACTCAAATACGCGCGAGATATATGGTGAATACGCCACTTCCTCGTCAAAAACGACAATCGTAAATGAATGATTTATAGGGTTGTATTCATCATGTATTTCTAATCGCAGATGATATGTACCTGCTTCTGCTTGGCAGAAGATTAGGTCTCTTTCTGTAGAAAGTAATCTCTCGCCTTCTCGCCTCATCACCTCATTGCCTTTCGCCTCACATATCCACCACTCATATGCTTCTCCCTCATACTCAGGATGAAGGATAAGCGTGCGCATACGCTCAATGGTATAGGTATCATCTATACCAAGGCCTACCATGGGTATTTCGGACTCACAACTAACGATAGACAAAGCACATATGAGCAGGGATATCACCCGTGCGCACACTCCATTTGCGTTTGCCTTCGCGTGAGTAGCAATGTAATTGACCACTTGAGACATAGTTTTTTGCATCTGTAACATATATATCACCATTATAAGGATTGACTTGTATACCATATGGAATCTTAATCTCTTGTTCCGTTCCGTCTGTAATAAAATGTTCGGAAACGAGTGTTTGTTTTCGGATGTCAAAAATGCCATATGTTATTTGATTTGACATAGTTTGTTCACTCCAATGTGTTCCATAAAAATACATACTATCACCACAAATTACCATCTCTGAAACAGTTGGTGCTTTAGCCATGGGCAATATTTCTTTGGATATGAGTGAGAAGTATGTAAGTATAGGTTGAACATCTTTATAATCTCCGCGAGATGTAATCCACAACCGACTATATTGGTCTTTGCGCAAACGGTGCGGATTGATGCAGACAGGTATTTTTTGCACCTGACGGAAATCTTTGAGAGAAATGATTGACATGGTAGAATCGTAGTCTGGTGCCCTATAACCACCAGAATTTACCACATAAATATGCTCATTGTTAACGATCAATTCCTCAGGTTGATAACCCACAGTCACTTTGCGAGTGATCTGCAAGGTAGCCGTATCAATCTCAAAGACGGCACCTAATTGGGCATTAGGGTCAATACTCACGGGACCCACATACGAACTAACATAAGCTTTTCCGTCATAAAAATTAATATATCGGCAATTGGGGATATCTACTTGACCAATACGGCGACAGGTACGGGCATCCATCACTTCTACCTTGTGCGAGCAGTTGATGACTGCGTAGAGACGATTGCCATAGATCTGTATGTCGTTACCCACATCGCCTAACTCTTTGATAACATTCGGATTGCGTTCGCCATAGATATTGCGAATATAACAACCGTTGCAGAAATCAAGGTAATCAATAGTAGCTTTATTGCTACCCATATTCCCCTCGTTGAGCAGGTACATACCAATGGGTTCGTTCGCTGCAAAACTGCTCAATTCTCTCGGTTCCATCGGCAAAACCTCGTACTCAGATGGGTAGGTAACCTCGTCGGTACGACAGGAGGTCAGCAGCAAAACAGCAGATGCTATCATGCATAGCAACAAACTACGCTTGATACTTTTATCAAGCATATACGCATTTGCGTACCTACAATCATATGGAAAACTACTTGTCATGTCTAAGCCCTATTCCTCGAGAGCGTTCAACTTCGGGGTCCCCGACGAGCCTCGTGGGCGAGTGGGGATGCCCTTATGCATGCAGCAGGTCTTCTGACTTATTGCTCGTTTGCTTAGCCTTCCCAGCTTGTCAGTTGACAATTGACAGTTAGCCAGTGACTTAGATACGAAGCAAACGATTTTGCAAATCACAGCAGCGGGTCTGTGCAGGAATCTCACCTGCTTCCCTTAAGCGGGGTCCCCGACGAGCCATGTGGGCGAGTGGGGTGCTCTTAACTGAATGCGGGTGCAAAGGTAATCATTTTTTCTTTATTATCCAAATTTATGGTAATATTTTTGGATTGTATCTTCATTTAATACTCATAAGTTACTTGCAAGTTTCGGGACCACCATAGGAGATCTCTAGCACATCTGTGGGCTTTCTGTGGCTTTTGTGATGTGCCTCTATAATAATGCTGCAAAAATCTTCGGCACGGAAGGGATTTTGTGCCGAAGATTTGTAAATATTGCTATAAAAAGGTGCTGAAAGCAAGCGGAAGGTGTTGATTACCAACGCCTCCCGCTTGGGTGTGTTTTTTCGTGATTTTTTTCTTCGTGCCGAAGATTGTGCCGAAAGTTCCTACTAAAATCATATCTGTTCAAATGTTAAAAATGTATAAAAATGCTGCTATATAGTTATAGGTTTTGCATAGAATTTGTACGAGAATATAAAGATTTATTAAATATAACTACATGATTTATTAAACATAATTGTATGAAGAAACAATTCATTCTATTTAGTGTATTGGTCTGTAACGCAATATCGTTGTTCGCCTCAAATAACACGGCAGACACATTTGATTGGCGTGGCGCTTCGGTATATTTTGTCATTACTGATCGGTTTTGCAATGGAGATACCACCAATGATATCAACTATGGGCGCATCGTTGATTATGGTACAGAACAATTGAATGCTGCCACCTTTCATGGCGGAGATTTCAAAGGTATGTTGCAAAAAGCCAAAGAGGGGTACTTCACCGATTTAGGAGTGGATGTTGTATGGATGACTGATGTCTATGAACAAATCCATGGTTGGATGTCAGGCAGTGGCTCAATCAACGATTTTCCGCACTATGGCTATCATGGCTATTATCCACTGGATTACACCCAAATAGATAAGAACTATGGAACAGTAGAGGAGTTTCGTGCATTGGTAGATACACTGCATGCACAAGGAATACGCGTGATGCTCGGAGCTAACTTGAATAATCCAGGTTATCCGACTCTATTAGATGCCATACAGTATGGTTTTGCAGAAGTGGGATTGACCCCGCAACAAGCAGCAGAACACATACGTGAGTGGAGTTTTGATGATTTCTTTGCGCAGCGATTGACATGGTCTGGTTGGTATGACCGTCCATGGATTCGTATGCCAGATGAGCATTGGGACGAGAATAATCCGTTAGAGGCAACGGTGTTTGGTATGCCTGACTTCAAAGAGGAAAGTACGGAGATGGTTCGTATCCCTGCGTTTCTCAAACGTAAATGGAAAGCAGAGGGCAAAGCGAATGATGCGTGGGTGAATCCTTCTGCACGAGTGCTACGCAAAGACCGAAAAGCCACTGTACAAAAATATTTAGTAGATTGGATTGCCTCGTGGGTTCGCGAATTTGGTATTGATGGTTTCCGTTGTGATATTGTTGAGAATGTTCATATAGATAGTTGGAAAGCTCTGCATATCGCCTGCAACGAGGCATTGCGAGAGTGGCGTTTGGCTCATCCCAAAGATGCCGCAGCCCAATGGAAAGAGGATTTTTATATGATGGGCGACTTCGATTGCGCATCAATAGATTATAAACCCGAATATGCAAGTGCGGGATTTGGTAGTATGGTCAATTTCTATTTCCCTAAGCACGGCGATTTGGATGGGATAGTATATACTTGGCAAGCGTATGCCGATAGCCTGAATATGTACACGAATTGGCACCCATTTAGCTATCTCAACAACTCGTATCATCGCGATGCAGACATGTCTAATATGATTGATTGCGCTACCACGCTATTGTTGGCTCCAGGTGCAGTGCAAGTGTTTTATGGAGATGAGACTGGTAGAAAATTGAGTGATGCGCGCTTCAATGTAGATAGTGATCAAGCCTTTCGTTCAGATATGGATTGGAGCGATATTAATGAAAATCAGTTGCAACATTTTCAGCGTTTAGGGCAGATACGCAAAACCTATCCCGTGATTGGCACAGGCAAGCAACATACGATAGATGTGCATACTTGTGCACGATACAACGATAATGATACAGTAGTTATTCGTGTACTACCGATAGCAGGACAAGCGATTTGCCTTGACAACACTTTTGCGGAAGGCGCAGAGGTCGTAGAACTCTACACTGGACAAAAGACGAAGGTGCACAATGGCAAAGTTGTTTTCCCTTATTTTGCAAACAATATTGCGATTATCAAATTAGTTTGCTCAAGACTTTAGCGAGAGTCCCACAAGTTCCCCGCAGGTTTCGGGACCTAAAGGAGTGTGACGGAACGCACTCCGAGCGCAGCGCCCGAAGAGTCCCCACTCTGAGGAATCAGCGCAAGCATAGATGAAGAAGTGCCATCCGAGGCACTTCTTCATCCTTGGTTCTTATCTCGCCCAAAGGGCTCGAACGATTATTCCGTCTTTGGTTTCTTGTTGGTCTTTATCCTAAGACTAAAAAGGAAGGGACAAGGGAAAGAAATCTTAAGAAAAAGCCTTTTTAGGAAAAAGTACCCGAATACTATTCGGGAGTAATGAACAAAGAAAAGTGAGAAAGCATACAATGAGCGGTAGCGCCTATCAAGTGGCAAACAACCAATTTAGTACGTGATGCTTACGGTGCACTTGTAGTTGCGTTTGGGCATGGGGTAATTGATAATCACATCGTAGTCTTGTGATAGCAGATTATTGATGTCGAGCGCGAGACGCAAGGTTATAGGAGAGATAGATCGCTTCGCTGTAGATGGTAGATCGGCTACGCCTGTAGATCGCTTCGCTGTAGGCTGGATGTTCCATTCTCCAAAAACACTCAAATCGTGGGTGTACCAAGGTTGGGTGTAATTGTAGATAATATTCTCTTGCTGATTATAGCGTTCGCCGACATAGATGAAACTGTAGTTTAAGCCATACTGCTGCCAGTCGTTTTGCCAACCAAACATACCCACTGCGCTACCCGAATGCCATGGGATATACGGAATCTGGTCGCCATAATAGGTATCGTTGGGGTCGGTGACATCGATAGCCGTTTGGTAGGTATATTGCGCCTTAGCTGTGAGGTAGAAGTCCATCGGCAAGACAAGATGCAGTTGTGCATTGACGTCTAAACCGTTGATTTTGACCAATCCGAGGTTGAGCATTGTCCAACGGAACTGTTGTCCCTTAGGATAGGCGATAATCTTATCGGAAATGCGATTATAGTAATAATCGGCATTGAGGCGGAACTCCGAACCGCGCTTCTCAGCTATGCGGAATGGCTGCGTGAAACTCAAACCCACGTTATGTTGCTTTGCTAACTCGGGTTTGAGGTAGGCATTGCCCATGTCGGTATAGTAGAGGTCGTTGAAAGTGGGATAGCGGTAGCTCTGTTTGTAGAAAGCATTAAGGCGGAGGTCAACGAGCTGAGTAGGGCGGTAGGAGAGGAACAAAGCTGGAGTCCATTTTATGCTCGCTGCGCTCGCGTTAGTGGCTTGCTCTGCAAGCGTTGATGGCTTCGCATTAATGGCTTCGCGTTGATGGGCTTCGCCGTTATTGGTTGATTTCGCGTCATTGACAAATGTCCCTAATACGCTGGCTTGGAGGCGAAGGTAATTCTTGATATTAATAGCGGTGGCAGCGCTGAGCCAATGTGTCCAACGGTGCGCGTCAAGGAACATGCTGAGTTGGTTATATTGCACATCGTATGCTGCACTGACGTCCCACCAATCAAAGATGCGCACCTTGTGCGCCATAGTGAAGTAGAACTCCTGTTGCAAGTATTGGTTCTCCACGCGGATGAGTTTGTCGTCGTTGTTGATATAGCGCGTATAGTCGTTGGCGTACTTCATGTTCGCCCGCACCGACCAACGATTAAACAACTCATCTTGCCAAGTGGCTTGCACAAAAGAGTTGCGATCCCACAGGCGTTCGCCATTGCGCCAGACATTATTCACAATCGCACCCGGCACACCGCGCTCGGAGTTGTAGTGATAGAGTTGGAGTTTCCAGAATCCCGTGTTGCTATAGTAATGATTAACAGCAGCTTCCACACGAATGGCATTGATATCGCCGTTCTGGCGGATAGCTGTGGTGTCGTATGCCACTTCGCCTGAGGGCGTCACACGACGGTAGCGGAAAGGATACTTACCATCGGAAGAAACCAACTCGGCATTGGCTGTTATTGACATCGTTTCGCTGAGGCGAATATCAAATAATAAGCTCGGATTAATCAGTGCAAAACTGCCACCACGCATTTGTGCTTTGACGTTGAATGATTTGCCTTCTTCAAAACGCGGACGGCGGGTGGTGAGGTAGATGCTACCCGCAGCACCAAACTCGCGAGCGGACTGCCAAATATCAGATTTCTGACCATTGTAGAGCTGTATCTCCTCGATGTTTTCGAGGGAGTATTTGCCCAGATCAATCTGTCCGTTTTGCGCATTGCCGAGTTGTACACCATTGTAGAAAACCCCCATGTGATTAGTACCCATAGAACGGATATTGACCGTCTTCAAACCGCCAACACCACCATAATCTTTGATCTGTACACCCGAGAAATAGCGAATAGCATCGGCTACGCTGAGGGCGTTCATCTTCTTGAGTTGTACGCCCGAAAGTGTTTGAGGGATAATGATGTCCTTCTCTTTGACGCGAGCAGTAATGGTGTATTCCTCCAACTCCAAATGGCGGTAAATAGAGTCAAGATACAACGAATCGGCGGCATTATTTTGAGAGAATGCTGCCAAGCACGAGAGTGCGAAAAGCCATATGAGAAACCGTCTGTTCATGTCTTAAGCCCTATACCACGAGAGCGTTCAACGAATGCATGTAGCAGGTCTTCTGACTTATCGCTCCTTTGTTCGGCCTTCCCAGCTTTGACAATTGACAGTTGACAATTGATAGTTAGCCAGTGACCTAAGAGATAGTGAACATCGGATTGCGAATCACAGCAGCGGGTCTGTGCAAGAATCTCACTTGCTTCCCTTAGCGGATCCCCGACGAGCCATGTAGGCGAGTGGGGTGCTCTTTAACTAAATGCGGTGCAAAGGTAGTACTTTTTTTTGAAGTATGCAAGAAATGATTAGATTTATGTTAAAATTATTTCAAGCATATCAATATAGAATACCATTAATTGTTAAGAACGCAAACAAAGGTTTAGGTTGAAAAATGTTGATTTTTGTAAAATTAAGAAGAATAATTTGCATGAATAAAAAAAAAGCAGTACCTTTGCACTCGCTTTCGATAACGGGATGTGGCGCAGCCCGGTAGCGCAACGGTCTGGGGGACCGGAGGTCGCAAGTTCAAATCTTGTCATCCCGACAAAATATAAGAATTAACCATCAGTGATGTCTGGTGGTTAATTTTTTGTATTGTTCTATATAAATGTTGTGAAATTCCCAATAAATGAAATATTTATTATTTACATTTGGAGCAGTGAACATATTTAATAAATATGGTATTCCTACGGTGTGCCTATATTAATCTACCGTTTATCTACCGAGTATGTACCGTATATCAACCGTATATCTACCGTAATTAATTGCGAGTTGGTAGCGAAGGTAAAGAATCTTATGAGCTAACTTACATTGAGTCATAAAATAGTATGGCTGATAGATAAATCTATTCTTTTTCAAAAAAATGTTCACTATATTTGCGTATAGGCATTTTTTGTTGTATCTTTGCAAAGAAATTGAGAAAAAATAGAAATATGACACTAAAAGGAAAATTCGAACATTCACGCGGCATTATAAAATGTGTTCAATGGATTGTATGCGTCCTACTCTTTACTATGCCCGCTATGATAAGTGTTGTGGCCTTCCAGCAGCCACTATCAGTAACTTCGTTGAAGTGGATACAGTTCTTGCAAACGACATCAATATTTTTGTTGCCACCACTATGTATGGCTTATCTTTGGAGCGAGCAACCGCTTGATTGGTTGCGGATGAAAGGTGAAAGGTCGCTGGTGAAAGGCGAGGGTTTATGGGCTGTAGTGCTGATGCTGGTAGCGTTACCAGCGATTAATTTGTTGGGGTATTTGAATCAACAAATGACCTTGCCTACGTTTTTGGAGCCACTGGAACAATGGATGAAGACATCAGAAGAGAATGCGAAAGTACTGACTGAACAATTTCTTAATGTAACCACCTTCAGCGGATTGATTATCAATCTACTATTAATGGCACTATTGCCTGCTGTGGCAGAAGAATTGACATTTAGAGGGGTACTGATGAACCTTTTTGAGCTTAAAGGTGAAAGGTTAAAGGTGAAAGGCAAGAGAACTCACTTGGCGATATGGTGTAGTGCGATATTGTTTTCAGCGATACATCTGCAGTTCTATGGATTTGTGCCTCGTATGTTGATGGGAGCGTTGTTTGGCTATATGTTGGTGTGGACAGGCAGTTTGTGGATACCCATATTGATGCATTTTACCAATAATGCCATGGCGGTATTGCTATATTTTGTGGCATACCGAGCAGGATGGAATATGGAGCAGGTGGATGCTATAGGCACAAACGACACCCTGTGGTTGGGTGTCGTCAGTATGGTTTTAACGATAGTGGGAATTTATGCTTTTCGTCGTTCGACCACGATGAGCAATGCTTCTTCTCGAATATCCAGCGGCAATTGAATGTTGCGTAGTTGAATACTACGTACCCATCCAGGAACATCTTTTGCCTTTAGGGTATCAAACACTTCACGTATCATTTGATATTGCTCTTGGGTATATTCTTCTGCGGGGATACCCGCTAGTGAATCTAATTCCTCATCATCGTAGTAGATTATCACTGCATTGGTTTGTAGTAGTGTCTCTCGTTCGCAAACAAGGTGCTCGCCGCAGCAGCCATCGTCAGAGTCGGACGCCGTTTCACGGCTATTGGATGCCTCGCTATCAAGTGTCGGACGATCACTTTGCTCTCTATTGGATTGTTGCTGTTTGCGAGCACGTACCTCAAAAACAACAAGCACGACAATGCCGAGGCAAACAAATAATATCAAAGGTAAAATATTACTCCACATCTTCTTCTACAACGAGGTTATTGATGATAAAGTTTTGGCGCTCGGTGGTGTTTTTACCCATATAGAAACTTAACAAATCCTTGACCGCATCCTCTTTGCGTAGCGTTACTTGATCAAGACGAATACCCTTACCAATAAAGGATTTAAACTCATCGGGACTAATCTCTCCTAAGCCTTTGAATCGCGTGATTTCTGGATTAGGTTTTAACTCTTCAATCGCCTTGATGCGCTCTTCGTCGCTATAGCAATAGCGTGTTTCCTTTTTGTTCTTAACACGGAAAAGTGGCGTTTGTAGGATATATACGTGACCTTTCTTCACAAGATCTGGGAAGAACTGGAGAAAGAAAGTAAGCATCAGCAATCGAATGTGCATACCGTCCACATCGGCATCGGTAGCAATAATCACCTTATTATAGCGCAACTCATCCAAACCATCTTCGATATTTAGTGCCGATTGCAAGCAATTGAACTCCTCGTTTTCGTAAACGACTGATTTGCTCAGTCCGTAGGAGTTGAGCGGTTTACCACGCAAGGAGAATACGGCTTGTGTACGTACATCGCGACTAAGCGTGATACTACCCGAAGCAGAGAGACCCTCAGTGATGAATATACTACTCTCTTGGCGCAAATCATCATCGGCATCTTTAGCAGATTTGGTGGGTTTGGCATCGTTATAATGCACTTGACAGTCGCGCAGTTTGGGGTTGTTGAGAAGGTTTTTCTTCGCACGCTCACGCGCAGCCTTGGTAACACCAGCAATGGCTTTGCGCTCTTTTTCAGAATCTTGAATCTTCTGCAACATTACTTCCGCAGAAGCAGGGGTCTTGTGAAGGTAGTTGTCGAGCTGTTGTTTGATGAAATCATTGACAAATTTATTCACCGATAAACCGCCTTCGGGCGACATGTCTTTAGAACCCAATTTGACCTTGGTTTGACTTTCAAATACTGGTTCCGACACATTAATGGCAATAGCACCTACTACACCATTGCGGATGTCGCTCAGCTCTTGGTTCTTGTTGAAGAACTCCTTGATGGTACGTCCAATGGCCTCACGGAAAGCTGCTTGATGGGTACCCCCTTGGATGGTATGCTGACCATTGACAAAGGAGTAATATTCCTCGCCCGATTGGTTGGTATGGGTAAGCGCAATCTCTATATCCTCGCCCGTAATGTGGATGATTGGGTATAGCGGTTCGACGGTCATATTCTCGGTAAGAAGGTCAAAAAGACCATTCTTCGACATGTATTTCTTACCATTGTAAACAAGGGTTAGACCCGTATTAAGATACGCGTAATTGCGCATCATTGTTTCAATGAAATCGTTGCGGAAGTGATAGTTTTCAAACAATCCCTTGGAGTTGTCAGGAACAAACTCTATCATCGTACCGCGCTTCTCGTTGCCCGTATAGTCAATGATACCGCTATCTTCCACCAAATGGCCTTGCTTGAAAGCAATGCGGCGAGTCTTATCTTCACGCCACACTTGCACTACAAACTCCAAACTCAAGGCATTGACAGCTTTGGTACCCACACCATTCAAGCCAACAGATTTCTTGAAAGCTTTGGTATCGTACTTACCACCCGTATTAAGAATAGACACGGCTTCCACCATTTTACCGAGTGGAATACCGCGTCCGTAGTCGCGAACGCGAACGCGCTCGCCCAAGGAGGTATCTGAGGCAGAAACAGGAGAAACACTCACCTCAATCACCTTGCCTTCGCTCATGCGAAACTCATCAATAGAATTGTCGATTGTCTCCTTGATGAGTACATAGATACCATCATCCGAGTGATTGCCATCACCTAGTTTTCCGATATACATACCTGGACGACGGCGAATGTGTTCGCGGTCATCGAGGTGGACGATATTGTCCTCGTTGTAGGTAGGGATTAGTTGTTCTGCCATAGATATATTTATTTTTTAGCGTCGATTTCTGTATCTACCAAGATACGTCCGCAGAGCTCGCAAACGATGATTTTCTTGCGGAGACGGATATCCAACTGACGTTGTGCAGGAATTTTGCTATGGCAACCACCACAGCTATCACGCTCAATCTTCACGACAGCCAAACCATTGTGTGCATTTTTACGGATGCGGTGGAATGCTGTAACAAGACGATCCTCTATATGCTTCTCAAGATCAGCAGCGCGGAGCATCAGTTTCTCAGTTTGCTCTTTGGTCTCAGAGAGAATAGAATCCAACTCGTTGCGCTTTTGGTTGAGATCTACAGTACGGTCTTCAATGTCCGTAACCGTCTTAGCCTTGTCAGCTTGACGCTCCTCGAGCTCGGCTTTGAATTTGCTAATCTTACGTTGTGAAGCTTCGATATCCAACTCTTGGTACTCAATCTCCTTGGTAAGGTTGTCGTACTCGCGGTTGTTACGCACGTTGTTTTGTTGTTCTTTGTAGCGAGAGATAGCCGCATTGGCATTCTCGATACGTACACGGTGGTCAGAGATACCTGTTTCGCACTCTTTGATGCCATTCTCGATATTGGACAAGCGAGTCTTAAGACCCTCGATCTCATCGCTCATGTCCTTTACTTCTTGTGGAAGCTCACCGGCGAGGATACGCAACTCATCGATTTTGGAATCAACAGTTTGCAATTCGTACAATGCACGTAGTTTTTCTTCTACGGTCATGATTTTTTCTTCTTCTTTCTTTGCCATAATTGTATGTTTTAATATGATTATTCTATTTTGGAATTATGAAAATACTTTACTGGACTGGCATCTTGACTGGCTACGAAGGTGCGGATATGCGGGGAGAGCAACTGCTCGAACAATTCGCGCGTATAATGTTCGCTCACCCAATGGTCAAGATCAATGATACCAATACGATGTTGCGCAGCTTGGAGTTCGTGGTATTTGAAGTCGGCTGAGATGAAAACATCTGCTCCTTGTGCAATGGCCTCCTCTATTAAGTCGGCTCCTGCTCCTCCGCACAATGCAATAGTTTGAACTTGCAAATAATCTGTTGGGACGTATCGCATACCTACTCCATCAGTAGTGAAAGCATCCGCGACACGTTGCAACAATTCGGTAAAATTCATTGCCTGAGACAAAACACCAATTACTCCCAAACCTGCAGTAGGATTCGTAGCCGAAGGTTGCAGGATACGATAATCAAGTATACCAATCTTCTCTGCCATGCGTCCGCTGACACCATTCAACCAACTATCCATAGAAGTGTGTGATGAATAGATGGCAATGCGATGACGGATGGCCTGCTCCACACAGCGCTCTTGCGGAGTGGCACCAGTTAGATGCTTTAATCCATGAAACAATAGGGGGTGATGAGAAATAATCAAATCACACCCCATAGCAATAGCCTCATTGACGACAGACTCTGTAACATCTACCGTCAACAATGCTGCATGTATATCTGCATTGCGGTCACCCACCTGCAGTCCCGAATTATCCCAAGTAGCTTGGTAACTCAAGGGAGCTACAGATTCTATGATATTGATAATATCCTGAAGGATCAACCTTTTTTAGCGCCCACTCCAGTACGAGCCGAAGAAGCCGCAGCTTTTTGCGTCTTCACTTGTGCTTTAGGAGCAGGTTTCTTAGTTTCTTGCTTCTTCTCTTCAATGGCAACCTCTTCGCCCTCCTCTTCGATGCTGAAATCGGTAATTCCTGCATTGATTAGGATATTGTACCATTGAATGAGTTTGCGAATATCGCTTGGATAAACGCGGTCACGATCAAAGTCTGGTAATACTTCGCCAAAGAAATCGCGCAATTGGTCATTATCCGCTTTCTTTGGGTCGATAGCAGCAACCTTCAAGCCCTCTTTCTCACCCAACTTAGTCAGCACCTCGCTGAGAGAAACATCCTCACCCATGGTGTACATTGATATCTCACCCAATGAAACGATTTTATCACGTGCGTAAGTAGGCACACGCTTTCCATCAAGCAATGACTCAACGATGAGCATGTTATTACCACGACTAACTAACTTGTAAAGACCTGGCTTACCAGTTATTGACAAAATATCTCTTAACATAATCTTGAATAAAATTCTAAATACTCTTAATCGAGTGCAAAGGTACTACTTTTTTTGTAAATGTGCAAATTTGTAGCGAAATTTCTTTTTTCTTTGACTTATTCTAAAAATTGAAGGTAGTCTTCTATTGAGAATGGGTTGCCTAACAATTCATAGTTTGCTTCTGTGATATAGATAATTTGTGCCCCGAATGTTTTTAATTTGGATTTAAGATCTATATTCTTATCAACCAACCTACTATACCACTCTGCCTCATCTAATGATAAAAAACCTGTGATTTGCAAGGCACTCTGATTTTGTGTAAACATTGGACGTTGCTTGAGGTCGAAGTCCTTGATCATAAATTGTGTAAAATTGAACAGTGCTACTTCATAGAGCAAATCGTTGAGTACTTTCTCATCTTGAGGAATAATCATCAGCACCATAGCTGGCATGGCTCTTTCTGGATTAAACTGCAGGGTGGTATCCAATTGCTGCTCGGATTCTTCTAGCGTAGTACGACGCGATTGCAAAGAAGATGTAGAAGCATCTTGCTGACTTTCTGCTCCCTGTCCCATCAAAGCCAACATATCTTTACCCATCGCAGATAACTCGCTATCAGGATAGCGTGTTACCATGTCACGAAGCGAAGTCATAAATGCCTCTTGTCCATCGGTCTTAGCCACTGCTATGGCATTAAGGAAGAGGAAACGTGGCATCAATGGCGTAAGTGGGTAATGCTCTTCGGCATATGTAGTATTGGCCTTGACAGTAGCGAACTGGCTGGTGGTGTATGCACGATACGTTTGTTCATAGAGTGAATCTTGCTCCACCGCCATACGACGTAAACGGTCGAAATAATCAGGCTGACTTACGATGTACGCCTCGTTGGAATCGGGGAAACGTGAAAGAATCTCTGCCTTGTAATGCATAGCATCCGCAGTACGATTTTCCTTCAAGGCTGTAAGGTATTGCATGTAGAAGAGATCCAACAAACGAGGCTCATTTGGGAAACGATGCAAGAAATCTTGGAATGTCTCATCGCTCAATTGACGATCGCCAACCTCATCGCGATAGATGTAAACCATATTATATAACGCATCGGCAATGAGCTGGTTGGACTGCTGAATATCTGCTTCCGTGCGTGGGATTTGTTGGAGATAGTACTCGGGCTTGTGATTGTCGGTTTCCACTGGTACATTGGCTGCTAAAGCAGTAGAATCTGAAGCTATACTATCACTATCCAATTCTTCATCCCATTCAGAAGTATCGTCAAAAATGGACGAACTAGTGGCCTTACTCATACGGCGCCAATTGTCTTCTAAGGTTCGATTACCCCATTGGGTACGGAAGGTCTGTTTGCCAGAGCGAAGAAGTTGGGGATTGTAGAAATACCATTGTCCTGCACCTGCCCCACCAAGCATATTGGCCGTATTGACACTGCGTGTACCAGAGTTGTTCTCTGCCTCGCGCTCGGCTTGTGCCAAACGCTCCTTCTCCTCTTCTTCAGCACGAATAAGTCGGGCTATAATGGAATCAACCACTACACGTTGTTCCGCTTCGGATAAAGTGGCAAGATGCTGCAATGAATCTTGCAATTGTACCACAGTATATTCCACCACAAGTGCATCAAGCGTCTCCGATAGACGTTGGATACGCGCATAATCTTCGCTTTCAGCAGAAATGATTTGCAATGCCTCTTTGTAGTAGGGGCTTGCTAAGACATAATTACGCTGCTGATAATAGATATCTGCAGCCGTAATCAATATATGTGCTTTGCTTAAACCATTTTCAATGCTTTTTTCGATACCAAGTTCGTAGTATTTGAGGGCATTTGCAGTATCTTGTCTCAAAAGAAAAACATCACCAATGGCACCATAGAGTTGATCTAGTTTCTCTTTATTTTTATCCTGCTTAGCCATCTTTTCCAAGGCTTTAACCGCAGCCTTGGGGTTGTCTTCCATTTGCGCTTGGCGAATACGTGCATTGAAGTCCATCTCATTAGATGGCTGCATCTTTAGCACTTTTTCGTAGGCCGATTGGGCATTCTTTTTATCATTTTGCATTTGGTACAACTGCCCTAACACAAATTGAAAACGAGGACGATTCTCTTTACGCTTCTCATTAGGTAGAGCAATCTTGATGAAAGGAATAGCCTCTTTATATTGTTTGGTTTTAAGCAAAATATCTGCACTAGCAGCAGCATAGAGAGGGGCGTTTTTACGGCTGAGGTTTTCTATTTGCACTTTTGCCAACATATCTTCCGCTTCATACAGCCATCCCATTTCGGCATATGCTCGTGCGATCCACAATTGGCAACATGCCACCATATCTACATCGTGGCTATAATGGCGAATGATATAGTTGAACGTACTGACACTACCAATAAAATCACCCTTATGAAACTCTGCCTTCGCCAATAGCATCCATGCGTTACCCATTTGATTGTTGAACTCCTCTTGCTCCAACCACGCAGCATATTCAGGGTCTTTACGTTTTTTGTCGTGATCAACTTTCGGACGCGCTTTGATGCTATGTAATTTGATACACTTGCGGCATTTTTCGATAGTTCGATCCATTTGAGAAGTAGCACTTTGTGCTGCTTCATGGTTGGATACGGGGTAAAGATTGAGGATGGTAGAATAATCATCTTCATTGGCTTCGCGAGTAGCTTCTTCGCCATCCTTGAACGCCAACTGACCATTGTAATAGATGTTATATTTTGTTTTCATTTGATGGAAAGCACGAGTACTCCATGTGTTTTTTTGCGTAGAGCAAGACATGAGTACACCAGCCAACATCACCAATACTATATATATTTTATTTCTCCCCATAACTCGGTTAGTTTCAATTTGCAAAACAATATTGGGTGCAAAGGTACAAAATATTTACGATTTGACAAAGTCCAATAGACAATTTATTGTAAAAATATCAAAAACTGCTCTAATACATTACGGACACCCTAAAGGGAAACACCTAGATGGTAACCGAGTGGTAAGCAAGTGGTAACGGAGTGGTTTCGAGAAAGAAAGCACTAAGGATTATCATAACTAATTACTTTAGCCCTTTGATATGGCTAGGAGCAGGAACAAAATCCTTGAGATAGAACGGCTCATAATATGCCATTTGCTTCACATCCAACGATATAGCCTTTTCTGCCAATTTGCCCATATATTGGGCTTGCGGATGGATATTGGCAATGAAATGTGCGTTGGGTGATGTAATGATCGATTGGCATTTCTCAGCACCATTGCCAAAGAAATAGATTGTTTGCTCGCTCAATTCCTCGGCAAATGATTGTTCGTCAATCACTTTAGCAACAATATCGGTAGTCTGTTGCAAAGTGTTGGGATGATACATCGCCGTATATACTTCCATTCGACGAGCATCCAACATTGGACAGAGGCAATGAGATGATGAAGGAAGAAGGTGAGAGGGGATAGATGCACAGAGGATTTGCAACGTATCCACAGGTATTAAAGGGATATTCATACCATAGCAAAGACCTTTGGCAATACTCGTACCTATGCGGAGACCCGTATAGCTGCCAGGACCTTGCGATAGAGCAACTGCATCCAATAGCCAACCTTCCTCACGCGCCACTTGGAGCAACTGCTCAATAAATACCGGTAACTCGCTAGCATGGTTAGCACCTAACAAATTTTCTCTATTAGCTACTACAACACCATCTTTGCAGATAGCTGCGGAACAGCAGGATGTTGAAGTTTCAATACACAATATATTCATCTCGTTGTAAAAGCGCTTATAGTTGCGTCATTAATTAAAAATCTATACTTATTTTGAATTTTCGCATATCACGATTGAGAATGATTGCGGCTAATACAGCTGCTAGCGCATCGCAGATAGGCAGACTCCACCACACACCCCAAATAGGTGAAACCTCTACAGTTTGAAACAACAACGGTAAGAGCAATATGCTGGGAATTAGCAAGAGTACTTGTCGTGTCAAACTGAGGAAAATCGCTTTTCCAGACATACCTATAGAGGTATAGAAGTTGCCCACCACCATTGGGAATCCTACCATCACCATGGTACACAGCATCACTCGGGCTGGCGCAATAGACTGGGCTATCAGCAGTTCGTCATGCGTGAACAAGCGAATGAATCCTTCGGGCCAAATCAAACCAAACAACCACAACATACCCATCACGCAAGTGGCACACATGGCTGTCAGTTTCAGCGCACGAATCATACGGTCGTAGAGTTTCGCACCATAGTTGTAGCCCACAATCGGTTGCATGCCCTGGTTGAGTCCCATCACAATCATCGAGAAGAAGAACATAAAGCGATTGGTTATGCCAAACGTAGCAATCGCCATATCGCCACCATAACGCTTCAGTTGGTTGTTGAGCACAATTACCACAAAACAAGCTGCCAAGTGCATTAGGAATGGCGCAGTACCTATACCCAACGCACGCATGGTGATATCGCGTTTCAATCGCCATATGCCACGGTGGAAATAAATCACTTCCTTAGGATTGAGGAAGACAACCATTTGTCCTACTACTGCTATCGCTTGCGAGAGTACAGTAGCTAGGGCTGCTCCTCGTACACCCATATCCAAAGCAAAAATGAAAATAGGGTCAAGAATGATATTTGCTACCACTGCTACAATCGTAGAGAACATTGCCACTTTGGGGTGTCCTATCGACCGCAGCATGCTGTTGAGTCCGTAGTAGATATGCGTCAATATATTTGCCCAGAGGATTATTTCCATATAATCGCGTGCGTAGGAGATGGTCACGTCGCTCGCACCGAAAGCATACAGAATTGGGTCGAGCCAATACAATCCCACCACCATCACCAATGCACCCAATAGCACATTCAGCAGTATCACATTCGCCAGTACATCATTGGCAGAGCGGTAGTCTTTTTCACCCAACTTGATGGCTACTAGCGAACTGGCGCCCACGCCTACCAAACTGCCGAAAGCAGCGCAGATATCCATAAAGGGTTTGGCCACCGTCAAGCCCGACAACGCCATCGCTCCCACGCCATGCCCGATGAAGATAGAGTCCACCATGTTGTATAGCGAAGTCGCTGTCATCGCTATGATGCCAGGCAACGCATACTTTATGAGCAAACTGCGTACGGGCTGAGTGCCTAACTCTGTTATCTTAGGTGCTGACATATATCTTCAAACATTTGTGCCGCAGGGTGTCCATCTTGCAATGCGATAGGCATACCCTCATCACCACCTTCACGGATTGACTGTACTAGCGGAATTTGTCCTAGCAGCGGGATATTCAGTTCTTCTGCTAATTGCTTGCCGCCATCTTTGCCAAAGATGTAATAGCGATTATTCGGCAATTCCGCAGGCGTAAACCATGCCATATTCTCTATTAACCCCAACACGGGCACATTAATTTTCTCATTCATAAACATATCCACGCCCTTGCGTGCATCCACCAATGCCACAGGTTGTGGTGTGGTTACTACGATAGCACCTGTCAAATGAAGATGCTGTACCATGGTCAAGTGGATATCGCTCGTTCCTGGTGGCAAATCAATGAGGAAGTAATCCAATTCGCCCCAGTTGGCATCTTGAATCAGTTGTTTAATAGCATTGCTCGCCATTCCACCACGCCATACCACTGCTTGCTGCGGATCAACAAAGAAACCTATCGACAACATCTTTACCCCATACTGCTCAATCGGCTCTATCAGATTACGACCGTTCACGGGCGTCGAAACAGGGCGACAACCTTCAGTATGGAACATCTTAGGTACCGATGGTCCGTGAATATCTGCATCTAGCAAACCCACTCTATAGCCCATCTTCGCCAACGCAATTGCTAAGTTGGCGGCCACTGTCGATTTACCTACACCACCCTTACCCGAGTGAATAGCTATCACTTGTGCAGCACGCAAATTCTCCACCGAGTCTGACTTGGGTGCCATATTCTGCTTCACAAACTTCGTATGGATATGCACCGCCGCATTCTCATCCACATACGTGTGAATAGCCGCCTCTGCTGCCTTCACTACCGACTTGCGAAATGGATCATTGTCCTTCTCAAAAATCAACGAGAACGATACCTCCATGCCCGAAATGCGAATATCATCTTCGAGCATCCCTCCCTCTATCAAGTTCTTACCCGTGCCAGGGTAACGAACATGTTGCAATGCATCAATTATTTGTTGGGGATACATAATTTCTTCCGTATGAACGATAACTATCTTTTTCTATTTCTATTTCTGGCTCCGTGAGTGACGGATTAGCAGGTAATTGCCAACGCAAATACTTGATTGTCAACCCCCTATCCAACCACTGATGCTCATAATGCGTCTGCAACGCCCTTGCTTCTTCAATATCGGATTCCCGTTTTTCTACTTCCGACTCCCGACTCTTGTCATATAAATCCGCCGTGTCCACCAGTAGCGGATATTTATTCTCCTTCACCATTGCTTGCGTATAGGTATAGAGGAACGGACTATCTGTCTTCAAGTGGATCAAACCATTCTCTTGCAGCAACTCCGCATAACGTTGCATAAAATAGGTCGAAGTCAGTCGTTTAGTCGCTTTCTTCATTTGCGGGTCAGGGAAAGTAATCCAAATCTCAGCCACCTCGTTGGGCGCAAAGAAATGGGTCAGCATCTCTATGTTCGTGCGCAGAAATGCCACATTCTTCATCCCTGCCAATTCCGCTTGCTTGGCGCCTGCCCACATACGTGCACCTTTGATATCAATACCGATGTAATTCTTGTCGGGATAACGAGCAGCCAAACCTACGGTGTATTCTCCACGTCCACAACCGAGTTCCAATACAATCGGATTGTCATTACCAAAATACTCCTCGTGCCATTTGCCACGCATCGCAACCACAGGATTTCCCTCCAATGTCTCACGTGCTCCACATTGAAACACATTGTGGAAGGTCTCCATCTCCGCAAATTTCTTCAGTTTATTTTTTCCCATTTAATTCTCAATTCTTAACACACTAACTCCTACATCCGTTATTCCTCTCAATATATCCTCGCGCATACCTTGTTGTATAGTCACTTCATATTCACCTTCGGATAGCGTAATATGCTCTAAATACAGCAAAGGTAACTCGTATATTTTCATTCCTGAGCCATACCACTCTCCCCGTTCATTTGCCATGAAACTCTCAATAGTATCGCAACGTAACACCATAGAATCCTTCTTCACATTCACAAATAGCCATAGATTTTGATAAGGATATCTATCTGTGTGGCGCACTGTAACTTGCATCTGATAATCTCCCATTGTATCTGTGATATTCGGAGAGAATACCATCACCGAATCTGCAGACCATCCTTGAGCAGGGAGCGATTGAAATTCGGAGAAAACAACCCCTTGCTGACAAGCTATCAACAGCCCACTAATCAGCGTGAGAAGAATTACCTTTTTCATGATTTCTGCGATTATTATTGCGATGATCATTGTTTCTTCCTCCATGATGACCACCATTGTTTTTATTCTTTTTCTTATCAAAACGCGTTAAATCATCTTGTCCAACCACATTCTGATAATCTGTTTCCATAATCACTACTGCCGACTGCTTGCCCCCTAAATTCAATGGCTTTTCCCCTCTGCGATTCATTTCTATTATCTCATGCGCTTTGGCAGGAGTAATTGTTTCTAGATTAGCAGGACGATGCGAGTCGGTGGAATATGTCACTTCGCCTTTTAGGGGGTCAGAAGAGAAGAAATAATACGTCGCATCTTTTGTTTCCAACGGAATATTGCGTGAAGGTAATTTCTTTATCGCCTCTTCATATACTGGCACTTCGTAGTTCAAACAACACTTCAATTTCGCGCACTGACCTGCCAATTTCTGCGGATTCAACGAGATGTTTTGTATGCGTGCGGCATTGGTTCCTACAGAGGAGAATTGCGTCATCCACGTGGAGCAGCAAAGTTCTCTACCACAAGGTCCTGTACCTCCAATACGACCTGCCTCTTGACGTGCACCAATCTGCTTCATTTCAATACGAATACGGAAGGTTTCTGCATACACTTTAATCAACTGGCGGAAATCCACACGGCCATCAGCTATATAATAAAATATCGCCTTCGAACCATCGCCTTGATACTCCACATCACCAATCTTCATCTCCAAACCTAGCGACTTTGCCAACTGACGCGACTTAATCATTGTCTCTTGTTCTTTCGCGTGGGCTTCTTCTGCACGGGTCAAATCCTCTTTAGTAGCCAATCGCAACACATGACGAATCTCATAACGCTCAGTGTTGATTCGGTTCTTTTTCATTTGTAGTGGCACTAACTTGCCAATCAGTGTCACTTCGCCCAAATCTGTACCTGGGTTTGCCTCCACTACAACTGACACACCTTTCTCCAAAGGTAATTTGTTCGAATTATGATAGTATGCTTTGCGAGTATTTTTAAATTGTACCTCTACCAGATCCTCTTCATCTCCTGTGTGAGGCACATCGCTTAGCCAATCCACCACAGGCAACATATGTCTAGGGTTATGATTGACCGCTTTCTTTGTGATTCTGCACGAACCATTCTCTATAATAAAATCTTCTTTCATATATTCATTAATCAGTAAACTATTTCACTAAAACAATCATCTGCAAGCAAAGATCGAAAAATATAATCTTCGCATTACCATTTTGCCCTATTTGTTGTTCCGCCTTTCCAAATTCTTCCATCATCTTTTCTACATTTCCTTCGTGGATAAAAGGCGCAAACCGAGTAGAGAACCCTTTCTCTTTTTCAGTCTGATAATTCATCTCGTTACAACCGAAATTGTATATATAATTCTCTCGAAGTTGCCGTTGAGCATATTGCAAAAATGCTTTTTGTTTTTCTCTTCCCACTTTGCTATCTGCCATTTCCATGCTCCATTGGCGTAGTTTCAATAGGGCACTATAATCTTTTTTCTGTCCCACCAACCACGCGTTGCGCATCAATGCCACAAAGTCATCAAAATAAGTTTGATTATCTTCATTTTCGCTCATCACACGTAGTGCCGACAAATAACTACCATTCGCCATATGTGCCACACTCTGAGCATCTTCTGCGCTCAACCAGGTGTACTCTTGACGCAATGCTGCGGCTATTGTCTCCTCGCTCAGTCTAGGAACTCGCACCTCTTGTGCACGCGACAACACGGTGCTCAATAATAGTTCGGGATGTTCACTCACCAACAAAAACAATGTCTTCTCAGGCGGCTCTTCCAGCAACTTCAAGAGTTTATTCGCACACGTTCCGTTCATCTTCTCGGGCTGCCAAATCAACATCACTTTATATCCATCGCCAAAACTCTTCAAGGACAACTTACGCAGTATCTCGCTACTCTCCTTCTCATAGATCATACCCTGCTTCGTCTCCACACCCATTCTGCGATACCAATCATCCAAGTCAAAATAAACTCCCTCAAGCACCATTTCCCTGAATTTATCCACAAACTCATCACACACATCCCCATTGTCCCCCTTCACAATCGGAAAGGCAAAATGCAGATCGGGGTGCTGCAATTTTTGAAATTGCAAGCAACTTGGACACACACCACAAGAATCACTCTCTGTCCTATTAGGACAAGCTAAGTACTGCGCATATGCCAACGCCAAGCCCATTTTACCCACACCTGGTTGACCAGTAAACAACTGCGCATGAGCAATACGACCTTCTTGTACCGCTTGACAGAGTTGTTTTTTGACCCCTTCTTGACCTATTATTTCACAAAATCGCATAGTTACACAAATTAGTATGCAAAGGTACTACAAAAAATGCAAATACGCAAGAAAACAAGCAATATTTATAAGAAAATAATAGATTTTAATCTATTTGTACGAATTTATTCCCACTATGTGAGCTCGCTCACGATAGTGTGGATTAAAGTAGTACAATAAGATGTAGCCTATTTTCTTATAAAACTTGCGAGTGTCTGGAGTATGGACTGCATTTTGCGAACGTACTTTCGAGGTGGGCAAGCGTAGCGAGGTCGGTGCCCTCGAAGTACCACAAAAAATGCGAGCATTCTGGAGTATTTGCTGCATTTTGCGAACGTACTTTCGAGATGGGTGAGCCTGTTGTTCCCCTTTTGTATGCCACTTACCTGCCCCTTATCTCCATAGGAACTTCATAGGAACTTCATAGGGACTTCATAGGAACTTCATTGGAATCTCACCGAATGACAAACGTATCATCAAGCAGCTATCACCGAGACTTGAACAACTCTTTTTTTTTGACTAAACCTTGACTAAACCTGAAAAAGGTTTACTCCTTTCCTAAAAAGATTGACCTCTTCCTTAAAAATAATCCCCGCCTTTACACCTTACACTCGAAAAATCGCCCAAAATGCGATTTTTCTTGCATATCCGCAAATTTTGTTGTATCTTTGTGCCCGAATTTTAAAATTAACAATCCGGCAAACGGGTCGCAAGATGAACGGTCACCCGGGAAAGAAAAAGCGCGAAAATGAGAAAAGAGCTGAAATTTGTCAAGATGCACGGCTTAGGGAATGACTATGTGTATATAGACTGTTTCCCTGCAACCGCAGCCGCCATAATAGCAAGTACGGATTTATCCGCCTTGGCGCGTACTGTCAGCGACCGCCATTTCGGAATAGGTTCAGACGGGTTAGTGCTGATTCTTCCGTGCAAAGAAGCCGAAGCGTCGATGCGTATCTTCAATGCCGATGGTTCGGAGGCGGAGATGTGTGGCAATGCCATCCGTTGCGTAGGCAAATATCTGTACGAAAGCGGTTTATGTACACAGCCAAAGATGAGAATCAAGACGATTGCGGGTATCCGGAAGTTATGTCTTCACATCCAAAACGGTTTGGTACACGAAGTGACAGCAGATATGGGCACCCCGAAGACAGCCACTGATTCGCTTGCCTTGAAAGGTCGTGACCTCTTGGGTTTCACCTCCGTCAATATGGGTAATCCGCACGCCGTATTTTTCCACAGCGAGGTAATCTCCGATGCGGAAATGGCAGATTTGGGCGAACGAATAGGTACGCACCCGCATTTCCCGAAAGGCACCAATGTGGAGTTCGCTCATGTGCGCAATGCGCGCGAATTAGATGTACGCGTGTGGGAACGCGGCAGCGGCGAGACTATGGCATGCGGCACAGGAGCCTGCGCAGCAGCCGTAGCGGCGTACCGGATGGGTGAGACAGGAGAGGAGATTATCGTGCACCTCAAGGGAGGTGAGTTATTGATTCATTATGACCCGTTGGAAAACAGAATTACCATGACAGGTCCGGCAACAGAAGTGTTCCGGGGTACCTATAGCTGGGAGGAATAATCATGCAAATCAATCCCTATTATGCCGAATTACCGGCTAATTATCTGTTTCGTGACATCGAACTGCGGGTGAACGCTTATCTGGCACATCATCCGAATGAGAGGCTGCTGCGTATGGGCGTGGGCGATGTGACGCGTCCGCTGCCCCGTGTCATCGTAGATGCCATGCACACCGCTGCAGAAGAGTTGGCTCACGCCGATACATTCCGTGGTTATTGTCCCGAAAACGGTTACCAATGGTTGCAGCAGCGTATCATCGACTCTTTTTACTGCCCTCGCGGGATTTGTTTTGAACCCGACGAGGTGTTTATCAGCGATGGCGCAGGAAGCGATTTAGGCAATCTCAGCGAACTATTTGACCAAAAGAACACAGTGGCGATTCTTGACCCTACCTATCCTGCCTATGTGGATGCGAATATCATGGCAGGCAGGGAGATAGTTTTTATACCGTGTATGAAAGAAAATGCTTTTGTTCCGGAACTGCCCAAGCAGCCGGTGGACATTATTTACCTCTGCTTTCCCAACAACCCAACAGGTGTCGTGCTCACGCATGACCAGCTGCGCTTGTGGGTGGAGTATGCCCGTGAACACAAGAGTATTATTATTTTCGATGCCGCCTACGAAGCCTTTGTCTCGGAACCGGGCATTCCGCATAGTATCTATGAGATAGAAGGCGCCAAGGAGGTGGCAATAGAAGTGCACAGTTTCAGCAAGAGTGCCGGTTTCACGGCAGTGCGATGCGGCTATACCGTAGTACCGTACGAGACAGGATTGCAGGCGATGTGGATGCGGCGGCAATGCACCAAGTATAACGGCACAGCATACATAGCCCAGCGTGCAGCAGAAGCCACTTTAACACCGGAAGGGCAAAAAGGTATAGCGGACAATCTGAACTATTACAGAGAGACAGCAGCTGTTATCATGGATGGTCTGAAACATATGGGGTACGAAGTGTACGGAGGAACGAACGCACCGTATATATTCTGCGTAGCTCCGCATGGATGGGACTCCTGGACATTCTTCGACCACCTGTTGCAGCAATGTCAAGTGGTCTGCACTCCCGGTGTCGGTTTCGGCAGATGCGGCGAGGGATTTGTGCGGTTCTCTGCTTTCTCGAAACGGGAAGACTGTATCGCTGCTCTTGTCAGAATGAAGGAAATGATTAAATAGTAAATGACTAAATAGTAAATGACATTATGTGTGGAATAGTAGGATATATCGGCAAGCGCAAGGAGTATCCGATTTTGATTAAGGGACTGCATCGCCTTCTGCGAAGAGGGATACTTCGGCATCATGAACGCACAAGGCCAAGTAATCGCAGAACCCGAGTACTCCCATGTGATGCACAGCAACCTGAGCGATGTGATCATCGTGCGCGAAACCACACTTGAAAGCGAAGAAGACCGCGAAGGAGCAATCCGAACCACGGGAGAGGTGGTATTGCCAATGGAGTACCAGAGTATCATACCAAGAAAGAAACACAACATACTGATAATCAAGAAGAACAATAAATGCGGACTCGTGGATAATCAAGGCAACACCATCCTGCCGATGGAATACGATTCGATGAGTATTAACAACGAGCAAGGGCTCGCAGCCATCGCAGTAAGCAAGGACGGAGAAAGCTATCTTATCAACGAGAAGGGCGAACGGGTTAGTGAAAACTAACCCATTCCTCCGCTTTCATCTCGCTATTGGTATCGTATTATAATCGCAAGATAATCGGAGGATAATCGCAGGATAATCATAGTATTACCCTATGAACTCCCTATGAACTCCCTATGAACACCCTATGAACACCCCTATCAATGACTAACAAAAATATAGTATTTTCGCACTAAAATGCCACATTTTGACAATCATATTTGGATATGTGTAAAAAAATCGCTATTTTCTTGCATATATCATTTTTTTTTCGTACCTTTGTAGTCACTTAATCGGTGGCTTTTTTATTTCCTACATTCCTACATTCCTACATAAAAAAAAGAGTCGATAAGGAGATCGGTGACTATTCGAAGTGGTAACGGTGTGGTATAGGATAAGCAAGGGAAATGAATCACATAGTTATCACATACTAATCTCATAGTAACCACATAGTCTATATAGTAAAGGTGGCTTATGAACCCGTAAAATGTAAGGGATTTTTAGGAAAAGTCCGCGCATTTGGTAGAAAAATCACCTATTATTTGCATAAATGCAAAAAAAACTGTACCTTCGGACGCCGCCTTGGCTTTGCCAATTCCCCCGAAAGTACGTTCGCAAAATGCAGTCCATACTCCAGACACTCGCAAGTGCCAAAGACAATTTCCCCACACCTGATATGCCCGTAAACAATTGTGCATGAGCAATACGTCCATCACGTACTGCTTGACACAACTGTCGTTTTACTTCTTCTTGCCCTACAATTTCACAAAATCGCATAGTTATACAAATTAGCCTACAAAGGTACAACTTTTTTTTAATATATGCAATTCCTATTATATAATTTCTTTTCAATCCTTTTCTAATCCCTTTTCAATCCCTTATCAATTACGTAGGATATACGTAACATATACGTAGGATATACGTAGGATACACGTAAGATATAGCAGTTAATAAGCAAGGAACACCATGACCATATCCAAACAGCACACGCTGACTACAATTTGTACAAAAAAAGACAACCACTCATGTGAGTGATTGTCTTGTGGTCCTGCTTGGGCTTGAACCAAGGACCCCCTGATTATGAGTCAGGTGCTACTAACCAACTGAGCTACAGGACCCCGCGCGTAAAGTGCGCTCACTATTTCTTTTTTAACTTTACAGCATCGCGTTGCTTTTTGGTCAATTCAGGAATAACCAATACTTGACCTTCTTGCAACTTGTCTGGATTCGACAATACATTTGTGTTGGCGTTGTATATATATTTCCAGCATGCAGCATTACCATATTGTGCCTTTGCGATACCGCCTAACGTCATACCTTTTTTTACAACAATAGTCTTACCTGTTGCTTGTGCTTCATCCTTGCAATTTGTTGCTTTGGCTTCCTCTTCTGTAGCTAATTCTTGCGAAATAGCATCAAACTCCTCCTTGTTAATGAGGCGAATCTCTGCACGACGATTAGGAGCATACGCGCCTGTACTACGCTTACCTTTGATGATGCCACCGCTATGTCCGACTATACGCTCTGCTGCTACTCCATACTCGTCTTTCAACTCAGCCACCACTTTATCAACACGTGCATTGGTCAATGTTTTGTTGTAAGCTACCGATCCTGTATTGTCTCCGTATGCAACAACCTCCAAGCATAAATCTTGATTAGCTTCTATCTGTGCAGCAGCTTGTTGAATAGCTTTCAAAGCATCATCATCCAATACAGACTTATTGAGCTCGAAATAAACATAATATACGTTATTCATAACAGGAGCTGCCACTTCCTCCTTCACCACCACAGTGTCGAATACTACGATTGTATCGCGCTTGCGTGGCTCGCTCGCAAGAACCTCTTGCACGATAGGCTCTACACTTTCTGAGATATTATCTCTCAGCTGATTGATATATTGCAACTCGCTATCCTCATTCAATACGTGAGGTTTCTTTTTGCTATCAAACTTGTAACGGACAGATAGGGCTAAATCAACGATACCATCATTGCTCGTACCCTTAACACGACCATCTATAGCATCACCAGTTATAGCATAGGAATACATTCCTTTCAAACCTAAAGATACACTCTTGCTTACGTTAAATTGGAAATCAGCACCTACTACCACCAATGGCACAAAAGCTTTGCCGTTGTCAATGTACGTTGTATCCATCAAACTATATCCAGCACCACCTCCTGCAATAAGATTCAACGCGAAAATTTTGCTGGGATTATACGGACGCCATACGTTGAAAATATCGAATGTTACGAACGCATGCGCACGGTGCATCTGCCCCTTGAGAAGTATTTCATCATCTCGCTTTACTCGATGCATCGAATACATATACTCCATACCAAGTCCCCAAGTGGTATTAAAGTTGTATGTAAAACCTAAACCAACTGAAGGCGCAAAAAACGGATTTAGATTACGTCCTAAATCTCCGTCAAATAAATTTCCACCAGCATCCAAAAACAAACTCCAGTGCGCTGTATTAGGCTTGGTAGGTACAAAAATGTTGGTCTGTTTGTCAGACATCACTTGGGTTGTATCGTTTGCATGTAACTCTTGAGCTGCACACAAAACCATAGCGCATACCAATACGGCTACTCTACTCGTAAAAGTGCGAAATATGGTTGTCATAGGACTCGTTTTCATGTCGATTTTTCACAATTTGGCTGCAAAGGTACGATTATTTTTTGATTCTACCAAGAAAAACAAGAAAAAAACGCTTTTTTTTGCTTTTTGTTGCAAATATGCAAAGATTTTGGTAACTTTGCAAACTCAAATAGGGTATTTTTGGCTTAAAAACTGTAAAACATACTGATATATATCTAATTATGGAAATTCTAAAACATATGCTTGAGCGCGCGCAAGCTAATCCGCAGCGCATCGTGCTACCTGAGGGCGACGAACCTCGCACATTAGAGGCAGCAAATATCATCCTTCGTGATAAAATTGCCAATCTTATCTTGATTGGCGACCCTGCCGTCATTAACCAAATGGCGGAAGAAAAGGGATACGAGCATGTATTAAAAGGCGAAAACCTAACTATCCTCGACCCACTTACTGACCCTAAGATGCCAGAGTATGCCAATCTGCTCTTTGAGCTTCGCAAAGCCAAAGGTATGACCCTTGAGCAAGCTACTGAGAAGGTGAAAGACCCTCTCTATTTGGGCTGCTTGATGATTAAGAATGGCGATGCTGACGGCGAACTTGCTGGTGCTCGTGGTACTACCGCAGACACTATCCGCCCTGCTTTCCAAATCTTGAAAACCCGTCCAGGCGTACATATCGTATCGGGGGCGTTCTTGATGTTCACTCCTGCCAAGCACTTAGGCGAAAACGGTTTCCTCGTGTTTGCCGACTGCGCAGTGAACCCATGTCCTTCTGCACAAGAGTTGGCTGAGATTGCTGTGACCACAGCCGAGACTGCCAAAGCACTCGGAGGTATTGAGCCACGCGTGGCGATGCTCAGCTTCTCCAGCAAGGGTAGTGCAAAGCACGAACTGGTGGACAAAGTGACCGAAGCCACTCGCATTGCACACGAGTTGGCACCTAACTTGGCGTTGGATGGAGAACTGCAATTGGATGCTGCACTCGTGGAGAGCGTAGGTGCACAAAAAGCCCCAGGTTCGCCAGTAGCAGGCAAAGCCAATGTGCTTGTTTTCCCTGACCTGCAAGCAGGCAATATCGGTTACAAACTAGTAGAGCGCTTCTCAGGCGCAGATGCTGTAGGACCAATCTTGCAAGGTATTGCTGCACCAGTCAATGACCTTAGCCGTGGCTGCAAAGTGCAAGACATCGTGCAAATGGTCATCATCACCGCCAACCAAGCCATTGGCGCGAAATAAAAGAGAATATTAACCTTAAAAACACATAAGTAAACATGAAAATCTTAGTATTAAACTGCGGTAGTAGCAGTATTAAGTACAAACTTTTTGATATGGACACCCATGCAGTTATGGTATCGGGTGGAGTGGAGAAAATCGGTTTGCCTGATGCTTTCTTGCAAATCAAATTGGCAAATGGCGAGAAAGTGAAAATCGAACAACCAATGCCAGAGCATACTGTAGGTATTCAATTGATTTTGAATAGTCTGGTTGATGAGAAGATTGGTTGCATCGCTTCTTTGGAAGAGATACAAGCAGTTGGTCATCGCGTGGTGCATGGCGGCGAGAAGTTCAACAAGTCTGTACTTATCACCCCAGAGGTAAAGGAGATGATTGTCAAGTGCGTAGAACTCGCTCCATTGCACAACCCAGCAAACCTCAAGGGTATTGAAGCTATTGAGACAGCATTGCCTGGTGTACCACAAGTAGCTGTATTTGATACCGCATTCCACCAAACCATGCCAGACGAGGCATATATGTATGCTATCCCATACGAACTGTACGAAAAGTACGCCATCCGTCGTTATGGTTTCCACGGTACCTCCCACCGCTATGTATCCGCACGCGTATGCGAGTATTTAGGTGTGGACCCTAAGCAAACTAAGGTCATCACTGCGCACATCGGCAACGGTGGTAGTTGTACGGCTGTGCTGAATGGTCAATCTGTGGACACCTCTATGGGCTTAACTCCACTCGAGGGTTTGATGATGGGTACTCGCGCAGGCGATATGGATCTCGGTGCTGCTACCTATATCATGGAGAAGGAAAACCTCTCTACAGCCGACTTCTCCAACCTCATGAACAAGAAATCTGGCTTAATGGGCGTTAGTGGTATCTCCAGCGATGCGCGTGATATTGATGCGGCGGTCAAGGAGGGTAACCAACGTGCTGACTTAGCTCGTCGCATGTTCATCTACCGCGTGAAGAAATACATCGGTGCCTACGCTGCGGCTATGAATGGCGTAGATGTGTTGGTGTTCACAGGCGGTATCGGCGAGAACGATGCTTATATACGTGGTGAGATTATCAAGGGCTTGACCTATCTTGGCATAGAATTTGATGAAAGCAAGAATGCAGTGCGCGGTGAAGAAGTTATCCTGTCTGCTCCTAATAGCAAGGTGACCGTTTGTGTCATCCCTACCGATGAAGAGTGGATGATTGCTTCCGACACCCAATCCTTAATTTAACACTCATAATTCAAAATTAAATAAGAACCTTGAAACCTATCATTTATCAGTTGCTACCCCGCACATTTACTAACTACAACGAAACGCGTCGTCATAGAGGTAGCATGCAAGAGAATGGTTGCGGTACGCTGAATGCGATCACAACCAAGGCTTTGAACGCCATTCATGATCTGGGTGCCACCCATGTGTGGTACACAGGTATCATACGTCACGCTACTGCCATGTACAACACCCCTAGTATTGTCAAGGGGCTGGCTGGTAGTCCATATGCCATCACCGATTACTACGATGTACATCCCGACTTGTGCGAGGATAAACGTCGTCGTATGAAGGAGTTTACCGACTTGGTTGAGCGCACCCACAAAGCGGGTATGGATGTCATCATCGACTTTGTACCCAACCATGTGGCACGCGAATACCATTCCACCGCTCAACCTCGTGGCGTAGAAGCATTGGGCGCAAACGATAATCCCGAATGGGCATTCTCTCCGCTCAACAACTTCTACTACATGCCAGGTCAGAAGTTCGCACCTCAGTTCGATATCCAGGACTACGAGGAGTACCCAGCTCGTGCTACGGGCAACGATTGCTTCTCGGCTAACCCATCGGTCAACGACTGGTACGAGACTGTCAAACTCAACTATGGCGTCTTCTACCAAGGTGCCGGAGAAAAACAGTTTGACCCTATTCCTGACACTTGGTACAAGATGCTGCATATCTTGCTCTTCTGGGCAAGCAAGCAGGTCGATGGCTTCCGTTGTGATATGGCAGAAATGGTGCCTGTCGAGTTCTGGACGTGGGCCATTGGGCAAGTAAAAAAGGAATATCCTAATATCCTTTTCATTGCCGAAGTATATAATCCTACTCTCTACCGCGATTACCTCGCAGCAGGTTTTGACTACCTCTACGATAAAGTCGGTATGTATGACTACCTGCGTGGCGTGACTAGCAAGAACTGGCCTGCCGAGGGTATCACTCTCCAATGGCAGAAGGTGGATGATATCCGTGACCGTATGCTCTATTTCTTGGAGAACCACGACGAGCAGCGCATCGCCAGTGGCTTCTTCTGCGGACGAGGCATGTGTGCTGAACCAGCCATGATTGTGGCTGCTACCTTGGGTACTAACCCTGTGATGGTGTATGCTGGACAAGAACTCGGCGAGAAAGGTATGGATGCCGAGGGCTTCTCGGGTATGGATGGCAGAACTACTATCTTCGACTATTGGGGCGTGAAGTCACTGCAAGCGTGGGCTAATCGGGGTAAGTTCGATGGGGCTCATCTCGACGACGAGCAGAAGAATCTGCGCCAGTTCTATCGCCAACTCTTGCGCGTAGCTCGCAGCGAAAAAGCAATTACGCAGGGCGATATGTTTGACCTCACTTATGCCCAAACCGAGGGCTTCAACAAGCACGAGCAATTTGCCTATATCCGCAAGTATAAGAAGCAGACCCTATTGGTAATCTTGAACTTCGATGACCGCCAAGTGGATATACAGGTGCGTATCCCTCAGGAGGCATTCGAGCATTTGCAACTCGAAGCACAACCAGAAGCCAAAGCCAAAGACCTGCTCACTGGCGAAGAGTATCGTTTCCCATTTAATGCGCATACCCCAGTATGCTTGTCGCTCCCAGCTTGGAAAGGAGTGATACTCAAGTTTAAAGGTTAGAGGTTAAAGGCGAGAGAAAATGAAACGCTTAGCAGAAATCATCAAACCCTACCTCAAGTTGCTCCGTGTGGGCAACTTGGGCTTTTTGGCAATCTTGCTCTTTGTGATGGAGTATTGGGTAGCAACACCGCTATTGCAGCGTGCGCTATTCTCCGAGCAGACGCCTTGGTGGATACTCACATTGTTGATTCTCAGCGTAGTATGTATTGCTGCGGGGGGGTATGTCATCAACGATTATTTCGATGTCAAGATCGACCGTATCAATCGCCCCGATGACTTGGTCGTCACTCGCATCATCTCTCGCGATGCGGTTATGCTCATGTTCCAGGTGCTTACTGCTGTAGGCATTGTCTGCGGCGGAGTCGTATCGTGGTGGGCACGCAGTTGGACGCTACTCTTTATCTATATCGTCATTCCTGGACTATTGTGGTTCTATTCGGCTAGCTACAAGCGTATGTTCTTAGTCGGCAACTTGGTAGTGGCTTTTGCTTCGGCTATCGTACCATTATTGGTAGCTATCGTGAATGCCGACCACCTGCGTCACCTCTATGGCGAAACGCTCGCTTACACTCCTATCGTGGGCGAGCTCTATATTTGGCTTAGTGGTTTTGCGGCGTTTGCTTTCTTGATAACTTTAGCCCGTGAGATGGTCAAAGATATCGAGGATATCGAAGGCGACCGTGAGATGGAGTGTCGCACGCTACCTATTGTTTGGGGCGAAAAGTGCACCAAGATTATCGTCACTGT
The DNA here is from genome assembly GCA_017451525.1 of Paludibacteraceae bacterium. Taxonomy (GTDB): domain Bacteria; phylum Bacteroidota; class Bacteroidia; order Bacteroidales; family Paludibacteraceae; genus Colicola. The sequence continues at coordinate 279,413 of JAFTOD010000005.1, forward strand.
TTTGGTGGTAGGTATCATGGCGTTGATTGCTTATATTGGTTGGGCGGTATTGCCTTTTCCTGCTTCTTGGAACACTTTTACGTGTCGTTATCTGGTGTTCGGACTGATGGTACCATTGGTGTGTGTCTTGGTGCTTCTGTGGTTCGCTAAGTCCCCTCGTGAGTTCCGCACGGTGCAACAAGTCCTCAAGTTCGTGATGTTCATGGGTGTCCTCTTCTCCTATGTCATCGCCACTAACCTTTAAACTTTTAAAACAAGCGCGTTAGCGCATGGAACTTTTGAAACCGATTAATATCATCCTTGGCTCTCAGAGCCCTCGTCGTCGCGAGTTGATGGCGAGGCTGGATATCCCTTTCACTTGTGTCACTATTGATGCCGATGAGTCATATCCTGCCGATCTCAAGGCAGGGGATATACCTATGTATATATCTCGCGCGAAGGCGCGCGCATACGCGGGTGAGCTCAAGGAGAACGATCTCTTGATTACTTCTGATACGATTGTTTGGCTCAATGGCGAGATGTTGGGCAAACCGCAAGATGAAGCGGATGCCAAACTTATGCTATCTCGCTTGAGTGGCCAAACCCACGAGGTCTATACCGCAGTCTGCTTCACTTGGTTAGACACCACTCTAAACCACGCTACACAGCCCGATACCACGCTACACCATTCCTTCGTCGATTGTACCAAAGTCACATTCAAGACCCTTTCTGAGGAGGAAATTGACTATTATGTTAGTAAGTATCGCCCACTAGACAAAGCGGGTGCTTATGGCGTACAAGAATGGATAGGTTATATGGGAGTTACAAAAATGGAGGGCTCCTATTTCAATGTCATGGGTTTCCCCATCTCTCGTGTCTATGCTACCCTCCGAGAGCTATCTGTTTTATAATCGCCTTCATGGCGATTTTTTGTTTATTGCTGAAGCTACACCATATACGAACAACAAAAATTTGCTCAGATACAATACTTGGTATAGTTTTTGTACAACTATTTTTAATATGTTAATTAAACGACGCGCTATATTTATCCTTTTTGTGCTGTTCCCACTTGTGGTCGCAGCGCAGCAACCTCGTATGGCAATCGATTCTATGAATACTGCCATTCGTGACTTTCGGGATTCAGTACGGCAGGACATTCGTGATTATCGAGATTCCATTCGTGATGTAAGACGTCACGCATACGATTCCATCCCCCATGAAATTCGTATTGGATGGGGTGATCAAATGTTTGAAACACTTATGTGGCGTAATCAGGGGTATATTACGGTAATGCCACCAACCTACCAAGTCACTTATAACGAGCATTTTCGTTATACGCAACACTGGTTTGTGGAGTATCTATATAATGTCAATTATTGGTATAGTTTCGGAGCGCAAATTGACTATAGTGGTGTAATTTGGGATGAGGTTACTCGTAATGGAGAGGGATTAGAAATACAACGTAAAAAGAATCATAGCTTCCACAATATCAGTATTTTGCCCACAGTCCGTTTCTCTTATTTCCATCGAGAATATACTTCTCTTTACTCTTCGATAGGAGTGGGAATAAATATCAATACGGGTACTGAACTCGACTATAAATCTCGTCAAACTGCGGTTGCGCCTGCCGTGAATATTGCTTTGTTGGGCTTGCGTGTAGGAAAGGGTAGATTTTATGGTTTAATAGAGATAGGCGGACTATTCTCGCTTGTTACTTCGGATGAAGTATATATGCTTGGTTCCAGAATATTTACCACTTCATTTGGTGTACGATTATGACGATACAATCCAAAATACTATACCAACTTACCGCATGTTTCTTGCTCCTGACATCTTGCCAAGTGGGGGAGTGGCATTATGTAGATTTCACTGATATACCTTCTAAGCCAGGTATGTTCCGTGTGGTATCTCAACGCAATACCGATATGCAACAGCTCACCAGCAATCCTAATCAATTGGCTCTTTGGGGATTCAACGTGTTGGACGACACTACTCGAAATTCACAACCCAATATCCACAATCCGCAGCGTGCCTCTTCTGTTACGATGAATCATGTCGTACAGAATCTGTTGGATTTTAGCAATATGACTACCGCAATCGAACTGAGCGGCATATATCCTTCTATTGATATTGATGGTAATCCAATTACGCTTTCTGGCAAAGTTATTCTTCCTGCCAAAGGACCGATCAAGCGATATATCCTCGTGTCACACTACACGATTGCTAGCAATGCGGAAGCGCCAAGCAACATCTTCTCTCTTGAAGGTTTATTGGTTAAGTTAGGCTATGCTCTCATCATTCCTGATTATCTAGGTTATGGTGTTACTGCCGATCATATTCATCCTTATTTGGTAATGGACCTCACTGCTCGCAATGTCTTGGATATGTATCTCGCAGTAGTTCCGTTTCTTGAAGCGGCAGGTTATGCTCCTGAATATGATGATATCTACCTCATGGGGTATTCACAAGGCGGTGCTACCACCATGGCAGTGCAGCATCTGATTGAGCATCACGGCGACTATGACATCAAGATTCGTCGCGTCTTTGCAGGTGGAGGACCATACGATGTGAAAGCCACTTATGACCGTTTTGTCGAAACCAATGTGACGATGTATCCATGTGCAGTACCCATTATGATGCAGGGAATGATTGTTGGCAATAAATTGGATGTGGATATGCAACGAATGATGTTGCCATATCTCTACGAAAATCTGGATGAATGGGTCAATAGCAAACGTTATACCACTTCTCAAATCAATGCCTTCATTGGTTCTAACACCACGAGCGATCTTTTAAGTCCGATAGGCATGAATCGAACGAGTAAAGAGGTCTCTGAACTCTATAAAGCTATGACGAATAATTCCATTCTTACCTATTCGTGGATACCCAAGGCCCCAGTGTTTATCATGCACTCCATAGATGATGATGTGGTGCCTTATGAGAATGCAACTCGTGCCAAGAGCAAGTGGCAGGGTGCTAATATTCAGTATAGTTTAGGTCATTTTGGAGGCCATGTAGCTGCTTGTATCCGTTTTATTTACACAGTCCAAACTTTACTTATCAACGAAGAACAAGAAGAAAATGGCAATTATGATTTTTAAAACTATAAATAGGGAGTCAGTCCACAAATCTTATACCTCATATTTGTGGCAGAGCAAGGTGCTGGTTCTTTGCTCTTTGTTCTTGCTTTGCTCGTTGGCTGCTTGTAATCCAGAAGAGATACCTGCTTCCACCAACAATGTGGAGATTTCTATTGACGTGCAGAAAGTGTCTGCGGGATATGCGCATGTCACTTTTTCTACCAACAAACGGGCATTCTATCTCATTGGTATTCAGGCTGCTCAAGCGGATGTAGATCCTCAAAAGGTCGCAAAGCATTTCATGCTCATGGCTTTAGACCGTGCCTATGTGGACTATCTTTATTGGCGCAACCAGCAGTTGCAGCAGCTTACGCCCTTTATCGCCGATTTTGCATCTCACTCGTTGCAGTATGGTACTGTGGACCATTTCTTCACTTTCTTAGATACCGATCAGGATTATTGGGTATATGCTTTTGTGGTGGATCACACTTCCAACAAACCTGCTGGACGATTGTTTTATCAGACCATCCATACCAATGATTCAAGCCTTATTCCGATTGATTTTCACTATCGCGTAGAGGGAGCATGGGACTATGTTTATCCTATGGACAGCACGGGCGAGATTCATTCGCATATCCCATGGGTGGGCGAGACGATAGATAGTCTAACCCTTCGCCAACAAGGGTGGAATTCTCCGGGTGAATATTTCTTCCATCGTTTCACTCAACAATACGAGAATCCCGACTCTCCTGTAAACTATGGTATTGCAGCCAAGGAGAACGATGGTGAGGGAGAGCACACTTCAAATATCAAGTTTGAAATAGGAAAGACGTATTATACAGGTATGGCTACTTTAGATGCACCATTGGTATATCCTTTGCCAGAACATGTCTATGATATCTATCGCTTTACATGGCAGGGAGATACAACCAATATCTATCTCACTCCTGCGGATACACTCAGTGGTTTATGGTAAACCTACATCGGATCCACATCGGGTAGGATGATCGTCCCTTTGCAAGCCGATTGTTGTTGCACGAAGCCGATATGTTCACGCACCAACTCTTTGGCACGCACGATATTCGCATTCGCCTCAATCGTCAAACGAATCTGCCGCACATACATATTCTGTGTGCGAGCCACAGTTGGCAATATAACTCCCGAAACGCGACGTCCGAACGCCTGCTGCAATCGCTGTTGCAACATGCTGCTTGCTGCGGTCAGTCGCTGCATATCGCGGTGCTTCAGTGTCAGCATAATCATGCGATGATCGGGTGGGAAACCAAACGCCTTTCTTTCGGCTATCTGCTCCGAGTAAAGTCCCTGATAATCATGCGCTATCAAGTGTTGGTACAAACTATTCTTCGGGTTGAATGTCTGAATCATCACCTCACCCTGACTGCCCGTTCTACCTGCACGACCACTCACCTGTTCCAGCATCTGAAACGCATGCTCGTAGCTCCTAAAGTCAGGTTGATTCAACAGCGAATCTGCTTGCAGCACTGCCACCAGACTCACATCATTAAAGTGCAAACCCTTTGTAACCATCTGAGTACCAATCAGTATATCGACTTCGTGCTTAGCAAACCGATCAATAATCCTTTGGTAGGCATCTTTCTTTCGGGTTGAATCCAAGTCCATTCGCAGCACGCGTGCCTCGGGGAATAGCCCTTGTATCTCCTCCTCCAGTCGTTCCGTACCAAATCCCTGCGTGCGGTACTCTGTCTTGCATTTTGGGCAATGACTTGGGGCACTGATGCTGTGTCCACAGCAGTGACAAACCAAGGTGCGATTGGCTTTGTGATAGGTCATACTCACATCGCAGTTCGGACACTTAGGCACTTCGCCACAACTTGGGCACTGCAAGAATGGCGCATACCCTCTGCGGTTCTGAAACAATATAACTTGCTTACCCTTAGCCAGTTCCTCGCGTATCCTATCTACCAATGGATCAGCAAAATGCCCATACATCTCTTTGCGATGATACTGACGTTGCAAGTCTATCATCGTGATTGTTGGTAGTTGCAATCCTTGAAAACGCTCCGTCATCTCCACCAAACCATATTTCCCGCTCAAAGCGTTGTGATAACTCTCAATGGATGGAGTAGCCGTACCCAGCAGCACTTTCGCACCATGCCACTGCGCCATCATAATGGCTGCACTTCGGGCATGATAGCGTGGTGCAGGGTCCTGTTGCTTATAACTGGGCTCATGCTCCTCATCCACAACAATCAATCCCAACTCACTGAATGGCAAGAAGATAGCTGACCGAGCTCCCAATATCACCCTGCCTTTACCCATTATCCCATAGGGCTCTGCCCGTCCAATATCCAGCGTGCCGTGGCACGCATGATATATCTCCACCCTCTCCGCATTGCTAAACTTCGAATGATACACCACCAGTCTATCCCCAAACACGGCTTGCAAACGGTCGGTCAATTGGGTAGTCAATGCTATCTCTGGCACCAGATACAGTACCTGTTTGCCTTGTTGCAATACTTCCTCAATCAGGTGGATATATACCTCTGTTTTGCCACTGGAGGTTACGCCATGTAGCAATGTCACATTCTTCTCTTGCCAACTCTTTCGTATCTCCTCTATTGCTCTACTTTGCTGACTATCAAGGGTATGTGGCTTTTGTGTCTCGCCTTTGTATTGGCGCAAACGCGAGATAGGTCGCTCTTCTTCAAGGAATATCCCCTTGTCAATCAATGTCCGCAGAATAGCACCGCTCACTCCTGCTTGCTCCAGCAGCAAACGCCTCTCCACTTGATAATTCTGCGCCAAACGGAGGAAATCTCGCACCAATTGTTCTTGTTTCTTAGCGCGTTTCAGTTCCCTGAACAACTGCTCTTGTGCTTCTTGTGCCAGATAGGCAGGTGCCAATTGTATGTATTGTGTAGTGGCTGCGCTGTAGTTGTCATCAATGATTTCAGAGGGTAGGGCAGCTGCCATCACTTCGCCCAGAGTGCACATGTAATAGCTTGACAACCATTCCCATAACTTTATTTGCTCTGCCGTAACGATTGGCGTCTCATCCACTATTTGCAGCACATCGCGCACTTTCACATTGGCTGGCAATTCCCCTTCGTGCTTGCGATAGATGATACCAATGACACTCTTCTTCCCCAGCGGCACCAGTACGCGACACCCAATAGGCGCAGCCGTCCCATAGCTCGCTTCGCGAGCGTCCACTACCCGATAGGTGTACACATCCGCAATTGCCAACGGCAAAATAATATCGTAAAGTGATTGGTTAGTCATTTCAGCTGCAAAGGTACAAAAAAAAATGTATATGCACAACAAAAACTCGTTTTTGTTGCCATAGGCTACATTTTTTTACTGTAGCTTCGAGGGTAGGGTGTCCTCGAAGTACGACAAAAAATACACATATGCAAGTTTTCGCCTTTCAAAAGACGATTTTAAGTATGTTTTTCATCTTTAGAGAGAAAATTCTTATTATTTATAATTCCTCCCTCATTCTTGCACAGAATTTGAAAAGAACTCTATCTGTCCGCTATCTGTCCGCTGTCAACTACGGTAGATACACGGTAGATATACGATAGATATACGTTAGATACACGATAGATAAGTATAGGAGTACCATAGGAATACTGCCCCATCTCCAATAGGCGGAACACCGTCCCATAGCCCTCATGGGTGTCCATTATCCAAAAAATAGCGATTTTTTCGCCATTTTCTTGCACACTTGCAAATTTTGTTGTAACTTTGCAGTCGATTAGGTAAAGTGTTACTTATCACACTATGTAAACATATATAGCGTTATAAGCCCAAACTTGATTTTCTGAAACCTCGACACTTTTAGAAATCATTAACAATTCAAGTAAGGTTTATGCACGCTCGCGTTTCCAGCGTGAGTTTTCAGTGCGTAGATTTGAATTGTTAAGGTAGTCGAGAACCTCAGAAAATCAAATTGAAGCGAACGAAGGCACACGCTTTTACTTTTAGAAACGAAATATAATTAATCATAAAAATCTTTGAGTATGAAAAAACTATTACTCCTTATGTCGGCAGTCATGATCACGCTCTCCTTGTCGGCGATGCAAATCTTCGTTAAGATGCCTGATGGTAGGCACGTTACCTTAGAAGTAGAACCTACAGATCGAATTGAAGACGTAAAGGCTCAGATTCTTGATAAAGAGGGAACCTTGCCTGTGTATTATCAACTCATTTATGCAGGTAAATGTTTGGAAGATGGCAATACCTTGCAGGATTATTCTGTCCAAAAAGATGCCACCCTATATCTTTATAATATAGGTCTTTTCGCCGTCAGTGCGGACAAGCAAGTCGTTTTCTCTCCAGGCAACTTGCAATATCATCCAGCAAATGACGAGTGGCGTTTTGCTGAGAATCAAACCGATTATATTGGCGATGCAAATAGCAATATTGCAGCCGATTATGATGGTTGGATAGATTTATTTGGTTGGAGTACCAGTGCCACTAATTTTGGTGTAAGTACTTCTATTGATTATAATGATTATTCAGGTAGTTTCGTAGATTGGGGTACGAATCAGATTGGTGCTGATGCTCCTAATACATGGCGCACTTTGTCTAAGGATGAGTGGATGTATATTTTCTACGATCGTACAAATGCACAGTCTTTGTTTGCATTAGGTAGTGTAAATGGTGTGAATGGTACTATTATCTTACCAGATAATTGGACTACTCCTGACGGTGTGAGTTTTGTAGCAAGTACTACTCAAGGTTTATCATGGAATGGCTCATATTACTCCAATAGCAATGGCAATAATTTCTCTCATAACACTTATACTGCTGAGCAGTGGCAAACAATGGAGCAGGCAGGTGCGGTGTTCCTTCCCGCAAGTGGCTACCGCTGGGGTACGGTTGTGGACTATGTTGGCAGCATCGGCTACTATTGGTGGAGTACAGAGGGCAATAAGTACTACGCGTACGACGTGCGCTTCAGTTCCGACTACCTCGATCCGCAGTACTACTACTATCGCCACTACGCTCAAGCAGTCCGCCTTGCCAAGACATTCGTCGTGCCAACTTTCCAAGTCTTAGCGACTCCTTCAGACCTTGCATGTGGCACTGTGGAAGGTGGTGGCGTATTCAAAAAGGGGGAACAAACCACACTCAAAGCCACTGCTAATGAGGGTTACAAGTTTACTCAATGGAGCGATGGCAATACCGACAATCCACGTACCGTAACTGTCACAAGCGATGTAACTTATACGGCAGAATTTACTAAATTAGAACAATTAAATGGACTATTCTCCGCAGGAGATGATACACAGATTTATTTCTCAAGAGGAAACTTACGCTATACTCGTTCAACCGATACATGGTCTTTTGCCACATATCAATACGACTTCGTGGGGGCTGCTAATACGAATGGCGCAGAATTGGCAGATGTGGTCGATTTGTTTGGTTGGAGTACAGATGGCAATCCTAACACCAAATGGGGCATTAGCACATCTACCAATACGGATGATTATAAAGGTGATTTCGTGGATTGGGGTACCAATGTAATAGGTGAATCGCCTGCTAATACATGGCGCACACCTACGGGCGATGAATGGATATATATATTTACGCGACGTCCTAATGCAGGGGCATTGTATGGTGTAGCGCAAGTTGCAGGGGTTAATGGATTGATTCTTTTACCAGATAATTGGACAGGTGTTAGTGGAATTACCTTCAAAAGTGGTTATCCAACTAACAATGGCAATTTCGCAGATTACCAGTCCTTTACGCTTGACCAGTGGAATATAATGGAAGCCAACGGAGCCGTTTTCCTACCACAAGCAGGTATGCGTTCAGGAACGCAAGTTACTGATTATACACATTATTGGGCTGCTACCAAAAAATCAGATACGAATGCCGCTTTATTGCACTTTACAGGTAGTAGAATCGTACCTGACGGAGAGAATAACATTGCATTTGGATTTGTTGTTCGTTTGGTGCAAAGCCAAAAGAAATATACTATTACAACAGTAGCTGAGAATGGTGTTGTTACTGGAGGAGGTGTGTATGTAGAGGGTGATTATGTAACATTGACAGCTACTGCTAATGAGGGCTACAAGTTTACTCAATGGAGCGATGGCAATACCGAAAACCCACGTACCGTAACTGCTACTGCTGATGTAACATATACCGCAGAGTTTACTGCCATTCCAACACAACATGTCTTGGTAGATGGTATATATTACAATTTCGATATAGAGAATAAAACTGCTACTGTTACGAATAATGGCTCTGATGAGCCTTGGAATAATCCATCCTATACGGGAGATGTTGTTATTCCTGCTTCCGTAGAGTATGAGGGATATACTTTCAATGTTGTTGCAATCGGAGAGAGCGCGTTTAATATGTGTTGGGAGGTAACATCTGTTATCATTCCTGAAGGTGTGGTACGTATAGAAACAGAAGCTTTTGCAGAGTGTGAATTTAATAGCATTACATTGCCAACTTCCATCCAATCAATAGGTAGTTATGCGTTTAATTATGGCATGATGCCAATAAATAACATCACATTGCTTTCGCCTACTCCTCCTACTATAGGTGATAGGGCATTTGGTTACACCTATTCTGAGTACGATGAAATGACCTGTACAATTCATATCCCATGTGGTACATTGGAAACATATCTTGCAGGAGAGGGGTGGGCACCATTGAGCACACAAGACGGCTTATATATTAAAGAACCAGATCCTGAAAATACATTAACCGTTGCTACCACCAACGAACAGCAAGGTGCAGCGCGTATCGTACAAAGCAATGTGTGTGATGACGATAATGCTATCATCGAAGCAGTGGCCAACTATGGCTATCATTTTGTACAATGGAATGATGGCAATACCGATAACCCTCGCAATATCGTAGTGACCGAGGACATTACTTACACCGCAGAGTTCGCTGCTAATACATATACAGTATCTACCAAAGTCAACGATGATGCGATGGGTTCTGTGTCAGGTGCTGGTCCATATCTCTACACAGCAGAAGCTACACTTACCGCTACAGCCAATCCATTCTATCGCTTTGTTCAATGGTCAGATGGCATTGCCGACAACCCTCGCGTAGTTATGGTAGAGAAGGATAGCCTGTTCACTGCAGAGTTCGAGATAGAAACCTTCAATGTGGTTGCTGCTTCTGGCGAACCAGACAGAGGACGTGTGAAAGTCATTCTTGTGGCAGAACCTATCGAAGGATTTGAGTTCTCGCATTGGAGTGATGATAACACCGACAACCCACGTGCTTTCTATCCTGATGGCAATCTTGAAGTATATGCATATTTCAAAATAGCATCTAGCACTCCAACCAATGTGGAGAATACTCAAATCACTTCTGCCAAGGTCTATGGTGCAAATGGCACATTGCACGTAGAAGGTGCAGACACCAATTACTACGTTTTGGATGCTTCTGGTAAATTGATTTACACGGGTCGTCAAGAAACGTTATCATTACCTCAGGGAATGTATCTTGTAACCATAGCAGGAGAAATCCAAAAGGTAGTATTATAATACAAATACAGACCCAACTATAAAACCAACTAACAATCCGCATAACCGAACGATTAAGTCGGTTATGCGGATTGTTTGCTTATGTTGAATATCTTGGAAAAACTATGGCACCCTAATTTGCTGCACGCCTATTCCCCAAAAGATATGCTAATACACAAAACCAAACATCCACAAAGGAATAGAGTTTTGGTAAACATATTCAGTGTCATCTTTAATGACATATCCCTGATTGATAGGCAGTGTGGCAAGCTGCTTTTTGGTTTTATTCTTACCTCCTATCTCAAAAGTCAATCCGTCCACTTCAAAATCGGAAACAGGTGAGGAGGAAATAAAATGTCCCACGCGAAGCCATGCAAAGAAGATTGTTTCACGAATAGTGCCAATATCTGGGGTGGTATCTGACAAGACGTATGCCTCATTGGGATTATGCAAATATACCTTTTCTATCTTTTCGAGCAATTTAATGCCTGATGCCTTTTCTCGTAACACACCTATCAATCCCGCCTTCTCTAGAAAGAGCATGTATCTAGGTAGTGTATTTCGAGAGATTTCCAAATCACGCTCTAATTTAGCATAATTAGGTTTAAAAGGTACACTTTGTGCCAATACATAGAGCAATTTCTTCAGTTTCTGTACCGATGCCACTTCCATTTCGGCAAACTTAGGTATATCATCTTCTACCACCTGCTTGATGATACCATTCAAGCGCATTGCGTAGTTGTCTTCTTGAAAGAATGGAAAATATCCTTCACGCAAATATTGTGTGAATAATTGCAATGGACGCGCCTTGTCGTATGGAAAGTCCACCGAACCAGCCAGAATATCCTCTAATGAATAACGTGGCAAATTCCAACCTTGAGATATATTCAGATATTCACGGAAACTAAGCCCAGGCAATGTATATTCTACCTTTCTTCGGCTCAAATCAGCCCCTCCTTTTTCTAAATCCAAAATAGAAGAACCACTATACACCACTTTCAAGTCTGGCATCATATCATAGATATTCTTTATCTCCGTTGACCAGCCGTGGTATTTGTGTATCTCATCAATATAGAGGTGTTTACCGCCCTGCAACATAAATTGCCGAGCTAAATCCACTAAGCGATGCGTAGTGAAATAAAAATCGTCAGCCATCACATATAGCGTCTGCGGTGTATTGTCATACAGGCGAATGTGCTGCAAAATCATTGTGGTTTTACCAGTACCTCGTGAACCTAATATGGCAACTAAACGACTATTCCAATCTATCTCATCATGTTTGTCACGAACAAAGGCAATACTCACTCTGTTGATTAGTTCTCGGGATGTTGCAAATAAATTTTCCATATCTGTAGTAGTAAAAATCGCTGCAAAGGTACATAAAAAAATCAAATTGCACAATAGGTAATGCACTTTTTTGATAAAAATGCATCATTAACCGTGCATTTTTTTCTTTTAAGTGACTCATTTCGCGGGGGGCTACAGCCGTAGCGAATTTTTGTAACAAATTTGCCAATAAAAATAAGCGAGGGATAATCCTCGCTTATTCTATGCTTATAGGTTGCTTATCCTATGCTAATTAGTTATTGGCTTTTTCGGCTTCGAGGGCTTTCTCGTAGCAAGCACGGCAGAGAGGTTCGTAGCTCTCGGTCTCGCCGAGCAACACGCGCTTGTCGCTGCTGACAGTACGATGGCTCACATATGCCAAGTCGCCGCAATGCACGCAGATGGCGTGGGTCTTATATACATCATCGGCAATAGCCATCAACGCTGGCATTGGTCCGAAAGGCACTCCCTTGAAGTCCATATCCAAGCCCGCACATATCACACGAATACCGCGGCGAGCTAGTTCGTTGGCCACTTCCACAATACCCATATCAAAGAATTGTGCTTCGTCAATGCCGACTACATCTACGTCGTTCGCCATCAGCAGGATATTCTGGCTGCTATCCACAGGTGTGGACTGAATAGCATTGCGGTCGTGACTGACTACTTCGGCTTCGCTATAGCGCACGTCTATTGCGGGCTTAAAGATTTCTACTTTCAGTTTGGCAAACTGCGCGCGTTTCATACGACGGATAAGTTCTTCGGTCTTTCCCGAGAACATACTTCCGCAAACTACTTCAATACTGCCTCGACGCAGACGAGGACCTTTGGTATCTAATTCACTAAACATGGTTATTATTTTAATGGCTATCCGATTCAAGTGATGGCACAATATCCTGTACCATCATTTGAATACTCGTATAATGATTAAACGTATTTTCATTCAGTTCATAGCAGATATCCACGGCGTTGCCGTTTTGGATATACTCTGCCATATCGGCGCGCCCGAAGGCGATACCCGTGATTGCATTCATGCGGTCGGTTACATCCAATCGCAAATGCTCACGCTCCTTGCCCACAGCACGCGTATCGCGGTGGTTAATCAGTCGGCGCGACACGAACAACGGACGCGGATTACCTGGACCAAAGGGCTCTAAGTGACGCAATACATTGTAGAACGATTTGGTAATATCGCCCAGTTGCAATTCTGCCTCAATATCCAATGTCGGTTGCAACTGATTAGGTTGTATATGCGCTGCCACATACGCCTCAAAACGCTCGCGGAACTCAGGTAAATCATCAATATGCATGCTCAGTCCAGCCGCATATTTATGTCCGCCAAAGTTAGTGAGCAAGTCATGGCACGAGTCAATAGCAGCATAGATATCAAACCCACCTACCGAACGCGCTGAGCCCGAAATGATACCATCTTCGCCTGCCGTCAGTACGATAGTCGGACGGTAATACGTTTCCGTCAAACGCGAAGCTACAATGCCCACCACACCTTTATGCCAATGGGGGGCATACACTACTGTCGAACGGCGGTTGGCATAGGTAGGGTCATCTTGCAACTGCTGCAACGCCTCTTTCGTTGTCTCCGTATCGCAGTCGCGACGGTCCTCGTTGTGATGATTCACCTCTTCGGCTTGCTCATGAGCAAAATCAGGGTCATTGGTCAGCAGCAATTCCACGGCAGCGCGACCCGACTTCATACGCCCACACGCATTGATGCGTGGACCAATCTTATATACTAACTCATTGATTGTTATCTTCTTTGCCTCAATACCTGCCACTTGCATGATTGCCGACAAACCCGTGAATGGTTGGGTATTGAGTTGCTTGATACCATAGTGCGCCAATATGCGGTTTTCCCCTGTGATAGGCACTATGTCCGAAGCAATTGACATTGCGAGTAGCTGTAATAGTGGTACGAGGTTGTCAAATGGCAAGCCGTATTGTTGGGTGTATGCTTGTGCGAGTTTGAAACCGACACCACAACCTGAGAGATCTTTGTAAGGGTATGGGCAATCGCTGCGCTTCATGTTCAGTACTGCCACTGCATCGGGCAACTCCTCGCCAGGCGTATGGTGATCGCAGACAATCACGTCAATGCCTTTGCTCTTAGCGTATGCCACTTTCTCCACCGCCTTGATACCGCAGTCCAGCGTGATAATCAATCCACACCCTTGCTCCGCAGCATAGTCTATTCCCTGCTGCGAAACACCGTAACCCTCTGTATATCTGTCAGGAATGTAGTAATCGATTTCAGCGCCTTTCGCCTCATAGCCTTCTCGCCTTATCGCCTCCAAAAATCGGTACATCAGCGCCACCGCAGTCGTGCCGTCCACATCGTAATCGCCGTAGATAAGTATTTTTTCGCCCTGCGTAATGGCTTTATGTAGTCGCTCTACGGCTTTGTCCATATCCTTCATGAGGAAAGGGTCATGCAGTTTGTCGAGTGACGGACGCACGAACGCACGTGCTTCATCAGCCGTTTGTATGCCACGTACCACCAACATACGTGCCGCTGCAGAACTGATATTCAGTTCCTTCTCCAACTGCTGTTGCATTTCTTGCTCCACCGCAGTCAAACACCGTATGTTCCAGTTATAATTCAAAATTCTTATCGCACTTATACTTGAACGACTATTCGTTTGCGAATATTCTTAATTCATAACTCTTAATTCAAAATTATCAATGTCTTTCCAAAGCGGTAACACCTCGCGGAAGTGGTGTAGCGCGTCAATATCAAAATCAGCAATCTTCGTGCTCTCCTCATTGTCAGCGAACGATACAATCGGCTGCAAACGTGTGTCATATGCTACCGAATGTCCGTTATAATTGAGCCCCTTGTCGTCTGTACCCACCATGTTCACGGCAGCAATATAGCACTGGTTCTCCGTAGCACGAGCAGCCACCAAGGCATCCCAATACTGCACACGCACCTCTGGCCAGTTAGCCACCACTAGAATCACATCATAATCGCTGCCCGACCGATTACGCGCCCAAGCAGGGAAACGCAAATCGTAGCAAACGAGCAACAGGAATTTCACACCCTTATACTCAAAGATATGCCTTTTCTGAGCAGGTTGGAAGAACAAATCTTCTCCGCCGTGGGCATACAAATGGCGTTTATCCTGAATTTCTATCTCCGCATGTGGCTTAATCATAAAACCGCGATTGCGGAGCTTCGTTCGGGTATCGGGAATCGGGCATCGGGGATCGGGCAAACAAATAAACGAACTCACAATCGCTACACCACTCTTATCCGCTACTGCTTGCAGACGGCGGATAATCTCGCCGTCCATCGTTTCTGCCAATTCGGGATGGTCGGTGCAAAAACCAGTCGCAAACATCTCTGGTAATACCGCCACATCGGCTTTGCCAGCCAATGCAGCGATATGTTCTTCCGCCATGCGCAGATTCGTTTCCTTATCTGCCCACGCGATGGAGTATTGTAGCAGTGCTACTCTCATTTCTTTTTCGCAGGCTCGCTAGCAGGCTTACCGATAGCCTCGCGCATAGTAGTGTCCGCTTGGATATTCTGCATACGGTAGTAATCCATGATACCCAAATTACCATTGCGGAAAGCATCTGCCATCGCTTGTGGCACCAGTGCCTCTGCCTCAATCACTTTCGCACGTGCCTCTTGCGCCTTCGCCTTCATCTCTTGCTCATTAGCAATAGCCATAGCACGACGCTCCTCTGCCTTCGCTTGAGCGATGTTCTTGTCTGCTTGCGCCTGATCCATCTGCAATTGCGCACCGATGTTCTTACCTACATCAATGTCCGCAATATCAATACTCAAAATCTCGAACGCTGTACCTGCATCCAACCCTTTGCTGAGCACGAGTTTGGAGATGCTATCTGGGTTCTCCAGCACGAGTTTGTGGCTCTCAGCCGAACCAATAGAAGATACGATACCCTCGCCAACACGAGCCAAAACAGTGTCTTCGCCAGCACCACCGACCAATTGCTTGATGTTCGCACGCACGGTCACACGCGCTTTGGCAATCAACTGAATACCGTCTTTCGCCACGGCGGTCACAGGTGGAGTATCTATCACGCGAGGGTTAACCGACATCTGTACTGCCTCGAACACATCACGACCTGCCAAGTCAATAGCGGTCGCCATTTGGAAGGAGAGTTGCATATTTGCTTTGCTGGCACTCACCAGTGCATGCACCACGCGCTCAATATGTCCTCCCGCGAGGAAGTGCGCCTCCAGTCCGTCGCGCTTCACATCGGTCAAACCTGCCTTATGTGCTTCAATCAAACAATTCACAATACGTGTTGGTGGTACCTTACGGATACGCATCAAGAAGAGTTGCACCAACGATACATGTACGCCACTTACTACTGCATTGATCCACAGCATAAAAGGTACATAGTAGAAGAAAATAATCACGAGGATGGCCATTATTGCCACCAGTACCCATTGTAAAATACCAAATGTCTCCATATTGTTTTAGTTTAAAGATTATAGTTTAAAGTTTAAAGAAAAGGGTTATTTTTGTAACTCTTCCATGTGCTTGCCTGCGGATGGCATATCCACACCACCTTCAATCTTAGTGTCGAGTGCCATCTTATCCATGGCTTTGCTCTTGACAAACACCCAAACGGCAATGCCGCAAAGCACTACGCATGCAGCCAATGTCACATGACCAGCCCACGCCCAGAGGGCTACTAACTTAACATATGCAATCACTACAGCAGCTATCAGACTGACTAAACCAAAGATACCTGCCACACCAAAACCAGGCAAGAGAAACATCTCTGCCAACAAGAGTCCCACACCAAAGAGGACAAGAATAATCGTCAAAATCAAATACGTCATAGCTTCAAACTTTTTATGGCCGCAAAGGTACAAAAAATAATACATATATGCAAACAAAAAAGCAAAAAAACAAAAAACTTTACTTTATATAAGTAATCAAAAAAAGCCGAAAAATAAATTTGCAACATTCAAAATTTTGTTGTACCTTTGCCGCCGTTTTGCAAAAAAGAACAAACTACACCTTATATATATGAGTAAAAATTTAATGATCGTAGAGTCTCCCAGCAAGGGAAAGACCATTGCCAAATATTTGGGCAAGGATTTTCGTTTGATGTCGTCGCAAGGACATGTGCGTGACATAGAGGGAGTGGGTAAAAATAGCATGGGTATTGACTTTGACAATGGCTATGCACCTAACTATGTGATTGATAAAGATAAGATACAACTTGTCGATGCGCTACGCAAAGAGGCACTGAAAGCAGACAAGGTATGGCTGGCAAGCGACCCTGACCGCGAGGGAGAGGCGATAGCATGGCATATCCAAGAGATTCTGCAATTGCCTAAGGATAAAGTGTGCCGTATCACATTCAATGATACAACCAAAGAGTCGATTTTGGAGGCAATCAATCATCCACGTGATATTGATTACAACTTGGTTAATGCGCAGCAAGCACGTCGCGTGATGGACCGTATTGTGGGCTTTGAGTTGTCGCCTGTGCTGTGGAAAAAGGTCATTACTGGTTTGAGTGCAGGTCGTGTGCAATCGGTGGCTGTGCGCTTGATTGTAGAGCGTGAGCGTGAGATAGAGGAGTTTGTGCCAACAGCGAGTTATCGCTTGACAGCGGAGTTTGTGGGTGTGGCGTTGAATGGTGAAGAGACGTCGTTTAAGACGGAGTTGAATCATCGTTTTGCGACTAAGGAGGAAGCACTTGCTTTTCTTGAGCGTTGTAAAGAATCTACTTTTACCCTCACTTCGGTGACACACAAGCCAGGTCATCGTTCTCCTGCACCTCCTTTTACCACTTCTACGTTGCAACAAGAGGCGGTGCGCAAGTTGCACTTCTCTGTGTCGAAGACGATGCGTTTGGCTCAGTCGCTCTATGAGGCAGGTCATATTACTTATATGCGTACCGACTCGGTGAATCTTAGCGGGTTAGCCATCAATACAGCGAAGGCGACTATCTTGGCGGAGTACGGAGAGCAATACCACAAGGCACGTCAATATCAGACCAAATCGAAGAATGCTCAAGAGGCACACGAGGCTATTCGTCCGACCTATATGAATGTGGCTGTGGCGGGCAATAACAACGACGAGCGTCGTTTGTATGATTTGATTCGCAAGCGTGCTTTGGCTACACAAATGGCTGATGTGGAGGTAGATACTACGCGTGTAGAGGTGGCGATGAGTAATTCGCCATATCTGTGGACCGCAACGCATGAGGTGATTACTTTTGATGGTTTTATGCGTGTGTATACGCAAGCTGCGGATGAGGAAATTGCTGCCAACAATCAAGCTGCAATCGCATTACTCAAGGAGAATGTTAATTGTCAATTGTCAATTGTCAACTGCCAAGAGACCTTTACTAAGGCTCCGACACGCTATCACGAGGGTTCGTTGGTGGATAAGATGGATGAATTGGGCATTGGTCGTCCGTCCACGTATGCAACTGTGATAGAGACGATACAGTCGCGTAAGTATGTGGAGCGTGGAGCTGTGGAGGGCGTGAAACGTAGTTACAATGTGTTGACGCTCAGCAATGGCAAGATAACGGATAAGCATAAAACAGAAGTAGTAGGAGCAGACTCTGGCAAGCTTCTTCCTACTGACCTTGGACGTATTGCCAATGACTTCTTGGTGGAGCAATTCCCTACTATCTTGAGTTATGATTTTACTGCCCACTCAGAGGAAAGTTTCGATGCTATCGCTGCGGGTGAAGCGAATTGGGTACAGACAGTAGATGAGTTTTATCAGACTTTCCATCCGTTGATTAAGCAAGTACCAGCAGGCAAGATGGCAGCACGATTGATTGGTAAGCATCCTCAGACGGGAGAGCCAATTTTAGCGCGTATTACCAAGAATGGCCCTTGCGTGCAATTGGGCGATAGCGACACAGAGAAACCTAAGTTTGCTTCCATGCAAAAAGGACAAAGTATCTTCACGATTACGTTGGACGATGCGTTGGCTTTGTTTGCGAATGCTTTGCCTCGTACTTTGGGCGAATGGAAGGGCGAAGAAGTAGTGGTAGGCGAAGGTAAGTATGGTCCATATGTTCGTCATGCGGGAGTGTTTACGAGTTTGCCTAAAACAGTTGACCCATACACGATTACGTTGGATGAGGCCATTGTGCTTTTTGAGCAGAAGAAGCAGGCTGATGAGCCAATTCATGTGTTTGGAGAAATACAGGTGTTGAATGGTAGATATGGTGCGTATCTTAAGACTCCAGAGGGTAATTATCGCTTACCAAAGTCGGTGGATGTGCAAGCATTGACGGAAGCGAAGTGTCGTGAGATCATCGCATCGAGTGAGCCAGCAGCAGCCAAGAAACGCTTTACGAAAAAGAAATAAGGTTGCGAGAAGTAGCGCAGTTGGTAGCGCACCACGTTCGGGACGTGGGGGTCGGGCGTTCGAGTCGCCTCTTCTCGACAAAAAAGGACAGGAATGTCCTTTTTTTGTTGAGGCTCCTCTCCGCCCTCGGGGTTCTTATCTCGGCTTTCGCCTCGAACGATTATTGCTTATCTCGGCATAGCCGAAGCAATTTACGAATCACGTCTTCTCGACAAAAAAGGACAGGAATGTCCTTTTTTTGTTATGGTGATGTATGCTGAATCACCTATGAATCACCAAAGAATCACTAAAGAATAACTAAAGAATCACTAAAGATTTATAGCGGAAAGATAGTGAAAGAAAAGGGACTGACTAAACCAAATTGACGTAAACCTAAACCAAAGTGATGAAAAGTATTGGGAATGAGATGCTTGAAAAATGAGGTGTTTGGTTGGAAATATTGAAAAAGTACTCTTTTTTCTTGGGGGATTCGAAAAAAAAAAATAGTAACTTTGCAGGTTAATTTGTTTTTACAAAACAAGAAGGCGTGTGTGGCGCGTATAATTGCCCCGATATTTTGTGTCAAAGAAGGAATGTAATATTTGATTTTTAAGGATAAAAGTGACTAATTCGTATTCTCATACAGCCCAAATCATGGACACGCCGGGCATGATGCACCATGCAGGGTATGTGTTTAAGGATCCATGTGTGGGATGGAATTCATTTACTGCCTCTGGTACAGGCAGTTTCTCTGCTATTTCGGCTGAGGTAGGTGGTAGTGTTTGTACGCAGGAAAACCTGTTTGGTGGTCCTGTGAAAGTGAATGGAATGGTATATGCATCTCGTCCTGATAGACCACCTGTGGGGCAGGAGATGCCAATAGGAGGAATGCTGTTGCCGATGTTGGTGATGGTGTGTGCATATGTGTTGGTAAAAGTGGTTAAACGTAAGAAATCTCAAGCCTTATGAAAAGATTGTTTCTCTTAATATATATTTGTCTGAGTTGTCTGATTGCGCAAGCACAGGCGGTGACAGATGGTGTGTTTGTGAGCGGAGATATCGTATCGTTTAGTTATGATAGTGACCCCTGGGTGCAATATGATTTCCGCCTGTATTTGGAGGCAAATAGTGGTGGTGTGCGCGCTCCACGAGTGATATCGGATGACTGCTTGTGGCGGATGCGTATTGAGCAGGATGGCTCGTCCTACTATTATAGTTTCCAAGATTTGAGTACAGGGCATTGGTTGAGTGTGGATAACTCCAGTCCTCAAGGTGCAGTCAATCAAGGTGCTTTGACATTGGTTGCTGATAGTACTGCTGCTGCGGCTTTTCGCTTTGCTAATATGGTGGATTCTCAGAAGGGGTCCTATTGGATGGGTGAGATTTATTACATGGCCACGATGCACTGGGGGGCAATACTTCCGCTGTATGTGACATTGGATTTTACGGTGGCGAACTGGAGTCCTTATACAATTCATGTGGAGAAATGGGAGCAAAAAGGTACTGGTGACGCATGGGCGCACTTCAACCCAGCGAAGATAGAGTTTACCTACGATGATGTATTGGAGCGTAATGTGCGATTTGTGATTGACCACACTACGGAGACGTATTATGAGATAGTAAGACGCCCTAACGAAGAGCCGCTACTCCGACGTGAATCCAATGTGGTGGATCCTAATCAAGTGAGTGTGGAGCATGTGTATTGGGAGTCAACAGGAGCGAATAAGAGCAAAGAAACATGGCTTGATCCAGCGCACTTCTCGTTTGATTATCCTAACCTCAAATATGAATGCCAAGAGACATCGCGTGTGATGATGACGGTAGGTGAGGTGCAAGAGATTACCGCGGCTGACGGACATAAGCAGTGGCAGTTCCCGTTGGCACCAGTGGGTAAAAGTCCAATGGATTTGAAGGGTATTATCTATCCCGAATTGGATAGTCAAGGCAACCAGTTGGGTATCTTGACTTGGATAGACTATTCGGATAATGTGGTGGTGGAGTATAAATACGGCAACCAGAGTTTCAGCAAGAAGATGCGCGTGGTTCGTAAATCCTATCACAAAGAGGAATTGAATCCAATCTCGGTGTCGATAAATCCAGTAACTTATACGTTCCGCGAGGTAGCAGAGGCCAAGGACTTTGTGGTGAATGTGCAGCATCAACATGGCTCTGTGATATATAATGTGGATGGTCAGGAGATTGTTCGCGAAGTAGAAGGAGAAGCAGAAATAATATCCTTGAATGATGCGCATTGGACATTTAGCTTCGAGAATGGTTGGGATGGGTTGAGTAGTGAAGTGCTGAGCGATGGTAAAACGATTCGAGTGAGCACACCAAAGAATGAAAGCAATAGTAAGCGTACTGCGACATTGGTAGGAACATATTCCAATCAATCTGATGCAGAGCATAAACACGCAGGTGAGTTTCGTATTCCGATAGCTCAACGTGTGGAAGCAGGTGGAATACAATTCGAAACGCAAGCTGGTGCTGGACACACAGGAGCATGGACGGCAGGGCAAGAGCAGCCAACACATACCTCAGAGCGTACTATCTACTACTTGCCTAATCAGGAGATAGAACTCCGTCTGCCTGAATCTGGCTACTCGGGCTATATGCGCTGGTATGACTATCAGACCAAGGGTGATCCCTATTACAACCATGTAGAGGGCTATTTGTCCACTTCATGGATTCGCTCGCCTCGATCTGCGGATGGTACGCCATTTGCTGCTATCAATACGCCACAAAGTGCTGAGACGGTTCAAGATGAGGGTATATCGTATGGTTTGTATTCTTTTAATAGGAATAACGATCGGTATGGTGCTCAGACCGCAGGTACAGATGCTAACTATGGCGGTGTGCTGAACGAAAATAATACGAATAATGCGGCGCCGATATTGAGGGGATGGGATTATACGTATAATGCGAGCGCAAGCACGGCTGAGGATAAAGCCGCTTCGGGCTACCATACTATGGCGTGTGATGTGAGTGCATATACCGATTATGAATATACCTTGCAGAATGGTCAGATTACTTCTATAACGGAGCCCACGCTTTCTTATCGCCAGATCTTCCATCTCAAACCTGCAGCAGAGATAGCGGATACACTACAGGCGCGTACAGGAAGGGGCGAGTATTTAGAAACGTATAAATATCAAGCTCCATCGGGAAAACAAATCCTTTTGTCCACCGAGTATCGTTATGTCAAATACCGTTCACATCCATCAGAGATGTGCTATTTCTATCGCGATGCATCCAATAACGTGCAGCGCATTCCTGCATCTGCATTTTCATGGACAAGAGAGGTGTGGGATAATAGTACTCAAACATATCTTCTTGCACAGGAATATACCCCTACCTATACTGCCGAACTTGATTATCTGATTGTTAGAAGTGATGATTATACGATGGACAATCAGCAAGTAAAGCATAGGTATCATTTGACAGCCGCACCTGCAGACTCGGAGCCATTGCTGATTGCCGAGTTTGAGGTGGAATTTGTGGATGTGAAGAAATGTGGTCCGACAACACAAACGATCATTACTCAAGCCCGTATTGAAAATGAATATGAGGTGTTGAGTAGTATTAATTTTGATGACAATAACGATACGCATCTGCCATGGGAGCAAATATCATATGGTTATGTGTATGCTGCGGGTGAATTGGCACAAGAGGCCTACTTCCGCCGTGGTGCAACGCAAGGTGCGTTCCCATTCTATGGTGAGTACACCATATTGTCTTCTGTGAGCAAGGATTGGGCGAGAGCATCTGCTCATTCGGGTAAGGCGTTGTATGTGGATGGCACCATGGAACCTGGTTTGGTGGCCAGTCTAACTACAGGTAAGCCTATTTGTTCGGGACAAACGATGTATTGCTCGGCATGGTTCTGCAACCCAGCACCCGCTAACTGGTCAGGCGAAGGTAACCCAATATTCCGCTTTAACGTGCAAGGAAAAAATAAGGGAGAAGCGGAATGGCAGAATGTGGGCGTGTATTTTGTGGGTGAGTTGCTCAAGGGTACAGGTTGGCAGCAAATCAACTTCCCGATTGAATCGGCGAGTGGCTATGACTCTACGCGTGTTTCTATTTATAACTTTGCTACGACCAACCAAGGTAATGACTTTATGGTGGACGATATTACGCTATATGTATCGCAGTTGCCAATGGCGGCTTACCATGGAAAGATGACGTGTCGCTCAACGAATAATGGTGTTAGCAGCGCAGCAGCGGTATTGCGATTGGATTATAGCAATATGGAGGTAGGTTCGGATGCGTATATCTATTATCAGATTTATAATGAAACAGCAGACAAAGCATTGAATCCAACCTATCAAGAGGGAAATGAGACGTTGCCTATCTACTATCATGACTATGATCATGAGCATGGTGATATGGAAACGGACCACGCATATGGTTCGATACATATCCCAGACGCTAGTTATATACCTTCGGAGAGTAGGGGAGATGTTATCTATTACTCGGTAGCCAAGATGCTGGATGAGATGGGTGATGCGGTACATAAGAAGGCCTATGTGAAGACGGTGAATAATGGAGTGGAGAAATGGCTCTTGTATGTAGCACATATCATCGAAAATACCGAAGAGCCTGATGAGGCGTTGAATAAGTTATATGCTGGTGATAGCTATTGGATGCGTATGGCATATTCGGTGGATGAGTTGGATGAGGACAATTGTAACATGCAGACACCATTACATGCTACGCAACAGACCAAGTTTGATCTCCGCAATTCGGATAAAGGCCTTGTTGAGCAGGAGTTTGACTTGGAATCGGCAGGCAATTGCGCCAATGACTTGTATTATCTGACAGTGGCAGTGAAAAATACCTTCGCAGATGAGGTGGGTGGTGCGCTCAAGGATAAGAAGGTGCCTATCTATGCGGATTGGTTGGTAACTGTAGAATCGGATGATGTATATGGTAATAAAGATGCTACATTGGAGGAACAATTGGCAGCAGATGAGGCGTTTAAGGCATTGTATGGGTACACTCATGGACAAGTGACTGCTGCCATCATGTATGATATGAGACGTCCTTCTACAGCTGATGATCCTAATCCAAACTATTATGCTACTCGCTTTGAGGATTTGCAGGTGGATGCATTTGAGTCAAGACAAAATTATGATATTGTGAAGCATCTCCATGATAATGGTTGGTTGCAAATGTATGATACAACGATTAACTTCTACCTCGGTTCGGATGAAGCAGCTCGCTATTGGTGTTTCCCTATTGAGGGTACTGCTACCATGACGGTGAACTATCAAGGTAAAGACACCCTGGTGGTGCTCAAGGATTGTAATGAGCCGCGTTGGGTGAAAGTGACCTCAGCAGAAGCCAGTCGTTTCTTGAATGTCTTACCAATCGCATCTGAACATATAACGGAGCAACAACGAGCAGAACTTCCTGTTTATAAAATAGTGATAGGTGATACGTCTGCTATTAGAATCCCTGTTACCGATATGGGTGAAGATACCAAGATTGCTAATTGTGAGATAACAGAAGAAAATGGTAAACAATACTTTACTCTCAATACAGACGCTATCAGTTTTGTTGACTCGGAAACAGGAGAAGTGTTGCCTATTGATCCAAGCAAAACGATTGAGGCAGGCAGAGAATATATCGTACGTTTGCAATTGACGACGGGAGCTGATGGAGTGGATTATGAGGGATGTAAGGTAGGATATGTTTTCGTCAAGATACAAGTGTTGCCACAGACCGTAGTATGGCGTCCAGGTACTAGCACCATCAACGGTTGGGGCTTGAACGAAAACTGGAAGAGTTGGGAGGATACCAATGGCAATAATCTGGTGGACGATGGAGATACCTTTGGGGTAGGATATGTGCCAATGGCTGGTGTAGATGTGATTATACCTAAGATGGATAATGAGTTGCGCTATCCATATATTGTGCCCGATAATGAGCACTTGGATGACCCAGAATCGGATCACAAGCACAATCACTACCCAATGACCATCAATCATGATGTGCATACATGTCGCAATATCTATTTTGCTTCGGGGGCACGTATCAATAACCAACATTTGCTGGAGTATGAGAAGGCGTTTGTGGATATGCCGCTGACTTCTGCGAAGTGGAATATGATGTCTGCACCGCTGAAAGATATGTATGCGGGTGATATGTTTGTTCCTCATACAGGTGACTACATATCAGGTTCTGCATTGGAAAGCGATAATCCATTTGAGGTGTCATCATTCGAGGGTACGCGTGCGCAAGATGCAGCGTATGCCTTCTGGTTGTCGTTCTATAATAAGGATATTATCACTCGTTATGAGGGAGGAAAAGATGTAACAGAAACAGCTACTGCTGAATTCTGCGAATCGAACTCGTTGATTCAGCCGTTGGAGGTGGGACAAGGTTTCCAACTCTTGGGCTTTGGTCCTGGAGATAATATGGAAGAGATGATTGTTCGTTTGCCTAAGCCAGATAAGCGTTATTCGTATTTCAGTCCTTCGGGTTATGAGACATCGTCGGTGGCAGTTCCTTCGCGTGAGGAGGCATATCGTTTGGCATTCACTCCAACCGATAACACGATGCAAATTACCTTGACGAATGGGGTGGAGAGTAATGCTTTCATATTTGGTAATCCTACGCTGTCGTATATTGATATGCGTGCGCTATTGGCTGATAATGAGCAGTTTAGTTCAGAGTTCTATTATATGCAAAACGACTCGTGGCAGTCGGCTACGATGGAAGTGGCAGCCACATCTTCTGACCGATATTTGCCTCCGATGCGTTCGGTGATGCTCAAGTTGCGCGATGGGGCAACGGCGACTACTGCTCAGGTAAAGCTTAGTACTAATCACTTGACGTTGAATAACTCTTTGAGATCTAAAATTGCACCTGTATTGCGTGCGCCTCAACGCGATGTGATGCAAGAGGCAGAGGTGATGACAATCTACGCTTTTGCTGCGGGCAATTATGCACGCTGTATGTTGGCCACACATGCTGAGGCAAATGATTATTATTTGCAGGGCGAGGATGCTTTGTTCTTGTCGTCTGGTGTGGAAGTGACGGTAAAAGATAATTCGGCAGTATCTCCGCTGAACATCTATACGGTGGCAGAGCAAGTGCCGATGATGACCGATCTGCGTCAAGGAGTTAGTGAAATACCATTGGCAGTTTTGGCAAATGCAGATGCAAGGGCTGAGCATATGCAAATGGCATTCTATCTCTCTGAAAACTGGACCAAAGAGTGCTACCTTTGGGATACTATGACGGGCACAAAATACCGCATTCTTAATGGCTTGATGCTGCAATTACCGATGTCGGAGAACCATGAGCAACGCTATGTGATTGTAGGTCCAGACACCTATGTGGGAGAAGGCAATGATGGTGGTGTGGCTACATCTACTATGAACGTACTGCCAGCAGATGCTCAATTACATGCTTATTCACCTGCTGCGGGGATGTTGACGGTGACTTCTAATCAGTTGATAAAGTCGGTGGTGGTGTATGATATGCTCGGTCGTGTGTTGTTGGAGCACGAGATGAGTCTATGGAATAACGAAGTGATTTTACCAGTACCTTCGGGTATGTGCGTGGTAGAAGCTCATTTGAGCAATCAAACGACACTTCATCAGCAGGCGATGGTAAGGTAATATGGATAAAATGAAATACATTGTTTGCCGAAGAACATTTTTTTTAATGTTCTTCGGCATGTTTTATACAAAAAGATAAGGAATTTTTGTTAGATTCAATTTTTTTACGTAACTTTGTCGCTGTTTTGATAAATTAACAGTTATTATTAACCATAAAACACAACAATCATGAAAAAAGTCTATCTTTTTTTGGCGTTGGCTATCCCAATGATGGCAAGCGCACAATTGTTGGAGGTAGGAAGCGTTGAACGCGTAGCGAAAGAGGCTGATGCGAAAGTGGCAGCTTTCAGTCCTACAGGCGACTATCTCCTTTTAACCAACACCAGTAACCAAGGTTTGCAACGTATGGATTTGGCTACCCAAAAGGTAACCAAAATTACGAGTGCTGACGGTGCAGGTTACAACGTGAAGATTGCTCAAGATGGCAATCAAATCGTTTATCGTGAGGTGAAGCTTGATGCTAGCAAGAGTCGCGTGAGCAACATTGTTCGCCACGATTTTGTAGCTAACAAGGCACAAGTGATTGCACACAAGCAACAACACTTGGCTGCTATGGTAGCAGACGCTGACCGTCCTTCATTCTCTATCAAGGATCGTCAATTGATGATGACCAAGAATGGCAAGACCATCGTTTTCTCTCCTAATGGTCAACAATACAGCTACCACTGGGCATCGCTTTCTCCTAATGGCAAGAAAGTTTCTTACTACATCAGTTCTGTAGGTTGCTTCGTATGCGATATCGATGGCAAGAACATCCAGTTTATCGGTCACAATATCCTCGCTCCAGTATGGTACAACGACAATATCCTCGTTGGTTGCGATACCAAGGATAATGGCGAAGTGGTACTTGAGTCTGTGATTGTAGCGTATAGCTTGGACGGCAAGAAGCAAGTGCTGACCAATGGCGAGCAAATCGCTGTCTTCCCACAAGCAGCCAATGGCAAAATCGCTTACTCTACAAGCGAAGGTGAAATCTATGTAATGAACGTTAAATGATGCATACGACTATGAAAAAGACATTACTTATTATGGCTGCATGCGTAGTTAGCATCGCCATGTTTGCAACAGACTTGACAGGCAAACGTATTTATATCAACCCAGGTCACGGTAGTTGGGGTCCTAATGACCGTCCTAATGCTACTATTCCTTATCCTAACTTGGCATCAACAGGTATGCCTGATACTTGCGGTTTCTACGAGTCTAACACCAACCTCTGGAAGTGTCTTGAACTCCGTGACAAACTAGAGGCAGCTGGTGCTTTTGTGATGATGTCACACACCCAAGCTGGTCCTTGGCCATACGAGAAAGTGGATGGCGAATATCCAGATTATACATGGGAGGCATATCAACAATTGCCTGACTTTGAGAAGTATAACCGTCCATTGCTCGAAATCGCTGACGAGGCAGAGGCTAACAATATGGACTACTTTATTTCTGTTCACTCAAATGCGGCTACCGATGGTAACACCGTGAACTATTTGTCATACTTCTATCGTGGTAATACAGATGGTACACACGTAGTTCCAGGTGCTGTTGACCGTTGCAAACGCTCTTGGTATCACGCATTTGAGTGCCGTTCTATGGATGGTCTTGAGCCTACTAACTACGATACCCGTGACCCTGAGACATCTAAGCACATCTTGGCTGATATTGATTTCTATAAGAGCAGCTACGATGCCACTTTGCCTTCATCTGGTAAGACCTATACAGGTTACCTCGGCGTATTGCACCACGGTGTTCCTGGTTTCCTCGTAGAGGGATATTTCCACACCTATCAACCTGCTCGCCACCGTGCGCTGAACCCAGACTATTGCAAACAAGAGGGTATCCGCTACTATCGCGGTATCGTGGATTTCTACGGCGCAGAGCCAGACACCAAGGGTTATATCTTGGGTACCGTAAAAGATGAGCACAATGCGTTCACCCACGAACTCTATAAGTATGCTCCTAACACCAATGACCAATACAAACCTTTGAATGGTGCTGTGGTTACATTGAGCACAGAGGCTGGCGAAGTGCTTGCTACCTACAAAGTAGATAGCTGCTATAATGGTCTATTCTACTTCCCTGACCTTGAGCCAGGTACATACAAATTGGACGCTGTAGCTGATGGTTACAAACCTCTCCACCGCAAATACCAAACTGTAGAGGTTGTAGCCAATACTACCAGCTATCCATTCCTCTTCTTGGAGGATACAGCTTATATCGATTTGAGCAATGTATATGTAGATTACCCAGAGCCTGAGCAACCAGCCTATGCAGCTGTACCTGAGCAATTCAATATGAAGCAAAATGACCCTAAAGACAATACTGCTAAGATTAAGGGTACTATCAAACGCACTATCCAACATGCTGACTCTGTATTCTACCTCACCCACGAGGAAGATGGTACTGCGCATATCTATGTACTCAACAATACTACTGGTAAGTTAGATACTATCTCTACCGTAGGTATCGTGCCAGTGGATACTACCAACCCAGGCGATTTCCTCGCACTGTCTGATATTGCTATCACTTGTGATAATAAATTGGTTGGTATCAACTATATCCGTTGTAACTATCAAGATGATGCTGTTGAAAGTGGTTACAAACGTGGTACAACTCGCTTCTATATTTGGGATGACTTCTATGCTGATCCTGTAGAGTGGTTCACATCTCAATTCTCAAGTAACTCATACAAGTCTGACCAAGGCTACACTATTGCACTCTATGGCATGTCCACCAGTTGCACTATCCTTACCACTGGTGTTCACCGTTATGGTAATGGTGCACGTTTCACTATCTACAATGTCGTAAATGACATGCTTGCTAGCGAAACATACTTTGGCTATCAGTTAGGTTCAGGACTAAGCGATGCAACCACTGATGAAACGGCTGTCTTTGATGAGGCTGTGGATGGAGCAGACTTCCGTCTTACCCTCTCTCCACGTGGCGAGAAGAAAGACTTTATCATGGATGCTGAGAAGATGGCTCCAGTAGAGTTCAAGACGGCTGGTCCTAACGAAGATCCTGTAGTTATTGGCGAGTTCCCAGCTGAGCTCATCGGTGTGAAGTTCCAAGGTGCATCTTACTTCAAGTATGCTGGTCGCGACATGATGGTCACTCCTTTCGAGAACGAAGAGGGCTTTGTGGCTGGTCTAAAACTCTTTGACATTACCGAAGGTTTGGATAAAGCAGTAGAGGTGAAATTGGATTACGGTTTCTTCGAGCCTTATGGTGCTCCTACCCAACATGTTAGTGCAGGTGCGTATGTGGATGGCGCAGTGCTCAACCTCTATCTCTATGTGGACGGACTCGTATGGTCATTCTCTACTGTTGGTGTACAACAACCTATCGTAGCACGTGTCAGCGCACACAGCCTCAAAGTAACTACTGAGCCTAACGGAGATTATCGTTTCTCATTCGTAGCCAACCAAGCTCCACAAGAAGCTTCTTTAGTATTCTACGCTGCAGGTGCAGAAGTGGGTACTGTAGCATTACTTAGCGTAGTAGAAGGCAAGAACGAATTGGTAGTTCCTATAGCTGATATCCCAGTAGGTGCAGAGACATGGGCGTTGAACCTTGTAGGTGGCATAGTTCCTGGCATGGGTCTTATTGCGGATCATGCAGATTCCACTATGGTTAAACCTCATGCTATCGTGAATACCTACCCACTCACCGACCAATTCGGCCAACTCTATGTGATGGAAGCAGGTGGCGATAACAAGGGAGTGTCTATCTACGATGTCAATATGAATAAGCTCAATGCTACTCCTTATGTATCTACAGATGCTGCTTGGAATGCTCCTAAGCGTTTGGCTGTAGCTTCTGACGGTACATTGTTCATCGCAGAGTATAGCGACGGTCACAGTGGTGTGTATGTAATGGATCCTGCTCAACCAGAGAATATCACCCCATTCTTCGTCGGTACACGCGATGGCGACGGTGTTATCAGCAATAACGGTGTGAATGTAGGTGCTTCTACCGCGGGTATCTCTATCTACAAAGAGGGTGCTGAGTCTAAACTCATCGTTTACAACGAGGACTTCGGTTCTTCACTTGGTAACATCTTGATTTACAATATTGGTCAAGAAGATGGCTCTATCGTTAAGACTTGGGAAGGTGCTCCTTCTGAGGTTTATGGTAAGGGCAGCAACTTGGCTGGTCTTGTGAACAAGAATGGTCAACCTATTTTGACGGACTACGGATTTTTCTGCTCAACTCTCCGATACTCAGGTGGTAACAATAGTTACGCTACTTCTGCTCGCTACTACAATTTCAATGAGGAGTGCGAGTTCTCTACTCACTACGATGAGTTCGTGGGTTATGTAAACGGTAGCAACGACGGTGCTTTGGCACTCAGCAACGACCAAAAGTACCTCGTATTGCCAGATGATAACAATCAATTCATAGTATTTGAGTGCGCATGGGATTCTTTGGGTAAACTTTCTGTGAAGTATGTAGAGTCATTCGTTCACAACCTGGGCCCTGTTTACCAATTGAGCTTCGACTATGCAGGTCACCTCGTAGCTTCTGCAGCTGGTCACATCTCACTCTTCACTATGCCAACTGCAGAAAATACTATTTTGATTCCTGCACGTACGGCATTGGCAGATGCAGAGCCTACGCCAGCAGCTGTGGAGGATATCCCTTCTGCTGTAGTTTTGGATATCAACGCTCCTATGTATGATATCCTTGGTCGCCAAGTGGATAAGACATACCGCGGTATTGTTATCCAAAACGGCAAAGCATTCTTGCTCAGATAATACTTCAAAGGTAGGGATAGTTCCTTCGGACAGCTATCCCTACCTTATTTATATTACTAACAATTATCAAAACGATGAAACGTAATCTACTTCTTAGTGCTTTTTTACTATTTGCATTAGCACTCTCTGCTGCCCGTGTGTATATCAATCCTGGTCATGGTAGTTGGTGTGCCAACTGCCGTCCAATGGCAACGATTCCTTATCCCAATCTTTCTTCTACTGGTATGCCCGACACTCTTGGATTCTACGAATCGAATACGAACCTATGGAAAGGGCTCTATCTGCGCGATAAACTACAAGAGGCGGGTGGATATACGGTGTTGATGTCTCGTACTGCCAACGGTCCTGCAGGCTCTACCTCTACAGCCAACAATCAATACAACAAAAAACTATCGGAGATTTGTGCAGAAGTAGATGACAATAATATTGACTATTTCATCTCTATCCACTCTAATGCTGCCACCGAAGGTACCAACACTAACTATCCTATCATTCTATATCGCGGCACCGATAGCAGCGATAAGGTTCCAGGTAGTAAGGCGCGTGCTAATGCATCGTGGGATCGCTTGAAGGAAATCAATACTTCAGGTTTTGAGTACTATACTTCATATACCAGTAGCCGCAATGTGCGTGGCGATATTAGTTTCTACAATTCATCTTCCTCTTATGGCTACCTTGGTGCACTCAAACATAGCGCACCAGGCTTTTTGTCCGAAGGTTATTTCCATACCTACCAACCAGCGCGTCACCGTGCGCTTAACCCCGACTGGTGCTGCCAAGAGGGATTGCGCTACTTCCGCGGTATCGTGGATTATTTTGGCACTGCCAAAGATACCAAAGGCTATATCATGGGTGCGGTGCGTACTAAAGAGAAAAGTATTGAGAATAGCTTGTATCAATACAACTCCAAAACCAATGACAAGTATGCGCCAATTCATGGTGCAAAAATAGTGCTTCGCAATGCTAGTGGTGAGGTCATCAAGACCGATTGCTACCACTACGTAAAGCGTATGCTTACCAACCAAGACTATTATACCACCGACAACAACTACAATGGTGTCTTTGTTTTCGAAAATCTTGCTCCAGGCAATTACACCCTATCGGTACATGCCAACGGATATAAGGATTATTCACAATCCATCACTGTTACTGCCAATGCTACCACCTATCCTCAGATTTTCTTGGAGTCTGGCACTGGCACCGAACCTAACATTCAAACCGACATCCGTTGGGTCTTGAATGGTGGTATTGTTCCTGGTGGCGATGTGCCTACCAACGAGGAGCTATGGGCGGCTTTCAAACCCTACTATAATACCTACTACGGTCTCAATCGTTCAGACCAAACCATTGAGAACGTAGCCACTTTTGCCAATGCTTACATGCAAGATATTATGACCAATACCAAGTCCGAGTACAAGTGGTTAGGCGATTATATCCTTTCTGTAGCGGGCTCGCTTGATGGCGAGAGTGCATGGCGTTGGCATGTGCATGCTTTCTTCAATTGCAACGATGGCACCGTACAGGGCAATCAGAAAGTAGCTACTGCCGACTTCTCTCAGGCGGGCAAACCCGAAGCGTGGGGTGAGGCGTATCAAACGGCAATGGGCACGAGTGCTGCGCTACCTACATCGGTCAAAGAGACCTACACCTTGCCAATCCCCAAGAAGGACGGCGATGTCTTCGTAGGTTGGTACGACAATCCACGTGGCGAAGGCGAGAGTATCACATCCATTCCTGCTGGCTACAAGGGTACTATCTATGCCATCTGGCAAAACGACAACCCAGACTCCGATAAGGAAATCAATATCGTCACCTGGGTACTCAATGGTGGCATTGTTCCTGGTGGTGAAGTGCCTACCAACGAGCAACTGATTGCTATTTTCAAAGACGATTATAATACCTATTTCTCACAAAGTATAGCCACTACTCGCGAGTTGAGTAATTTCCTTTATTATGGCAATTCTCAGGGCTGTGATGTGAGTAAGATGCTCACAGATGAGCAGTCTGGATGGAAGTGGTTAGGTGATTATATTTTGTCTGTAGCTGGCTCGCTTGATGGCGAGAGTGCATGGCGTTGGCACCTCTTTGCATTCTTCAATTGCAACGATGGTACCGTCACTGATACGCAGAAAGTAGCTACTGCTGACTTCTCTCAAGCAGGTAAACCCGAAGCATGGGGTGAGGCATATCGTATCGCGCATGGTATGAATGGCGAACTGCCCACCACTATCGAAGAACCATATACATTGCCTACGCCAGTCAAAGAGGGCTTTGTCTTTGTCGGTTGGTTCGATAACCCTGATGGAGTAGGTACACCGCTCACTGTATTGCCTGTTGGCTATGTGGGCACGTTGTATGCTATTTGGACAACAGATAGCCCGAACGCAGTGGTCACTACTCCAATGCCACTGAACCTCAATGCTCCGCTCTACGATCTCTTAGGTCGTCAGGTCAATGCTTCTTATCGCGGTATTGTCATCCAAAACGGACAAACTTATCTCGTACGTTGATACTAAATGAGCAAATAGCTCATAAGTTTATAATTCCAAGGAACGAGTCATCCTCGTTCCTTGTTTTTTTAGGTTGTTTCCTTGTTAGTTACGTAGGATATACGTAACATATACGTAGGATATACGTAGGATAACGCTGTTAATAAGCAAGGAACACCGCATCTCCCATAGCGCAGCGTCCATTATCCAATAGGCGCGATGCGTGCCGTCCAATGGCCCAACGAGCGTCCATTCCCCCCAAAATGCACCTCCTTACTCATTTTTTTTCGAAAACGTTTGCAGGTTTCAAAAAAAAGTTGTACCTTTGTCGCCGTGTTATGTAGATAACAAACTGATAACAAACAATAATTATTAACTTTAAATCTTTATTCTTATGAAGAAATTAACTCTTTTTGCCATCGCATTTTTGGCAAGCGTGGTGTCTTTTGCTGCGCAACCTAAGCGAATTTATGCGCATGGACTTTCTGTTTCGGTAGCAGAAAATGTGTACACATTCTCGTTCAATGCAAACGAAACCCCAACTGCGGGTAAATTGGTGTTTTATGATGCAACATCAGCTGAAAAGGTAGGTGAGGTTACACTAGAAAATTTAGTAGAAGGTAAGAACGAAGTTGTGATAGCAGCTTATTCATTACCTGGTGATGCTGGTCAACAACTCAATTGGTCGGTAGAACTATCTGCTGCTGCGGTGACCGCGTATGAGAAAGTTTTTGCAGATGCTTCACACCAATATCGTCGCGGATTTTCGAATGTGGATATAAGTCCTGAATCTGACTATTTTGGTACTGTATATGTAGCAGATTGGTGCAAAACCAAAACTAACAGCAAAATTTACGTATATAGCCCCGTGTATAGCAAATCAGAGACGGGATACAATCCAGGTTCTCCAGACGCAGGTTGGGGATGTTCGCGCTTTACCATAGCACCTAATGGAGATTTATGGCTTACTGATTTTTCTGATGGACACTCTGGTTTATTCTTAGTGGATCCCGCTGATTTGACAAAAGCTACTCAATTCTTTGCAGGAGATAGAGCGTCTTCTGGTTTGATTAAGAATGGAGATGTTGAAGTAGGATCTTCGTTGTCTTGTGCCACATTGTATGGCACAGGAGCAAACACAAACTTGTTACTGTAGCAGAAGACTACACTGAAAAATCATTCCCTGTTGCAGTATTCAATGTCGGACAAGAAGATGGTAGTTTGTCTACTACATGGACAACAGCACCCAATATATTGTTCAATACCTTGGGTAATGGTGCTGCAAGTTTTGATGTTAAGGCATGCAAAAAAGGCGTATGGGTAACATCTAACCGTAGCACAGGTAACAATACTAGCTTATACACCTCCATGCGTTTCTATACATGGGACGGCATCTGCACTTGGTCATCACATGAGCATACAGATGTGATTAATGGTAATCTTGGTGCAGGCATTGCTATTACACCTGACGAAAGTCAAATAATCATGAAGATACATGATAATACAATTGCTATTTTCGATCTCACATGGGATGCGACAAAAGAAGATGCCACTCCTATCTTGACTTTGAACGCATCATTTGATAGTGGTTACGCTGCTGTATCTTCTATCAATTTAGACTATGCAGGCAATATTGTTACAGTTGCAGGAACAAATTTTGGTAACACAGATACACAACGAATGAGTTTAGTGGTTTATTCTAATCCTACTAACAATAACACCTGCGAAGTACCAGCTAAAAAGTCTTCTGTAGTGACCAAAGTGGCAGCATCAGCAACTTTGTACACCGTAGTAACTAATGTAAATGATGTTGCTATGGGAGAGGTAACGGGTAATGCTGGTACATATGAAGAAGGTGCTACTGCGACTCTTACTGCAGAACCTGCAATAGGCTATCAATTCGTTAACTGGACTGTAGGAGAGGAAACATATACAACAAATCCATTGGAAATTGTTGTCAATAGCGACCTTACCGTTACTGCTAACTTCGAGGCTATTTCCTACACCATTACTGCAAATGTAAACAAAGAAGGGTATGGTGAAGTAACAGGTGGTGGAGCATATGACTATAATACCTCTGCTACTTTGACTGCTACCGCTAACGAGGGTTATGAGTTCGTCAATTGGAGCAATGGCTCTAAAGAGAATCCATTGACAATTACCGTGAAGGGTGACGAAACTTTGACAGCGAATTTCCGCGCTGTATTACCAGAATCTATGACATTGAATGCACTACCTGTTGTAGATTATAGCGCAACTATCGTGGGAACGATCAAGCGTGCGGTTCAAAATGGCGAAAATACCATCGTTCTTTCTCACGAAGACAATGGCACTCCTCACATCTATAACGTAGCACATGCTACCAAGACCGTTACCGAGATTTCTCAAGAAGGTGTGAATGCTGCGGCTGATGGTTTTCTCGCAATCTCCGATATTGCAGTTACCGAAGATGGTAAATTAGTGGCTTGTAACTATGTACATTGCACATTTACCCCTTCAAATACTTCTTATTTCTATATTTGGAATGATTTAGCAGCAGCTCCATCTGTATGGTTTACTTCTCAAAAGTCAGGTAATTACATCGATGCGTATATGGGATATACCATGGCATTGAAGGGTACCTCTCAAAATGCTGAAGTAACAATCTCTGCGTTTAATAAGAGCAACAGTAATACTCGTTATTCACACCTTTATGTGGTGGATGGTACTTACAGTGATGCAAGTTATAAGTATAGTCGAGATAACGCGGCATTACATCCTAATACATTAGGAAAGAATACTTATGAGTTGAACGCATCTCCACTTGCTGCTGGTAAATGGATTCTTGATGGCGAACTAACATCTCCAATTGAATTCGTAGAGCAAAACGCGGTAGCTATTGATACTTATACTGCATTGAATTCAGATGTTCTTGGCAAAAAATACAATGGTGCTACATATCTGGCTAACTACAACGAACATCACCTTATGGTCGCTCCTTATGCTAATGGAGAGGGTTATTTGGCTGGTGTGAAAGTAGTTGACATTGTGGATGGTTTCGCTGCTGCTACTGAACTTACAACCAACACAGATCTGGCAACTGCTGAGAACGCAACTGCCGCTGCTGCTACCGCAGTCGTAGATGCTGAAGGTAAACTGACTATCCACCTCTTCTCCGATGCTAAGGTTTACACCTTTACTCAGAAAGAGCAAGGACCTACTACCGCACTTGACAACACTACCGTTGCTCCTCAAGTACAAAAGATCATCCGCGATGGTCAAGTCCTCATTATCCGTGATGGCAAGACCTTCAACATGATGGGTCAAGAGGTTCGCTAATCAAGCATCATTTACATCGCTGCGCTGTCAAATGACAGAAGCGGAATTATAAACAAAATGATAGGCTTTCTCAGTAGAGGAAGCCTATTTTTATACAATTATTCCTTTAAATGGCATTAAAAATACACTTTTTTACGAAAACATTTGCAGATGTTAAAAAATTGTTATACCTTTGCGCTTTCAATTTAATTAACAACTATTACTAACTTTAAATCATTTTATTTATGAAGAAATTTACATTATTTATTGCCGCTATTATGGCAAGTGCTGCAATGTTTGCAGAGGTTACCGTAGAGAAACTAGTTCAAGTAACTCCAGAGACTAGTGTTTATGATGTAGCCGTTTCTCCTGATGGGAGCACTTTGTATGCTGCAAAAAAAGATGTATCTGTGGAAGTTTACGATGCAAAAACTTTAGAATTGAAGGGCTCTTTGAAAGCCCCTACTGCATTGCCAGGTTATGGTAGTGCAGTTGCGGTAGATGATAATGGAGCTATTTATACGGTATATGCTCTTATTTCAAAATGGGGAGAATTAACTGTTTATAAATGGGCAGATGCCAATGCTGATGCACAAGTGTTTACAAAAATAGGTAATGGAACAGATTATGGTGTAGCTAATGATTTTCGCTGTGGCTATGGTTTTGATGTCAAAATAAATAATGAAGGTAATGGATTTATTCTTTACCCTCTGCCTTCTTATAAAAATGCAGAAACTACATTTGTCGCTGGTGCTAGCGTAATATATGTGCCTGTTACTAATAATGAAGCGGGAACTCCGCAACTTCTTACATTAAGCGAAACAAATTGGGGAATATATCCAGATGTAACTATTGTTGATGAAACAACATTTTGGTACGATGCCAATAATACACAACCCCAATTGTGTACTCTCTCTTTAACAGATGGCGTGGCATCTATTGCTTCGATTAAATCATTCCCAAATATGACAGAACCAGTAATGGCACCTCATGCTGTAGGTATTACAGATTTTGAACTTGCTGGCACTCGTTATGTGGCAGTTGGATCTAATAACCATGCTAATACAGAAGATGGTGAAGGTAACCCTAATGGTCGTTTGTTTAAGAATTTAGCGATGCTTGCTAGTGTTGAAGTTGAAGAGACAATTTCTGCAACATGGTTAGCTCAATTGCCAGAAGGTGGTTTTGGTACTGCTACAAATGATGTCGCTGCTGTGCGTGCAGCTCATTATGTAAATGGCAATGAGGCTTGGGTTTGGACTAATGCGAAATCAAATGGTATGGCAGTTACTAAGATAACAGCTTCCAGTACTACTACCGCAATTGACAACACCACCGTTGCTCCTCAAGTACAAAAGATCGTTCGCGATGGTCAAGTCCTCATCATTCGTGATGGCAAGACCTTCAACATGATGGGTCAAGAGGTGAAATAAGAATATAGAAGTTAGAAACGGGAATATATCCAAGGGCTTCCTCACTGTTGAGGGAGCCCATTTTTATGCATCTAAATGTTGATATTATAGAAAAAGTGACAAAAATATATGCGAAAATTATGGAAAAAATGACAAAAACACCTATGAAAATCATGGAAAAAGTGACAAACATTTGCATATATCAAAGATTTTCAGTACCTTTGCCAAAAAATTAAATATATGCACTATGCTACAACGTAAATTTGCAAAGTTCTTGGAGGCATTTCTAAGTGAAAATCAAAACAAGATATTGTTAGTTAACGGTGCCAGACAAATCGGTAAATCATTTATTATTCGACATATCGGTAGCCAATTATTTCCCAATTTTATTGAGATAGATTTGCGTGCTGATAATGAGAATGAGCAATTATTTGCAGATGTGACTAGTGTGGATAGTTTTTATCTACAACTGAGTGCTTTTGCTGGTAACCGTTTAGGAGAAAAACAAGATACACTAATTTTCTTAGATGAGATACAAGTGTACCCTCGTTTACTAACCTTACTCAAATTCCTCAATCAAGATAATAGATTTACCTATATTGCCAGTGGTTCACAACTGGGTGTTGCATTATCCCAAACACCATCTGTACCATTAGGTAGTATATTAATTAAGCAAATGTACCCCTTAGACTTAGAAGAGTTCTTTTGGGCAATGGGCGTGGGTGAGGAAGCTATCAACACTGCGCGAACATGTTTTCAAAATCAGCAAGCACTACCAGAAAAACTGCATAGTAGGTTTATGCGTATTTTCAAATATTATCTATTGACAGGCGGACTACCAGATGCAGTAAATCAATTTTTGAAGGACAAAAATATTCAACGAATGCGTGATATACAGCAAGATATACATGCTCTCTATGGTATAGACGCTTCGCAGTACGATCAGCAAAATCGACTAAAAATTCGCCGCGTATATGATCTGATTCCATCCAATCTTGAAAATAAGAAGAAACGTGTTGTGGTTAATCGGATTGAAAATAAAAAGGGTAAGCAATTTTCAGACTATGAATACGAATTTGATTATTTAGTACAATCTGGTATAGCATTGCAAATAGATGCCATAAGCAATCCGCGCTTCCCATTATTGCAATCCGTAAAAAAGAGTTTACTAAAACTTTATCTAAATGATGTCGGGATATTGACGGCACTTTTGTATCAAAATAATATCAATGCTGTTTTAAACGATGAGTGTAGTATTAACCTTGGAACAGTATATGAAGCAGTTGTAGCCCAAGAATTGCGTGCCCATGGTTTTGATTTATATTATTATGACAACAAACAACACGGAGAGGTGGATTTCTTAATAGACAACTATTCGACACTCTCCGTAGTTCCTATAGAAATCAAATCTGGAAAAGATTACTATGTGCATAGTGCCCTCAACCACTTTGTTTCCAACAAAGAATATGGCATACAAAATGCTGTAGTATTGTCTAATAATGGTGAAGTAGTGAAAAAAGATAAAATCACATATATGCCTATTTATTATGTGATGTTTATGATGCCTAATTAGAACTCATAGACAGTCAATGGAATTGTTGTCAACTACCTTTTGCATACTTTTTGTACATCTTGTTTTAATATTGAAACTTTGAAACAGCCCATAGGGCGTGAAACTTTTCAACGCGGCTATGCCGCAACTTAGATTGTATATGAAGACAAAAGACCTTATAGCCAAACGAATGCGTCGCGAAAAAGCGATTAAACGTAAGAATAGAAACCAGCAACAGCTCAAGCACCAAGCTACTGTAGAGACACGCGAAGCGGAATATACGCTACCTGCTGGCTTCTCCGACGAGGTGCTCAACGAAGTGAGCAAACTGCCTTCAGAGACTATCCCTCAGAGCGAACTAATGCGCCGTCGTGATATGCGCGATGTGCTCACCTTTACCATTGATCCAGACGAAGCAAAAGACTTCGACGATGCGCTCTCATTTCAGATACTCGACACGGGCAACTACCAGATTGGTATTCATATCGCCGACGTCACGCACTACGTCCAAGAGCAGACGGCGTTGGATGATGAGGCATATCAGCGGGGTACGAGCATCTATCTGGTTGATAAGGTGATTCCTATGTTGCCCGAACGCTTGAGCAACGAGCTTTGCAGTTTGCGCCCCAATGAAGATAAACTCTGTATGTCAGTCATTGTGGAGATGAATCAGCAAGCCAAAGTAATTCGCCATAAAATATGCCGAACCGTTATTCGCTCCAACCATCGCTTGACCTATCGTCAAGCGCAAGAACTATTAGAAGGTGGACAGATAAAAGCGGAAAATGCAAGACTCGTAGAGGCATTACAAGTCTTGAATGGCTTGGCTAAAAAACTCCGCACCAATCGTTTCCGACAAGGAGCAATCAATTTCGAAACACCTGAAGTGCATTTCCGTTTGGATGAGAACAACGAACCTGTCGAAATATTCTTTCACAACTCGCTTGATACCAACCATCTGATAGAGGAGTTTATGCTACTTGCCAACCGTATCGTGGCGACTGCGATTGGTAAAAGGTCAAAAGAGAAGATTCAAAAGTCGCAAGAGGCGAAGCCCTTTGTCTATCGCGTGCATGACAACCCCGACCCAGAGAAGATAGGCAAACTCAGTACCTTCATCAAGCGTTTTGGATTGAACCTTAAAGTGTCATCCAATAGCAAGACAACTCACAAACATATCAATGCCCTATTGGATGATTGTCAGGGTATGCCTTGCCAAACTCTGGTAGAGACCCTTGCCATTCGCTCAATGGCGAAAGCTGTGTATTCAACGGATAATATTGGGCACTATGGTTTGGCATTCCCCTATTATACGCATTTCACATCCCCTATCCGCCGTTACCCCGACATGATGGTACATCGCTTAGTGTCGCGCTATCTGCTGCAATCCAAAGCGAAATGCCGTACTGATAAAGACGAACTGGAGCAGGCATGTGTACATTGCTCAGAATGTGAGTTGGCTGCACAAATGGCAGAGCGCGACTCTGTCAAAGAGATGCATGCACGGTGGATTAGTAGCCATATTGGCGAGGAGTTTGATGCGATAATCAGCGGAGTGACGGAGTTTGGATTGTTTGTTCAGTTGGCAGATACGCTCACCGAGGGGCTTGTGCCTATACGCACCATTGAACCGCACGACTATATGCAGTTTGACGAAGACAACTATTGCTTGATAGCTGCTCGTAGTGGTAATGTATATACACTATCAGATAAGGTACGCGTGCGCGTGACCAAAGTGGATATCGAGCGCAAACTAATAGACTTTGTCTTAGTATAGTACGAGCAACTTTGGTGCCTCGTACTACTTTTTCTACTCAAAATTTGCACATACGCAAATTTTGTTGTACCTTTGTACCCAAATCGGGTATTTTGAAATCAATTAAAACGATATTACTGGCTATGCTCTTGCTGCTTTCGCC
The DNA here is from genome assembly GCA_017451525.1 of Paludibacteraceae bacterium. GTDB lineage: Bacteria > Bacteroidota > Bacteroidia > Bacteroidales > Paludibacteraceae > Colicola. The sequence continues at coordinate 321,652 of JAFTOD010000005.1, forward strand.
TATGCTATGGGCGGAAGTGGTAACTTTGCGTACAGGACAAAGTATCAAAGGAGAGATTCTCTTGCAAAACGATGAGGTGGTGATTATTCGTGCTAAGAATGGCACTCGCTACCAATATCCCAAGAGTGAGATCATAGCCATCAAGCACGACGATGCATCTCAAGACGCAACTACAGATACTGCCTCTGTAGCCAAGGCTACTCGTCCTGTCAATTTACGTTTCCAAGCCCATGGAGGTGTAGTGTGTGTACCCACTATGGGAGTGGGCGGACAACTTGGTGCCGACTTTATGGTGGGTTCCTACGCTATTCAGGGAAAGCGTATGTTTGTTGGGGGTGGAGTAGGCTATCGTGCGAAATGGGTAGGAGATAAGACTTATTCTTTTATCCCTTTGCAAGCAATAGTGGACATACCACTGACAACCACTCAACATGCCCCTATCTTGGGGATGAGTATTGGATATGGTTTCTCTACCAACAAAGCTACGCAAGGTGGTATGTGCGTAGGCGCAAATGTAGGATGGAGTTATTTGTTCAACAAGCAATGCTGTTTGGTCCTCTCGCTATTGGCAGAATGGCAACAAGCGACTACCGACATGATTGATATAGTCCAAGATCCTTTGACTGGTATAGCAACTCAATATACCAATCACAGAGGGTGCAATTTCATTTCCGTAGGCATGAAGTTAGCGGTATCCTTTTAATTGTAGCATACGATTCAATGAAAGCAATCAAGAAATATCATACTAAACCAGCGCCTCGCAAACATCGTGTGAGCATCATGCTCAATGATAGCGAGATGCGTGCGCTGGAGCGCTATTGCGATCAATATACGGTAAAGAACCGCTCGCGCCTAATACGTGAAACGCTTATGCGCAATATCCTTAAGCGCTTTGATAAGGACTCTCCTACATTGTTTGATTGACGCCCAATAGACCGATTGCCATCTTACGGGGAAAGTATTGGGTAGTAACGGAATGGTAAAGAGGTGGTAACGATGTGGTTTCGAGAAAGAAAGCAGGAATAAGCGAATTTTGAATGATGAGTTTTAGCGGATTGCACGAAACAGCAGAGATGTAGAAAAAATGATTATATAACAAAATCGCCACTCGTTTGAGTGGCGATTTTGATTACTATTGCAGTGCAATGATTATTTCTCAGCTTTCTTTGCTTTGCGACGAGCAATGGCCTCTTGGATATCGTAAGCAAGAGGAGATGCTACGCAGAGTGAAGAATAGGTACCTACTACCACACCGATGAGCAATGCGAATACGAATCCGCGAATGGTCTCACCGCCGAAGCAGAAGATTGCTATCAACACAACGAGAGTTGACATAGAGGTTGAGAATGTACGGCTCAAGGTGTGGTTCAACGCATCGTTCATATTTTGCTTGAGCGCGCGTTTTGGATACAAACCTTTATACTCGCGTACACGGTCGAATACAACCACAGTATCGTTGATAGAATAACCGATAACGGTCAAGATAGCAGCGATAAATGATTGGTCAATCTCCATAGAGAATGGCATCACCTTCCAGAGGAGCGCGTATGCACCCAACACAATCAAGGTGTTGTGAGCCAAACCAGTCAATGCACCTACAGAGAATGCAAAATTGCGGAAACGGATCAACACGTACAAGAAGATTGCTACCAACGCTGCCAACACAGCCCATACAGCAGATTGAGTAATGTCATCAGCCACAGCAGGACCTACCTTTTGTGATTGCATGATACCAATCTCAGGATTAATCTCTGTGGACTTGAATTGCTCCAAAGTGATGTCCTCTGCCAAGAATGGCTTGCAACCCTCGTAGAGCAATGCTTCGATAGTCTCATCCACGTTGTCAGAGTTGTCGTTAATCATATAGTTGGTAGAGATACGTACTTGATTTGCATCACCGATGGTGATTACGTTCAGTGCGAAAGTCTCTTCGTCTGCCAACTCAGCTTTTGCAGCCATAAATACGTTGTCAAGACTTGCATTCACTTCCTCTGTGCTAACAGGTTGAGCGAAGCGAACGATATAGTTGCGACCACCAGAGAAGTCAATACCAAGGTTCAGTTTACCCATGATATGTGGGTTCACACCCAAGATACCTACGAGTACCAACACGCCAGACAAAATGTAAGTCACCTTGCGCGCACCGATAAAGTTAGCTGCGGTATTTTGCAAGAAGTTTTGCATCAACTTGGTAGTGAAGCTAAGTTCCTTAGCATCTTCCTTCTTAGCATATGCCTCGAGCAACAGACGGCAAACGAATACGGCAGTCAAGAACGAGGATACGATACCAATCATATAGGTTACAGCGAAGCCCTTGATAGGACCTGTACCGAAGATAGCCAAGATCGCACCTGTCAAGAATGATGTTACGTTAGAGTCGATAATCGCAGAGATAGCGTTGCCAAAACCGTCTTCGATAGCTTTGCGCAAGCTCTTACCAGCACGACGCTCCTCACGGATACGCTCGTAGATAAGCACGTTAGCATCCACAGCCATACCCATGGTCAACACGATACCGGCGATACCAGGCAAGGTCAATACTGCTGAGAATGATGACAAGATACCTGCCAACAAGAAGACGTTGCAGAGCAATGCGAAGTCAGCAATCAAACCAGGAATCAAACCATAGTACATAATCATGTAGAGGAGAATCAAGATGAAACCAATCACGAAGCTCCAAAGACCATCGTGAATAGCCTCTTGACCGAGTGATGGACCTACTACATCCTCTTGGATAATGCGAGCAGGAGCAGGCATCTTACCAGAGTTCAAGGTGTTAGCCAAGTCCTTTGCCTCTTCTACAGTGAAGTTACCAGTGATTTGTGAGCTACCACCAGCAATCTCGTTTTGTACAGTTGGGAAGCTATATACATAGCCGTCAAGTACGATAGCGATAGATTTACCAATGTTATCACGTGTGATACGTTGCCAATCACGTGCGCCCTCAGCATTCATGGTCATAGATACATTTGCGTATGCAGATGTTTGACCGAAGTCAGCGCGAGCATCGGTGATTACGTCACCTTCGAGAGAAGGACGACCATTGGTTTGTGATTTCAATGCTACCAATTGATAGAAGCTCTCTGCCTCATCAATAGCCTTTACAGTCCAGCAAAGTTTCAACTCACGTGGCAATATAGATTTAGCCACTTGAGAATTGAGCATAGCCATAACTTTAGCAGTATCAGTATAGTGAACAGTACCTACCACTGGGCCACGATATGCTTGACCTGATTGGTTTACTGATGGGTTCAATACGGCGAACAATGGGTTATTTTTCTTGTACTCTTCTACAGCCTCTTGTTGCTCTTTCTCGAGTTGAGCCAAGCTATCTGTTGCCAAGTCCTCTACCAATGCCTCTACATCGTCAGCAGCCACTTCTTCCTCCTCTACCACTTCTACTTCCTCTTGAGCAGCTTCGGTGCTTGCGTTAGCTTTGGCAGCTTCAGCATTGATTTGAGCCAATTGTGGAAGAATCTCTGCCAAGTCATAGGTCTCCCAGAACTCGAGGTTAGCCGAACCTTGGAGCAGTTTACGTACGCGCTCTGGCTCCTTGATACCTGGCAACTCGATGAGGATACGACCTGTTTGGCTGAGCTTTTGGATGTTTGGTTGTACCACACCAAAGCGGTCAATACGAGTACGGAGTACGTTGAATGAGTTGTTGATTGCGCCTTCCACTTCCTCGCGAACCACCTTCTCAACCTCAGCGTTGGTAGAAGTCAAAGATACCTTATCTTTCAACTCGAAGGTAGAGAATACCGATGCCAATTGAGCATTAGGATCCAATTCGTAGAACGACTCAAAGAACAATGTCAAATAGTCTGCTCCTGATGTTTTTTGTTTTTCGTTAGCGAGTGCAAGTGCTTGGTTGAAGTTCTCAGAAGCGTTGTAACCGCTAAGTGCACGGATAATGTCAGCTACTGACACTTCCATAGTTACGTTCATACCGCCCTTGAGGTCAAGACCCAAGTTCAATTCTTTCTCACGGCACTCTTTCAATGTGTAGCCGAACCACACCTTCTCACCTGCGATAGAGTCCAAATATTGGTACTCTTTCGCATCATCGCCTTGTGCATATTCTGCTGCCTTGTTGTCGTAATAACCTGTCACAAATGAGAATGACAAGTAGAACGCACTTACCAAAGCCAAGCACACTGCCAAGGTGATAACTAGTCCTTTGTTTTGCATAAATGTTAGTTTTATTTTGTTATTATTTATAGTTCTATTGTGCTTCTTGTGCGTATGCGTGCGCATGCCAATACAGCGCACGTACGCAAAATAGCGTGCAAAGGTACAACTTTTTTTGCATATGTGCAAATAAAAGTGTAAAAAAGTTGCAAATCTCGATGTTGGTAATCAAAAAGCCTGCTATCCTATAGCTGCTATGCACTCATCTATACCCACCAATTGCTGCTCGCCTGATTGCATATTCTTGAGCATTACTTTGCCTGCTGCCATTTCATCACCACCCACAATAGCCACAAATGGAATATTCTTGCTATCGGCATAGCCCATTTGTTTCTTCATCTTTGTTGGCTCTGGATATACTTCTACGCTCACGCCCTTCTCACGTAATGCTTTTGCCCAACCTAATGCGTACAGCAATTCTTGTTCGCCGAAGGTAGCAAAGAGTAATTGAGTTGTAGATTGCAAGTTCTCTGGATAAAGATTAAGTTCGGAGAGTACATCATAAATACGGTCTGCACCAAACGAAATACCCACGCCCGATACATTTGGCATACCGAAAATACCTGTGAGGTTGTCATAGCGACCACCACCTGTGATACTACCCATTTGTACATCCAATGCTTTTACCTCGAAGATAGCACCAGTATAGTAGTTCAGACCACGTGCCAAGCAAAGATCCAATTCTATTTGCAAACCACTTGGCTCATAGGTAGCCAAATTACCATCTTGCGTGCTTGCAGCATACAGCGCAAAGATTGTGCGCAATTCCTCTATACCTTTCAGACCCACTTCACAACCTGCCAACACTTGCTCCAACTGATCCAATTTCTCGGTATTGGTACCACTCAAATTCAGTATTGGTTGCAGTGCGTCCACTGCCTCTTGTGGTAAACCCTTATCAAGCAGTTCTTTATTCACATTATCAATGCCTATCTTATCAAGTTTGTCGATTGCGACGGTGATATCAATAATGCGTTCGGGCTGACCAATCACTTCAGCAATACCAGCGAGAATCTTGCGGTTGTTGATATGCAGACTTACGCGAATACCCAAACGGTGATACACTTCCTCCACGATTTGTATCAGTTCCACCTCGCTGAGTAGTGAGTTAGTACCCACCACATCCACGTCGCATTGATAGAACTCACGGTAGCGACCTTTCTGTGGACGGTCAGCACGCCATACTGGTTGAATCTGATAGCGCTTGAATGGAAATTGAATATCCTCACGATGTTGTACCACAAAACGCGCAAAAGGTACGGTCAAGTCATAACGCAGACCTTTCTCACTCACTTTATTGGTGAGCGCACCTATGGTGGCATTATCCAATGCCTCATGGGTAACAGCCGCTTTCCAATCGCCAGAGTTGAGAATCTTAAACAGCAGTTTGTCGCCCTCTTCTCCATACTTGCCCATCAGCGTAGAGAGATTCTCCATCGCTGGAGTTTCTATCTGCTGAAAGCCATAGAGCGAGAACACCGACTTAATCGTGTCAAAAATATAATTTCTACGTGCCATCTCCAGTGGAGAGAAATCACGCGTACCTTTTGGAATACTTGGTTTTTGTGCCATATTTATTGTTTTTATTATTCTATTTTTATTTGAGTCGCGAGTCGGGAATCAGGAACCCTAAAATATCTCCTGATAAATTTTCTCCGTTGCACCGAGTTCGCTATTCACATAGTCGGCAGCAGCTTGTCCCATTGCTGCTTGTTGCTCAAATGCCTTGTCCAATGCCGCAGCAAACTCGCGATAGTTCTTCACACTTTTCGCTGCCCCTGCGTTTAATAGCCCACGAGCTTCACGAAACTTTTGCCACTTCGGTCCAAATACCACAGGCATACCATATACCGCTGCCTCCAGCGTATTGTGAATACCTGCGCCAAAGCCTCCGCCAATGTATGCCACATGGCCATATCGATAGATTGAAGATAGCAATCCTATCGTATCAACCAGTAGCACACGACACTTATCCACGCTCGCTGCAGTTGCCTCTGTATAGCGCACGTAGCGACCTTCAAAATATTGAAATATCTGGTGCAGGTGATCGCTGTGTATCTCATGCGGTACAAGCACCAATTTTACATCCTCATGCTCTGCCACATAGCGCGCGAACATCTGCTCTTCCTCTGGCCATGTACTACCAGCTACTATCACGCGCTCTGCATCTGCCACAAACCCATCTACTATAGGCAAGTCCTTTGCCATCTTTCGCACTTCCACCACACGATCAAAACGCGTATCTCCTGCCACCGTCACATCCGCTATACCATGTTGTTGCAGCAAATCAGCAGAAGCCGAATCCTGCACAAAAATATGCTTAAACGTATATAGTAGCTTCAAATAAGCTTTGCCCCAGGGTTTGAAAAACAACTGCTTAGGACGAAAGATAGCAGAAATCAGATATGTGGGTATATCATTTTTTTTGAGTGCATTAAGGTATGCTGGCCAAAACTCATACTTGACAAACACTGCCATCTCTGGTGCAAGTACTTCTAGCCATTTCTTGGCATTGCGGTGCGTGGCGAAAGGCAGATATAGCACTTTGTCCACCAATTGGTAGTTCTTGCGTAGTTCATATCCCGAAGGAGAAAAGAAAGTCAGCAATACTTTGCGAAAAGGCAATTCCCTATGCAGTCGCTCAATGATGGGGCGTACTTGTTCAAACTCACCCACCGATGCCACATGTATCCACAGTACTGGCATACCACACGTAGTAGCACGCCACTCTCGCAACTCTGTTATAGCTTGCGCCTGCCCAGCCACCAATTGCTTTGCTTTTCGGTGACCGAACAATGCTGCCAAACGCAATATCCAAAAATATAAATTCAAGTCCTAATCTTTAAGTCAAAATTATCATAGACTTTCGCCAAAATCCTCTTTGAACTTTGACACTAATTCTTCTTGCCAATGTCCAATCTCTTTCAGACGACCGAAGAAGAAACGCAACACCTGTGGTTCCTCTACCCACTTCAGTCCGCCTATGATTTGGCGGTTATCCCATAGCCATTTTACGCGGTCCGCCACATATTTCACTTGGGACAAGGTATATACACGGCGAGGCATGGCTAGTCGCATCAACTCCAGTTCTGCAAAGCGCTCTGTGCCATCTGGCTCACGTTGCTCGGACAGTGTACCACGCTCCATACCGCGAATACCACCTGCGATATATAACGCTGTCGCCACCGCAGCAGCAGGATATTGGTCGTGTGGCATATCAGGCACAAAGCCTTGACAATCAATGTGTGCACCCAATCCACCTGCGGGCTTAATCATAGGCACACCATAGGCATCCAACTCGTTCACCAAATAATTGATAAACTCAGGTCCGTGGCTCAAATAGTCCATATCAAGCGACTCGTACAACCCCTCCGCCATGGACTCGATAGAGCGCACGTCTATACCTCCGTAGGTGAGGAAGCCCTCGTACAATGGAATATACTCCATCATGCTCTTGATGAGGTCGGTATTGTGACTGATGATCGCACCACCGCGAGCGAAGCCCAACTTGCGCGCTGAGAAGTAGATGATGTCCATCTTGCCTGCCAGCAGGTGGTAGATCTCCTTGGGGGTCATATATTTGCATTGTGCCTCGCGGGTCTTCATAAAGTAGATGTTGTCTTGCAGCAGCGAGGCATCCAAGATACTTGGCACACCATATTCATGGCAGACATCTGCTACCGCCAACATGTTCTCCAAACTCACGGGCTGACCACCAATCAAGTTGGTTCCTGCCTCCACGCGCACGTATGCCACCTTCTCAGGGGTGTATTGCTCTATCACGCGGCGCAGTTCTTGCAGATCCATATCGCCTTTGAAGGGGTCGTCGGATTGTGGGATAAGTCCTTTCTTGTGTAGCACCTCCACCACTTCTCCGCCACAACGGGTCACATGGGCTTTGGTGGTGGTGAAGTGGAAGTTCATGATAGCCACTGTGCCTGGCTTCACAAAACGTTCTGCCAAGATGTTCTCGCAAGCACGACCTTGGTGCGCAGGCAACACGTTGTCGGTGCCAAATACCTCTTTCATCGCTACTTTTAGGCGGTTAAAAGTCTCGCTACCTGCGTACGCATCATCCGCCAAGTGCATGGCAGCCGTCTGACGGTCGGACATAGCATTCACGCCCGAATCGGTCAGCATATTGAGATAAATATCTTTGTTTTGTAACAAAAAAGTATTGTTACCCGCTTTCTGGATAGCCCGCAAACGCTCATCTACAGGCAACAGATTCAACTTTTGTACCACGCGAACCTTATGCATCTCTAATGGCACTTGGTTCTCTGATTTGTAAAATTTAACAGACACGATAATTCTATTTATGTTGATGATTTTTAATGGGTATTTTGTGGATACCTATTTTGTTTCACAGAAAAACGTGCAAAGTTACAATCTTTTTTTGACATATACAAATCTTTCATCATTTTTTCTCAATGCTCTACGATGTTCTTTTCCTCATACTTCCTGTATGTCGTTGCCTATTTGCAATGACACGGTGGCTATAAATCTTAGGTTATTCATAGGTGATTCTTAGGTTATTTATAGGTTATTCATAGGTGATTCAGCACACATCACAATTAGATAAAAACGACTTATCCATGAAAATACTATTTTTAATTCCGTAACTTTTCTTTGAAAAATTTGTTAATACGTGTATTTTTTTGTACCTTTGCGCGCTAATTTTGTTTTGATATGAAAAAAGACCTACATATTGACACGCTGTGCGTGCAAGCTGGTTACAACCCAGGCAAGGGAGAACCTCGCCAAGTGCCAATCATTCAGAGCACTACATTCAAGTACGAGACCAGCGAACAGATGGGCAAACTCTTCGACCTTGAAGAGAGTGGCTATTTCTATACCCGTCTGCAAAATCCGACCAACGATACTGTGGCAGCGCAGATTGCAGCCATGGAAGGTGGTGTGGCAGCCATGCTCACCTCATCGGGACAAGCAGCCAATTTCTTTGCTTGCTTCAATATCTGCCAAGCAGGCGACCACATGATTACTACCACCAGTATCTATGGTGGCACATACAATCTCTTTGGGGTGACCTTCCCTAAGATGGGCATTGAGATTACCTTCATTGACCAAGACGCCAGCGATGAGGAGTGGAACGCGGCTTTCCGCCCCAACACGAAGTTAGTGTTTGGCGAAACCCTTTCCAACCCCAATGTACGTATATTGGACATAGAGCGTATTGCGGGCTTTGCCCATCAACACGGTGTACCGCTGATTGTGGATAATACCTTCCCTACCCCCGTCAATTGCCGCCCATTCGAGTTCGGGGCAGACATCGTTACCCACTCTACCACGAAGTATATGGACGGTCATGGTGTACAAGTAGGCGGTGTGATAGTGGATAGTGGTAACTTCGATTGGGAGTCGCAGCATGATAAGTTTGCATGCCTGACCGAGCCCGACGCATCCTACCACGGACTGCGCTACACAGAGGCATTCGGTAAATTAGCATATATCACCAAAGCTACTGCCCAACTCATGCGCGACTTAGGTTCAATCCAGAGCCCACAAAACGCTTTCTACTTGCACCTAGGATTGCAAACCCTGCATGTGCGTATGCCTCGCCATTGCGAGAGCGCACTGAAGGTGGCTCAGTGGTTGGAGCAGCACCCCGATGTGGCATGGGTACGTTATCCCGAACTGGAGAACGACCCCGAGCATGCACGCCAACTCAAGTACCTGCCCAACGGCTCATGCGGCGTGATGGCATTCGCAGTCAAGGGCGACCGCGCTTTTGCCAATCGCTTTATGGACAACCTGCAACTGGTAACTATCGAAACGCACGTGGCAGACTGCCATACATGTATCCTGCATCCCGCTTCGCATACCCACCGCCAACTCAGCAACGAGGCGCTTCTTGCTGCGGGTATCGACCCCGACTTGATGCGCCTGAGTATCGGTCTGGAAAACGCAGACGACTTAATAGCAGATATAGAACATGCACTTACACAAGCTCACAACGCATAATTTCTCCTTTGAGGCAGGTGGCACTCTTGACCAATTAGAGATAGTCTATCACACCTCGGAGCGCAAATACCAACAAGGCAACCGCGTGGTATGGCTATGCCATGCCCTAACTGCTAACTCCGATCCAATGGATTGGTGGCCAGAGATGGTGGGCAAAGATTGTTGCATCGACCCTGAAAAGGACTTTGTCGTTTGCGTCAATATCTTCGGCTCTGCCTATGGCACCACAGGACCAAGAGATTTCGGGAATCGCGAATCGGAAATCGGGACACAGAAAGGATATCTCGATTTCCCCAAGTTCACGGTGCGCGACACTGCCCGACTATTTACGTTGGTACGCGAACATTTGGGCATCAAGCAAGTGGACTTGCTCATCGGTAGTTCCATTGGCGGTTTCCATGCCCTCGAATGGGCGATTATGGAAGGCAATATCATCCGCCGTGCAGCGTTCATTGCCACCGCCCCACGTGTATCACCATGGCTGAGCGCATGGATGGAAGTGCAACGTATGGCATTAGAGGCTGACCCCACTTTCCGAGCGTGCGAATCGCTTGATGGCGGACGCAAAGGATTAGAAGCAGCACGCGCCATTTCGCTCATCTCATACCGCAGTTTCGATGGCTACAACCTCACACAATATGAGACAGACGACGATTGCCTCTTTGCCAGTCGTGCAGCGAGCTACGAACGCTATCAAGGCGAGAAACTAGTCAAACGCGGCTTTGATGCCTACTCCTATTACTACCTACTACATTGCGTAGATAGTCAAAACGTGGGTCGCAACCGTGGAGGTGTAGCTGCTGCTTTGGCACAAATCAAAGCACAAACGGTGGTGATTGCCATCACTTCAGATGGGCTCTTTCCTCCATGCGAAGGAAGAGAATGGGCTAAGCATATCCCTAACGCACAATACTTCGAGATCGAATCGCGCTTCGGACACGACGGATTCCTCCTCGAAACCAATCAAATAACAGAGATATTAAAATGAAAGTATTAAAATTCGGTGGAACCTCAGTTGGTTCAGTAGAGAGTATTCGTCATATTCAGCAGATTATCAGTCAGCAGACCGATGATTGTATCGTAGTAGTCAGTGCCTTGGGTGGCATCACCGACCAACTGCTTAGAGCAGCACACATGGCACTTGAGGCTGGCGAAGAGTACATGGAAATATATCAAGCTATTCGTTGCCGCCATATGGATATGGTCAATACGCTGATTACCAATCCTACCACACGACAAATGCTCTACCATGAATTGGAAAGCATACTTGATGAGCTACGTTCTATTCTCTTCGGTGTACACTTAGTAAAGGATTTGAGCGCGAAATCAGAAGCGGTCATCGTGAGCTATGGCGAACAACTCAGTAGCCGTATCGTCACTGCAGCCTTGACAGGTGCTGTCCGCAAGGATTCGTTGCAGTTTATTCGCACAGACCGCAAGCAAGGCCAAGTATTGCTCAACACCGAACTGACCGAAGCTTTGGTGCGCAAGACATTTGCCACAATGCCTCATCTGGCAGTCGTGCCAGGATTCATTTCGCGCGATAGCCAAACCGACGAGATTACCAACCTTGGACGTGGCGGAAGCGACTACACTGCCTCTATTCTTGCTGCCACCTTGGGCGCAGAGGTATTGGAGATTTGGACTGATGTCAATGGCTTTATGACAGCCGACCCACGACTCATCCCCAATGCCTATACCATCAAGAGTCTGAGTTATGTCGAGGCATCTGAACTCTGCCACTTCGGTGCCAAAGTGGTGTATCCACCTACTATATATCCCGCGTGCGCGAAGAATATACCGATTCGTATTCTCAATACTTTCTGTCCCGATAATGCTGGCACAATCATACAAACCAAACCCGAAGACACTACGCGTTACGTGCGCGGCTTGAGTAGTATTCGTGACGTAGCATTGATTACGGTATCTGGACTCTCGATGGTGGGTGTGATTGGTGTCAACCAACGCATCTTCAGTGCCTTGGCCACAGCAGGCGTATCGGTCTTCCTCGTTAGTCAAGCATCGTCAGAAAACTCTACTACTCTGGGTATTCAAGAGAAAGATTGCGACACCGCAGTAGATGCACTCACGCACGAGTTTGCAGAAGAAATCAAAGTGGGCTCTATGTACCCTATGCTCGTACAACAAGGCTTGGCAGCCGTAAGTATCGTGGGCGAGAACATGCACAACATGCCTGGCATTGCAGGCAAACTCTTTGGTACTTTAGGCAGAAATGGTATCAGCGTGATTGCCTTTGCGCAAGGTGCCAAAGAAACCAATATATCGTTCGTTATACCCGCTCAGCAACTCAGCAAGACAATGAACGTATTGCACGACTCATTCTTCCTTAGCGAAAACAAAGTGCTCAACGTCTTTGTTTGCGGCGTAGGTACCGTAGGTGCGCAACTGCTAGAGCAAATCCATCAGCAACAGCACATGCTACTTCATGAGCAGCATCTACAGCTCAACGTCGTAGGTATTGCCAATAGCCGAACAGCCATCTTCAATGCAGATGGAATCGACCTGAGCAATTACCGCGATCAACTCAAGTCCGCTAAGCCGCTCAGCTTGTCAACTATCCATTGTCAATTGTCAACGCTCTACAATAGCGTATTTGTGGACTGTACGGCAAGTGCCGATGTGGCAGGCATCTACCAAACATTGCTAGACAATAATATCTCGGTAGTCACAGCCAACAAGATTGCTGCATCATCCGAATATAGCCACTACCTCCGCCTCAAGCAAACAGCTCTTGACCGTGGCGTAAAATTCCTCTTTGAAACCAATGTAGGTGCAGGATTGCCTATTATTGGTACTATCAACGACCTACGCAATTCGGGTGATAAGATTTTGCGTATAGAGGCGGTATTGAGTGGTACGCTCAATTTTATTTTCAACGAGATTGCTGCTGACGTACCATTCTCCGAGACGATTCGTCGCGCTAAGGAACAAGGCTACAGCGAACCCGACCCACGCATTGACCTCAGTGGTAAAGATGTGATTCGCAAACTCGTCATCTTGGCGCGTGAAGCCGGCTATCAAGTAGAGCAAGAGGATGTGGAGAAACATCTCTTTGTCCCAGAATCATACTTCCAAGGGACAGTCGAGGACTTCTGGAAAACACTTCCTGAGTTAGACGCTGATTTCGAAACTCGCCGCAAGGAATTAGAGGCACAGGGACTGCGTTGGCGTTTTGTGGCTAAATTGGTAGAGGGCAAAACCACTGTTAGTCTAGAGACTGTGGACGCTTCACATCCATTCTACCAACTGGAGGGCTCCAATAATATCATCCTTATCACTACCGAACGCTACCACGACTATCCTATGATGATTCGCGGTTATGGCGCAGGTGCCAGCGTGACTGCAGCAGGCGTCTTTGCCAATATCATGCAGGTGAGTCATTAGTTGTTTACCGACTACAGATTTATAGTTGGTTTATACATAAACCAGAGAAAAATCCGTCTGCCATTTTGGCAGGCGGATTTTATGTGAAAAGTGGTTTGGTATGGGATTTGTGTGAGAACTGAAAACTGAAATGTGTAAACTAAAAACATATAACTATGAATACAATGAACAACAAAACCGAAAACCTACAGAAGTTCGCTATTAACCTTTGCGAACGTGCCCAACAGGGCAAACTCGACCCCGTGATTGGTCGTGACGACGAGATTCGTCGCGTGCTACAAATCCTCTCACGTCGTACAAAAAACAACCCTATCCTCATCGGCGAGCCTGGTGTGGGTAAGACCGCTATTGTGGAGGGCTTGGCGCATCGTATCATTCGTGGCGATGTGCCTGAGAACCTCAAAAAGAAACAAATCTACTCCCTTGATATGGGTGCCCTTATCGCTGGTGCGAAATACCAAGGTGAGTTTGAAGAGCGCCTCAAAGGTGTCATCACGGAGGTGACTAGTGCGGCGGGCGAGATAATCCTTTTTATAGATGAGATACACACGCTCGTGGGCGCGGGTAAGACCTCAGGCGCAATGGATGCCGCTAATATCCTCAAACCAGCTTTGGCACGAGGGGAGTTGCGTGCGGTGGGAGCGACCACTTTGGACGAGTATCAGAAGTACTTTGAGACCGACAAAGCCCTTGAGCGCCGCTTCCAGATGGTGATGGTGGATGAGCCCGACGAGGCAGCTACTATCTCTATCCTGCGCGGACTGAAAGAACGCTACGAGACCCACCACAAAGTGCGTATCAAGGATGATGCGCTGATTGCTGCGGTGACATTGTCCACGCGCTATATCACCGACCGTTTCTTGCCCGATAAGGCAATAGACTTGGTGGATGAGGCGGCAGCCAAACTGCGTTTGGAAGTGGACTCTAAGCCCGAAGAATTGGATAACCTCAACCGCCAAATTATGCAGTTGCAAATCGAGCGCGAGGCGATAAAGAAAGAGCACGACAAAGCTAAATTGGCTACTATTGAGGAGCAACTGAGCAAACTGCAAGCCGAGGCGAAAGAGATGAACGCGCGTTGGGAGCAGGAGAAGGGCTATATGGCGACTATCCAAAACGAGAAAGCACATATCGAACAGATGAAACACGAAGCAGAGGTCGCTGAGCGCGAGGGCAACTACGGCAAGGTAGCGGAGATTCGCTATGGTCGTTTGCAGCAGGCAGAGGCGAACATCAAAGCCGCGCAAGAGGCACTACATGCGATGCAAGGCGAGAGTCTGATTAAGGAGGAGGTTGATGAGGACGATATTGCCGAAGTAGTGGCTCGTTGGACGGGCATCCCTGTAACGAAGATGATGCAATCCGAGCGAGATAAACTCCTGCATTTGGAGGAGGAGCTGCACAAGCGTGTTGTGGGTCAAGACGAAGCTATTCAGGCAGTTAGCGATGCTATTCGTCGCAGTCGTGCGGGTTTGCAAGACCCTAAACGCCCTATCGGTTCGTTTATTTTCTTGGGCACGACGGGCGTGGGTAAGACGGAGTTGGCAAAAGCATTGGCGGAGTATCTCTTCGACGACGAGAATATGATGACGCGTATCGATATGTCGGAGTATCAGGAGAAGTTCGCTGCCACCCGATTGATTGGTGCGCCTCCAGGATATGTAGGCTATGACGAGGGTGGACAATTGACCGAAGCTATCCGTCGCAAACCTTATAGCGTGGTGCTGTTTGACGAGATTGAGAAAGCGCATCCCGATGTGTTTAATGTGCTGTTGCAGGTGTTGGATGATGGTCGTTTGACCGACAACAAAGGTCGCACGGTGAACTTTAAGAATACGCTGATTATCTTCACCTCGAACCTCGGCAGTCAACTCATCCGCGAGGCAATGGAACGCGAAGCCAATATCGCGGAGCCACTTTCGCGAAGCCAATTACGCGAAGCCACTACACAGCAAGTCATGGACTTGCTCCGCCAAACGATTCGCCCTGAGTTCTTGAACCGTATTGATGAGACGATTATGTTCACGCCGCTGAATGAGAGTCAGATCCGCGATATCGTCGGTTTGCAGATTGAGGGTGTGCATAAGATGCTGATGCAGAGTGGTGTAGATTTGCGCATTACCGATGATGCGATCGATTATATCGCTCGTGAGGGTTATGATCCGCAGTTCGGTGCTCGCCCTGTGAAGCGTGCGTTGCAACGCTTGGTGCTCAACGAACTCAGCAAGGCCATCATCGCAGGTAAGGTGGACCACCAAAAGCCCGTGATTGTGGAGCTTCGCGATGGCAAATTGCATTTTAAGAACTGAGTGTAAATTTATTTGTACCAGTGTATGTTCTGTAGATAGGGCTTTTTCACCTCTTTTAACACTTTCGTAAATTACTAATGCGCCTCTGAACGAACTGTCGTCAGAGGCGTGTTTTTTTTTGCGTTATTTTATATTTCCCTTGTCAATTACGTAGGATATACGTAACATATACGTAAGATATACGTAGGATAATCGGGCTACTAACCTAAGAAGGACCTATCTTCCTCCTGCCTGCTATTTTCCGCTTTCTTTCTCGAAACCACCTCGTTACCACTTCGAAACCACTCCATTGCCATCCAGTACTTTCCCCGTACCCAGCTACCTGTCCTCCGCTCAACTCCCTAATATCCGCCACCTGTTTTTTGCTCGGCGATAACCCGCCGAGTAAAAAATCACAAGAAAATGCGATTTTTCTTGCAAATCCGCAAATTTTGTTGTACCTTTGCACCCGAAAGCTCAACGCCGGTGTATAGAGGGTGGGAGATGTCTCCTCTCGGAAAGCCAACTCGTTTGCCCAAACACCCCAGTCGTGGCTTTCAAGACATATTAAAAAGGCGTTTATTAGCGCTCTGTTCTGACTTGTAGAAACTTCGCAACTTTCAATAGGTATTCGGAACTTAGCAACGATAGATGCCCTACGGGATATAGATTGTCCCTCCTATGCTTGTTTTGGTACATATTTTGCGTATATGTGTATGCGCACACGCGTACCTTAACTATGTAGCACGGAGAATATTTATATTCGGCGTGGGCTTCGCGTTGTCGTTTCAATACCTAAGGCAATGCGAAGGCCCCTACAAGCGGAACGGCAGTAGTGCAGTCCCGCTTTTTTTGTGTGTATTGGTGTTATAAACAATCTTATTATTTAACATAAAACTAAATGCTTATGCAAAAACTTACCATTTATTTAGCAGTATTGCTATTTTGCGTGTCGATGGGAGTGTCGGCACAGCAGCCAGAGGCAATGAATGTGCACAAAACAACTGGTGAAGTTACATCTACTTCATTGGTAAGCATTGAGCACATTACATTTGCGGATGATGTCTTGGTATTAACGACTTCCGAAGGCACGTTCAATCTTCCATTAGAAATGGTGGATTATATTGCTTTTGGAGAAAAAAGTGTTTCTACAAATGTTGAAAATGTAGATGCTACTGCACTTCGTATTTCATTAGTGGATAACACTATTGCTGTAGAAAGCGACTATGCCATCAATGCATTATATTTGGTGGATATGACAGGCAAAATGCTTGAGAGTCAAAAATTATCTGCGGTTACAGAAGCAAACGTTGTGTTGCCTAATTCGGGAGTATATGTTTTGTTTTTGGAAACCAGTCAAGGGTATGTTGCACACAAAATTATTATGAATTAAAAATATTGCATTATGAAAAAGATTTTACTTTCTGTATTGTCGTTGTTCGTGACAATAACAATGTTTGCGCAAAGCGAAGCAGTTCGCAAAATGCGTTTGATTTATGATGGCGAGGTAGTATATTCTCGCGCAATAAGTTTGATAGATAGTATCAAATTTGTTTTGGAAGAAACTGAAGATGATGTCATAGGTGGTGGCGAAGTAGATAGCACTAAACAATTGTATGTTGGTGTAGTAGCGTTCAACCAATCCGTTCGCCAAATGCCTATCACCAGTGATGTGGAAGCTGTAAAAGCATTTATTAACGAGCAAACAAATGATAAGGATTTTACTTCATTTGCTTATTCTGTATCCAAAGGCAATCAAATGTTTGATGCAGAAACGTTGCCAACCTTTGATAAAATATTTATGCTCAACTTCTCAGATGGAACAGACAACTACTCGAATATGAAATGGGGTGAAGAAGGGCGCATGGTTGCTCAACGCAATGTGTACGATACTGCTCAATACGATTTGCAGCAACGTGTAGGGTTAAACTCTTATGCTTTGGGCTTTGGTAATGATGTAGGTTTTGGAACAAATATGAAAAAAGTAGTGATGGGTTCGGGTAGTTATTTTAATGTGACTTCCGCCAACGAACTGCAATCTACTTTCAACGAGATAGCACAATCCATGCTTGCTTCTTCCAAGAATGTGTTGCTAAAAACCAACCCGGGTTATTATATAGGTGGCGAATGTAAGTATTTCCGTTTTACTTTTACTGCTGAAGGAGGTTATACAGATACAATCTATGCACAAATGGATGGTTATCCAGCAATTGGCTATACTTTATCCATCAGTAAAGTAGCAAAGAATTATGCTTATTTTGATGCCCCAGCCAAAGGAATTGTAGATGATGAAACAGGCAAGGTACAAATCCCATTGAATAATCTGAAGTTTGTAAAGGATGGCGAAGAGTTGCAGTATAAGTTTGCAATAGAAGTGTCATTCGATGGGGAGTTGTATTATGAAGATGTAGAGGAAGCTTCTACAGCAGAAGAGATTGATAAGCGCATAGCGGTAGTATTAGTACTTGACTGCTCAAGTTCAATGGGTGATGCTTTTGCACCAATGAAGGCAGCAGCGGTGAACTTTATCGAAACGATGGAGAAAATGGAAGTGGATGATTCAGAGCCCAATATCCCAGACCCAAATACAGGTGGTACTCAAACCTTCACAGTAAATGGAGTATCGTTTACTATGGTTGGTGTCGAAGGTGGCACTTTTACGATGGGTGCAACATCGGAACAGGGGACGAGTGACCCTTATGATGATGAATATCCTACTCACTCTGTGACATTATCTAATTTTTCTATTGGCGAAACGGAAGTAACACAAGAGTTGTGGCAAGCGGTGATGGGTAGCAACCCAAGTAATTTCTCGGGTACGAATTTACCAGTGGAAAAGGTTAGTTGGAACGACTGCCAAACATTTATCACGAAACTCAATCAATTGACGGGTAAGCAGTTCCGTTTGCCTACCGAGGCGGAGTGGGAGTATGCTGCTCGCGGTGGCAATAAGAGTAAGGGGTATAAATATGCAGGTAGCAACACGTTGAGCGATGTGGCTTGGTATGGAGATAATAGCAGCAGTAAGACACACCCAGTGAAACAAAAACAAGCGAACGAATTGGGTATTTATGATATGAGTGGTAATGTATATGAGTGGTGCCAAGATTGGTTTGGTGACTACAGTAGCAGTGCGCAGACCAATCCTATGGGTCCTGCAAGTGGCTCTGGCCGCGTGAACCGTGGTGGCTGCTGGACCAGCCTCGCCTGGCGCTGCCGCGTGTCGCTTCGGCACGACGGCACGCCTACGCTCACCTACTACCACCTCGGCTTACGCCTTGTCCTATAGTTCATCTCAAAAGTTCTGAGCAAAAAGTACTCGCCCTTTCTAAAAGCGTGCAAGTAGGGTGCGGGACGCACCAAACGGCACGCAGAAGAAAGGGCGAGTAAAAATAAGTGATAATCATGCAAATACGTGTATTTACCATACCTGCATTAGCAGGACAAGAGATGCAAGAAGAAATGAATAAGTTCCTTCGTGGTCATCGCGTGATGGAAGTAAAGCAGCAATATGATGCAGAACGAGGGTATTGGACTTTTGCGGTAAATTATATTGAGGGTTCTACTCCTAACAATAATGCTCCTGCTATTCGTCCTGAGAAAGTGGATTATAAGACGGTTCTCTCGCCCGAATCTTTTGATGTTTTTACCAAATTACGTGATGCTCGTAAACAAATCGCCAAGGACGAGAGTGTACCTGCATATGCAATATTTACGGACAAAGAGTTAGCAGATATTGCTCAATTGAGCGAACTTTCGCCTGCTGCTATGCTCAAGATAGAAGGCATTAATCACGGACGTGTAGATAAATATGGCGAGCGTATGTTACATAGAATTATTGCTCAAGTACAACCAACAGAAGCGGAAAACCTATTCTAATGAAGCGGCGTGGGTATGTGATAGAAGAGGTCTGCGAGATGGATAATCTGCGCTTGGCATATTGGAAAGCCAAACGGGGAAAGAGTGCGAAGCAGGAGGTAGTACGCTATACCCAAGATTTGCAAGCACATTTATTAGAACTGCGGGAATTGTTATCGCAAGGAAAGATGCCTCCAATCGACTATCATTATTTTACAGTCTTTGACCCTAAGAAACGTCAAATATGTGCTACAGTTTTTCATCAGCGCGTGCTTCAACATGCACTGATGAATGTGTGTCATGCAGACTTCGAACGCTACCAAACCAATGATAGTTATGCCAGTCGTTTAGGAAGAGGTACGTATGCTGCATTAGAGAAAGCCATTGCCAACCAAAAACGATACCGCTATTGTTTGAAATTGGATGTACGCAAGTACTTTGATTCAATACGGCATGATGTGTTAAAAACACTGCTCCTTCGGCTGTACAAGGATGTTCGATTGATAAAGATTTTTGAGCAGATTATTGATAGTTATTCGGTCTGTGAGGGTAAGGGATTGCCTATCGGCAATTTGACCAGTCAGTATTTTGCCAATCACTATTTGGCGGTGGCAGACCATTATGTACGTGAGCAGTTGCATGTGAAAGCATATGTGCGCTATATGGATGATATGCTGCTGTGGGATAATGATAAACAAACTCTCAAACAAATCGGAAAAGCGATGCAGCAGTTTATAAAAGTAGAGTTAGGGTTGCAACTGAAAGTATTTTCTCTCACTTCAACCGAGCAAATGTGTACATTCTTAGGGTATCGTATATCACGAACTCGCCAATGTCTATCGCCTCGTAGTATTGCTCGTTATGAACAGAAAGTGCGTGATTTATATTGGCAATATAACCAAAATATGCTCACACAGGAAGATATGAATAGCCATTTATTGCCATTGGTGGGGTTTACGATGCATGTGGCATCAGGATTTCAGCGTGCAAATGTGATGGTACGATTATAGGTAATCCATGGTAGGCTCTAACCGCGTGAACCGTGGTGGCAGCTGGAACAACAACGCAAGGAACTGCCGCGTGTCGAATCGGAACAACAACACGCCTACGAACACCAACAACAACCTCGGCTTACGCCTTGTCCTATAGCTCAGAGCAGATAGTGGATGCTATCATGAGATGAACACATGGACATACCTGATTGGTGGTTTGTAACTGTTGGGAGTTGCAAATAGAATCAACAAATAACATGTCGTGCACATGTATAACCTTCGCCTCAAGTAGTTATTTGTATAGTTGAACGATGCGAATGGTAATTTACACTTTCTTCTCCAATTCTTGCAGGCGTTTCATGATGTCGGGGAGGTTCTTAAAGCCGACAATGCTGCGGCGCCAGTTCATCGCATCGATGATAGGCGACCCCTGGTACATACCCGCCTTGCGGACATTGCTTGGGATACCTGATTGTGCACCAAAAATGCAATTATCAGCGATTTCAAGGTGCCCCGCCACACCTACTTGTCCTGCAAGGATACAATGACCACCAATCTTTGACGAACCAGCAATGCCTACTTGTGAGCAGAGGAAAGTGCTCTCGCCTACTTCCACATTATGCGCTACCTGCACAAGGTTGTCTATCTTTGCATTACGGCGAACAATAGTAGAACCCATCATTGCACGATCAACAGTCGTATTAGCACCAATCTCCACATCGTCTTCAATAATCACATTGCCAATCTGTGGGAGTTTCTGATTTACACCCTTCGCATCGGGTTCAAAACCAAAACCATCGCTACCAATGACCACACCTGCGTGCAAGATACAATCGTTGCCCACAACGCAGTTGTAATACACCTTCACGCCCGAATAAAGGATGGTATTATCACCAATTCGCACATTATCACCGATATAGGTATGCGGATAGATTTGCACGCCTTTGCCCAGTTGCACATTCTTGCCGATATACGCAAATGCTCCGATATAGGCATCTTCGGGCACAGTAACGCCTTCGCTGATGAAAGAGGGCTGCTCTACGCCTTGCTTGGCAGGATTCATGGCTTTTGCCACGAGTGCAAGCAGTTGGCCCATCGCTGCGCGAGCATTCTCCACGCGGATAAGAGTGGCATTAGTAGAACCAGAAAACTCGATGGAATCGGTCATAAGTACCACACTGGCACCCGTTTGAGGCAAGTGCGGTAAGTACTTGGCATCGCAGAGGAAAGTGAGTTGTCCCTCTTTGGCACTTTCGATAGAGCCCACGTCCCAAACTTGGCGATTGGCATCGCCTGTAATCTTACCGCCAAGCAGTGCGGCTATTTGTTGTGCAGAAAACTTCATAATAAAGTGAACGGTGAAAACTGATAAGTTATTATTTCATTCTAAATAAGTAGCGTTTTTGTGGTTTGTAAGTGAGGGTTTCCATGTTGAGCATATCGGAAGCCTCGGCGATATCGCGAACCGTACCATCCTTGAGAAGAATACCGATGGATTCGCCCTTTTCGCTATAGGTATTCGATGTAGAGATATGCTCCACAAAGAAGTATGCTCCTTCCTCAGGGCTAATGCCAAAGCGAGTGGCATATTCTTGAGATAACTCTTCGCGTTCGGCTGTTGTGAGCGGTTGTTCAAGGAGATTACCTTTGAAGAGGTTGCGATTGGTGAAACATTCGCACAAGATACGAAGCACTTTGTCATCGCTATTCGCCCAAACCTTGATGGCAGAGAGGAGATCAGAGTCGTCTAATTGGGCATAATGAGCGAGTAAAATGGAACTGTTTTGTATGTTCGATTGCAGAAAATAATGCAACGCAGGCGAAGCAAAAAGTTGTACACCAGCAGCTATTAAATGCTTAGCGCGAGTGAGGATTTTGATAAGTAGTTGTTCGGCTGCCACGCTGGTATGGTGCAGATATACTTGCCAATACATCAGTCGGCGAGCTACGAGGAACTTCTCTACAGAATAAATACCTTTGGCTTCTACTACAAGGTGGTTGTCCACCACATTCATCATCTTAAGAATACGCGCACTGGCTACACTACCTTCGGTCACTCCGCAGAAGAAGGAGTCACGACATAAATAATCCAAACGATCTACATCTAGCTGCGAAGAAATAAGCTGATGAAGAAAATGCTTTGGGTAGTTATCTTGGAAGATATCTATTGCAAGTGATAACACTTGTTCATAGTTTTCCGATTCAAGTTTTCCCATTTCACTTCTAATCTCCTGCATCATCATCAGACTGATGTCCTCGTGCGACATACCTTCGGGTAACATGCCTGCCTCCTCAAACACATGGGAGAAAGGACCATGACCAATATCGTGCATAAGGATGGCAGCCATAGAAGCAGTGGCTTCATTGTCGGTAATCTCCACTCCTTTCTCACGGAGCGAAGTGATGGCCTCGTGCATGAGATGCATCGCTCCTAGCGAGTGTAAGAAGCGGCTATGCATCGCACCTGGATAGACAAAGAAACTCAAACCTAACTGACGAATGCGGTTGAGGCGTTGCATAAAAGGATGTTGCAAAATATGAAACAGTACACCATCGGGAATACTGAGGAAACCAAAAACAGGATCGTTGATAATTTTACGCGTCTTTGTCATAGATTTACTCTCTAGTTCTCTACATGAGTTTACTAAATAATGTGCAAAGGTACGGAAAAAATCACATGCATGCAAATTTATTGGTAAAAAAGTTAATGGATACTTGCGTATGTCTGTTATTTTTTGTAACTTTGCACCGAAAATCATGTATATAGCGATTTCGGGAAATATTGGTGCAGGGAAAACAACATTGACAAAGATGTTGGCGAAGTACTATGGCTGGGAACCAAGATTCGAGTCGGTGAGTTTTAATCCGTATTTGGAAGATTATTACACCGACATCGAACGTTGGTCGTTTGCCGTAGAGACATATTTCTTGAAGGAGCGTTTCAAAGATATGCTCCGCATCAACGAGGTGGGGCACACCATAGTACAAGATAGAAGTATATTTGAAGGTGTGTACGTGTTTGTAACCAACAACTATATGCGGGGCGACTTGTCCGAGCGTGATTATCAGACATATATGGAGCTGTTTGAACATATGAAGCGGATGATGAAGTTGCCCGATTTGATGATTTATCTGCGCAAATCAGTGCCTTCGCTCATCGCACAAATACAAAAACGTGGACGCGATTATGAAAAGACAATGCAGATAGATTATTTGCGCGATTTGAACGAACGATACGAGGATTTTATCTTCAAACAATACGAAGGCAGAGTGCTGGTGATAGAGAGCGATGGGATGGATTTTGAGGGGAATGCTGAGGATTTTAGGAAGGTGATCAATAAGATAGATGCGGAGCTGTTTGGGCTTTTTAGTGCCGAAGCATTTGCTTCGGGTACGTAGGTGGTCGCCGTAGGCGACGAAAATGGCACCTATGGTGCGAACTGGGGTCTTCGACGAAAATTACGTAAAACCACATTTCGTAAGCGAAGCGCACCATCAACGCGAAGCCAACAACGTGAGCGAAGCGAACTAATAACATGAACAAAGTGAATTAATTATGCATATAGCAGTAGCAGGAAATATTGGTTGCGGCAAGACGACGCTGACCAACATGCTCGCCAAACATTATGGTTGGGAGCCACGTTTTGAGAGTGTGGAGTTTAATCCTTACTTGGAAGATTTTTATGCGGATATGGGCCGCTGGTCGTTTAACTTGCAAGTCTATTTCTTGAACAAACGCTTCAAGGATGTGGTGGATATTTCGAAAGAAGATAAATATATCATCCAAGACCGCACTATCTACGAAGATGCACGTATCTTTGCGCCCAACTTGCACCGTCAAGGGTATATGTCGGACCGCGACTTCGATAACTACCGCGATCTCTTCGACCTGATGATGTCGCTCGTGAAGATGCCTGACTTGATGATTTATATCCGCTCAACTATTCCTAACTTGGTGGCACAGATTCAGAAACGTGGTCGTGCTTACGAAGCAAGTATGCGTATTGACTATTTGCAGGGATTGAACGAACTCTACGAGAACTGGATTGCTGATTACAAGGGCAAACTACTGATTATAGATGGTGATACGATTAAGTTCGGCGATAATCCAGAAGACTTCCGCCATGTTACCGACCGCATTGATGCGGAACTCTTTGGCTTGTTCCCATTTGAGAAAACGGAAGAAAGAGGAAAAGAGGTGAAGTAAACCCCACCTAGCCTCCCCTCAAGGGGGGGGGAGGTTTGTGTATATGATTAAGCGATTTTTGGATCATATTGCGATAGAGAAACGATATTCACCACGGACTGTAAAAGAGTATGGAGATGACTTGCGAGCGTGGTGCGCGTTCTTGGGGTGGGAGATTGAGGATTTTGACCCAAAACAATTAGACGCAGAGGATGTGAAGGCGTGGATGCTGCAGATGTTAGAAGATGGGCAGTCGCCGCGTAGCGTAAAACGCAGACTATCAGCAGTGAAGAGCTTGTATCGGTTTTTGCTAGGTTTAGGATTAGTGAAAATCAATATTACGAGCAAGGTGATGCTTCCGAAAGTAGATAAACCCCTTCCAATATTCTTTCGTGAAAGTGAAATGCAGGCGTTTAAGAAGCAGAATAGGGTGCCGAAATATGACGAGGGGATGGATAAAGAAGACTGGTTGGAGGCGATGCGCGATTATCTGTTGGTAGAGATGTTGTACCAAACAGGAATGCGACGAGCAGAATTGGCAGCATTGGAAGATAAGGATGTGGACATACAAGGACGGCAGATTAGGGTGTTTGGAAAGCGAAGAAAAGAGCGGATGGTGCCGATGGGTGAGCAACTGGCGCAAGAAATAGAGGCATATTTGCGGGTAAAACAAGAAATATTGTATGGACATGAAGGGTTTGGCATATTTCTTGTACGAAAAAAGAGAAACGGAGAATGGGTTGCCTTGGGTGCTGCGGGGATATATAATGTGGTACGCGCGCGTATGGGAGATGTGAGCACATTGAAGAAACATTCACCACACGTATTGAGACATACGTTCGCAACAACGATGCTCAACAACGGGGCAGATATACGATCGATACAAACACTACTGGGACATTCGAGTTTGGAAGCGACGCAGGTATATACCCATACGACTTTCGAACAGATGAAAGAGGTATATGAGACGGCGCATCCGCGTTCGTTGACTCGGGAGTCCAAAGTCGGGAATCAAGACGAATAGCCAAGTGTAAGCTTGGGTGAATAATAATAACTTAACCAATAAAAAAAAGGAGGACTTATGAAACTGAACGTAAAAGCTGTGAACTTCGAGATTGCAGATCGCCTCGAGAAACACATTGAGAAGAAAACTAAACGCTATGAGAAGTTGCTCCCAGAGTCCGCAGAGATGGAGATTCAGTTGACGGTCGTAAAACCAGAAACGAATCTTAATAAGGAAACGCACGTGCGCGTAGTGGGTTTTGGCGCAGAGTTATTTGCCCAAAAAGTATGTGATACTTTTGAAGAGGGAATAGATGATTGCCTAGAAGCTATTGAGAAACAATTGGAAAAACGCAAAGATAAGTAAAAAATAGATTGAATTTTCATGTGAGAGGGGCGAAAAAGCCCCTCTTTTTATGAAAAAATACAGAAAAAATGCATTTTTTTTGGAAAATATTTTGTCAGTTAAAAAAAATGTAGTACCTTTGCACCGCTTTTCCGCCGACGTGTAACAAGGCGTGGCAAAAAGTACGTAAGACCCGCCTCTTTAGCTCAGTTGGCCAGAGCACGTGATTTGTAATCTCGGGGTCGTTGGTTCGAATCCGACAAGAGGCTCCAAAACGAACATTGAAATAGATATTGGGAGTATTCCAGAGCGGCCAAATGGGGCAGACTGTAAATCTGCTGGTTTTCACCTTCGGTGGTTCGAATCCATCTGCTCCCACAACTTAACTAACCGTCGCGGAAGTCGTGGTTAATTCGCGGAAATAGCTCAGTCGATAGAGCACTAGCCTTCCAAGCTGGGGGTCGCGGGTTTGAGCCCCGTTTTCCGCTCAATTTTTATTTATACACTCGTATATTCGAGTAGTGGCGAACGTGGTTCGTGTTGCTGATGTAGCTCAGTGGTAGAGCGCATCCTTGGTAAGGATGAGGTCGCGGGTTCAACTCCCGCCATTAGCTCAAACACATAATACCGTGAGGTACTTCCGCTATATGGGAGTATTGCGGTGTGTAAAGAAAGTAAGTAAAAAATACATTAGTATTAACGTTAATAACTAAAAATTATTCTAGAATTATGGCAAAAGAAAAATTTGACCGTTCGAAACCACACGTGAACATTGGTACAATTGGTCACGTTGATCACGGTAAAACTACTTTGACCGCTGCTATTACAACTGTATTGGCTGCTAAGGGTCTTTCTGAGCTTCGTTCATTCGACTCTATCGACAATGCTCCAGAGGAGAAAGAGCGTGGTATTACTATCAACACTGCACACGTTGAGTATCAAACCGCTAACCGTCACTACGCTCACGTTGACTGCCCTGGTCACGCTGACTACGTAAAGAACATGGTTACTGGTGCTGCTCAAATGGACGGCGCTATCATCGTAGTAGCTGCTACTGATGGTCCTATGCCTCAAACACGTGAGCACATCCTTTTGGCTCGTCAGGTGAACGTTCCTTCATTGGTTGTGTTTATGAACAAGTGCGACCTTGTTGATGACGCTGAGATGCTTGACCTCGTTGAGATGGAGATGCGTGAGCTTCTTTCATTCTATGAGTTCGACGGCGACAATACTCCTATCATCCGTGGTTCTGCTCTTGGTGCGTTGAACGCAGTTCCAGAGTGGGAGGAAAAAGTTATGGAGTTGATGGAAGCTTGCGACACATGGATCCAATTGCCTCCACGCGCTGTTGACAAACCATTCTTGATGCCAGTTGAGGACGTATTCTCAATCACTGGTCGTGGTACTGTAGCAACAGGTCGTATCGAGACAGGTATCGTGAAAGTTGGTGACGAAGTCCAATTGATCGGTCTTGGCGCAGAGGGTAAGAAGTCAGTTGTAACTGGTGTTGAGATGTTCCGTAAGTTGCTTGACCAAGGTGAGGCTGGTGATAACGTAGGTTTGCTCCTCCGTGGTATCGACAAAGACGAGGTTCGTCGTGGTATGGTAATCACCCACCCAGGTGTGGTTAAACCATATAGCGAGTTCAAGGCTTCTGTTTATATCTTGAAGAAAGAGGAAGGTGGTCGTCACACTCCATTCCACAACCACTATCGTCCACAATTCTACATCCGTACTATGGACGTAACTGGCGAGATCACTTTGCCAGAGGGTACTGAGATGGTAATGCCAGGTGACAACTTGGAGATTCAAGTTAAGTTGATCTACCCAGTTGCTTGCTCTGAGGGTCTTCGTTTCGCTATCCGCGAGGGTGGTCGTACCGTAGGTTCTGGTCAGATTACCAAATTGATTGACTAATATTTAGGTCAATGATAAATGATTGCCGAAGTTTCGGCTTCGGCAATCAATTTACGGAAGTCTTCTAATGGTAAGAAAGCGGTCTCCAAAACCGTCAATGTGGGTTCGATTCCTGCCTTCCGTGCTGTTACATGACATAGCTTCCATCTGACTTCAGCAACTGCTGAGGCCAGATGTTTGGCGCGAAATAAGTACAATAGAAAAAACAACTACTGATATGAAGTTTGTAGAAAACCTAAAAGAGTCTTACACGGAGTTGGTTCACAAGGTGAGTTGGCCTACGCGTAAGGAGTTGTCCAAGAGTGCAGTGCTAGTGTTGATTGCTTCCATAATACTGGCGCTCATTGTATGGCTCATGGATTTTTGCTTTGAGTCAATCATGACATTTGTTTACGGCTTGTTCTAATTAATTAAAAGGAATTTGAATATGGCTGAGAACAATTACAAGTGGTATGTGCTCCGTGCAATAAGTGGAAAGGAGAACAAGGTGAAAGAGTATATCGAAGGCGCCTTGGTAACTTCTACTTTGTTCAAAGAGTATGTGTCGCAAGTCTTGATTCCTACAGAGAAGGTGGTGGCATTGCGTGGAAACAAACGCGTGATTAAAGAACGCAATATGCTTCCAGGTTATGTGTTGGTGGAGTGTAACTTGACCGACGAGTGCTATCCATTGTTGCGTAACATCCCTAATGTCTTGGGTTTTTTGAGTGACGGTAAGTCGAGCACAAAACCCAAACCTGTTCCACAATCCGAGGTGAATCGCCTTGTTGGTGAAGTGGACGAGGCTGCTATTGAAGCAGTGTTGGATGA
This sequence comes from Paludibacteraceae bacterium, assembly GCA_017451525.1. GTDB lineage: Bacteria > Bacteroidota > Bacteroidia > Bacteroidales > Paludibacteraceae > Colicola. The sequence goes on from JAFTOD010000005.1 coordinate 350,629, forward strand.
GACCTACTTGGTAGGCGAGCATGTTAAGGTAACCGATGGTCCTTTCAATGGTTTTGAAGGTGTCGTTAATGAGGTTGTCCAAGACAAGCGTAAACTCAAAGTGGTTGTTACAATCTTCGATCGTCAAACTCCATTGGAGTTAGGTTACGATCAGGTAGCAAAGGAGTAGGAGGCACTGTTACGGGCCGTTGTACTACTCGATAGTTTCTTATTAACAAAACTATTAACAAAGTAAAACAAACAAAAAATTATGGCTAAAGAAATTGCTGGATTTATTAAACTCCAGATCAAGGGTGGCGCTGCTAATCCATCACCTCCAGTAGGTCCTGCTTTGGGTTCTAAGGGTGTGAACATTATGGAGTTTTGTAAACAATTCAATGCCAGAACGCAGGAAAAAGCAGGTAAAGTGTTACCTGTTGTAATTACTGTTTACGCTGACAAAACATTCGACTTCGTTGTTAAAACTCCTCCTGTAGCAGTACAGTTGTTGGAGGCTGCTAAGGTTAAGAGTGGTTCAAACCAACCTAACCGTAACAAAGTGGCTACTATCACAGAGGAGCAAGTCGTTGCTATTGCAACCGACAAGATGGTCGATTTGAACTGCTTTACCGTAGAAAGCGCCGTTAAGATGGTGAAAGGTACAGCACGTAGTATGGGTATTACCGTTAAATAATTAAACTTCAATCACTATTATGGCAAAATTGACAAAAAATCAAAAGCTTGCTGCTGAGAAGATTGAAGCAGGTAAGTTCTACACAGTGGCTGAGGCTGCTGCGCTCGTAAAAGAAATTACGACTACAAAGTTCGATGCAAGCGTAGATATCGATGTACGTCTTGGTGTAGACCCACGTAAAGCTAACCAAATGGTTCGTGGCGTGGTAAGTTTGCCAAACGGTACAGGTAAAGAGGTTCGCGTTCTTGCATTGTGTACTCCCGACCAAGAGGCAGCTGCAAAAGAGGCAGGTGCTGATTATGTAGGTTTGGATGAGTATATTGAGAAGATCAAAGGCGGTTGGACAGACATTGACGTGATCATCACTCAACCTCAAATCATGGGTAAGATTGGTGCTCTCGGTCGTGTACTTGGTCCTCGTGGCCTTATGCCTAACCCAAAATCAGGTACAGTGACAATGGATGTTGCTAAGGCTGTGAAAGAGGTTAAGCAAGGTAAGATTGACTTCAAGGTGGATAAATTTGGTATTGTACATACCTCTATTGGTAAAGTAAGCTTTACTCCAGAGGCTATCGCACAAAACGCAAACGAGTTTATCCAAACGCTCATTAAGTTGAAACCTGCAGTAAGCAAAGGTACTTATATCAAGAGTATTTATCTTTCCAGTACAATGAGTCAAGGTATTAAGGTTGACCCAAAATCAGCTGAGTAATCAATTTAATTATTAAAGAGAATTATGAAGAAGGAAGATAAAACCGCGATTATTGCCCTCCTTGGTGAGCAACTCGAGCAATACTCTCATTTCTATATCACCAACATCGAAGGTCTGAACGCTGAGAAGACTAGCGCATTGCGTCGTGAATGCTTTAAGCAAGACGTTAAACTGTTGGTGGCTAAGAATACTTTGCTCCAAAAGGCTCTTGAGGCAAAGGGTATCGACGAAGCAATCTTTGCTGCGTTGAAAGGTAACACCGCTTTGATGCTCTCTAACACAGGTAATGCTCCTGCAAAATTGATTAAGGAGTTTACCAAGAAGGAGAAGAATAAAGAAGAGGCTAAGCCACAGTTGAAGGCAGCTTATGTAGAAGAAACTGTTTACGTAGGTGCTCAAAACTTGGATTTCCTCTCTACCATCAAGTCAAAGAACGAACTCATTGCAGATTTGGTTGCATTGCTCCAATCTCCTGCAAAGAACGTTGTTTCTGCACTCCAATCAGGAGGTACTACCATCCACGGCGTGTTGAAAACGCTGGGTGAACGTGCTGAATAATCAGCAAACCAAACTAATTAACATTAAAAAAATAACACTTTAAAATTATACAACAATGGCAGATTTGAAAGCTTTTGCTGAACAATTAGTAAACCTTACAGTTAAGGAAGTTAATGAACTCGCTCAAATTTTGAAAGAGGAGTATGGTATTGAACCTGCAGCTGCAGCTGTTGCAGTTGCTGCTGGTCCTGCAGCAGGTGGCGACGCTCCTGCAGCAGAGGAGAAAACATCTTTTGATGTAGTATTGAAATCAGCTGGTGCTAACAAACTTCAAGTAGTTAAAGCAGTTAAAGAGCAAACTGGTCTTGGTTTGAAGGAAGCTAAAGACATCGTAGATGCAGCTCCTGCAAACGTTAAGGAAGGCGTAGACAAAGCTACTGCTGAGGCTCTCAAGAAAGCTCTTGAAGAGGTAGGCGCTGAGGTAGAGTTGAAGTAATAATACCTACTTAATAGTGCTAGGTTTAGACCCTAAAAAGGGGTCTAAACCTTTTTCTCTAAATAGGAAGTAATGTTGAAAAAAAGTTAAAGTCTGATAATTTTTGAGCGGTTATTGTTAAAAGTTTATAAATTACAAAACCATTTATTTAGATTTAAATAGTTTATTATCAGACGATTATAATTTTTGAAACATATTAAAACCATAAAATTAAATGGCAAATCAAAAACAAACCCAGCGAATCAATTTCTCGGCAATGCAAAAGCAGATGCCTTATCCTGATTTTCTGGAAATTCAATTGAAATCCTTCCATGATTTCTTCCAAATGGATTCTACTCCAGAGGTCCGTCATACGGAAGGTTTGTTTAAGGTTTTCTCGGAGAACTTTCCAATTCAAGACACGAGAAACAACTTCACGTTGGAGTTCTTGGATTATCACATTGATCCTCCTCGTTATTCAATCGAGGAGTGCTTGCTCCGTGGATTGACCTATAGTGTGCCTTTGAAGGCTAAATTGTTCTTGACCTGTACTGATCCTGATCACGAGGATTTTGAGCCAGTTCTTCAAGAGGTATTCTTGGGTAATATCCCATACATGACCCCAAAGGGAACTTTCGTGATCAATGGTGCTGAGCGTGTAATCGTTAGTCAGTTGCACCGTTCACCAGGTGTGTTCTTTGGTACATCTATGCACTCCAACGGAACAAAGTTGTACTCTGCTCGTATCATCCCATTCCGTGGTTCATGGATTGAGTTTGCGACGGATATTAATCGCGTGATGTATGCTTACATTGATCGCAAGAAGAAATTACCTGTAACCACCTTGTTGCGTGCAATTGGTTTTGAGAGCGATAAGGATATCTTGGATTGCTTTGGTTTGGCAGAGGAAATCAAGTGTACCAAGGAGAACTTGGATGCCGTAGTTGGTCGCACTTTGGCTGGTAACGTATTGAAGGGTTGGACCGAGGACTTTGTGGATGAGGATACTGGCGAGGTTGTAACCATCGAGCGTAACGAGGTAATCATTGAGCGTGAAACTGTATTGACAGAGGAATTGTGCGAAGACATTCTTGAGTCTGGTACCAAGACCATTTTGCTCCACAAAGAGGAGGCAAACGAGTCTGATTACTCTATCATCTTCAATACTTTGCAAAAAGACCCTTCTCACTCAGAGAAAGAGGCTGTTCTCTACATCTATCGTCAGTTGCGTAACGCAGAGCCTGCAGATGATGCTACAGCTCGCGAGGCTATTCACAACCTCTTCTTCTCTGAGAAGCGTTATGACTTGGGTGAGGTAGGTCGCTATCGTATCAACCGCAAGTTGAATATGGATATTCCTATGGAAACCCGTACCTTGACCAAGGAGGATATGATTGAGATTATCAAGTATTTGGTTGAACTTATCAACTCCAATGCTGAGGTGGATGATATTGACCACTTGAGTAACCGTCGTGTTCGTACCGTGGGCGAGCAATTGTACAACCAATTCGGTATTGGTCTTGCTCGTATGGCTCGCACTATTCGTGAGCGCATGAACGTGCGCGACACTGAGGTGTTCACTCCAACCGATTTGATCAACGCTAAGGCTATTTCTAGTGTAATCAACTCATACTTCGGTACCAATGCACTTTCTCAGTTCATGGATCAACAAAACCCATTGGCTGAGATCACTCACAAACGTCGTATGTCTGCGCTTGGTCCTGGTGGACTTAGCCGTGACCGTGCAGGTTTCGAGGTGCGTGACGTTCACTATACTCACTATGGTCGTCTTTGTCCTATTGAGACTCCTGAGGGTCCAAACATTGGTTTGATTTCTTCTCTTTGCGTTTATGCGAAGATTAATGATCTTGGGTTCATTGAGACTCCATACCGTAAGGTAGAGAATGGAGTAGTTAACCTTAACAACGATGAGGTAGCATATTATACTGCTGAGGATGAGGAGCAAGCTATTGTAGCACAAGGTAATGCTCCATTGGATAAGGATGGTAAGTTTATCCGTACCAAGGTTAAATCTCGTTTCGAGGCTGACTTCCCTGTGGTAGCACCATCAGAGGTAAACTTGATGGACGTTTCTCCATCACAGATTGCTTCTATTGCTGCTTCTTTGATTCCATTCTTGGAACACGATGATGCTAACCGTGCGTTGATGGGTTCGAACATGATGCGTCAGGGTGTGCCATTGCTTCGCAGTGAGGCTCCTATCGTAGGTACTGGTATTGAGGCGCAATTGATTCAAGATTCTCGTACTCAAATTATGGCAGAGGGTGATGGCGTGGTAACGTACGTAGATGCTGACAAAATTGTCATTAATTACACTCGTAGCAAGGAAGAAGAGTTCATCTCTTTTGAAACTTCAGAGAAAGAATACAAATTGCCAAAATTCCAACGTACAAACCAAAATACCACCATTGACCTTCGTCCAATCGTTCGCAAAGGCGATAAGGTAACTAAAGGTCAGATTTTGACTGAAGGTTATGCAACCGAAAACGGTGAATTGGCTTTGGGTAAGAACTTGAAAGTGGCATATATTCCTTGGAAAGGTTACAACTACGAGGATGCTATTGTGTTGAGCGAGCGCATCGTTCGTGAAGATATGTTTACTTCTGTTCATGTGGTAGAACAACTTTTGGAAGTTCGTGAAACGAAACGTGGTGCAGAGGAATTTACAGCTGACATACCAAACGTGAGCGAAGATGCTACTAAGGACTTAGATGAGAATGGTATCATTCGTATCGGAGCTCATATTAATCCGGGCGATATCATCGTAGGTAAGATTACTCCTAAAGGAGAGTCGGATCCTTCTCCAGAAGAGAAACTTCTTAAAGCAATCTTCGGTGACAAGGCAGGTGATGTGAAAGATGCTTCCCTGAAGGCTACTCCATCACTCAGCGGTGTGGTAATTGGTAAGAACCTTTATAAGAAGGCTATCAAAGATCGCAAACAAAAATTGGAGGATCGTGATACCATGGCTCAATTGGATGCACAAACTCAAGTTAAGGCAGAACAACTTAAACAATTGTTGATTGATAAGTTGGTTGTCTTGCTCAAGAAACGTGTATCTGCTGGCGTAGTAGATTATGCCAACACCGAAGTTGTGGCTAAAGGTCTTGAATTTACTGCAGAGCGCTTGAAGAATATTGACTATATGTCGGTGATGTTGGCGAACTGGACTGATGATGAGCACACCAATGATTTGGTATGTCGTTGTATTATGAATTACATCGCAAAATACAAAGAGATGGATGCTCAACTCAAACGCGAAAAATTCAATTTAACTATAGGTGATGAGTTGCCTAACGGTATTTTGGAGATGGCTAAGGTATATATTGCTAAGCGTCGTAAGATTCGCGTAGGTGATAAGATGGCTGGTCGTCACGGTAACAAGGGTATTGTTTCTAAGATTGTTCGTGTAGAGGATATGCCATTCTTGGCGGATGGTACTCCTGTGGATATCGTATTGAACCCACTGGGTGTGCCTTCTCGTATGAACATCGGTCAGATCTTCGAGGCAGTTCTTGGTTGGGCTGGTCACGAGTTGGGCGTTAAGTTTGCTACTCCAATCTTCGATGGCTGTACTTTGGATTCGCTCAATGAATGGACTGACAAAGCAGGTCTCCCACGTGCAGGTAAGACTCAGCTCTACGATGGTGGTACTGGCGAGGCATTCGACCAAATGGCAACCGTGGGTGTGACCTACTTTATGAAGCTTGGTCACATGGTTGATGATAAGATGCACGCTCGTTCTATCGGTCCTTACAGCTTGATTACTCAACAACCATTGGGTGGTAAAGCTCAGTTCGGTGGTCAACGTTTTGGTGAGATGGAGGTTTGGGCACTTGAGGCACACGGTGCTGCTCATATCCTACAAGAGATCCTCACAGTTAAGTCAGACGACGTAACAGGTCGTGCACGTACATACGAGGCAATCGTTAAGGGCGAAGCAATGCCTACACCAGGTTTGCCAGAGTCACTCAATGTATTGTTGCACGAGTTGCAAGGTCTCGCTCTCTCAATCACAATGGAATAAAATTCAAGAATTATGGCTTTTAAACAAGATAATAAGAAAAACGGTTTCTCCCGCATCTCTATCGGACTCGCTTCTCCAGATGAGATTATGCGCCTTAGCTCGGGAGAGATTCTCAAACCTGAGACCATCAACTATCGTACTTACAAACCTGAGCGTGATGGTTTGTTCTGCGAGCGCATCTTTGGTCCTACCAAGGACTATGAGTGCCACTGCGGTAAGTACAAACGTATCCGTTACAAAGGTATTGTCTGCGAACGTTGCGGTGTAGAGGTAACTGAGAAGAAAGTGCGCCGTGAGCGTATGGGACACATCAAGTTGGTGGTTCCTGTTACACATATTTGGTACCTCCGTTCATTGCCATCCAAGATGGCTGCATTGCTCGGTGTGCCTACCAAGAAGCTTGACTCCGTCGTTTACTACGAGAAGTATATCGTTCTCCAAGCTGGTATGCTCGCTGGTCAAGAGATTGATGACGAAATTGTAGAAAACAAGATGCTCCTCGACGAGGATCAATACATGGAGTTGATGGGTCGTCTTCCACAAGACAACCAATTGCTTGATGACACCGATCCTGATAAGTTCATCGCTAAGATGGGTGCTGAAGCTATCGAAGAGTTGCTGATGGGTCTTGACCTCGACGCGCTCAGCTTCGAGCTTCGCGACCGTGCTAATAGCGACTCTTCTATGCAACGCAAAGCTGAAGCTTTGAAGCGCTTGCAAGTGGTAGAGAACTTCCGCGCCAGCAAGGGTAAGAACCGTCCAGAGTGGATGGTATTGCGTGTCATCCCTGTGACTCCTCCTGAGTTGCGTCCGCTCGTTCCACTGGATGGTGGTCGCTTCGCAACTTCTGACCTCAACGACCTCTATCGTCGCGTAATCATTCGTAACAACCGTCTGAAACGCCTCGTAGAGATCAAGGCACCAGATGTGATCTTGCGCAACGAGAAACGTATGCTCCAAGAGGCAGTGGATTCACTCTTCGACAATAGCAAGAAGACTACCGCTATCAAGTCCGACGCTAACCGTCCTTTGAAATCACTCTCTGACTCGCTCAAGGGTAAACAAGGTCGTTTCCGTCAGAACTTGCTCGGTAAACGTGTGGACTACTCTGCTCGTTCGGTAATTGTTGTAGGTCCTGAGTTGAAGATGCACGAGTGCGGTTTGCCAAAAGATATGGCTGCTGAGCTCTACAAACCATTCATCATCCGCAAACTTATCGAGCGCGGCATCGTGAAGACGGTTAAGTCTGCTAAGAAGATCATCGACCGCAAAGAGCCAGTCGTATTCGATATCCTCGAAAACGTAATGAAGGGTCATCCAGTGCTCCTCAACCGTGCTCCTACCTTGCACCGTCATGGTATCTTGGCTTTCCAACCACGTATGATCGAGGGTAAGGCCATCCAATTGCACCCACTGGCTTGTGCCGGCTTCAACGCCGACTTCGACGGTGACCAAATGGCTGTGCACTTGCCACTTAGCAACGAGGCAATCCTTGAGGCACAACTCCTCATGCTTGGTTCGCACAACATCCTTGACCCTGCTAATGGTAACCCAATTACCGTACCTTCTCAGGATATGATTCTCGGTCTTTACTATATTTCTAAACCACGCACAGGCGTGAAGGGTGAAGGCCTCACATTCTATTCTCCTGAGGAGTGCGAGATCGCGCTCAACGAAGGCAAAGTGGATATCCACGCGAACGTGAAAGTGCGTATCTTGGACAAACGTACCAACACTACTTCATTGGTAGAGACTACTCCTGGTCGTGTGCTCGTTAACCACTTCGTACCAGAAGAGGTTGGGTATCAAAACGTTACTCTCGGCAAGAAAGCCGTTAAGAATATCATTACTGATGTCATCAAGACTTGTGGTGTAGCTCGTACCGCTCTCTTCTTGGACAACATCAAGGACCTCGGTTACAAGATGGCGTTCAAGGGTGGTCTTAGCTTCAACCTCAACGATATCCTTATCCCAGAGGAGAAGAACGAGTTCGTTGCTAAGGGTAACCAAACCGTAGAAGAGGTGACCGAACTCTATATGGAAGGTCTCATGACCGACAACGAGCGTTACAACAAGGTCGTTGCTGCTTGGGGTGAGGTCGATGCACAAGTGACCAAAGTCCTCATGCAACACATGAAAGAGGCCGACCAAGGTTTCAACTCTGTGTACATGATGATGGATTCTGGTGCCCGTGGTTCACAACAACAGATCAAACAGCTCGCTGGTATGCGTGGTCTGATGGCGAAACCACAAAAGGCAGGTGTAGCAGATAGCCGCCAAACAATTGAGAACCCTATTCTCTCTAACTTTAAGGAAGGTTTGAGCGTGCTTGAGTACTTTATCTCTACCCACGGTGCGCGTAAGGGTCTTGCCGATACCGCGTTGAAGACTGCCGATGCTGGTTACCTCACTCGTCGTCTTGTGGACGTTTCTCACGACGTTATCATCAACGAGGAGGACTGCGGTACATTGCGTGGTTTGACCGCTCGTGCGGTGAAGCAAAACGACGTGGTTGTGGCTTCATTGACCCAACGTATCTTGGGTCGTGTCAGTGTTCACGATATCTATGACCTCGAGGGCAACCTCATTGTGGCTTCTGGCGAAGAGATTCGCGAGGCAGCATGCGAAGCTATCGAAGCTGCTGGTATTGAGGCAGTTGAGATTCGTTCTGTACTCACTTGCGAGGCCAAACATGGTGTCTGCGCTAAGTGCTACGGTCGCAACCTTGCTACCCGTAAGATGGTTCAGAAGGGTGAAGCTGTCGGCGTGATCGCAGCGCAAGCTATTGGTGAGCCTGGTACACAGTTGACATTGCGTACTTTCCACTCTGGTGGTGTCGCTGGTAATGCAGCTACTCAAAACACCTACGCGATCCCAGCTAACGGTCGCGTTGAGATTGACGATTTGCGCACTATCACTACCGAAGCAGGTGAAGTGATTGTTGTCAGCCGTCTGAATGAGATGCGTCTTGTGGACGAGAATACAGGTGTTGTATTGACTACTTTCAATATCCCTTATGCTTCCAAACTCTTCATCACTCCAGGTGAGTCTTACGAGAAGGGTACCAAGGTTTGCGAATGGGATCCATATAAGGCAGCGTTGATTATCGAGCAAGCGGGTCGCCTCCAATACGAAGACGTTATCGAGGGTGTAACTGCTAAGACCGAGATTGATGACCAAACAGGTAAGAAAGAGGTGACTATCACCGAAACTAAGGACAAAACCAAGATGCCATCTGCGCATATCCTTGATGCTGAGGGCAATATCTTGCGTACTTACAACCTCCCAGTGAAGGCATTGCTCGTCAACGAGGATGGCGCTGAGGTGAAAGTCGGTGATTCACTCTTCACACAAACACGTTCGTTCGGTACTGCAGGCGATATCACGGGTGGTCTTCCACGTGTTACCGAGCTCTTCGAGGCACGTAACCCATCCAACCCAGCTATCGTGGCTGAGATCGATGGTGAGGTGACCTTCGGACGTATCAAACGTGGTAACCGTGAGCTCACCATCACCAGCAAATTGGGTGAAGTGAAGTCTTATCTCATTCCACTGGGTAAACAAATCCTCGTTCAAGAGGGCGACTATGTTCGCGCAGGTGTGGCTCTCTCTGACGGTGCTATCACTCCTAACGATATCCTTGCTATCCAAGGTCCTACTGCGGTGCAAGACTATATCGTCAACGAGGCACAATCGGTTTACCGTATGCAAGGTGTGGAGATCAACGATAAGCACTTCGAGATTATCGTTCGTCAAATGATGCGTAAGGTAGAGATCCAAGACGCAGGTGATACACGTTATCTTGAGAAGCAAATCGTTGATAAGATTGACTTCCTTGAGGAGAACGACCGTATCTGGGGCAAGAAAGTGGTAACCGACGCAGGTGAGAGCGAGACTCTCAAAGCTGGTCAAATCGTTACCGCACGCCGTCTCCATGATGAGAACTCTTCACTCCGTCGTAAGGATAAGAAACTCGTGGTTGCTCGTGATGCGATGTGTGCTACTGCTAGCCAAGTGCTCCAAGGTATCACTCGCGCTGCTCTGGCTACCAAGTCCTTCATGTCGGCTGCTTCCTTCCAAGAGACTACCAAGGTGCTCAACGAAGCGGCTATCCAAGGCAAGGTGGACTACCTCGATGGTATGAAGGAGAACGTTATCTGCGGTAACTTGATTCCTGCAGGTACTGGTCTTCGCGAGTTCCAACACATCAGCGTTCACAATGCTGAGGAGTACGCAGCTATCCAAGCTGCACGTGCAGCAGCGGCAGCTGAGGCACAACTCCGCCAAGAGGAACTCAACGAACTATAATTTAACAGGCTCATTTATATCAACCGCCTCCTTGATAATAGACCAAGGGGGCGGTTGTGTTATTAATTATTTTGTGATTGTCACAATAATTCCAAAATAAGCAATATGCTTCAGTTACTAAAAACCGAGGATTGTGTATGTTTGTCCGTGATGGAGAATATACAGATGTCCGTTGCGCAGAATTTTAGTAGGAGTGGATTCGTCTGGAAATAGCAATTGAAAATGAGATGTACCTGTTCCACTTCGTTGGATGTGTTGCGATGTACGGGCTGGAACAACTATGGTGTTGCTGTCCGTAGGGGTGGAGTAGATTACAAGGCGCAAGTCATCTTTGCTGCCTCCGAAATTGTTGCCCGAGGTGGTAATGAGGTTACCCGCATAGTCGAAATGTATGCTACCAATAGCACTGAATGTGGTGGTATAGGTAGTGCGCAAAGATAGAGTAGGGGTATCGCCTTGCCATGTAATATCAAATATGAGGATATTTCCGTCTGCATTTACCATTGCCAATTGATTTTCTTCGCGATTGAGTGCAATGCCAGCACCATTGGAACCATTGATGAGTGTGGCATCGGTAGATGCATATTGTCGCGTGCCTTGATGGTCGTAGAACATCAGGGCATAGGTACCCGCTTGGTTAGTAAGCGTATGCTGACAAAGCCAAGCACCATGACTACAAGCTACGATGGCAAAGTTGCCATTGGTATTGTTGTCTTCCACTGCTATAACTTGAGTGGGCGCTGTCTTCCACTGGCGGGAGATAGTGCCATCTTCGTTGCCGATTTGATAGATGACAAAACCTTTTTTAGTGAGTTGGCTATATTCGCCTATATCTTCGTTCATGGCGTAAAGTTTGGTATTTTTACCAGACCCATAGATGGAAACGCCAGAGCAGGATGAGCCCAAATCGGTGTTGGTGACGGAATTGTACCATACGCCATTGTCGTCATTCTGTATGCCACTAAAGAATTGTTTCTCGCTATAATCGACGGGATTCATGATGGTGATGCCGCTTTTGAGATCTCCCCAATCGGGCCAATAGATATAACCTTCGCTGTCAATAGCTGGACGACCTGTAGAATTGAATGTGATGTAATCGTTGCCTGTTGCGAATGTGGGTTGGTAGGCATAATCAAAGGCATGGATATGGCATAGCCCTACTCCCTTTCGGTTGGCAAGGTAGATATAGCCGAAGTAGTCTGATTCTGGATGATTGTTAATTGCTGCATAAGCGCGAGTGCAAACCTCTCCCTCATAGATAATACCAAACTGTGGATTGCTTGCAGCAGATAGTTGTAAACTCCAAGCTATGGTAGTGTGGGATGAAGGTAGTGCAGATGCGGGAATAGTAATGGTATTATCGCCAGATTGGAGCGGTTGAGGAATCGTATATTCGCCAAGCGATTCGCCACTGATGGTGTGGAAAAGCAGTTTGCCCGAAATAGGTTGGGTGTTGGCAAAGAAAGTGAATGTATAATCATTTCCACTCTGTGCTACACGCAAATCATATGCCATGATATGTGGGACGGTAGTAGCAGATATGGCGATATTTCCCCATAGACATGCTATGATAAGGCAGAAGAGGAGTCGTTTCATACGTATGTGTTAGAATTTGAATTTAACACCCGCCAAAAAGTGGATACCTTGTGAATGATAACCGTAGAAGTATTCGTTTCTGCGATGGAGGTAGTCATTGAGTTGCAAGTAAGCAACCAACCAACGATTGACAGCATATTGACCACCAATATTGAGCGATATGATTGGGGCAAGTGTTTGATCGCCTTGGGTGGTATGTGCTAAGCGACTGCCTGCGAAATAATTGTCGGAGTAGATGCTCCATTTAGAGTCGATATGCACGTCCAATCGCGCTTTAATATCCCAATTAGGACGGTCGTAGATAGGCTGTTCCGCAGTCCAGAAATAGTAGTTTCCTGCTACGTTAAGTTCAAGGATATCGCGGTAGTGGTAGTGCATAGAGGCACCCACTTTCCATCGTTGGTAGTTAGTAAACCACAGATGGTAGTCTGTGATAACATTCGCATCGTTTAATATGGCCTTCATATTGTATGCGTTCATCATATACGCATACCCGCCGTAGATGTCAATGAGCATAGTGGCGACAGGGCGAATCTTGAAGCCGAGTTGTGCATCTATAGGAGTATAGTTGCGCGGATGTTGGAGAGTAAGCCCTTGATGCAAGTTTAGATAGCGGTTGTAACTCGTGAACTCTTGTAGCGAACCATTGCCAAAATAGCCATGAGCATTGGTATAGAGATGGAAGACATTGTCCATCATATGCCATTCGAATTCTACATTTGGTGAAGGTGCGAAACTGATGTCCTCTGCACCGCTGAGCAACTGACCATTGCCCAGATTGATGTCTAAATTGACACCAGCATGTAGGCGAATGTTTTTGCTATGGAACTCATAGAATGGCTCAAGATGAATGGCATGGCGAGGAGCGATGGATGCGGTGAAGGTGGTGTCGGTGATGGTGTAGAATGCATTGAGCACCGATGCATTGATACCAGCTTTGTGGTAGTCGGCTTTCCATGCGAAGTCAAGATAGGAGCGTACTTGATGTTCGATGGCGTGGTTGGTAGCGAAGAAAGCATTATAACCTGTTTGTATGCGGTAGAGAATACCATCTTTCTTGGTGGATTGTACACCTATTTTGGCTTGTGCATTCCAGAATGTACGCCAAGGGAAAAATGCCTTGTATGCCGTGCTATCAAGTTGATATGCAAACGCTTCGTTTTGTCCCTCAAGTCCGAAATAGAAGTCTGTGCCCGAGAAGTGGCGTGTAGCCTGCATGCCTAATGTAGATTGAGAAAGTGCATCTTTTCCCCAATACGCATCGTGGTTGGCATAGAGGTCGAGCGACATCTTCTTTTTGTGTTTGATTTGGTAGGCAAACAGCATGTGCGTATTGCGGTAGCCAAGTGCTCCCTCTATCACTCCGTTGAGTGGAGTAGGTGTGGAGAACTTAGTGGAAGAAGCGGGTAGAGCGTGGAGGTTATAGCCAATAGAGAGCGGGTTAGAGTAGGTGGAATACACTACAGGATTGAGTTGTGGGGTGTATTGGATGAAAGTAGGTGTGGTAGTGATAGCTTGTGTTTGCTCAATCTCAGGCTGATAATCGCGCTCCACAGTGACCACACGATTGAATACTGTGTCTTGTGCTTGAGCGACGCAAGGAATGCTCAATATCAGTACGCACGCAAGGGCTATTGGATATAATCGTATCATAATGTTTCCTCCTCTGTTTCGGTAGTTGGTTGTTCGTTTTGCTGCTCTAATTGTGCAATCGCTTGTAACTTAGTTTCTATAAGCGCAGGGATATCATCTTGCAGTTTGTAGTTGGATTGCAACGCCAATAGGTATTGCTTAGCTTGGAAGATTTCATTGCGTTCCACGTTGATATCTGAGAGTAATATCAGACTCTTAGCCAGCCAATACTGGTGTGATGTCTGAAGTTGGGTAAAGGACATTATTTCATGTTCTGCCATATCGATGGCACCAAGGTGGAAGTAGCAGTCGGCTAATTGGTATTTCGCTTCAGCTCCCCATGCGGTGCGTACCTCTTTAGCTAGTGGTGTGAGGTCCACAACAGCCAGTCCATATTGCTTGTCATGTAAATGACCTTTAGCACGGCAGTAGAGTGCTTCGTTGCGTATGTCAGTGGTTAGATTGTCTTGCTCAAGTAACTGTGTAGCAGCTTGAATAGTGGCTGTTTGGTCACCGATATGGTGGTTGCAGCGCAAGATACCAATCATGGCGGTGAGGCGGTTGGCAGATGATGATGCCACCTCTTGCATACGTTGGAAATAATAGAGGGCGGTGCGGTATTCTTGCTTGTCGTAGCTCAGTTCTGCTACGCGCATGCACGCCTCCTCCATATATGGGTTGCCTTGTATATCAGCCAAGGTGCTGTATTGATCGATAGCTTGGTCGTACTGCTTGAGTTGGTAGTAACTATTGGCTGCATAGTATGTGGCATTGGTGCAATGACGTCCACCTGGACAGAAACGAGTGAGATAGGTGGTAAGTCCAGCAGCAGCTTGCGCATAATTGCCAAGCATATATTGTAGTTCGGCAGTGACATATACGAGCGAATCTTCGCTGGTAGAAGATTGCATCTTCATACGATTGAGTGTCTTAGTATAGGCAATATACTCATCAATCTTGTTGGTTTCTACATATACTTGCTCCAGTCCTTCGAGGGCTGCATATGCTTCCTCTGTGCCAGGATAGTGTTCAATCGTGGATTTGAAGGATAGAATAGCTTGGTCATATTGCTTGGTGGTGCGATAGGTCATACCCAATTCAAGTGAAGATTTAGATGCTTGACTGCTGTTAGGATATTTCTTTAGCAATTGTTGATAGGTATGAATCGCATCCTCGTTTTTATTTTGTTGCAGTTGTGCACGTGCAATCTCATACATAGCATCATCTGCATAATCCGAACGAGGATATTGTTCGATAAGCGATGTCAGCACTGCTGCTTTCTCGGCGTAATGATGTAGCAGACCTTGTGCATAGCCTTGCTGCAGGATGGCGTAATCGGCACCATTACTCTTGAGTTCCGCCACTTGGTGGTATACGTCGCTTGCTTGTTGGAAATCGCGTGCTTGGAAGAGGCAATCGCCGATACGATTCAATGCGTCGGCATACGTGGTATTGGCGGTATTATTGCCCATTGCTGCTACGTATTGGCGGAAGATAGGTGCTGCTGCGGCAAAGTCCTTTTGATTGAACAAGGCGTATGCATGCAGATAGAGAGCCGTTGTCTTGTTGGTTGATTCCGCGATATTAGGTTGCTGTAGATAGCATTGTAGTTGTGCAATGGCTTGTGGATATTGGTGTATGCGGTAATGCGCTTGCGCAGCGAGGTAATATGCCTCTGTCTTGTAGGTAGATGGTTGAGTGGCGTTCTCAATCACGGCGTTTGCCCATTTGAGTACATCAATCATCTTGCCCTGTACAAATGCATCCACAGCCAATTGATAACGCAGGTGCTGCATGGTTTGCAACATCTGTTCGTTGGGTGTAGAGATGGTTTGCAATGCATCCAATGCCGATTGGTAGTTTTTGCTGGTGAGGTATAAATCTGCCATCAAAGCATACACCTTATTGATATATTGTGAGTTGGGGTACTCACGAATGAAGTCTTGGAATGCCGTCACACTTTCACCCAAAGCGGAGTTTTGGATATAGGTGGCTTGTACGTAGTTGTACATGGCTTCTTCGCGAAGTTTAGGATTGATATTGTAGCGAATGGCAGTAGCGTATGCAAGTTTCGCTTTTTCAATATCTTCTAATCGCAGATAAGCATGGCCGAGGTGTAAGCATGTGTTTTCGGATATGGAGTCCTCTTGCAGTTTGATGAGTTTGAGATTGTCAACAGCTTCTTGCCAATCTCGATTCATATAGTGTGACATACCGAGCAGGTACATATCGTTGCGTACGATTTCTTTCTTTGCCTCTTGTCGCAATGTGCGATATGCTTCCAGATGGCGCACAGCATCGTTATAGGCAGAGTCTTGGTAGTACATTTCGCCTAACATGCGATGGAGCTCATCATTGTATTGGTTATCGGGGTAGTTCTTCAGCAACTCCTCAGCGCGTTGATAGACTTTGTCATACTCTTGCTGTGCATAGTAGATTTGCACGATGTAATAGGGTGCAATTTGCTTGTAGCCACCAAGCTGCTCAATGGAGAGAAATTCAGCCAATGCCTGTGGGTAATACTTTTGGCTGTAATAGGCGTAGCCCGTGTAATAGGTAGCTTGCAATGAATATGCAGATTGTTTGTTCTTTACTCGCAACATACATGGCAGTGCCTTCTCATAATCTTTTTGCTGCAAGTGAGCATAACCCAAGTAAAAATAGTACATGGGTTCTGATCTACGTGAGAGATTTTTAACCTTTACCTTACTGAAAATCTTAATGGCATTTTTATACTTTTCTTTTTCAGTATATAGCACGCCTTGCATAGTTCGAACTTCATCTTCGTAAGTCGTGTAAGGATATTGGTCAAGATACTGTTTTAGGTTGTTTTGCGTATTAGGCATACGTTGTTCAAACTGCTGTTGAACATTCTTGAATGCCTGTTCGTAGTCTTGAGCTATTGTATAGGATATTCCCAAGACCACACTTGCTATGATACAAACAATTCGTTTCATTGGCTATAAAGTAATTATCTTTTTCTACGGTTACGTTTTTTGCGTTGCATATCGCGTTGGCGTTTGCGATTGATGGCTTGGATAATCACCACCACCATGATGAGCACCAATACAACGATGATGAATATCACCAATCCGCTGCTCAAGTTGTCGCCCTTGACACGTGACCACATAGCCAACATATCCTCGGTCTTATCACCGCAGTCGTGCATGAGTGCGCAACGCTCAATTACTTTGGCATCTGGATAGAAGACGTGGTTGGCATGTACCGCCTCTGCTCCTTCGCCAAAGAAATAAGTTAGGTCGGAGGTCGCTTCAATCTCCTCATCGTTTGCCCATGCAAGAATAGTAGAGTCTGCTACTACGCTCACATAGCCAATCTCCTCCATGTTGAGGATGGCGTTCTCTGGCATACACATATAGTTGATGAAGTAGCTTGCGGCCTTGGTGTTCTTCGCATAGATAGGGATACACCATCCGTCGAACCACACATTGCTACCCTCTTCAGGCACAAAGTATTCGAGGTTAACGCCCACTTCGCTTGCCTCATCGATTGCCCATTGTGCATCGCCTGACCAGCTGAGGTTGAGCCATGCTTTGCCTTTGGTCATCTCCTCTTTGCCGAAGTCCACTTCCCAACCTGCGATATTGTCTTTCATGCTGGTGAGGAACTCCTCTACGCGTTGAATACGCTTATCGGTCACGTTTGCCACCAACTCATCGCGGGTCACTTCGCCACGGGCAATCTCGTCACGGTAAGCATAGAGTACTACTACGGAGTAGATGTCGCGGAAGGCATCTTTCATAAACACTTTGCCAGCAAACTTAGGGTTCTGCAAACCGCCTAAAGAAAGTATTTCAGATTTGTCCACCAATGCGGTGTTATAGAGAATACCAGTTGTACCCCACATATAGCCCACAGTGTAGTCTGCTACGCATACACTGCTGTCGGGTGCCATCTGTTGGAACTTATCTACAGCAAAAGGGGAAACCAGTTTGGTATAGTCGGGTGTCTGCCCAAAATCTTTATTGATAGGTTGCAGCAGTCCGTTGCGCAACATGCGCTCAATGATGTATTCCGATGGACAAATCACGTCGTAATCCTCTTGTCCCACCTCAATCTCGGTGAGCATCGACTCGTTGATGTCGAAAGTTTGGTATAGCACTTCTACCTGCTCTCCCGTTTGCTCGTAGTACCAAGCAGGGAAACCGTTGAGCACGTTCATGTCGATATAATCGGCCCAGTTATAAACTTTGAGCGTATGCTCGCGATCAGCAGCAAAAGCGTTAGATACCAATACACAAGGTAGCACCAAAGCGGCTACAGCAAAAAAGAACTTTTTCATTTCGTTTTGTTTTGTTGTTTATGGGTTCGTATATTCATTATTATCAGCAAGACCAAAATGGTCAAGAATATCAGTGAAAATAGGGGTCTGAGCTCAGGTGTCAAACCACCTTTGCGCGCGTCCGCGTAAATGAAAGTGGAGAGGGTTTCTAGTCCGCTACTACCTTTGGTGAAGTAAGTCACACCGAAGTCGTCAATGCTCAATGTTAAGCTCAAGATAAATCCGCTAATCATTCCTGGCCATAGTTCGGGCATCATCACTTTGCGCAATGCTTGGAAGGGGGTAGCACCTAAGTCCAATGCTGCTTCGTAGATGTTTGGATTCATTTTCGTGAGGCGGGGCATCACACTCAGTACTACATACGGCGTACAGAACACCACGTGTGCAGCAATCACCGTGCCCAGTCCGCGACTGATACCCAAGAACACGAATAGCAAGAACAGACTGATACCTGTCAGAATATCGGGGTTAATCATCGGGATGCTATTCATAAAGGTCATTATCTTTCTATCGCGCGAACGCATATGATAGATACCAATCGCTGCCAATGTGCCCAACATAGTGGAGATGATTGCCGAAGCGAACGCAATCACCACTGTGAAGAAGATGGCACGGTACAAGTTCGGGTCCACTTTCACTTGCGCCACAGCATCGTAACCCGTGAATAGGTTCTCGTATAACCCTAACGTAAATCCCGTCCAGTTACCAAACACTTTGCTCTGTGTGAACGAGAATATGATAATCAGCAGAATAGGGGCATACAACACCACCAGCAGCAACCACAAGTATGCTTGTGCTGCTATGCGCGATGTTAAACTGCGCTTCTCCACTTTTGATTTCTTATAATTTTCAAACATATATCCTTGCCTTTAACCTATAACCTATAGCGGCTTTGCCGCGTCCTATAGCCCCTCAGGGCGTCCCATAGGCGCTTGCGCCGTCCTATTACCTATTTATATCCTCCTTATCGCCTCCAAAGAAGCTGGTCAATCCTATGATTATCAGCATTATCAGCGACAATGCTGCGCCGTAGTTCCACATTGCTATACCGCCTTCGCCGAAGCAGCGTTGGATGAGTGAGCCGAATAAGGTCACCTTGTTGTGGGTCAGCAACTCAGCGATAGCAAAGGTAGAAACCGTAGGCATAAACACCATCACGATGCCCGAATAGATACCCGGCATGGAGAGTGGCAAAGTCACTTTCAAGAATACTTGATGACGCTTTGCGCCCAAGTCGTGTGCTGCCTCAATCAGACTAGTGTCCATCTTCTGCAAGGTGTTGTAAATCGGGTAAATCATGAAGGGCAGGAAGTCATACACCATGCCAAACAGCAGAGCCCCTTCGCCCAGTGGCAAACCGAACATGCGGAATAACTCCACTGTCGCAATCGTGCGGAGCAAGAAGTTTATCCACATGGGCAGAATGAATAGCATCGCCATCACTTGTGGTGTCTTGAAGTCTGCCATCGCCATGATATATGCTGCGGGGTAGCCCAATAGCAGGCAGATGATTGTGGTGATTAGTGCGATAGCCAAGGAATAGATAAATGTGTTTATCGCTTCGGACTTGGTGAAGAAACTCACAAAGTTCTGTATTGTAAAGCTGCCGTTCGCATCTGTGAAGGCATACACCGCAATCAGCAATAGCGGCAGTACCACCAAGCACAGCATAAACAGCGCATAGGGCCATGCCCATGTACTCCGCGACTGAAAAACCATTCTTAATTTACTATTTTTCATGCCTATAACCTATAGCGGCTTTGCCGCGTCCTATAGCCCTTCAGGGCGTCCTTTAACCTCTTTCTTATAAAGACGTATATAACTTGGTGCAATACGTATTCCCACTCGGTCGCCGTCATCCCACACGTCGTTGGTGTCCACGTACAGGTCGTCGCCGTCATCGGTGCGGACGGTCAAATGATAATGGTCGCCTTTGTACAAGATGAAATATACCTCGCCGCACAGCACGCCATCTTCCTCATCATCCTGCAAGTTTACACGATTGAAGTCCACTTCCACTTCCACTTCTTCGCCCACTTCAAAGCGTTCTGCCACGCGCTCTGGAATATCCCATTCCTCATCTAAGAAACGCACACGGTTGTCTTCCAACACTTCGCCATCAAAAGTGTTGCATAGGCGTTCTTTCTTCATTACTTGTATATCTTCTGGCTTGACCAATAGTCCTACATTCGTGCCTGGTTCAAAGGCATGGTAGTCTTGAATCATCAATTCATATCCGTTGTCGGTCAGCACGGTCATCTCATAGTGCACACCTTTGAAGATACAACTCTGCACCTCGCCATGCAATTGCCATGGGCTCTCCTTGCCTTTCGCCTCTTTGCCTTTCGCCTCATCGCCTAATCGCCCGATATAAATATCTTCGGGTCTTATCACCACATCCACCTCTTGGTCTTCGCCAAAGCCTTTGTCCACGCACTCGAAGTCCTTCTCGCAGAAGTTCACCACGCCGTCCTTCACCATAGTAGCGTCTAAGATATTGCTCTCACCAATGAAGTCGGCTACGAAGCAGTTTTGCGGTTCGTTATACACGTCCGTAGGTGTACCAATCTGCTGAATCTTTCCCTCGCGCATGACCACCACGCGGTCGCTGAGGGTGAGTGCCTCTTCTTGGTCGTGCGTTACGTATATGAAAGTGATGCCGAGTTTCTTGTGCATCTCGCGTAGCTCCATCTGCATGTCTTTGCGCATCTTCAGGTCGAGCGCAGCCAATGGCTCATCCAGCAGCAGCACCTCTGGCTCGTTGATAATCGCACGAGCAATAGCCACACGTTGTTGCTGACCGCCCGACAAACTGTCCACGTCCCTATATTCATAGTCCGTCATGCCGACAGTTTTCAGTGCCTGCTTTACCTTCTTTTCAATGACTTTCTTGTCCATCTTCTTCAGTTTCAGACCGAAAGCCACATTATCAAATACGTTTAAGTGTGGGAAGAGCGCGTATTTCTGAAACACCGTGTTCACATCGCGCAAGTGCGGAGGCATTTGTGTTACGTCCTCGCCATTTAATAGAATGTCCCCTTCTGTGGCTACTTGAAAACCTGCTATACAACGTAGCAGGGTAGTCTTACCGCAACCCGAGGGGCCTAAGATAGTTACGAACTCGCCTTTCTTCACTGAGAGGCTTACATCGTCTAAGGCAAATTTTCCATCTGCGAATTGTTTGGAAACGTGATTTACCTCAATGATATAATCCGATTTCTGCATTTCTTTTATCTACTATGGTACACTAAATGAATAACGCATAAATTCCTTTTTTGAATTTGGGCTGCAAAGGTACAAAAAAAAATGCACATACACAAGAGTAGGTGCATTTTTTTGTTGTGTCTTGTTTTGCAAGAGGTTGTGTCGGCATTGCGAGGTGGTGCGCCTTTGGCGGGTTGTGTGCGCTGTGCGTAGGTGTAAGGTGTTGATGATGGTTCTCTGTGCTGAGGGATAAAAGTAGCGCGGGCTTGATGCCCGCGCTTGAACTCTAAATTACAACTCTATTCCCATTATGCTATAGGTTTTGCCATTGTGGAGAATGAGGAATTGTCCTTCTCGTATGATTTTCTGGTACGAGGATTGGGAAGTGGAAATGTCCTCTACCGATGTTGGTTCTTGGTTATAGACACAACCGAAGGTTTCGTAGTCGGGGTGGTTGGTGGTGTAGAGGCAACTATCTTCGCGCCAAGCGCAGAGCATGACTGAACTTTCTGTTTCGCTGCTGCTAGCACTTCTGCTTGGGGCAGCGTGAGCGTTGTTTGTTCGTTTGGCTGCGTTATGCACAATGCCATCGATAGAACCGAGACCTGCTAACCAGACTTTTTCTGCGTTTTCGGCAGTCGTGGTTTCTTCTGGGAATACTACCTCCAGGAACATTCTGCAAGCTCCATCTTCAGTGGTGTCTTTATCAACCACCACATGGGTGTAGGTGGTTTCTTGAGGGTAGTTGTTGATACCTGCGAAGATTTCCACAGTGTCGCCTATTTCGGCGGTGAAGTCGTAAAGGACATATTCTACTCCATCGCGGAGGAAGTACACGCGGTTGTCTTCATCTTTGCCGAAATGCAGTGCACCTACTACAGACTTGGTGGTGGCAGTATCTTTGGTAGATTGGCGTGCGAGTTGGAAATAAGTTTTGTTGTTCACCTGTTGCGAGATGTCTTCTAACGTGTAGCTGAATGTCTCTGCTTGCAAGATAGTGTGGTTGTTATCCATTTGGCGAAGCACAACTTCTAACTGATTCCATTGTGTAGGGGTTGGTCTGCCACCAATCTGTCCATCTTTGGCATTGTCCTTGCGAGGTCCACGATTGTAGTCGCATAGGCACTCTGCGCCTAATTCATCCATTTTAACAGGATCCATCTGGTAGAGGAGTTTGTTGTTCTTGCTTACGCAGACAAGGTAAGAACCTAAATAACTCACAGGAACAGGTAAATGATCCGCAATGTGATGGAAGAATGTTTCGCTCATTGAACCGATACCTTCTACATACACCGTACCATCGCTAAATTTCCAGCGTGTATATTCTTTTCCATCCAACAATGTCTCTTTTGATAACTCAGTAACAACCAATGTGTCAATAGGATATGTATAGTCATAATCTGACAGAGGATAGTCCACAATTCCTACAATTCCTTCGTATTCGAGGAATTCAGGAGTTACCAAATTTAAAGTGGTCAATGTATCTCCTAACTCCAATGTGAAATCATACAACACCAAATCTTTTTTCTGTATTTCGCTATAAACGAGGATTTTGTCATTCTCCTCTCGTAAGTACCAACTTCCCCATTGAAGGTAAGGTTTGCCATCCATCATTGTTATTTCTTGGCTTGGACCTGTCAGTCCTGATGCCCATTCATCACCTTCTTCGCCATAATAACCACTACAAATAGTCTGCTGCAAGCCCCAAAGGGTTGGGAAGAGGTCTTCGGGAGTCTCTGCTTCACATAGGCACGCTGTGCCAAGGCGTTCCATTTCGGCGTCGTCCATTTGGTAGAGGAGTTTGCCATTTTTGCTTACGCAGACGAGGTGTGTGCCAATGTGACATGGAACAACGACTTCCTGAATCAATCCGAAGAAATTACCGTTGCGACGACCGCCATACATGCCAATACCCTCTACATACTCCATACCATTGTCGAATGTCCATTTTTTGTATTCCTTTCCGTCAAGGAGAGTAACATTAGAAATATCTGTCACTACAAATGTGTCAGCAGGGTATATTGTTCCATCGAAGTCTATGTTGTAATCTACCACATCTGGATTATATGGCATCCAATCCATAGCATTGCGAGCATTGCGCGCATGGTAATCAATATACAACGCTGGCAGCGAGTCGCCTACTTCCAACGTGAAGTCATACAACACAAGGTCTTTATTAAGTAGTTGGCTATATATCAATATCTTATTATCTTCTTCGCGTAGGAGATAATCATTACAAAGGATATAGGGTTTGTTGTTCTCAAAGAATATTTTATCGAATGTTTGTTTTCCAGTATAAACAGCACCTATTTCTGCTTCTC
Organism: Paludibacteraceae bacterium; assembly: GCA_017451525.1. Lineage (GTDB taxonomy): Bacteria > Bacteroidota > Bacteroidia > Bacteroidales > Paludibacteraceae > Colicola. Next base: position 374,399 of record JAFTOD010000005.1, read on the forward strand.
CACAGAACTCATCGTAAACCGTTCGTTGCAAGCCAGACAGTATAGGGAATGCACCCTCAATAAAGTCACCTTCGTTATACACACAACCAAGTTGCGTATAATCAATCCAGTATGGATCATTAGAATCTGTTTTATAAACACACTCATCATCGCGATATGCGCACAGCATAACGATAGCTACATCTCCAGCAATACCTGGATTGATACTTGTATAAACTATGCCATTGGTCGAACCCAATCCTTCTATCCATATTTGTTGCTGCTTTTCCTCAAAAGTCCCGACCTCGCCATCTTCGAATATAACTATAGCATCTGATGTGATTTGCAATCTGCCATCATCCAACGTGTCTATTTTAGTTATCACATGTGGGTAAGTCTTTTGCTCAACAAAACTATAACTATAGAGTTCAATACCTCCAAAAATATCCAATGTATCACCAACTTGTACATCAAAATCATAGAGCAGGTATTCGGTGTTGTCATAATAGAAATACACTTGCTTGTCTTCTGTAAAGCGCAATTCACCAATGAGATTAGTTGATTCCACATCAGGTCTACTGGATGAGCACATAAGAGGGATATACTCTTGACCATCTCTATTGACAGTATTATTACTCAACCAAAATATGCTCGTACACGCCGCTGCCAACGGGTCTTGCGGACCTTGATATCCGTGCGAAAGGATATTCCATTGGTCGCACCATTGGGATTTGTAGGAAGTAGTAGGTTCAATAGGCAATATTTGACCAAAGTCTTTCCACTGGGCTGCCGTTTTATATGCTTCTACAGATTCTGCAGGGACATAGAGGGTTGCAAGATGTATATTTCCATCAAACATATAGTCAAACACATCTTCTCCTAAATTTGGTACAACAATAGCATTACAGGTCACAGTTTTTATTTTTTCACACCCCCAAAATGCTCGACCTCCAATACTATTAACATTTTCCCCTATCGTTAAGGATGTTGCACTAGCACACCAGCTAAAGACCTCACTCCCAATTGTAGTAACTGAATTTGGAATATCAATACTTTTTAAATCTATACAACCAAAATAAGCGCTATCATTAATGGTTTTTACTGAATTAGGTAGGGATAATTCAGTACGCCCCTTACATCCCATAAATGCAGCTTTCCCTACTGCTGTTATCGTATTAGGTACTATACTATAGCGACAACCAGCTACAAGGGTATTCGTTGCTGTTTCTATGATAGCATTGCTATTGGGGTCACTATTAAATAAAGGATGACCTTTTTTTACTGACAGTTTTGTCAAAGATGGTATGTAAGAGAATGGATTTAGACCTAAAATTGTAACGCTTTTGGGTATTTCAATAGATGTAATATTGGTATATGAGAATGCCTGATCTTTAATCTCCACAAGGCCATTGTTCAATTTAACATCCGTTATTTTAGGGCAATCGTAAAATGCAAGTGCTGAAATTGCGGTAACACTTTCAGGAATATTTATAGTTTGCAACGCTCTACACCCCATAAAAGCCAGAGGACCAATAGTAGTTACCCCGTCACCTAATATGACAGAGGTTAATTTGTCAGAACTTGTGAATGCTGCTGAACCGATATCTGTTACACTATTAGGAATCTCAATTGAAGTTAACTCAAAAGATCCGCCAAATGCACTTTCTGCTATATATTTTACCGTCTCAGGGATGGTAAATTCACTTACAGAAGTATATAAAAATGCTTCTTTCCCAATCCCAGTTACTTGATATTTCACTCCATTATGTAGAACACTCTTCGGAATGGTTATGGATGTATAGCCTTCATAATTATTACCATTATCTGATATATTTTTTGTGACTTCTACAGTATAAGGGTCTACACTACTTGTTATGGTGTAGTTCAGCCCATCTACTTGAAAATCATACGCGAAGGAAGACACACTAGCCATGAGGGCGAGGGTGAGAGCAAGGAGTTTGCTGCGAAGGGAGTTTATTGTTTTCATATCGCTATTATTTATAGGTTATACATTGGGGTTTCTTATGGTGTTCCTATAGTTATCTATCGTGTATCTAACGTATATCTATCGTATATGTACCGTATATCTACCGTAATTGACAGCGGAGAGATAGCGGATTTTGCTGCAAAGGTACTGCTTTTCTTGAAACGATGCAATAGGTTTGGATGTTTGTACTGCTAGCAAAAAAGTATTGTATTGATTATCTATTGATTATATTAAAAATGTACAGTTTTTATTTTTCGCTTTGTAGCATCTCATGTAGGAAATGATACAGTTCTCGGGTGGGGATGCCTATCTTCTGTGCGATGCGGCGTTTGAAGGTGCTGACGCCTGTGGCGGAGTAGTGCATCCAATCTGCCAGTTCCTCCAATGAAGCATTGGGATAAAGGAGCATATACGTACAAAAAACATTTTCACGGTTGGATAGTTGGTGCGTTTCCAACTCAGATAGCCAGTCGTGGAGTTGGGGAGCTAAGTCCTTCTTTAGTTCGTTGTAGTCGTTCCACTGTTTGCGAGGGCGTGGATAGGTGGCGCGGATGTCGGATAGTTGGGCAGTAATAGACAAGTCATCTATCTGATGATGTGCCACTTGCAAGCGACGGGCAGCATGTCGGCGGTGCAGCAGGATAGCGATGATTAGTAGTAAGCAGGCAGCGAGTAGGCATAGGAGCGTAATCCATGCCCAGCGATAAGGATAAGGGTTTGCCAAATGCTCTTTGAGCAGGGTGAGTGCGCCGTGGTACTTGCCGACTTGTGCGTTAAGCAGGCGGTTGGCATCTTGTCGTGCGTGGGCATAACGGCTCAGCAGTTCAATATCGTTGTTGGCTTTGGCATCCTGCATGAGGCAGTAGTAGGCATTGACCAGTTCGTTGGGCGTAGCGGAATGCTCCACAATAATCTGTGCGTAAGGCAATGCCGATGCTTGATCGCCCATGTCAAGATAGACTTGCATGAGTTTCTTATAGGTATAGAGGCGGTCTTCTTCGTATTGCCAGAGGTCTAAGGCGTGGTGGAAGTGGTGGAGGGCAGAATCATATTGAAGTTGCTCGTAGAAATAGAGGCCTTTGGTCTCGTGGAAGCGCGCGAGGTAGTAGTCGTCTATGTTGTAGGAGGCAGCGATACGGAGTATGCTGTCTGCCTCGGCGAAATGGTGAAGGTAGGTGTGGAACTCACTGACATCCAACAGGGTATGCGCGTAGTACCATTCTTTGCCGCTCTCGTGGAAGGCGCGGTTGGCGCGAAGGAAGAAGATGAGTGCGAGCGTGTCGCTCTCGTTTTGTTTGGCTATGTGCGCCATGCAGGAGTTGATACGCCCGCGATAGATAGGGTCATCTATCTGCGCGCGGTCGGCAGCGATATAATGCGCTGCAGCTTGGGTGATTTGGTTGTTGAGACTGAGATGGCGCCCCATGTAGTAGTGGGCTTTGCCGAGTTGGTTGTGTGCAAAGAGTCTGCCGAAAGGGTTGTCGAGCGTGCGGATGGTTTGCTGAAGCGCTGCGGTGTCGTCGTAGAGGGTGTGCACGTTTTGGTCTAAGCTATCTGCGATGGCGATCGTGGTTTGCGCTTCTTGGTAGCGGGTGGTGTAGCCACAGGATACCAAAAGCAGGCAGAGGAACAGGTATGAGAGATGACGGATTGGTTGCATAAAGCGGTGTGTTTGGTGATTTCGTTTGCAAAGGTAGTAAAAATATTGGACGTGGGCAAGAGTGTGGGTGAATTGTACATGATTTTGCGAGAAGAATGATTGATTATGTGGTAGTTGTGGGGATTTTGTACAGATGCAGTGTTTGGTGTAAAGTGTAAGGTGTAAGGTGTAAAGGTGTAGTTAGTAGATCGCTTCGCTGTAGTTGGTAGGTTGCGCTGTTGTTTGACGGGGAAAGTAGAAAAGAAAAAGGGTTTTTCAGTAGCGAAAAATGGGGTGTTGAAAAGGTATATAAGTGGTTGTTTTTGGCTGATTTATGGCAGAAGGGTAGGGACGAAAAAAAGGCAAAAATAGGGGTGGATTTTGCAAAGTCGAAGTAGCAAAATGAAAAAAGTAAAGAAAAATGAACGATTTTTGCAGAAAAATGGCATTTTTCCCGTCGAATATTTGGTCAAATCAGAAAAAAGTAGTACCTTTGCATGCTTTTTCGCGGCGCGTGTACGCGAGCATAATGCGAGAGAGTGTGAAAACAACAATTAACAAACAATAATTATTAACCAAAATTAAAAGTTACAATGCCTACAATTCAACAATTAGTTAGAAAAGGAAGAGCAGAACTTATCGACAAGAGCAAGAGTCCAGCATTGGATAGCTGCCCACAACGTCGTGGCGTATGTGTACGCGTTTACACTACAACTCCTAAGAAGCCAAACTCTGCTATGCGTAAAGTAGCACGTGTTCGCTTGACAAACCAAAAGGAGGTGAACGCTTACATCCCAGGTGAGGGTCACAACTTGCAAGAGCACAGCATCGTTATGGTGCGCGGTGGTCGTGTGAAAGACCTTCCAGGTGTACGTTACCACATCGTTCGTGGTACATTGGATACCGCTGGTGTAGCAAACCGCTTGCAACGTCGAAGCAAATATGGCGCAAAGCGTCCTAAAGCTAAGAAGTAATTCCTAACAAAAACTAACTAAAAGTTCCATACGATGGGACAGATTATTAATGGGTTGATCGGTTGAGTAAGTAGATGGAGTAAGGGTGAAAAACTGAAATCTGAAAACTGAAAGGTGAAAACTTGAAACTGAAGGGTGAAAACTGAAGCCTGAAAACTGAAGAAATCTACTGAAGTTAAGACAATCAACAAAAAACAAAAACAAAACAATGAGAAAAGCAAAACCAAAAAAACGAGTAATTCTCCCAGATCCAGTATATGGCGAGGTGATGGTGGCAAAATTTGTGAACCACCTTATGCTCGACGGTAAGAAGAATACCGCATACAGCGTATTCTACACCGCTTTGGAGACTGTTGGTAACAAGATGAAGGGTGAGCAAACTCCACTTGAAATCTGGAAACAGGCTCTTAGCAACATCACTCCTTTGGTAGAGGTTAAGTCAAAACGTATCGGTGGTGCAACATTCCAAGTGCCAACAGAGATTCGTGCTGACCGCAAGGAGTCGATTTCAATGAAGAATATGATTCTCTTTGCTCGCAAGCGTGGTGGCCACTCAATGGCTGAGAAGCTCGCAGCTGAGATCATGGATGCATTTAACAACCAAGGTGGTGCCTTCAAACGTAAAGAGGATATGCACCGCATGGCAGAGGCTAACCGTGCATTTGCACACTTCCGTTTTTAATCGCTAATTAGACAAGAAGATGGCTAAACACGATTTGAAATTAAACAGAAATATCGGTATCATGGCTCACATTGATGCTGGTAAGACTACTACCTCTGAGCGTATTTTGTTCTACACTGGTTTGACTCACAAGATTGGTGAGGTGCACGATGGTGCTGCAACTATGGACTGGATGGAGCAAGAGCAAGAGCGTGGTATTACAATTACCTCTGCTGCTACCACTACCTTTTGGAATTACAAGGGTGACAAATACAAAATCAACTTGATTGACACCCCGGGCCACGTGGACTTTACTGTAGAGGTAGAGCGTTCACTCCGTATCTTGGATGGTGCTGTGGCTGCGTTCTGTGCAGTAGGTGGTGTGCAACCACAATCAGAGACTGTATGGCGTCAAGCTGACAAATACAATGTACCTCGTATTTGCTACGTAAACAAGATGGACCGTAGTGGTGCAAACTTCTTCGACGTAGTAACTCAAATCAAAGAGGTGCTTGGTGCAAACCCATGTCCAATCCAAATTCCTATCGGTGCTGAGGAGACATTCAAGGGCGTTGTTGACCTTGTGACTATGAAGGCATGCATCTGGAATGATGAGACTATGGGTTCTGACTACAGCGTTGAGGAGATTCCTGCAAACCTCGTAGCAGAGGCAGAGGAGTGGCGCGACAAAATGTTGGAGACTATCTCTGAGTTTGATGATGCGTTGATGGAGAAATACTTTGATGATCCTTCAACCATTACCGAGGACGAGATTCGTGCTGCAATCCGCAAAGGTTGCTTGAGCATGCAAATGTTCCCAATGGTTTGTGGTTCTTCATTTAAGAACAAAGGTGTGCAAACTATGTTGGACGCAGTTTGTGCATACTTGCCAAGTCCAATGGATACCCCTATTATAGACGGTACGGACCCACGCACGGGTGACGCGATCACGCGCGAGCCAAAAGAGGATGATGCTCTTTGTGCTTTGGCATTTAAGATTGCTACAGACCCATATGTAGGTCGTTTGTGCTTCTTCCGCGTGTATAGCGGTAAGTTGGATGCAGGTTCATATGTATTCAACCCACGTTCTGGTAAGCGCGAGCGTATCTCTCGTATCTTCCAAATGCACTCTAACCACCAAAACCCAGTAGAGACAATCGCAGCTGGTGATATTGGTGCAGGTGTAGGTTTTAAAGATATTCGTACAGGTGACACATTGTGCTCTGAGGACAAGCCAATCGTATTGGAGTCTATCGAGTTCCCAGCACCTGTGATTGGTATCTCAGTAGAGCCAAAGAGTCAAGCTGACCTTGACAAACTCGGCGTAGGTTTGGCAAAATTGGCTGAGGAGGATCCTACCTTTACTGTTAAGACTGACGAGCAAACAGGTCAAACTGTGATCTCTGGTATGGGTGAGCTTCACCTTGAGATTATTATCGACCGCTTGAAACGTGAGTTTAAGGTAGAGTGTAACCAAGGTCGTCCTCAAGTAGCATACCGCGAGGCAATCTCTGCTCCAGTAGAGTTGCGTGAGACCTACAAGAAGCAATCAGGTGGTCGTGGTAAATACGCTGACATTATCGTTCGCGTTGAGCCAGCAGACGAGGGCTTCGAAGGTGGCTTGCAATTTGTTGACGTGGTTAAGGGTGGTAACGTGCCAAAAGAGTATATCCCAGCAGTAGAGAAAGGTTTTACAACCGCTATGAAGACTGGTATCTTGGCTGGTTATCCATTGGATACCTTGAAGGTTACTTTGGTGGACGGTAGCTTCCACCCAGTTGACTCTGACCAACTTTCATTTGATATCTGCGCACAAATGGCGTTCAAGAGCGCTTGCGCTAAGGCGAAACCAGTATTGATGGAGCCAATCATGAAGGTGGAGGTTGTAACTCCAGAGGAGAGCATGGGTGATGTTATCGGCGACTTGAACAAACGTCGTGGTCAAGTAGAGGGTATGGATACCGCTCGTACTGGTGCGCGTATTATCAAGGCTAAGGTACCATTGAGCGAGATGTTCGGTTATGTAACCGCATTGCGTACTATCACTTCTGGTCGTGCAACCAGCAGCATGGAGTTCTCTCACTATGATGCAGTATCTAGCACTATCGCTAAGACAGTTTTGACTGAGTGCGGTGGTCGTGTAGATCTTGTATAATGAACAATTTGGGTCAAGGACCAATCTTCCAATGTGTTGGTCCTTGGCTTGAAAAAAATAACCAACCGAGTTCGAAAGTTCGAAAAGGTTGAGCAAAGGGCCGCTCAATACTTCAAACCTCTTCACTCACGCGTGCAAGTGCGCACGCACCCGCGTACTTAATATAATATATACGCTGCGCTGTAAAAAGGGTCCAAGGTTTCAAGGTTCCGAGCGCGGCATGTGTAGGGTAGGCGGATAAGATAAGTAAACCCGAAGCGTGAGTCATCTGAGCAAATGACTCTTTGGATGTGCGAGCGCCAAGGATAACGTAGAACAACATTAAAAAACTAAAGACAATGAGTCAAAAAATTCGTATTAAACTGAAATCGTACGACCACAATTTGGTTGACAAGTCAGCTGAGAAAATTGTGAAGACCGTAAAAGCAACAGGTGCAGTAGTAAGTGGTCCAATTCCATTGCCAACTCACAAGCGCATCTTCACAGTAAACCGCTCAACTTTCGTTAACAAGAAGAGCCGTGAGCAATTTGAGTTGTCAAGCTACAAGCGTTTGATTGACATTTATCAATCTAACCAAAAGACTGTAGAGGCATTGATGAAACTCGAGCTCGCAAGTGGTGTGGAAGTAGAAATCAAGGTTTGATAAACAAAAAGACCACTTCCCTCGGATAGACAAGGTCGCAAGACGCGTAATCCCGAGGGCGAGAGTGGAAAAAGTAATAATTAATTAACAATTTTAATCACAGCAAAAAAATGCCAGGATTATTAGGTAAAAAAATCGGAATGACATCCGTTTTCGGTGCTGATGGCAAGAATATCCCATGCACCGTGATTGAGGCTGGTCCTTGCGTTGTTACCCAACTCAAGACAGTTGAGAAGGATGGCTATGCTGCTGTACAAGTTGGTTTCATGCCAAAGAGCGAGAAGCACACCAACAAGGCAGAGGTAGGTCACTTCAAGGCTGCAGGTGTACAACCAATGCGTCATTTAGCCGAGTTCGATGGATTCGAACAAGAAGTCAAACTGGGAGATACCTTGACCGTTGACATGTTTGAAGAGAACACTTATGTTGACGTAGTAGGTACTTCTAAAGGTAAAGGTTTCCAAGGTGTAGTTAAGCGTCACGGCTTTGGTGGTGTAGGTCAATCTACCCACGGTCAAGATGACCGTTTGCGTGCTCCAGGTTCAATTGGTGCATGTGCTTACCCAGCTCGCGTATTCCCAGGTACTCGCATGGCAGGTCACATGGGTACAGACCGCGTAACTGTACAAAACCTTGTAGTATTAAAGGTGATTCCTGAGTACAACTTGATCATGGTCAAGGGTAGTATTCCAGGTGCTAAAAATTCAATCGTTACAATTAACAAATAAGAGGTATGGAACTTAGTATTTTGAACATGGCCGGCAAAGAAACCGGCAAGAAGGTAGTTCTGAATGATGCTATCTTCGGTATCGAGCCTAACGACCACGCCATTTATTTGGATGTAAAGCAATATTTGGCAAATAATCGTCAAGGTACAGCGAAATCAAAAGAGCGTAGCGAGAATGCTCACTCAACCCGTAAGCTCGGTCGCCAAAAAGGTGGTGGCGGTGCTCGTCCAGGTGATTTGAAGTCTCCAGTTCGCGTAGGTGGTGGTACAATCTTTGGTCCAGTTCCACGTGACTATGGTTTCAAATTGAACAAGAAAGTTAAACAATTGGCTCGTCGTAGCGCACTCTCTTTGCGTGCTCAAAACGGTCAAATCGTCGTAGTAGACGCTTTGCAATTTGATGCTCCAAAGACCAAGGCTATGGTAGAGGTAATGAACAACTTGCAAGTAGCTGGTAAGAAGGTATTGTTCGTGTTGCCAGAGAATAACTACAATGTTCTCAAGTCAGCAAGCAATATCGAGCGCACCAATGTGGTGACTGTAAATGAACTGAATACATACGCAATCATGAACTCAAGCGCAGTGGTTCTCGTAGAGGGCGCATTGGCAGCAATTGAGGCAACTTTAGCATAAGGAGGTTACAACTATGGCAATTATTTTAAAACCAATCGTCACTGAGAAGATGACCGCCGCAGGCGAAAAGTTTAACCGTTATGGTTTTCAGGTAGTTCGTACTGCCAACAAGGTAGAAATCAAGAAGGCAGTAGAAGAGTTGTACAATGTACAAGTGCTTGATGTAAACACATTGATCCAAGCTCCAAAGACCAAACAACGCTATACTAAGAGCGGTTTGATTCGCGGTGCTAAGCAAGCTTACAAGAAAGCAATCGTTACATTGAAAGAAGGTGAAACAATTGATTTTTATAGCAATATCTAAAAATGGCTGTACGTAAATTAAAACCCTCTACACCGGGGCAAAGACACAAAGTTATTGGCGCATTTGATACAATTACCGCAAGTGCACCAGAGAAATCTCTTGTGTTCGGTAAAACCAAGACAGGTGGTCGTAACCATCAAGGTAAGATGACCATGCGTTATATTGGTGGTGGACACAAGCAGAAATATCGCGTAATTGACTTCAAACGTAACAAAGATGGTGTACCAGCAGTAGTAAAAACTATTGAGTACGATCCAAACCGTTCGGCTCGTATCGCACTCTTGTTCTACGCTGATGGCGAAAAACGTTACATTCTTGCACCAACTGGTTTGCAAGTAGGTCAAACAGTAATCTCAGGTCCAGATGTGGCACCTGAAGTAGGAAATGCTCTTCCAATGGCTAACATGCCTCTTGGTACGCTGATTCACAACATTGAGTTGCGTCCAGGTCAAGGTGCATGCATGGTTCGTTCGGCAGGTGTGTTTGCACAATTGTCTTCTCGCGAGGATAAGTATGCAATCATCAAGTTGCCTTCTGGCGAATTGCGCAAGGTGCTTGCTGCATGTAAAGCAACCGTTGGTGTGGTTGGCAATAGCGACCACGCATTGGAGAAGAGTGGTAAGGCAGGTCGTAGCCGTTGGTTAGGCCGTCGTCCACGCAACCGTGGTGTGGCAATGAACCCAGTAGATCACCCAATGGGTGGTGGTGAAGGCCGCGCATCTGGTGGACACCCACGTTCACGCAAGGGCTTGCTGGCTAAGGGCTACAAGACACGTGCTCCAAAGAACTTGAGCAATCAATACATTATTGAAAGAAGAAAAAAATAACCTATTAAATTAAGAGAAATTATGAGTCGTTCATTGAAAAAAGGACCATTTATCAACGTAAAGTTGGAGAATAAGGTGTTGGCTATGAATGAGTCTGGCAAGAAAGATGTTGTCAAGACTTGGAGCCGTGCATCTATGATTTCTCCTGATTTCGTAGGTCATACTATTGCAGTTCACAATGGAAATAAGTTCATCCCTGTGTACATCACTGAGAACATGGTAGGTCACAAGCTCGGCGAGTTTGCTCCTACTCGTACATTCCGTGGTCACTCGGGTAATCGTTAATCCATGAATCATTCAAACAACAAATTAAATTTTAGAATTAAAAATGGGTGCTAGAAAACATAATGCAGCTGAAGCAATGAAAGAAGCTCGCAAGAGCCAATACTTTGCAAAGCTTAATAACGTTCCTACATCTCCACGCAAAATGCGCCTTGTTGCAGATATGATTCGTGGAATGGAAGTGAACCGTGCACTGGGTGCGTTGCATTTCTCTACCAAAGAGGCATCACGCTCCCTCGAGAAACTTTTGAAATCTGCTATCGCTAACTGGGAAGTAAAGACCGGTAAGAAGGCAGATCAAGAGACTCTGTATGTAAGTAATATCATGGTAGATGGCGGTATGATGCTCAAACGTCTGTTGACCGCTCCTCAAGGTCGCGGCTATCGTATCCGCAAACGCTCTAACCATGTTACTATTTTTGTAGATACTAAGAATACTAACGAAGCTAAGTAATTAACAAAATGGGACAGAAAATTAATCCAATTAGTAACCGCCTAGGTATTGTACGTGGTTGGGATTCCAACTGGTTTGGCGGTAAGAACTACGGAGATACAATTCTTGAGGATACCAAGATCCGCAAGTACCTGAATGCCCGTTTGGCTGAGGCTAGTATTTCTCGTATTGTTATCGAGCGTACTCTGAAACTTGTGACTGTAACTGTCTGCACTGCTCGCCCCGGTTTCATCATCGGTAAGGGCGGACAAGAGGTTGACAAATTGAAAGAGGAGTTGAAGAAAATCACCAAGCAAGATGTGCAAATCAACATCTTCGAGGTTAAGCGTCCTGAGCTTGATGCTACTATCGTGGCTAACAAGATCGCTCGCCAACTCGAGGGTAAGATTGCTTACCGTCGTGCTGTGAAGATGGCTATCGCTTCTACCATGCGTATGGGCGCTGAGGGTATCAAAATCCAATTGAGTGGTCGTCTTAACGGTGCAGAAATGGCACGTAGCGAGATGTACAAAGAGGGTCGTACCCCATTGCACACTCTCCGTGCTGACATCGATTATTGCCACGCAGGTGCTCTCACCAAAGTAGGTATGATTGGTGTAAAGGTTTGGATCTGCCGTGGTGAGGTTTATGGCAAGAAGGATCTTGCTCCAAACTTCACACAAAAGCAAGAGGCTGGTCGTGGCGATCGTCGTCGTGATGACCGTCGTGGTGGTTTCCGCAGAAACAAAAAACAATAATGTTTAACCGATTTGTAGATTACAGTTATGTTACAACCAAAGAAAACTAAATTCCGCCGCTGCCAAAAAGGCCGCATCAAAGGCAATGCACAGCGTGGTACTGAGCTCGCATTTGGCTCATTCGGTATCAAGAGTCTTGGTACCATCTGGTTGACAGGTCGTCAAATCGAGGCAGCTCGTATCGCAGTAACTCGTTACATGCAACGTCAAGGACAAGTATGGATCCGCGTTTTCCCAGATAAACCAATCACCAAGAAGCCTTTGGATGTCCGTATGGGTAAAGGTAAAGGTGCTCCAGAGGGATTCGTAGTACCATTGGCTCCAGGACGTATCATCTTTGAGATTGACGGCGTATCATACGAGGTAGCTAAAGAGGCACTTCGTCTGGCAGCTCAAAAACTTCCTATTACAACCAAATTTGTCGTAAGACGTGATTACGACCCAACCCAAAATGTATAATCAGGATTATGAAAACAGCTGAAATTAAAGAATTAACAACTGCTGAGATCCAAGAGCGTTTGGCTGCTGAGAAAGAGGCACTCGTTCGTATGAAATTGAATCACAGCATTTCTCCGCTTGACAATCCGTTGCAGATTAAGGTGGCTCGTAAGACAATTGCTCGCCTTGCAACCGAACTTCGTCAAAGAGAATTAACAAAGTAAAAAACGAATTGACATGGAAACAAGAAATCTAAGAAAAGAGCGTCAGGGTATTGTCGTTTCCAACAAGATGGACAAGACTATCGTAGTTGCTGTTCACTGGAAAGAGAAACACCCTATTTATGGCAAGTTTGTCAATAAAACTCGCAAGTTCCATGCTCACGACGAGAACAATGAGTGCGGTATCGGTGATACAGTACGCATCATGGAGACTCGTCCATTGAGCAAGACTGTTCGTTGGCGTTTAACTCAAATTGTAGAAAGGGCTAAGTAATATGGTACAACAAGAATCAAGACTAGTAGTTGCGGACAACTCAGGTGCTAAAGAGGCATTGTGCATCCGCGTTCTTGGCGGAACCAAAAAGCGTTACGCCAGTTTGGGTGACACCATCGTAGTAGCAGTAAAAGGTGTAATTCCTTCTTCTGATATCAAGGACGGTACTGTAACACGTGCTATCGTAGTACGCGTTAAGAAAGAGGTTCGCCGCCCAGATGGTAGCTACATCCGCTTTGATGACAACGCATGCGTACTCGTAAACAACGCAGGTGAGATCCGTGGTTCACGTATCTTCGGCCCTGTGGCTCGCGAGTTGCGTCAAACGAACATGAAAATTATTTCTCTAGCACCTGAAGTGCTCTAATCATCTAAATTCTACAAATATGGCAAAATTACATATTAAGAAAGGTGATACCGTATACGTGAACGCAGGTGCTTCTAAGGGCAAAACCGGCCGTGTGTTGGAGGTGCTCGTAGAGAAACAACGTGCTATCGTAGAAGGTGTTAATATGGTATCTAAGAGTACCAAACCTAATGCAAAAAATCCTCAAGGAGGTATTGTTAAACAGGAGGCTCCTATCCATATCTCTAACCTCAACCCAGTTGAGGACGGAAAACCAGTACGCGTTGGTCGCGTATTGAAGGATGGTAAGCTTGTCCGCGTAAGTAAAAAATCTGGTAAGGAGATCTAACAATGAATACAGCAAGTTTAAAACAAGATTATCTAGAGCGCATTGTGCCAGCTCTGATGAAGGAGTTTAACTACACTACAGTAATGCAGTGCCCTAAACTCGAGAAGATCGTTCTCAACCAAGGTCTTGGAGATGCTGTGGCTGACAAGAAGCTCATCGATGTAGCTCAACAAGAGATGACACTCATCACTGGTCAGAAAGCCGTTGCTACACTCTCCAAAAAGGATATCGCAGGTTTCAAGGTTCGTAAGAAAATGCCTATCGGCGTGCGCGTAACTCTCCGTGGTGAGCGTATGTACGAGTTCTTGGAGCGCCTCGTTCGCGTGGCTTTGCCTCGTATCCGTGACTTCAAGGGTATCCACAACAAGATGGATGGCCATGGAAACTATACACTTGGTATCCAAGAGCAAATCATCTTCCCTGAAATCAACATTGATAACATTACCAAACTACTCGGTATGAACATCACTTTCGTAACCACCGCAAACACCGATGAGGAAGGTTTCGCATTGTTGCGTGAGTTTGGATTACCATTCAAAAAGTAATTAGACTATGGCAAAAGAATCAATGAAAGCCCGCGAGGTAAAACGCGCAAAACTCGTAGCTAAATACGCAGCAAAACGCGCTCAACTCCTCAAGGATGGTGACTACGAAGGTCTCCAAGCATTGCCTAAGAACGCTAGCCCAGTTCGTTTGCACAACCGTTGCAAAATCACTGGTCGTCCAAAAGGTTATATGCGTGCATTCGGCTTGAGTCGTATTCAATTCCGTGAGATGGCGTCTGCTGGACTCATCCCAGGAGTGAAGAAAGCAAGCTGGTAAACCACTTTGAAATTCGCCCAGAGGACATAAGTGCCTCTGGGGAATAAATAAAATTAATTTATTAAATATTGTCCCGAAAGGCGGGATTAATTTAACAAAACATTATGACAGATCCAATCGCAGATTATCTGACTCGACTCAGAAATGCAATCAAAGCTGGTCACCGCGTAGTTGAGGTGCCTGCTTCGAATCTGAAGAAAGAGATCACACGCATCTTGTTCGAGAAGGGCTATATCCTTTCTTACAAGTTCGTGGAGGATGGCCCTCAAGGCACTATCAAGATTGCCTTGAAGTATGATCCAGTTAACAAAGTTAACGCCATCAAGAGTTTGAAACGTGTATCAACCCCAGGTCTTCGTCAGTACGTTGGCTATCGCGAGATGCCACGCGTGCTCAATGGTCTCGGTATCGCTATCCTTTCTACTTCTAAGGGTGTGATGACCAACAAAGAGGCTCTTGGTATGAAGCTCGGTGGTGAGGTTATTTGTTACATCTATTAATTAAGGAGGAACTGCTATGTCAAGAATTGGTAAATTGCCTATCGCTATTCCTGCAGGTGTAACTGTGACAGTTAGCCCTGAGAACCTCGTGACCGTTAAGGGTCCTAAAGGTGAACTTCAACAACAAGTTAACCCTAACATCACTGTAACCGTAGAGAATGGTGTACTCACCGTAACTCGTCCAAACGATGAGAAGCAAAACCGCGCTATGCACGGTCTTTATCGCGCGCTCATCAACAATATGGTTGTAGGTGTGAGCGAGGGTTATAAGAAAGTGCTCGAACTCGTCGGTGTAGGTTACCGTGTTGAGATGGCTGCAGCTATGCCAAATACGCTCAACTTTGCACTCGGTTATACCCACCCAATCTACTTGCAACTCCCTAAGGAGGTTAAGGTAGAGACCAAGTCAGAGCGTAACCAAAACCCTCTTGTTATCCTTGAGTCTGCTGACAAGCAACTTATCGGCCAAGTATGCGCTAAGATTCGCTCTTTCCGCAAACCAGAGCCATATAAGGGTAAAGGTATTAAGTTCCAAGGTGAAGTTATTCGTCGTAAAGCTGGTAAATCGGCTGGTAAATAATTAGAAAGGAATAAGTTATGAATCAGAAAATTGCAAGAAGACTTAAAATTAAAGCATCTATCCGTACACGTGTTTCGGGTACAGCTGAGCGTCCTCGTCTGACAGTATTCCGTAGCAACAGCCAAATCTACGCGCAAGTTATCGACGATTTGCAAGGTAAAACACTTGCAGCTGCATCTTCGCTCGCTATTAAAGATAAAATGACCAAAACTGAGAAGGCTGCTCAAGTAGGCAAGCTCATCGCTGAAGCTGCTAAAGCTGCTGGCGTAGAGGCTGTAGTATTTGATCGCAATGGCTACCTCTATCACGGTCGAGTTAAATCATTGGCAGACGCTGCCCGCGAGGCAGGTCTCAAATTCTAAAACAAAGAGACTGTTATGAATCGAGTAAAATCAACACAAGACTTGGAGCTCAAGGAGCGCCTCGTTGCTGTCAACCGCGTAACTAAGGTTACGAAAGGTGGACGTACTTTCACATTTGCAGCCATCGTTGTTGTAGGAAATGAGGCTGGTATCGTAGGTTGGGGTCTTGGTAAAGCTGGCGAAGTTACCGCAGCTATCTCTAAGGCTACTGAATCTGCAAAGAAGAACCTTATCCAAGTACCAGTACTCAAGGGTACTGTACCTCACGAGCAATACGCTAAGTTCGGTGGCGCTCGCGTTTATCTCCAACCTGCATCTCATGGTACCGGAGTAAAAGCCGGTGGTGCTATGCGTGCCGTATTGGAGTCAGCTGGTGTAACCGACATCTTGGCTAAATCTAAAGGCTCTTCTAACCCTCACAACCTCGTTAAGGCTACTATCGCAGCACTCGGCGAAATGCGCGATGCTCGTACTGTAGCTCAAAACCGTGGCGTGAGCTTATCAACAGTGTTTAACGGTTAATAATTTGTGAAAATCATGGCAACAATCAAAGTTCAAAAAGTACGCAGCACAATCGGCTGCCCACAAGTGCAAAAAGATACTATGTTGGCGCTTGGTCTTCGCAAGATGAATGCCGTAGTTGAGCATGAGGCAACTCCTGCTATCCTCGGCATGGTCAACAAAATTAAACACTTGGTAAAAGTAATTGATTAATTGTAAAAATCGTAGCATTATGGAATTAAATAATTTAACGCCAGCTGCTGGTTCAGTAAAGACCGCTAAGCGTATCGGTCGTGGTCCTGGTTCAGGACTCGGTGGTACTTCTACTCGTGGTCACAAGGGTGCTAAGTCACGCTCTGGTTACTCTAAGAAAATTGGTTTCGAGGGTGGTCAGATGCCTATGCAACGCCGCTTGCCTAAGTTTGGTTTCCAAAACATCAATCGTGTAGAGTACAAAGCTATCAACCTTTCTACTCTTCAAGCACTTGCTGAAGCTAAAAACCTCGAGAAAATCGGCTTGATCGAACTCCACGAGGCTGGCTTCATCAACAAAACACAATTGGTGAAGATTCTTGGTAACGGTACCCTCACTGCAAAATTGACAGTAGAAGCTAACGCTTTCAGTAAATCTGCTGAGGCTGCTATCACAGCTGCTGGTGGTACTATCAACAAAATCTAATAAGTATGCGTAAGTTTATTCAAACAATCCAAAATATCTGGAAAATCGAAGATCTCCGTAGCCGATTGGGAGTAACACTTTTGTTTGTGCTCATCTATCGTTTCGGTTCTTTCGTAGTACTTCCTGGTATCGACCCAACAGCCCTCACCGCTTTGCAAGCGCAAACAGCGGGAGGTCTGATGGCACTCTTGGATATGTTCTCAGGTGGCGCCTTCTCCAATGCTTCTATTTTTGCATTGGGTATCATGCCTTACATCTCTGCATCTATCGTAATCCAACTGCTCACTATCGCAGTGCCTTACTTCCAAAAGATGCAAAAAGAGGGTGAGTCTGGTCGCCAAAAGATGAACCAAATCACTCGTTACCTCACAGTGGCTATCCTCCTTTTCCAAGGTCCTAGCTACTTGGTTAACCTCTCTGTGCAAATGGCACAAGCTGGTCAAGCCATCTCTGTAGGTTTCAACTGGTTCACCATCTCTTCTACTATCCTCCTCTGCGCGGGCTCTATGTTCGTGATGTGGTTGGGTGAGCGTATTACCGACCGTGGTATTGGTAATGGTATTTCCTTTATCATTCTTATCGGTATCATCGCTCGTTTCCCTGCTGCTATCATCCAAGAGTTCTCTTCACGCTTGAACGAAGGTGGTGGTTTGATGGTCTTCATCCTTGAGATCATTCTCCTCTTGTTCGTGTTTGCATTTGCTATCCTCCTCGTACAAGGTACACGCCGTATCCCTGTACAATATGCTAAACGCATGGTGGGTAACAAGCAATATGGTGGCGTGCGCCAGTATATCCCTCTTAAGGTGAATGCTGCGAATGTGATGCCTATCATCTTCGCACAAGCTATCATGTTTATTCCTATCGCACTCGCAGGCTTCTCTGCTTCAGAGAGCGCAAGCGCTTTCACTCGTGCTTTCATGGATAACGATGGCTTCTGGTACAACGCTGTATTTGCAATCTTGATTATCGTTTTCACCTATTTCTACACCGCGATTATCATCAATCCTGTACAAATGGCTGAAAACCTCAAGCTCAACAACGGCTTCATCCCTGGCGTTAAACCAGGTAAGAAGACTGCTGAGTATATCGACTCTATCATGACACGCTTGACATTGCCTGGCTCTTGCCTCTTGGCTATCATCGCTATTTTGCCTGCTTTTGCTCGCCTTGCTGGTGTGAGCATGGGATTCGCGCAATTCTTCGGTGGTACATCATTGCTTATCATGGTAGGTGTTGTCTTGGATACGCTACAACAAATCGAGAGCAAACTCCTTGAGCGTCACTATGATGGCTTCTATGAGTCAGGTATGCGCATCAAGGGTCGCTCCGCTATGGCTTATTAAGAAGAATGATATACCTAAAGACTGATGAAGAAGTCGAGCTGATGCGTCGCAGTAATGACCTGCTCGGAAGGACTTTGGCTGAAGTAGCCAAAGTCATCCGACCAGGGGTTACTACTGCGGAACTGGACAAAGTGGCTTATGAGTTTATCTGCGACAACGGAGGTGTTCCTTCTTGCCTCGGATACGAGGGCTATCCTGCCACCTTGTGCACATCGGTCAACGAGCAAGTCGTTCACGGCATCCCTTCCGATAAGGTGGTGCTCAAGGATGGCGATATCGTGTCGGTGGATACAGTGGTAAAACTGGGTGGCTTCTGCGCCGATTCTGCATACACTTTCCCTGTGGGCGAAGTGGCTCCAGAGGTGTTGCAATTGATGCGCACAACCAAACAGGCGCTTTATCTCGGCATCGAACAAGCAGTCACAGGACGCCGTCTTGGCGATGTTGGTGCTGCCATACAAAATCATTGCGAGAAAGCAGGTTATTCTGTGGTTCGCGAATTTGTAGGACATGGCATCGGACGTGACATGCACGAGGAACCTGAGGTATGCAACTATGGACGTCGTGGCAATGGTATTGTACTCAAATCGGGTATGACACTGGCCATCGAACCAATGATTTGTCTTGGACGACGCAATGTCATCATCGAAAATGATGGATGGACAGCGCGCACTGCCGACCGCAAACCTGCGGCTCATTACGAACACAGCGTATGCGTACGCAACGGCGAGGCAGACATATTGTCCACATTCGACTATATTCAACAAGTATTAGGAGATCGTTTCATTTAATTAAACCAACTATTATGGCTAAACAAGATGCAATTGAAGTAGATGGAACCGTAACCGAGGCGTTGTCCAACGCGATGTTCCGTGTACAATTAGAAAGCGGTCATGTCATCATCGCTCACATCTCTGGTAAGATGCGTCAGCATTACATCAAGATTCTTCCTGGTGACCGTGTGAAAGTGGAGATGAGTCCATATGACCTCACTAAAGGACGTATTTCGTTCCGTTATAAATAACAAACTCTAAAACTCTATTAAAATGAAAGTTAGAGCATCTGTAAAAAAGCGCAATGCGGATTGCAAAATCGTACGCCGCAAAGGTCGCTTGTATGTAATTAACAAAAAAGAACCAAAAATGAAAATGCGTCAAGGATAAGCATTTCATAGAGGTAAACATTTAAAAACAATATCCTTAAGTAATTAATTATGGCTATAAGAATTGTCGGTGTAGATTTACCACAAAACAAGTGTGGCGAAGTCGGTTTGACTTACATCTACGGAATAGGTCGTTCAAGCGCAAAGAAGATCTTGGCAGAGGCAGGCGTTGACCCAAGCATCAAGGTACAAGATTGGACGGATGACCAAGCAGCTAAAATTCGTGAGATTATCGGTGCTAAGTACAAAGTAGAAGGTGATCTCCGTTCAGAAACACAACTCAACATCAAGCGATTGATGGATATCGGTTGCTACCGTGGTGTGCGTCACCGTATTGGTCTTCCATTGCGTGGTCAATCTACCAAAAACAACGCTCGTACGCGTAAAGGTAAAAAGAAAACTGTTGCTAACAAGAAGAAAGCAACGAAGTAATCAACCCTGTAATATCTATCAATTATGGCAAAGAAAACTGTTGCAGCTAAGAAGCGCGTTGTAAAGATTGACGGTGTTGGTCAACTTCACGTAATGTCTTCTTTCAACAATGTGATTGTTACAATCGCTAACGGCGAAGGTCAAGTTATCTCTTGGTCATCTGCTGGTAAAATGGGCTTCCGTGGCTCTAAAAAGAATACTCCATATGCAGCTCAAACTGCTGCTGAGGATTGCGCAAAGGTCGCTTTCGATCTCGGTTTGCGCAAAGTAAAAGCGTATGTTAAAGGTCCTGGACAAGGCCGTGAGAGCGCTATCCGTGCGTGCGCTAACGCTGGTATCGCAGTAACTGAAATCGTTGACGTTACTCCTATGCCTCACAATGGTTGCCGTCCTCCTAAACGTCGTCGTGTATAATTGTTTAACTATTAAAAACGTAAGAAAATGGCAAGATATATTGGACCAAAATCACGTATCGCACGTCGTTTCGGAGAGGCTATCTTCGGCCCAGACAAAGTGCTTGACAAACGTAACTACGCTCCAGGACAACACGGTGTAAACCGTCGCAAAAAAATGTCTGAGTATGGTACTCAGCTCGCTGAAAAGCAAAAAGCTAAATACACCTATGGTGTACTTGAGCGTCAATTCCGTCTCCTTTTTGCTAAGGCATCACGTATCAAAGGTATTACTGGTGAGATCCTTCTCCAACTCTTGGAGTCTCGTTTGGATAACATCGTTTACCGTCTTGGTATCGCTCCTACACGTGCTGCTGCGCGTCAGCTCGTTAGCCACCGCCACATCACTGTGGATGGCAAAGTGGTAAACATCCCTTCATACGAAGTAAAACCAGGTCAAGTCGTAGCTGTTCGTGAGAAAGCTAAATCGCTTGAGGTAATCGCTGCTTCTTTGGATGGTTTCAACCACAGCAAATACAGCTGGCTCGAGTGGAACGAAGCTGAGAAAGCTGGTAAATACCTCAATATCCCACAACGTGAGGATATCCCTGAGAACATCAAGGAGCAATTAATCGTCGAGTTGTACTCTAAATAAAAATTAAATTCATGGCAATATTAGATTTTATTAAACCTGAAAAGGTGATCATGTTGGATGCGAGCAATACACACGGAATTTTTGAGTTCCGTCCGCTCGAGCCGGGTTATGGTATCACAGTTGGTAACGCTATTCGTCGCGTGCTTATCGGTTCGCTCGAGGGCTTTGCTATCTGCTCTATTAAGATCAATGGTATTGATCATGAATTTGCTACTATCCCTGGTGTTATCACCGACGTGACCAATCTTATCCTTAACCTCAAGCAAGTGCGTTTCATCCGCAAGGAAGGTGTTGACGCTACTGAGGAAACTATCCGCATGCACGTGAAGGGCAACGACCTTCTCCTTGCTGGCGAGCTCAATAGCTACCTCCAATCGTTCGATGTGCTCAACCCTGAGCTACTCCTCGCTGAGATGGACGAAACGGCTGATTTTGAGATTGAAATTAAAATCAATAAAGGACGTGGTTACGTGTCTGCTGACGAAAATCATGAAGCTAACGATGCTATTGGCGTTTTGGCTATTGATAGCATCTATACTCCTATTCGCAATGTGAAATACAGCATTGACCCTTACCGTGTAGAGCAACGTACTGACTACGAGAAACTTACTCTCGAAATCACTACCGACGGCTCTATCACTCCTCAAAACGCACTCACTGAGGCTGCTAAGCTCCTTATCTATCACTTCATGCTCTTCTCTGAAGAACGTATCGTGATTGAGGATCACAGCAAACCAGTGGACAATGCGCTCAACGAGGAGCACCTCAAGATGCGTCAATTGCTCAACCAACGCCTCATTGATATGGACCTCTCTGTCCGCGCACTCAACTGCTTGAAAGCTGCTGAGGTGGACACTCTCGGTCAATTGGTGAAGTATCATCGTTCTGACCTCCTCAAGTTCCGCAACTTCGGTAAGAAATCACTCACCGAACTCGACGAACTCCTCGAGAAGAACGGTCTTGCGTTTGGCATGGATATTAGCAGATACAAACTTAATGATTAATTAATGAACAAAGAACAAGGAACAAAGAACCAAGACAAATTAGTGACGACTGCTTAGACGAAGGTAATAAGTCTTTATTCTTGGCTCCTTGCTCCTGACTCAAAAAAAGAACAAAAATGAGACATAATAAGAAATTCAATCATCTTGGTCGTAAAGCTGCGCACCGTCATGCCATGCTTTCTAATATGGCTTGCTCACTCATCATGCACAAGCGTATTAAGACCACTTTGGCTAAGGCAAAAGCGCTCCGCATGTATGTAGAGCCGCTCCTTACCCATGCAAAAGAGGACACCACAGCTAACCGCCGTCTCGTCTTCGCTAAACTCAAACAAAAAGAGGTTGTTACCGAGCTCTTCCAAAACGTAGCAGAGAAGATCGCTAACCGTCCAGGTGGCTACACACGTATCCTCCGTACTGGTTTCCGTCTTGGTGATGCTGCTGAGATGTGTATCATCGAGCTCGTTGATTACAATGAAAACATGCTCAAGACTCCTAAGGCTGCGGCTAAGAAGACCACACGTCGTGCTGGTAAGAAGGCTGCTCCTAAGGCTGAGGCTCCTGCAGAAGCTCCTGCAGCAGAAGCTCCAGTTGCTGAGGCTGCTGAGTAAATACGGCTTGTCCGACGTGCCTGAGCTTTCCGACACGTCCGACTGCTACCCAAAAATCGCATTCTTCCATAGAGTGCGATTTTTTTTCTTGTCTCCCATAACCCATAGGCTTTGCCGTCCCATAGCGTAGCGTCCTTTATCCCATAGGCTCTGCCGTTCTATAAATTCCTTTTAGATTATTAACGATATATTAGTGATTAGTTAGTGATTAATTAGTGATAAATTAGTTATTTATAGCACCCAAGTTGCCCATTTGTGCCCAATCTCATAGCGTAGCGTCCATTATCCCATAAAAAATCCCTTTTTCTGTGAAAAAAATGAAAAAATGCAACTTTCATTTGGCAATTTCATTTTTTTTCTCTATCTTTGCGGTCCCGATTGTTATGTAATAACAAAATAGTTAACCATATTATTAACCAAAATTCAAATTATTATGAAGAAATTTACGTTATTTCTTTCGGCAATGCTCATCTCATTGATGAGTTTTGCGCAAACGGTTCCTACCAATCCAGAGCTTACAACTGTAACCCTCACTTACGAGCTCACAAAAGATGCTGTGCAAGATCGTATGGGGGGACGTCGCTACGTAACCACAGAGGATGCTGAGTTTGGTAGTATCCGACTTATTATCCCTGGCTTTAGTGCAGACGTCGCTGAGTATGCAGAGGCTTCTCTAGAGGTAGGTGATAGCACGTATGCTGCTACTGCTACTTTTGCTGCTGATGCAGAAAACAACAAAGAGGTTTACACCGCAGTTGCTACATCTACTGACACTATCTTCAATGTAACCATGACTGTTACTTATCCTACCGTACAAGAGTACACATTCTTCGCTATGGACGATGCAGAAGCTACTGTTGAAGATCAAGGCGAAGAGGGCGAACCTTTCATCGTATACACCGTTGAAGGTGCGGGTATGTTGGATGGAGAGCCTGTAGAGTTCGAATTGATGATTGATCAATTGAGCAACATTGAAGGTGTCATCAATGAGGTATTCGTAATGGGTACTGCTACTTCTCTCTATGAGGAAGAAGGAAACCTCGCTGTTTCGGGTACTGCTCAAGACGAGACAGGTAACACTTACAACATCGAATTGTGGGTTCCACTCGCTGGCGGAGAAGTTGAAGTTGTTATTACAGACACTGTTGATGTTACTCTCTACAACTTGTCCCTCGAGGTTCAAGGCAACATGGCTATGGTTTCTGCAGGTGGTGAGACAGGTGTTTCATTCTGGTTGAATAATCTCTCAACTCTGGAGAACCACTATGGTTTCTACTTCAGTGATGCATTTAGCAACATCTGGTATGGTGACGCTCAACTCCAACCTTATGGCGATGGTCAATACACCCCTGATGGATTAATTGTTGCATTTACCTCTACTCCTGATGCTGAGGGTAAGGCTACTCTATACAACTTCACTCTCATTGCTGGCGACGAACCAGCAGCTGAGCAACCAGAGCCAACTTACACCGAGAACAAACTCAATACTTATGCATTCGGTCTTGAGTCAGAGCTCAACGATACTGCTCTTGTTGTTACCTACCGCTTGAACAACTCTAACGCTACTTCAGTGGATGTAGTTGTTCTTAAGGGCGACAAAGTAGTTGCTACTGTAGCTGGTACTACTACTATCGGTAAGAACACCGTTGCTATTCCTACTGCTACCCTCCCACAAGGCTTCCAATTGACATGGAAAGTGGTTGTTAAGGGTACTTCTGTAGAAGCTCCTACACAAGAGGAGAAGGTTCATAGCTTCTACCACCCATCTGGTGTAGATATCGACAACAACCCAGAGAACCCAACCTTCGGTATGCTTCTCGTTAACGAGGGTATGCAAAAGGTAAAAGGTGTAGATGGTTATGTATCTACTGGTTTCGGTGCTGGTATCTTCGCATTTACTCCATCTCTCGACCTTATTCCTAATGGTGACCTTCCAGGTTACAACGGTGGTGTTGAGTTCAATACATATTTACCAGAAGAGTATAAAACATCTGATGGTGGTCGTTATACGGCATATTCTCCACGTCGTGTGCGTATCTCTGATGATGGTCGTATCTTTGTTACTTCTCTTGATGTGAATGGTACTTACTTGTGGGAGCTCAACCCAGAGAATCTCAACGAGTGGACTCCTGTCTTCCAAGGTACGTTGACTGATAACAAAGAGTTGATAGATGCTGATAGTAACTTCGTAGCTGCTCCTAACAACGGTTTCGACGTGAAGGGTGCTGGTGAGAATTTGCAACTCATGATGTATTCTGTCAATGTGCAAGGTATCACCAGTGCTGCAATGGGTGGTTTCCGTTGCGATGAGTACAACCTTGGTACTGCAACTTCTTGGGCTACTGCTCCTTCTAAGAACTGGGTGCTTGGCAAATACGCTATCAACTATTTGGGTACTCAAGTTGTTTATGACAACGAAGGCGGTATCTGGATTGCATCTTATCGTGGTGCAGCTAATGATGCTAACCCAGGTCTTGTTCACATCAACGCTGATGGTGTAGAAGATGCAAAACTCGTTTGGAGCAACGTACGTCAAGCAGGTATCCGCTTCAACAACGACTTCACCAAACTCGTAGTTGCTGGTAACAATGGTGCTGCTAAGAAAGCTACTATCTACGCTGTTTCTAAGGACGCTAACGGTGCTCCTGTATTGACAGAGGAGACCGTTATCGATATGGCAGTTCTTGGCAACAACCTCAACGACTTTGTATTCGATTATGCAGGTAACTTGTATGCTGTAAGTAACTCTAATGAGAAACTTGTTGCTTGGGCTATGCCTTACAGCGGTGTTGTTGAGACTCCTGCTGCTGCTAAGTACGCATTCCACCTCGGCAACTTGCTCGAGAAGACTGAGATGACGGGTGTTGTTAAACGTGCCCTCACTGTAGGCGAAAGCACCGTTGTCCTTACTCACGAGGCTGATGGTACTGCTAACCTCTACAACGTTATCGATGGAGAAGCTTACAAGGTATCTCAAGAAGGCGTTATCGCTGTTGATACAGAGAATCCAGGTAGCTACCTTGCTATCTCTGATATCGCTGTAACTGAGGATGGCAAACTCGTGGCTAACAACTACAACCGTTGCTCATTCAATGATGGCGCTGTAGAGTCTGGTTACAAACGTGGCACTCTGACATTCTACATTTGGAATGACCTTGCTGCTGCTCCTGCTATCTGGTTCCAATCTAAGGCTTCTAGCAACTCTAACAACTCTGACCAAGGTTACACCATGGCTCTTACTGGTACTTCTACCAATGCTAACATCCTCGTTTCTGGTGTTCACAACACTCAACGCGGTGTTCGTATGTCACACTTCTCTGTAGTGGATGGCGTATTTGAAGATACTCAAGATGGTGCTGCTAACCTCCCTTACTACTACTATATTGGTAGCAATTTCAAGGGCGCTAGTGCAGGTGCTGACGCTGCTGTATTCAACGAGCAAACACACGGTGCTAACATTCAATTCCACGCTTCTCCACTCGCTGATGAGAACTGGATTATTGATGGCGAATTGACCAATCCTATTGAGTTTACTAACCCTCAAACTCATGGTGGCGAAGTTGTTGTTAAGGCTGCTCTCACCGAGGACCTCGGTAAGAAATACAACGGTGCTTCTTACGTAGCTGTAGGCGAGCAAGTTCTCATGGTAGCTCCTTATGCTGACGCTGAAGGCAAGCTCGCTGGTGTGAAGGTGCTTGACATCACCGCTGGTTTGGATGCTGCTACTGAGGTAGCTACTGCTGATCTTGACGCTGCTGTTGAGGCTACCGCTGCTGCTACCGCAGTTGCTGTTGCTGAGAACACACTCACTATCACTCTCGTTGCTGATGCTACTATCTACACATTGAATGTAGAGTTGGAGAGCGAGCCAAACTACATGGTTATCGAAGATAATATTACCAACTTGGTAATTGATCTCGAGAACATGGCAATCATTGGTGGTCCAAGTACAATGTGGCAAGTTGAGGTATTCCTTGGCCTTGCAGAAGATGACAATATGGACGGTCAATGGTCATTGTCACCAGAAAGTTCAGTAGCTATCATGGGCTTTGACGCTCGCCTCATCGATGGTTATGTTTACGATGTTGACATAAACTCTCCTGCAGCTAAGGCTGTATTGTATGTGGAGGATAGCGGTTTCTTCTATGAGATCAAACTCAACATGACTTCTACACCAAAAGAAACAGTAGTTATCGTAGTTGAAGACGCTCTTGTTGAGGTAGAGGAATGGAAGGACTTCCCTGAGGCTCCAACAAGCAACTACGCTTTGACCATGACTGCAGACTGGACCAACGAAGCTGATAGTTTGACCTATCCTGTTAAAGTGGAAGTGTTGATTTACGATCCTAATGTGGCAGAACAACCAGATGCTATTTGTAATGTTGTAGTGGGCGATCTCATAAATGACCCATGGTTAGGCGGTGTTGATGGATGCTACCTCACAATCACTACTGTGGAAGGTGTTGTTACTGCTAAGGGTGTGGTAACTGCAAGCGATGGCGGCGTTGCATTAGACCTCACCATCTCTGGTAAACTTCCTACCACTGCTCTTGACAATATCCAAGTTGGCAATGAAACGGTGAAAGTTATCCGTGACGGTCAACTTATCATTATCAAGAATGATGTAGAGTACAACATTCAAGGTGCTGTTGTAAAATAAGATGTTAGAAGTTAGACCGCTTCGCTGTTAGACCGCCACAATGTGGCTGTGAGACAATAGAAGACGGACTAATACATACAAACGATAGGCTTCCTCTTTCGAGGGAGCCTATTTTATGTTGCTATTATTATATACGAAAAATATCGTTAAATTGTATTTTTTTATTGAAATTGTTGTGTATATGGATTATTTTCTGTAATTTTGCAGGTTGAAATCGAAATAATTGTATATATGTAGCTGCGTACTGATGTAGATATTGATTCTAATGAGGTAGCAGATAGTTGTTAGAAGAGAACGAGGGTACTATTACGTATTTGTATATATACAACAAAACAATTAACTTTTTTAATTAACACTATGCTATGATGTTAGCGCCATCTATACACCACTTTAGCAAGAACCTCTTCTGGGATGTTGCTCCAACTGATTTTCATGTGGACAAATGCCCTGCGCAGGTTATCCAACGCGTATTAGAGAGAGGCGAATGGAGTGACTGGTGTTTAGTTCGTGATTATTATGGGTTAAAACAAGTAGTAGAGGTTTGTAAAAGTTTACGCACTCTCAGTCCTGAGGCACTTAGTTATATCTGCTGTATAACTGACACTAAAAAAGAAGATTATAGATGCTATCATTACGCACAATCGAACCCCACACTCTGGAACTGCTAAAAGCACTTATGCAGGAACCAGCTTTGTGTGAGTTGCGTCTTGTGGGCGGAACTGCATTGGCGTTGCTTATGCTACGAATGTTTATTGAAGATGCATGGGAGGATATGAAACTATATATTTCGAATCAAGTGAAACTATATAATCAACAAAACAATTAACTTTTTATTTCATTATGAGTACTACTACATTTATAACAAACATCCCATCTGCTGATCGTAGGTTATATGTGGCTATGATGAAAAAAATGGGTTGGCTAACCAAGACATTATCTTCCCAATTAGAATCAAACGATAGCGCACGGGCGACAGAGATTATTTTTGAAGCCAAACAAGCTATCGCAAAATTTCGTACTGGTAAAGCCGAAATACAATCACTTGATTCTTTACTGCAAGAAACAAAATGATTCAGCTACGCGTTACAAAAGATTTTGGGCGACAATTTAAACGATTGCTCAAAAAGTATCGGTCTTTATCTGAAGATATACGCTCACTATCAGAACAGATTATAGAAAACCCTACCTTAGGGACTGATTTGGGGGAAGGGGTTCGAAAGATACGCTTAGCGGTACGCAGTAAAGGAAAAGGGAAGAGTGGTGGCTTGCGTGTGATTACGCACATCAACATCATATTAGAAGAGAACGAGGGTACTATTACGTATTTGTACATATACGACAAATCAGAAATGGCAAATATATCTGACGAAAAAGTTGTAGAATTGTTACGAGAAATTATATAACAAACCCACAAGGCATTTAAAAACTATGTCTTTCACGAACAACGAAACATATATAGTAAAAAACATTAAGATATATAATCAACAAAACAATTAACTTTTTTAATTAACTTTATTACTAACTTAAAAATCATTATTATTATGAAAAAAATCTTTACGTTATTCGCGGCATTGACAATGGTGTTGTCAGTGAGTGCGGTAAACATTCCAGCAGGGACCAAGTTGTACTTGACCCCTAATGCAAACTGGAATAAAGACAATGCACGTTTCGCAGCCTATTTCTTTGGCGACGGCGAAACGTGGGTAAGTATGACCAAAGTGGCGGGTGAAACCAACCTCTATGAGGTTACTTCTCCAGCAGGGAAATCACCTGCCAATGTTATCTTCTGCCGTATGAATCCTGGTACTTCAACTAACAACTGGGATAACAAATGGAACCAAACTTCAGACCTTACCTACGATGGCACCCTCAACCACTATACGGTTAAGGATGGTACTTGGGACAAAGGTGGTGGTACATGGTCTATTTGGCCTTTACCAGCAGAAAAAACATATAAGGACATCACCATTACTGTTGTAGCTAATGCTACTCCAAAGATTTACTGGTGGGATGCTGGCGACAAATTAGCAGATTCCGATTGGGAGGCAAGACCTGACATGGTAGCTACTGCTACGGCGAATACTTATGCTTATACATTGAAAGATGTAGATGAGACAAAAGGTGTTAATTTTATTATTACAGTTGGTGACATACAATCTGCAGATCAGCACACCACTACTGATGTAACTAAAAACTTTAAAGAGTTTCTCCCACAAGTTGTTGTAATGGGTGTTAATAACTGGGATGGTACAGACAAAATGACTGTATCCGATGACTACTTATCTGCTTCTATTACTTTCTCATTAGATGCCAACAAGGCATATCAACTCAAACTTACCGTTGACGGTCTGTGGGTAGGCGGTGACGACGTTAATATTACGAAAGACAAAAATTCTGCTTTATTTGCAGAAGATACTGGTGGCGATGGTAAAATCACTACCGACCTCGCTGGTGACTATGTGTTTACATACACATACGCTACTAAAACTTTGGTAGTGACTTACCCAACTCCTACCTACGACGTTACTACCACCGCCACTGTTTCTACACAAGGTCAAAACATCGTTCTCTCAGGTAGTTGGGAGGAAAAAGCACTGACTGTCATGCTTTGGCAAGGTGGTGCTACCCAAGGATTTGGTACCTATGCTGCTGAAGACTATGCTCCTATTTTCTTGGGTGCTGCTGAGTTAACTCCAACTTCTGAAGGTGTTTATGCTGACAACAGCGATGGTACATTCACATTTACTGCTACTGCGACAGATTCTGAAGGTGCTATCTACAACATCACTCTTACAGGTGATAATCCTGTGGTAGAGCCAGAATACAAAGAATGGGAAGGTTCTGTCCTCTTTACCGAAGAAGAAGGCACATTGTCTATTAGCTATGCTGCAAGTGATTGGTCATGGTTCTTGGAGCTTTACATTGAGAACTATACTGGTCATAGTACTTATGAGGTAGCAAACGTATATTATGGTGATGAGACAGTTGAGTATTACGACATGTATGGTACAGTTACTGTTGAGTACGCAGATTGGGCAGGAACAGATGTCTTGTATGCTGATCTCACATCTGGAGACGGAACATTGAAAGTATGGGCCACCCTATACAACGAAGATCCTGTTGCTGCTGAGTACGACGTTGTCATCACTAACGCTACTGTTACAGAAAACACTTCTGGCTACTACATTGATATGACCGGCGAGTGGGATGGACACACTATCAAAGTAGAGGTATGCGACGAGCTAACAGCTGATAATATTAGGGCTAACTTCTTCATTGACGGTGGCATCATAAACGGTGGTAACCAAGCAGAAGGAACTGTCGAAGCAACTGTAAGTGGAGGTATCGTAACTATTACTGGTACATTTGAATGCATGGGTACTGGTGACGTATACCATGTAACCATCTCTGGTACATTGCCAGATAATCTTACTACCGCTGTTGATAACCTTAACGCTACTGTAGCTCCAGTGAAGATGATCAACAACGGTCAACTCGTTATCATCAAGAACGGCGTTCAATACAACGCTCAAGGTGCTGTGGTAAAATAAGAAGTTAGACCTTAGACCGCTTCGCTGTTAGACCGCCACAATGTGGCTGTTAGAACATAGAAAACGGACTAATACATACCTAAAAATGGGCTTCCTCATCTGAGGGAGCCCTGTTTTTTTGGACGGGTACCACCTATGGGGTAATGGACGCTTCGCTAATGGACGGCGTACCGCCTATAGGGTAATGGACCCTATGGCCCATAGCCCTTCAGGGCGTCCCATAACCTATAGCGGCTCTGCCGCGTCCCATAGGTGCTGTGCACCGTCCTATAGCCTCAAAGAGGCGTCCTCTAAACAAAAAAATCGCCTTTAAGCGATTTTTTCTTGCACAATTCAAAAATAAGTAGTATCTTTGCAGCCGAAATTTATTTTATTGCTTTATAATAATTGCAAAATAATAAAATTATGAGAACTCAAAGTAACCCATTTATTATCAGTGGATATGAAGGTGCACATTATTTTTGCGACAGAGCGGAAGAAACAGCTCAATTAGAACGAGAAATAGCCAATGGCAACAATGTTGCGCTTGTAGCCACGCGCCGTATGGGAAAAAGTGGCTTGATCCAACACTATTTTGCTCTTCCTCAGATACGAGAACAATATTACACCTTCTTTATTGATATATATGACACGCAATCTTTGCGTGAGTTAGTGCAAAAATTAAGTCGAGAAATTCTTATGCGCTTAAAACCTTATGGCACACGTGCTTTGCAGCGTTTTTGGGAAACGATGCGTTCGTTGCAACCAGGTATTACTTTCTCGCCAATGGGAGAACCTAGCTTCAACGTGCAGATAGGAGATATTCGAGAGAGCGAAGCAACGCTGGAGGAAATTTTTCAGTATCTTGAAACTGCTGACAAACCATGTATTGTGGCTATAGATGAGTTTCAACAAATTAGCACCTTCCCTGAAAAAAACATTGAAGCCAAATTGCGCACATACGTACAGCATAGTCATAATGCACAATTCATATTCTCTGGAAGTCAGCGACATACCATGAGTGCTATGTTTATGAATGCCTCTAGACCTTTCTATCAAAGTGTATCTATTATGCATCTTGATGCCATTGATATGAACACGTATGACGCTTTTGCCAAATCACTATTCTCTGAAAGAAACAGAACATTAGCACATGGAGTAACAGAGGCAGTTTATGCAATCAGTCGTGGTGTAACATGGTACACACAAAAATTATTTAATACACTATTCGCTAATACAGCAGAGAATGAATCGTGCGAACCTAACCATGTGAATGATGCTTTAAATTATGTACTAAAAACTCAATCGTATAACTACGAAGAGATGCTTTTCCGACTTCCAGAAAAACAAAAAATGGTGCTTATTGCGCTGGCAAAGAATGGGGCTACAAAAGCAATCACATCATCTGCGTTTGTCAATCAGTATAAACTCCAATCTGCGAGTTCGGTACAATCTGCTATTCGTGGGTTATTAGAAAAAGACTTTGTTACATTAGAGCAAGGGGTCTATTCCGTATATGACATTTTTATGACTTATTGGATACAAAGCCATTATTAGTAAGATGATGTCGCGCGGAGCGCGAGGTGGGAGTATAGGCGGAATCACATAGTAATCTCATAGTATTTGATAAAGAGGTGCAGGAGAAAAACTTTTTTCATTTCAAAAATTTGCAAGTTTGACAATTTTTTACTACCTTTGTGGGCTATTTATATTTTTGCTAATAATGAAAGGCATGGAGTATTACAACTAAAAACAAACATAGTATGAAAAAGATTTTTACACTTTTACTTGCTGCTTTACTTTTCTCTACGATGGGTTTTGCTGCTAAAACCACCGCTGTTGTTACTGCTGGTGCTAACGCAAGTTACACTACTGGCGAGATTCTTACAGTTACTGGCCTTTCTGCCGAAGAAGTCGGCTATCAGGGCTCACTTACCTTGATTGTTTATGGCTGGGATAATACGGGAGGTGCCGCTGCGGGATATGCTGGCAACTTGCAGTTGGCAGGCGAAGAAACCGCTTTTTGTGACGAAGGATTGATGATTACTAAAAATCAAGACCTTATCACTATTACTGGCAAGATGTTGGGATATCTATATGACTATCAGCTGAATGTACAAGTAGGCCCCAAGAAAGCAACTACCATAGAGATTGTAAGCGATAACATGGAAGTGGCTCCAGATTTTTGGGAACCAAACGATCTTAAACTAACCGCCCATGCACGAGGCTACGCCTTCGAAATATCACTCTTTGGTGGTATGCAAAAGCAATATGCCACCTATTCTGCGGATGCCCTTTTTGCTACTATCAACAATACTTCAGTATCCTTAGTTGAAAACACTTCTGCTGTTTTTTCTCAAGAGGGAGAGCTGGCCAAGTTCGTGGCTTCATTTGTATATGAAAGCGATACCCTTGCTCTCACGCTGACGGGTGCACCATACGTGGATCCTGCAAACATCGTTCCTAATGACACAGTAGAATATACCATCTACAAAGCTTATATCGGTAAGATGAGTGGATTCAATACGGTATCAGGAAAGAATGATGCTATCGAAATCAAGATCCAAGTGCCTAATGGCAACTGGCTCAATGGAGTGGATGAGAGTTGTTTCTCTTATGGATCCTATGTCAAAGTAGCGGGACAAAAGCTAACTATCTTGCGTGGTAATCTTAAAGTTTTAGAAGCAGACACAAATAAATCCGCTGCGATTGGTATTCTTGCTTCAGACCATGTATGGTATAATATCCATGCAACGACAGCAGAAGAAGTAAATACTGGTCTTGATAATATCCATTCTAACGCAGTTCCGGAAAAGGTAATCGAAAATGGTCAGGTTGTGATCATCTACAAAGGCATTAAATACAACGCATTAGGAATAATAATTAATCAATAATGATTTACGATTATGAAGCAATTCGTTCTATTTATTTGTGCGTTTTTTTTAGCACTCGCCACCTATGGACAAGAGGTGATAGAGGTAAACTTTGATGCCTTTGATGGAGATCCTATTTACACACCTGCAGATACTACGGTTAGTCGCCGAACTGGCGAAACAATCATCACTCCAGCCAACTGGTTAGTGAAGTTGGAGCATGATACCTATCGTTTCTCTTTTAACTTTTATGGAGATAACCTCGTTGGTGTATATTCGTTGCAGGAGAGTGATTTCTTAGAGGATTACACTTATGGTTATGATAAGCAAGTAAAACCTTATGCTGAGAGAATTAATTTCAAAACCTGTGTGCTGACCATTACAGAGAGCAAACCAAGTGCTACACTTACTCGTTACACATTGGAGGCAACTATCGTATCAACCGATGATGTCGATTACTTGGTGAAAGCCACACACGATGTGTTGACCGCTACTGAGGTGGTAGAGGCTGAAATTTTAGACGCACAAATCAACCCTACTGATTATGGTTTTGTACTTGTAGCCAAAGATGAGGCTTTAGAGTTGGATATCAACTTGTCAATCAGAGCGGCATTTGGTATAGCTGGTTACTTCAAAAACTACCACGTAGATTCTGTCAATACCGCCATTACGCACAAGGGACAAACCTTTATCCCATCAGAGTTGGAGATGGAAGTGATTTATGATACTTTGAGTAGTGGCAAGATGGGCTACGTTATTCCTGCTATGCAATTTATGAGCCCAGATGTAGTTGCATACAACTTGAAAATTGAAGCACCTATTGTGGCTACCGATACGGTGGATATTACTTGTTACAATTTGCTGTGGGATAGTTCACAAGCAAAAGAAGAAACCATCATGCTCAATGCTTCCAACGGAGAATATTCTATAGATGGTTTGTTCCGTGCTGCGAAAGTCAGTGCTGCTACGTATCAAGGTGAAAATGTCACGATTTACCTTACGGAAACCGCAACGGAAAAAACGATTGAGATGTATGAAACTACACTCACTATAGCTGGTAATGTCTTAAAAGGATATACCGCAGAAATAGTGGCTTTGGGTAAAAATCACAAAGCATATCATATTCACCTCTCGAAGCAAGACAATCCAACTGCATTGCATGAAGTGCAACAACCAGAAAATGCAAGCAAGGTGATTAAAAATGGACAACTCATCATCATCAAGAATGGCATTCCATACAATGCTCAAGGTGCAATCATGAGATAGTTTTGTAAGGGTATGAGAAAAATTGTCTTCATTTGGTCCTGTTTGATTACACTGCTGTGTAGTGTGAATCTTTGTGCACAAACAGTTGAGGAAATCAAATTTGACATTACTAACAAAGAAGTACAGGGTACAGGCAGATATGCTAACCTTGTACTATATGGTCAGCACGATACATACGGTAAGATTACCATTTACCTCAACGAGTACAATGGCAGTTACAAAACGTATGAAGTGTATTATGCTACTGTCGGTAAACTCACATTGACAGGCAATGCCGCATGGAGTAAGGATGGAAAAGTAGAAATCTTAGATGCTAACCTTTCTACAGCCCCATTCGACAAAGAACCTACGGCAGAAGACCAGGTATTCCATATCATAGGCACCTACAAGCAGCAAGAGACGGTTACTCTCAACTTCGCTGGCTTTAGCCAATTCGGCTACGACACCAATTACAAAGATTGGTTTATGCGCATTGAGGGCACAGACCCCTCGCAGCCCGAATACGGCTACAAAGTAGAGTTGGCATACTATGCGCCAGCCAATAACGGTTTTGGTACGTTCACCTCTGCTGACAATCAAATCAATATGGCAGACTCCTATATCCATACACCCAGCGGAGATGTGCTGTTTGAGGAGGTGACCCTGACGGTGGAGCAGAAAAAAGTGAGCGACAACCTTACACAAACCATCGCAAATGCCCAACTGCTTGGCAAAAATGGTGTTACATACATTGTGACATGTATCCACAATAGCATTACACCCACCAAGCAAATTACAGCAGAAATCAGCAATACCACCTTATCTCGCACTGAAGATACCTTCACATTGGAAGGTATGAATGATAACACAGAAGCCACCATCACTATCAATAGCAACAAACTGGTTGGTAAATATGCAATGAAGCATATTGATTTGCAGCAAACGTATTTCTTTTACAACGAGCAGAAATTGGATATTCTATCTATCCAAGCAGAAGTAACGACCGAACTCAAGAACGATGATTTGGCATGTGTGGCGAATGTGGCTCTCCTCACACGCGATACTATATTATATGTCATTAAGATGACAAACACTTTCCCTGCGCCCACCGAATATGTGGATATTAAAGCCACTAATCTGATTGTTACTGATGCGCTTTCTGAGGAATTGGGTGTGGTGAGTTTTGATGCGAAGAACGACCAATACATTATTTCTGGAGCTTGGGTGGATATAGAAGCCCAAGAGGGTAGCTATTCTAAAGACGATTTATCTATCGAATTGCAAGATATACAAAATAATCAGACAGTATATTCGTTGGATGCCACCATACACGTCATGTTGGATGAGTTCGGACGTTGGACAATCTATGGCACGATGCGAGGGGATAATAATGTAGTATATAATCTGGATTTGAATTATGTAGTACCAACGCCAAAGGATACTGTGATAGTACGTTTTGACCACGCTGCAAAAGCAATCTTTACGCCTGATATGGATAATGACTTGCTCTTCGAGAACGAAGATGAGCGTTTCTACGCTTCCATCAATGTTCGCAATATACCTATGGAGAGCACTTTCTCTATTCTGGATGTGGATAGAGAGTTCTGCGGTGTAAAAGATTCTATTGCAGGTACCTATACCGAACTCGCCGACATCAATGGTACACTTTTCCAAGTGGGCGACACTACTATTATGCAGGCAGAACTCATTAGTATGGATGCCACGCTCTATGACATAGAACTGTGGTATGTAGTGCCTACACCTATTGACACGGTTACGCTCTCTTTCCCAGTAGAGTTTGGAGACCTGCGCAACGAAGAAGGCTATTACCAACTCTATGGCCCTTCTGCAGATACCAGTTATGTAGTAGCATTCAGCCCTTTATCCGATGAGATTGAAGGTACATTTGTCAATGACGGTATGTTTGGTAAGTTCGGCGCAGAAGGTGGACGTATGGAAATGGATTATCGCAATACCTATATTGCCAAGATGGAGGGTGATTACGTAACTGCTATCATGCCGCTTGAAACAGGAACAATGACTGTCACGATGGACGCGGATGGCAATATCACCGCAGTGGCTGAAGCCATTTGTGCAGATAGCGTATATTATCATATCACTATGACCGCTCACTACGAGCGCGAATACCTGCGTGGCGATATGCCTACAGGTAGCGTTGATAGGGTTTATACGGCTGCCGATATTCTGACCACCGTGGATAAATCCGAAGAGGAGGGATGGATATACGTCGCAGTCGGAGCTGCCGACCAATCTGACCTCATGGCGATGCACTTCTTTGTGGACTCTACCGATGCGGATATCCTTATCCCTGAAGGGGAGTACAAAATCAACAAGTCCTTCCGACCAGGAACAGTACTCGGCAATGCTGGACCTGACGACCAAAACCAAATATCAACTCCTTTCTATGCAACAGCAGATAGTCAAGGTTATTTGGTAGATATCTACATGTGGGTAAAAGGTACGGTGACCGTAGCAAAGAAAGATGGTAAACTCTACCTCGAAGTCAATGCGCTCAACTCTTACGATGTGCCTGTGCATATCATTTATGATGCTACACTGACCGCACTCCCCGATACTCGATACCCGATATCCGATATCCGCAAATTCATACGTAATGGGCAACTAATCATTCGCAAGGGTGGAGTAGAATATAATGTACAAGGTATAAAATTGTAATTAACTATCTAACAATAAATAATTATCAATACAATGAAAAGATTTTTCACATTTATCATGGTGGCTGCCATATCTTTGACAGCAGTTGCACAAGCAACACGGACCACCAAACCACAAGCCCTAAAGTCGCTGATGGCTACAGAGCGCTTGAGCAACACTATCAAGGCGCTCCAACAACCAGAGCCTCAGCAGGCTACATTAGCCCAAGCACCTGCGCAACTCAGCGCGCATGATACTACAGAAATTATTTTCAAATCGTTCCATGAAGATCCTATCTACTATCCAATAGAAGTGGGACGTAGTGGCGATACAGTAGGAGGCGATTGGTATATCACACTTCACAACGACCGCTATCAATTCATCTTTGATATCTATGGAGCTTCTCCTGAAACCCCAGCAGGAACCTACACAGAGAAGGACCTTGACGAATGGTTCTCATGGTGTATGTTCCCAGAGGCAAATGGAAAGACGCACTACTATAAAACTTGCCAGCTCACTATCAAAGAAGAGAAATTAGACGATATTCGTATTAAATTCACCTTGGATGCCGTTATGCTGGTTACTAAGGGCATTGGCGGAGAAGAGTATGGATATTTCAAGGTATATGCAGAGCATACGATTATCCGTCCGATAGCGAAATACGATGTGGCTATCTTAAACTGCTCAGTAACCCCAGAAGAAGACCGTGTGCGTATCGCTGGTCAAAACGATACCATGGATGTGGATTTGACATTCTTTACCGAGACTGGTGTTGTAGGCTATTATAGCCACAAAATCATGGATACCGAAAATGCTAAACTGGTTCATCGCGGAGTATCTTATGAAATCATGGAACTGGAAGGAGTCATCACAAGCGCACAAAATAATGCAGGTGGAGTTTCCTATGTATTTATGTTCGAGGCGTTGACTACTGATGCTATGTTCTACAATGTCGCTATGGAAGCACCTATTGTTCCTACAGATACCGTAGAATTTACTTGCAACAACATGCTCATTGACGATAGTTATGGCATATCCGATGCCACAATTATCATTACGGCTAGCAATGCCAACTATGAGATTATGGCGGGCTACAATGCCAACCAAATCACTACACCTGCTACCTACTCAGGCGAGCAAGCATATATGTATCTCACAGATCGCAAAACGGGCAAAGAGATTACCTCTATGATATGTACCATTGAGGTTAGTGGCAACGCACTCAAGGGCTATCAAGTGGAGATTGAAATGCTGGGTACCGATCACAAATACTATGTCATGCACCTTGTTTATGGCGTAATAGAGGCAAGAAAACTCGATTTGAACTTCCCTAATTCAGCGAAGTCATATTTTTATATCGACCCTCTTGGTTCAAAAGAGGTACAATTGGCTAACTATAATGAAGAATATTCAGTAGCATTTGACATCTTCCAGATAGACAAAGTGATGGATATGGGTGGCGATTTCGAGCGTATTAATCTGGGTATGGAGCAAACTTTCATTACCCATCATACCGCAAATGGTGATATTACAGTCGATTTTGCAGAAGTATCAGGTAATGTTTCCCAACGCAATGACACCACTTTCCTTACCGCTTCTGTACTCGGTTTCGACTCTTGTCGCTACAACATCTCTATGTTCTATGCTGTGCCAACTCCTACCAAAACGGTTACATACACCTTTGATGGAATCAACAATGATGGGTTGGTAGAGTTTGTGAATAGCTTATCTTCAGGCATCTTTACCTTAGAAGGAATGAGCGGTGATGGTTTGTTGATGGCAAAAGTCAATGTAGAGCGCATTACCAATGGTAGCGTAGAAGGCACTTTCTACAACGATGGTAAATTTGTCCACAATGACTTCTATGCGATTGATACTTATGTCAAAGAGTGGAATACAGAAACTGAAGAATACGATGAGTTATCCGTACAAAAGGGAACAATGACCGTGACTGTGGAAAATGGTGTCCTTACAGCTGTAGCTTCCTTTATTTGTGATAATGCAGTACAATATGACCTTACTTTTATCGTTGCTTACGAGCGAGAGCGTATTCCATTCGATATGGAAGAGGGAGATATGGATTACTCCTTTGATTCGGAATCAGAGGTTATTGTGCGCGATTTTATAGATGGATATGGTATGATTGAATTAATTGTTGCGGATGAATCCTATGTGGTAGATTTCTATTTCAATGCGGATGCTATGGATTCAGAAATTGCTATCCCAGCGGGTGTGTATCCAATCGATGGTTCGTTTGATTCGGGCACTGTATTGGCATGCAAGGGTATTCTGCCCGATGGTCCAGCTCAATCTTTCTTATGCGGTTTGGATGCAGAAGGCTACCTCAATCCAATGGAATTATATTGCCTCGTAGATGGTACTGTGACTATTGAGAATGTGAATGGCGCACTAAAATTAGATGTGGATGCTGTCAACTCATATGAGGTGCCTGTGAAAGTGCATTATATAGGTAAAGTTCCTGATGCAGTAGATAATGTACAAACCAATCCATCTACTAATGTAGAGAAGCGTTATATCAATGGTCAACTCTATATTATCCGCAACGGTGAGGTCTATAACGCAGTAGGTGTTAGATTATAGGACGGAGGCCAAGCCTCCTATAGGACGCGGCAGAGCCGCTATTGGACGCCCGTTGGGCTATAGGATATTGGTTGATAAAAATAGCGTGGTTCAGTTGTGAACCACGCTATTTTTTATCTCTCGCTTTTACACCTTACACTCTCTCCCTTCCCCATAGGCGGAACGCCGTCCAATATCCAATAGCCCGCAGGGCATCCTATAGCCTCGAAGAGGCGTCCTATAGGGTTTTGCCTATCCTATAACCAAGTAGGTTGTACCATTCGCCACCTTTCATTATCAACAATTGTCCTTGGTGTAGCACCTTCTTACCCCACAAACCCTGAGCTTCTGAATTAATAACATCCTCTACTCCTGTCAACGCTGGAGAGAAATCGTACATCGCCGTTGCTGTTACCGTCGTACCATTATATGTGGTAAATTCCAATGAGATATTGCCGTCTTCATTCAAACACATCTTGCCACTACTCATACGCCATTGATGAATAGGAGTCACTTTACCATTTTTTAAATCTGTGGATAGGGCATACACCAATCTTGAGCCACCTAAAGTCTCTTCTTCATCTATGCGGTAGCCCGCAGTAATCGTTTCTTCTTCATTACTATATTGAATAGGGTAGGTGCCAGGCACTAATGTACTATCCGTGGTATTCACATATACATAACCTATTTGCTTACAAATACCAAAATAGCGAGATTGAATGGTCTTAGAAGACAATAGCATGATTTCCATCTGATGGTTCGCCATTTTTGTCACACGCACACTATCAAAGGTAATAGAAGTGTTAGGTCCTTTCCCCTCTGTTATTCCATATGGACCATATTGTTCCCCGCCTTGCGTACCGACTACTATCGCTGCCTGCTCTGCATTGATGATAGGTGCCTTATCCAATGGCGTTAGGTATGCCACAATGCAGCAATTCTCCGCTGCCCAATCGCGATCCATGGTATAACTGATAGAATAGCTATAAGTTTGATTGGTGATATACACGGTATCGCCAAAAGTATTCGTGATAAAATCACGTACTACACGAGGGTGCATATACTCTTGCCAGTCCGCACTTTTCCAAGAACTGAAAGCATCTGCTTGTTCACCTACTAAACGATTTTCTTTTATCAGAATAGTGAGCAAGTATGCATTTCTTTCTACATTGGCTACTTCGCCACTCACAGTAATGTTTAATTGCCGAGTAGTGGCATCAAATCGGTGGTCAATCTTCACAGATGCTTCTGCTAACGAATCATCTTCAACTTGTCTTCCTTCTGCGTTCCAAGCGTCTAAATCCCACGCTCCTATCACCATCAAACCATCTTGCTCTGTACGATTAAAAACTATGCTTGGCACGTTGTATATACCAAAAAAGTCCATTGCCAATTCATTGTTTTCTGGGAGGGTGTATTCGTCGGTTCCATATACAGCATGATAGCTTACCCAAATATAGGGAGTAATCTGTTGGTCAAGATACTCCACAATATATCTCATTCCCAGTGGACATTGATTGCAATTAGCACTTGTAAAGTGTTCCATCAAGAACTTACGAGGAAAAGATGTCGGCACTTGTTGTGCCGACATTCCCATCGCTGCCAAAAGCAGCAAGTATATCAATATTCTTTTCATTAGCCTTTAACCCATAACCTATAGCCCGCAGGGCGTCCTATAGGTACAATATTGCTGCGGATTGTGGTGCTACGCGCACGGTCTTCTCCGCTATGCGCTCACCATAGTATGGGCACTTACCATCCACGCACGCAAAGCGGAACTCACCTTCTGGCAGTTGACAAGTGGCAGTTGATGATTGACTATTTAGAATCACTACGATAGTTTTCCAACTATCGCCTACAGCTTCGCCGTTGAGCACGTATGCCACCACACCTGCTGGAGCATCCAAGAAATGTACATTCTTGCGCACCAATTCCGCATCTCCCATATGGAACGCAGGGTGTGCTTTGCGCAGGGCAATCAAACCTTGATAGTAACGGAAGAGGTCCATATTCTCTGCCTTCAGCGACCAGTCAATCGCATTAATCTCATCTGGACTGCAATAACTGTTGTGCACACCTTTCTTATCGCGCGCAATCTCCTCGCCACACCAGAGGAATGGCATACCTTGTGAAGTCAAGACTGCCGTTTGTGCCAGTTTGCTGAGTTTTTGCAACTCGCCTGGGCGAAGACGTTTATTCGCTTTTAGGCGGTCGGTGAGCATCATATCATCGTGGCATGATACGTAACTGATACATTGAGTAGGTTGGCTAGTCCAAGCTTGCTTAGAGTAGTTCACTTGCTCCATATCCACCTCAGGATGGTTAATGCAACCTACCAAACCAAACTTGATACTCTCCTCATGTCCCTTCTCGCCAATGAGGAATGCCCCCTTGTTGTTATCGGAGAACGGACCACGTAGTGCATCGCGCATATCATCGCAGAAAGCACCAATATTAGGCAACTTCTGCATATTGGCCTTCATGCAGAGCGAATCGCCGTTGTAAAGTGGCGCACCTGCAGCCCAACCCTCGCCATAGAGCAACAAGCTTGGGTCGATACTATCCATCATCGCGCGTACTTGGTTCATAGTCTCCACATCGTGAATACCCATCAAGTCAAAGCGGAAGCCGTCCATATGATACTCTTCAATCCAATAGCGACAAGACTCAATGATAAACTTACGCATCATCGCACGCTCACTAGCAGTCTCATTGCCGCAACCCGATGCATTACCCAGTTCGCCATTCTCCGTCAAGCGGTAGAAGTAATCAGGGCAGGTCTGCGTAAAATTGCTATTCTCCACATTGAACGTATGGTTATATACCACGTCCATAATAACTCGGATACCTGCCTTATGCAATGCTTGAATCATCTGCTTCATTTCGCGAATACGAGTAGCAGGGTCATATGGATTGGTGCTATAGCCACCATCGGGAGCGTTGTAGTTCACTGGGTCATAACCCCAGTTGTATTTATTATCGCTCAAACGAGTTTCATCCACTGATCCGTAGTCGTATGAAGGGAGAATCTGCACATGAGTGACACCCAATTCCACGAGGTGGTCGATTCCTGTAGCCAAACCCTCAGCGGTCTTGGTGCCATGTTCGGTCCAACCGATAAACTTACCTTTGTTCTTTACACCAGAAGTCTCATGGATAGTCATATCGCGGTGGTGCATCTCGTAGATAATCGCATCTTTCGCACCGCCAAAAGCAGGACGCACATCCTCTGCCCAACCTTCTGGATTAGTATTAGCGAGGTCAATCACCGCTCCACGACGACCATTCACGCCGACAGCCTTTGCAAAGATACCTGGAGTCTCGTGCAATGTCCAACGCGAACTAGGTTCTACTACCTTAAAGGTATAGAACTGACCATTCAAGTCGCCTTTTACCGTCTTTACCCAACTGCCATCTTTCTGACGACACATACGGAGTGTTTGCAAGGGGGCTACTGTAGTAGCATCTGCATACAAATTCAGATAAACCGTATCCGCATTAGGACTCCACACAGAGAATGTGGTTTGCTCTGGCGAATACATCATCTCGTCCAACGAACCTTGTTTCACTGGATACTCATCCACATTTTCATAATGTGGCTTCTTTGCGCAGCAACCTGCTAATGTTGCTACCATAGTCATCATAATCAGTACTTTTTTCATATCATTCAAAAATTCTT
This sequence comes from Paludibacteraceae bacterium, assembly GCA_017451525.1. Classification (GTDB taxonomy): domain Bacteria; phylum Bacteroidota; class Bacteroidia; order Bacteroidales; family Paludibacteraceae; genus Colicola. The sequence goes on from JAFTOD010000005.1 coordinate 418,316, forward strand.
AATTCTTCATTCTCAATTGATAGATATCGGCTTTCTCTATGCGCTCTTGTGCATATGCTTTGGTCACTTCAAAACTCTTCTTTCGGCTATTGGATGACGGCAGGTCAAACATCACATCCATCATCACCGTCTCCATCAAGCCGCGCAAACCACGAGCTCCCAGTTTGTTTTCCAAAGCTTTGTCCACCACGTAGTCCAGCATATCATCTGCAAAACTCAGTTGATAGCCATCCATCTCAAGCAGTTTCTTGTATTGCTTTACAATGGCATTATTGGGTTCCGTGAGGATATTGCGCAGTGCCTGTTTGTCCAACGGACGCAGGTAGGTCAAGATAGGCAGACGACCGATAATCTCAGGTATCAATCCAAACGACTTCAAGTCCTGTGGAGCTACATATTGCAGCAGGTTGTCTTTGTCAATCTTTTGCGCTTTCTTCTGTGCGTCAAAGCCCACTACCTGTGTGTTCATACGTTGTGCGATCTTACGCTCAATACCGTCAAACGCGCCGCCGCAGATGAAGAGGATATTGCGTGTGTCCACATGGATAAACTCTTGCTCAGGGTGCTTGCGTCCGCCTTGAGGAGGTACATTCACCACCGAACCTTCCAGCAGTTTCAGCAAGCCCTGTTGCACACCTTCGCCCGACACATCACGCGTGATACTTGGATTCTCACTCTTGCGGGCTATCTTGTCTATCTCATCAATAAACACGATTCCGCGTTGAGCCTTCTGCAAATCGTAATCCGCATCTTGCAGCAGGCGAACCAATAGCGACTCCACATCCTCACCCACATACCCAGCTTCGGTCAGCGCAGTTGCATCCACGATGGCAAACGGCACTTTCAGCAGTTTGGCAATCGTGCGAGCAAGCAATGTCTTGCCCGTACCCGTAGAGCCCACCAACAGGATATTGCTTTTTTCGATCTCCACACCGTTGTCATCTTTGGGTTGTAGTACGCGCTTGTAGTGGTTATATACCGCCACGGAAAGGTAGCGTTTGGCTTCATCCTGACCAATTACGTATTGGTCAAGAAAGGCCTTAATCTCTGTAGGTTTAGGTAGGGTGGATAATTCTAGTCCTTCTATTTCAGGATTCTGTGCTTTCTGCACCTGCATCTCCATGATCATCTTGTGCCCTGCCTCGATACACTCGTGGCAGATATACACGCCTGGAATATCTGCGCGAAACAAATCCTTCATCTCGCGCCCGCAGAACGCACACTTCTCTGTCTTCTTATTCGCCATTCTTCTATACTACTTCTTCGAATACACCTTATCTATCATACCATACTCCAATGCCTCGTTAGCGGTCATCCAATAATCGCGGTCAGCATCTTGGCGAATCTTATCCATCGTTTGACCAGAATGATCGGAGATGATTTGATACAATTCATCTTTCAACTTCAGTATCTCGCGCGCAGTAATCTCAATATCGGATGCTTGACCTTGGATTCCTCCCAGAGGTTGGTGAATCATCACACGGCTATGAGGCAACGCAGCACGCATACCTTTCTCGCCTGCCACCAGCAGTACCGCACCCATGCTGGCTGCCATACCCGTACAGATGGTAGCCACACGCGAGGAGATAAACTGCATCGTGTCATAAATGCCCAATCCTGCATAGACGCTGCCACCAGGAGTGTTCAGATAGATACTAATATCGCGCTCCGAATCCACAGAGTCTAAGTATAATAATTGCGCTTGAATCACATTGGCTGTATAATCATTCACCTCTGTGCCGAGGAAGATAATACGATCCATCATCAGACGGGAAAACACATCCATCTGTGTCACATTCAGTTGGCGTTCCTCCAAGATAGAGGGACTGATATAACTCGCCGATGCATTCATTGTCTTCTCCACATGCATCGAGTTCATGCCTTTATCTACGGCAAATTTCAAAAAATCATTCATAACTATAAGGAGTGCGTATGTTATTATAAAAAATCGCACAAAGTTACAAAAAAAAAATGAAAACAACTACAAAATGATACAAAAAAATGAAAATCAGTCAAAAAAAATAAGCCAAAACCAACGGATATGGTATTGTGAAAGTATTAGATGGTATCGGAGTGGTTTTGGAGTGGTTTCGAGAAAGATAGTAGAAAAATAAGGATAAAATATGGTAGGTGTTGCATAATTCAAAAAAAACATGTAATTTTGCGGACAAAATACTAAAATGTAATATGAAGAAAATTTTTACAATCGTTGCTTTATCGCTTTCGGCGGTAGTATCTGCGTTCTCGCGCCCGAATATAGATATGTCATCAGAGATACATCATGATACAATTGATGTGGTATGTCATGATTTGGAACTTAATACAGATTTCCTTGGACTTTTTAGAATGGCATATATTTTTGCTCATAATAGCGATTATCATCTAACAGGAGCAATAATAGCAGATTCTATACCTCCTGGTATTTATACTGATTGTATGATGGATTTGACGCATGTTGCCACGCAAACACGGATATCCGCGCAAAGTGTAAGTCTCTCATTGGATGTAGATGAGAATCGCAATTGTGTAATAACGGGGCATATGATAGGCGAGGATAGTGTGTACTACAATCTACATTTGTCGTGGACTCCTCCTGCAGCTATTGACACAGTGAAAATATCCTTTGACAATTCTGCATGGGTGGCATATTATCCAGACTTAGAGCATGATTTTATGCTATCTAATCAGAATGAAGAATATGATATAGCTTTGGATATAAGACGAGTAGCGATGGGCGATTCATTTGATGAGGGAAACTTGAATATTGCATATTGTTTGATAGCGAACAAAAATTCGTTGGATACCGTTAAACTCGCCTCCGCTGAAGGTCGCGTATGGCAATCGAATGATACGACTTATTTGACTGCAAACGTAGTTGGTTTTGACTCTACGATGTATTGCATAGATTTGTGGTATGCTGTACCAACTGTCGTTCAAACACAAGTGTTGAATATATCTAATGCTACTTTCTATAACGAATTAGAAAAAGAAGGTTATTATGCAATCGTGGGTACCAACGATGATAAAACGATAGAATTTGCCATCTCTCTCTTGGGAAATAATGTTGAAGATATACCAGGATTTTATATCAACGATGGACTATTTGGCGGATTCAGTGGAGAAAATTATGATTTCCTCAATTTTATAGGAGGTAGTTATGCTACTTACATTGCCAAATGGAATGCAGTAAAGAATGATTATGATGTCGTGTCAATCGAAAAAGGAGAAGCCAAAGTAGTCATGGATGAAGCAGGGAATGTGAGTTTGACGGGTACATTTATAGGTGCTGATGCGGTCGAATATGTAGTGACAATGACCTCCAAAGTGGATAAGGCTCGTTTGGAAGATGATGCGCAATATGGTGCTGTAGATCGTCTGTTAATGGGAACAAATGGTGTTACCATAGAAGATAATACGACAGAAGAGGGGATTATTCGATTTGAAATGATGACCAATGATGAGTTATTAGCATTGTGGTTTGTAGCCGAATGTGCTGACCCTGAAATTACCATTCCAGAAGGTTTGTATTTTATTGATGACTCAGATGATTATCAATCAGTAATAGCAGGAGATGGTAGTTTAGGTAAGTCTTTCTATGCCACACATGATGGAGAATATTTTACTTCTCTATATTTCTTGGTAAGCGGAACGGTGGAGGTTTCCAAGAATAATGAAGGCACCCTACATATGGAAATCAATGCAGTCAACTCTTACGATGTACCAATACATATTGTGTATGATGCTTCTGGAACAGATTTGGAGAATGTTAACGTAGAGAATGTCATCGGCACTAAGAAGATGATGATTGATGGTGAGCTTGTGATTATCCGTAATGGTGAAGCATTCTCTGCCACTGGTGCTCGTATGAAATAATATCGTGAAAGCGATTATACACAAAAAATGGTGTGTCCTAAGTGGCACACCATTTTGTGTATGTAATAAAATGTTCCTGAACGATTCTGAAATACGATTATCCTACAGAGCCCTCAAGGCTGACTTGCAGCAGTTTCTGTGCTTCCACTGCAAATTCCATTGGCAGTTTGTCCATCACCTCTTTGGCGTAGCCATTCACTATCAATCCTACGGCATCTTCCACGCCTATGCCACGTTGTTGGCAATAGAACAATTGGTCTTCGCTAATCTTGCTTGTGGTAGCTTCGTGCTCTATAATCGCAGTGGGGTTTTGTATGCGCATAGTCGGGAAAGTATGCGCACCGCACTTGTCGCCCAACAACAAGCTATCACACTGGCTATAGTTACGTACATTCTCTGCGTTAGGCATCACGCGCACCAGTCCACGATAGGCATTTTGGCTCTTACCCGCCGATATACCTTTGCTTATTATACGCGAGCGCGTGTTCTTGCCTATATGAATCATCTTCGTTCCCGTGTCGGCTTGCTGGTAGTTATTGGTTACAGCCACCGAATAGAACTCTGCGCTGGAGTTATCGCCTTTCAAAATGCAACTTGGGTATTTCCATGTGATTGCCGAACCCGTTTCCACTTGTGTCCAACTCAGGCGCGCATTCTCGTGTGTGATACCACGCTTCGTTACAAAGTTATATATACCGCCTTTGCCTTCTTTATCGCCAGGATACCAGTTTTGTACAGTGGAGTATTTCACTTCTGCATCCTTATGCACCACAATCTCCACGATAGCAGCATGCAACTGATTCTCATCGCGCATCGGCGCAGTACAGCCCTCCAAATAACTGAGATACGCCCCCTCATCTGCCACCAGTAAGGTGCGCTCAAACTGACCCGTATTACCCGCATTGATGCGGAAATACGTACTCAGTTCCATTGGACAACGTACACCTTTTGGTATATATACAAACGACCCGTCAGAGAATACGGCAGAGTTCAATGCTGCATAGAAGTTATCGTTTGCTGGCACTACCGAACCCAGGTATTTCTGCACCAGTTCAGGATATTCTTGCACCGCCTCCGAGATAGAACAGAAGATGATACCTTTCTCCGCCAATGTCTCGCGGAAGGTCGTTTTCACCGACACGGAGTCCATCACTGCATCCACCGCCATATTGCCTGCCAATGCGGCGCGCTCTTCCAACGGAATACCCAGTTTGTCAAAAGTCTTCATCAGTTCAGGGTCAATCTCTTTTTTCTCATCACCCGTATGTGTTTTAGGCGCAGCGTAATATGAGATCGCCTGAAAATCAATCTCAGGTATATCCAGGTGCGCCCAATTGGGATGTGGCATAGTGAGCCACTTGCGGTATGCTTTCAGACGGAATTCCAGCAGCCATTCGGGTTCATTCTTCTTCGCAGAAATCAGCCGAACGACATCTTCGTTCAACCCCACAGGAATCACATCGGTTTCCACGTCCGTTGTGAAACCGTATTTATACTCTTGACTGGTTATTTCTTCTATCTCTTTCATTCCATTATCCATTAGGCGAAACGCCGTCCATTAGCCCAACGGGCATCTTCTAAACTAAAAAAAGCCGCTCTTTAAGCGGCTTTTTCTTGAGGTACCTGGCGGATTCGAACCGCCGTCCCCGGTTTTGCAGACCGATCCCTAACCGCTCGGGCAAGGTACCAAACTTGCGATTTGCGGGTGCAAAGGTACTGCTTTTTTTTGGATTGACCAAATATTTTTGCGATTTTAATAAAAAATATGAACTTTTATTGAAAAATCAATGAAAAAGCTTTATCAATTCTGCCCAATATGCTGAAAAAAATAAACAATTTTTACTTTTTACCGCTTTTTTTTGCACGTGTGCTAAAATTTTATTACTTTTGCAGTCGATTAAACAAAACAAGAAATGCTTATGTACAAACGAATACTCCTAAAACTTTCAGGCGAAAGCCTCATGGGCTCACAGCAATACGGTATTGACTCACAGCGTCTTGCTGACTATGCAGAACAAATACGCAGTATTGCCAATACGGGTGTGCAAGTGGCTATCGTCATTGGCGGAGGTAACATCTTCCGTGGTCTTAGCGGCGCACAAAAAGGTTTCGACCGCGTGAAAGGCGACCAAATGGGGATGCTAGCTACAGTCATCAACTCGCTCGCACTTTGCTCTGCCCTCGAAGCTATCGGACAGAGAGCACGCGTTCTCACTAGCGTGCGCATGGAGCCAGTTGGCGAACTCTATAGCACAGACAAAGCCCTTCGCTTGCTCAACAAAGGCAATATTGTCATCATCGCTGGTGGTACGGGCAATCCATACTTCACTACCGACACCGCTTCCGTGCTTCGCGCTATCGAACTCAAAGCAGATGTGATGATGAAGGGCACACGCGTGGACGGCATCTACACCGCTGACCCAGAGAAAGACCCTACGGCTACCAAATATACTCAGATCACCTACGACGAGATTCTCGAGATGAAGCTCAAGGTCATGGACCTCACTGCCATCACCATGTGCCGCGAGAACAACATGCCAATCTATGTCTTTGACATGGACACCGTAGGCAACCTCGAAAAAGTAATGAACGGACAACAAATAGGAACACTTGTAAAACCCTGATAACCATGATCGAACCTAAAGTTATTTTGAACGACGCAGAGGAATTGATGGAATCTGCTGTCATGTACCTCGACGACGCTTTGGCGCGCATCCGCGCAGGAAAAGCCAGTGCACGAATCTTGGATGTAGTCAAGGTGGAATACTACGGACAAATGTCGCCACTATCCAATGTGGCTACTATCACCACCCCTGACGCTCGCACCATCCAAATCCAACCTTGGGAGAAGAAAATGCTCTCCGACATCGAGCGCGCATTGATCAACTCCAGCGTTGGTTTGGCTCCAAACAACAATGGCGAGTGCATCCGACTCATGATACCACCATTGACCGAGGAACGCCGTAAAGAACTCGCTAAGCAATGCAAAGGCGAAGCCGAGAACGCAAAAGTGAGCGTACGCAACGCACGCCGCGATGCCATTGACACACTCAAAAAGCAAATCAAAGAAGGTTTGCCAGAGGACGCTGAGAAAGATGCGGAAAACGATGCACAAAAACTTCACGACAAATACGTGAAGCGCATCGACGAGATCTACGCAGCCAAGGAGAAAGAAATCATGACCGTGTAAGTTTAGGTTAAAGGTTAGAGGTTAAAGGCGTGGGCAGCAGAGCTGCCTAGTTTCGAGCCTCTTCGCCTCTCGCCTCTCGCCTCATCACCTCTAAACTACTATCGCAAAGCGATTACTCATACTGGCAATAGCATGGGCATTGGTTATCCCGATGTCTCATGCTATTTCGCTTGATAGCCTGCTTAACCTGCCCGCTATGGGCATACCCGTCATCAACTACTCACCCGAATCCACATGGGAGTTTGGTGCCGCTGCGCAAGGTTACTTCCGCCTACCCAATCAAGAGCGAACCTCCATCGTCCAACTCGATGGCACCTACTCGCTCAACCACCAGTGGTATATCAATGCCCAAGGAAATTTATATTTTAAGGCAAAGAGGCGAGCAGGCGAAGAGGCACAGGAGTGGCAACTCCAATTCCGCGCGGGCTATAGCGACCGACCAGCCACCTACTACGGCATCTACCACGACTCCCACTTTGCCAACGAAGGCAACACCGGCATCGGCATGCTACGTCAGGGAACACCCTACCAACTACAACGCGGTTACCTCAACATCCAAGCGCCTATTTATGTGGCCCAACACATAGCCGTTGGCCCGATGGCAGATATGCTCATCGCACGATTCAGCATCCAAGACACCTACACCACCGTCAATCCGCTAGTGCAACTGGCACTGGGTGCTGTAGCCCAATACGACTCGCGAGACAATGTCTTCTACCCCACCAAGGGTATCTTTGCCAAAGTCACCGCAGCCGCCGCATATACCAACCAGATAGACATACCCCAAGGACAACAAGCCACCGTCAATGGCCTACTATCTGCCGATTTGCGACACTATGTACCATTGCCCTGTGACCTCGTCTTTGCTTGGCAATTCAAGGCACAATTGATGCTATCGCCATACCACATCTCTCACCTCACCCTATACCCCATGCTTCCACGCCTAGGCGGACAAGACGGTATTAGAGGTATCAATAGCGATATGTTTCGCGACGACATCATGATGGCACTGCAAGCCGAACTCCGCATACCCATCTGGAGTATCTTCCGCGCCGCAGTGTTCGCTGGCATAGGAGATGTCTATGACTACCACAACTGGCACTGGGCAGTACCCAAAGTGGGCTATGGACTCGGACTAAGAGCCACCATCAACCGCGCTAAAGTCAACATCCGCTTCGACATCGCTCGCAGCAACATTGACCCACGATGGAATAATATCAATGCATACAGTTTCTACCTCACCGCCACCGAAGCTTTCTAATCCCAGCCTTTACACCATACACTTTACACCATACACCAAATGAAAGGACTAGTCATAAAATCTACCGGCACTAGCTACGGAGTGCACTTCGAAGACGGAACCACCGCCGACTGCCATGTCAAAGGCAACTTCCGCATTCGAGGTATTCGTTCTACCAATCCTATTGCGATTGGCGACCATGTAGAGGTAACCCAATTAGAAGATGGCACCAACTGGATTACCGAACTATACGACCGCAAGAACTACATCATTCGCCGAGCCACTAATCTCAGCTATGCCTCACACATCATAGCTGCCAACGTGGATATGGCAGCACTGATTGTTACACTCCGCCATCCCGAGACCTCCACTACCTTCATCGACCGTTTCCTAGCCACATGCGAAGCTTATCGCGTGCCCGCGTGCATAATATTTAATAAGGTGGACCTACTCACCGAAGAAGAACTACAGCAACTCTCTACCCTCCGCCAACTATACGAGTCGCTTGGCTATCCTACCTACGCTATCTCTGCAATAACCCTCACTTCTTCGCCTGATAGCCCAATCGCCCAATCGCCTAATCACCTCATCTCTGCCATCTTTGATGGCAAAGTTACTCTCCTCTCTGGCAATTCTGGCGTAGGCAAATCTACCCTACTCAATGCCATCCTCGGCAAAGATATTGCTCGTATAGGAGCCATCTCCTCTGCCCACCACAAGGGTATGCACACCACCACTTTCTCCGAGATGTACCCGCTACACAACCCTACACAACCCTACACAACATTCTTGGATCATCGACACCCCTGGCATCAAGGGCTTCGGGCTGCTCGACATCAAGAAAGAGGAAGTAAGCCACTACTTCCGCGAGATCTTTGAGATAGCACGCAACTGCCGCTACTCCAATTGCCTGCACACGGGCGAACCCGGGTGCGCCGTGTACCAAGCAGTAGTAGATGGCCATATTGCCATTTCACGATATGAAAGTTACCTCAGTATCCTTGAAGACACCAACGAAGGGAAATATAGATAATGTTCAGACGCACCGCACAATAACCGCACTATAACCGTACAATAACCGCACAATTCCAATCCTATATAAAACAATTATGAAACAGATTTTTATCCTCCTGCCACTTTTGGCACTCACATTGGTAGGTTGCAATCCTACTCCTCAAAACAACGAACCTATAAACAACGAAGTCATCAACGCCATTATGGCACGCCGAAGCATCCGTCAGTACCACGCTACCCCTGTAGCACGCGACACGATGATGCAAATCATGACCTGCGGTATCAATGCTGCCAACGGTCAGAACAAACAGTCATGGGAAGTACGTATCATCGACAACCCAGAGAAGATGCAACAAGTTCAAGATCTGATGGTGGTTGGTAATCCTGCTCTCCAACCAGAGATGGTACGCGGCTGTATGCGTGGTGCACCGGTGATGACCTTCATCGCTCGTGATCTCGGCTACGATTTCTCGGCTTACGACTGCGGACTACTCGCAGGCAACATGATGCTCGCCGCTCAATCGCTGGGCGTTGGCTCTATCTGCCTCGGCAGCCCTGTGCGCTTTATCAATGATGCACAAAACAGCGCAGAGATTCTTGCTCTACTTGGTTTCAGCGACAACTACGAACTCTGCCTCTGCGTCGGCTTTGGCTATGCCAACGAAGCACCCGCAGCCAAACCTCGCGACATCAACAAAGTGCAGTACGTTGAATAGGTGAGGTTGTGATTAGAATAGTTCGTTAATCACCATTTATGGCGAAAGATACCGCCTATTATACAAATGATTGTATAGAAGGGATAAAGTATCTCAAGCAACAAAGCAGTAAAGAGAGAGGCAGACGTGTCTCTCTTTTTTATTAGTGAATATTCAATAGGAAACTTAATGAGCAATACCAACGGGCAAATCAGTTGCAACAAGTTGGCAATCAATATGATTGCTCCGCAGCAAAGGATATCTTTGTCGGTGTATTTGGGTGCTTTACCAGCCCAACGCATACGCTGACAGAAGAACGCACGCCACTCGGTATGAGGGCGAACTATAGCGGTCAATTCCTCGCTCTCACTCACTGCAATCTTCAGCCCTCGACGCTTGAAGGACTCTAAAAGAAACATATCATCGCCACTGGGTATTTCGGGGTGTAAATCGGGATAGGATTCCAACCATCTATCGCGTTTGGCAATGAGGTTCGCCCCGCTACACATCACAGCATGCCCTCGTTTGGCAGTTTCTATAGTAAGTTGCTGAATGGCAGCATACTCGGCAATTTGCAACCGCTCCAGGAGCGACGGTTTCTCCCTCTCCGACTCCATCCGAAGAGTCAAGATAAGCAAATCCATGCCTTTAACCTCTAAACTGTAGCCCGATAGGGCATCATCTAAACTGTGCAAGATGACGTCGTCATCTTGCATCCACACATACTCCGTCTTCGCTTCCGATATAAGGCGATAAAGAGCATGTTTCTTGCCCTTACCTTCGTCGTTAATTCCCTTTTGTGGTACAACAATAGTTATATTTTTCTCGCCTTTTAACACGAAAAGATAATCCCTCCGGTTTATTGACCAAAATACGCCTTATAGATAGCATTGGCTAATGCTTCTAGGACATCTTTCTCGGGATTGTACACATATCCATTGGTGATGGCTACGATACCCCAACCATCCGCTGGGCTCCACATCATGATACTGCGCAATCCGTAGGCATCGCCAGTATGTCCCACAGGGTAGTTACCTGGCGTATTGTAGTGAGGATCATCCAGAAAATCCACAAACTCCATGAGGCATAATCCGTATTGGTCCTCGTAGTAGTCATCCGTTAGTTTGATCCATACGGGTGTCTGCATGGTTTGGGCACTCTCCTCGGAGATGATACGCACGCCATTGAGCTCGCCATAGTTCATGTGCATCATCATATAGGTAGCCAAGTCGTGCGCCGAGATCTTCACGCCGCCAGTAGGCGAGAACATAGGAGCTGAGTAGCCCATGGTATAATCATCAAGTCGGTCTGCTACGCTGCCGTAGGCATTGGACGCTACGTATTGGCCGTCGCGATAACGGTAGATGGAAGCGCATTTGCTCATGTCTAGTTCGTCGATATTATGTCCAGCATGCAAGCCAAGTGGCGTGATCACGCTATCCTTCACATAGCGGTCGAAACGCACACCAGACACTTTCTCGAGGATAGCGCCTGCGAAGTTGAGGCCCAGATTCGAGTAGTTGTAGCCAGTACCTGGCGCATAATCGTAATAAGTGGCTCTGCAGTCGCCATTCACAGCAGGATTGATATGATCGAGCGTGGAATAATTCTCAGGGTCGCGGAAACTGGCGGTGTGTGAGAGCACCATGCGCAATGTGATAGGCACCTCTGGGTGATATGGGTTGCGCACTTGGAAGCCGATGAGATTGCTCACATCATCGTCGAGCGAGATGATACCTTTCTCCACAAGCTGCATCAAGGATGTAGCGGTGAAGGACTTGGAGATAGATGCGATACGCATGAAATGATTGGTTGTCAAAGGTGTTTGATTGTCGAGATTGGCATGGCCAAAGGCTTTTTCATAAACTATCTGCCCATCTTGGACAATAACAGCAGCAATGCCAACTGCTTGGTAGTCGTTCATCACTTGCTGAATAGCTTGGTCGGTGCGTTTCTCCGCGCTGGGAGCGCAACTTGTAATCACCAACATCATGGCAACTAAAGCCATAAACACATGATTGCTTCTCATATTATTATAATTTTAAGGTGTTAATTCGGTGAAACTGTTCCATAAACTGTGGATAGGATTTGCTGATGCAGGCGGTGTCGTCCACTTCGTAGCCAGCAATCAACAATGCCATTGCCATGCGGTGGTCGTGGTCGGTGCGGTGTTCGCGCACAGCGCGCAGGCGGTCGGATTCTTTGATGGGTAACGATTCGGTGCCTGTAGCATGTAACTCTATGCCCAAACATTCACAGGTCAGAGCGACAGCAGGGTACAGGTCGGGGCAAGTTCCGAAATCCTGAATGAGGATTTTGGAACGGGACGCCGCTTGTGCGGCTATAGGACGCCCACTCAGTGGGCTATTGGACGCTTCGCTATAGGCGAAAGGCGAAAGGATGATGCCTTCGGGGGTATATTCTGTATGTACGCCGAGGTGGGCGAAGATGTCGGCAACGATTTTGTCGCCTTGCAGCGAGTCGCGGAATAAGCCAGGGAGCGTAATCTCACCACCGTAAAGAGCCACATACTCGTACCAGAAGGCGGCAGAGGACCAGTCTTTTTCTAAAGCGGACGCCGCTTGTGCGGCTATAGGACGCCCACTCAGTGGGCTATTGGACGCCCTATGGGCTATTGGATATTGGTCAATGATTTCTCGTGTGAGGGTGATGTAAGGGGAGGTGCTATTGGTTTGGACGTTTGCACCGATGAGGAGTAAGGCGGAAACGAATTGTGTGGATTGGGGATTGTTGAGAGTAACTATCCTATGCTTATCCAATATACATCCCTTAATGCGCAAAGGCGGGAAACCCTCTTCGCCTAGATATTCTATATCAGCCCCTATCTCACGCAAAGCATCTACCAACAGCCCAATAGGGCGGTGACGCATGCGTTCCACGCCATCCAAAACAGTGACTTTATTTTCCAATTGTGCTGCGTATGCAGTTAAGAAGCGCATGGCGGTTCCACAATTGCCCACATCAATGAGGCAATGAGGCGATGAGGCGATAAGGCATAAAGCGCGATGAAGAATCTGCACATCTTCGGGCAAAGTAGCGGAGACGGTTAGAAGACCGTCTCCGTGTATCGCTTGCAATATCAATAATCGATTTGCAATGGATTTTGATATTGGCAGTTCAATCTGCATCAATTGATGTCTGGTAAGAAAGAATAATCGCGTGAGTAGCGGAGGTGCTGCTCGATATAGCCCTCGGTGTAGTCAAGAGTAACATCCGTGATATTGCCTTCTGCATCGTAGTGCGCAGTATAAACAGGGTTAACAAAGCCCTTGTATGGAGCCAAGTTAAGTTTCTCGTAGCGCTCCAAAATCTCCTTGTGCAAGTCTTGATCCACTTTTACGGCATACTCCTCAACCATGGCTTTAGCTGCTGGATAATCGCCCTCGGAAGTGATGCGTTGGATCTCGCGGAGTAACTCGCCATAGAGGCGACGAATACCTTCGTAATCATTGATTTGCAGATAGTGTTTGCCATCGCGCTCTATCATCTCCACCTCGTTATTCCTTGCATTCTTGAATACCCAAAGCGCAATGAGTTGGCGGTTACGCATGTGCGACTCCTCGATGTCCTTGCCTGGCTCGATACGCACGAGTTGGGTCATGAGACCGTTCATCATTTGTTGATAGTAGAAGCCCTTGTATGCCTCTTCATCCTCCAACAAGCCGAGTTCTACCAATTTAGGGTCAGCCATATAGTAGAGACCGAGCAAGTCGGCACGCGCCTCCTCGATGGTAGAAGCATGCTCCTTGAGGGCATCTTTTGTCACGCCCGGCATAAGTTTACCAGAACCGTGACCCACGCACTCGTGGAGGTCGGTATGCAAGTCGCCACAAGCACCTGCCTTCTCATACATAGCAATCACCTCTGGGCTAATCATGAACTCCTCGTTGAAGCCATTGCCCTTGGCTGCTTCGTTGTATGCGTGGGTGATATTGTCGATGGTCACAGATTTTGAGCCATAGTCTTTGCGGATCCAGTTGGCATTAGGCAGGTTGATACCGATTGGGGTAGCTGGATAGCAGTCGCCAGCCAAGATAGCAGCGGTAATAACCTTTGCGCTCACGCCTTTGACTTCCTCTTTCTTGTATTTCTTGTCGGTTGGGGAGTTGTCCTCGAACCATTGTGCGTTGTCGGAGATGGTTTGGCAACGGTGGGTAGCACGCATGTCTTTGAAATTCACAAGTGACTCCCAAGTACCTGTAATGCCGAGAGGGTCAGCATATGTCTCGGTGAAACCGTTCACGAAGTCCACGCGGCTATTGAGGTCTTTCACCCAAGCGATGCAGTATTCGTTGAAAGCGCGGAGGTCGCCTGTCTTGTTGAACTCAATCATCTTTTCAATGACGAGGCGTTGTTGGTCGTTCTCGGCGAAAGGCAGGGCTTTCTCGAGGTGCTCAACCACATGGCTGAGTGCTTCGCCGTACATACCACCTACTTTATATACGCGTTCTACAACCTTGCCGTTCTCTTTCACGAGTTTGCTATTCAGACCAATCCACAATGGCTCTGCGGAGTTGTCTTTGTGTGCTTCGTAGTATGCTTCTGCTTCAGCTTGGGTCACGCCCTCATAGTAGTTGTTGGCAGACGCAAGGAGCAGGTCTTCGCCGTCAAGACTCAAGCTCTTAGGCATCACAGTTGGGTCGAAGATAACTGGCAGAATTGCCTCGTCGTAGGTCACGCCTGCTTCGGCACATGCAGCAACGAACCACTCTTGAGAGAACTCGGGTTGGAACTTGTCAGAAGCATAGTGATGGTGAATACCATTGGCAAACCATACACGCTTGAGGTATTTCTCGAAGTTGAGGAATTCCTCGCTCGTCTTATCGCCCTTGTATTGGGTGTAGAGGGCTTCGAGTGCGCGACGGATGCGCAGGTTGTAGCGACCATTTTGATCGTAAAGGATATCACGACCGTGCAAGGCTGCTTCGGTGAGGTGATAAACGAGGGTCTTTTGTTGCAGACTCAGTGAGTCAAACTCTGGCACTTGGTAGCGCAGAATTTCGAGGTCATAAAACTTGTCCACGGTGTAGTCAAATGTTTGTTCTTGTTTGCAGCATGCGCTGAGTGCTACGAGCGCGATGCCAAATAGGATTGTTTTTTTCATATGATTTGAATTGATTAGCTATATATTTCGCTGCAAAGGTAGTATTTTTTTCTGAAATATGCAAGTTTTTTTGAATTGACTTCAGATTTCCTGTTTTCACCTTTCAATTTGTGCAATGTGTCTCTATAATAATGCTGCAAAAAGTAGCGGCGATGGTGGATAAAGCTGCCACCGATTTACGTTTTATGACTTCTGAAATACGATAGATACTTATTAAAAAGTTTTTTACACTTGCCGCTACTTCTGCCGCTATTTTTTTCCTCTATATATTATAGTGGTGCTGAATACTCAGCGTTTTAGTGGTTTTGTGCCGAATGTTTGAGAATTTGGAGAGTAAAATAGTATATACAACACGCGGAAGCATCTGTATTACAAAAACTTCCGCGTGAGTGTATTTTTTTGAAAAAAGTTTTCGAGTGCTGAGTATAATGCTGAAGATTGTGCCGAAGGTAGTGGTAAACCTATTGGAGAAAGTTGTGTATATTAATTATAACTTTACACTAGATTTTGCTCCTTGTATCCTTTTTTATTTACTTTATCAACACAGATAGAGAATAATTAATTATTCATCGTAGAATTTATTTATACTTCCTAAATACTTATAATTTGAAATTACCTCAAGTGAGATGGCAATACATATAATGTAGAATATTTATTTCCACTATATACTTTGGTTTTTTCGAATCTCATCGCTTTATCTTTGAAATCACAGATATATGCATCCACCATATAATTTTCATCTTCTTTAGATTCATTAGTCCAAAGACAGAGAGTTGAATGATAAGAATCATACACCCCAGCAACAACACCATTGCGCCCAATAACCCTTCCATGATATCCATCATAATGATATTCTTCCCATTGACACCGCATGAGTTCTTCAATTTGTTCTTTAGTAGGATACTGCAAACCTAGATTTTTTCCATCCAAGAAAGAACGAGAGGATTTTCTTATTATCCACTTTGTTCCAGATGGTAATCCAAAATCAACAACATCACACTTAGAGATGTTATGTTCTGTTAAATAATTCTCAAGATTAATTTGATTGTATCCATCATTAAAAGCCTTCATTAAATACTCTTTTAAAAGTGGTAAAATTTCGGTATCCACTTTCTTTTCGAATTCTTCCTTTTCCATAATCTTATTTTATCCAATTATACTTTCTGAATTCAAATTAAATTTTGCTAGATTCTTTTGGACAACCTCTTTACTTGTGTTTGCATAGCAATAAACACAAAGATGATTACATGTATTGTACATACCAATATCTTTGCTTACCATGCAACCACAGATTTTTCTCTGTCCCTTGTCTTTTAAGTTCTTTCGAGAAGAAGGTATTTCTGGTATCTCTCCAAACAAATCAGGTGTAGGTAACTGTCCAGTTCTTAAATAATAGACCAATTCCTTATCCTCACTCCAAAGTTTGTTCATTAACTCTCCATCTATACAGCGATTATGTTCTATGCCGTATTTATCATAATCAAACTCTTCTGCACATGTGGCTAATTGAAGATCCCAATTTTGTTTTTTCCATTCTTCTCGCATCTTACATAGTCCAGTGATAATTTCATCACGTTGTATGGCTGTCGGTTCTGCCATTTCAATTGTTTCACGAGTAAAATAAGAGGTTTCTTTTACTAAATTATTTTGCACTTTACGATATGCTTTAACATCCACGAAACTAAATACTAGTTTATCTGTAAAGTTCTTAAGCTGATTTCCTATATCGGTAATTCGTTTAAGATGTTCTTTGGGTGTCAAAGTGTTGGTGACAATGATAGGATCATATCTCCATATGACACGTTCTTTTCCTATCAATTTAGATAATTCTTTGAAGGTTTCTATGCGTTCTGAAATTGATGGTACATTCGGTTCAAAACCTTCAGCAACGTAGTCATTTAATGTTACTTGAAAATAATAATGTATTCCTCGTTTATCTAATTCGTGGAGATATGGCATAATTGGTTTGGGATTTTTTGTCCAAAAAACAATTACTTTGCATTTTGCAAATGATATATACATAGGCTTTTGATTGAATGGATTATACCAAACACAATAGCCTTTCTCCAACCGATTGAAGAACCATTTTGCATAGAATGCAGGAATATCTGTAGAGCGACTTGCAGATATTATAACAGGAGCGGTTGCCTCAACATCTTCTCCGAGATCTGTTTTAATATATGTTTTATTTGATACCATACTGTTTCAATAAAAATTGATATATGTCTTCTATCTCCTTTTTATAACTCGAAAATTTCTTTATTAATAGGTTACGCAAGTGATCAATGATTCTTTTATTAGACTTGTCATGTTCTGCGTAATACTTTCCATCTGTATTTATATATTGCTCACACAACCATTGTGCGTTATCTCTAATTCTTTTTTCCAGATTATGATTGTGGATGAATGTTTGGCACATCACATCAATCCATGATAAATCTTCGAGTACGCTATTCGTAAACTGATTTGTTGGTGGAATTGTTGGGTAAGTCTCACATTCACTAGTCGCAAATTGAATAGTTGGTTGTAAAGGGTCTGTTTGCCTGTTTATATTGAAAAATGATTCAATATATTTAATAGCACTTCCCTTTTTAAAACCTTTTTCCTTTTTTAAACCTAACAAAAACTGTACCGTATTTATATCACCACAACTATCAAGATATGTTTTAAAAGTTATATCGTCTTTTTTGTTCTTTGATTTATACATATTCCAATGCAGAAGTAAAGCATCATAAAAATCAGGTTTTGAGGAATGTTCTGTAGATATTTCATGCTCTGTGATATTAATTTCTTCCTGTTTTTTAGAAGAAGTGTCTAATGTTTTGTTGAATAACTGTCCATAAAATTCAGTGTAGATATCCGTAACATATTTACTGTCTTGTTCTAATAGTATATCAGTAAAGTCTCTTGTTAAATTAGCAAATCCATTTAGTATGCCATACAACGCAAATGCGAAACGATAATCATTCATTTCTTTGTATCGCATAAATCTAAGTAGTTGCTCCCAATCATCACCTTTACTTAAAACAGCTGCCAATGAGGATAATAGCCCATTGTTATAATCAAACTCAAACTTTTCGCCATTTAAGTGTCTTCTCAGCCCATTAAGGAACTTTTTTTCAAAGGATCCTTCCCACTCATCTTTAAAATACTCTTCTTTTGAATGCCGAGTCAAATCACTAGCAATCTCCAATTTCTGCGGACTTATTTTACCTTTATATTTTGCAGTCCTAAGTATATTATTTATCCATAGTATAAACAAGTTTTTGTCGATATTATCACTACACTTGAGAGTTGAAATAACCAATTCATTCGCTACTATTTCTGCAGCCTCTGTTTGTAACAATCCATTTGATTTCTTTGTTAATAAGTTTAATTTAGAAGAAATCCTACTTATTGTAGAACTATTCTCTATTGACTCAAATTTTAGCGAGGACAAAATAGAACGGCAAGTGTCAAATGGTAGAGTTACATTATATTTGTCCAAAACTCCTATTAGCTCATTTACTTTGGTATTGTCAAATGCTACTTCTTGTAACAAAGCCAAATATAGAGGATGAGTTTGATTGATAATTGATAAATAGTTGGATAAACTTTTTATTTGGGAGTCATTTGCTATTTTTTCAGGATTAGATAATATAGCAGAAACGATGTCATTAATTTCTAATAAAGCATGAATTTGTTTCACATTCTCGATAGAAGTAGATAATGCTGCACCAATGTAGTATCCATATAACAAACCTTTTATTTTGTTTGTTATGACATCTTTTTCTATCTCAGAATTGGAGATAGAGATGTTATCAAAATCGCTTATTGCTTGATATTTTTCATGTGGCATATATACAATCATTCTCTTTTTGTACAATCGCAACATTTTTGTTTCAAGACTATGTTCGGATAGAGATAATGCTATTGTTTTATCTTGTTCCGTAAAAAAATATACTTTTGTATGCCAAGGGTCTAAATATAACGTATGCGTAGAGTAAAACACACCATCTTGTAGCGTGGGAAAAGTTTCATCGGTCTCGATTTCAATTACCATAGGATGATCTTCTACATTGGAAATTGGACGTGCAAAAGATTTAAGTCTTTCGTATAATAATATGGCTCCTTCTAAAGGATTCTCTAGAATTGAAACACAATTAGAATATCCGAATTTTCTCAGAGGGTAAAAACCACAAGGAGATATAGACTCTGAAGAAAATATATTATTAAAATTGAGCGAACTTGTTGGTATATAATACTTTTTCATGTTAAATATCGTCTATAGTTGTTGTTTCTTCAGTTATATATAAATCATTTGGTATATCCGATAAGAAATCAGGCTCATAGTCTGACCACATCAAATACAAGTTTTTATAGGTCCGAGTTACTGCGACATACAACGCTTTTCTTTGCTCTTCTTCATAATCCTCAAGAAACGGCAAAAATACGGTCTCAAATTGGAGTCCCTTTGCGCTATGATATGTCATGATTTTAGGATTGTTACTATCAAAATTCAATGTGTCTTGACTTTGTTTGTAGTCTTCGTTATCTTTGTAACGCAACTCGTAATTACCTCCCATATTATGCAAATGATTATATGCAAATAAAACGTTATTGTTGTGAGGGAGAAGAATAGCGACATCTGTTAGGTTTTGATCTTCAATAATTCGGTGTATTGCTTCTAGTTGTTCTATACAAGAATCATATTCTATAATATGAGGAACTTCTTTCTCAGGACTCTTGTATGTACTAGCGACAAATGGTGGAAGATCGACACCAATGTGTTGTGATAATCTGGCAACAGGAACAGGTAAACGATAGTTATTATATAACTCCCAATACTTAGCATTACGAGCTTCATTTATTGAAAATCTAATATCATCAACACCTATTGTGTCTTTAAGTTCTTCATAAATTGACTGTGCTGTATCTCCATAGAAGAAGAATTGTTTTCTTGTAGCTTGAATAAATTCTCTAATTTCATCTGTGGTAAAATCTTGAATTTCATCAACGATGATGTAATCAGATTTAGGACAATGTAAGCGATTCTTCCAATCCCAGTGATAAGTGAATGTTTTATTTAACCCTAGTTGCTTTCTTCCTGAATTCATATAACGACATAGGGCTTTTGTGAAGACAACGATTTGATAATCATTACCACGTTCTTTTTGAATACGTTGTGCTTTTACTAGAGCCAAAATTGACTTACCACTTCCAGCACAACCTGATACTATACAAGATTTATCAACAACAGCATTTAAAACAGAGCGTTGATTTTCGTCAAGTTCTGATTCTTTAATCATCCAATCTTTTTTCATGACACATGAGGTGTTAAAATTCTCCAAGCAATTTTGCTTGTATCATTTTGCTTATGAGAATGGGTTATATAATATATTTCGTTATAATTTTCGTTTTTATCTTTAGTTGTCATAAAAGAAGCATTTATTCCCTGATCGATAATTTTGGGTAGCCAATCATGGGCAACATCGCTATATGATGTTATATCAGCTAAACATATCAAGCCTTTTGCAGAAATATGGGAAGAAAATGTTTGTAGCAAATATTCGTATGGGTTTCTCTCTTCTAGTTGCTGCTTAGTAACAAATTCGCAAATCGCTTTAAATGATATAACTATATCGTATTGAGCATCCTTTAGACACACACTCTCAACAAGTGATAAGTCGTAAAAATCATCAATTACAAATGGGATTACTTGATAATCTACTTGAAAATGAACATGTTCTTGTACTTCTGTTAAAATTTGCTCTAAGTTTCGTAGTGCATGATGATTGCCATCTAAAGCTTGAACGTGAATTTGTTTAATATTAGAGCGCTGTTCATAAAGCGCAATAAGGAGTCCAATTAATTCTCCTGCAGTGCCACATCCAAAATCGAATATACTCAATTCGTTATTATCACTCAACTCGTTTTGGTTTTTTAATAAGTATTGGCTAAAAATACAATATGACTCTGCATAAGAACGAGGAAAATATGTTCCAAGGTAGCATAAAATGTCATTGGCATCCCAATTTAGGACAACCATATCCTTGCATCGCTTGCAGAATTTAGCGGACAAGGTATTGAATATGTAATCGTCTAACCACTTAGGCAATACTACCTGATTTTTCATGGGGTACTTATAATGGTTTGCATAGGAACTCCCAACTATGCGGATTTGTGGTTAAGTATAGGCATAAAATAAAAAGCGTGGAGTCCGACTGTTGTCGTTCCACGAACTGAGGCTCTCGCATTGCCTTTAACAAGAGAACGACAACGCGAAGCCCACGCCGAATATAAACACCAGACCTATATCTAAGTACATTTGGATATACTATGTATACACAAACGAGCACCTAATAGGCATAGTAAGGACAGTCTATATCCCGCAGGACATCTATCGTTGCTAAGTTCTGCTTGCTATTTGAAATTTGCGAGATTTCAGTTCGCCAGAACAGAGCGCTAATAAACGCCTTTTAAATATGTCTGCTACCCTCCGCCAACGATGTGCAGACATCCCCGGCGTGGAATTGCGCTGCAAATATACAACATTTTTTTGACATGACCAAAGAAAAATCGCTTTTGGGATGATTTTTCTGGTGTAGGGTGTATGGTGTAGAGTGTAGAGGCGAGAAGAACCTTGCAGGTGGAATTGCTAAGTATACCTCAAAATAAGGAAACTATTTTAGGAATGTAGTCAACCTTTTTAGGATGGGAGTCAACTTTTTTAGGAAAGAAGTCAACTTTTTTAGAGGGCTATATTAATAAATCGCACTTTTTATGGGCAAGGAGTTGAGTCGTTGTTCAGTCGGTCGTCTCTCGGTCGTCGGTCGGTAAAACGAGTGAAGGTATAAGAGAGATAAAGAGAATGGCAATCTTAACAAAAGTACTTTTTTGAGTTTGAGAGTTAGTAGGTTCATCCTTGGTTCGTCTTTGGTTCGTCCTTGGTTTTTGACAGCATAAAGACAGGGAAAGGACAGGGAAAGGAAATCTTAAGAAAATGCCTTTTAAATCTATAAACTATGAGTGATATGTGATAAACAAAAACGCCACTTGTGCATGTAACACAAATGGCGTTTTAGGGGTATTTTGAGAAGTTAATGCCTTTGGGGCAGTAAGGACTTTATAGTCGTTAGGGAGATTAAAGCCAAAATTAAATTCTCTCTAATACAGTTTGTACGAGCTGTTTGATACGAGGTTTGTAGTCGGTGTTAGCGGCTTCGACTTTGCGTTGGGCGATGACGCAGCAGACGGTCATAGCCTTGTGTCCCATCAGCAAACTGAGGCCTGCGATAGCACTACCTTCCATCTCGTAGTTGGTGATACGTTGTCCCTCATAGCGGAAGTCGGTGATACGTTCGTTGATGTCCTTCACTGCCAAATCGCAACGCAATACGCGACCTTGAGGGCCATAGAAACCATTGGCAGCGATGGTGCAACCACGCATCATATCATCGCCTGCGATGCGATTGACCAGTTCGGGGTTGGCAGCCACCACATAAGGGCGCGCCGCTTTGGCAGGATAGTGGATGAAGTCCACGAGCGCATCCTCAAAGCCGAGGTCGGCAATCTCATCACGGCCTTCGTAGAAAGCCAAGACACCATCCCAACCGATGGATTTCTCACTCACGAGGAAAGTGCCGAGAGGGATGTCCTCTTGCATGCCTCCGCACGTGCCGATGCGCACAATCTCAAGTGTGCGGTGCTCGTCTTTCTCGGTGCGAGTAGCGAAGTCGATGTTGGCGAGAGCGTCGAGTTCGTTGAGCACGATATCGCAGTTGTCGGTGCCAATACCCGTGGAGATACAGGAGATACGTTTGCCGTGGTATTTGCCTGTAATGGTATGAAACTCACGGCTTTGGATATCGCACTCGATACTGCCTTCATCGAAGAACGAAGCCACCATATTCACGCGACCTTGGTCGCCGACTAATATCACTTTATCCGCCAGATGTTCGGGGCGAATGTGCAAATGGAATATGCTACCATCCTCATTGATAATGAGTTGGCTGGCAGGGAAAGTTTTTTTCATGTGGTTAGAAGTTTTTAGATCGCTCGCTACGCTCGCTTGAAGATCGGGCAAAGCCCTGTAGATCGCTGCGCTGTAGCGGTCGCAGAGCGGTCGGGTTAATGATTAGGCTTGACCGCCACCGAAGGACATAGGAATAGTGCTTCCTGGGGCAGGTGTGCCATTGATTTTGATGGTACCAAATTGCTTTTCGTATTTAGCTACATTCTCTTGCAGCGCAAAGAGCAGTTTTTTGGTATTCTCAGGTGTCATAATGATACGCGATTGCACGTTTGCGCTCTTCTGACCAGGCATCATACGCACGAAATCTACTACGAACTCCGATGAAGAGTGTGCGACAATTGCGAGGTTAGAATAATTACCTTCAGCCACTTCGGGCGAGAGGTTGATGTTGAGTTTTTGTTCTTCCATAGTTTTATAATATTTTAGATGTTAGACTACGTTGTTAGATATTAGATCGCTACGCTGTTGGATATTGAATTACCAGTATATTGGTTGTTTTCGGAATGATTGTGTACAAAGCATATATAGGTTGATAATTGGTAATGCAATATCGTAGCATATAATCTCTAAACCATGACGCTGTAATCCCAATCGCCTTGCCGATAAATTCATCACCAGCAATTGTATAATCAAACGGATGACAAACAATAGTAGTGCAGCACATCCCATTAAGCCATCGCTAAATGCTAACAACAAAATCAGCAATAGATACATCATTCCTCTAGTCATAGGCTCTACTACTAAACGCAGTTTGCTATTGATGTTGTAATGAGGCGAAACCGACAAATGACGACGTTTTTGATGCAGCCAATCTCTCCATGTTGTCTTAGGAATCGACCAAACGACACTTTCTTTGCTACAAACAATCGACGTATTATCCTTGTTTGCCACTTTGTTTACAAACAAATCATCATCACCAGCTCGCTCTCCTAATAAGCCCTGAAAGCCGTTGTTATTGAAAAACGTGTCGCGTCGATATGCTAAATTGCGCCCTACTCCCATATACGGATAACCCGCTCGTGCCATACCCAAATACTGTAAACCAGTGAAGAGAGTATCATAGCAAATCAAACCATTTAAGAGTCCTTCTTTTTCAAAATAAGCACTAAATCCAAGGACCACTTCGGTTTTACCACCAGTAAAACCGCTTGCCATCTCTCTTAACCAATAACGTGACTCTGGACGACAATCAGCATCTGTTAGTACTAAACATTCATTATGTGCCGCCTTTGCACCTATCGTCAATGCAAGTTTCTTGCTACTGATTACGCGTGCCTCGCGAGGAACAAATGTGCGATAAAAATTAGTATATTGGCGAGCGTACTGCTCTAAAATCATTGTTGTTTGGTCTTCTGAGCCATCATCCACCACAATCACTTCGAAGCAGGGGTAATCTTGGTTGAGCAATGTATGGAGATAATCGCGCAGGTTGTCCCGCTCATTGCGAGCACATACTATTACGCTTATCGTGGGCAGAGTAGGGATTGCCTCGTTGCTATGGAGTTGCTTGCGCGTATCAAGTTGCTCCCACAATACACCTGCCATATAACGAAGGTAATGATATAGTTGATGTGCAACCATCAACAACATCGCTAATAGCAAGCAACTATCTAATTGCCAATTGCTTAGTTGCAACCAAAAGTCTAAGAGCACCGAGCGCACTAGTTGATATCCTTTGGTTTACTTTGTGAATAGTTTGGTGATCTTCTTGTTGTCAATTGTAAGCAGAGCGTTATAAGCCATATGTGCAACTTCTTGGCAACCAGATTCGTTTAACAAGTATTCACCTGCAGGACGCTCTGTGGTGTTCAAGTTAACGTAGTGTGCTTGCACGCCTTCTTCGCCTAGACCTTCTATCCAAGTGCGTGATAATGCTTCTAAGTCAATCACAGGCACATCTTGGCTAACTGCCACTCGGCGAACAGCCTCAGCGTAACCTCCTAAACGATTCACTAAAACACCTTCTTTGTAGTAAGGATGAGCCAATGGTGTACAAAGAACAACCATCATTTTCTTTGCCTTAGCAGCAAGAATCAAATCTACAAGATCTTGCGTGAAGGCTTCTAATGAACTATATACTTCAACATTTGTTTCGTTTAAATCGTTTTGACCCAATTGAACTATCAAAAGATCTTTCTTTGCCTTATCAACAATCACACTATCCAAACCACCCATCGTATCCAACACTTTCACACTTAAGCCTGCTTGAGACAAATTCTTTACCTCTAAAGCACTGCCTACTCGTTCTGCAAAGGCTTTTCCCCAGCCTTCCATTGTACCATCACCGAGCAACCAAATTTTAGGTTGGGCTGCCATAATCGCCATGCTGCCAAATAGCGCAAACATTAGCGTAAAAATTGCTTTCTTCATATCTAAAATGATTTTATAATTATATACTTGATTTATTTGTCAACCGACAATTTGCTCCCGAGTGAGCACAATTTAAAGTGCAAAGTTACAACAAAAAATGCACATACGCAAGAAATTAGGCATTTTTTTTTAAAAAGATAGATTTTATCAATCCTTATACCTTCTTTGACTTGTAGAAGAATTACCCCATTGTGAGATATAGTGAGTGTGTTTGAGATAATTGGCAGTTAGTTGAATGGTTTTGCGCAAAAAAATCAAAATCATCTTGCATATGTGCATTTTTTGTTGTACCTTTGTCGTCGCAAATTCGGTATGATATTGCAGATACACCAGCGATTTACTCAAAAAATATAGTACAATGAAGAATAAATTTACTCTCATTTTTGCCCTCTTGTGCTCTATACAGATGATGGCAGCCAATCTAGTCGTTCTGACCACAGATGGGGCACAACAACTACATGACATCGCTCTTATTGGTAAATGGGTGTTTGCTGATAAAGAGTTACAATTGCTAGATAAGTCAGGAAATCTTCTCGCTTCAGAGCAAATAGCGCATATTCGCACGATTACTTTTGCTGCCTCAGCGACTGCGATTGAGAACATAGAAAGCGATACTATTATGGTATATCCGAATCCCACACAAGATGTGCTTTTTGTGAAAGGCATTGATGAACAAACTTTACGAGTATATGACCTGCAAGGCCGTTTGCTACAGGAGAAGAGAGGGAAGCAAATAACAGTATCTAATTTATCTACAGGCACTTATTTGCTACAAATAGGCATACAAGTGGTTCGATTTATCAAGCAATAATAACCATCCTATCAATATTCATCAATGAATACTCTTGGTGAAAAGTTTTCTTTTACCTCTTTCGGAGAGTCACACGGCAAGGCGATTGGCGGTGTGCTGGATGGCGTGCCTGCGGGTGTGCGTATTGATATGGATAGGATTCGAGAGGCGTTAGATAAGCGGGCGGGGCGCGTTGCGCCGAGTTTAGAGGACGGCTGTGCCTACAGTTTAGAGTTGAAAGGCAAAGGAATATCTCCTCGTGCATTGCGCGAGGGAGATGAAGTGGAGTGGTTGAGCGGTGTGATGGATGGAGTGACGTTGGGAACGCCGATTGCGTTTATTATTCGCAATAAAGATGCTCGTCCTGAAGACTACGAATGGCTCAAATACTCGTATCGTATTGGGCATGCAGATCGCACGTATCAAGAGAAATACGGTATTCGTGACCACCGTGGCGGTGGCAGAGCTTCGGCGAGAGAGACTGCCTCTAGGGTAGTGGCAGGCACTGTTGCACAACAACTGCTTGCCGAGAAGGGCATAGAGATAAGGGCGAAGTTGATGCAAGTGGGTGAAGAGAAGAATCCAGAGCGATTTGATGAGTATATTGCTGCTATTCAGCGCGATGGTGATAGTATAGGGGGGATAGTAGAGTGTGTGATTACAGGATTACCCGTTGGAGTGGGAGAACCTATTTTTGATAAGTTGCAGAGCCATTTGGCATTCGCTATGATGAGCATCAATGGCTGCAAAGGATTTGAGTATGGCTCTGGTTTTGAGGGCGTT
Organism: Paludibacteraceae bacterium; assembly: GCA_017451525.1. Classification (GTDB taxonomy): domain Bacteria; phylum Bacteroidota; class Bacteroidia; order Bacteroidales; family Paludibacteraceae; genus Colicola. The sequence continues at coordinate 445,410 of JAFTOD010000005.1, forward strand.
GGTTTGAAAGGAAGTGAGATGTATCTCTCAGAAAACCATACTCTTATCTCTGGCGGAATAGCAGGAGGCATATCCGATGGTACGCCTGTGGTGTTCCGTTGTGTCTTCAAACCTACTGCTTCCAATCGCAAGACGCTTGAAACTATGTTTCAAGGTTCAAAAGTTTCAGAGTTTCAAAGTTTCAAAGCAGGCAGGCATGATGCGTGTATCGCCGTGCGGGCTGTGGCAGTGGTAGAAGCGATGGCAGCATTGGTGGTGCGGAACCTTATGTAAGTAGGGTAGAAAATGACGAGGTTGCCTGCTGAAAACAGTCATTAAACAACTCGCCACCCAGAATGACGGATGGCGAGAAAGATGATTCCAGTTGAATAATCAATTTTGGACTTCAAATAAACTAATTAGGCTTTTTTAGTGCAGGACTTTTTAGGAGTCGCAGATGCTTCTTTTTTAGCGGATTTTTTCGCCTCTTTCAGTTGTTTCTCGAGCTTTTCAATCTCTTTCTCCTGATTTTGAATGGTTTTGAGCAATTCATTCAACTCCTCGTTCTCAATAGTAGTTGGGTATTGCTCGTCCACACGTTGGAGGAAGTCAGAAAGCACGTTCATATAATTGATGAATGCATCGTACGCCGACTCATAGTGGCTTGTGCCAGCATCGATGTGATTCATATAGTGCAAGTAGTTGACATCTTGCAATAGTAGCCAGTCATGCTTCAATTGTTTGTCTTTGCACAAGTGCACACGTTCAGCCACAGCAAATAGTTTTTGTATGGCTTCATTTTGCAGGTCGTTACCAGTATAGACGCTCAAGTCTTTAGCCTCACCAGCCCATGTGATAGGATATGGAGCCACTACCACATCCTTAGCAGCGAACTTCTTTGCTGCCTCCGATGGAGTCATGAAACCAATTCCATATTCCAATGCGAAGTAAGGCAATGCCTTGAGGAAATCAAAGATACCAGTCATCGCGTGTTGGCGAATACCGAAAGTATCAGCTCCCACCCAAATGTTTACCACTTGCTCATCTTCAGGCAAAGCAGCTAGTTGTTGGGTATATTTCTCGGCGTCCATAGGATAGTTATGCCAATTAGGGTCAGCAAAATGGAAGGCCAACTCATCGCTTAAGTTACCATTGCGGAGCAACATCTTCATCTTTGGTGCAGAAGCACTACTATACACATAGTTTGGACTCTTCCAGCTCAGCACATGCTTAGCACCTTCGGTCATCACGGTCTTGTAGCCTTGTTGGTACAAAGAAATCGCGATTTCATCGCTATAAATGAGCTCTGTGTTGCAGATGGTAGTGGATACCTGTCCAAAGAGTTCCTTCACCATTGCTTGTTGCAGTTGCAATTGTTCGGCTGCCTCGGTTTCGCTATAGACAGTCGCCAATGATTGGCTATAAGGAGTAGCCACAAACTCCACACAACCAGTATCAGCCAATTCCTTGAGCAAGTCTATCATCTCTGGAGCAAACTGCTGGAACATCTCCAGCATCACACCACTCACACTCAGTGCGCAACGGAAATTCTTCTTCGACAGACGAATCATCTCTTTTATCGTCTGACATAGTGGCATGTAAGAAGTATTGACAAGCCAATTAACATGCTCTTCGGTTTGCATGTCATCATAGTAATAATGATCTTGACCAATCTCAAAAAAACGATAACGCTTCATTCTGTAAGGAGCGTGCATCTGAAAGCAAAAACAAATATTTTTCATGACTTATAGTATTTTCAAATTTATAATTCTTATTTCTTTATCCCCAACCTAACACCATATTGTAGATGCGACGCACTTTCAGTCCAGCGTCATACCACTTGATGTTGTTTACCTCGTCGCGACCTAATTCGCGCAGTGACTTATACATAGCAGGATACTTCACAATCGCATAGATGGCATCTGCCATGGCGTCGATATCCCAGTAGTCGGTCTTTATCGCATGCGACAGAATCTCTGCGCAGCCCGATTGGTGTGAGATGATGGATGGGCAACCTACTTGCATAGCCTCCAATGGCGAAATGCCAAATGGTTCGCTTACACTAGGCATGATATACACATCGGAATCAGCCAATACCTCTTGCACTTGTCGTCCGCGCATGAAGCCAGGGAAGTGGAATTTGTCTGCGATACCACGTTGAGCTACGAGGTCAATCATTTTGTTCATCATATCTCCACTACCAGCCATCACGAAGCGTACGCCATCGGTCTTAGCCAATACGCGTGCTGCGGCTTCTACGAAGTACTCTGGACCTTTTTGCATAGTGATACGACCAAGGAAGGTGACAAGTTTGTCTTTGCGGTCGTGCTTAATAAACTCGTCTGGGTTAGCCAATGGCTCTACAGCATTGTGTACGGTGCTCACTTTGCTTGGGTCTTGACCGTATTTCTCAATCACGGTGCGGCGAGTGAGTTCGCTCACGCACATGATATGGTCGGCTTCGTCCATACCTCTGCGCTCAATGGCATACACTGTAGGGTTGACGTTACCACGGCTACGGTCGAAGTCAGTAGCATGCACGTGAATAACGAGTGGTTTGCCTGATATCTGCTTAGCAAATACGCCAGCAGGGTAGGTGAGCCAATCGTGACTATGGATGATATCAAACTGCAAAGCAGAAGCCAATACGCTGGCTACAGCCTCGTAGTTGCCGATCTCCTCAAGCAGGTTGTCTGGATAGCGACCGGAGAATCCTACGCAGCCGAGATCATCTGTGCCGATGCGTGAATAATCATAATAGATATTGTTGCGCAAGTGGTAATATTCTTCAGGCGACATTTTGCCTTCCATGCGTTGGCGCACATAGTCATAGTTGTTGTCTCGCCATACCACAGGTACACTGTTAGCACCTATGATACGCAAGAAGGACTGATCTTCATCGCCCCATGGTTTTGGGATAACGAAGGTAATCTCCATGTCCTCCTGTTGCGCCATGCCGCGAGTTAGTCCGTAACTCGCTGTTCCCAAACCGCCAAGGATATGAGGAGGGAACTCCCAACCGAACATCAATGCTTTCATTTTGCTTCGTATTGTTTTAAGGTGTTACATACTTCTATTACCGACGCCACACTTGGGGCGTAACTCATTCCTCCATGCCCCTTGAATGGTGGGTTGCCATCGTACAATTCATTGAGTGTGCCGATACATAGTTCGCTCATCTCAGCTTCGTAACCCATCAACAAACGGCGGATGAAGTTCTCGCCCGAATGTTGATATACTTTAAGATACGCAATTGCGTATGATGCTATCGTCCATGGCCATACTGGACCATTATGGAAGTTTCTATCGCGCTCTAACTGACCTCCGATATACTCTGGACGATAACTTCCGCTCTTTGGGGAGATAGTACGTAATCCCTTTGGTGTGTATAGCTCCTTCGTACATATATCTACCACCGCTTTGCATTGGCGCTTGTCTAGTGGTGAGTATGGCAACGATGCTGCGATAATCTGATTAGGACGAACCTCGTTGTTGTGATAGTCGCCATCTACATAATCATCCAGATACATACCATTCCAGAAGGTCTTGATAAAACTATCCTTTGTAATCTCTGCTTGGTACTCCATCAAGTCCGCAATCTGCTCTTTGCCAAGCTGGCGTTGAATGGTGGCAGTAAAGAGTCGTGCGTTGTACCATAGCGCATTGATTTCCACTACATAACCTGTGCGAGGAGTTATTGGACGACCATCTTCCACCGCATTCATCCATGTAGCAGGACGCTCTTTGCCATTAACCCACAATAGACCATTGTTGTGCAAGAACAAACGTGGGTGTTGTTGCCTGCGAATGAACAACATAATATCTATGACAAGTTGGCCGTATAAGCGAGTCGTTTCTTCTATGGAGGTGTATGCAGCATATTCTTGTATAGCATGAATAAACCACAATAATACATCAGGTTCGTCCATGCCGACTAATTTGTGCGGTCTGCCTTCCATGAAGGCACGTACTTCTTCCACAGCGGTTTTATTCACAATTGCATCCCAATATTCTGGACGACCGATACCCATTGTACATCCTGGCATAGCCAAGAATTCCTCACGAGCCGAAGCTCTGAACCAAGGGTAGCCAGCCAATAGGTAGCACTTGTCGCCCTCTCGCTTGTAGAACTGTGAAGCTGCGTTTTTCAAACTGCCAAACATAGTATCACGCGCGTTGCGTCTTTTCAGTTCTTGCTCCCATAATGCTTTAAGGGTCTTTGGATTGACTTTGCTGATACCAGCCGCGAAGATTACGCTTTCGCCTTTCTTCATCGGCATTTCAAACCAACCAGGTACCAACTGATCTTCTTTGTACGAAAATCCACGTTCTTGCTCCTTCATGTACTCTATACCTTTGTACCAAGCAGGCGCGTGCGTGTACTCTACTTTCTTTGAACATTGCATATACAACTCAGGGAATGATTCGTACATTCTTGCTACTCGCCCATTGACTACCTCACGCATGTCTGAGCATGCATTGTCGTTCTCATGGGTGAGTTCGTTGGTGTTGCGGTATGCTAGGAATGGCTTGAGTCGCAGTATAGTGGGCGAATGTGCTTCTACAAGCGTGTAGCGAATCAATACGCGTGGCTCGAAGCTAACCAACATACGCTCTTTAGTCAAGATTACACCACCTACGCGGTAGGTGGTCTTGCTGATTACTTCACAATCAAACTCTCGGATGTACTTATGTCCGTTGGGCATGTAGAGGTTCTCTCCGTATTGGTGGATACCTAAGTTGAACTCTGCACCATGCTGAATCACAGTCTCATCCAGGCTGCCGAGCAGTACATAATTGCCTTCTGGCAATGGATCACCCAAAGGCAATACAAGTTGCCCATGGTATTTGCGTGTGTTGCAATCAACCAGCGTAGTAGAGTTATAGGCTCCCGCACGGTTGGTGCGAATCATCTCTTTGCTCAGACTGCGTTCAAGATTGATTAGCAATGTCTTGTCAAAATTTAGATAACTCATAGTATAGTTTGTTTTAACAGCAGAAGTATTAGAACTTCTTAATTGAATTTTCCGTTAAATTTCAATTCTGCATCCATATAGAATTGGCGTATTTGTTGTTCGTCTGTGCGTTTGCAAATAAGCAATACACCATTCGCTTCAGATACGATGCAATCTTCCAATCCCTGAATGACAGCTAAATGTCCTTTAGGCAAGGTAATGATATTGCCGTGACTATCGTAGTAAATAGCATCGGAGTGTAAGGTTACGTTTTGGTTCTCATCTTTCTCGCTGAGTTCGTATAGTGAACCCCATGTTCCGAGGTCGCTCCAACCAAAGTCGCTAGGCATAACGCATACGTTCTTTGCGTGTTCCATCACGCCGTAGTCAATGGATATGCTTGGGCAAGTAGGGAACATCTCTTGAATGAATGCGTCTTCTTGTTCGGTACCCATCACATCTGCTCCTTGCATGAATTTTTGTGCTACCTCTGGCATGTGCTGTTGCAGGGCATTCTCAATGGAGTGTAGATTCCAAATGAAAATACCTGAATTCCAAAGGAAATCGCCACTTTCTACGAAGATTTTCGCTACTTCCAGATTAGGTTTTTCGGTAAATGCATGTACTTTGTACATTCCATTTTCATCCACTTGCTCACCCATTTGGATATAGCCATATCCAGTTTCAGGGCGGGTTGGCTTCATGCCAAGGGTAACTAATGCGTCGTGTTGCTCAATAAACGAGAAGCATCTGCAAATAACTTCTCTAAATTTCTCTTCCTGCAAAATTAAGTGATCGCTTGCTGCAACAACGATGTTGGCATTGTTTTGTCCTTTTTTAGCTGTCATAGCTTTGATTCTTGCCATTGCGTATGCAATGCATGGAGCAGTATTTCGTCTTGCAGGTTCGCAAAGCACTTGACTTGACTGTAAGTCGGGAATTTGCTCCAACACCTGATCGCGATAGATGATGTTGGTTACGATCAAAATGTTTTCAATAGGTACGATTGGACGGAAACGATCAATAGTCATTTGTAGCAAGCTTCGACCAGTGCCAAAGAAATCAAGAAACTGCTTTGGCTTTTCGTTTCTGCTAAATGGCCAAAAGCGACTTCCGACACCGCCTGCCATAATTACACAATAATTGTTTGCTGTCATGATATGTTTTTAAGTGATTTGTCGTGTTATTTTTCTTTTAGCCTGCAAAGTTACAACTTTTTTTTTATAAATGCAATAGTGAAATGATTTTTATGTTGTTGATTTGAACATTCATGTTGTAGAACATATAAATCTGAGCAGCGAAATGGGATACACTATTTTGAAATTTTATTTTGTTGTGAAAAAAATAGAGAAATGTTTGTGCAATTACAAATAATTTTGTAACTTTGCAGGCAAATTTCCATACTTAGGATACAACTGGTAAAAAGCAAAAGGAGGAAATATGCAAAATACAATTACTATCTATTGTAAAAATACGAAGGAATATATTGAAATTCCTCGTGGAACATCTCTAAAAGAACTGTATGACCAACTCGCATTGGATATGCCATTTCCCGTGATAGCTGCGCGAGTCAATTACAAAGTACAGAATTTAAACTTTTTGATTTATAAGCCTAAAGACATTGAGTTTATTGATGCAACTAGTGAAAGTGGCAAGCGTTGTTATGTTCGTACTTTGAGTATGGTGATGGCTTGTGCAGTGAGAGAATTGTGGCCTAATTGTGATTTGCGTATTGAACACCCAATCAGTCGCGGTTTTTATTGCACCATTCGCGAATCGCGTGAAGTGGCTAAGGAAATAACTCCTGAAGTGGTGGCATTGCTGAAAGAACGCATGCAACAAATCATCGCAGAAGATCGTCCGATAATCACCGAAGAAAAGCAAACAAAAGAGGTGATTCGTTTGTTTGGAGAACGCAAGGAAGGTGAAACCACTTTGTTTGAGACCCTTGGCAACCCATATTGTCGCTACTATCGCATGGGAGATTATATCGACTATTACACTGGCGCGCTGATGCCTTCGACGGGATATATTCACCTGTTCGATGTGGAGCAATATCATGGCAATATTTTGTTGCGCATTCCTTGTCGTCGCAATCCGAACCAATTGGAGGAACGTTGTGTGCAAGATAAGCGTTTTGGCATATTCAAGGAGTATGTAGGTTGGAATAAGTTGTTGCATATCAGCAATGTAGGTGAATTTAACAAGGCTTGCAAAAACCAAAAGAGCTTTGAGATGATTAAACTATCGGAGGCATTGCACGAGAAGAAAGTTGCCCAGATTGCGGACCAGATAGCGCATCGCGAGAGTGGTGTACCGAGATTTGTTTTGATCTCTGGACCTAGTTCGTCTGGTAAGACGACATTCTCAAAGCGTTTGACTATTCAACTGATGGTGAACGGAATACGCCCTGTGGTGATTTCGATGGACAATTATTTTGTCAATCGTGAAGATACTCCGCGTGATGAAAATGGTGAATGGGATTTTGAGCACTTGGAAACCATAGACTTGCCATTGTTCCGCAAGCAATTAGCAGATCTGCTTGATGGTCAGACGGTTAAGTTGCCATTCTATAACTTTGAAACAGGAAAACGTGAATATCGAGGCGACACTTTGCGCTTGGAGAAAGATACGGTGGTGATCTTGGAAGGACTACATGCTTTGAACCCAAAATTGATTCCAGATATTCCACACGAGATGACGTTTAAGATTTACGTAAGTTCCTTAACCACAGTGAATTTGGATAATCATAATTGGATTCCAACAAGCGATGTACGTTTGATTCGTCGTATTGTTCGCGATTATCGTTATCGTGGATATTCTGCGATGGAAACGATTGCTCGTTTGGACAGTGTACAGCGTGGCGAAGATCGATGGATTGCGCCATTCCAAGAGGAAGCGGATGTGATGTTTAATTCAGCGTTGTTGTTTGAATTAGCCGTGCTGAAACGTCACGCAGAGCCGATATTGGATGAGGTACCAAAATATTGTGATGAATACACGACAGCACATCGCTTGCTGAAATATTTGAGTTATTTTGAATCAATTCCAGAGCGTGAAATTCCACCAACATCGTTCTTGCGCGAGTTTGTGGGAGGTAGTTCCTTTAGGTATTAAACTGAAAATCAATGCATATGAGAGGTTTTGTAGTTGTATTGTTGTTGTGTATAGGCTTATCTTGTTTTTCGCAAGAGATGGTCGTGGATTCTACTTTTGTGGATGATAGTGTTGTAGTCGAAGATACTTTGCAAGTGGTGTTGTTAACCGATGTGATGGAAAATGCGATTGTCCATCAGGATTCTACCATTCGGCAACTGATGATAGATAAACAAATGGGCATACAGCGAGGCAAAGTGGAAGTAGATGGTTTTAGGGTGCAAGTATACTCATCGAATCAACAAAAAACAGCTAAGAATGAAGCACTTTTATTACAGCAAAAATTAGAAAAATCAGTAAATAAAACAATTTACACTATCTCAGAACCTCCATTTTGGAAAGTTCGTTTAGGGGATTTCCAAACACGTGAAGAGGCTGTAGTTTATAAAAACGAATTGATTGTACAATTTCCAGAACTTCAGAGTAGTGCATATATTGTACCTGATAAAATAATAATCGTTAATTAAGAAATATGACACCTCCATTTGTACCTACAGATAAAAAAACTCAGCAGATTGCTCATCATGTAGAAGAACTTCTTCGATTGATTGGGGAAGATTCTGCACGTGAAGGCTTGAAAAAGACACCGATTCGAATAGGAGAAGCGATGCAATTTTTAACTCAAGGGTATCAGCAAAGTGCTGAAGATATTTTGCGTGGCGCATTGTTTGAAGAAGATTATCGCCAAATGGTGGTTGTCAAGGACATCCCTTTTTATTCTTTGTGCGAGCATCATTTATTGCCATTTTTCGGCAGAGCCCATGTGGCGTATATTCCAAATGGTAAGATTACGGGATTGAGCAAGATAGCTCGTGTGGTGGATGTGTTCTCTCGTCGTTTGCAGGTTCAAGAACGCATGACAACACAGATAAAAGATTGTATTCAGCAGACACTTAATCCGTTAGGAGTGATGGTGGTGATTGAAGCAGAGCATTTGTGTATGCAGATGCGTGGCGTACAAAAACCACATGCCGTTACAACGACGAGTGATTTTACTGGAGCATTCAACAGAGCGGAGACACGAGAGGAGTTTATGAATTTGATACGCGGGTAGGTTATTTTGAGAGATATCTTTAAATATTTCTGTTATGTTAGTATTGCTACTTTGTGGGTAGCATTATTTGTTGTTATGCCAGATTTTTTAGATAATCCAATAGAAGGTTTTCTGGGGATAATAACAATTGCTACTTATGTATTGGCAGTTAGTGTAATATCCTTTTTATTGCTTTATCTTTTTTCTCTCAATAAATATATAGCAGCAATATTTGTTCCGCTTTATTATATGTTTGGAGCCGCGGTGTCATACTATCGTGTGAAGTTTCGCGTGACAATTACTCCATTGATTCTTGATTGTGTTGTGAATACTAACATAGAAGAAGTGGCTGGAGTGGTGACCTTTCCCTTTATTTTATGGATATTGCTAAATATAGGGATAGGTATGTGTCTTGTATTGTGGAGATGGAAAATTGAATCACTACAACGAGTATGGCTACATGTATTCTGTGTGGTAATACTCTTTGTTGGCTATTATTACAGCAATAATCGTTTACGCCAGAGCATTAATCAACGTTATCCGATGCATGTAGTTGAGAGTATTAGTCAATATATTTGGCTTCGAAATCAACGTAATAATCCACATATTTTACCAGAGTATGAGGTGAATGAATTTGTTGATTCATTAGATATTATTGTTGTTATAGGAGAGTCTGTGCGAGCAGATCATTTGTCCATTAATGGTTATAACCGCCCTACAACTCCCTTGTTGGAGCAACGGTCAAATGTGGTTTCTTTTCCATATGTATACACAGAGCAAACTCACACATTAGCAAGTGTCCCCGTTTTATTAACGCGCGCTGATACATTACATCCACAACATCAATATAGCGAGACAAGTTTTGCGGCTATTTTACAAAACGAAGATTTCTACACAGCATGGATATCTAATCAGGATTTAGGAAATACCTTTGCCGCTTTTCCATCAGAATGTGATACTATGATTTGGGTAAATGCTGGCAAATCTGTTTTTGTCTTTTCTGGTTGGTATGATGAAGAGTTATTATCCGATATGGATGAGCAATTATCTATTGGATATCCGAAAAATCTGTTAATACTTCATACTATAGGTAGTCATTGGTACTATAATAATCATGTTCCAGAAACACAGCATTATTTTTCTCCCATTACTACAAACAGAGTTGTTACAAATAATAGTATTGAACAAATTGTAAATTCTTATGACAATACTGTGCGATATACGGACTTTGTTTTGGACTCAATGATTCAGCGTTTGGAGAATCGCCGTGCTGTTATGATTTATATATCTGACCACGGAGAGTCTTTAGGAGAGCATGGAAATTGGTTACATGCAACAGGTGCTACGGAGACTAAAAATCCAGCGTGCGTTGTGTGGTATTCTAATTCCTTTGCCGAACGTTATCCAGATAAAGTGTATTGTTTAAAATTAAACTCCAAACAGCGCTACCGTACAGATTTCCTCTTTCATAGTGTATTATCTTTAGCAGGGTTGTCAACTGTAGGTGAGGATCAAATTGTTATAGATGTCTTTCGGTAACAAGATTAGTTCATAATAAGTATTTTTATACTTCCGTGGGCTTGTCCATTTGTGGTGTTGCAGAGTGCGGTATATACTCCAGAAGCTACATGATTTCCTGATTGATTTGTTCCATCCCAGACAACTTCTCCTCCGAGACCTTTTAGTGTTTTCACTAAATTCCCACTCGCATCTACGATGCGCACTTCTGTATCTACCACGAGCCCTTTGATAGTAATGTAACCTTTGTATGTCGGATGTACAGGATTTGGATATGCATATAATTTGTTAAAATTCTCTTCTGGTTCAACGGCATCGCTCATATAAGAAACAAGACCTGCTGCTGTACCGATAAATACTTCACCGTTTTCTTCATTAATAGCAAGTGACAATACGTTATTGCTTGGCATGAGTGAGTTTTCTGTAGTGAAGTGTGCAATAGTTTCAACATCTTTTCCTCCGTTTTCGTTTATTGTGATTTGAATTAAAAATATACCAGAAGATGCTGTCCCAATCCATTTTCGATTAGCTCCATCTATAGCAATACAATTTATCTGTTCCCCATCCAATAAATAATCTCCTAATCCTGACCCATCATTGCGAGGAATAACAATACGTTCGCATTGGTTGGATATAGCAAAATCAATATTCGCAGGAATAGTGAAGATACCAGAATTTGTTCCCACCCAAAGTGTATTGTCATGATCTTGTACAATGGAGTAAATGTTTTCTGGAGCTATATTTCTTGAGTTTTGATCTATCCAAGTATTTCTAAATATTACTTTGTCATCATTCGGATTTTGCGGTGTGCCATTATCTTGTAATAGAATTAGTCCTGTTCCGGCTCTTGCAATGGAAATCCATTTCCACTGAGGATTACGATGATCTACGATTAAATCACCTGGTGTATAGATACGTATGGGTTCATTTTGATGTTTTAAATTGAAAGAAATCCACTCTCCGTTAGGTGCAACAACGTGAATATTTCCATTTAGTTCCCCTGCATTCAAAATCCATAAATAATTTTGTTCATCGTACATTATTCCATCGGTACGAGTGTAAAAATCAGGATTCTCGACTACTGCGGAATGTAGCCCACTATTTGAGGCTAAATGCAATTTAATAACATTTGTATCTTGCATCTCTATCATACCTGTTCCATATGTGGTAACAAAATAATGGTCGGGATTATTAGGATCTTGGGCTACGTTCATTGCATCATAGAGAGCATGCGCAGCTTTTTTTGTCAACACCCCATTCTTAATGTTCATCCATTGGTTGTTTTCTAAAATCATAATTTCTGCTGGACGATTATATTGTGATGCCCATCGTCCTCCAGGTAGCATGTATAATCGATTTCCAAAGATTTTTAATTTGTATGAATTGTTGTTAAGTGGTCCCTCAGGGTGGTATTCCGTATTATATTCATTATGATGATGGACTACTCCATTTTCCCTTGTTCCAGACCAAAAAGATTTCTCCTCTTTTGTAATATCATTTATGTAACCATATGAAATAGCCATTGTAATAGAAAAGTCATGTTGTACTTCTGCTATACCATATTGATTTATAAGAGCAAACAGCTGGTTATCTGTTTTGCAGAGACCTCTTAGTTTAAATTTGGAATTGTGCTTTTTCCAGATACCGTTGTTGAGTGACCACAATGTATTATCCTTGACTACACATAGTGTATTCCCGTGTGTTCTCATTCCTTGTAAATCTTTTCCAGATGGAAGCGATTGTTTTTTCCAATAAGCGTAATCCACTAGATTGTCATTTAGGTGTGCAGAGTAAAGTGCAGTATTCGATGCCGCATATATGCTATCGCCTAAAATAGTTATATATGCCACATCTACTTCTGTTGATTGATTGCCAATATAATAAGTATCCTCTATTTCATAACGTTTCATGTCTAAAACGATGATACCAAAACTCATCGCTAAATAAGCTTTTTGGTTGTACATACAAATGTCATGTACTTGTTTAGATATATTTAGCGGCTTGAGGAATAAATCGGAAACATTATGTATGCTATTTTGTGCATTCATAATATCTAAATGCCCATTTTGATAGGTAATCAACATATTGTTAGTTGCTTTGTTTACCGCGATGTGATCAATAATTGAACTACTTAATCCTGTAGCTTTAGTATAGTACTCTATTTCTTCTGTTCGTTTATTTACAGAAAATAAAGAGTGATTAGACAATGCATAAATATGCCCACCCAAATTCTCAACTTGATTAATCTCTGAAAATGCCAAATGTGATTTCCATTGGTACATTGTGCCATAACTGATGTCTTCATCTATAATACCAGAGTTGAGTGCGGTGTCTGCCGATAATTTATAAGAGACCAATCCTCCACCTGTTCCTATATACATACAATTTGTGTAATCATCAAAAGCCAATGAAATCACGGTATTAGATGGCATTACTGTGTTTTCGCTTGTGTAATGCGCCACAATTTCTGTGGCTTCTTCATTCAGTACGTAAATGCCAGACTGTGCAGTTCCAATCCATATTTTATTGTTATTGTCGAAAGCAAAAGTATTAACTCTTTCCTTTTCTAATAAATAATTACCATCAGCCATCGGTATTCGTAATCGTTGGCATTGAGTAGATTGCAAAAAATCTGTTGTATGAGGTATGATTATAGGTCCAGCAGAAGATCCTATCCAGATGTCTCCATTAGGCGCTTGGCACATTCCGTAATAGAACTCAGGTACAACAATGTCGCCATCTTGATCAAAAAATTCAGTTTGTATTTTAAATTTGTCATCGTCTTGACTAAAAGGAGTTCCTCCATCATCTATCATGGCAACAGCTGGAATAGCACGGCACGACAAAATCCATTTTCTGCTCGGGTTGTTTTTGTCGACTATAAGTCCCCCTGGAGTATTAACAAAAAAACGAGAATTATTTGAAAATAGATTTAGTCCTCGCTGTGTGCCATTTGGAAGAAATGCAACAATCGTTGTGTCTACATCACTAGCCACCAACGTCCACAAGCGGTTTTCATCATCATATACTGCATTACTAGTACGAGTATACATATCAGGTGAACTTGGAATAGCTGATCCTAAAATGCTATTGCTTGGTGTGTAGTGGTTGATTAAAACATCTTTTTTGAATTCATATAGCCCTGTACCATAACTTGTTACAAAAAAATGTTCGTGGTCTTCTGGATCAACTGTAACATTCATAAAATCCAACGCTTTTTTACCCGTTATACCCTGTATTTGTTTACTAGTTATGTTTAGCCATTCTCCATTCTCGTAAATCATAATGTGTCCCGCTGCATTATTTTGATTCGCCCATCTTCCTCCTGGAACGACATACAACCTACCTCGATCGAATGTCATATTGTACGGAGTATTTACTTGTGGACCGTCTGGCAAATAATGTGCCTCTTCGCCCGTTATGAATTTCCGAAAAACGCCCTTCTCACCTGCTACTTTCCACACATCACCATCTTGCATAGTGTATTCTTTTCCCTTTTTGGTGTCAAATGGACGAGGCAAGGCAGTACACACTTTCCAAAAATGAAAATCAACTACATTGTCATGTATGCATGCAGAATAATTCTTATTTTTGGTTTGAGCATAAATACTATCACCATAGAACATCACATCTGTCACTTTCACTTCACTTGCTTCTTCCCCGATGTAGTATGTCTCTTTAAACTCATGCTTCTCCAAATCAAAAACAATAATACCAAAATCCATTGATAAGTAAGCAAACTTATCATGAATAGTAATATTATTACATTTCTTGGACGATGTCATGCGCTTGTTATACAGGTCTGATATATAATGCATTGTACCATTATATTGTATATCCATTTTTCCGTCAGAATACATAATCAACAATTGTTCGCGCTCCTCGTCATACATCAAGAAGCACACACTTGTACCATGCAATCCTGATTTATTGTTGTACAGCGTCATCGCTTCTGTCGTTTTATTGACAGAAAATATAGCGCCATTGGCAAGAGCATAAATCTCCTGTGGACAATTTGCTATCACTTCTACGCTATTGTATGCAAAGTGTGTCTGCCAGTTGCTCTCCATTCCAACCATCGGCAAGGTCATCAGCATCAATAACAAACCTAATATGTATTTCTTCATACTCATATATTATTTTCTTTTTTCAGAATTTCGCATAATTTCTCCATCGCTCGTCCACGATGACTAATCGCATTTTTTACTTCTGTCGGCAAACTTGCAAATGTTTTCTCATAGCCCTCTGGAACAAAAACTGGGTCATATCCAAATCCGCCATTGCCTTCTTCCTGCAACGCAATCCTACCATTCACTACACCTTCCACTTGTTGCGTTTTTCCTTGCACTATCAACGAAACAACGGTTCTAAAGCGCGCACTTCTATCTTCTTTACCCATCAACTCTCGCAACGCTTTTTGTCTATTATTCACATCACATGCCTCATCGCCTGCCCAACGAGCAGTACGTACTCCAGGGGCACCGCCTAATGCCGCAATCTCCAACCCCGTATCATCTGCAAAGACGCCATCTACCGCGCCGAGCAGCCTATTTTTATCCAACCATTCCCATACCGCATTGGCCTTTAGCAACGAATTTTCCTCCAAAGTAGCCCCCGTCTCTTCAATCTCTTGCACAAAGCCAACGTCCTTCAGACTAACCACTTCTACTTGCTCTGGAAGAATCTGACGAACTTCAGACAATTTGTGTTTATTATTTGATGCAAATACCAATTTCATTGCTATATTTGATGATTAAAAACTTGCAAAGTTAGTGTTTTTTGTGCAAATATCAAAATATTTTGTCTAAGATTTGGTATATTCGACCATTTTTTTATAATTTTGCGCACAAATTACAATGATATAACAATTTTAATTTTCAAAATGATGAAAAAACGTAATTTTATTCTTTCTGTGGTAATTTTATGTGTAACCACAGTTTTCGCTCAAACACCAATCTTGGGCGAGTGGATCACTGTTGATGATGCAACAGGAGAGCACAAGTCAGTTGTACGTATTCACCAAGCAGACAATGGTAAATACTACGGCACAATTATCCAACTGCTTGGCGAGAATGGCGACGATGCGCTTTGTACGGAATGTACTGGCGAAGACCACAACAAACCTGTTGTTGGACTGACGATTATCCGCGATATGCAGCTCAAAGATAGTGAATTGCGTGGAGGTAAGGTGCTCGACCCTGACAATGGTAAATTTTACTATGCCAAGGTCTATCTCAAAGATGGCAAACTCATTCTCCGAGGCTCACTTGACAAGGCTGGACTTCTCGGAAGAAGCCAAACATGGTTGCGTAAGTAATTTAAAACAAAAAATGACTGCCATCGCAGTCATTTTTTTTATTCTCAACATCCCATTGCTTCTGCAATCGAATTGGCTATCTCCGCCATTTCCTCCGAAGGCAATGTCATTTTCTTATTTGCAAACGACATATCTCCTTCCTTACTAATCGGAATCAGGTGCATATGCACGTGTGGTACCTCCAATCCTATCACGGCCACTCCCACGCGTTTGCATTCCACTGCTCCTTTGATTCCTCGAGCTACTTGCTTTGCAAACACTAGCATCTCACTCAGCATATCATCCTCTAAATCAAAGATATAGTCTGCTTCTGGCTCTGCCAACTTGGGCACCACTAATGTGTGTCCTTTTTGCAATGGATTGATATCTAAGAAAGCATAGAACTTGTCATTCTCTGCCACTTTGTAGCTTGGAATCTCGCCGTTAATGATCTTCGAAAAAATAGTCATAATATCAATTGTTAATTGTTAACTATCAACTGTCAACTGCATTAAATGCTTATTTCCAATATCTTAAATTGCATCTTACCCGCAGGTACTACCACTTCAGCGGTATCACCCACTTTCTTGCCGAGCAAACCTTTTGCAATAGGAGTAGTTGTAGCAATCTTGCCCTCCAGGATATTTGCCTCACCCTCTGTAACCAATTGATATACTTTCTCTTGGTTAGTCTTGAGGTTCAACACGCGCACTTTAGTCAAGATTTGCACCTCATCGGTGTTGATATCTGTTTCATCAATGATTCGAGCGTCCACAATCTTGCCTTTGATTATCGCAATCTTGCTTTCCAAGATGCCTTGTTCTTCTTTAGCTGCATCATATTCTGCATTCTCGCTCAAATCGCCCTTCTCGCGTGCTTCGGCAATTGCTGCGATCACACGAGGACGCTCCACTGTCTCCAAGTATTGGAGTTCTTCTTTCAATTTCTGAAGACCTTCTACGGTCATGTAAGTTGTTGCCATATCTTATTTTTAGTATTTTCGATTAAAAATCTCACTCGCAATAAATGCCTTGCGAGCCTCATCCGCATCACTCAAATCTGCAAGCAGCGGATTTTCTTGTTTGTTTTTATCCAATTCGTTCATATTTATGCAAAAAAAATAATGAAAACAATACCTTCCATTTTTTGCGATTGTTTAAGAAACAACGAGAAACTTCCCAGCCTCTCGTTGCCATTAAACCTAAACCTTAACTATGAAAATTTATTGTTTTCGCTGCAAAGGTACTACAAAAAATGCAAATACGCAAATTTTTTTAGGAAAAAATGTATTTTTGTATAAAAAATGTGCGTATTTGCAGCATTTAGCGAACGTAACTTCGGGGGAATGGTATGCAATTCGTTCGAACATCGTGAGATAAGAATTGTCATAACAGGCGGCGTCCGAAGGTACTACTGTTTCGCTTAATGCGAGGACAGAGTCCGCATGTATTACACCAGTTTCCCCTTCAATGTTGCAGCACTTGCTTCCTCTATCTTTACCATCACCAACTCGCCTATTTTCCTTCCTTCTCGTGGGAAAACCACGGTCTTATACTGCGATGTCCTTCCGTACATATCCTCTTTGCTGCGTTTCGAATAGCCCTCCACCAGCACTTCCACCACTTTGCCAATCTCTTTCTGATTACTCTCCAACGACAACTGATTTTGCAGTGCAATTATCTCGTTCAGTCGTCTCACCTTCTCCTCTTCTGAGATGTTATCGGGCAGATGTTTCTGCGCATGAGTACCAGGACGCTCGCTATACTTAAACATAAACGCCGTGTCAAAACCCACCTCGCGCATCAACGACAATGTCTCCTGATGATCCTCCGCCGTCTCATCGTGGAAACCACAAAAAACATCCGTGCCTATCGCTGCATCAGGGATAATCCTACGTATAGCGGCTATCCTATCCAAATACCACTCACGCGTGTACTTGCGGTTCATCAGTTTCAGTATCTTATTCGAACCGCTCTGCACAGGCAGATGAATAAACTTACACAGATTCTTGTACTTCGCGATTACCTCCAACGTCTCATCCGACATATCTTTTGGGTGCGACGTAGTGAATCGCACACGCATATTTGGCACCGCCTCTGCTACTTGCGCCAACAACTGCGCAAAACCAATCACCTCTTCTGTCCCATCTTCTCGCACGCGCGCGTACCTATAACTATTGACGTTCTGTCCCAGCAATGTCACCTCTTTATATCCTTTCTCTTGCAAGTCGCGCACTTCATTCAAGATACTCTCCACATCTCGACTACGCTCTCTTCCGCGCGTATAGGGCACAATACAATACGAACAGAAATTATTACATCCGCGCATAATGCTCACAAAACCAGACATTTGCTTACCTATTCTTGCGGGCATCACTTCGCGATATGTCTCTGTGGTACTCAACTCAATATTGATAGCAGGCAGCCCTTTTTCGCACATTGCCAGCAGGTTAGGTATATCCAAATACGCATCAGGTCCAGCTACAAAATCCACTCCCCACTCCTTTACTAGAGATTCTCCCATACGTTCCGCCATACAACCAATCACACCTATCATGCGCTCGCCTATCGCTTCATTGCCTTGTCGCCTTGTCGCCTTATAGCCTTTTCCTTTCAGTTCTTTCAATCGGTTTTGGACTTTTTGTTCGGCATTATCGCGAATCGAACAGGTGTTGAGAATGACAATATCTGCTTCTGCAATGTCATCAACCATCTCGCAATCAGTTGTTTGCATGATGGCGGCCACCACTTCGCTATCTGCCACATTCATCTGACAGCCGTATGTCTCTATATAAAACTTTTTCATATCAATCTTTTTACTAAACTCGCTTCATGTGGTTCGCTTGATATGCAGCCTAGTAACCGCCTATCTTCAAGCACTTCAAACCACGCCACAAAGGTACTATTTTTTTTAAATATACACAAGATTTTCATTCAAAATTCACCATTCTGCCTCCATAATTCTTAATTCATAATTCTTAATTCACCATTCTCCCTCCATCTTTCCGCTATCAATCCGCTGATAATTACGGTAGATATACGGTTGATATACGGTACATACACGGTAGATACACGGTACATTAGTATCTTGTTAATATAAGAATGCCCTATTTCCTTCCTGCCTCCAGCCTCTTTCTTTCCCGCTATCTTTCCCGAAACCACTCCGTTATCACTCCGATACCACTCTGTTACCACTGTATTACTATCCAGTACTTTCCCCGTACCCTGCTACCTGTCAAGTGCTCGGCGTTAATTCGCCGAGTAATATTCTTCTATTGCCTCGACTTGTAGTCGAGTATTCTGTTCTTTCTTTGTTCATTAGCCCCGAATCATATTCGGGTATTCACGCCCCTAAACCCTAAACAGTAGGCGCCTTGCGCCGTTCTCTAAACAAGACTTACCCTTAAAACTTTTAAAACTTCTAAAACTTTTTTACTCAAAATTTGCAAATCCGCAAATTTTGTTGTACCTTTGTCCCCGATTCGGTAAAGCGTTACCCATCACTACATATTTTATATAGCGTTATAAGCCCAGACTTGATTTTCTGAAAACTGGACACTTTCAAGAAATCAAACAACTCAAGTACGGTTTATGCACGCTCACGTTATCAGCGTGAGTTTTCCGTGCGTAGATTTGAGTTGTTTAGGTAGTCCAGAACCTCAGAAAATCAAATTGAAGCGAACGAAAGCGCACGCTTTTTCTGTCTATATACCAATAAATAACAATAATACTAACAATTAAAATTCAATCAACATGAAAAAGATTTTATCTACAATCATTTCCTCCCCTCTAAAAGGGAGATTATGTGGGCTCCTCTTCGCCCTCCTCGCCACTACCACCCTCTGGGCGTATGACTTCCAATCTGGTGATCTCTACTACAACATCACCAGCAGTTCCGTACCTTATACTGTAGAGGTAAGTGATGCTGTATCATCTATCACCACTGCCACCATCCCAGAAACCGTTATCTACAACGGTACTACCTACAGCGTAACGAGCATTGGATTTATTGCTTTCTCTGGTTGCTCCTCCCTTACCTCCATCACCATCCCTAATAGCGTTACGAGTATTAGAGCTATGGCTTTCTATGGTTGCTCCTCCCTCACATCTATCACTATTCCTGACAGCGTAACGAGCATTGAATATGATGCTTTCTATGGTTGCTCCTCCCTCACCTCTATTACCATCCCCGAAAACGTAACGAGTATTGGATATAATGCTTTCTTGTATTGTATTTTCGCAAAAGAAAACTTTATCAACAATAGTGTATTAGATGCAGAAGAAAATAATTATTGGGGCGCAACAATAGTGGATACTGAAATAGATGGGCTAATCATTCGAAACGACACGGTGATAGACTGTAGAAAACATGTAACCTCTGTGATTATCCCCGAAGGCGTAACGAGTATTGGAGATGATGCTTTCTATTATTGCTCCTCCCTCACCTCAGTCACTATCCCCAATAGCGTTAAGAGCATTGGAAGTTGGGCTTTTGAGTATTGCTCCTCTCTCACCTCCATCACCATCCCTGAAAGCGTAACGAGCATTGGAGATTATGCTTTTGATGATTGTATATTTGTAAAAGAAAACTTTGTCAACAATAGTGTATTAGATGCAGAAGAAAATAATTATTGGGGCGCATCAATAGGGGACACTGAAATAGATGGACTACTCATCCGAAACGACACGGTGATAGATTGTAGAAGATATGTAACATCTGCGATTATTCCTGAAGGCGTGACGAGCATTGGAGATAGGGCTTTCTATGAATGCTCCTCCCTCACCTCCATCACTATCCCTAACAGCGTAACGAGCATTGGAGGTTCTGCTTTCTCGTGGTGCTCCTCCCTCACCTCAGTCGCCATCCCCAATAGCGTTACAAGCATTGGAGGTAGTGCTTTCTCTCATTGCTCCTCTCTCACCTCCATTACCATCCCTAACAGCGTAACGAGCATCGGAAATGATGCTTTCTATGGATGTTCTTCTCTTGTACAAACTAATTATACAGGCGATATAGCAAGTTGGTGTAATATTAAATTAGGTAATCGTTATGCCAATCCAATATCATATTCACACAACTTCTATATCAACGATGTAGAAATAAAAGATTTGGTTATTCCTAACTCTGTGGATAGTATTCATAATTATGCTTTCGTTCGTTGCTCTTCGTTGACCTCCGTCACTATCCCTAACAGCGTAACGAGCATTGGAGATTATGCTTTCTCTTATTGCTCCTCCCTCACCTCTGTTACTATCCCTAACAGCGTAACGAGCATTGGAAATTATGCTTTCTATGGTTGCTCCTCCCTCACTGCTCCTGTTTACAATGCACATTGTTTTGCGTATATGCCCACTTCATATTCTAGCGCATATACAATTCCTGAAGGGATAAAACAGATTGCGGGTGCTGCTTTCTATGGTTGCTCTTCCCTCACCTCCGTCACAATCCCTAACAGCGTAACGAGTATTGGAGATTATGCTTTCTATGATTGCTCCTCCCTCACCTCTGTCACCATCCCAGAAAACGTAACGAGCATTGGAAGTAGTGCGTTCTCTGGTTGCTCCTCCCTCACCTTCATTAATCTACCATATAATATACCTGTAGCAAAGCAATCATCATTTGATAACTCACATTTTGAAAAAGTCAAGCTTTATGTTCCTTTTGAAGCCTATGAGGCGTATAAAGTAGATAATGTATGGAGCAAATTTAAGAATATTCTATATATTGATAACTTTTACGCCAATAATATACGTTATAGGTATATGGCAGAAGAAAACATACTGTCAATGTCTCTCTTAGTGGAAGAAAATTTCAATCAATTCACATCAATATCGATTATTGGTAGTCAAGATTGGCATTATAATAGTAAATATGGAGCCTACATGAGTGGTTACCAAAATAATATAAACAATCCCAACGAAGATTGGTTGATATCTCCAGCAATGGATTTATCCAAACATTCAACTGTAACGCTTGAATTCTCACATGCTTTTGGTCCAGCAGCATCCGTTCCAACAACCGCTACGCAAAAAGCACAATACACCTGTTGGATATCCAATGACTTTAATGGGGATGTTACTACTGCCACTTGGACTGAATTGCCCATAACATATGGCACCAGCGCATGGGATTTTATCACTACGACTGTAAATATACCCACAGAGAATCTAAAAGAAAATTGCCATATCGCATGGAAATATGTTTGTGATGATGAATCTGCAACTTGGGAAATTAATAATATCGAAGTTGCTGGAATACTTACAAAACCAGCCGTTGAAGTAATTGCTAAGTATGATAACTATTCTAATGACGTTGTCATACCATCGGTAGTTACACACAATTATGCAGACTATAATGTAGAAGCCATCGCTGCTAATGCTTTCTCCTCTTGCTCTTCCCTCACCTCTATCACCATCCCCAACAGTGTAACGAGTATTGGGAAATGGGCATTTGAAAATTGCACTTCGCTCAACGAGATTACACTACCTGCTTCTGTAAAATCAATTGATGAAGAGGCCTTTGCAGGTTGCACCAAGTTGTATGACATCTACTGCTTTGCAATGGAACCACCTACAGCATATGAATCCTCGTTTGCCAACTACAATGCCTTTTTGCATGTACCATGCGACAACCAACGCGTATATCTCTTGGATGTAATCTTTGGCAATTTCAAATACATTGAGTGTATTGAAGCAGAAACCACTCCTACTGACACCGTTGTTGTTACTCCATCCTTCAACGATGCAGAGTTTATCTGGCCAAGCAATAGTTCTGCCGATAGTTATACCCTCGCTATCAGCAAAGATGGTGAAATATTCTGTACCCTAACTTTCAATGCCAATGGTCAATTGACAGGCATTGCCTTTGCACCTTCGCGCAATGGTCAGCACAATGCCCCTGCTGCTGCGCAAACGGCTAATGGCTTTGCTTTCACTGTTACTGGATTGGATGAGGGTGCTAACTACACCTATGAACTGCTTATCCAAGACAGAAGTGGCAACACCCTGCAATCTTATTCTGGCGAGTTCCGCACACAGAGCACCAACGACCGCACCGTCACAGTAGAATACGACGCTGCGCAAGGTCAAGTCACTGGTGCAGGCACTTATCTCGTAGGTGATACCGTTACCCTTACAGCTACTCCTAACGACGGCTATCGTTTTGTCCGTTGGAGCAACGAGGTTGAGGATAACCCTTACACCTTTGTCATTTCAGACAACGTGACACTCTCTGCTGAGTTCGAGGAGGTTATAAGTACCTCTGTAGAAAACACTTCTCCATCTCAGCAATCTGACACCCACAAACTCCTTCGCGACGGTCAACTCCTCATCCTTCGCGATGGCAAGACATACAACATCATGGGCGCAGAAATCAAATAATAGCAAAACCACATTCCAACCCCAAACCGAGCGGCACCACCGCTCGGTTTTTCATTACCCCTTATCCCTTACCCAATAGCCCAACGGGCGTCCCATAGCGTAGCGTCCTTTATCCTGAAAATTGCGAAAAATTCGCTATTTTCTTGCACACCTGCAAATAATTTCGTACCTTTGTCGAATATTTCTGCTGAAAACATGACTAAAGAATTTCAAATGTTGGCAAAGACTTTCAAGGGACTTGAACAAGTCCTCGCGAAAGAACTCATCGAACTAGGAGCCAACAACGTACAAATAGAACGCCGTGCTGTCTCCTTCACTGGTGACATGCGCATGCTATACACCGCTAACTTCTGTTTGCGCACAGCTTCGCGCGTATTGGTACCAATCGCCACCTTCAAGGCGAAAAAGACTGACGACATCTACGAACAAGTCAAACTATTAGACTGGGCGCAATACATGACCGCCAAAACAACGTTCCAGATTGACGCTACTGTCTATTCCGACCTCTTTCGCCATTCACAATTCATCACCTACCGAGTCAAAGACGCTATCGTGGACTGGTGGATAGAACATGGCGGAGTGCGACCCAGTGTCCAACTCTCTAACCCTGACATCTACCTCAACGTACACATTGCAGGCGACACAGTTACCCTTTCGCTGGATAGTTCAGGCGAAAGCTTACATAAGCGCGGTTATCGCGTAGCCAATACGCAAGCACCTATCAACGAGGCGCTTGCAGCAGGCATGCTACTGCTGGCAGGATGGCATGGACAAAGTGACTTCTACGACCCTATGTGCGGTTCAGGTACGCTTCTTATCGAAGCAGCACTCATTGCCCGCAACATTGCACCAGGCATCTACCGCAAAGGCTTTGCCTTCGAGAAATGGGCTTCCTTCGATGCCGACTTATTCGAAGATGTGTACAACGATGATAGTCGCGAGCGCGATTTCCAACACAAGATCTATGGTTCAGATGCGGGCTTCTATGCCGTGCAAGTAGCCAATAAGAATATCCAATCTGCTAATCTACAGCGAGATATCGAAGTAAAGCAAATCCGCATAGAGGAACTAAAATTGGCAGACCAATCCATCGAGGGAGCACTCGTCATGATGAACCCTCCTTACGGCGAACGCCTGTCGCAAGACAAAGATGTGCTACGCCTCTATCAAGATATGGGTACCGCATTGAAGCACCAATTCTGTGGCGCAACCGCATGGATTATCTCCAGCAACGAGGAGGCGCTTAAGTGTGTGGGACTACGTCCCGCCAAGCGCATTCATCTCATCAATGGTGACTTAGACTGTCTGTTTAATCAATATGTGCTATTTAGTGGCGACAGAAAATCATGGAAGAAATCCTTATAGAAGAATATAATTATCCCTTGCCCGACGAACGCATTGCCAAATACCCATTGGCAAACCGTGACCAAAGCAAACTGCTCGTTTATCGCGATGGACAAGTGAGCGAAGACCGTTTTTACCATATCGGCGACTACCTGTCTGCCGATTCCCTCCTTATATATAATAACACGCGCGTAATACAAGCGCGCCTCGAGTTTCATAAAACTACCGCTACACAATCCTACACCACATCTATACCACCGCTACACAATACTCTCGGCGCCCGCATAGAGGTCTTCTGCCTCGAACCATTGCAGCCGCACGACTATCAGTTGGCTTTGGGTAGCACAGACGGCTGCACATGGAAGTGCATGATTGGCAATGCCAAGAAGTGGAAAACAGGCGCATTGTCCCTGCCCGTACAACTCCCTTCGGGCGAAGAAATCACCCTTTTTGCCGAACGTGGCGAACAAACAGGCAATACCTTCGCGGTACATTTCTCTTGGTCTCCTAACTATCAACTGTCAACTGTTAACTGTCAACTGAATCTCAGCTTTGCTGAGATTCTCGATGCTGTAGGCGAGTTGCCCATCCCTCCATATCTTAATCGCAAGACCGAAGAGAGCGACAAAACTACCTATCAGACCGTCTATTCACGTATCAAAGGTTCAGTAGCAGCCCCTACTGCAGGACTTCATTTTACAGATAATGTGCTCAACGGCTTACGTCAAAAGGGTATACAGACCGCCGAAGTCACCTTGCACGTAGGTGCAGGCACATTCCAACCAGTCAAGGTGGCGGATGCTAACCAACATACCATGCACACCGAGATTATCGCCGTACCACGCGAAACCATCGAAACAATCATTGCCAATCTCGGTCATATCGTAGCAGTAGGCACCACCAGTATGCGCACATTGGAGAGTCTATATTTCCTCGGCACACAACTGCTATACCATTCTACACAACCACTACACAACGCTACACCACAACTTACTGTCGCCCAATTTGAGCCATACGAGAAAGAATATACACTTTCTACACACGAGGCATTGCAGGCGATAGTGGATTATCTGGACTGTACAGAGCAAGACGTCTTGCATGCCGAAACGCAGATAATGATTAAACCAGGATATAAGTTCCGCATAGTAGATCAACTGATTACGAATTTCCACCAACCCAAATCAACGCTGTTGTTGTTGGTAAGTGCGTTCGTAGGAGGCGATTGGCATACCATCTACGACTATGCTCTCTCGCACGACTTCCGCTTCCTCAGCTACGGCGACAGCAGCATTCTAACGCGAAGCAAATAACGTCGTACAGCGACAAATAACATAACAACGCGAAGCATACAACGTGAGCGCAGCGAACCAACAATATGATCGACACCCACTGCCACATAGATGACCCGCAGTATGCGGAAGAGTTAGCCGCATTTTTGGCTGACCAACAGGCGAATGGCGTAGAAGCCATTCTGGTGCCTGGTGTAGATAAGACTTCAGTAAAAGATGTGTTGGAGGTGTGTGATAAATACCCCCAATATCTCTTTCCTGCATTGGGTTTGCACCCAGAGAATGTAAAGGAAGATTGGCAAGAACAACTGCAAGTGCTGAAAGCAGCAGTTGACGCCCGCATGCACCAACTGCCAACTGTCAACCGTCAACTATCAACTGCCAACTGTCAACTGTCAACTGTCAACTCGAACCTCATCGCCATCGGCGAGATAGGCTTAGATTACCATTGGGATACCACCTTCAAGGAGCAGCAGCATGAGGCATTGCGTGAGCAGATGCGTTGGGCAGAGCAGTATGATTTGCCTGTGATGATTCATAGCCGCGATGCCACAGAAGACACCCTCAACATCCTTCGCGAGTTCCCTACTGTCAAGGGTGTGATGCACTGCTTCAGTGGTAGTCATGAGGTAGCGAAGCAGGTGGTAGATATGGGGTATTATTTGGGCATAGGCGGTGTGCTGACCTTCAAGAACTGTAAGTTGGCGGAGCACTTGGTAGGTATTCCTTTGGAGCGATTGGTATTGGAGACGGATGCACCTTATATGGCACCTGTCCCTCATCGTGGCAAGCGCAACGAGAGCAAGTGGATGTGGCATGTAGCGGAGCGTTTGGCAGAGGTGTATCAATGCTCTGTAGAGCATGTGAATAAAGTAACAACAGCCAACGCAAAAGCACTTTTTGTTATAAATTTGTGAAAAAAAACAAAAAAAGTGCAAATTATTGTGTATATGTCAAATATTTTTTGTACCTTTGCGGGTCATTAGGCGTATTGTGTCGTCTCGCGAACGAAAACGCATCCGCGCCTATGCCAAAAATGTTCATTGAAAATCCGAGTTAGGAGAAGGAATCGCGGTCGCCCCAAGGACGCTGACAAGCGTCGTTTATGCGACAATCCTATAGTTCTTAAAAAACATCCGAGAAGCACGTGGCTTCGAGGATAGAGCGGAGGCATTGAGCGCCCTAACAACGATATTGTCGTTGGTCAATGCGCGAAATTGCCGAACGCGAAGGAGAGATGCTCGAGTGGTTGAAGAGGCACGCCTGGAAAGCGTGTAAACTCCAAAAGGGTTTCGGGGGTTCGAATCCCCCTCTCTCCGCAAAGATTTTCTAATATGAATGAGTCCAAGCTTGCTTGAGCGAATAAATTTTAGAAAATCTTTGAACAAGGTGCCAGCGGCAGCTTGTTGGGATTACGTAGAAATCCCCCTCCGAGAGACCTCATCCAAGCTTGCTTGAGCGAGAACGTGAGTAAAAGGATTTGCACAGGATGCCCGTGGCAGACTGTGGGGATTACGCAGAAATCCTCCTCTCTCCAAGGATGCCAGCAGCAGCTTGTGGGGATTACGAAGAAATAATCGTTCGAGGCGTAGCCGAGATAAGAAATCCCCCTCTCTCAAGGTGCTAGCGGCAGCTTGTGGGGATTACGCAGAAATAATCGTTCGAGGTGTAGCCGAGATAAGAAATCCCCCTGCAAAACGTGAGCGAAGCGAACCACTTTCGCAGCTCTGCTGCCATTAACGCTCGCACAGCGAGCCAACAACGCGAAGCCCAAAACGCTCGCACAGCGAGCCAACAACGTGAGTGAAACGAACAAAATAAATTATAAACAATTTAATACTAAAAACAAATCGTATGAAAAAAATTTTTGCAACCCTAACGGTGTTGGCAATGTTTTCTTTCGGAAGCGTTGCAGTAATGGCTCAAGACGCAGCTGAGGCTGCTCCTGTAGCTGAGGAAGTAACTGTAGATTCTGCAGCTGTTGAAGCTCCTGTAGTTGAGGCTGAAGAAGTAGTAGAAGAGGCTGAGGAAGGCGGTATCGTAGCTCTCCACAAGACTCTCAAAACTAAGTTCATTGAAGGTGGTGCTGGCTTTATGGCTGCAACCCTTATCTGCTTGGTATTTGGTTTGGCACTCTGTATTGAGCGTATTATCTATTTGAGCTTGAGCAAGACTAACACCAAAGCTCTTTTGGCTGAGGTTGAGAAAGCATTGAAGAACGGTGGTATCGAGGCTGCTCTCGAAGTTTGCCGCAACACTCGTGGTCCTGTAGCAAGTATCTTCTATCAAGGTTTGAGCCGCTACAACGAAGGCGTTGACGTTGTTGAGAAAACCGTAGCTTCTTACGGTGGTGTTCAACTCGGTCTTTTGGAGAAGAACTTGTCTTGGATTTCTCTCTTCATCTCTATCGCTCCATCTTTGGGATTCTTGGGTACCATTATCGGTATGATCCAAGCGTTCGATAAGATCCAACAAGTAGGTGATATCTCTGCTACCGTTGTGGCTGGTGGTATCAAGGTGGCTTTGTTGACAACCCTCCTCGGTTTGATCATCGCTATTATTCTTCAAGTATTCTATAACTACATTCTTAGCTTGATCGAGGGTCTCGTTAATGAGATGGAGGATAGTTCTATCAGCCTCCTCGACCTCGTGGTTGAATACGACGCAGCACAAAAGAAATAATCTATTTTGCATTGTGCAGAACGTGAATTGTTAAACTTGCAAAATTATAGATTATTATGAAGAATTATAAATTATTCCCAAAAGTAACCCTCTGGGTACTCATGTTGGTAGGCATCGTAGCAACTGCGTTGTTCTTCCTTGGAGGCTCTGAAGGTTCGTTGGAGGTAGCTGGTGACTTCTTGGATATTCCTAAGTTCACCAACGTGCTCCTCTATTGGATTTACGCGCTCGTAGTACTTGTTATCCTTGTTACTTTCGGTTTCGTATTGGCTAAGCTTGTAGAGACCTTCAAGGTAGATCCTAAGCGCGGTCTCGTATCTGTAGCCGTAGTGTTGGGTGCTATTGCTCTCTGCGCACTCTGCTGGTTCTTGGGTAGCCCTGAGAAGGTGGAGATCCTTGGCTATGAAGGTACCGACAACGTAGGTAACATGGCTCGCATGAGCGATGCTATTATGTATCTTGTTTACATCCTTACCGCTTCTACTATAGCAGCTTTGGTTTGGGGTGTTATTTATACTAAAGTTAAAAAGTAATTGTAGTTATGGCAAAGAAAATCCCGCAGATAAACGCCAGTTCCATGGCTGACATCTCGTTCTTGCTGCTCATCTTCTTCTTGGTAACCACCTCTATGGATGTGAATCAAGGTTTGGCACGTCGTTTGCCACCTCCTATTCCACCCGATCAAAAGATTGAGGACACCGATATCAACAAGCGTAACTTGTTTGTTGTGAAGATCAACTGGGAGAACAAACTCCTGGTGCAAGGTCAAGAACTCGATGTACGTCAACTGCGCGCTAAGGCGAAGGAGTTTATTGCTAACCCCAACGACGATGCCAATATGCCTAAGTTGGTAGAGGAGGATTTTGGTGCTCCATTTGGCATGGTTAAATATGCAAAAGATCACGTTATCTCCGTTCAGAACGACGCTGATACACAATATCAAGCATATTTGGAGGTGCAAAACGAACTCGTAGCCGCCTACAATGAATTGCGCGAAGAGTGCGCACAACAGTATTTCCACACGTCTTACAACGATCTTGATGAGGAGTGGCAAAAGAAGATTGCCAAGATTTATCCTCAAAAGATTTCTGAGGCTGAACCTAAAAATTATGGAGGAAAATAAGTATGGCAAAAATTCGTAGAAACGATAAACGTGAGATGCCTGCGCTGAACACCAGTTCATTGCCAGATATCATCTTCATGCTCTTGTTCTTCTTCATGTCTGTAACATCTATGAAGGAGGTTACTTACAAGGTTCAAATTCAGAATCCTCAAGCCACTGAGTTGACTAAGTTGGAGAAGAAATCATTGGTTCGTTACATCTATGTAGGTACTCCTACTGCTGAGTTCCGCAAGCAATACGGTGCAGAGACACGTATCCAATTGGACGATGCTTTCGCTGACGCTAAGGAGATTGGTGATTATATCATCAACGAGCGTTCTTCTATGAAAGAGTCTGACCAAGGTTTGATGACAGTGTCAATCAAAGCAGACAAGGAGACTAAGATGGGTATTATCGCAGATATTAAGCAAGAGCTTCGCCGTGCATACGCACTGAAGATCAGCTACGCTGCTACCCAACGCACATCCTACTAATCAATAGATTGATATTAATAACAACTGCCTGACCATTTGGACAGGCAGTTGTTATTTTGAGCATCTCTGCTTTCTTATTTATCCCAATAGATATATTGGGTATCGCTAACTTGTTTGGCTGCAGGCTCAACGATAAAAGTGGGGGTCTCTTTATCCCAACCTTGGTAATCGCCATTCACGGAATCTTGGATGAATTGTTGTACATTCTCCCCCCATTGTAGCCAATGGCGCATATCGGAACATTGTGTATCAATGGTAGTAAACTCATCGTAGCGTGTTTGGCGACCGATGATGTTATTATGCAAGTCCATATAATGGTCGCAAGGAGCGTTGGGGGCTTTCCATTCCCAAAAGATATCCATAATTGCATACGATAGCCATTCTCCTACATAGGTACGTAGTAGCACATTCACATATATATGCTTGAAGGCATCGCCTGGGCGTCCGTTGTTGGTGGCTTCGCCATAGTAATACTGCGCTAGTTTTTCTGCGCGCGCCTTGCTCTGAAGCACGCGATAGAATAGGCGCGGACCACGCCACAGGAGTAGCGTGAGTAGGATATTCTCCTCTTCAAAATGCGATATATTGAGTGTATCAAATGTCTTACTCGTGAGGGGTTGGTCGCTCTGTGTCAATGCTTGCAGTTTTTGCCAATCTTCCTTTTCTTTTGGGGTAACTTCCAGTATCTGCAATTCATCTTCTACCGATAGTGAATCTAATATTGCATACAATGTACCCTTAGGTGATTGATTGTGTATGAATAGTATCTCTTGTTGCTTGGGCACGAAGAGAGTAGGGGGGTGTACAGAACTAACTAACAGTCGGTCTGTGATTGAACATAGCTTGTTGATATACCCCTTATATGCCTTTTCTGGATAGATTCGTATGAGTTCTTGCTCAATATAATCTGCAATACTTTGTTCTTGTTGCAATAAACTATCTGCTTCCCATTTTGCCCCCAATACATATAGTGCTTCTGCTGGGAAAGTGGGAAGTAGCGTCGTGTCGGGTTGTTGTACAGCTATGGGCTGTTCTACCACTTGTTGGGTGCGACAACCTACCAGTACCAAACATAATGCTATCCAAACGTACTTACGCATATACCGTATTCTATTATTATATATTGTAATATTACTATTTTACTTATTTACAAACAAAGGACGGTTCAACCATCCTTTGTTTGTTCTATTCAGTATATTGTGTATTGACTTAATCCTCGTCCTTTTGTGTAGCTTCGTACTCTTTGATGAGTTTCTCTTGTACGTCAGCAGGTACGAGTTCGTAGCTCTTGAACTTCATGGTGAAGGTTGCACGACCACCTGTGAGACTTGACAATGTAGTAGAATAAGAAGCCATCTCTTTCAAAGGAACCAAAGCCTTCAAGGTGGTGAAGTTCTTCTCAGTTTCCATACCGAGCACCATACCACGGCGACCATTGATGTCAGACATCACATCACCCATGATTTCGCTTGGAACGAATACCTCCACCTCGTAGATAGGCTCGAGCAACTTAGGATTAGCATTGCGGAATGCCTCTGCAAAGGCGTTACGTCCTGCGAGACGGAAAGAGATTTCGTTGGAATCAACTGGGTGCATCTTACCATCGTAGATGATTACGCGCACGTCGCGAGCGTAAGAACCAGTCAAAGGACCTTGCTCGATACGATCCATCAAACCTTTGAGGATAGCAGGGATGAAGCGTGCATCGATAGCACCACCCACGATAGAGTTGATGAGTACGAGCTTGCCACCCCAATCGAGAGGAATCTCTTGGGTGTCACGTACTGTGATACGATATTCTTGGTTACCAAACTTGTACACTTCCTTCACTGGTTCGCCCTCTACGTAAGGCTCCACGATGAGGTGTACCTCACCAAATTGACCAGAACCACCTGATTGCTTCTTGTGGCGGTAGTCAGCGCGAGCAGACTTGGTGATAGTCTCGCGATAAGGAATCTTTGGCTCCTCGAATTGAACCATCATCTTATCGTTGTTCTCGAGACGCCATTTGAGTGTGCGGAGGTGGAACTCACCTTGACCAGAAACGATGACTTGCTTGAGCTCTTTGGATTGCTCTACTACCCAAGTAGCATCCTCTTCGTGCATACGGGTGAGGAGTGCAGATAGTTTCTCTGAATCGCTCTCGCTAACAGGCTTGATAGCACGGCGGTATTTAGGATCTGGGTAGGAGATAGCAGGATATTGATTCTCGCAATCTTTTGCGTTGAGGGTATTGCCAGTACGTGTATCTTTGAGTTTCACAGTAGCAGCGATGTCACCAGCAACCACTTCGTCCACAGGCACGCGGATGCTACCTGCTACCGAATAGAGTTGGCTGATACGCTCTTTGGTGCCACGGTCCACATTGAGTACGTCGTCGCCTGGGCGGAGTGTACCTTGCATCACCTTGAAATAGTTGACGTCGCCAATATGTGGCTCAACCGATGTCTTGAAGATGAATGCAGAAGCAGGAGCTGCAGGATCAGGAGTAACCTCTTTAGCGTCCACTGTGATTGGTTTAGGAGCATCAGCTACAGATGGAGTCATCTCGCCAAGGAAGCCCATGAGGCGACGGATACCCATGTCCTTGAGACCGCTGGTGCAGATAACAGGGTACATGCTACCTTCTGCAAAGACGGTTTGAAGACCTTGCATGAGTTCTTCATCAGAGAGGGTGCCTTGCTCGAAGTACTTGTCCATGATGGTCTCGTCGGACTCAGCAGCCCACTCAAGGAGTTGTGCGCGGATTTCCTCAACAGTAGCTTTCTCGCTCTCAGGGATATCTTTTGCCTCAGGTGCGCCACCTTCTGCTTTCCAAACGAGCATTTTGCCTTGGAGCACGTCGATAGCCGCGTTGAAGTCCTTACCTGCGTTGACAGGGTATTGGAAGAGGGTACACTTGTTGCCAAATGCCTCTTTAAGTTCGTTGAAGGTACGCTCGAAGTCAGCGTTCTCGTGGTCGCACTTGTTGATAACGAAAGCGATAGGTTTTTTAGCTTTCTCAGCGCGACGGAAATTGTTTTGTGTGCCCACTTCCACACCGCCGTTAGCGGTGAGGGTGATGATAGCGGTGTCCGCTACGTGAAGTGCTGTGATGGCACCACCACAGAAGTCGTCTGAACCTGGGCAGTCGATGATATTGAGTTTTTTGTTATTGAACTCGATGTTACAAACTGTGGAAAATACGGAGTAGCCGTATTCCTTTTCAACTGGAAAATAGTCGCAGACGGTAGATTGTGTTTCTACAGTACCACGACGTTTGATGACCCCGCACTCGAAGAGCATGGATTCCATAAGGGTAGTCTTACCCGAG
The DNA here is from genome assembly GCA_017451525.1 of Paludibacteraceae bacterium. GTDB lineage: Bacteria > Bacteroidota > Bacteroidia > Bacteroidales > Paludibacteraceae > Colicola. Next base: position 478,950 of record JAFTOD010000005.1, read on the forward strand.
CCACTGCCACCCATGAGGGCAATGTTCTTAATCTCGTTAGCTTGATAAACTTTAGCCATAATTGTGTTTTATTTAGATATTAAGTATTTTTTCAGATATTGGTTATCGGTTATAGGATAACGGATATCGGTTGCAAAGGTACGGAAAAAAAATTATATATGCAAGTGATTGAGTGAAAAAGTGTATTTTTTTTAAGGAACGAACTACATGTTGGCACTGCAATTATCACTATACAATAACTAGCGAAAATGATGATTTGTTGTTTGATTTCGCCTTGAGATTCGGAAATTTTCTTCGGGCTACGTGACCACTTCGCGACCTGAAGGAGTGCGACGGAACGCACTCCGAGCGCAGCGCCCGAAGAGTCCCCACTCTGAGGAATCAGCGCAAGCATAGAACAAATAAGCACATCTGTCGCCTAAATGTGTCCTATCTATGAGCGAGATTTTGGCTGACGGTACCCATATAATGGGTAAAGGGAGAAAAATAGAGTAGATAAATAAAACACTAGAGGTGGAGTTGGCGGAGGGCGGCCTCCTCTTTGGCAGTCATCTGGGCTTTGGTTTCGGGGGTCTTATCCGCTTGGCCTGTGAGGTGGAGTAGGCCGTGGATGATGATACGGTGCAGCTCGTGGATGAAAGGTGCGCCTACCTGTTCGGCATTGGTTGCAACGGTGTCGAGAGATATGTAAATATCGCCATTCACGCGTGTGCGCGTGGTATAATCAAAGGTGATGACGTCGGTATAGTAGTCGTGCTGGAGAAACTCTTGATTGACGGCGAGAATCTTCTCATCATCGCAGAAGATATAGTTGAGGTCGCCTACGGAATAGCCATATTGCGCAGCAGTGCTCTTGATCCATTGCTCGACTTTAGGAAAGTCAATGGCAGGCATGAGGATGTTGTCGGCGTGGAAGGTAATCATATTCGTGTTTAGTGAACGCGGCAAAGCCGCTACTGTTTAGTGTTTAGTGTGGTTAGCCGAAGAAGATGTTGGCGACGGTGAAGGCGGCGATGACACCGATGAGGTCGGCGATGAGGCAACAAACGACTGCGTGGCGGGTGTCCTTGATGCCGACGCTACCGAAGTAAACGGCTAAGACATAGAACGTGGTATCGGTGGTGCCTTGCAGTATGCAGCAGAGGCGACCAACAAGCGAGTCGGCACCGTGGGTAGTCATCGCCTCAATCATCAGTCCGCGTGCGCCACTGCCCGACAGGGGCTTCATGATGGCAGTAGGTACGGCTGCGGAGAGGTCGGGGTTGATGCCCACGAGAGCGAAGAGTTGCGCGAGCCCTTGTTCTAGCAAGCCCATAGCTCCGCTGGCGCGGAACATACCCACCGCTACGAGGATGGCGATGAGGTAGGGGATAATGCCTATGGCCGTCTTGAAGCCGTCTTTAGCTCCGTCGATAAATGCCTCATATACATTGACTTTGCGGATGGATGCTTGGATGATAAACCAGCAGATGACACCGAGCAGAATGACCGCTGCGATGAGGGCAGAGAGCGCGGAGAGTTTTTCTTCGGGCAGGCGTTGTGCGAGGATAAGTAGCAATACCACGAGGGCGGTGAGAGCAAAGAGTACGCCCAACACGACTTTGTCCCATATCTTGATTTTTTGCGCTGCACAGCAGGCGAGTAGTCCGCCGAGGGTAGCAAAATAGGTGGCTATGAGGAGTGGAAGAAAGACGTCTGCTGGGTTGGCAGCGCCCAGTTGTGCGCGGTATGCCATGATGGTGGTGGGGATGATGGTCAGTCCGCTGGCACCAAGTACGACGAACATAATCATGGCATTGGAAGCCTTGGATTTATCTGTGTTGAGCGTTTGAAGTTCGCCCATGGCTTTGAGCCCCATAGGTGTGGCGGCATTGTCGAGCCCGAGCATGTTGGCGGCGAAATTCATGAACATGGTGCCATAGACAGGGTGGTTGTTGGGTATCTCGGGGAAGATGCGGCGGAAGAAAGGTGCGACACCACGCGAGAGGGTGTTGACTACGCCACCTTGTTGTCCGATATTAAGAATACCCATCCAGAGGGCGAGCACACCAGTAAGTCCGATGGAGATTTCAAAACCATTCTTGGCAGAGGCGAAGGTGGAGTTGAGTATCTCGGAGAAGATATCCGTTTGCCCAAAGGCAAAAAACTGTACGCAGCCCATGATGACCGCGAGGAGAATTAGTCCTATCCAAATGTAGTTAAGTACCATATTGGGTGCAAAGGTACGGAAAAATTTGCATATATCAAAAAAAAATAGTACTTTTGCACGCCTTATGAAGAAAAATGTGTATTTATATCGCGTGTTGTCGTGGTTGAAGCACCGACTGACTGCCCGAAATACGGGTGGGCATGGTGTGCATTCGCCCTATTTGTTTGAGTGGGTGAGAATGGTAATGAGCGATAAGAATGCATACTACGCGTGGCAAGCGATAGAGGATTTGAGGAGTGAGTTGCTGCATGACACGCGTGAGGTGGAGTTTGTGGATTTTGGTAGCGGGGGAAAGAATGGTGAAAAGGCGAAGAAGCGGCAATGCTACAAGACAAATAAGCGAGTGTGTGATATAGCCAAGGGGAGTTTGGCGAAGAAGAAATATGCGCAGTTGTTGGCGCGATTGGTGGGCTGGCTGAGAGAAAACGGAGAAAGGAATGGTGAGAGAGGGGGATTGACTGTTGTGGAACTGGGAACAAGTTTGGGTATCACTACGGCATATATGGCTGCGATGGATAGCAGGAATAGGATTGTGAGTTATGAGGGATGTCCCGCAGTGGCAGAAATAGCGATGGCGAATTGGGAGAAGTTGGGTTTGGAGAATGTGGAATGTCGCGTGGGAGAGTTGACTATTGATAGTTTTTTACAGGGGGCAGTTGACTGTTTGCAGAGGATAGATGTGGCATTTATTGATGCTAACCATACTTATGAAGCGACATTGACCTATTTTAACGCGCTCGCGTCGCGTGTGCATGATAAAAGTGTAATCGTGCTGGATGATATTCATTACAACGAGGAAATGGAGCGCACATGGAAGGCAATTTGTGCGGATGAACGAGTAACAAGCACGATTGATTTGTATCAGATGGGGTTGGTGTTTTTTGACCCGCATTATTGGCATAGAAACTACAAGATGAACATATGAAAATTTACACGAAATCAGGTGATAAAGGAAGGACTTCGCTTGCCACTGGTGAGCGGGTGAGTAAAGCAGATATTCGACTGGATGCCTACGGCACAGCTGATGAGTTGAATAGCTTTGTCGGTTTGTTGCGTAATTCGCTCAAAAACAGTGGAGTAAGTGGCGCTGACAAATTGGATAAGGACTTGTGTTGGGTGCAAAATCGGTTGTTTGATTTGGGTGCGGTATTGGCAGGATCGGACATGGAGTTTAAGGCTGAGAATGTGGGTAGATTGGAGGGCTGGATAGATGAGATGGACGCGGAGTTGGAGCCTCTTCGTGCGTTCGTGTTGCCTGCTGGAAATGAGCAGGTGGCATTGTGTCATGTGTGCCGCACAGTAGCGCGCAGATTGGAGCGATTGATGGTGGCAATGGGTGGCGAATGTGATGGAGATGTGAAACTATGCTTTGTGAACAGATTGAGCGATTATTGCTTTGTTTTATCTCGATTTGTGGGCAAAGAAATGTTGATAAATCCATTAATTTGGGAAAAATAGTGAAAAAAAGTGAAAAAATTTGCATATATGGGATTTTTTTACTACTTTTGCGCCCTATTTTGTAATATAGTGCATAGTATGCACCTTTGAGTTATGTATTGGACTTTAGAATTAGCTACGAAAATTGAGGATGCTCCTTGGCCAGCAACAAAGGATGAGTTGTTGGATTACGCTATGCGTACTGGTGCTCCATTAGAGGTGATAGAGAACCTACAAGAGATAGAGGATGATGAGGAGATTTATGAGTCGATAGAAGATTTGTGGCCTGATTATCCAACGAAAGAGGACTTCTTTTTTGACGAAGAGGAGTATTGATGCTTTGTTGAAAAGGAAGTAAGGCGGTATGTTGAAGCGCTGTATTGTTCTTTGTTTTGGTTGGTTGGTGTGCGTCGGTGTGCTGAAGGCGCAGTTTGATCCTCTGATAGGGCAATACATGTTTATGCAGGCGACCTACAACCCTGCTGCGGTGGGAGATGGTGAGTTGATGCGGGTTTATGGTAGTCACCGTATGGATTTTACGGGGATAGAAGATGCTCCGATGACGACATATTTTTCGTTTTCTTCGCCATTTACGATTGGGAAAACGATGCATGGCGCAGGTGTGCGCTTTGTGAATGATCGATTTGGTTTGTTCTCGAATCAGAGTTTGTATGCGGGTTATGCTTACAAGTTGCGATTGGGGAAAGGGTATTTGAGCGTGGGTGCAGAGTTCGGTTTTTTGAACTTGAGTTTTGCGGCGGATAGCGTGGATTTAGGCGACGGTAATGACGATTACCATGTGGGGAGTGATGAGGCAGTGCCCAATGCGGCTGGAGGAAATGAGAAAGGGGCTTCGGGAATGGGATTTGATTTAGGAGTAGGCGTTTATTATTCAGCGACGAGTTGGTGGGCAGGTGCGAGTTATGGTCACGTGACAAATCCAACGCTGGAGTGGTCGGACAGGTCTTCGGTGAGAGTGAGAGGAACGTTGTATGTGGCTGGTGGGTATAATTGGCGGTTGAAGAATAGGGATTGGATGTTGATGCCGAGTGCCATGTTGCAGACGGATTTTAGGGGTTGGGATTTGAATTTGACAATGTTGGCTCAAGTGAAAGAGCGCTTTCGTTTTGGATTGGGCTACAGAATAGCGGGAAGTGTGAATGTGCTGTTGGGAGTGGATATCATCAGTGGATTGCAGTTGGGCTATACCTACGAATTACCTGCAAATAGTTTGTTGAAAGAGAGTTATGGCTCGCATGAGTTGTATTTGGCGTACGGATTTAATGTGCTGAAGCCAAAGCGAACGAACAAGTATAAAAGTGTAAGATATTTGTAAAAACATAAAAATAAATCATATATGAAATTGTTGAAATTATTGCCAATTTTAGTTGTAGTATGCTGTATGATAGGATGTAATCCTCCTGCAGGTGAATTGGTGGGAGCGACAAAGAGTTCTCATTTCCAAGAAGCTCATCCTTACGGCATGGTATTTATGCGTAAGGGCTCGTTTTTGATGGGCTCAAACTCGCAATCTGCGATATTTAGTCAAGACGACAACAATGTGATGGTTACTGTACACGCATTTTGGATGGATGAGAGCGAGATTACAAACAACGAGTATCGCCAGTTCGTGAATTGGGTGCGCGATTCAATAGCATATACTTTGCTCATTGAAGAGGAGGGCGAAGAGAGTGAGTATGCATTGCAAAGTGAATATGAGCAAGATGAGGAAACTCCTGTGCGCATCAACTGGAAGAAGAAAATTCCATGGGAAAATCGTTTTGTGCCAGAGGATCCTACAGCAGAGGCTTTGGCTCCTATGTTCTATGACAATGGACGTGGTGCGCTTCGTACAACAATGCTCCGATACAACTACAGTTGGTTGAATATTGATGAGATTAAGAAGAATGCGAATCGTTTTGATGTGACAACAGGAACTTATCCAGAGGGATCTATGGTTCGCGTAGATACTTTCTGGGTGGAGAATGGTGCTATTCAATCGAAGACTATAGAGCGTCCTTTGCGCGAGCCAAAAGATGCGATGACCAATGGAATAATCTGCGTGTATCCAGACACTATGGTATGGGCAAGAGATTTTCAAAATTCGTATAATGAGCCATTGTTGCATGGCTATTTCAGTATGCCTGGTTATGCCGAGTATCCTGTTGTGGGTGTGACTTGGGAGCAAGCAAACGCTTTCTGCTATTGGCGTACAAATCTGCTGAAGAACGTGGGTGGTTTGTCAACCAATGCATATCGTTTGCCAACAGAGGCAGAGTGGGAGTATGCCGCTCGTGGTGGTCGTAAGATGGCTATGTATCCATGGGGCGATAAATATGCTCGTGATTCAGAAGGTTGCTTTATGGCAAACTTTAAACCTTATCGTGGTTCTTACTATGATGATTTGGGTGTTTCAACAATGGCGATTAAGCAATTTAGTCCAAATGATTTTGGATTGTATGATATGGCTGGTAATGTGGCGGAATGGACTGCTTCTGCATATTCGAGCGTAGCAAATACAAAAGTACATGATATGAACCCAGAGTATACCTACAACGCACGTAAGGATGATCCTGATATTTTGAAGCGCAAGGTAGTCAAAGGTGGTAGTTGGAAAGATGTGAGCTACTATCTGCAATGTGGCGTTCGTACGTATGAATATCAATATGAGAGCCGTTCGTATATAGGCTTCCGTTGTGTTCGTTCGTATATTGGTAATTAATGTTAGGTATTAGTTTATATTTTTAATAACGAGAAAAGTGTTATGTCAAGTAAGGTGAATGAAACAAATAAAAAAGGGGGCTTCGCTCGCTTTATGGAGTGGTATGGTTCATACCAAGGTAAACGTGTAGTAGGCATGGTGTACTCAATTGGTGCAGCCGTTGTGATTGTGGGAGCGTTGTTTAAGATTATGCACTGGCCAGGAGCAAGTACGGTGCTGATTGCAGGTATGTGTACAGAGGCGTTGCTATTTATGATTGGTTGTTTGGATAAACCACACCCAGAATTCCATTGGCATGAAGTGTTCCCACAACTGTTGGGACATGGTACAGAGCCAGGATTGTTGGCAGAAATGCAAGCACGTCCTAAACCAACCTTGATGGGAGGTGGAGCATCCGAAGGTGGTGCGCCTAAAGCAAATGTGCCAGCTTTGACAGATAAAGAGTTGGAATCTTTGAAGGGGGGGATTGCAGACTTGGCAAAAACAGCTGTTCAGTTGAGCGAGTTGAGTACTGTAGCAACTGCAACTAACAAGCTGACAAGCAAATTGGATGCTGCATCTGATGCCGCAGAGCAATTCGTGAGTGCTGGTAAGGTGATTAGTGAAAAAAGTGATGCACTTGGTTCTGTATATGCGCAAGTAACTGAAGATATGCAAAATGTAGCAAAGGGTACCAAGGAGTATGAAACTAAGGTGGCAGGTGTTGCTAAGCAATTGACAAGTCTCAATGCTGTATATGAGCTACAGCTTCAAACTCTGCAAAAGCAAGTAGAAGCATATAAAGCACAAACCGAGAAAGTGGTGGGTGCTACTGCACAAGTAGAGACTTTGACTGCTAGTGTTAAGCAAATGACTGATGCAGCAGGAAATGCTTTGAAGAGTCAAGAAGCATATGTTGCAGGTGCAAAGCAATTGGCTAATCAAGTAGCTGATTTGAACAAAGTATATGGTAATATGTTGAATGCGTTGGCATAAAGTCGCGCGTGTGATACCTTATTTAATATAGTATGGGTGGAGCTACGAACTGTCCGGAAACCCCGAGACAAAAGATGATTGGTATGATGTACCTGGTGTTGACCGCCATGTTGGCGCTCAACGTCAGTGCAGCCATATTGAATGGATATATAGCTGTGGACGATAGTTTGCATGCTACTATCAGTGCGACGGAAGAAAGTAACGCTGAATCATATGCTCAGTTTGAAGCTGCTCTTAGTCAAAATGCAGAGAAGACACAAGTATGGTATGACAAAGCAATGCAGGTAAAGCAAACGTCGGATGCCTTTTATGAATATGTGCAAAATTTCAAAGATGAAATGGTTGCCATTGCAGATGGTGCTGATGCGAAGAAAAATGCCACGCTTCATGAGATAAAGAAGCAGGATGATACGAATGTTCCTCAGCAATATGCTATTGAAGAGGGAAATGCAGCGAAGTTGAAAGATAAAATACATGCATATCGTGACTTTATGATAGATATCACAGGCGAGAGTCCTGCGTTGGATAGAGAGTTTATGCAAACTTTCCATACTCCTCGTGGAACGAATACAAGTGGAGATTCCATCACTTGGGAGGAAAGTATGTTTCATGAAATGCCAATGTGTGCTTGTATTTCCGTGTTGACAAAGTTGCAAAATGATATTCGTCACAGTGAAGGTCGTGCAGTACGGTATTTGCTGACCCAAACTGATGCGGGTGACTTACGTGTGAATAAGTTTAGCGCACACATTATTCCTTCTGCTAAGAATGTGATGAAAGGTCAAAAGTATTCAGCGCAAGTACTTTTTGCTGCCATTGACTCGACACAAGCACTAGAATATTATGTAAATGGTCAGAAGTTGAATAGCAATGGTGTATATGAGGTGATTGCAAACAATGTGGGTCTGCAAAAAGTAAAAGGTCAAATTGGTTATAAGGATCCACAGGGTGTGATGCAATATTTGCCATTTGAAGATGAATATATGGTGACCGAACCTGCTGCTACAATTTCAAATACAGAGTTGAACATCATTTATCGTACCCATCCCAATCCATTCTCTATCTCTGTGCCAGGTGTGAGTTCGGACTTGCTGGAAGTAAAGTGCTCTCACGCTAAAGTGATTAAGCAAGCAGATGGTCAGTGGATTATCAATCCTCCTAAGAATACTCCAGATAGATTGACTATAGAGGTATATGCGAATGTGAATGGTACCATGTTAGCAATGGGAGCGCAAGAATATCGTGTGCGTGATTTGCCAAAACCAAGTGCATATTTTGAAGTAGATGGTGAGCTGATAGATGAAGGAAAAGTATCGTTCGTCAAATTGAGAAATCCAAATAATAAGTTCATCGCTTCTTATGGTGCTGATGGTTTGGTACAAGCCAAATTTGAAATTGTAAGTTTTCAAGTGCGTTTGCCTTCTGGAACTTCTATATCAGTGCAAGGTAATCAGTTCAACAAGCGTGCGTTGGATGCGATTAGCAAATTGCAGTTGGGTAGTACTATCATTATTATGTCCATTAAAGCAAAAGGACAGGATGGTGCAGAACAATCATTGAAAAGTCTTGTTATAGAGTTATAAAAATATTGTTATGAAAAAATTAGTTTTTATTATCGTTGCACTTTTGGGTGTATCTACTGCCCAAGCTCAACACCAGATTAATTCATTTTTTGATGAAATGGGATTGATGCGTTTGGAAACCCAAGAATTGTCTGAGTCTGCAGATACATTAGTAAGTGTTTTTCATCGCTCCGATGATATTGTTTGGTCTCGAGTGGTATATCGTATTATTGATATGCGTTTTAAACAAAATTATCAATTATATACACCACAAACTAATGATCCAAATTATAATTCGTTGTTGAAGGTGATGTTGCTTGCAATAGCCGATAGTTTACCTGTATATGCGAAGGATGAAAATGGTGATTTAAGACCATTTTACAACGAAGATACCAAGAGAGTGGGAGCTGAAGTGTTTTCGCTGTTGGATGTGTTAAATTTGACAGATTTTGATGCAGATGAGGAGACACGTGCTTATGAGCGTATTCTGCGATTGGATTCTACACAGTCTGTAGAACTTTATGAAGGAGCTTTTCCTCGTTTTGCAAAGAATCAGTTGAAGTATATGATTCAAGAAGTGGTGTTCTTTGACAAACACTATTCTAGGATGTATTCCAAAATCTTGTCGATAGCTCCGATGCATGCTGATAACATTGAAAATGAAAATGTTTCTGTGATGTCTGCATTGTATAAACAAATACTTTTTTGGATTCCGTTTGATTCTTTCCGCCCATACATGGCACAACAATATGTTATGCCTAAGGGGAATGATACTAAACGTGTGACCTTTGATGATTTCTTCACGCAGAAGTTATATACATCGTATGTAGTAGGTACAAACAATATCTATAATCGTTTGATACCTGAGTATGCAACTACTCCTGAAGAAATAAAGAAAGAACAAGAACGTATTGAATGGGAGTTGCTCAGCGCAGAACAAGATCTCTGGGAGTATTAAGAATTATTGTTGGGCAGGTTGATAAACCTGCCCTTTCTGCTATATAATGAAGCGTCGAAGTCTTTTCAATATGTATTTTACCACAACGATTTCTATATCGTTGGTGTTGTTTCTGGTGGGATTGGAGAGCGTGGTACTAATGTCCGCGCATGAATTGGTACGCCATGTTCGCGAAAGTGTGGTGCTGACGGTGGTTCTCAATGATACTGCATCGCAAGCGGATGTACAACGTTTGGATCGTCTGATGCAGGCCGCGCCATATACTTATACTGCTCGGTATATTTCTCGTGAAGAAGCCTTGCAGGAGCATATTGATAATTTAGGTGAAGATCCTCAAAAGTTTTTGGGATATAATCCTTTAACAGACGCATTTGAGGTAAAATTGCATGCGCAATATGCACAGATTGACAGTATATCTACAATTGAGCAAAATTTGTTGGCATTGCCCTATGTGGATCAGGTGATTTATCAAGCCGATATTGTAAAGAAGTTAGACAATAATCTGCAAGAAGCATCGTTGGTGCTATTAGTGATTGCTTTGGCATTACTTGTGATAGCTCTTGTACTGATTAGTAATACCATACAGTTGCAGGTTTATTCCAAACGTTTCTTGATTAATACGATGCGTTTGGTGGGGGCTACACCGTGGGTAATAAAATGGCCTTTCATTCGCAGAAATATGTTGATGGGTATTGAGGCTGCTTGTATAGCGTTGTTGATGCTGGGAGCAGCATATTATTATTGTGCAGACAGATTAGGTATAAGATTGTTTGCTTTAACAGGACAAAATATTGCAGTTATAGTAGGTGTTGTCGTTTTTGTGGGATGGTTTATCACTTTCTTTGCTTCGTTAGCAGCCACAAACCGATACATACGAATGAAAACAAGTAAGATGTATGAAATTTAATATTCCTAAATTAAATGCTGTTTTAATCGCAATTGCTTTGGTTGTGATTGTTGTTGGATTTGCACTGATGTCAGGAGAGCCAAGTGGGGTTACTGAATACAATCCTGATATTTTTTCTGTTCGTCGAATCACAGTAGGCCCAATGATTTCCTTGTTTGGATTTCTTGTAATGGTAGTAGCAATATTATATAAACCTCGCAGAAAATGAGTTGGTGGGAAGCGTTATTGTTAGGTATTATTCAGGGACTAACTGAATTTTTACCTGTTTCTTCGTCTGGTCATCTTGAGATTGGTCAGGCTTTGTTGGGTACTGCGGGAGAAGAAAATCTTACTTTTGCAATTGTAGTACATACAGCTACCGTATTATCAACATTAGTTGTCCTCTGGAAAGAGGTCGCTCAATTATTTAAGGGGACATTCACTACTTTCAAGTGGAACGAAGATAAGAATTATGTGGCAATGATTTTTGTGTCAATGATTCCTGTTTTTGTGGTGGGTATGTTTTTTAAGGAGCAAGTAGAAGCGTTTTTTGGTAGTGGTTTGTTGCTGGTTGGAATCTGTTTGTGTGTAACAGCTTGCTTGCTCTATATCAGCGAGTGGCTCAGCAAACGTCGTGCAGGTATAGGGCATGAGGTTGGCTATAAAGATGCGATAATTATCGGATTGGCGCAAGCTGTGGCAGTGTTGCCAGGTCTTAGTCGCAGTGGAACTACCATAGCAACAGGATTGCTTTGTGGCGTAAAGAAAGAGAGTGTTACCAAGTTTTCTTTTTTGATGGTGTTGATTCCTATTTTAGGAGAAGCATTTCTAGAGTTGTTGGATATGTTGAGTGGTGAAGTGGTTAGTTCATTGGGACTTGTTCCAATGGTGGTAGGTTTCTTGGCTGCATTCATCTCTGGTTGCTTGGCGTGCAAGTTTATGATTGATATAGTGCGTCGTCAGAAATTGATATACTTTGCAATATATTGCCTCTGTGCAGGTATCTTTGCTATTGTGTATGGACTTTGTTGAGGGGGAGATAATAGCTTTTGATAAACCATATCGTTGGACTAGTTTTGATGTGGTTGGGAAAGCCCGTTGGTTGTTGTGTAAAAAACTGGGTGTAAAAAAGTTGAAGGTGGGTCATTCTGGTACACTTGACCCCTTGGCTACTGGTGTGGTGGTGGTTTGTACTGGTAAGAAAACTAAACTAATAGATCAACTTCAAGCACATCAAAAGGAATATATGGCTACATTGCAATTGGGGGCGACTACTCCGAGTTTTGACTTAGAAAAGGAAATAGACGCTACCTATCCAACCGCTCATATTACACGTGCATTGATAGATGAGGTAATTCCTACTTTCGAGGGGGAGCAATGGCAGGTGCCTCCGATGTTCTCGGCGGTTAAAGTGGATGGCAAACGAGCATATAAATTGGCACGTCAGGGGGAAGCGGTGGAGCTGAAAGCCAAATTATTGGTGATAGATGAGATTGAGATTTTGAACTTTGATCAATCAGCAATGCAATTGGTGTTGCGTATTGTTTGTTCAAAGGGGACGTATATTCGTGCTTTGGCGCGAGATATTGGTCAACGCTTAAATAGTGGCGCGCATTTGATTGCGTTGCGCCGTACTCGAGTAGGTGATATTAGCGTGGAGGATTGCATGACATTCGAACAATTTACTAATTTGATAGATAATGAAATTAAGTAACTTCAAATTCAAATTACCAGAGGAGCAGATTGCTCAGTTTCCAAGTCGTTTTCGTGATGAAGCTCGCTTGCTTGTTCTTCATGCAAAAACGGGACAGATTGAGCATAAAATGATGAACGATTTGGCATCATATTTTGAAGAAGATGATATTCTGATAGCTAACGATACCAAGGTGTTCCCAGCTCGATTATATGCTCAAAAAGAAAAAACACTTGCCAATATTGAAGTGTTTTTGTTGCGAGAATTAAGTCATGAAAATCGCTATTGGGATGTACTTGTTGATCCTGCTCGTAAAATTCGTATTGGCAATAAGTTGTTTTTTGATGAGGATGCCACTATTATTGCAGAAGTAATTGATAACACGACTTCTCGTGGACGAACATTGCGTTTTTTGACTGATTATGAGGGCGATGAGTTTGTGCAACACCTTTACTCTATGGGTAACGCACCGCTGCCTAAGTATATTCGTCGTCCAATGACAGAGGAAACCTTAGAGCAATATGAAGCGGTTTTTGAAGATTTGCCAGTGAATGAAATGGATAACGAGCGCTATCAAACTGTATTTGCTGACAAGATAGGTGCTGTGGCTGCGCCAGCAGCGGGTATGCACTTTTCCAAGAATCTTCTTAAACGTCTTGAAATTCGCGGTGTAGAAACTTATACGCTAACTTCTCATGTAGGTTTGGGTAACTTTAAGTCGGTGGATGTTGAGGATTTATCAAAGCATAAAGTAGATAGTGAACAGATTTCAATACCTCAAAACGTGGTCAATGCGGTAAATAAAGCTCAGCAAAACAATCGTCGGATATGTGCTATCGGCACGGAGGTAATGCGTGCGTTGGAACATGTGGTGGGTACCAATGGACAGATTAAAGCATACGAGGGTTGGACTAATAAGTTTATCTATCCTCCATACGATTTCACGGTGGCGAATGCATTCTTCGTGAATTTCTATATGCCACTCTCTACTCAACTGATTATGGTGGCTACTTTCGGTGGTGTAGATGTGGTGATGAAAGCTTATCATGAGGCCGTCAAAACGGGGTATCGTTTTGGTGACTATGGTGATGCCATGCTTATCCTTATGGATTAACCTTGAAAACTCTTACAAACCTTTAGAATTTTTATAATTACTGCGGCATGCCGCATAGCGATATGAACGTGCGTATTGACGAGAGCTGGCGACAAGTCTTACAACCCGAATTTGATAAACCCTACTTCGAGTTGCTGACTGATTTTGTGCGCCATGCCTATCGTACTACTCAATGTTTTCCTCCAGCAGGGCAAATCTTCCGTGCCTTTGACCTTTGCCCCTTTGACAAAGTGCGTGTGGTGATTATTGGTCAAGATCCATACCATGATGTCAATCAGGCACATGGCTTGTGTTTTTCAGTACAGGATGGAGTGCGTATTCCTCCTTCATTGGAGAATATATATAAGGAACTTAACCGTGATTTAGGTAAGCCTATCCCAACTTCGGGTAATCTTACCCATTGGGCAGAACAAGGGGTGCTGCTGCTGAATGCAACACTGACAGTAGAGGCGCATCGCGCAGGTAGTCACCAAGGTAAAGGGTGGGAAGAACTTACCGATGCTGCGATACAAGCACTGAATAGTCAGCGTGAAAATATCGTTTTTATGCTTTGGGGAAGTTATGCACAGCGTAAAGGACAATTTATAGATCGAAGACGTCACTTGGTGCTAACTGCTGTTCACCCAAGTCCGTTGAGTGCATATCGCGGCTTCATTGGTTGTGGACACTTCTCCCAAGCCAATAATTATCTGCAACAACACGGACAAACGCCAATAAATTGGTAATCATGAAAACTCTCCTTCTCATTGATGCATATGCGATGATATATCGCGCTTATTATGCTTTTATTCGTGCACCGCGTATGAACTCGCGTGGGGAAAATACCTCGGCTATCTTTGGTTTTGTAGTTACTTTTGAAGATTTGCTTAAACGTTTGAAACCTAGCCATATTGCGGTTGCTTTTGATCCTTCTGGTCCAACTTTTCGCCATGAAGCTTTTGAGCAATATAAGGCGCAACGTCAAGAAACGCCAGAAGATATACGTTGGGCTGTTCCTCGAATTAAACAGATTTTGAAGGCAATGAATGTGCCAGTCTTGGAAGTGGCTGGTTATGAGGCGGATGATGTGATAGGTACGATAGCGCACAAGGCTGAAAAAGAGGGATTCGAAGTGTATATGGCTACTCCAGACAAGGACTATGGTCAACTCGTTACTGAACATGTTTTCATGTATCGTCCTCGCCATACAGGAGGTTTTGAAAAATTAGGTCCCCAAGAGGTGTGTGAGAAATACGGCTTGCAAAACCAATTGCAAGTTATTGATTTATTGGGCTTAATGGGTGATAGTAGCGATAACATTCCTGGTTGTAAAGGGGTAGGGGAGAAGACCGCTATCCAACTTCTACAGCAATTTGGTTCGATTGATAATCTACTGGATAGTACGGATCAACTGAAGGGTGCTCTTCAGCGCAAAGTACAAGAACAAGTGGAGGAAATTCGTTTCTCTCGTTTCTTGGCTACTATCAAGACTGATGTGCCCATCGAATTTGATGCACAATCGCTTGTTTATCAAGAGCGTGATTGGGAACAACTTGCTCCACTTTATCGTGAGTTGGAATTCAATTCGCTTCTCAAGCAAGCTCCAACATTGGTGGCAAATAGTCAAGTGTCATCCAAACCCACTAAGAAAGCAAAGCCACAAGAGGCTACACTGGACTTGTTTGCAGCAATCGAACCCGATATAACACCATCGTTACCGCTCCAAAAGGATACTGAAGGGATACAGAAGGTTGATGAAGACCGCCAAGAGTCGTTGGAGGGGCGTTTGGTAAGTTATCTGCTTAATCCCGAAGTGGCATATAATCCATTGCAACCTATCCAATGGGAAATGCTGAAGGCAGATACTTCTCTCTGGAATCTCTATCAAGAGGTGGAACTCCCGCTTTCGGCAATCCTTCGTGAAATGGAGCAGGCAGGGGTACGTATTGATGTAGATATGCTCAAGCTGGCAGAGGTGCAACTTAACGAAGAGTTGCAGGTGTTGGAGCAACAGATATATACTGCTGCGGAAACGACCTTTAATATCAATTCTCCCAAGCAGGTGGGGGAGGTGCTTTTTGACCAACTGAAATTGGATGCCAAAGCCAAAAAGTCGAAGACAGGTCAGTACTCCACTTCGGAGGAGGTGTTGCTTGCGCTCAAGCCCAAGCACCCTGTGGTGGGGATGATTCTTGCCTATCGCGAACTTAAGAAACTGATTTCTACCTATATTTCGGCATTACCCACCTATATCAATCCCGAAACGGGGAAGATTCACACGACCTATAATCAGACGGTTACTGCAACTGGTCGTCTGTCTTCCTCTAACCCTAACCTACAGAACTTGCCTATTCGAAGTGAACGTGGGCAACTGATTCGTCAAGCGGTGATTCCAGATGAGGGCTGTATGTTCCTCTCTGCCGATTATTCGCAGATAGAGCTACGATTGATGGCACATTTTTCGCAAGATCCTCATCTGGTGGAGGCATTCCGTTCGGGGCAAGATATTCATGCGGCTACAGCGGCTAAGATATTCAATGTGCCTATTGAGCAGGTGACTAAAGACCAACGTCGTCAAGCTAAAACGGCTAATTTTGGTATCATTTATGGTATTTCTGCCTTTGGTTTGGCACAGCAATTGGATTGCTCACGCGCTGAAGCTAAAGCCCTCATTGATGGCTATTTTGCGGCATTCCCTGGAGTGATAGATTATATCGAACGTCAAAAACAACTTGCTCGCGAGCAAGGGTATGCTGTGACACTTTTCGGTCGCAAGCGTTATCTTCCTGATATTTTGTCGCATAATGCAACGGTACGTTCGTTTGCTGAGCGCAACGCTGTAAATTCGCCTATTCAGGGTACAGCTGCGGATATTATTAAAATGGCAATGGTCACTATTCATCACCGTTTGAAGGCAGAGGGACTGAAGGCGCAGATGATTATGCAGGTGCATGATGAGTTGAACTTCAATGTGCCGATGGACGAGGTGGATAGGGTGCGCGAAATTGTGGTTGGCGAAATGCAGAATGTGGTACATTTGACTGTGCCATTGATTGCTGACTGTGGAGTAGGGACTAATTGGTTAGAAGCTCATTAATATTAGATAATAATTATCACGATGGGATACAGACTTTTAACATCCAATGAGATTACATTGTTGCAAAACCAAGGTTGTACGGCAACTGACTGGCAGGCGATTGAGGTAGCAGAGAATTTTGACACACAATATATTCAAGATGCCCATTTCTCAGGACATAATCGCTTGGGACTTTTTATGAGCGAGACTATCTTGCCTGGTGGTTTGAAGGTACATGCAGGTATTTATCATGCCACGCTGCACAACTGTGAGGTCGGCGATGATGTGCGACTATATAATGTGCATAATTACATAGCAAACTATCGTATAGGTCATAATACATGTATAGAAAATGTAAACGCTATTCTCGTAGATGGACGCACCGCTTTTGGCAATGGCGTGCGTGTACCTGTGATGAATGAGGGTGGAGGACGAGAGATTCCTATTTTTGACCACCTATCGGCTAGTCTTGCGTATATTCTAACGTTGTATCGACATCGTCCTATGATGATTCGTCAATTGGAGTTGCTGATTGATGCTTATGCGGATAGTCAAACTGCCGAGATGGGCGAGATTGGTAATCATGTTCGCATTATCAATTGCGGTAGTATCAAAAATGTGAAGATAGGTGATTATGCAGAGTTGATTGGTGTCAGCCGTCTCAAGAATGGTTCTGTCAACTCCAATCTATATGCTCCAGTCCGCTTGGGTAGTGGTGTCAAGTGTTCTGATTTCATCGTTTGCTCAGGTGTTAAAATTGACGATTCTACGTTGGTAGACAAGTGTTTTGTAGGACAGGGCTGTGTGTTTGACAAGCATTATTCGGCGAGCGAGTCGTTGTTTTTTAGCAACTGTCAGGGAATGCACGGTGAAGCATGTGCAATCTTCGCTGGGCCATATACGGTTACGCACCACAAGTCAACCTTGCTGATTGCTGGTATGTTTTCGTTTTTAAATGCAGGTTCGGGCAGCAACCAGTCCAACCATATGTATAAACTTGGTCCTATTCACCAAGGTATTGCTGAACGTGGAGCCAAGACAACGAGTGATAGTTACTTGCTATGGCCAAGTAAGATTGGTGCTTTTTCTCTCGTGATGGGTCGTCATACTCACCATGCCGACACTTCGGATCTACCCTTCTCGTATCTCATAGAAAATAAAGCAGATAGTTATCTTGTGCCTTGTGCCAACCTCCGTACCGTAGGCACAATTCGTGATGCCCAGAAGTGGCCTAAACGTGATAATCGAAAAGACCCTCACAAATTGGATCAAATTAATTTTAATCTTCTTAGTCCATATACGGTCCAGAAAATGTGGCGTGGTGCGGAAATCTTAGACGAGTTGTGTGCTATTAGTGGCGAGAGTACAGATGTCTATGGGTATAAAAACTGCAAAATTCGCAATTCTTCGCTAAGACATGGTCGTGAGTTATATCGGATTGGTATTCAGAAGTTCTTGGGTAATAGTCTGATCAGTCGTTTGGAGCACCATACGCTTCGTACAATGGAGGATGTACGTGCCGTATTGCGTCCAGATAGCGAGATTGGATTGGGAGATTGGGTAGATTTGGCAGGTATGATTGCACCTAAGCATGCGATAACAACACTATTGAATGAGATAGAGCAAGGCAATCATACCATTCAAACCATCGAGTCGCGTTTGAACGACATGCATGCAAACTATTATTCCTACGAATGGACTTGGGCTTTGCAGCGATTAGAGCAAGTATGGGGATGTAGTGTGGAGCAAGTGACGTTACAGCAGATTCGATCGACGATATGCGAGTGGCAGGCTGCTGTTGTTGCTTTGGATAAGATGGTTTACAATGACGCTCGCAAAGAGTTTGATTTGAATAGCCAAACTGGTTTTGGTGTAGATGGTGACCGCAAGCAGATGGAGGCGGATTTTGAGGAAGTTAGGGGGAATTTCGAATCGAATTCTTTTGTCAAAGCCGTCTTGGAGCATATTGCACGTAAAACAGAACTAGGTAATAAGATGCTGAAGATTTTGGATACTATACAATAAGATATTGTCTCTTATCTTTTGCTAAGCACAAAGAAATAGGATATAATCATTGGCATAAGTAATACAATAAAACAAGCACTCAGACGAGTGCTTGTTTTATTGTATTATTTCTTGGGGAATAGTATACAACCAAGATTTTATAAGTATTCATATACAGAGTTCGTGGTGTGTTAACCATTGCATCATTCGTAATGTTGAAACAAAAAGTCGTTGTATGGATAACGTTGGATATGAATGGCTTTGATGCGGTTGTAGAATAGTGATTTGAGTTCATCAATATTCGTTTTCTGGCGCGCAGAAATGAAAATACAATCATCATGTAGTTTAGCCATCCAAGTACGTTGAAGTTCCTCAAGTGATATATTTTCTCGTTTAATTGGAGTGAGATCGTCTTCTTCTTTTGGGGTATATGTGAAGGCATCAATCTTGTTGAATACCACAATACGAGGGATTTGTGCGACCGTTTTCTCCATTTGTCGATTGGTCTTTTGCTTCTTAGACCAAGGTTGTGATTCTTGTATTTCAGTCTGTTTTGTTAGTAATTCGTTGATGGTTTGCTCTACGACTTCGTATTGTTCTTCGAAATTAGGATGCGATATGTCCACTACATGGATAAGAAGGTCAGCCTCGCGCACCTCATCCAACGTGGACTTGAAAGATTCTACCAAATGATGGGGTAATTTGCGGATGAATCCTACAGTATCAGAGAGTAAGAATGGAAGATTCTCTATTGTGACTTTGCGGACAGTAGTGTCAAGCGTTGCAAAAAGTTTGTTCTCAGCAAATACTTCGGATTTGCTAATGAGATTCATGATGGTGGATTTTCCCACATTGGTATATCCAACCAGTGCTACGCGTACCATCTTACCGCGATTTTGACGTTGAGTAGCCATTTGGCGGTCAATCTTCTTTAGTTCCTCGCGTAGCAGGGCAATACGTTGTCCGATAATTCGTTTATCTGCTTCTATTTGCGTTTCACCCATACCACGACTGGTAGTGCCACCACCTCTTTGGCGGTCAAGGTGCGACCACATGCGGGTTAGACGGGGCAACATGTACTGTAAGTGTGCCATCTCCACTTGTGTTTTAGCGTAGGATGTTTGAGCGCGATGGAGGAAGATTTCAAGAATGAGAATTGTTCGGTCAATGACGCGAACGGGTTGTTTGTGGTTGTCCTTAATCTCGTTTTGATTATGCGCATTAAGCGTCTTTTCTATATTACGCAGTTGGCGAGGAGATAACTCATCATCAAAGATGACCATGTCAATAAAATCATCGGTGTCAGCAAATCGTTGGATATATTCGTTGATTTCTTGCAGTTTACCTTCGCCTACATACGTAGAAGTGTTGGGGTAATCAAGGCGTTGTACGAAACGCTTGACGCAGTTGGTGTTATTGGTATCAGCAAGGAAAGCCAATTCATCTAAGTATTCTTTTGTACGTTCTTCGTTTTGCGTAGGAGTGATGAGTCCTACCAATATAGCATTTAATTTTCCCATATTTAACCGTTTAATGTTTATAGTACCACTTGGCAACCGATATTCAAGTTCAGTTTTTGATTTCCCGCTTGCTCAATAGGAAGGATAAGGTTGTTTTTATTTACTTGGTATGGATTGAGCATTAGGTTGGCAAATGCGGTAAGATTAGGACTAAGTTTGGATGATGTTGAGAAATTCCATGTTTTCCGTAAGTTAAGTCCGATATGACAAATAGCAAAGTTTCCTTGGTAGGCTGTATAAAGGCTCTTGGCAGGAGTCATACCCAATCGGGTAGCTAACAACCAGTTCTTTCCCCAAGTAAAATCATATCCTAGTTCGATATAAGTAGAATAAGCTCGACGCAAGTTGCCTTGTTGGTCAATATATCCATCGCGTCCGAAAGTGCGGGTGGCGAGCAGCATAGAAAGAGGAATCTTGTCGCTTATGCGATAGGCAATTCGCCATTCGCCTGTTGTTCCACCTCCTCCAGGAACGTAGTTGTGCATATCGAAAAAGCGAGAGCGTGTACCATCTGCGTAATGATCAAAGTAATACATGTGGATGTAATACACGCTCAATCCCCAACGACTAAAGCCGATGGATAAGTCAACTTCGGGGTTTAGATGTTGGAAAGTCCAATCTGTAGCCCCAACATTCCACCACATATTGGCAAATATGCCTGCATAACTGATAGTGGCATCAGCTTGTAAACTCAATCCTCCGCAGTATAATCCTCGCCAAATATAGTTGCTATTGATTGCAGCAGAAGCCGACCAATCAAAGCGAGAGTCGGTGTTTTGAGCACAAAGCGATATTGCAAATATGAATAGATGTGCGCATAAGAGAATGCGTAAGACAGAGTTGCGCATGTTTAATCGAGGATAACGTCGTTCATTTTATTTTCCCAATCCGTGAGTTGTTTTTGGCAGAAGGCGAGTAGTTGTTTTGCTTCTTTTGCCTTGGCTTGGTAGGGGTCCATGCTGAGAGCTTCAGCTTGCTCTAATTCGGTGACAATCTGTTCTATACGTTTGATTGCCTGATCGTATGTGTTATTTTCCTTTGCCATTGAAGATGACGCCTATAGTGTGAAACATAATTTTGATGTCTAGTCTGATAGACATATTTTCGATATATACGATGTCGTAGTTGAGGCGACGAATCATCTTGTCAAGTGTATCGGTATAACCTACTTTAATAGGTCCCCAACTGGTTAATCCTGGACGGATTTTGTAAATCATACAGTAGTATGGTGCTTTTTCTTCAATCTGATTGATAAAATAGCGACGCTCAGGACGTGGACCAACAATAGACATTTCACCACGCAATATATTCCAGAACTGTGGGAGTTCGTCTAATCGGTATTTGCGCATCCATTTTCCTACCTTGGTAATACGAGGATCATCATCTGCGCTGAGTTGAGGTGTTGCTTCTTCGGCATGTACACACATGGTGCGAAATTTGATGATATTAAAGGGTAATCCGTGTAACCCGATGCGCTCTTGTTTGTAGAAAACGGGTCCCTTGGAGGAATACCAAACCAATAGTGACAGAATAAGATATAGTGGCGATAAAAGAATCAACATCATAGCAGAAACAACTACATCAAAAGCACGCTTGATACATAATCCTGTATCACTCATCTTGTGTTCGGATATGCGAATAAGTGGTTGGTCCGATACATCATCAATCATGGCTGCACCTGTGAGCATGTCATAGAGACTAGGAACCACCGAAATTTCTACATTGCAAGGATAAAGTCGGTTGATGAGCGTGTAAATATCGTTTTCTTTGCTTTTCGATTTGAAATCCAAGATGACTTCATCGTAAGGCTCTAATTGGTGAGCAAGTTCGAATTGCTCTACCTCATTCATGGAGTGGATGGTATAAACGCGCGGTTCATCGTGGTCGAACTTGTGAGAGATATAAGTGACCAACAAACGTGGGATATAACTGCCTATGAATTGCAAAACAAACAACACAATAAGAGACGTAATATAGCGTTCGTATTGTGTGACGGGATCATCAATAATGAAGATGAAGAAAGCTCCAAATGAAATAATCAATGCCGAAATGAAAGTTCGGCGTAACTCGCGCAGATATGGTTTGCGCAACGGACGAAGGTAATATCCTGAGAGGTAATAAATAATCAAACAACCTATAGGATATGCTATTAGAGGGGTATAAAAATTGAACATAGGAATGAGTACCGAGTCAACAGAAAATACCCTGCCGTCGTATACTAACCAACGAAAAATCAGGAAACTACCCCAAACCAACAAAGAAGAGAGGATATCAACAAGTATATATAGTAATTGTTGTTTTTTGCGTCTGTTCCAAAAGGTCATATTATTATTTACGGATAATAGTTATACGTTCTTTTTCATCAATCTTGATGATGGATGAGGGTTGGTGAATGGTAGTGTCGTTTCTGCGAAAATGACATACATAGTCCACTGCATCAATAAGTTCAGGCATAATGTCTTGAAAAGTTCTTGCAGCAGGTTCTCCACTAAAGTTAGCTGATGTAGATACTATGGGGTGGCGCAGTTGCTCGCAAAGAGCTTTAGTAAAAGGCTCCGAGGTAATACGAATACCTACACTACCATCTTCTGCCAATAGATTGCTCGCAAGGTTGCGAGCATTGGGGTAGATGATTGTCATAGGACGTTGTCCTTCTGTCGCTTCAAGGAGCATCCATGCTGTCTCTGGCATTTTTTCCATATATCCTTGCAGTTTACCTGCACCATCCAGAAGTACTAACATAGCCTTGCTATCCACACGCTTTTTTATTTCATACACGCGCGCGACAGCATCAGCGTTCGTTGCATCACAACCTATCCCCCATATAGTGTCAGTAGGGTAGAGTATTACTCCACCTTCACGAAGCACTTTGAGTGCACATTGTATGTCTTGTTTTTCGTAGTGTATTTCCATCTTTATTATCTTTTTTCCATAAAGGATATGCTAATCCAACAAGCGAGAGAAGAATGGATAGTATCATTATACTTAAACTCCATTTATCTAATTGCAACGCATGTGGTTGGAACTCCATCACGAGTTGGTGATGACCCGCAGGAATAACCGCTGCGCATAAAGATATAATAAGTCATCTGTGGGTGGAGATTAATACTCATAATACCGTAGAGCATTACGAGCGGAGCTCCAAGCCAATATTGCTTGCGGAATATGGCATAAAATCCACCGATCACAGGCGCCAAGAATCCTAGTGCCATAGCTTTGGTGATATGCCCTGCTGGGATAATCAAGAAGAAGTAGGTCGAGAATCCTGTGGCTAAGCCACCAATAATGCTCAGCCAAGGATTGACCTTGAAACAACGAAGCATCAGGAAGAAACCGAAGAAATAGGCAAAGATAATGCCGATGGCTTCCCAACCGCCTTCCATACCGAGGTGAGCGACTTTAGCCATACTATTGCGCATTTCGCCCGATGGCAGACTACCTGTGATTTGGTAGGTAGGCATACCGCCAAACATGGAGTTGGTCCACCATGTACGTGTACCATTTTCATCATAGAAAGCGCGTGCCTCTTGTGCAGCACCTTTCCAATTGTTCACATCACCTTGCACCAACACTTTGCCTTCTAATAAAGGCGCACAATAAATCATTGCTATCGCCACAAATGCCACAATTGCCACGGCATAGGGCAGCAGTTTCTTCCAATCTATTTTCATGTTCATATCGTTTACATTATTTTCTGCCTGCAAAGGTAGTGATTTTTCTTGACATATGCAAATGTTGGGTAAACAAATACACTATTCGGATTACTGGCTCTTAAAGTTACGAATCATTTACCTTATATATGATATAGTGGTGCTGAATACTCAGCGTTTTGGTGCTTTTGTGCTGGAAATTGGTGATTTTTCTGGTTAAGAAGACGTATATAGCATGTGGAAGTTGCTATATTATAAGCACTTCCAAGTGGTTGCGTTTTTTTTGAAAAAAAGTTTTTGGGCGCTGAATATTGTGCTGAAAGTTACCTGCAAGTTTCGGGACCACCATAGGAGATCTCTAGCACATCTGTGGGCTTTTTGTAGCTTTCTATAAACGTGTCTCTATAATAATGCTGCAAAAATCTTCGGCACGGAAGGGGTTTTGTGCCGAAGGTTGGAGAATGTGGAGGGTAAAAAGGTATATATAGCACACGGGAAGTGTAGTATTTACTATCCTTCCTGCGTGAGTGTATTTTTTTGAAAAAAAGTTTTTGTGTGCCGAAACTCGCTTGCGATTAATCGTTCAAGCCCATTGGGCGAGATAAGACGATTGTGCCGAAGGATGTATTTTTCATCCCCCCATCTCTTGCTGCTTTCCATATCGTACGCATGATACTCACTAAAATAGCTATAACCAATAATCCTCCACCATGTGACCATCCTGCTGCTGTAGTTATGGCGATATAAATTGCATACACAATCACGCAGATAATCACTGCGACGATCCTCATTTTTGTTTTGGATCTCATATAAATTTTGATTGCATATGTATAAAACAACTTATAAAATAGGATATTCTCCGTATTTATTATCATTCTGTTCTGATTCCTTAAGAAGTAATACCACTAAGATCAAACTTCCAATAGGAATCAGAACAAGTGCAAACCACCATCCATTTAACCCGATATCATGCAAACGTCGTATCGCAACGCAAACAGATGATAATAATAAGAGAATCTGACAAAGCGATAATATAACCATCACGACTGCCAATAATGATTGAAAGATGCCATTATCAATAGAAGTTATTGCACTAATAGAGCAGGAAAAAACTACTAAAATTAGTGGTTGTACCAAATTAGTAAATAAAACATACCACCAATACTCAGAACGTGTTGCACGACCATTTGTTGTCATCATTTTCTCTAATAGACATGTTGAAATAGACTCGGTGAAGGACATCATAATAATTAAAATTAAATATTCAGCCTACTCTTTTACGGATTTTCAGCATACTCCGTTGGTTAATTGTTTGATTTATTTTATATTAATTAGATTGCTTATACTCATATAAAAAGCGTGAACTTTCGTTCGCTTCATTTGAGTTATTGAGGTCTTCGACTACCTAAAGCATTCAAAATCTGCACAAAAGCCCACGCCAAAAGCGTGAGCGTTCATAGGCTGTGCTTGAATGCTTAATAGTCTTGAAAGTGTCGAAGTTTCAATAACTCAAGTTTGGCTTATAACGCTATATTAAATATGTAGTGCATCGCCTTTACGATGCTGGTGATTAAATATTCTTTCTGGGTTGTGAGGTTATGTTTTGGGGTAATTGATACTATTCTTGTCTTAATCCATTTTCTCCTGTGATTTTTGTTGTTGATATGTGTTAGCTTGTTTTAGAAATTCTCCCATATAGTGGCTGAGATGTTGTATCGTTGTCTCTTGTTTCTGCTTATATTCATAATCTTCATCAGGTAATGATTCTAAGTTTGCTTTATAACTGCTTTCAATACCCATCATTGCTCTATCAATCTCCTGATTAGTAATATTCACAGGAACAGAACTAAACAATGCTTCAATTAATTTTATAATATCTGGCAATGTCGCAGCAGTAATAGCTTTGTTGGTATTTATTTTATAGTAATCTGGCATAAGGACAATCTATATTGTACTATCATTATTACTCTTCTATGATTACTTTATTGATTCTATGGATTTGCACATCATCTTGACATTCAAAATTAGACGGATCAAATATTACATAATTTACTCCCGTGTCATATAATGAACTGCCGAATGCAATTCCTTTTGCATCTGCTACATATTTAATATATTCACAAATAAACTGAGTTGGTACATAATCAACAACAGAGTCATGCCTTCTCATAGGTCGAGATAAATCTTCACTGATTTCTTTGGCTATAAATTCACTTATAATACCACTTTGCACTCCTGATTCTGAATAAATAGTATCAAAAGGACTACCATATTTAGTGAAGTCTACAATCTTAATATCATCTAATGCCTTAAAGACTCCAGTACTGACATTATCCAAATAAACCGCTCTTATTTCATAGAATGTAGTCTCAACATTATTACTTAAGTATAAAAATGCTATGCCTTGCGGATTTGCTCGTCCTGCCGTTGCAACTTTTTGAGGTGGTGCAGACATTTCATCCTTTTTGAAAGGAATCTCACTATTTTTATCATTTATACGAGAACGATAAAGTATAGTATCTCTGTTTATGGTAGAGGCATGTACGGCAAATGCTTCGTTGTAGTAGGTCTCGTTTTTCCAATCCCGAATAGAAAGATAACGATATTTATTAATTAAATTATCTTTCAACATATTCCAATCTCGCACAGCGTGTTTTATTTTGTCAGAATAATCAACCGAAGTATCAAGGGTCAATGCACTTTCCCTCTCTTTGAGAAGTGCATCAAAAATTATACGACCATATTGTTCATTAAAGATATTCCAATCCCGCTGAATTTTACTATAAAAAGGCACACCTTCATTTGACTCTACAAATGACGATATGAAACTATCGAAGGAATCAGACAAATCTACTGTATCTATAACTTTCGTTTCTTCGTTTGTCACATCACAAATGCCATCTACACCATTTTGACGGATATACAATATGAGGGATGGGTCATTAAAACATTTCTCGCATATTTTCATGGTATCAATATCCGCTGAATTAATAACAAATGATGCAGAATGGATATCTTTTTTATCATTCCGAGTCCAGGGAAAGAAGTGTTTGCTAAATAATTGCGTAACATATCAATTGCAACACTATTTTCATGTTGGTGTTCATCAAAAAACTCTTTCGCTTTTTGTGCAGCCTCTGCAAATTTACCTTGTATGTTAGAATTATTATCTTTGTTAGAGTGAGAACAAAAATGCTTAACATAGATTTGGTCTTCTTCTTTCTGATATGTCAAGTGAATAGCAACGACTTTTGGTAATACTCCGCCCTCCTTGAATTCATTAGGAACAACAGTATAATCTGCGAAACCATTATAATTTTCTTCTTTGAAATAAGCAAATTCTTCAGAGAATAATTCCTCATCTATTTTGCTGTAATCATCGTTAGCTGATTTAGCTTCAAAATTATCACTTAAAGTTATGATTTCTTTCTGTTCGTCTGCAACAACATGTCTTACTCTCCGACGAGGAGTATCTGTAACAACTTTAGAAACAGAATTATTGTGAATGAGTGTAATAATATCTTCTTCTGCATCTGCTGTGGATTTGAGAAGAATCAATATTACATTGCGGTATTGTTTTTCTGCAATTTCTTCATGAATCTTAGCAATATTATTCTTTACAATAAATACAGGAGACCAAGCAGATTGATCAGGAAAATCTTGTTCAAGTGAAAAGTCTAACCATTTGCCTTTATGGTCTCCATTTTCAGGATTGATAATAATTCCATAAGGAATTCCTGCAGCCGTTAAAGTTGCAGCCGCTTTTTTTAAAGAGTTTTTGTTCTCTCTTACAGGCTCAATAATCGGAAAAACTTGTGATGCACTACCCTGCAATGACTCCGCAAAATCACGCAAAGCAAGCAACTCAAATTGTCGTCCTCTAAGATATGGATAATACATGACTAGATGGTTATATTTGTTAATAATTTTGAGTAGAGAATATCATATTCTCTTGGCATAATATGCATGCTCAAGCACAACTGTCGCAAATACGATTCATATTCCTTCAAGTATTTCATATTACTTCGTCGCTCTTTCATTGTAGAAATAAAGAATTCATGTAATTTGCTTGCTGGAACATTTGCCATAAGTTCTTCGCATATTTCAAATGCAGTAAAAGCATTCATTTCTGGCAAAGAGTCATAATATAAACTAACTATTCTCTTATATTCTTCGGTTCGTAAACAGCGCATTAAAAGATAGGGATTAATATTTGTATTCTCTGTTGCAGGTTGTTTCTCTTCAAAATGTATGTGCCCCCTGTCAAGCGAATAAATAATAACTCCTACATTAGAATTAATATCTTTGTGATATTTTTCATAATATTGTTCATGAACCACTAAATAGCAGAATTGGAACAATTCGTTGTAATCTATCATTTGTGTTTCTAATCGTTTAGGAGAATCATATTCCGTCTTGATTTCATACGCCCTACTGTTTCCATTGAATAGGACTAAATCTGCTATTGATTTGCCTACTCTAAATTCATTAAAGGCAACTGTCTGACTAGTGCCATGGTGTTTTATTAGATTATTCAGTAAGGCATTTTTTACTATGTATTCATTGCGATAATTGCGCATTAGATAACGGAATGCATAGCAAAAATAATTTTTATAGTTGATGATATCTTGCCCTACAATTTGTTTATCATAAGTTTGTATCAATTCGTCAAATAATGTAAAATCATCACAGAAAATACTTTCGATATTTCGACGAGAGAATATAGAAGCATACCTTACGCCTCTCCATTTATCCTGTTGCTCTTTATGACGAATTGACATAATTACAAAATTTGCATGCAAAGTTACGCTTATTTCTTGATTTATGCAAATAATTCTTTGATTTTTATGTGTTTTTCTGCAATTTTTATGCCAGCTTCACTAAATATGCACTTCGGGGTGGTTAGATCCCTACTTTTATCTTCCAATCCGCAGAGATACTACATTTTGCTGAATTATGCAAAACAAAACGCCAGAAGGCAATTTTTTGTGTAAGGTGTAAAGGCAAGCAGCAGAGCTATAGTTTAGAGGACGGCAATGCCTATAGGACGCCGCAAGCGGCTATAGGTTATAGGCAAGAATACCGAATAGGATTCAGGGCTAAAAAACAAAGAAAAGTACGAGTGGCGCACTCAAAAATGAGCGCGAAATGCACAAATAGCAACAAAAAAGCACCTACCTTAAGTAAGTGCTTTTTTGTTGAAATATACATTTACGAGATTATACCACGCCGCTGAAGCCCATGAATGCCATAGCCAAGAGGCCGGCGGTCAAAAGGGCGATAGGTGTACCTTGCATAGCTTTTGGCACTTTAGCCAATGCCAATTGCTCGCGCATACCTGCGAACAATACCAATGCCAACGCAAAACCAATAGCTGTTGCGATAGCAAACAACATACCTGTCAACAAACCTGGTTCTGCGCCCATAGGCAACTTATATGTGCCGCTAGCTACCATGATAGCCACACCCAACAAACAGCAGTTTGTGGTGATCAATGGCAAGAATACACCCAATGCTTGGTACAAAGATGGAGAGATCTTCTTGAGGATAATCTCAATCATCTGCACGAGAGCAGCAATCACCAAGATAAACAAGATGGTTTGCAAGAAGCCCAAGCCCCATGCGTTCAAGAATTGTTGCAAGAGGTAGGTCACCAATGTTGCCAATGTCATGACAAACAACACGGCAGCACCCATACCCAGCGCAGTATTGATTTTCTTACTTACGCCCAAGAATGGACAGATACCCAAGAACTGACTCAATACGATATTATTCACGAATATCGCAGAGATAAATATCAAGAAATATACCATAATTCTAATTTACAATTTGACGATTTACCATTTACTTCTTCAAGAGTTTCTGTACCAATGCCATCAAGTAGCCCAATACGATGAAGGCGCCTGGTGCCAATACGAAGATGAGCATACCGTAAGTCTCGCTATAGAGGTTCAGTCCGAAGACGCAACCTGTACCCAGCAACTCACGCACTGCACCAATCAAAGTCAATGCCAGCGTAAAGCCAATACCCATACCCAGACCGTCCAAAGCAGACAAGCCCACGGTGTTCTTAGCAGCAAACGCCTCTGCACGACCAAGTACGATACAGTTCACTACAATCAGCGGGATAAACAAACCAAGTACCTCATAGATAGCAGGCAGATAGGCTTGCATCAAGAGTTGTACCATGGTCACGAAAGTAGCAATCACCACGATAAACGCAGGGATACGCACTTTATCAGGGATCAAATTCTTCAAGAGCGAAATCACCACATTCGAGCAGATAAGCACGAAAGTAGTAGCGAGTCCCATGGACATACCATTGATAGCAGAAGTGGTAGTCGCCAAGGTAGGACACATACCCAGCACGAGAGCAAACACAGGATTCTCGCGCAAGATACCATTAAGAACGGTGTTTAATGCTTTATTTTTCATTGTTGGCCTCCTTTCTTTTGACAATGTTTCTCACTGCAGTCTGGGCATGTAGCAGGGTCGTTACCATAAGGGCAAGCGCCTTCTGCAACAGGTGCGGCAGGTGCTTCCACTTGTGTTGCACCGCTCACTGCCTCGATTAGCATTGGCTGTTGTGCTATACCGTTATATGCTTTGACTACTACTTCGAGGAACGCGCGCGAGGTGATGGTAGATGCGGTGATTGCATCTACATCGCCACCGTCTTTGCTTACGCTGAAGTTGGTAGTAGCAGGGTTCTTGCCCAAAATGTTTGATTTTGGTTTATCAGGGTTGCAGAACCATGTGCTCATCAGTGCACCTAGACCTGGGGTCTCTGCTTGCTCTAATACCACATAGCGAACCACATCGCCTACCTTATTGAAACCAACCATCAGGCGGAAAGTACCGCCGAATGGCATATTTTGGTTACCCTCGGTAGTTGCCTCTACGGCTGTACCGATCCACTCCTCGCCTACATACGCTTTGTGCAGGGTGATACCATTCACCTCTTCTGCCTCAGCGATAGTCATGCCTTCCATCTCAGGAAGCACTTGCATGATAGCGCTCTGTTGCTTAGCCACTTTGGCTGCCTCGATAGGTGCCATGGTCAGCATATACACGCCAGCCAATGCAGCCGCAGCCACCAACGCGATGAGCGTCAGCGATAGCAACATATTCTTAAATGAACTTTGTAATTTTGCCATAGTCCTGTCCTCCTTATGCTTTTTTCTTCTCGCCAAAACGTTTTGGACGAATGAGGTTCAACAATGGAGCACATGCATTCATGATTAGGATAGCGAACGACATACCCTCTGGGTAAGCACCCCAAGTACGAATCACCATCACAATCACACCGATACCCACACCGAAGATGATCTTTCCCCAATTGCTCATAGGTGAAGTCACATAGTCGGTAGCCATGAACCATGCACCCAGCATCATACCACCAGTGCAAAGACTCAGCATCACATACTCGCCTGTAGCCACGCTCTCTGGCAACATTCCAGCCCAACCAGTCACCGCAGCAAACAATGCCACGGTAGCCATGATGCTCACTGGGATATGCCATGTGATGACGCGGGTAGCAATGAGGAAGATACCACCTGCGAGCAGGAGCAATGCGCTCACCTCGCCAAGACTACCGCCCATCTTACCGATGAGGATATCCCACATCTCAGGCACTGCGCTCATCATGCTGTCGCTACCTGTCAGCGCCACTTTCATGGCAGCCAAAGGAGTAGCACCTGTAGCAGCATCCACATACGAGGTAGCAAAACCTTGTGGCACAGGCCATGTAGTCATCTGAGCAGGGAAAGAGATCAAGAGGAACACACGACCCACAAGAGCAGGGTTGAAGATGTTTTGTCCCAATCCGCCGAAACTCATTTTCGCTACGCCGATAGCCACCAACGCACCGATAATCACGATCCACCAAGGCAAGTTGCTTGGCAAGTTGAATGCCAACAACAGACCTGTCAGTACAGCAGAGAGGTCGCCGATAGTGGACTTTTGTTTCAAGATATATTTCGCAATCAGCCACTCAAACAGCACGCATGCTGCCACGCTGATGGCGGTGGTGATGAGTGCGCCCCAACCGAATTGCCAAACGCTGACTGCGTAAGCTGGCAGGAGGGCGATAATCACCAACAGCATATTTTTCCGCACGCTATCACCGCTATGGAAGTGTGGTGCGGGAGATACTATAAATTGTTTCATATTTGTTTGTTTTTATTGTCGGACATGTCAGACGAGTCGGACAAGTCAGACAGTCTGACATTATTGTTTAGCAGCTCTGCTGCGGATTATTCCTCCCACTTTCGCTTTACCCATGCGCACATAGTCGAGCAGTGGCAAGTGGCTTGGGCAGGTGAATTGGCAGCAACCGCACTCGATGCAGTCCATGATATTGTGGTCCTCCATCTCGTCCCACATGCTGTGCCATGCTTGTTTGGACAAGAGCCATGGCTCCAAGCCCATTGGGCAAGCCCCAATACATTTGCCGCAGCGCACGCAGTTCGTAATCTCTTGACGCATACTCTCTGCCTCTGGCAAGAACAGCAAACCGCTCACGCGTTTGTTGCTTGGCATATCAATATTGCTCATCGCGCGACCCATCATAGGACCACCGCCAATCACTTTACCTGTATCCTCTGGCACGCCGCCCGCAAGAGCTACTACCTCGGTCAATGGTGTACCGAAACGCACATCGTAGTTGCCTGGTTTAGCGAGGCTCTTACCTGTGACGGTCATCACGCGCGAGATGAGTGGTTTATTCTTTTGCACTGCCTCATATACAGTATAGATAGTAGCCACGTTGTCCACCACAGCACCTACCTCAATTGGCAGAGCACCGCTTGGCACTTGGCGACGGATACATGCGTCGATGAGTTGTTTCTCGCCACCTTGTGGGTATTTCAATTTCAATGCTTTCACCTCAATGCCGAGCACTTTGCTTGCAAGAGCAGTCATGTGCTTGATAGCATCAGGTTTGTTGGCTTCGATACCGATGATAGCTTTCTCAATGTTGAGCGCACGCATCAGCAGTTGAATACCGATGATAATCTCCTCACCGTGCTCGAGCATAAGTTGGTGATCGCAAGTCAAGTACGGCTCGCACTCCACGCCATTCACGATCAGCACTTCCGCTTTCTTGCCTGGAGGAGGAAGGAGTTTCACGTGGGTTGGGAAACATGCGCCACCCAAACCTACGATACCTGCCTCTTGTACCTTATCTATGATATGCTTAGGTTCGTAGTCCAATTTGCGAATAATGTCATTGCTGCGGTCGATGGTCTCAAGCCACTCGTCGCCCTCCACATCCATGAAGATGGCTGGCATTTTCATGCCCCATGCATCGATGGTTGAGTCGATCTTGGTGATCGTACCACTGAAAGGAGCGTGGATATTCGCACTCACGAAACCACCTGCTTTAGCAATCAGTTCGCCTACTTTCACTTTCTGTCCTTTCTCCACTACTGCTTGCGCAGGCGCACCGATGTGTTGTACCAACGGAATGATTGCTTTCGCTGGCAATGGGCACTCGGTGATAGGTTGATGAACAGAGTATTGCTTATTATCATGTGGATGAACTCCACCTATTCTAAATGTTGCTTTCATGCCTTTGCCTCCTCTTGCTTAGTTTCTACGCCTTTAACCTCTAACCTCTCACCTTTAACCTCAGCAGCTACAGGCGCAGCCTTTGGTGCTGCTGGTGCTTCTGCCTTTGGCTTGCGTGGTGGGAAATTCACCGCATGAATAGCACCTGTTGGGCAAGCATCCTCGCACTTACGGCAGAGGCGGCACTTGTTGTAGTCGATGTACGCCAAGTTATTCTCGATGGTGATTGCATCGAACTCGCAGACTTTCTGACACTTGCTACAACCGATACATGCGTTTGTACATGCTTTGCGTGCTACAGCACCTTTGTCTTTGTTCACGCACATCACCACCATTCGGCGGCTCTTTGGACCTTTCTTGCGGAGCTCGATGATATTGCGTGGACACGCTTTCACACACTTACCGCAACTGGTACATTTCTCGTCGTCCACTTCTGGCAACCCTGTCTCGGGGTTCATGTGGATGGCATCAAACTCGCAGGCAGCCACACAGTCGCCGCAGCCCAAGCATCCGAATGGACAAGCCGACTCGCCCACATAGCAGTTATGCAGGATTTGGCAGCTCTTAGCACCATCGTAGGTGCTTGTTTTTGGGCGTGCTTCGCACGTACCGTTGCAGCGTACTACTGCTACTTTGGGGTCGATGTTTCCGACCGCCATTCCAAGAATCTCACCCACTGTCTTCATCGTAGGTGCACCGCCTACAGGGCAGAGAAGTCCATCCAGCGAGTCCGCTTTCACGCAACTCTCGGCAAAAGCGCGACAGCCCGCAAAACCGCATCCACCGCAGTTTGCGCCAGGCAACGCCTCTTGCACCTCATCGATGCGTGGATCTTCTTCCACCTTGAATTTTTGGGCAACAAGATACAGCAGCACCGCTGCCACTAATCCTGTCACACCCAAAACGGCTAAAGAAATCAGAATTAAATTCATTGTGTTTTTATATTTTTTGTTTCACTTCGTTTCACGTTTGTGGTTCGCTATCGCTCACGAAAGTGGTTCCGCTACGTTTCACGAAAGTGGCTTCGCGTTGGTGTTGTTCGCAGCTCTGCTGCCATTTTCGCTTTAGCCATTTTCGTCGCAGACCATTTACGCTCGCTTACGAGCTGTAAAAGAGAATTCTTTTTGCAGCTTATCTTTGAACATGCCCAGCACAAGGTAGTAGAGTGCCATGGCGCAGAGTGCTGCTGTGCCGAGGATCTCCTCGCGCACATTCCACAACGCATTGCCCATAAATATCACCGCCAACATCACAAAGAACGGCAGCAGATATGCCAATACCACGGCTTTCCATCCCATTTTCTGCTGCACCATCACTTCCACCTCATCGCCGACTTTGTACTCCAATAGCGGTTTGTCCGCGTCCAATACCCCATAGCCCGCAGGGCGTCCATTATCCATTAAGAGGGTCACCCTCATCTCCTTCTCAGCACTTTCTGCGCTGGCGCACATGGCTTTGGCTTTGCATGCGGCGCAAGCGCTTGTTTGCACGATACGCACGAGGGCGGTTCCGTCCTCATTCAACGCGATTATTATGCCGTCATGTTTGATCATATCTATGTGCGAAAAGCAATGGCTTAGAAATAAAATCTAAACAGCCTGCAAAATTAGTAAATTTTTCTCATATATACAAGAAAAATCGCAGATTTTAACAGAGAAAAGGTGCTTATTAATAATCTAACCTCTTATATGTCTTTTTTTGTGGCTAACGCGCGAAAGATAGCGGCACGGATGAAGCAGTCGAGACGGAAATATATTTTGGGATTATGAGTGCGTGGGTCAATAGGCGCATCTGCTTCGCCATGGGTGAGTTGAGCTTCAAAACGCTGCTTCCATTGAGCGAGTAACTCTGGATCTTTTTTAATTTTTTGCACTTGTTTACAAGCATTTGCCCAATTGTCAATGCGTTGCTTCTCAGCACCTTTTGGAGGATTCTTCTTCCAATCACGAGGATTTTTTACCACGTAAGCTTCTTGCGCTAATTGTCCGATGACGTGTCCGTTAGCATCGAAAACACGTTTGCGACGGAAAATGGTTTTGTCGCGGTTTTGAAGTTTGCCCTTAATTGTTTCTACGGGGGCGATAAAAGTTATTTTTGCCATAAACTAAGATATTTTTATACAAAAAAAGATTACGATTTATCCAAAACGAACCAAAATAGTTCTTAGAATGGATTATACTTTGATTACTGAGTGATTTGTATCACTAATTTATCACTAATTAATCACTAATTAATCACTAACTTATCACTAATATACAGTTAATAATCTAAAAGACACCACAAAGGTACGGATTTTAGATGGATAATGCAAATTTTTAGGTAGAAAAATACGAAAAAAATAAATATGGGGCTTTGGCATAATTTTTGATAGTTGTTTGGTATAGTGCTAAAGAGTTATTGAATAAACTAGGAATAGGTATTGGATATACTGTGAGGAGAGTGCTTTGAAGGAAATAATACAAACAATAATTATCAAAAGAGAAAGTTATGAAAAAGATTTTAGCCATAGCGGCAACATTGGTATTTTCGCTGACAGCATGTGCAGATCGTCAGCAGTTGATTTCTTTTAACGACTTGCCTGCGGCAGCACAAACATTTGTAAA
Organism: Paludibacteraceae bacterium; assembly: GCA_017451525.1. Lineage (GTDB taxonomy): Bacteria > Bacteroidota > Bacteroidia > Bacteroidales > Paludibacteraceae > Colicola. Next base: position 514,908 of record JAFTOD010000005.1, read on the forward strand.
ACAGTATTTTAACCCTTCTGATATTGCTTATGTTGGCAGTGAGAGAGATGGATTACATACCGAATACAATGTTCGATTGAACGATGCTACGGAATTGGAGTTTGACCACAAAGGCAATGTGGAAAAAGTGGACTGCAAGCAAAAAGCAGTGCCAGAAGGTATCGTGCCTGCGAAGATAGTGAATTATGTGGCAACGCATTTTCCTAATCAATTTATAGTAGAGTATCAAGTGGATTCTCGCCGTATTCAAATTGAGTTGAACAACCAATTGGAATTGGAATTTGACCTCAAAGGCAATTTGAGAGAGTTTGATGATTGATAAGAAAGGATTGATTGTCTATATTTATACAGAGAAATGCATTCCCGTAGTGGAGTGCATTTTTGTTGCATATATAACTTGCAGATAATCAGATTGTTACAAAGTAAAATGGGGGGGGGTAAAATTTATTTGCATATATGAGAAAAAAGTAGTACCTTTGCAGAAAATTTGCGGAGAAAGCCGAAAAGCCGATGAAGAGTAGGCAAGAAATGATTTACGAAAAAGAATGAAGGTAATTAAGTGTTTATTTATCAGCGTGTTGGCTGTGATTTTTACGGGTTGTGCAGGATTGAATATGACCCCCTATGCGAATGATCCAGTAGAGACAAAAGTGGTTTTGTCTGAGTCTAACTACCACATTGTGAAAGAAGTAAGTGGCGAATGGAGTGCTATTTATGTGTTTGGCATTGGTGGTCTGTCTAAGAAGGCACTGGAAAACAATGCGGTAAGCGAAATGTACAAAAACGCAGGACTGACTGGTAATCAACAGATTATTAACATCACCACCACACAGTCTGTGGAGACATGGGCACTGGTTTATTCGAAAGTACGCGCCATTGCTCACGGCTATGTGATTGAGTTTGAAGAATAATCGATGCTGTAATAAAATAAATAGAAATGAAAAAAATCATTCTTTGCCTCATGGTATTGGGGCTTTCAGTAGGTGCTTTTGCACAAAATAACGAAGTGGGTCTTGTAGTTGGTGGTTTCAACGGTTTAAGCTACAAGAAGATGATGAGTGAGAATTTCGCTATTCAAACGGATTTGGCGGTAGGTTTCCAACGCACCTCAATAGATTGGTTAGGTGATAGCGAATTGATAACAACTACTGGAGATTTGCTTGATTTTGTAATTAACCCTAACTTTTTGTACAACAAAGAGTTGAAATATGGAATATATGCTTTTGCAGGTGGTGGTGCAAGTGTAGGTTTGGCACAAGGACTGCCTACTGGTTATAATCCAATCACATTTGGTAAGTTTGGTTTGAATGGCATGATTGGTGCAGGGTATAAGTTGGCTGACTTGCCACTGACATTTGCATTAGATTTCCGTCCTGGTTATGCTATGTTGCTGAATGTCAAAACGGAAACATTACTTAGTATCTTTGATTGGCACTTAGCAGCAAGTGTAAGATATTGTTTCTAAATAAACAACGCATACAAATAAAATGCACTCTCTTTTGGGAGTGCATTTTCTATATTATATATAAGGTGTCACCTTACATTACGATGTTTACGATGCGACCAGGGACAACGATGACTTTCTTTGGAGCGGAGCCGTTCAATTGTTTAGCGGTCAGTTCGTGAGCCATGACAATCTTCTCAACCTCCTCGCGTGGAGTGTCCTTTGCTACTTCGATAGTAAAGCGAACTTTACCATTGAATTGAACAGGGTACTTTTGCGTTGATTCAACTAAGTATGCCTCGTTGCATTCAGGCCATTGGGCGTGGCAAACAGAACCTGTTTCGCCACAGAGATGCCATGCTTCTTCTGCAATATGAGGAGCGTATGGAGCAAGCAAGATAGCGAAGGTCTTGAGGATAGCGACCTTGTTGCACTTGAGGGCTTGCAACTCGTTTTGCGCAATCATGAAGGCAGGGATAGAGGTGTTGAATGAGAAGTTCTCAATATCCCAAGTGATCTTCTTGATGAGTTTGTGCAAGCTGCGCAACTCTTCTGCGGTTGGCTCGTCGTTGGAGAGGGTCTCGAACATGTTCCACCACTTGCGCAAGAAGCGGTGTACGCCATCAATACCGTTGGTATCCCAAGGTTTAGACATCTCCAAAGGACCAAGGAACATTTCGTACAAGCGCAAGGTATCCGCACCATACTTAGCTACCACATCGTCTGGATTCACGACATTGAACATAGACTTGGACATCTTCTCAACCGCCCAACCGCAGATATATTGCTTGTCGGTAGGAGTGCCCATGTAAGGGTTGTCGATGTCGGTAGTACCATCCGAATAGATGAACTCCGCATTCTTGAACTCTGGCATCCAGTTACGGAAGGCATCGATGTCAAGGACATCGTTCTTGACGATATTCACGTTCACATGGATAGGTTGAACTTTATCTTTGTACTCTGGGTTGTCGATGAGGTTGTAGCTGATAAAGAGATTGCCCGTTGCGCCTTCGCCGATATAGCGATATACGAAGTTAGAGCGACCTTGGATCATACCTTGGTTGATGAGCTTGCGGAAAGGCTCGTCCTCGCAGATATAGCCGAGGTCAAAGAGGAACTTATTCCAGAAACGGCTATAGATAAGGTGACCCGTGGCATGCTCGGTACCACCGATATAGAGATTAACTTGACGCCAATATTCATTGGCCTCTTTGCCCACGAGAGCAGCATCGTTGTGGTTGTCCATATAGCGGAGGTAGTACGCCGATGAACCTGCGAAACCAGGCATGGTGCAAAGCTCCAATGGGAAGACAGACACGTTATCAATCAGGGACTTGCTGACAACTTTATTATTAGTGGTGTCCCATGCCCAGAGGTCGGCATTGCCAAGTGGTGGCTCGCCTGTGGTGGTAGGTTTGAAGTCAGACACCTCAGGCAAGAGGAGTGGCAAGCACTCTTCTGGGAGCATATATGGCATACCATCCTTGTAATAAACAGGGAATGGTTCGCCCCAATAGCGTTGACGGCTGAAGACCGCATCGCGGAGGCGGTAGTTCACTTTCACACGACCGAGGCCTGTGTTGGTGATATGCTCCTTCATCGCTTGGATAGCATCTTTCACTTGCATGCCATTGAGGAAGCCCGAATTGATCATCACACCCTCTTTGGCATCGAAACTTTGCTCGCTGACATCGGCACCCTCGATGAGTGGGATGATAGGCAAGTTGAAGTGCTTAGCGAAGGCATAGTCACGGCTATCGTGTGCAGGCACCGCCATGATAGCGCCTGTGCCGTAACCGCTAAGTACATAATCACTTATATAGATAGGTATCTCGGCTTTGGTGAGCGGATTGATAGCATACGAACCTGTGAACACACCTGTCACACGGCGGTCGGCAATACGCTCGCGCTCGGTACGGTTCTTCACCATTTGCAGGTATGCCTCTACCTCGGCTTTTTGCTCCTCGGTAGTCACACGAGCTACATACTCGCTCTCAGGAGCCAATACCATGAAGGTCACGCCATACACTGTATCTGCACGAGTAGTGAAGATAGTGAAAGGTTCGTCTTGACCCTTGATAGCAAAACGCATCTCTGCACCTTCGCTGCGGCCAATCCAGTTGCGTTGGGTCTCTTTGAGGGAGTCGGTCCAATCCACGGTATCAAGGCCTTGGAGCAGGCGTGGTGCGTAGGCACTCACGCGGAGGTTCCATTGGCGCATGACGCGTTGCTCTACAGGGTAGCCGCCGCGCACGGAAAGACCCTCGCTGACCTCATCGTTGGCAAGTACACAACCGAGTTCTGGGCACCAGTTTACCTTCGTATCTGCCAGATAAGCAATACGATAGTTCATCAGGCGTTCTTGTTGTTCGCGCTCGGAGAGGGTAGCCCAAGTAGGGTCGGTTTGCTCAAACTTCTCAATCAGTTTGCTGATAGGTTGTGCCTTCTGCAAAGAGGCATCAAAGTAGGAGTTGAACATTTGGATAAATGCCCATTGTGTCCACTTATAGAAGTCAGGGTTGCAAGTCTTTACCTCGCGATCCCAATCGTAGTTGAAACCAATCTTTTGGAGTTGCTCAATGTAGTGAGCGATATTCTCCATAGTGGTTTTCTCTGGGTGTTGACCTGTTTGGATAGCATATTGCTCAGCAGGCAGACCATAAGAGTCAAAGCCCATTGGGTGGAGGACATTAAAGCCCTGTAGGCGTTTGTAGCGGCTATAGATATCGCTGGCGATATAGCCGAGAGGGTGACCTACGTGCAAACCTGCGCCCGATGGATAAGGGAACATATCAAGCACATAGAATGGCTTTTTGTCGCTTTGGTTACTTACGCGGTAAGTACCAGCTTTCGCCCATTCGGTTTGCCATTTCTTTTCAATTTCACTGAAATTGTAATCCATAAAACTATTTATGATTTAATTATTTATTTGTTCATTTCCTATTTCGGCTTGGCAGCCTCAAACAATCTGCCTACACCGTGGTCATTTAGGCGCGACCTTTGCGCTGCAAAGGTACTACAAAAATTGCATATATGCAAATTTTTTCAAAAAGAAAGAGGAATGACCGTTTTTTTTTCCTCAATGCCACAAGTTTCGGGAGCACCATAGGAGATCTGTGGGAGTTCTGTGGGCTTTCGGTGGCTTTCTACAAACGCGTTTCTACAATAATGCTGCAAAAATCTTCGGCGCGGAAGGGGTTTTTGTACCGAAAGTTTAAGGTCTAGTATTCCTGCAGCTCAAACTATTCTTGCTCTTGAATAGCCATGCGTTCGCGCGCATAAGAGATGGCTTTTTGTAATTTCAGTTCCAACACTTTCTTGTCTGGCAACATCGTCATGTATTCAGCCACACGGATATTGCTTTCCTCTAAGTGCATCAATTCTACATGTTCATCATTCTTGCCAGCACAAAGAATTAAACCAATTGGTGCATTCTCACCTTCTACACGCTCGTATTTTTCCAACCAACGCAAGTACAATTCCATTTGCCCTTTGTGTGCAGCTTTGAACGAATCGATTTTCAAATCAATAGCCACTAAACAACGTAAGCGACGATGATAGAAAAGCAAGTCTATATAGTAATCCTCATTGTCAATAGTAATACGTTTTTGTCGTGCGAGGAAAGCAAAGTCAGTACCCAATTCCTCAATGAACCGCTGCATTTCTGCGACAATGGCACTTTCCAGATCTTTCTCAGAATATGTATCTTTTAGTCCAAACAAATGCAGCAGATACGGATCGCGGAAGACCAGATTAGGTGTCATTTTATTTTCCTCTCGCAAAAGAGCAAGGTCGTGCTTAATCGTCTCTTCTGGTTGGCGGCTGATGGCTGTACGCTCAAATAGTTGGGAACTGATTTTCTCACGCAGCGTGCGTACACTCCAGTGCTCTGTGATAGCCATTTGCTCATAGAACGAGCGTTTGAGTGGTTCACGAATAGGGATAAGAAGCGTAAAGTGCGACCATGGCAATTGTCGCATCAGTGTTGCGACAATTTTAAAGTCTTGATATTCTGTTGCAAACTGCATCATACGGCGAACATTCTTCTCTTCAAAACCACTTCCAAATTCTTGTGCCAATTGTCGCGACACTGTTGCGACAATTTGTTTGCCATACTCCGCACGGTTGCCTTGCAACACAAATGTATTGATAGCATATCCTACATTCCAATACAGTTGCGTTGTCTCATCGCTAACGACAGACGCTACGCGTTTGCGAGTGTTCTCAATAAGTTCTCGCAAATGCTTAATCAACGGCTCTGTCATAATCGCCACCTGCGATAATATCTCTTGACCTTTTCTCTCTATGTTTGCCATAATGATTGTATTTGTTTGTTGTTGAGGATTTTGGATAACAAAAACGCATGCAAAGATACTACATTTTTTTCACACCTGCAAATGTATTATATCTTTTCATACCAAATAGAATTAATGAGGGAGTTATTATTGATGAAAGAAAGGAATTACAAGTTTCGGGAGCACCATAGGAGATCTGTGGGAGTTCTGTGGCTTTCTACAAACGCGTTTCTACAATAATGCTGCAAAAATCTTCAGCGCGATTATTAAGATTTGGACGTTATACTAATATATGTCTAAAAGAAGCGCAAGAGTGGCGCGAGATATGCTGTTTGGGAGGTTTTTGGAAGGAAGTTGAAAGTTATACGATTATTAAGATTTCAGTGGTTGTTCCACTCGCCAAATTGTAGCAGTCAAACAGCCACTCTCAAGCCACTTTCGCGCTACTATCAGAGATGGTACAATTATATCCAATACTTCTTCCATTGCAGAGCCTGCTCGGTAGTAACACCGTATAGAGTACAATATCTTTCCAATTGGGACTGAGTATAACGAGAGCCAAGCAGTTTCCAAACACAACCGGCTTTGTGTTTGGTCTCGGTTTCTGCATCGACAGTCA
>JAFTOD010000006.1 GCA_017451525.1 Paludibacteraceae bacterium
ACGCTGTAAGCCAAAGACACCTTCGGAAGTGATGTCGCCTTTGGCAGTTTCACAAGCAGAGAGTACAACTAAGTTGGCATCGCGCAAGTCCATTAAGGAGATTTCTTTGGCGGTTAAGATACCGTCTTGTACGCCTTCGGGTAAGTGACGGCTATTTCCTTGCAGAGCCATGTTAGCTCCTGCAAACAAGAGTCCGCAACGATTGAGAGGGTCGATGATAGGACCATGATGACGATGCTCATCTCCTAATAACTGCATTTGCATACGTTGAGTGAAATAATCCTGCTTTTGAGCTGTACTATCGGTCCATGTGAAACCATGCGTACCGATATGAAGGATGTTGTTATGTTTACCGCTTAGTGATTTGAAAGACTCCTCATTGGCTTTGGAAGTAGTATATAATTTGGCAGAGATGTTATTTTCTGTGAATAATGTATAGATACGTTCTGCTTCTATTCGGGTGCCTGGTAAATAGCTTGCTGTACCACGATTGAGCGTATCGTTTTCAAGGGAACGAGATGCCAATAAATTAGCACTATTATAAGCACGACTTTCATTGTACATATTTGTTGTATCTGTATCGTAGGTAATACCACCATAGATGGTAGATGTTGCACATGCTGTCTGCGGTTTGTTCATGGCAATCTCTCGCGTAGAAGATAAGCGCACCATATTATAGACATCAGACATTGTTCGTTCTTCATCATAAGGGAGGGCTTCTAATGATATTTGATGCAGTAAATCTGATGGAGAGAAATAGATTGTCATTCCTTTGCTGATTATAACTCGTGAAAATATTTTATCCCAAATTAAACTTTTTAATTTAGCACCATTTGCATAATAATCATAAGTTTGATTAGGTAATAGTGCATCACCTGTATTTTTGGTTGTTAAAGATAGTATTTCGGTTTCTTCACAAATAGGGATTAATATCGGTTCCTTTGTCCACCAAGGCAATAACAACGCGCAATACATCTTAACATCACCAAACGGTGCCGCAAAAAACTCTATCGCTATTTCATCAGTACTTAAATGCTCCAAGACACTTTCCCAAGTGATATTCCATTGTTCTCTGTTTTGACGAAAAGCGGAACTATGAACTGTTAACAGTTTCTCCAATGAATCTGCTTGTTGTTTGTATGCTGTAATATGTACCGCTTGTGGTTCTTTCTCTTCTAAAGTCATGATAGTTTGTTTTATTTCTTTCAATTCATACCATTGACGAATGAGGATAGTATCACCACTATTCAGAATAGAGTTGCGAATTTCATTGGATGAAGTAAGTAATAATCCCTTTCGAAATAGTTCGTTATTATAAGCAAACTTAGCAATATTGGGATTAGATGAATGAACATGGTAAATAAAATTAGGACAATCTGAATTATAAAACCATTGTATTGATTGCCAATATGCTTGGCGTTGCGATTCTGACATATAGTCTGTGGAGGAAATGAAATTATCCTTAAATATTTGGTGGACTTGATATAAGTATTTTTCAGACGCTTTGTAATCTCTCTCCAAAAACTCCATAGAAGCTAATGCATATAACAACTCACCATAGCTCGTATGAAATTCACCAAATTTATTCTTTATACCTTTAATCGCTTGTGACAAATACTTTTTAGCATTTTCACCATCCCTTCGAAGTACATAAGTGAAGCCAAAATCTCTGGCAATCTGAGCATATCTAAAATCAGACATACCAAATATTTCCTTGCAAGATTCAAGTGCCTTTGTATAATATTTCTCTGAATTTAAAAATTCTCCTTTTCTAAAATACAAAGATGCTATAGCACATAGTGCTGTGGGGTAGCCATATTGAATGATTGTAGATGATGAACTATATATATCCAAAACCTCTAACAAATATTTTTCTGCTAAAGAATAATTATTTTGGCCCATATATGCTATACCTAAATTATTCAACACATCAACAAAGAAAGAGGCATCAGCACTCTTCTCTTTTAGTATAGAGTAAGCAGATAAACTATATTGAATAGCCAAAGTATAATTACCTGTTGATCGGTAAAATATTGCTAAATTATTTGATGAATACGCATATTGCAGACTAGATTTACCTTCTATTTGTTGCGAGATATTTAAAGCTTCTAACAGGTAGTTTTCCGCCTTGTGTTGTTGTGTTGCTGTAAGATTATATAGAAGTCCTAAATAGCCCAGTATCGTAATATAAGTGCTATTTTTTTTCCAAAAGGCTCGTTCTTGAACACTTAATGCCTCTAAAAGGTATTTTTCTGCTTTTTCAAAATTACCAATTACCGCATAAAATGTTCCTAAACTTTGTAAAGACATAATATAATCTGCATCTAATTCTCCATAAAAATCTTTGGATAAAGCAAGTGTTTTCAAGAAGTATTTTTCCGCAGCAGGATAATTATATTCAAGGCTATACAGATCTCCCAATTTACGAGATAGATATATTTGAGACAATTGGGATTTAGTTATATTTAATGCTTCTAAATAGTAATACGTCGCATTAACATAGTTCTGCATATCGAAATTTAAATTGCCTAATGTTTCTAACAAATATAGATGTATGGTAGTATCTTGTGGAGTGGATGATAATGAGATAGCTTCTAAATAACATTTTTCAGCATTTTGATAGTCTTGAATATCATAAAACGAATCACCTATATAGCATAGTAACCAATCATACTCTTCTCCACGTTTTTTACAAATGTTAAGTGCTTCATAAAAATATTTTTGTGATAATTCATAATTTTCTAATGCTTGATAAGTAAGTCCTAAATGGTTTAGAGCGGTAGGATAATTAGAATGCTGTCTGTTATATAACTTCAAGACTTCTAATAAAGTGGTTTCAGCAGAAACGTAATCACCATTATCCATATAGCAGACTCCTAAACTATGTAAATCTTCTACATAACTTGGATGCTCAACTCCATATATTTTTTTCTTTATATTTAAAGCCTCCAATAATCGGTCTATAGCATTTGCAAAATCTCCTTTAGCATGATATAAACAAGCCAAAGATGTTAATTGATAAGCATAATTGATATGCTTCTCACCTAATATTTCTTTAGTTAGATTTAAAGCATTCAAATAATACTCTTCCGCAGAAGAATAATCTTCCACATTCATATATAAATCACCTAATGAAGCAATCGCCGAAGCATAGAACGGATGCTTCTCTCCTAATATTTCTTGGAAAATTTCGGCTGCACGCAAATAATTTTCTTTTGCTGATTTATACTTTTCTGCAGAAGCATATATATGTCCGATATTTCCTAGTGTTATCGCATAATCTACACTATTTTCTCCGATAACCCTCTTTTGTGTTTTTAAGACGTATTTATATTTTTGTTCAGCTTCAAGTAAATTTGCATTCATCATATCTATTTTAGCTAAACTACATAATGTGGTAAGATAATCCTTATGAGTTTCACCTAAAAGTTGTCTTTGGATTTCTAATGCATGTTGTAAATAAGTATTTGCTAAATCATAATCTTCTAAATCTATGTAAATCACTCCTAAACAATGTAACGTAAGAGCATAGGCTGAAGTATTTATCCCTATTTTCTTATGTAACCTAATTGCTTGATTATAATAGGAAATAGCTTCAGTATATTTTCCCATATTGTGGTATATTGTACCTAAATCATTTAATGCTAACACATATTCGGAATGTTCTTCTCCATACTGCTTTTTAAGCAGTTTTAAAGCATCATCCATACAATCTATAGCTAAATTATAATCACCTTTATCTGCATAAAGATCCGCTAAATCATTCAATAAAGTAGCATAAATAGTTACATAGTTTTCATCCTTTAGGTCTATAGCCTTCTGTACGCGCAGAAAATAATCTTCTGCTAAAGCATAATTGGACTTTTCGTAATATAATTCTCCTATTTGCAATAAAGTAATCACGTACTCTATATCGTTTTCGTTCTTATTTTTATCGCGAAGAGTTAAAAGATTGAAATAATACTTTTCTGCGTTTTCATAGTCTCCAAAATAAAGATATAATTTTGCTACATTTTGCAATGTGTTCAAATAATCAGGATGATGTTCACCGAGGTGTTTTTTCTGATATTGCAAAAGTTGCTGTATATATTGTTTCGCCAATTGAAAATTTCCACTTGTTTTGTAAATATCATATAGAGAATATAAGACGAATGTATAATTCTCTACTTCTTCCGTAGTAGATATATTTTTCGTTGCGTTCAACGCCTCTAAAAAATATTGTTCTGCCTGTAAAATATCACCTTGCTGCAAATATAAGTAACCTAGACTTCGCAATAAAATTGGTAAATCTGCATTGTATTTACCAAATAGTAATTTATTGTATTTTAGTTGAGTTGTATAAAGGGTTATAGCTTCAGAATAGTTTGATGTATCAGCCGTTTGAAATGCGATATCTTCCATTGATATGTACGCATAGATACTCAAACTATCTATCAAATCCTGTGAGATATTGATTTTATTTGTATTTACATATGAAACATAAGATACTACAGAATCAATATTTAGAAAGGTATCATAGGTCCAATCATTAACATCTGAAATTTCCTTAGTTGCCTGCGCATAATCGCCCCTATTGATTGCATCAATCATGAGTAGTTTGTGAGAGATAGAATCTGTAAGCTGAGCAGATAATGATATTGAGAAGAGTATCAAAAAAGAACAAATAATGCGTTTCATATGTTATTAGAATGATTAAATGTAAAAAAAACGAGGATGTGTCATTGCGGACACATCCTCGATAAATAACCAACAAATGTTAAATTTTGAGAAATATGTCTAAATCTCTCGTGGTAAATTAATTGGTAATCAATGTATATCTGTTGTAAACACTACCGCGGTTCACAATTTTAACACGGAAACTACCAGTCCAACTTGGAACGAAACTGCAGTAGCAAGCATCTGTATAGTCTATATCACTGTCAATCAAGTTACCATTCTCATCGTAGATGTAGAGATCGAGGTCGGTATCACCATCGCCCACTACTGCAACCTCAGCAAACTCACCACCTCTAAATGTGATGTAATATTGCACATAACTACGTGCCTCAACGCGATCGTAGTCAGTAGCAGGACCACCTACACGACCACGAGTTATTAACTCAGGCTGGTATTTTTGTTCTACTTTAGCAACCATTGCAAGCAAAGTTTCATCACCTGCGGCAAAGTCTTTTGCATCAGCAAGCAGGCTCTCTACGGTAAGCGATTTTTCATCTTTTGTAGGATTTGCAACACCTGTATTTTCTTTTGTTGCTTCAAGCGCTTGAGTAGGAACACCTGCTAAAATGTTAGCAGCTTCAATCAAAGCAGATGCAGACTCTGCTTCGTAGCCATATTTTGCTAAATCTGTCGCCACGCGAATAGCAGCTAATTGTTCTGATGATGGTTGAGCCGCCTCGGCTTTATCTTCACTAACTGCAGCAGGCTTGTTGCAAGACACCAAAGTTGTACCTAGTACAACCATAGCAAAAAATAAAATCTTTTTCATAAATTTGTTGTTTTTGTTGTTGGTTAGAATATTGTTTGTTGGTTAATTGATGTCGGAGTTTCTATAACAGGCGTTTGTGGCAGTTGTAATACATTGGTAATTGTAGCCTTTATTTGTCTTGCCATTTGTGGAGCTGGTGTCGTTGCAAGGTTGTCCGCTTGTAGGCTCAATACATATGTCAATGAACCAGCCCCATTATATTCATAGTTGCATTGATAACTTTTGCATGCCGAAATAACTATCCATTCTATATTTTGTACTCGATCTTGATTAAATAGGCGAAACTTATTTGGAATTAAAAAATCATCAGAAGCACCTCGTATAACCATGGTATCTTGTTCGGATTCTATATCTCTCGTAGCGCTACCACTATGACATGCATCAGCAACTACTGTTATTTTACCATTTTCACCTACTTTTTCACGAATTTGGTGCAAATAATCATTCAGTTGATCATCTAATATATGGTTTTCTCCTTCATAAACACCATCCGCATATGCAAATTGCGCATCATAAGCAATCCATGCTTCATCAAATCCATCTTCTTCATCTCCACTGATATCAGTTATTCGTTGGCCATGACCAGAAAAATGTATATATATGACGTCACCCACTTGCGCCTTTTTTACTAGAGAACTGAGTTCTGCTCGAATTGCATCAGCAGTTGCATTCTGATTTTCAAGAGCAACAATATCTTGAGGCAAGAAACCATTAGATAGAAGCATTTTTTCTACGATTGGAATATCTTTATCACCATTGATTGCGGTCCACCCTGTTTCTGTTGGATATGGTCCAATACCAATCACCAATGCATGTTTGGTAGCATTCAAAACCATCGTTGTACTAATGGTTAATAGCAGAACTATAAAAAACTTTTTCATCAAAATATTTTATTAATTACTCTTATCCAGGATACAAAAATAAAAGCGTGAAACTTGCTCTTGCCAGTTCCACCCTTAGAGGCCTTCGCATTGCCTAATCCTATAGAACCGACAACGCGAAGCCCACGCCGAATATATACTAGTTGACAATTGACAGTTAACAGTTGACAATTGCCCCAATGACCACACCTACTTGTGTATAATATGTCGCGTATGCGTGCCTATACACGCAATAGCAACATACAAAGATGTTGGTCTGGATAGTCTATATCCCGTAGGACATCTATCGTTGCTAAGTCCTGATAAGATTTATAGAAAGTTGCGAAGTTTCTAAGAGTCAGAACAGAGCGCTAATAAACGCCTTTATGTATGTCTTGAAAGCCATGACTGGGGAGTTTGGTCAAACAAGTTGGCTTTCCGAGAGGAGACATATCCCACCCTCTAAACCCCAGCGTTGAGCTTTCGGCTGCAAAGGTACAACATTTTTTGCATAAATGCAAGAAAATGGCGAAAAAATCGCCATTTTCAGTTTAGAGGACGCGGCGAAGCCGCTATAGTTTAGAGGTTAGAGGCGGAGAATACTCGACTACAAGTTGGGGCAATGGAAGAATGTTCTGCGAGGGGAAGAGTAGGGGCTTAAGAGGATTGCGGGATTTTGCCTGATAGGCTGGAGGGAGGGGATAACGTGCCAATGGGGCAAGAAGCATGTGAAAAGAAAAGCGTACTTTTGCAGCGCATTCGCAAAGCGAGTTTGAAAAGGTTGAACTGCTGGTGCGAAGCTGATTATTAAACACTTAAGAATAAACGCTTTATGACGAAAAATTTGGAAAATGTAGTACGCAAGAATGTGCTGCAATTGATTAACAAACATGACATCAACAAACAACAAATGGCATTGGAAATGGGAATGGATCCAGGACATCTGAGTCGCGTGATTAGCGGGAAAAGAGGTATCACCATGGAACATGTGGAGAAGTGGGCAGCGTACTTTGAGATTTCAGCCGCAGAGCTGATGAGTGAACCACATGTGAAAGTGAAGTGTGGCGATGATATGGTGATACGCATAGACCTGCATGTACCGCATTATGATGCGTATATACGGCTGAAAAGAATGATACAAGAGTTGTACTAAAACACACCCCAGCGCTCAAGGAAAAAAAGACCGCTGCGCTGCAAAAATAAATAAAAATCGAAGGGATAGGTTAATAAAGACAATTTATGTCAATTAGAATGTCAATAAATGTCAATTCGAGGATAGATTTTGTTGGGGGATGGAAGAATGCGCTAACGCATTGGCATCCCCAACAAAAATCAAAGCACTATGCTGCCCAATGAGCATAATGGGCATGGAACGAATGAAACGAAAAGATTATTAAAAAACAACATCAACAACTTGATTGAATTATGAAGTCGGAATATGAAGAGATCTTAGCCCGTCGGATTACTCCCGATACGACGGTGCCTCAACACGATTTTCTCTTCCGTTGGGGCGACCGTCCCTGCTTCGCCCGTGGTGAGCTCGTAGCCCTCACAGGTAAAGCCAAGTCGGGTAAGACATTCGTCTGCTCGATACTGATGGCACTGGGTGTGCGTAAGCAGATTATGGGGCTCTCACGCTTGCACGATGAGATGCTGCGCGTAGTATGGATCGACACCGAGCAGAGCGAAGACTCGACGCACGAGATCCTCTGCCACCGCATCGGTTCGCTGATTGGGCAGGCGATACCCGAAGAGCAATACTATGTGTATAACCTGCGTCGCGACAACTGGCAAGACCGACTACATTGGGCGGAGATGTGCATTGTGCAACACAAGCCAGACCTAGTAATCTTTGACGGTATCCGCGATGTGGTAGGCGATATCAACAACTACACCGAAGCCCAGACGGTGCTGGATAAGTTGCTATCGCTCGCTTCGTGGTCAAGGGCATGTATCGTGTGCGTGCTGCACCAGAACAAAGCGTTGGAAGACAAGACGTTACGCGGCGCATTGGGCACAGAGTTGCAGAACAAAAGCTACGAGACGTATGAGTGTCAGAAAGACCTGGACACGCGGTTGTTTACGCTGAAACAGACCGCTACGCGGAAGTATGATATTGGTGCGAAGTTGGAGTTTACGGTGAATGCCGATGGTTTGCCCATCTTAGAACAAAGAGCAAGTAACCAAGAACCAAGACAAAATGCGCATAGCTTGTACGCCAGCCAGATCCATGCGCAGGAGATTGTACCAAAGGTATTTGGTAGCTTGACCAGCATGCGAGCATACGATTTTAAGCAAAAAGCGATGCGTTGTTTTCCAGAAGTGAATTGCGAAACCGCCTACAGGGAGTTGCTGCGACAGGCCTATCAAATGGAGCTGATAGACAAACGCAAGATCAACGACAATGAAACATACTACGACCTGCGCAGCACAAGCCAGAAGGGGCAAAGAGAGGAGATGCCGAGCCTGTTTTGAGCAGGAGCCATGAGTCCCCCTTAGTATCATTCCCCCTATACAGGGGAATGTATACATACTAAGAGGGTAGTCAAACGGCTCCGCTCAAGGGGGAGAGGATTATAAATTTTGAATTAAGAATTAAGAATTATGAGAGCGAAATTGTATGTTCCATTTGAACATTTAAAGGGTAAAATAGGTGACGACTATTATGCCCGCGTATTGTACGGGAAACAGGTGATTCAACGATGTCCGAGACGATATAAGCCTCCTACACCAGCACAACTGGAAGCACGAAGACGGTTTGCGGAAAAATATGGGAAAGGTAGGGGGAAAGTACTGGATAGTAATTGAGTGGTAACGAAGTGGTATCGACGTGGTAACGAGAAAGGAAGCGGGATAAAAGACCGCTTCGCTGTTAGAAAATCGTAACGGAGAATGGAGCGAAGTAAACAACTACTAATGGAAATCATAATAGAAGAGAACAAGGATGAAAGCATATAGCAAAATAGAACTGGCACGGGCGGCAGGGGTGAGCGGGGAGACTTTTAGGCGATGGCTGAAGCGCGATGAAGCCTATCTGAGAGCACATCACGTGACCGCGAAAACGAAGATACTACCACCCAAAGTGGTGAAGTATTTGTGTGAGAAGTATGATATAGAAGTGTAGGAGGGAGCAAGTTGATGCGCTTTTCCTATATTGGTGCATATCTCTACATCCTGGTTACTCTGCGAACTCGTAGCATCCTGCATCGGGATGGGATTTGCGGCGGATACCGAGGCGGTCGGTAGGATAGGAGAGCGACACGATACTATCCGCTATGCCGCGGGCAGGCGAGAGGGTATCGAGTTGGAAATCGTAGTAGTGGTATTCCTTGTAGAGGTAATAGGTGTTGCGGAAGACGCACGAGTCGGAATCTGAAGCATATACATTGTTCTTGGCATACGCCTCGTGGAGCGAATCCGCGCGGAGGTAGTTGTGCGAGATAGTACCTTGGTAATACTCAGGCAAAGGAGTGGCTATGAGCAGGTTGTTGGCTCTGCCACCAGTGATGATGCAATTGGTGAAGGAACTGATGGTCTTGGCAGTGTTCTTGCTCAAGTTGTTGACATAGACGGCAGCCACGTCCTCTGGGAGGATATTCTGGTGGATGTTGAGATTGGTGTAAGGATAGCCATAGTAGGCAGCGATGGTGTTGTGGATGAAATCGTGCTTGCCTCCTGCGAGATAAACACAATAGGAAGCGCAGTTGCTGATCTCGCAATTGACGACCTTGGCATCCATGTTTTGTACGACCAGTCCGTAGATGCTATGGTTGTGTATGCGGCTATTATGTAGATTGAGTTTGGGCAGGAACAAGCCCGTAGCTTCGGAATAGGCATATAGTCCGATACTACCTGAGAGGATATCTACATAATCCAACGTGTGAGTGGGAGGCAATTGGTCTTTGGTGTGAATCAAATAAATACCATTCCATTGCCCAGACGCCATACGATAGGGTACGGAGTCGAAGAGCATATCGGTACGGTCGCCACGGAAAATGATGGGGCGGTCGGCAGTGCCCTTGGCATTGACGCTGCCATAGACATATAGCATTGCTCCCGCGTGCATATAGATGGTGGCGCCAGCCTTGATAGTGAGGTTACCAGCCACAGCGATGGTGTCGTAGAGTAGGTAAGGGAGGGTATCGCTGAGTGAGAGGCTTTGGTAGATCTTCAATCCGTTTTCGCCCTGTATCTTATTGACGTTTTGTCCGTAGGCTTGTAGATTGATAGCCTGTACGTTACCATTTACGCGAAAAGCGATATTATCCTCTACCAATACGGGATTATTCTTTTCAAGCGGATCAATATATACTCGTACAAACAAAAATAGGCTATCTCCCCCGCGTATAGTGATGTTTCGTAATGCTTCTAAGTTGTTCTCACCATCAAGATTGATATGGAAGAATTTACCATTCTGCATCTCTACTTGGTCGATATTTATTGCGTTGGCATTCGGGTTGTAAACCATTACTCGTTTGGTGGATGACCCCATGGTTGTAAAGACCGTGTCGAAAAGCACGGTGTCGTGCGAGAATCGCAATTGCATAGTAGGGTCGTCCGAGAGGATATCTTGCTTACACGATACCAATCCGACAATCAATAATAATATGGAAAGCCACTTTTTCATTATTCAAAGTTAAAGGCAATGGACAATTCTTGGTGCGTTAGGCGATGGATAGCATTGGTGTAAAAATAATCTTGAGCCGTGAGTTGCCATCCCTCAGCCTCGGTGCGGGATGTAGGCACATGCGCGTCTAAGAAACCAATCTTGTACTTGATTTCAGGGCAGAACTTAAACCAACGGAAATAGAAGTCGCAACCAAATCCAGCTGATACAAAGGCATCGAATGGTTGGTGAAGAATCACGGCATCTTTCTTGCGGAAGCACTCAAATTGTACACCCCCACCCACAATGACATAAGGACGATAATTCGCTTCGCGTTCTGCCGACCACTTTAGGTACAACGGAATGGAGATAGGTATGGTGAGTACACCAATCTTGTCGCGCAAAGCCTCTGTACTACCTTCAACATGGGTGGTATAGCTTTTGTATTGCAGTGTGCGCTCGCCGAAATGGAGTGCGGGAGTAAAGCGCAGATTCAAATGGCGGCTTAGACGTAAATCGGCGATGAATCCCGCAGCAAAGCCCGCTCCTACGGCAGAAGAGCGCAGGTGATAGACGTTGCCGTTAGCCTGAGGCAGTTGCAACTGCGTCAAACTATCGTTCTCCTCTACCAGATAGGACAGTACGTCCAGCTCAAGGAAGAAACCAAAGTGGAGGAGTTTGTCGTCCACATATGGGTTGTTCTGAGCATTGGCAATGCTGATGCTACCTAATGTTAGGATAATAGATAATAGGCAATATATCAGTGATTTATGTTTCATTTGTTTTGTTCGATAAGCCATTCAGTAGCTTGTTGATAGCCATCAGTACCTTGTCCGATGATAGCATGTGCGCATACGTCTGTTAGTAGGCTAAATTGCCTAAAAGATTCACGACGGGATATGTCAGATATATGCACTTCTACTATAGGCACTTGTGAACATGCAACAGCATCGCGTAGTGCCACGCTCGTGTGGGTATACCCACCAGCGTTGAGTATGATTCCATCATATACTTCTTGATTCCATTTCAATAGCCCAACCTCTTGTATCCAATCAATCAATTCTCCTTCGTGATTCGATTGGCGATATTCAAAGTACACTTCTGGATATGCGCGTTGGATATCAACTAATATCTGCTCCATGGATTTTGTGCCATAGATGCTCACTTCTCGTCTGCCAAGCAGATTCAAGTTAGGGCCATTGATAATCACGATACGCATAGTAGTAGATTGATTATCTTGCGCTGTTGACAGCTAATAGGAATTCATCGTTATCCTCGGTGCGCTCCATGTATGTCTTGAGTTTTTCCATTGCTTCGACGCTATTCATGTCGGTCAGTTGCTTACGAATAACCCACATACGGTTGAGCACATCTGCTGGCAGTAGCAAGTCGTCTCGACGAGTAGAAGAAGCAGGAATGTCCACCGCTGGGAAGATACGTTTGTTGCTGAGTTTGCGATCAAGTTGAAGCTCCATGTTACCTGTACCTTTGAATTCCTCAAAGATGACGTCGTCCATCTTGCTTCCAGTTTCAGTCAATGCCGTTGCGATAATGGTCAAACTACCACCATTCTCAATGTTACGTGCCGCACCAAAGAATCGTTTAGGTTTGTGTAAAGCTTGTGCTTCCACACCGCCCGAAAGTACTTTTCCACTCGCAGGAGCTACAGTATTATATGCACGCGCGAGACGCGTGATACTATCCAGCAGTATGACTACATCATGACCACATTCTACCAATCGTTTGGCTTTCTCATGCACGATATTAGCTACTTTGACATGGTTCTCAGCAGGTTCATCAAAGGTAGAAGCAATCACTTCGGCTTTGACCGAACGAGCCATATCGGTCACCTCTTCAGGACGCTCATCAATGAGCAGTACGATCATATATACTTCTGGATGATTGGCCGCAATAGCATTGGCTATTTCCTTGAGTAACACAGTTTTACCAGTTTTTGGTTGTGCTACAATCAAGCCACGTTGTCCCTTGCCGATAGGAGCAAAAAGGTCAATAATGCGTACCGACAACGCATCGCTCTTGTCGCCTTTGCAGAGTTTGAATTTCTCATCTGGAAAGAGTGGGGTGAGGTTTTCAAAGGCAATACGCTCTTTGGCTTGAGCAGGAGAAATGCCATTCACCCGAAGCACCTCTTTCATAGGGAAATATTTGTCTGCTTCTTTTGGAGGACGAATTGTACATTCTACCGTGTCACCTGTCTTGAGACTATATTGTCGTATTTGTTGTTGCGATACATAGATATCGTCTGGCGAAGAGATATAATTGTAGTCAGCACTGCGCAAGAATCCATAGCCGTCTGGGGCACATTCCAGCGTACCTGTAGCAACTATGGTATTACCAAAGGCTTCTACACCTTTTTCCAAGAGGTCATCTTCTGGTTTAACCTGATTGTTAGGCTGAATAGGAGTAAGGTCTTCGCCATTAGCAATCTGCTCCTCACGTTTGGCGATTTGCTTGGTAATCTGTTCTATACGAGCGTTTATTCGTGCCTTTTTTTCCTCTGGTGTTTCTTGTTTAGGGGTGTTGGTGGTCGCTTTTTCTTGAATGGTAGTTTCTGCATTTTGAGCCGTTTCTACAACTGTTGGTTCAGAAACGGAAGTCTCAGTTTGCTCACTCTTCTTAGGGCGACCTTTTTTCTTTTTGGGCTTTTCTGCAGGTGCTTCAGCAGCAGTTTGTACTGTAGAATTGTCTTTATCTTCTGCTACAGGCGCTGCCTTGTTGCCTTTTTTCTTTGTAGGAAGAACCTCTTGTTCTACAGCAGGCTCTTGTAGTTTGGTGGGCATTGGTTGTTCAGCAGTCGTATCAAATATAGTGGTTTGAGCAGATACCGCTGGTTTAGGAACTGGTTGCTTAGCTTGTTCTTCTTTGATTTGCCCAAGCGTTTCTTCTTTGCTGCCTACAGTGGCTAATACGCGATTGCTCTTGAGATTGTCGGTATTGACCTTAGTAGGTGTGGCTTGAATACGAGCACGTTTGTTGCGCTTCTTCTCTTCTACCTTAGCTTGTTTCGCTTCTTCACGCGCTTGCACTTCTGCCCCGCGTTTATCCGCTTGAGCATCTAAAATGTCATAAATAATTGATTGCAGTGAAGCACTGCGGCGTATTTTTAGGCCGAATGTACCTGCAATTTCAGTCAACTGTTCGAGCGTCATACGCCCGAGTTTCTGCATATCGTATTGCATAAAAAATGTGTAATAAAAATTTCTAGAGTTTGGGAAAATCTTTGTTAATCCCACAAAGACGGTGCAAAGGTAGTGAAAATAAATGAATTGTGCAAACTTTTATAGCACAATTTCTTCAAAAGTGTTTATTTTTTCTTTTTTGTATGGTCCATAGACCTTGATATAATTGTCTGTAAAGCCCGACATTTGGTCGCCTTCTTTTTTCGATTCCCATAATACGACAGCTTTCTTGCCAGCGTGCTTGGCATAGAATGTGGCTGTTTTTTCTTCTGATACGGTATGTAATATTTTGCTTCTGCGTTGGCGTTCCGCTTTCGGCACGACATAGAGGTCCATCTCCAACATGCGTGTATTAGCACGTTCTGAATAGGTGAATACGTGTAACTGACTCACATCTAATCCTCGGATAAATGCTAAATAATCTTCCCAACAAGCCTCTGTTTCTCCTCGTACACCTACCATACAATCTACCCCTATAAAGGCATGTGGCATCACATCGCGAATATGCTTAACACGTTCTGCAAAGAGTTCACGCGTGTATCGACGCTTCATGATTTGAAGCACTTCGTTGCTACCAGATTGCAACGGAATATGGAAATGCGGCGCAAAGTGCTTGGAGTTGGCTACGAAGTCAATAATCTCGTCGGTTAGCAGGTTAGGCTCGCACGATGAGATACGTACTCGATAGTTGCCAGATAAGGTGTCAATGGCTTTGAGCAAATCAATGAAGGTTTCACCTGTACTTCGTCCGAAGTCGCCGATGTTTACACCAGTCAAAATCAACTCTTTAGCACCTTGCTCAATGGCTTTTTGTGCATCTTTCAGTATGGCTTCAATCTTTGGGTTACGTGATTTACCACGAGCATAGGGAATGGTGCAATAGGTGCAGAAATAATTGCATCCGTCTTGCACTTTGATAAAGCAACGTGTACGGTCGTCTGCGGAATGTACTCCATGAAAATCATCTACTTCCCGAATAGCAGATACATGAATTTTTTGATTGCTATATTGGGATTTGCTTAGCAAGCATTCTTTAGTTTCTTTTTGGAGCGTTTTGTTGCATAGCTCATCTACGAGTTGTATGACATCGTATTTCTCGTTTTGCCCTAAGACATAATCCACTCCTTCTATGCTTGCAATCTGCTGAGGTTGCAATTGAGCATAGCAGCCAGTCACAACGATAATGGCATTTGGGTATTTGCGATGCAATTGGTTGATGGCTTGACGATCTTTGTGGTCTGCCGCATCGGTGACAGAGCACGTATTGACTACACAAATATCAGGAACATCGTTTTGTGAAGCTCGCTCATGACCACGCAACAACAATTCTTTGCCGAGAGCACTGCTCTCGGCAAAGTTTAATTTACATCCTAATGTTACAAATCTTACCTTCACTTTCTACTGTACCTCTATCCATAGAGGTAGAAGTGATTTATTCTCCCTCCGAGAACTCATCTTTGCCTACGCCACAAAGTGGGCAAACAAAATCTGCAGGTACATCTTCCCATGCTGTTCCTGGCGCGATTCCTGCTTCCTCTACTCCGATAGTTGGGTCGTATTCCCAACCGCATACATCACAAATATACTTTTTCATTGTTTTTTATGTTTTAATTATTAGTATTTAGTTATCACCCTGTTTACTACAAAAATCATGCCATAGATTGCTGTGCGCGCAATTCTGTAGAAGAAATATCAAAATAAGGTGCTTTATCCATAAATATTATATTTTGATGCTTGATATTTGCTATCTCTTGCCCCATCTTTGTTCCTCTTCGTGGATAAACGAAGATACGATAATTATCCAAAATATAGCGATATTCCCGCCATTTATCAAAGATATCTAGGTTATCTTCTCCGATAATGAGTGTAAATTTGTGTTCTGGGTATGCTTCTTGTAATGCTCGCAATGTGTTGGCTGTATAGGTGGGACGGGGTAATTGAAACTCAAAATCCGACACCACAATTCTTTGTTCTATCGACTTATTATCTAATCGCTTAATAGCCTCTTTAGCCTCTTTCAATCGTTCCTGCTCATCGGCTAATATGCTCTTGTCTTTCAACGGGTTGTTAGGCGAAACCATCATCCATACCTCATCCAAATCGGTGTGCTCAACCACCCATTTTACCAAGCCGATATGTCCAAAATGTATCGGGTTAAATGATCCTCCATAGATGCCGATTCGCATAAAACAAGCTAAAACTCTATTTCTTAATTAACTCATCAAGTGCTTTTTTTGCTGTTGCCAGATCATCGTTGATAATGATGTGATCAAAATGTGGTGCATCTGCCATTTCAATTTCGGCTTTAGCAAGGCGTTTTTGAATCATTTCTTCACTTGTATCGCCACGACCATGCAAACGACGAGATAATTCTTCCACTGAAGGTGGAGCAATAAAAATAGCCAATGCGTCATCACCAAAAATGCGCTTCAAATTGATACCACCTTTTACATCAATATCAAATACAATGGTACGTCCTTCTGATTGAATACGTTCGATTTCTGTTTTCAATGTGCCATAGTACAATCCCTCATACACTTGCTCATATTCAACAAAATCGTTATTGCTAATGTGCTGTTCAAATTCATCTCTGGAGATAAAATAATACTCTCTACCATGTTGTTCTTGTCCGCGTGGAGCGCGTGTGGTAGCTGAGATGGATAATTCATATTGCCCAGGGTAGGTGTCTAACAAATGTTTGACCATTGTGGATTTGCCCGATCCGCTGGGCGCACAAAGAATAATAATGTTTGCCATTGAAAAGTGTGTATTTAAATTTCGCTACAAAGGTATAAAAAAATATGCAAATGTACAAGCAAAATTGTGCAGAAGGCTTGTTTTCTGCACAATTTTGTTTGTGATTGTATGATGTTTTGTAGTATTTTAAGAAAAATAATAGAAATTACTTATATTCGTAATAATCTAATTTATAGCTAACAAGATATGAATCTTTTTTACCCATCATTGTCAGAGTATAATTTAAATAAAAATCTGATGCATATTCATAACAATGATATGGTGTCACATTTTTATGATTCGATAATGCGATTAAAAATTTAGCATAATCAACATATCGTCGCTCTTTATATTTCCCCTGAAAATTATACCATGCTATATTAATCCTATTTTGTTTACTCCATTGTAAAAAACAATTTAATGATTGTTCAAAATCAGTACCATTTTTATAATACACAACATGGTGTATCTCCCCATTTCTACAAGATATTTCTACATAACTATTTTGAGATTTACTTTAGTACATCATTGGTTGATGAGTAGATGTGTCTTTCTCAAATCCGATATTTTCTAATTCATCAACCAAACAAAATATATTTTGAGTATGCATTGATGTATGTAATAAAGAGTGTAGTGTTATCGTAGTTGAATCAATAGTGACGGATTCTAAAATTTCGTTTGTTTGTGAGATTTTTGTACAACTACTAAATGCTACGATTAGCAATAGAAATATTTTTGGTTTATATGCAAAACTGACTTTCATACTAAACACATTTGATTAGTTATGATTGACATTACTTTCATTAATTATCTGTTCTACAAGTTCAATTCTCAAATAAAAATCATAATAATCTCCAACATATTTAGAGCCAAAACCGTTACTACCAGTGCTCATTGTATGTTGGTAATTTGTTAAATCTAGTAAAATCGATTGATATTGTTCTGGCATAGTGTAAATAGAATCTAATACTCGTATTTTAGTTAGTGGATTGATAGAAAAAGTCCAATTGAGACCAGAACAAAAAACGATTTTCCCATTTTTAACATCTATATCAGCCATATATGTCCGTTGTAGGGGTGATAGGAATATTGAATCTCTTTCTGAATAAAGTGTAATAGAAGCATTTGTCATGTTAGTAATAAACGCTATACTTTGAGGTTTCTTTTGACAAGACGAACAAATTACTGTTAGAATTAAAAATATTAATAAAAATTTTATTGTTTTCATTGTACTGATATTTATTTATGGATTTTCTATATTTATTAAATCATTTTCTGTTATTGTCAAATATGCATTTGAGAGTGTGAAGTGATAATTGATAATGCCGTTATTTGCGATATAGGGTATTTCTGTATATGGATATGACCAGACCCTATCATATGAGGTGAGCATCCCGTTTGCATCATAATATTCTTCCATCGGCATTATTATTCTATGTGGAACAACTTCTATCGAATTACTTCCATACGTAAATAAGGCTTCATAGTATAAATCACCAGCAATATCTTCATTTTTTATCCACCATATGCCAAGAGTTTTTGTGTGACTCTTTATCTTATATTCTGTTTTCAAATCATGTCGATCATAAAATCTCACATAATCCTCTTCCGTATCTATAATTACCCGCATTCGATGTTTATCTACTATTTTTTCAAATGTGTATCGAATCTTGCCTGCTAATGTTACCATGTTCATAATATTTGCTGAATTTACTATATCAGCATATTCAGAACGACTTCTTTGAAACATTTCATTAGAATATGAGAGTGACAATGAATCAGTATTTAAATAATTTATTAATGTTACTACTTTATTGGGATTTCTTGTAATTTCTTTCATTCTTTCATATTTATCAATGGGGTATGTAATAAATACACTATCAAATAATTGATATATAATATCGTCCACAACGAACAACCCATCTTGATTAACAAGACATCTATAATCGAAATAAGACAATGGTTCTATTATTGTGTCGTTACCATTCATTATTACATTAAACATTTCACTTTTATTGTTTAATATTTGATTAATTGTCTCAAATACATCTCCATTTTCTACTTTCTCTAATAAACATAGATATTCATGTATCGAAGTGATGTATTTATTTGTTATGCAGAATCCATCGATATAAGTATTGTAGAAGTTTTCTGCATTATCAATAGATTGCATCTTACGTAATAATGCGTTGGCTTCTGCTATTGAATCAAACCAAAGTGCGTTTGATAAACTAGAATTACTGATTGAAGACCTTGTTGATTGGATTTTTGCAGGTTGCTTTTCTATTTCATTATTCATTTCCTCAGTTTGATTGCAAGCTACCAAGGTACAGGATAGTATCAAGCCAAGACAAATTAGTATTGTTAAATTTTTCATAATTTCTTTTTTAGAAGTTTATACGATTGTTATTTACTTTACTTCAAACTCGCCAGTTAAGACTGTGTTAACAGAGTAGATTTGTACGATATACAAACCTGCTTGATTTATGGTAGCTTCTGTTTCATCTTCAAACTCTACTTCTACTACCACTTCACCTGTAGTTTGATTGATAACTTCTACATACATAGACATCGCAGCAGGTGCGCTCACACGCATACGTGTTTCGTCAATGGTTGCACGAATCTGCGTGGGATTAGGCCTGCCGCCTAATGTTTCTTCTTTAGCATCATCTAACGGTGCGATAGAATAGAGTTCGGTTAAGACAATTTCTTGAACCATTCCGAACATAGGAGCATTGCTTATACCTAGTAGAAACAATGCAAGAGAAAGCACTTTCTTCATAATATTGTTTGATTTTGTTGATTGAAAATTTTCTGCAAAATTATAACAACATTATGAAGTATACAATAAATATCTATGATTGATAAGTTCTTGTGGATGGGATAGGCTGATTATCAATACATTACTATATACAATTGATAAGTAATGTAGATGGCATATTTATTCAAGATTTGTTAAGTTTTGTAAAAAAACACTCAATTGTGCAGATGTAATACCAATTTTTTTTGCAATACGGGTTTTACAAACCAAGACCGACTCTTTTGTAATACACAAGTGATTTGCTAACTCATCCGTTGGCATGTGTGAATAAATAAAACTCAATACACAAAATACATTTTCTCTATTGGTTAACCTTAGCTTTTCCAATTCAATAAGCCAATTATGTAAATATGGATTAAGATCTTTCTTTAATTGATCATATTCATTCCATTGAGGAAGAGGCTTAGGGGCTTTTCTACGGATTTTATGTAATCGCTTATCATGGTAATGCTTTTCGCTGTGCTTATCTAATTCATTCTTTTGTTTCTTTATATGTGCAGATAAACTAATAATTTGCTCATTGGAAACGTTCAATTGGATAGTAGTAATTTTACGATAAATAGAAATAGTTGTAATCAATAGAATACATAATATTATGAAGCATGTTATTGTTAACCATGCCCAGCGAAACGGGTGTGGGTTTATAAGATATCTTTCTAATTGAGGCATTGCTTCTGCTGAATTAGTTGCATAATTAAGTAGTAATCGCTGTGCATCAGTGCGCGCATGAGAATAATAACTTAATAACTTAGTATCATTTTTTTCTTTTGCATCTTGCATCAAGCAATAATAAGCGTTAACCAAATAGTTAGGATTATTAGATTGCTTGATAATACTTTGAGCATATGGTGTCGCATATATTATTTTTTTTATATCAAGATACACTTGCATTATTTTCATGTAACTGAAACATCTATCTTGCTCGCTTTGCCAATAATTCAATCCTCGTTGAAAATAGACCAGCGCTGAATCATATTGCTGTTGTTTGTAAAAATATAAACCTATAGTTTCCAAATAACGAGCATAATAGGCACTATCAATATGATACGATTTTGCTACCGACAAAAGACTATCCGCTACACAATATTTATGTAAATTGATATGACGCTCAGAACAATCTAATAACATTTGCGCATAATACCATTCATCGCCACTTTCTTGAAAGTCATTACACGCCCTATCATAGAAAATCAATGCCAAACTATCATTATTATTTTGTGCGCAGATATAGCCCAAACACGAATTTACTCGTCCACGGTATAGTGGATCGGCAATCTGTAAACGATCCGCCTCTATATAATAATCTGCTGCTTCAGCGATACGATTAGACATACTGAAGTTCCGTCCCATATAGTAGTAAGCCTTGCCGAGCGTACTACTCATTAACATCCTACCAAATAGATTATCTAAGCAGTGTATCACTTTGCTCAGTGCCATAGTGTCGTCATATATCACATGCTCCGTCTGATTGATACTGTCTGCAGTAGATATCACGTTTTTAGCTTCTTGCCAATTAGTGCATGAAGAATATAGCCATACTTGCAATAAGCAGAACGATATTATTCTTATATCTAGTTTCATGGTAGAGGAGTGTTAAAAATTGATATAGTATAGGTAATGAATAGTGCGGTTATTGTCCAGTTATTGTGCGGTAATAGTGCGGTGCGGACGGAGAAAATTATATAAAACTATCTTTTAGTTGGTTCAATGCTTTGCCCGTATAGCTATCAGCGCATTGCATAATATCCTCCGGAGTGCCTTCTGCTACGATATAACCGCCTAAATCGCCGCCCTCTTTGCCGAGATCGATGATATGGTCTGCTGCTAAAATAACAGATGGATTGTGCTCAATAATCAGTACTGTATGTCCTCTGCTAATCAATGCATTAAGTGCTTTCAATAGAGTGGTTACATCATGGTGGTGCAAGCCCGTGGTAGGCTCATCAAAGATAAAGAGCGTAGGACTGGCGTTCTCTTGTGCTAAGAACGATGCCAACTTCACACGTTGACTCTCACCACCTGACAACGTACTGCCTGCTTGACCTAATTTTACATAACCGATACCTACGTCTTGTAATGGACGTAAACGATTGACAATCTTCTTGCAAGCCGAATCTTCGGAGAAGAATTCAATGGCTTGATTGACTGTCATGTCCAGAATATCATAAATGCTCTTTTCGCGGTATAAGACATCCAATATATCTTGTTTGAAACGCTTGCCATGGCAGTGTTCGCACTCCAACGTGATATCTGCCATAAACTGCATTTCAATGGTCACTTTTCCTTCACCTTGGCATGCTTCGCAGCGTCCGCCTGGCGTGTTGAATGAGAAGTGTGCAGGAGTGAATCCCATTTGCTTACTAAGCTGTTGATCTGCATATAGTTTGCGAATCTCATCATATGCTTTGAGATAGGTCACTGGATTGGAACGCGAAGACTTGGTCAATGGGTTTTGATCCACAAATTCCACATTGTGAATCAAATGCAGACTTCCGCGCAGACTACCGAAATCTCCCGTACGCTCAGCGATACCGCCGTAGTACTTTTTGAGAGCAGGATACAGCACTTTGCTTATTAGCGACGATTTACCACTACCACTGACGCCCGTGACCACTGTCATTACGTTCAATGGGAAGCGAACGTTGATGTTTTTCAGGTTATTCTCTGTTGCCCCCATCACCTCAATATAATTGTTCCATTGGCGACGGAAAGATGGAATAACATAGGTGAACTTCTCTATTTGTGGCTCCCCTGCATATACTACTTCTCCACCATGACGCCCTGCTTTTGGACCAATCTCTATAATGTAATCGGCTGCTTTTTGTATCTCATCATCGTGCTCTACAACCACAATCGTATTGCCCAAATCGCGCAATTGTTTCAGTACATGAATCAGGCGTTGTGTGTCTCGTGGGTGCAGACCTATACTAGGTTCGTCCAACACGTAGAGCGATCCTACAAGGCTGCTACCCAATGACTTAGCCAAGTTGATACGTTGTCCTTCACCACCCGACAATGTGCTTGACATTCGACTGAGCGTTAGATAGCCTAAACCCACATCTTGCATAAATTGCAGGCGAGAGCGAATCTCTGCGATAAGTGGCGCAAATGCTTCTGGCAACTGCCAACTATCAACTACCATCTGCAAACTACTAATGGGCATCTGGTTGAGTTGCGTGATAGATTTACCTTCAATCAGCACATATTCAGCCTCTTTACGCAGGCGTTTGCCAAGGCAGTCAGGGCATATCGCTTTGCCGCGATAACGGCTGAGCATCACGCGGTATTGAATTTTGGCATATTGTTTGCTTTCTAATTCATGGAAGAAATCGTTCAGTCCATGAAAATACTCGTTACCTGTCCATAGCAGTTGCTTCTGCTCGTTTGTGAGTTCGTAATAAGGCGTATGAATAGGAAAATCAAACTTGTCGGCTGCATATACGAGCGCATCATTCCAAAGGCTCATCTTTTCGCCTCGCCAGCAAGCGATTGCACCTTCATAAATGGTCTTTGATTTATCAGGTACCACGAGGTCGGGATCAATACCTATGACATTACCAAATCCGCCACACGTAGGACACGCGCCAAGTGGGTTGTTAAAGTCAAATAAATGCTCTGTTGGCTCTATAAATGTAATCCCATCTGCTTCAAATCGTTGGGAGAATACTGCGATGGTATTTTCTGTCGCGTTAGGCGGTGTAATAATCAGTTGGCACTCACCTTTACCCTCAAAGAACGCAGTCTGTACAGAGTCTGCAAAACGATTTAGCGTGGATTGCTCATCATCGGTTACTATTCGATCAATGAGCAGAAAAACGCCATTTTTTTCTATTGTACTGTTGGTGCTGATGCGCACTATATCTCCTGTGCCATCTTCGTGAATGCGATATAGGCGCGAGAAACCTTGTTGTTGCCATATATCCAGTTGTTCCGCTACGTTCTCTGCTATGATAGGGGAGAGTAATAGCACTTTGCTTCCAATGGCTTGATTGCGCAAGCACTCCACCACATCGTGCACGCTATGGCGCTTTACTTCCATACCACTTATCGGAGAGATTGTCTTTCCTGCGCGTGCGAATAGCAACTTCAGATATTCATGAATCTCTGTGATAGTGCCTACTGTACTGCGTGGATTGCGGTTTGTCACTTTCTGCTCGATGGCTATTGCAGGTGGTATGCCTTCTATAAAATCTACATCGGGTTTTTGCATACGCCCAAGAAACTGGCGCGCATACGAACTAAGGCTCTCTACATAACGCCTTTGACCTTCGGCAAACAATGTGTCGAAGGCCAAAGAAGACTTGCCGCTACCGCTCACTCCCGAGATTACCACCAACTTGTTGCGGGGGATATCTACGGTAATGTTTTTCAGATTATGCGTGCGTGCCCCGTGAATATGGATTACATCCTCATTCAAGTGTCAATTATCAACTGTCAATTGTCAACTGCCAAATATTTTGTTGCCAAACTATCCACCAGTTGTCTTAGTTCAGGATTGTACAAATTACGATATTCTTCGCTTAATTCTGGAATACGAATATGTTGTCCGGGACGTATATACGTAGGGTCTTTAATCAAATCTCGATTTGCTTCGTAGATAAATACCCACAAATCTTTTTGGGCATAATATTTGTATGCAATCCACGCCAAACGACTATCTTGCCCCACACGCTCAATACCAATAAAATTCACATATTCGCGTGGCTGATCAGCCAGTGGAACTTTTACAGGCTCTTCTGTAACTTCTTCTATTACAATATCTTCTGTTACTTGCTGGCAATCTTGCACACATTGCCACCATTGCGTGATCGTCTCACGGAAGTATAGTCCTGTTCCTGCAATTCCCAATAATATTACTGCAAAAATCGCCCAGCATATCCATTTGTGGCATTTGCAAGTAGGTTTGTTTACGGGCTCCTTAGGTGCTTCTATTAAAACTTCCTTTACCTCATCCTCTGGGATCTCTGCAACCTCTGGAATGTCTGGAACTTCCGATACTTCTTCTACTTCCAAACTTGGTTTGGATACTGCTTGACCCAATTCCGCCAATATATCTACGATTTCATCGGCTTGTTCACCTAACTTCTTGAGTGGATCGTTATTTAATTCGGTTAGGATCGCTCCCGTTTGTGGTTGCTCAAGGCGTTTTTCCACGCTTTCTTTGAGCAGCGATTCTGCGCTGAAAGTCAGTTTATTATATCCTTCAATAGTGAATGTTTCGCCTGTAGCGATGTTTACACTTTTGCGAGGTGCAACGGCTTTTAGCGAGAAACTGCCTAACCCTTTGACTTTTACTTGTTTGTCAACTTTCAGTCCCTCTACGACGCCATTCAGCAGGGCATTGAGAAACTGTCCTGCCTCTTGTTCGGAAATATTGGCATATTCTGCTACTGCTTTGCGCAGTTCGAGCCATGTGAATTTTTCGTTTGCCATATCTTATGCGTTTTTCAGTTGCTCTTTTATGATATTACTTGCTTTGAATGTCAATTGCATCTTCTCTGGTACAGTCGTACGCTCCTTCGTTTTGGGATGTACTACGGTACGTGCACTTTTACGTTGCATCTCCAATGTACCAAAATTGTGCAACTGTACACTCTTTCCTGCAAGTAATTCTTTTTGCAACACAGCCACTGTTGCGTTCAATAATTCCTCAGTGCGTGTCTTGGTCATAGAGGTAGCTGTGGCAATGTGTTGAATAAGGTCTTTTGTTTTCATAATGTTGCGTAGAGGTCAAAATCCTCTGATTTTATGATAGTTACAGTATAAAATTCTCCAATCTCTAAAATTCGGTCTCCTGACTCCCGACTATCGTTTTCTGTTTTCTCAATCAGCACTTCGCAATCCACTTCTGGCGAATCGTATTGTGTGCGTCCTACGTAATATCCCTCTTCTTCTCTATCAATCACCACCCGTTGTTGTGTGCCCACCATCTGGCTCAACAATGCTGCGGAAATTTCTTGTTGTATAGCCATCAGTGTCTCCACGCGCTGTTCTTTTTCTTCTTGCGGAATGTCATCTTTATAATGTTGAGCCGCATATGTTCCTTCTTCCTCGCTGTATGCAAATGCTCCCATGCGTTCAAACTTCATCTCCTTTACCCATTCACATAGCTCGTTAAAATCCTCTTCTGTCTCACCTGGATGTCCTACCAATAGTGTGGTACGAATACATATCCCTGGCACTTCCTCCCGAATACGTTTGATTACCGCATCTTGTTCTTCGCGGGTGATATGGCGATGCATTTTTTTGAGCATGTTATCCGAGCAATGCTGCAATGCAATATCCATATATTTGCACACGTTCTTGTGTTTTGCCATCACGGGCAGCAAATCATATGGAAAATCAGTGGGGTAGGTATAATGTAGTCTTATCCACTCTACGCCCTCTATTTGTGCCATCTCATCCACCAACTGTGCCAATCTATGTTCGCCGTAAATGTCTAATCCATAGCTGGATAAGTCTTGCGCAATCACATTGAACTCTCTCACACCTTGCCCTACCAACCATCGCACCTCATCCAGTATATCTTCCATCGTGCGCGAAGTAAATTTGCCCGTAATCAGCGGAATAGCGCAGTACGAGCAGTATCGATTACATCCCTCCGCAATCTTCAAATACGCATAGTGCTTGGGCGTGGTTAATGTCCGCTCAAACTCCTCGCCTTTAAACTCTAAACTATAGCCCTCAGGGCGTTCTCTAAACTGTGCGCTTGCACATTCTTCCACTATCCCCATATAATCAAACTTCCCAAACCACTTATCCACTTCTGGAATCTCCGCGGGCAGTTCTTCTTTGTAACGTTGTGATAGACACCCCATCACGTATAACTTACGCAGTTTACCTTTGCTTTTTCGTTCTGCGAATTGCAGGATTATTTCGATACTTTCCTCTTTTGCATCGCCAATGAATCCGCAAGTGTTGATGATAGCTATCTCACCTTTGGGTTCGGCGGAGTCGTGTACACACTTATACCCTACCAATTCCAATTGACGCATCAATCGTTCGGCATCCACTAGATTCTTCGAGCAACCCAATGTGATTATATCTATCTCTCCTTTTTTCATGTCGTTATTCCATATCCCATAGGCACTATGTGCCGTCCTATAGCTCGTTTGTGAGCGTCCTATATCCTATAGCCCGCAGGGCGTCCTCTAAACTAATTCCCCAACTCGCTGTGGAATTTGATTCTCACCAGTCGCACATTGATTTCATCGTAATCGTCTTCGCCCAGTGTTTCCATGGCTTGACGGATATTATCATTTTCAGCGTGGCGGAAATAGTCGTATATATCAAACTCTTCATCAGGATCCACCACTTCTTCGATAAAGTATTTGATATTCAGTTTGGTACCTGAATAAACGATGGCTTCAATCTCTTCCAGCATCTCTTCCATGGACATGCCCAAACGCTCTGCCAAATCATCCAATGCTACACGGCGATCTATCGCTTGAATAATCGCAATTTTCCTTGCTGAGTTCTTTGCTACGGTTCGCACGCGCAAGTCTTCTGGACGAATCACATCATTTTCTTCCACATATTCCTTGATTACGCGAATAAACTCATCACCATAGCGTTTGGCTTTGCCCACGCCTACACCAGGAATATTCTGCAATTCTTCTACTGTAATTGGATAGGTGGTGGCCATCGCTTCCAAACTACCATCTTGGAATATCACGAATGGAGGTACGTTCATGCGTTTGCTCAACTTCTTGCGCAAGTCTTTTAGTATGGAGAATAGCACATCATCGGCAGCTGCACACGTAGCTACGCTGGCTGACAAATCGCCGTCTTCTTCATCGTTTTTCACCTCAATCGGCACCTCAAACATCGTTGGGCGTTTCATGAATTTTTTACCTGCTGAAGTCAATTTCAAATCGCCATACGATTCTATATCCTTCTTGATATATCCACTCACCATCGCTTGGCGAATGATGGCATGCAAGTTGGCTTCATTTTCGTCCTCTGCACAGCCGAAATTCTCCAATTCATTATGTTTGTATGCCAACACACCTGCTGACTCTTTACCGCGCATAATATCCACAATATGTTCAGCGCGGAATTTCTCATTCAATTGGTGAATAGTTTCCAATATCAAACCGAGCAACTCTGTTGCTTCAACCATCTTGTACGTCTTGCGGCAGTTATCGCAGCTTCCGCAGTCGTCTTTTTTATACTCCTCACCAAAATAGTGCAATAGCAATTTTCTGCGACAGATTGAACTCTCTGCATACGACTGAGTCTCGAAAAGCAACTGATTACTAATCTCTTGCTCCGACACGGGCTTGCCTTGTTGGAACTTGCGCAAACGCTCAATATCTTTTGGAGAATAGAAGCAGATACATTGACCCTCACCGCCATCGCGACCCGCACGACCAGTCTCTTGATAATATCCTTCCAACGATTTTGGGATGTCGTAGTGTATCACGAAGCGCACATCAGGTTTATCTATACCCATACCAAAGGCGATAGTAGCCACAATCACTTGCACTTTCTCCATCAAGAATGCATCCTGATTGGCACTTCGCGTTGGTGCATCCATTCCTGCGTGATAGGCTAGGGCAGGGATATTGTTCACCCGCAATGTCTCAGCCAGTTCTTCTACGGTCTTACGGCTCAAACAATACACGATACCTGATTTCCCATTCATGCTGCGGATATAGCGTACCAAATCCTTATCCACATCATCTGTCTTCTCGCGTACTTCATAGTATAGGTTAGGGCGGTTGAACGATGATTTAAACACCGTTGCATCCATCATGTCCAAGTTTTTTTGAATGTCGCTTTGCACTTTCGGAGTTGCTGTTGCAGTCAAGGCGATGATTGGTGCCTTGCCTATGCGCTCCACGATCGGATGAATCCTGCGATACTCTGGACGGAAATCGTGTCCCCATTCTGATATACAATGTGCTTCATCCACGGCATAGAACGAGATTTTTACATCTCTCAAGAAGTCCACATTCTCATCTTTATTCAGCGATTCTGGAGCTACATACAGCAACTTCGTCTTACCGCTCAGCACATCTGCTTTCACCGCATGAATCTCAGGGCGTGATAGCGATGAGTTTAGGAAATGTGCCACACCGTCCTCCTCCGAATAGTTACGCATAGCGTCCACTTGATTCTTCATCAGCGCGATGAGGGGAGAAATCACGATGGCTACGCCGTCCATCAATAGCGATGGCAATTGATAGCAAAGACTCTTTCCGCCTCCTGTAGGCATCAATACAAAGGTGTCTTTGCCATCCATCACGTTGTTAATGATGGCTTCTTGATTTCCTTTAAACGAGTCAAATCCGAAATGATGTTGTAATGCTTCAATCAGTTGTTCATGTCGTGTCATAGAACAAATTGTCGTATATTTATAATGATTACTATTTTCTTCTCAATCAGTTAAGGTTATTCCCTTTTATACCTAAACTATTCCCATTATGGATGGGTAGGCTTGCTTTGTACCCAATTCAACTGCAAAATTACAACAAAATTTTTATATATACAAATCTTTTTACAAAAAAAGCTACTTTTTTTAAAACATATTTCATAACTTGTTGATAATCATAATTCCCTATTTACCTGTCACCTGTCACCTGTTAACTGTCAATTGTCAACTGTCAACTGTTAACTACCAACTGTCAACTGTCAATTATTTTACCTGTAAATCCCGACAGTCACCCGACGGTGAGCCGACGGTCAACCGACTGTCACTAATACCTTCGCCGAAGGATCACCCTTACTCCATCGCTTCGCTTTTTCTTCTTTTACCACACTTCATTGCTGCTATTCGAAAACGTTTGCGCTGATATTTTGATTTTTTTTCTTTCGTGCTCTTGCGTACGTGAAAAATAATGTGTAACTTTGCAGCCGATTTTGAAAATACACGCTAATTCGTAGTCATGACAGAAAAACACAACTTGTCCTTTGGACAGCTTTTTAACCTCAGTTTTGGATTCTTTGGAGTCCAAATTGCTTATGCACTCCAGAGTGCGAATATCTCTCGTATTTTCGCCACGTTAGGCGCTGATCCTCACCAACTTTCATTCTTTTGGGTATTGCCTCCATTGATGGGTATGATTGTGCAACCATTGGTTGGTAAGTATTCCGACAAGACTTGGAATCGCCTTGGTCGTCGCAAACCTTACCTCATCGTAGGTGCGCTCATCGCTGTAGCAGTGATGTTGCTTTTGCCTAATGCAGGTAACTTCACCTTCGGTCAATCTCTTTTCTTGGGCTTGAACGCAGCTATGTGGTTTGGACTCTTCTCGCTCATGTTCCTCGACACCTCTATTAATATAGCTATGCAACCATTCAAGATGATGGTAGGCGATATGGTCAACGAGGAGCAAAAAGGTTTGGCTTATTCTATCCAATCCTTCCTTTGCAACGCAGGTTCGCTTGCGGGCTATATCTTCCCAATCCTCTTTACTTGGGTAGGTATCGCTAATACGGCTCCAGAGGGCGTTATTCCAGATTCTGTGAAGTGGAGCTTCTATATTGGTGCAGCTATTCTCATGCTCTGCGTGCTTTATACGTTTGTGACAGTCAAGGAGTTGAATCCAGAAGAGTATGCTAAGTTCCATGGTCTAGATGCAAAGAAAGATGAGAAGAAGCAAGACGCAAGTTTTATTCGCTTGCTCATTGACGCACCTTCTACCTTCTGGACAGTAGGTCTTGTTCAATTCTTCTGCTGGGCTGCTTTCCTCTTTATGTGGACTTATTCCAATGGTGCTATCGCTACCCAATGTTTCGGTTGGGATGGCGCTTCTACTGCTGCTGAGCCATTCCAAAACGCAGGTAACTGGGTAGGTGTATGCTTTGCTATTCAGGCAGTTGGCTCGATGCTTTGGGCATTGGTTATGCCTGCTTTGGAAAAGAAATTCCATAATAAGGGTGCTTACGCTATCTCATTGATTGTCGGTGCATTAGGATTTATTTCTACATTGTTTGTGACCAACCAATACGTATTGCTTGTTTCTTATGCATTCATTGGTGCAGCATGGGCAGCGATGTTGGCAGTACCATTCACTATTTTGACTAACTCGCTCAAGGGTGATAATATGGGTTATTATTTGGGCTTGTTCAACTGCACTATTTGCTTGCCTCAAATCGTGGCTGCATTGATTGGTGGCGCAATCCTTAAGTATATATGCGCGGGCTCGCAAGTAGGTATGTTGGTTGCAGCAGGTGTACTGCTCATCCTCGGTGCCATCAGCGTAGTCCTCATCAAAGAAGGCAAAAAATAACCCCTGAAGCTTTGAAACAGCCCATGGGGGGCTAATAGCAGACAATTCGTAAAAACAATTTAAACACAATAAAATTAACATTCAATCTATAAACGTGATGAAAAATAATTTTTTATCTTTGCTTATAGCGGGGCTTATCGCATTGAGTTTTTCTGCATGTCAGAATGATGTAGATGTGATGGGTGGCTGCGATAAGATTACTACAAAATCCATTATTGGAGAACATTCTTTAAGCCATGCAGAAGGGCTTAAGTTTACTGTAGAAGAGTATAAATTTGCTGAAAACGGCAAAGGCGTCTTTGTGCAGAGAGAATTTGGTGACGGTCTCAAATCATTGGAGAAAACCTATGAATTTGCCTATTCATTCGAGGACTACGGAAAGCACAACGTAGGACGTGATATTTTGGTGGATGCGGGAGATAATGGTGTTTTCACTCTTTTGTGGAAAGATGGATTTATTTCTGATGAGCAAAAACGCACTTATGAAGCATCTGCTTTGGAAGAAAATTTTGAGAAAGTAATTAAAAATCTTCCAAATACAGATTGGATGTACAATGAAGTTGTTTTGTGGATTGATACTATTACTTTAGACTCTTTACATGCATATACGAAAAATGTAAAAGATACTGTATATGATCCAGTTACTGGCGAACCACTTGTAAACAGCAAAGGCAAAGATTCCATCGTGATTGTTGAAAAGGAATTTGTAGATACTGTTTATTACGATGTATATGACACTATTGGTAATAAGATGACACTTGATATCAAATTGGTTTTGAAAAAAGACGGTAATAATGCAAATGTTGGAACATACCTATTTGATTACAAAGAATTTAATTATGATTTAACATTAGCAAAAGATTCTTTGGTAGATCGTGCTTTCCATTGGGGATTCTCATCGGTTACGTCTGCTAAGAAATTTGTCGTAACGGCTGTTGATGATGTTAAAAAAGATACAATCAACTTTGAAATTTCTAAGTTTGACAAAAATAAGAAAGTGCTGACACTAGAAGATAGAGAATTTAAACTACAATAATCGCTAAAGACAATATTATGAAGAATATGATGAATAATTTGCGTTATGTGTTTTGCGTGATGGCATTTTCATTGGTTCCTACCATGATTTTTGCGCAAACATCTATTACTGGTACTGTATTGGACGCAGCAACAGCTGAACCTATCATTGGTGCTAATATCATTGAAAAAGGTACAACTAATGGTACTATTACTGATTTCGATGGTAACTTTATCTTGAATGTTCAAGAAGGGGCTCTGCTCGAGATTAGCTATATGGGGTACAAAACTGTTGAGGTTAAAGCTTCTAATGGTATGCAAGTGCAATTGGGAGAAGATACTGAATTGCTCGACGAAGTTGTGGTTGTTGGTTATGGTGTAGTTAAGAAAAACGATGCTACAGGTTCTGTAACAGCCATCAAACCAGATGATATGAACAAAGGTCTTAATACCAACGCACAAGAGATGATGCAAGGTAAGATTGCGGGTGTGGTTGTTACATCCAACGATGGTGCTCCAGGTGCGGGTGCTAACATTCGTATACGTGGTGGCTCCTCGCTTACTGCCAGCAATAGTCCTCTTATCGTGATAGATGGTCTTGCTATGGATAACAATGGTATTCCAGGTGCAGCTAACCCTCTCTCTATGGTTAACCCTAATGATATTGAGACTTTCACTGTACTCAAAGATGCTTCTGCTACCGCTATCTATGGTAGCCGTGCTTCTAATGGTGTCATCATCATTACTACTAAGAAAGGTAAAGCGGGTTCTGCGCTTAAGGTAAGTTATGAAGGTAACTTGTCTGTTGGCTCTCTCGTTAATAGAATGGAAGTGCTAAATGGTGACGAACTCCGTGCTTATGCTACTGCTATTGGATTAGGAGCCGATAAAACGCAATATCTTGGCACAGCCAATACTGATTGGCAAGATCAAATCTATCGTACAGCGGTTTCTACTGACCATAATATCTCTTTGATGGGAGGTACAAAGAATATGCCTTATCGTGCTTCCATTGGCTATACCCTCAATAATGGTACTATTAAAACTAGCCAAATGCAACGTGTAACGGCTTCTCTTAACCTTTCTCCAAGTTTCTTTGATGATCACTTAAAGGTGAACTTCAATGCAAAAGGTATGTATATCCAAAATAGTTATCCTGCAAGCGTTGTCGGTGCTGCTATCGCTATGGACCCTACAAAACCTGTATATGGTGGTTATGAAAACGTTGAGGGTGACTCTATTGTTACTAAAGATGTAATTGATAATTTCTTCGGTGGATACTACCAACCTTATGTGGCTGCCAATTACAATGATAGTACTTGGGTTTATGCTAACGATGCACAATCTACTACCAACCCATTAGCTTCACTCGAACAGCAATCATCCAAAGCTAAATCTGGAGCTTTCGTAGGTAATCTGGAAGTAGATTATCAAATTCATGGATTAGAAGATTTACGTTTGCATGCTAACTTTGGTGCTGATTATTCTTATGGTAAACAGTTGTATGAAAATAGCGCTTTCGGTACGGCAAATCACTACTACGGATGGAAAGGATTTGATATCAAAAATAAATATAACTTGCAGTTCAACGCATATATCCAATACTACAAGGATTTCTCTGATACTCAACACTTTGATATCATGGCAGGTTACGAGTGGCAACACTTCTATAACGATTATGTGACCGAAGGCAATGGTATTATTCGTGACACTAATAATGATCCTTCGAAACGTGGCGTGAAATATCCAATTTCTGAGTCCTCATTCAAGACAGAGAGTTATCTAGTTTCATTCTTTGGTCGTGCTAACTATATTGGATGGAATCAACTCATGCTCACTGCTACTGTTCGTGCCGATGGTTCTTCTCGCTTCGCTCCTGAGCATCGTTGGGGTATCTTCCCATCTGTGGCTCTCGGTTGGAAGATTAAAGAGACTTTCTTGCAAGATGTCAATGAAATCAATGACCTCAAACTGCGTTTGGGTTATGGTATTACTGGTCAACAAGAAATTGGTTTAGGTGATTATCCTTATATGGCTACCTATACTATTAGTCAAGAGCATGCTTACTATCCTATTGGAGGTGAAAGTAATATCTTGAAAGATGAGTTCGGAAATCCTGTATTGGATGCAAATGGCAATCAACTTTATACTACATACCGTCCTAATGCTTTCAATAAATATTTGACATGGGAGAAGACGACTACCTACAACGCTGGTATTGATTATGGATTCCTCAACAACCGTATCAGTGGTAGTATTGATTATTATTTCCGCCAAACAGATGATTTGTTGAACACTATTCCTGTGGCTGTGGGTACCAACTTCCGTAACAAGGTTATTTCTAACGTTGGTTCACTTACCAACCAAGGTGTGGAGTTTGCTATCAATGCAGTGGCTATTGATAAAAAGAATTTCAAATGGGATCTTGGATTCAATATTACCTACAACGAAAACAAGATTACCAAGTTGAATACAGGTGAAGATCAAACTCCTATCCCTACAGGTGGTATCTCCTGCGGTACTGGTAATACTATTCAACGCCATGCTGTGGGCTATGCCGCTTCTTCATTCTATGTCTACCAAGCTGCTGAAGGTACACGCGAAAATGGCGAGAAATATTGGTATGTGGTAGATCGCAGCGGTGATGGTAAAATCTCCGAAGATGACCAATATTATTACAAGAGCCCTAATGCTCCTGTCACTATGGGCTTCCAAACTAAATTCCAATTCCATGGATTTGATTTAGGTATTTCATTGCGCTCTAATATAGGTAACTACGTTTACAATGACGTTTTGGCTGCAAACTTGCAATATGCAGATCCTACCAACCTTTATCGAAATGGTTATCACAACTTGCTTAGAACGGCATTTGACACCTATCATAACAAAGGTATGAAATCAAATCTTATTTATAAAGATGAGGCAGGTACTTCTGCTGGATTCTCGGAATGGTATCGTTTGGATTACTTCGTAGAGAATGCATCTTTCTTGCGTATTGATAATATCACTCTGGGATATTCATTCAAGGCTAACAAAATTTCTGGTCGTGCGTATGTGACAGTACAGAACCCTTGTGTGTTCTCTTCATATTCAGGACTTGACCCTGAGGTATTTGGTGGTATAGACAATAATATGTATCCTCGTTCAATGACTTCGCTTGTCGGTCTTAGTTTGCAATTCTAAAAATTCGTAATTCAAAAATTCATAATTAATATAGTATGAAATCATTCGTTAAATTAGGAGTGTTGGTTATGGCAGTAATGGGTATGACTGCTTGTGTTAATGACCTAAATACTGAACCAATTGATAAAAACTCTACCACTGCATTCAATCAAGATGCTGTGTTTTCAAAGTGCTATGCAACATTGGCATTGACTGGACAAAAAGGTCCTGATGGTGACTGTGATATCGACGATTTGGATGAGGGTACCTCTTCATTCTATCGTATGATGTGGGAACTCAACGAGTTCTGTTCTGATGAAGGATGGTGGATATGGAATGACGTGGGATTGGCTGATATCCGTGTGATGAACTGGAACGGTGACAATGCACTTGTAAAAGGTTTGTATTATCGATTGAATATTGATATAAAGCTTTGTAACCACTTCCTTGAGCATGCTAGCACTGATGAGTTAGGAAATATCCAACGTGCAGAGGTACGTTTTATTCGTGCACTCAATTATTGGTATATGTTGGATATGTTCAAGGTAGCACCTTTGAGCACAAAAGAATCTACAGAACTTCCTGAGTTTGTAGAGCGTGAAGCACTCTATACATGGTTAGTTGGGGAGTTAAATGAACTGACAGAAATTCTGCCAGAGCAACGCCTTAGTGTCTATCGCGTTGACAAATATGCCGCTTGGTTACTTTTAGCTCGTACATATCTTAATGCAGAAGTTTATACAGGTAAGGCAGCATGGGCTGAAGCTGAAAATGCAGCAAAAGAGGCACAAAAAGGTAACTACCAATTGTTGACTGAGGAAACTATTTCTAAAGATGGTGTACGCTATTCTGCATATCAAAAACTTTTTATGGGTGACAATCACAACAATGGCGCACAAAACGAGGCACTATTACTCATCTATCAAGACGGTGTATATTGCCAATGCTGGGGCGGTAGCAGATTTGTGATTAATGCAGTTCGTGATGCAGGTATGGTTCCTGCAGGTTCTGCTGACTCTTGGAAGTGTTTCCGCTCTAGTCCAGAAATGGTATATATGTTCGCTGACCCTGAGGCTGCTGATACCATCAAAGCTGATGAATATACTATGCCTTCACTCCTCAAAGATGATCGTGCTATCCTTTGTTCGCAATCTGATTCTAATTTAACACAAGTGTGGAAATTATCAGGACCAATGTCTGCAGAATTCTATGATTGTTGGTCAGTTGTGAAGTTTACTGGTGTTTACTCTACAGCTGCACATCCTGCTAAAAATGTGGCATCTGATGCCAATTGGCCTGATACCGATATTCCATTACTTCGCTTGGCAGAGGCATACATGATTGAGGCAGAGGCTCTCTTCCGTCAAAATAAAACATCTGATGCATTGGATATCATCAACAATGTGATTCGTAAACGTGCTAATGCTGCTCCGTTGACTACGTTGGATGAAAAAACACTGTGCGATGAGTGGAGTCGTGAGTTCTATACAGAAGGTCGTCGTCGTACAGATTTGATTCGCTTCAACCGCTTTGCAGGACCTAAAGCAGATGCTAATCAATATACATGGGAAGGTCGTGGCGGTAAGAAAACGGGTGAACCTTATGTAAGCTTGCCAGAAAAATGGAATTGGTATCCAATACCTAATGACGACAAAGCATCAAATGCTAATTACAAGAAAACACAAGGTGATGGTTATTAGTCGTTTAACTGCTCTTAATAATACGAATTTGAAACAAGACAAATGTCTTTATATTAACTAATTTATTAACTAAAAATTTTAAAAAAGTATGAAAAAATTCTTTTTTGCAGCTCTTGCTGTAGCAACCGTAGCTTTGGTAGGTTGCGAACCAAAACCAGTTGATCCAATTGATCCAGAACCAGGAGACACTACAGTCGTAGTAGCAGCTCCTACTGCAGCTGACCTTGCTGATTATGAGGAGGAAGGTAATTTTGTGGCATGTGTTCACTTTGCTGGTGCAGTATGTAATGACATCGTTTTTGCTGGTTCTTACAATGGTTGGGCAACTGATCCTGCTTCTATGGTTAAGTTTGAGGCTCTTGAGGGCTTTGATGGTTGGTATGTAGCAGTTGTTCCTGTTACTGTTGTTGACGGCGTTGAAGCTAATGATGGTAAGCCAGCTCAACTCGCTGATGATGGTTCTTTCTCTTGGGACTATCAAACTGGTGATGTAGATTCTTGGGAACTCGTTTCTGGCACCGTTGACATTGTTGCTGGTTACTCTGGCGAGTCTGATTTGAAAAACTGGAACTCTGCTGAGCCAGTAATCTTGAAATCCCTCTATTGGAAGAACAATCAATCTCCATGTGTTGAGGTTGTTGAGCAAGAGTACACTATCACATTGAAAGCTCCTGATTGCGGCGGTTTTGAGCCTGCTATCATCGGTGACTTCAATGGTTGGACAGAAGGCGTTGCTATGGAATTGCAAGCTGACGGTTCTTACAAAGCTGTTATCACTAGCTCTGCAGGTAAAGGTTACAAGTTCAAAGCTACTACCGATACTGATTGGTCTAACCAAATTCAACATCTCGTTAAGAACGAAGAAACAGGTGAAGATGAGTGGAAAGACTTGGACA
The DNA here is from genome assembly GCA_017451525.1 of Paludibacteraceae bacterium. GTDB lineage: Bacteria > Bacteroidota > Bacteroidia > Bacteroidales > Paludibacteraceae > Colicola. Next base: position 37,718 of record JAFTOD010000006.1, read on the forward strand.
ACTGTATTCTTGGTGAAGAAGTAGCTGTTAGCCACGATTTCAGTACATCTGAGTACAAATATTCTTTGTGCGAATAATCAACTTTGAGAAGTGATTTCTCATACCGCCCTGTGGTTCGCCACAGGGCTTTTTTATTATTTATAATAAAAGTTGAAGCAAAATATAAAAAAATATTTGCGTATTTGCAAAAAAAATCGTACCTTTGCACGTTGAATGTTAAAGCTAATATCGTTATGAAAAAATGCTTATTTTTACTCTCAATTACATTACTTCTCTTTTCATGTAACCAACCTGTTGACGATTATCCTAATCCTATAGTCGGCAGTTATGCTTATGGGGCTGACTGCTCATGGATTAGTGAACAAGAAAATGATGGTGTGCTTTTCTATGATTCCCTTGGACAAGCTGCCGATGGTTTGCGCGTGATGCGTGAGGCAGGTATGAACTCAGTACGTCTTCGCGTATGGGTCAACCATTCTACAGGCTGGTGCAACAAAGAGGATGTTATCATCAAAGCCAAACGCGCTGCTGCGCTCAAACTGCGAGTGATGATAGATTTCCACTATTCCGACTTCTTCGCAGACCCTAGTCGTCAAAATATTCCTGTAGATTGGGCTAATTATGATCTCGCGCAAATGAAGCAAGCGGTGGCTGACCATACTACTGATGTGCTTTCTGCACTGAAAGCAGAGGGTGTAACTCCAGAATGGATACAAGTAGGCAATGAGACACGCAACGGTATGCTCTGGCCTATGGGACAACTATGGAATACCAACGGTGATATACCTAATGGCTGGAAAAATTATGCTGAGCTTACCACTGTTGGATACGATGCATGCAAAGCTATCTTCCCAGACGCTTTGGTAATCGTACACATTGATAATGCCTATGAGAATAATAACTGGTTCTTCCGTAAACTCAAGCAGAATGGTGGTAAATTCGATATGATTGGCTTGAGCCACTATCCTATGATGAAGCAATGGTCGGGCAAAGATTGGGATGAAATGAATAAGTTAGCTGCCAATAATATCCGTCTTTTGCACAGCGAATTCAATTGCCCTATCATGGTCGTAGAGATTGGCACAATGGCAACGTCTGTGACCGTAGCTAAAGAAGTAATGGCAGACTTCCGCCAACGCGTAGATACGTTGGATTATATGAAAGGTATCTTTTATTGGGAACCACAAGTATATAATAACTGGCGTCCAAAAGAATATATCGAATTAGGGTGGGGTGCATACAATATGGGAGCTTTCACCTCTAAAGGACAACCTAATAATGCACTAAAAACCCTTTGGAAAAGATAATTCAAAATTCATAATCCAATGAATCTCTTAATTTTAGCAATCACTTCTCTGATTACTTCTTGGCAATTTGCCAAAGAGCAAAGTGACCACCAAATGCCAGTGGCAGAAGACAAAAATTGGCAAGAAGTAACTATACCTCACGATTGGGCTATCTATGGTCCTTTTGACCGCGCTAATGACTTACAGAATGTCACCGTATGGCAAAATGGCGAAACCTTCCCTTCTATCAAAACGGGTCGTACAGGTGGACTACCATACATGGGTAGCGCATGGTACAAAACCATTCTTCCCCTTCAGGGGGAGTTAGAGGGGGCTTATTTCCTCCTCTTCGACGGAGCAATGAGCGAAGCAGAAGTGTATGTCAATGGACAGAAAGTATGCTTCTGGCCATATGGCTACAATGCGTTTCATTGTGATATTACATCTGCTTTGCAGGTTGGCGAAAACGAGATTGCTGTTCGTTTACAAAACCGTGAACAGAGTAGCCGTTGGTACCCTGGTGCAGGATTATACCGCAATGTACATCTGATTCAAAAACCACAAGTGTATGTACCTATCTGGGGCACACATATCACTACACCTTACGTGACCGAGGAATTGGCTGCTGTGAATATCAAAATAACGGTAGCTAATGCGCTCAATAAGCATATCGAATTACGTACATCACTCGTTCACAAAGCAACAGGCGAAGTAGTGGATTCACTCGTAAGCCACTACGATGTGAAGCACAACCTACCTTTGGAGCAAAATATTACTATCAATAATCCTGCTCTCTGGTCGCCTGAAACACCAAACTTGTATATTGCTCGCACATGTGTGATTGCAGATAGTGTATATCAAGAAACGGTAGAAACGACTTTTGGTGTACGCAGCGTGCAAATTGTGCCTAATGTGGGCTTCCTGCTGAATGGTAAAGTGCGTAAGTTCCAAGGCGTATGCTTGCACCACGATTTAGGTCCTCTTGGCTCGGCTATCAGTCGAGATGCCTTGCGCCGTCAGTTACTTATGCTCAAGGAGATGGGGTGTGACGCCATTCGTACTTCTCATAATATGCCTGCACCAGAGCAAATTGAACTTTGTGATGAGTTAGGTTTGATGGTAATGTGCGAGCCATTTGATGAGTGGGATTGGGCAAAGTGCAAGAATGGCTATAGCCGTTTCTTCAACGAATGGGCAGAGCGCGATATGGTGAATATGTTACACCACTTCCGCAACAACCCAAGTATCGTCATGTGGTCTATCGGTAACGAAGTGCCTACACAGTGCGCCCCTGAGGGTTATAAGATTGCCAAAATGTTGCAAGATATTTGCGTTCGCGAAGATGGTACACGTCCTTGTACCGCAGGTATGGACCAAGTGACTTGTGTACTCGAGAATGGTTTTGCCAGTGTGCTGCAAATAGTAGGACTCAATTACCGTCCACATCGTTATCTGGAATCCTACCAACGTACACCCCAACACCTCATTCTTGGCTCAGAGACTGCCTCTACCGTCTCTTCGCGCGGTGTATATCTATTGCCTGCTATTCCTGATGATACCGACCATATCACCAATATGAATCATCCTGGTGGCAATAGCCAAACCAATCAATGCTCTGGCTATGACTTACAATATTGCCCATGGAGTAATCTGCCAGAAGATGACTTCCGCAATATGGACGATTATCCATGGACCATCGGACAATTCGTTTGGACGGGCTTTGACTATCTTGGCGAACCATCACCATGGGATACGGATGCATGGCCAAGCCATTCATCCTACTTTGGTATCATTGACCTTGCGGGTATTCCTAAAGACCGTTATTACCTATATCGTTCGCAATGGCGCAAGGATGTACACACCGTACACCTCTTACCTCATTGGAATTGGAATGCAGGCGACACCGTACCAGTGATGGCATACACCGATGCTGAGGAAGGCGAACTTTTTGTCAATGGCAAGAGTATGGGTAAGGTACGCAAACTCACCCGTGAGGAATCTGAAACTGCTATTAAAGCAGGCGATTCATTGGGCTTGCAACGCCGCTATCGTCTCATTTGGGATAATGTGCCATTCGAGGCAGGAGAAATCAAAGTAGTTACACCATATGGCGAGGCAGTACGCAAGACAGCAAGCGCACCACACCATATTGAAATGTATGTAGAAGATATTCCTGCAACAGACAGTAAACCAATGCACTTTGTGCGTGTACGTGTTTGCGATAAGAACGGCAATGTTTGTCCACAAGCCAATCATCTCATTCGTTTTTCCACCAAAGGCGAAGGACATTTCCGCGCGGCTGCCAATGGCGATGCTGCTAATCTTGACCTTTTCCACATACCTCAACACCACGCTTTTGCAGGTGAATTGACGGCTATTGTAGAAGGCAGTTGCACATTGACTGCCACAGCCAGAGAATTAAAGAAAGCAATAATAACTATTCAATAAATACTATACCATGACAATCGAACAACTCAAATCTGCTTACGAAGTAGCTTATCAGAAATCAGCAACCGATATATTCTTTTCACCAGGTCGTGTCAACTTAATTGGGGAACATACCGACTATAACGGTGGTTTTGTGTTCCCATGTGCATTGAGTTTTGGTACATATCTGTTGATGGCTCCTAATAATGAGCAAAAGATTAACTTCCGTTCGTTGAATATAGATGCTGTCTATTCACTTGAACTCACGCAACTCACCACTCCATTGCCAAACAAGGCATGGGCAAACTACCCACTCGGAGTGATTGCACAATTCATCAAACGTGGTGTATCCATTACACAAGGCTACGATATTCTTTTCTGGGGCAATGTGCCTGCTGGTGCAGGACTCAGCAGTAGTGCGGCGATGGAAGTGGTAACTGCTTTTGCTTTCAACGAATTATTAGGTACAGGATATGACCGCACCGAATTGGCGAAGATTGGTCAGGCATCAGAACATGAGTTTGCAGGTGTGATGTGCGGTATCATGGATCAGTTTGCTTCAGCACAAGGCAAGAAAGACCATGCTATCTACCTCAACTGCGACACATTGGCGTTTGATTTGGTGCCTGTGAAATTGGAGGGCATCAAGGTGGTGATCAGCAATACGCACTCGCCTCACCATTTGGATTCGGGTGCATACAACGACCGTGTGCGTCAGTGCCAATTGGCTGTTCAGCAGATTAGTGCCGTTCGTCCAATTAAGAATCTGGCAGAACTCTTGCAAGCCGATTTTGAGCAAGTGGAGCACGCCATCACGGATGAAGTGGCACATCGCCGTGCGCGCCACGTGGTGGGCGAAGTGCAACGCACCAAGGATGCGGTAGAGGCATTGCAACAAGGTAATATTGAACTATTCGGTAAACTGATGACACAAAGTCATATATCGTTACGTGATGATTATGAAGTGACAGGCCCTGAGTTGGATGCATTGGCAGAAGCTGCATGGAAAGTGGAAGGCGTATTGGGTAGCCGCATGACGGGTGGTGGTTTTGGTGGTTGCACCGTATCATTGGTTCGCGACGAAGCTATCCCTACGTTCCTTGAGCAAGTAGGTGCCGAATATACCGAGAAGACGGGACTAAAAGCAGATTTCTATATCGCTGAGATTGGCGACGGAGCACATCGTGTAAATGCTTAATCTTTGATGATATGATTAACATTGAATCATTCAATACTCGCGTAGATGGCAAGCGTGTGACATTATGCACGCTGACCAATCGCAACGGTCTGCAAGCTCAAATCACCAATTATGGTGCGAAAGTAGTATCTTTGATTGTTCCCAATAAGCAAGGCGAGAAAGCAGATGTGGTATTGGGATTCTCCACTTTTGAGGAGTGGCGCAATCAAGAAACCTATTTCAATGCCATTATTGGTCGCTATGCCAATCGTATCAAAGATGGTAAGTTTGCTCTTGATGGAGTAGAGTACCAACTCCCAATCAACAATGGTACCAATTCCTTGCACGGAGGCGTACATGGTTTCAATGAAAAGGTATGGGATATTGTAGGGCAATCTACATATTCCGTTTCATTGCATTATCGTGCAAAAAATGGTGAGGAAGGTTACCCTGGCAACTTAGATGTGTATGTTATCTATTCACTAACCAAAGATAATGCGCTTTCTATTGTCTATGAGGCAAAAACAGATAAGCCAACTATCTTAGGTTTTACTAATCATGCCTATTTTAATCTTGAAGGAGAAGGTAGTGGTACAGTGCACAATCATCAGTTGCAAGTGTTTGCGGATGAATATACACCATTTGATGATACCGCATGCCCTACGGGCGAGATTCTTTCGGTGGAAGGTACTCCAATGGATTTCCGTGAGATGATGCGTGTAGGCGATCGTATAGATGATGCTTTCTTTGCTCCAGGACGTGGTATAGACAATAATTTTGTACTATGCCCAATCCCTGAAGGACAAAAAATGCTTCATGCAGCTACATTAGTTGCAGGTGGTAGAGAGATGCAAGTATGGACTACTCAACCTGGGTTACAAGTCTATACAGGCAATTGGGTGGAGCAACATGTGGGCAAGAGTGGCAGACCATACGATGTGCAACATGCCATATGTTTGGAGACGCAGAACTTCCCTGATGCACCTAACCACGAACATTTTCCAAATGCTATGTTGCGTCCGGGAGAAATCTACTACGCGCAAACTGATTATAAATTCATAATATAACACATTTATTAACAATTTAAATTATTAAACATGATGAGAAACAAGACAATTTTACTTGTACTATTCGCAGCATTCTCTCTTTCAATGTCTGCTCAGATTACAGGTACCGTTTTGGAAGCATCGACCGATTTCCCAGTTATTGGTGCTAGTGTCGTTGAAGTAGGCACAACCAATGGTGTGATTACGGATTTCGATGGTAATTTCGTGCTGAATGTAGTTGAGGGTACTCAAATCCAAATTAGCTACATGGGTTTTGCTGCACAAACATTGGCAGCTAAAGACGGCATGATTGTTAAATTAGAAGAGGATACTCACGTCCTCCAAGAGGTCGTGGCTATCGGTTATGGTTCGCAAACCAAGAAAGAAATCACAGGTTCTGTTTCTAGTGTGAAAGCTGAGGATTTCAACAAAGGTGCATTCAATAGCCCCGAAGGTTTGTTGCAAGGTAAGGTAGCTGGTTTGACTATGTCCAAGGATGGTGGTGGTGACCCTACTAACCGTGGGTTTAGTGTACAAATTCGTGGTGCAGGTTCACTCACAGGTTCTACCACTCCTTTGTATATTATTGATGGTGTACCTGGCGCAAGTATGAATAACATCAATCCTAATGATATCGAATCTATGGATGTCCTCAAAGATGGTTCTGCTGCTGCTATCTATGGTACACGTGCAAATGCTGGTGTGATTATCATTACCACAAAAAAAGGTAAAGAGGGTAAAACTCAAGTTGAATACAATGCTACGGTAAGTACTGCCAATACTGCTGGACGTATCAATTTGTATAGCCCAGAAGAGTTTGTAGCTGCGGGTGGTGTTAATTATGGAGCAAAAACCGATTGGTATAATGAAATTACTCGAGTTCCTGTTTCTACAGAACACAATCTTGCATTATCGGGTGGTATGAAAAATGTGGATTATCGTGCTTCCATTAACTATAAGTTGAATCAAGGTCTTGCGATTAAATCCCAATTCCAAGAAATTATTGCTCGTGCAAATGTTAACCAGTCTGCATTGAATAATATGTTGGAGTTCAACTACAATGTATCCTATTCACATATGAATTCATCTTGGGTTCCTCATGGCGCATATCAACAAGCTATGAAATACAATCCAACAATGCCTGTTTATAGCAATCCAACAGATCCTGATTATGTGAAATATGGTGGTTATTATCAGAACTTTGATAAATCAGGTTTCTCCAATCCTGTTGCTATGATTATGCAAAAGACAGATGATGGTGTGGAACAAACATTTTTGGGTAGTATTCGAGCTACTATCAAACCTGTGACTGGTCTTCGTATTAGTGCATTTGGTTCGTACCAATTCTGGAACCAATCAACGGGTAACTACCAACCATCTAACTCTGTTGCGGGAAATGGTACCAAGGGCGTTGCATCTAAGGGCAACAACTTTAATACTACTCGTATGTTTGAGGCTACTGCTCAATATACCAACGAAATCAATAATCATGCTTTTACAATCTTAGCGGGTTATGCATATCAAGATTTTGTTTCTGAGAGTTTTGGAGCTAGTAATACTATGTTCCCTACAGATGATTTCTTGTATAACAACCTTGGTCTTGGTGAAGGATTGAATAATCTTACTAATGGAGGCTCTAAAGATGGCATTGGGATATCTTCATGGAAGGAGGAGTGGAAATTAGCATCTGCATTTGGTCGTATCAACTACAACTATGATCAACGTTACTACATTAATGCAAGTATTCGTGCGGAGGGATCTTCTAAATTTGGTGCAAACAATCGTTGGGGATATTTTCCTTCTGTCAGTGCAAGTTGGTTAATTACCAATGAAAACTTCATGCGCGGACAAGATGTGGTGAAAGAATTGAAACTTCGTGCTGGTTATGGTGTTACAGGTAACATGCCTGGTGATTGCTATCCTTGGATTGGTCGTATGAACAAAAATGAAGATTATGCTTATTTTGGAACTGATAAAGTGGCTACATGGTCTTTGGCAACAGTTCCAAATCCTGACCTTAAATGGGAAACCAAACACGAGGTTAATGTGGGTGTTGATTTTGCATTCTTGCAAGGTCGTTTGAGTGGAACATTAGATTATTATAATCGTACCACACGTGATTTGTTATATTGGTATCCTGTTGATGCTTCTAAATATGAGGCTGGTTCAATGCTGTTAAACCTCGGCTCTTTGCGTAACCAAGGTATTGAATTAACATTGAATGGTGTGGCTATTGAACGTAAAAACTTTGTTTGGAATTTAGGTTTGACAATGGCACACAATAAGAATAAGGTACTTTCTTTGGGTAATGATGAATTCAAATTCCCTGATGCAGACAAACTACGTGGAGGTATTGGTGATGGCTCTGTTGGATGGACATCTGAAACATTCCAAATCTTAGAAGTAGGTCAGTCTGTAGGTAATTTCTACGGTTACAAATACGCGGGTAAAGATAAAGATGGCAATTTCTACGGATATTCTAAAGATGGAAAAATAAGAAAATTCTCTCAATTGACAAATGAAGACAAAGTAATTTTAGGTAATGCACTTCCGATTATTACTTGGGGTTTGAGTTCAAGTATGTCATTCTACAATGTTGACTTCTCATTTAACTTGCGTGGTGCAATAGGAGGCAAGTTGCTGAATACAAAGCGCCTTGCTTATGGTAACCAATCTTCTTTGGCAAGTGGTAACATGATTATTAGTCCTGACAATGGTACAACACCTCCTAAGAAAATGACTGACTACTATCTTGAAAGTGGAACATTTGCGAAATTAGGCGACGTGACTCTTGGTTATACCTTCAAACTCAATGATGATGTGAAGAAATACTTGACTAATGCTCGTATTTATTTCACAGCGCAAAACTTGGCCACAATATCTAATTATTCGGGTGTGGATCCAGAAACAGTAAATATGTCTGGTTTGGAGCCTGGTATTGAAGGTGTAGAGTATTATCCAATTCCTCGTACATTCATGTTGGGTGTAAATTTGGCATTCTAATAACATAAATAATCAATTTTATGAAACTGAATATGAAAAAGATAATAGTTTTATTTGCAGGTATTAGTTTGTTATTTACATTCAATGCTTGCGATTTGAATCCTCAGATTTATAGTGAGTATGATCGTGAAGGATTTGAACAAAGTGAAGATGCATTGGCTCCCAAATTAGGTGATGTATATGTGAATCTTCAACGTGAATATGGTTATGCATATCGCGAAGGTTTTTGGTCATTGCAAGAGAATACTACCGATGAGTGCGTAGTTCCAACTCGTTTTGCAGGTGACTGGTTAGATGGCAATGCTTTTTGGATTCTACACAACCATCGTTTCAATTCTAAAACTCGTGAAATTTCACGTGGAGGTCAATCTGGTAATAATGCATGGGCATTTGCTTATCGTGGTGTTTCTAAGTGTAACTCTATGATGAAATGGATGCGTTCTGTAGGTTTGGATAAGACACGTCCTGCTGATATGGCCGAACTCTATATTTTGCGTGCGTGGTATCACTATTTGATGTTGGACAATTTTGGTAATGTGCAGTTCGTTTCACAATTAGGTGAGGATGGCTACCAAGCAAAACAAGGGCAACGTCATGAGATTTTTGATTCCATCATGCTTGATTTGCACCAATATGTGCCTCAAGCAAGTGAAACTAAAGTCTATTCTCGTGTTAATAAACATGTGGGTTGGATGGTATTGGCTAAGATGTATTTGAATGCAGAAGCATGGGGAGTTGTTGGTAAAGCTAAATATGCTCCTACTGCGGATAATTGCTATAAAAAAGCATCTCTCTATTGTGATTCAATTATTGATTCTAAAGCTTATTCTTTGACTTCAAGTTATTTTGATAACTTTAAAGTTGAAAATCAAGGTTCAACAGAGAATATTTGGTGCGTATTCTATGATGCATCTTTCTCTAAGGGTATGCAATTCCATATGATGACATTGCACTATGCTTCTCAAAACTCTTATGGTTTGAAGAATCAACCGTGGAATGGATATTGTACAACTCACAAGGTGCTAGGTTTGTATGGAGAAGGTGATACGCGTATCAATTGTTGGGAGCGTGGACAACAATACGACAAGTCTGGTAGTGCATTGAGTGTTAAAGTTGCTGTAGATAGTGTCACTTATGTATTAATGCCAGAATATGTGCGTAAACCAAGCAATTGGCCTGCAACATATGAGGAATTTGCTAAATTAGAAGATAAAAATTTCGAATTCCCTGCTGTATTTACTGATACAATTACAACTCTCACCAATACTTCAGATTTTAAAATTTATAACATATTTGAGGGTGCTCGTTTTGTAAAATTCCAAATCCAAGAGGGAGTAGGAGATCATATGAGTAATGACTTCCCAATTTATCGTTTGGCAGATGTTTACTTGATGAAAGCTGAGGCAGAGATGCGTGCTAATGGTGGCCAAGCTAATGCAGTCGCTGTAGCTGCGGCTAACAAAGTACGGGAGCGTGCAGGTGCTACTGCATATAATGAGACTTCTCTTACATTGGATGAACTTTGCAACGAGCGTTGTCGTGAGTTGATGTGGGAAGGTCATCGTCGTCAAGATTTGATCCGATTTGACCGTTTCACAGGTCCTAAATCTGTACAAGATGATTCAGATCCTGCTAACTTGTGGGTGTTGAAATATACAGATGATAAAGCTACAGACAATCTGCCAGGTCAAACTCCTTTTGTGAGTCCAGATTATATGAAGATTTTCCCATTGCCTGATTATGTTGTGGCAAATGGATTTACTCAAAATCCAGGATACCAAGATAAATGATATTAGAAAAACGCTGCCAAATGGCAGCGTTTTCTTTTGGTAAGTAACGTTATATAAATCATTTAATTACATTCTCAATTTGAATCCTGAGAGAATGGTGTCGAGGCGAAAATGGAACACACTGGCCATCTCGCCAGCCATACAGAATCCGCAGACACGACATTGATCTGTACCATAGCCTAAACATAAACTACGGCTACCATCAGTATAGATAAAGTTCGTAACAAAGCATTCTTTACCCAACTCAATCTTTCCTAACGCGTTGCGTTTCATGAGTTTCAGTCCCGAACGTGAGTTCATGATTGGATAACCTTTCTTCTTATAAGTCAGCACCTTGTCAATCAATTCGGCTTTCTTCTCGGCTGGCAACATCAAGTACTCAGTACCTGGATAAGGCGTATGGAAATTGATGGAAATTTGTTCAATGGCAGGATTGTTCTTAACATACTCCATTGCAGCATCCAACGATTCGTAGTTGAGGGCATTCACTACCATATTTACGCAGATGTGTTTGAAACCCGATTTGCGGATATTTTCTTCTAAGCGTGCGAATGAGCCTTCGCCGCGAATGCGGTCGTGGTATCCGCCAATACCATCCATACTCACCCATATGGATTGTGGATGTATCCAAGAGAAGTCTTGCTGCGCATTGGTAGTGACGGTGATAGAGAAAAAACCGATCTCCAATGCTTTGTCAATTAGGTCATTGATAGTGTAATACTCGCCTTTCTCCTCATTGCCTTTTGACTCTCTCCACAGAGTGGGTTCGCCACCTTCAAGATCAATGAAACGTGAGCCAAGTTCATAAGAATAGCGCATATCGGCTACAATATCCTCAAACAAGCGTTGCTTGTAACCTGCACTACCATATACGGAGCAATGTTTGCAACGTAAGTTACATTTATCGGTAATGAATAATACTGTCTGCAAAGGTGCACGACGACCAAAAAAACGTGCACGTGCAAACCATTGTGCCAAATAGATATAATGTCCAAGTGTTTTAAAAATATTCATACTTTTAGCCAATAACTCTTAAACAAATATGTACTACTATCAGTATCAAGCAGAAGTAAGTACAAATATTGCGGGCAAGCAGCCAGCGATAGAGGAACCAGTCAATCCCTGCTTGCTTATATCCCTTCCAATCCCCCATTGGTCCCATCCACCAATGTGGTGTATCGTTGCGTGGCAGACCATAAGCAAACAATCGGGTAGAGTGGATTAAGAATACGGACATAGGCAAAGTAGCTATAGTTAGGAGATACCATGGACTCCACCAACTCAACGCTATACCTAAACCTAACATAACGAAGGGCATAATAGCAAAGATTCCAATAAAGATAATCATGGTAGCTTTGCTTTTGAGTAAGCGTGCAAAAGTCATTTTTCCCAGTTCGGCATCTGCATTCACTTCCATTACCGAGTGAACATACACAATGTTGGTCACCATACAACCTATTCCTATACTCATGCACAGCATTTGCCACGTGAAAGGAACTCCTGTTAGTGCAGTTTGGACGCCTAACATGTTAATCGGACCAAACATTAGACCAATCACCAATTCGCCCAAACCATGATAACCCAATTCGAGGGGTTTGCCTGAGTAATTAATTCCCACGATGAGACCTGCTACAGCATAAATCACAATGCCCATAGCTGCTTGCCAACCATGAATAAGCCATTGTGCAAAAAAAGCGACTCCTCCCATCAATGCAGCAAAACCAAGAAATGCTACGACCGCCCAACCTAATTGGCTAATGTTAGCTTTTGGTTCGCTTGTTGCTACATCACCTTCTCGTTTGAGATAGTGGCATTTCTCCATGCGAGCACGGATACTAGTGCTACTCAAGTCGGAGCGTACGCGAGAGTCGTGTTTGAAATCGAAATAGTCATCTGCGAGATTCATTCCCAAGTGAGCTGCACATATACCTAAAAATACTGGAAAAGCTAACCACCAAATGAACCCCTCTTGACCTATACATAGTACCACTGCCGTCAAACATGGTAAAGCAGATTGAGGCAATGCAATGCTACGTGCATTCTTAATCCATAAACAGATAGGTGACATATTAATCTCTTCTAAATATATCTCTTGTATATACTTTTTCTTTCACGTCTTCTAAACAAGTATCATAGCGGTTGGCAATAATCGCTTGTGATTGCGCTTTGAAGTGCTCTAAGTTGTTGACTACTAATGAACCAAAAAATGTTGAACCATCGGGTAAAGTAGGTTCGTAGATAATCACTTGTGCGCCCTTAGCCTTCACGCGTTTCATAATGCCTTGGATACTTGACTGACGGAAATTGTCTGAATTCGATTTCATTGTCAAGCGGTATACGCCAATCACGCAAGTATGTTCTTCTTGTGCATTGTATTGACCATTGTTGTAATAGTCATAATATCCTGCTTTTGCCAATACACGGTCTGCTATGAAATCCTTACGTGTACGATTACTTTCCACAATCGCCTCAATCAAGTTCTCAGGCACATCTTGATAATTCGCCAACAACTGCTTGGTGTCTTTGGGCAAACAATATCCGCCATAACCAAACGATGGGTTATTGTAGTGCGTTCCGATTCGAGGATCAAGACATACGCCGTTGATAATTGATTGCGTATCAAGACCTTTCATCTCGGCATAGGTATCCAATTCGTTGAAGTAACTCACACGTAATGCTAGATACGTATTGGCAAATAACTTTACCGCTTCAGCCTCAGTGAATCCCATAAACAGAGTGGCTACATTTTCTTTGATAGCACCTTCTTGCAGCAGTCCTGCAAACTGCTTCGCTGCCTCTACTAATCGCTCATTCTTCAAATCAGTACCTACAATAATTCGTGATGGATACAAGTTGTCATATAGCGCCTTGCTCTCACGCAAGAATTCAGGGGAGAATAAAATATTCTCCGTGCCATATTTTTGACATACACTCTCCGTATATCCCACAGGAATAGTGGACTTGATTACCATAATCGCATTAGGATTAACCTTTTGCACTAATCCAATCACCGACTCTACTGCCGACGTGTCAAAATAATTCTTCTGACTATCATAATTCGTTGGCGCAGCGATAACCACAAAATCTGCCTCTTTGTATGCCGATTCTGCATCCAAAGTAGCCGTCAAATCCAATTCCTTTTCAGCGAAGTACTTCTCAATGTACTCGTCTTGAATAGGTGATTGGCGACGATTGATCATCTCCACTTTTTCGGGCACAATATCTACAGCTAACACTTTATGATGTTGTGCCAGCAACGTCGCAATTGACAAGCCTACATACCCTGTTCCCGCTACTGCTATTGTCATATTCACTTTGTTTATGTTTATTGTTCGTTTCACTCACAAAAGAGGTTTTGCTACGCTTCACGTGAGCCGTAGGCGAACCATTTTTGCTTTAGTCACTTTTGCAGCTCTGCTACTTACAATCGTCCATCTACCAATGTGCGATCCACAAAATCTTTCACATCAAAGATGACCGCATTATTTTCCTTGTATTTCTTGAAATCGAAAGTCTTAAATTGATTATGGCTCACACATGCTATAACCGCTGCATACTCTTTATCTGGATCAACAGCTGCAATCAGCTCTTTGCCATACTCATGTTTCACAACCTCTGCACTTGCCCATGGATCATAGATATCCACGCAGCAGCCAAAATCTTCCAATTCTTCTACAATATCCACCACTTTGGTGTTGCGGCAATCTGGGCAGTTCTCTTTGAAGGTTACACCTAGAATCAATACATTAGAATCTTTAATTTTGTGGTCTTTTTGAATCATCAATTTTAGCACTTTATCTGCGATAAACTTGGCGATGGAGTTGTTCACTGCACGACCTGATAAGATTACTTGCGGGTCATAACCCAGCGATTTTGCTTTGTGTGCCAAGTAGTATGGATCCACAGATATGCAGTGTCCGCCTACCAAACCTGGACGATATTTCAAGAAGTTCCACTTGCTACCTGCTGCTTCGATGACATCGTTGGTATCAATTCCTACGCGGTCGCAAATCAAAGCCAATTCGTTCATAAATGAGATATTTACATCTCGTTGACTATTCTCCACAGCCTTCGCTGCCTCTGCCACCTTCATGTTTGGAGCCTTATGGGTACCGTTCTCCAAAATACTATTGTATAATGCATCCACCAAGTCTGCTATCTCTGGGGTAGAACCAGAAGTAATCTTCTTAATCTTGGTCAAGGTGTTTACCTTATCACCAGGATTAATACGCTCGGGTGAGTAACCGCAGAAGAAGTCCTCGTTGAACTTCAAACCGCTAAACTTCTCCAATACGGGCACGCAGTCTTCCTCAGTACAACCTGGATATACTGTTGATTCATAGATTACTAAATCGCCTTTTTGCAAAGTCTTTCCGATGGTCTCACTGGCTTTCAATAATGGAGTGAGATCAGGGTTGTTAAAACGATCGATAGGGGTCGGGACAGTCACAATATAAGTATTAACTTGCTTTAGGTCCTCCATATTGCTGGTGAAGGTAAGACCTATCTTCTTGGTGCTCTCATATGCATCGCGAGCTTGCTTCATACCTACGAGGTCTGCTTCCAAAGTGTGATCCTCTCCACGATTCAACTCATCCACGCGAGCTTGGTAAATATCAAAACCAATTACA
The DNA here is from genome assembly GCA_017451525.1 of Paludibacteraceae bacterium. GTDB lineage: Bacteria > Bacteroidota > Bacteroidia > Bacteroidales > Paludibacteraceae > Colicola. The sequence goes on from JAFTOD010000006.1 coordinate 53,078, forward strand.
CGGTACTTTTTTCCGTATTCAATTGCCAAGGGCAACCCAACATAGCCTAAACCAATAACGGCTATAACTCTATCATTTAATTTCATATTGTTTTTTAATTATGTATTGCTATTTATTAACCAACTATTCATCCCATAGCACCATTTACGGAAATTACTTGTCCTGAAACATATGATGAGAGGTCAGATGCTAAGAATAGTGCCACTTTGGCGACTTCATCCGTTTCACCATAACGGTGCATAGGTATTATTTTAATCATTTCTGTACGCGTTGCTTCAGGCAGTGCTAACGTCATGTCTGTCAGAATGAATCCTGGTGCAATGGCATTTGCACGAATGTTACGACCTCCTAATTCTTTGCTCAATGTTTTTATTAAACCAATGATACCAGCCTTAGATGCAGCATAATTGGCTTGTCCTGCATTACCTCCAATACCTACAACGGATGACATAGCAATGATGCTTCCACTGCGCTGACGTACCATTTGTGGGGTAACTGCATGGCAGTAGTTAAATACGGACTTGAGATTCACATTGAGTACATCATCCCATTGCTCCTCAGTCATACGCATGAGTAGCGTGTCATGAGTGATGCCTGCGTTACAAACTAATATGTCTATTTTGCTAAAGGCATCCACTACTTGTTTCACTACCTCATGTGCAGCAGCAAAATTGGCAGCATCGCTCTTGATGCAAAGCACTCGTACACCTTTGGCTTGTAGCTCGGCAGTAATGTCTGCCGCTTCTTGGTCTTCGTTGATATATGTGAACGCGATATTACATCCATACTCTGCAAAAAGCAGAGCAATGGATCGTCCAATACCACGCGACGCACCAGTAATCAATGCATTTTTTCCTTCTAAATTTATCATCTCTCACTAAATTCTATACTACTTCAACCATTTATCCAACCAACTGAAGAATGTGCGTTGCCACAAGATACCGTTTTGTGGTTTCAATACCCAATGGTTTTCATCTGGGAATATCAATAATTGTGCTGGTACACCGCGCATCTTGGCTGCATCAAACGCTGCCATACCTTGGTTTGCGAGGATGCGATAGTCTTTCTCGCCATGAATGCAGAGGATAGGTGTATCCCATTCGCCCACAAAAAGGTGAGGCGAGTTGGCAAAGGTACGTTGCGCAATTTTGTTCTTCTTGTCCCAATATGCGCCACCCATATCCCAGTTAGCAAACCATTTTTCTTCTGTCTCAAGGTATTGCATCTCCATATTGAAGATACCATCGTGTGCAATAAACGCTTTGAAACGCTTGTTGTGATGACCCGCCAACCAATACACACTAAAACCTCCAAATGATGCACCTACGCATCCTAAACGGTCTTTATCTACATATGGCTCGCTGGCTACAAATTCATCAATGGCAGAGAGATAATCCCTCATACATTGTCCTCCGTAGTCACCACTGATTTGTTCGTTCCACTCATTACCAAATCCGGGTAATCCGCGACGATTAGGTGCTACGATGATATAGTCGTTGGCAGCCATCATCATGAAATTCCAACGGAAACTCCAGAATTGACTAACAGGCGATTGTGGACCACCTTCGCAATAGAGCAGAGTAGGATATTTCTTGTTTGAATCGAAATGAGGAGGATAAATAACCCATGTGAACATATCTTTGTTGTCGGTGGTCTTTTGCCAACGAGGCACCACTGTACCCATTTCAATCTGCGAGTAGATGTTGTCATTCTCGTGGCTGATTTGCACAGGTTCTTCTCCCTTGCAGAAACGGAAGATCTCGTTGGCTTCACGCATTGAATGGCGTAAACAATAGTAAGTATCACCTACGTTAGCAGCAGGCATATAGTCGTATTGCCCAGTAGTCAAACAGGTACGTTCTCCGCGAAGATTGATCTCATATAGCATCGCTGTTGCGTGCCACACTGCGCTGAAAACGAGCGTGTTGTCATCTTTCCAATAATAGTTATCTACATTGGTGTTGAGCCCTTTGCTGAGGAATATTTGTTCGCCTGTCAAAAGATTGCAGACCATCAATCGGTTCTCATCACTCTCATAACCGTCACGCTCCATGGATTGCCATGCAATATATTCGCCGTTGGGTGAATAACTGGGGTTAGTATCATAGCCCATATTGCCCTCGGTGAGGTTGGTATGTATGCCTGTTGCGAGGTCATATAAATAGATATCGGAGTTGGTAGAGATGGCATATTCCAATCCGCTTTTCTTGCGACAAGTGTAGGCGATGGTTTTGCCATCTGGGCTCCACGCCAATTGCTCAATACCGCCAAAAGGCTTCATAGGCGACTCATAGGGCGTACCTTCGAGCAAGTCAAGGCAGTTGATTACTTCTAGTTTCTTGTTGCCCGATTCGTGATTCGTGACTCCGGATTTAAGTTCGCATAGGAAGGGGTGGGGAGCGGTTTCAGTCCATTCATCCCAATGCTTGTACATGAGGTCATCTACCACGCGTCCTGAAGCCAATGGCAGGTCAGGATATATGTCTGCTGTGCTAACTATGGTCTTGACTTGAGCAATAAGAATGATTTTATCGCCTTGTGGTGAGAGCAGGAACCCATCTATACCTTTGTCGAAGCCAGTGAGCGTCTTTTCGCCAATGATGAGTTCGCCTTTTACGTTGATATAGCAGAGTTGTCCATTGTGCCATGCAGGGCTATGACCAACGAACTCGTTGATAGTGACTAGTTTGCCATCTTCTTCGCGCGCAACGCGAATCCACGAAGTGGAACGGTTCTCCTCTACGCTATAGTAACTCACCGTGTATGCTATCAGCCCTGATTGCTCATCAGGGTAAACACTATTGATACGTCCCATCGCCCACAATGCTTCGGGTGTCAGGCGTCCGCCTTCAATGGTGATTTCGGGCTTGGTGATAGGTGCTTTAGTGGCATCTTCTTTTGTTTGACAAGAGGCAGCCAATAGGGCAAGTGTAGCCATTATGATAAGTTTGCGCATGTTTATTTTTTGGTATAAATAGCAAAAGTGTATGGATAAGGGTTTTTATCATCTGCCTCGTGGCGATCTTCGCTGATACATTGCCATATAGCAGGGTCAATTTCGGGGAAGAAGGTGTCGGCATCCTCCCAAGAATGGTGGATATGGGTAATATAGAGTTTATCTACCAGAGGTAGAAACTGGCGATAAACCATTCCACCACCAATGATAAATGCTTGCTCGTCAGGCGCGACAGCCGCCTGTGCCTCTGGAATAGAGTGTACCACCTCTGTGTTCTCAAAGGTGAAGTCAGCGCGGTCGGAAAGCACAATATTGCGTCGATTAGGCAGTGGATGTTTTGGTAACGAGAAGAAAGTGCGCTCGCCCATGATGACAGTGCAACCCGAAGTTTGGTGCTTGAAGTATTGTAAATCACTTGGCATGTGGCAGAGCAAATCGCCTGCCTTGCCGATAGCATTATTTTCTGCGATAGCTACGATAAGATTGAGCATAATTATAAATTTTGAATTATACGGCTACGACACCTGCGATGTGTGGATGTGGGTCGTAATCAACTAGTTGGAAGTCCTCGAACTTGAAATCAAGTAAGTCTTTCACGTCGGGGTTGATAAGCATCTTTGGTAGAGGACGCGGATCACGTGTCAGTTGGAGTTTTACTTGTTCAATATGATTGAGATAGATATGTGCATCGCCAAACGTATGCACAAAATCACCTGCTTTTAGTCCTGTCACTTGAGCCATCATTTGCAGGAGCAAAGCATAAGACGCGATATTGAATGGTACACCGAGGAATATATCTGCCGAGCGTTGATAGAGCTGCAACGAGAGACGACCGTCTGCCACATAGAATTGGAACAAGGTGTGGCAAGGTGGAAGAGCCATGTTGTTGACTTCGGCAACGTTCCATGCGCTAACAATATGGCGGCGAGAATCTGGATTCTTCTTCATTTGCTCCACCAATTGAGTTATTTGGTCAATATGACCACCTTGATAATCTGGCCATGAGCGCCACTGATGACCATACACAGGCCCCAATTCGCCATTCTCATCTGCCCATTCGTTCCAAATGCGTACACCGTGGTCTTGCAAATACTTCACATTGGTATCCCCCTTGAGAAACCATAAGAGCTCATAGATGATGGACTTGAGGTGAAGTTTCTTGGTAGTCAATAGTGGAAATCCATCCTCAAGATTAAAACGCATTTGATGACCAAAGACCGAGATGGTGCCCGTGCCTGTGCGGTCGTGTTTCTCGGTACCCTCGCGGAGTACGCGCTCGCATAAATCAAGGTATTGTTTCATTGTGAGTTATGAACTATGAGTTATGAGTTAATACAAATTATATGTTGTTTTGAGTACGCGGAACTCGGTACGACGGTTGAGCGAGTTGCATATTTCTTGTTTGTCGGTAGGCAGGGTCGTGATGAAGGCTTCGTCCAGCACTTGATCTTTTGGTAAGAATGGGTGTTGTTTATGCAATGCATCATTCACTACTACAGGTTTTTCTTCGCCGTAGCCTACTGGTGTCAGGCGTTCGCTTTCAATACCATGCTTGATAAGGTAATCTACCACCGTTTGAGCACGCTTGAGCGACAACTCTTGGTTGGCAGAATTATTGCCTACCATATCGGTGTGGGCAGCCATTTCGATGGTAATGTTTGGATTATCATTGAGCAATTTAATCAGTGCATTCAGTCCGTCTTCGGAGTTTGGTGTAAGCTCCCAACTACCAAATTTGAAGAAGATATTACCCATTTTCACTGGTTTGGCTACCGAACTCAACATAAAGTCTTGTTGGTAAGTATGACTATCTTCAAGTCCCGTTGTCGCAAATTGTTGCTGTTGATTAAGATAGCCTCTCGAAGTTGCTAACATCAAATAACGAACGTTCTTGTTAAGTTTGAGTTTGTAGGTGCCATCGCGACGAATCTGTGTCTTGATATTTGTACCATCATCTCCTACTAAACGAATCACTCCCTCTGCCAACGCTGCTCCTTGGTCATCGCTAACTGTACCTTCTACCAATATCTCCATTTTAGGCAGTACGAAACTATATATAAGGTCATATCCTTTCTTTTGCTTTCTATTGGAGGAGAAGTATCCATCTTCTGTTGCACCGATAAAGCAAATACCAAAGTCGTCATTTTGCGAGTTGAATGGTGTCCCCATGTTGTAGATTTCCCATGTGGTATCTACGGGTGTCGCGTAGAATATATCCAATCCGCCATAGCCAGGATGACCCTTTGATGAGAAATACAATCTACCATCTTGTCGGATATATGGGTATAATTCATCATCTGTAGTGTTAATCTTCGGACCGAGATTGCGAATGTCGCTCCAAGTACTTCCATCGGAAATAGCCATATAAATATCTTTCCCGCCAATGCCGCCAGGAGCATCACTGACAAAGTACATCGTATCACCAGTAGCATTGATGGTCGGATGTCCTACAGTGATGCTACTATCGCTAAACAACTTGACTTCTTGCGCCTCGCTCCATTCGCCACTGGCGCGTTGTGAACTATAGATTTTTGCTCCTAAATCTTGACCATTGATAGGCTTAGAATAGGTGAAATACATGGTGCGCCCATCGGGTGAGAAACTGCAAACGCCCAATTCGGCAGGCGTACTTTGTTTGCTGCCAATGCTTGATTCTTCTTCCTCACTTGGTTCATCGCTGTATAGTCCCTCACATAGGGCGATGTCTTCCCATTGACCTGCCGCATTCTTGCGAGCTGAGTAGAGATTGAATGATGCAGCACCAGTAACGGATGATACGCGCACTTTGTTTTTGCCTTTCTTCTCTTTGGTCTCACTTCGGTTGGAACTGAAGACTATGGCATCGCCATCTGCATTCAGCAGTGCGGGAGCCATATTGCTCGAACGCTTGGCATTGAATGCCTTGACAGGGTTAACGTTATAACGACTCTTTTGTTGTTTCCAATCTTCCATTTGCAGGCATGCATATTTGCCTGCTTGTGCTACATAATGATCTGGATAGGTATTCAAATAGATGTCATATTGTTTGATTGCATCTTTGTATTTGCCTTGATAGTGTAAAGCTTGTGCATATCGAAGAAAGACAATTGAGTCGGTGTGGAAATATAAATAGCGAATCGCATTCTTGTATGCAGTTGTTGCTTTCGTATTATTCAATATTCGATTACACTCACCTTGTTGAAATGCTACGTAGGCTTTCAGCGGTTTGTCTTTTGACGATATGTTACGATATACTTGGCGATATTGCTCTCCTGCTTCATAATATTCCCCAATCGCAAAACGTTTATCAGCACGTTTAATACGGGCTGATATGCTGCATGCACTCATGCATACCAGCATAAGCGATAATATCAATATGTTGCGTGTTATCTTCATTCCAATTCCTTGATATTGAATTTTCGTTTTTTGCGTGCTTCTCTGTCTTGTGAGGTGGCACAATGGATACCTTCTTTGCGCATGCGAGCATTCTGCGAGATATGTTCACTACGAAATTGTCCATCATTCCGTAATATTACCCCAATTGATAATAGTGCGATGGCTATTCCGATTGCCACAATAGCTATGATGATAGTTTTCATATTGAACTCTACTTTGTAGGCATTTACATTTAGCGCGCAAAGTTACAACTTTTTTTTGACATACACAAACTTAAGTGCCTTTTCTTGTGTTAAAAAAAATAATCACATGCTTTTGGGGCGGAAAATATAAGAGTAAAAGTATCAATCTTCAAAAAAAGATAAAAAAATATACTTTTTTTTGAAAAATATTTGGTCATATAAAAAAAAAGCAGTACCTTTGCACCCGCTTTCGAGAGAGAAAGTGTGCGGGATGTAGTTCAGCCCGGTTAGAATGCCTGCTTTGGGAGCAGGAGGTCGTGAGTTCGAATCTCGCCATCCCGACTAACCAAAAGAGAAACTCGATTGAGTTTCTCTTTTTTTGTTGTTGCCACAATGGTCAAACTTTACGACCTTAAAACTCCCTCCCCATTGAAATAGTTGCAAATTAATCAAAAAGCCCGATATCGGGCTTTTTGATTAATTCACTTTGTATTGTAACGTTTCATCAGTTTGCAGTTCTTTCAGCCAATTATATAAAGTGTGATTCATTTGAATAGGTGTCGCGTTAAAAGTAATTACATTCTGCTTGATGGTGTCAAATATCTGAATATGCAATGGTGTATTACCAGGATATTGTTGAGCCATTTCTGTCAAAGAATCAATCAAGTCTGGTTGTACGTTCTCAATTGGTATTTGTAACGTAATACTTTGCAAATCCTTCTGTGCATCTTGTATCAGTTGTACTTGTTGCAGTGCAAATTCATATTCGGCCTCTTCTGCTGGCTTGGGTTTAAACCATTTCATATGTGCACCTCTTTGCTGTATGACACCAGTTATATATACGTACACATTAGGTTTGAGTAGTGCAGCAAATCGCTGATATGTTTCGCCAAATGCACTAAATTGATAACTACCAGTATAGTCTTCAATGGTATATTTTCCCCAAGGATTACCTTTTTGTGACATACGATCTTCTGCTGCCACAATGATTCCACCCAAATGCAATGGCTGTCCTGCACGCTTCTCAATCCACTGATTAGGAGTTAGTTTCTCTATTTCTTCATTTTCTTCATCGCTCTCGTCATCTTGTGCGGTAGAAGTATTACGTGCTGTTGGCGAACTCCATGCCTCGAATTGGTGCATCTCATCGGCTGTGATATTACACATTTCGCGCACTTCAAATTCCCATTCATCCAGCGGGTGAGCCGAGAGGAATATACCGATTAGTTCTTTCTCTTTGTTGAGTCGTTCGATGGCTGTCCAGCGTGGTACAACGGGCAACTCTGGGCGCTGCACTTCTATTCCTAATCCGCCAAAACCGTCAAATAGTGTAATTGACTGTTCTTGCTTGTCTTGTTGATAGCGGTTGCCATAACGCATCACCACTTCCAACATATTTTCACCTTTGGCATTCGTACCAAATAATTGCTCACGATAGAAACCTTCGAAGCAGTCAAAGGCACCTGCTAATGCTAAACTTTCGACCGTCTTGCGGTTGCATGCTTGTAGGTTCACACGCTCTAAGAAGTCAAATAGGTCTTTATACTTGCCGTTCTTCTCGCGTTCTTTGATGATAGCTTCTACGGCACCTTCACCTACACCTTTCACGCCACCCAATCCAAAGCGTACATCCCCCTTGCTGTTGACGGTGAAGTTCATCTCCGATTCATTCACATCGGGCGCAAGTACCGAAATCTTCATGGCCTTGCACTCGTCCATGAACTTCGTCACATCCTTGATGTCGTCTTTTGCTACGGTTAAGTTAGCTGCCAAAAATTCGGCAGGATAGTGGGCTTTCAGATATGCTGTCTGATAAGCCACCCATGAGTAGCATGCTGCGTGCGATTTGTTGAACGCATACGATGCAAACTTCTCCCAGTCCGCCCAGATCTTCTCCAGCACCTTTTCGTCATGACCATTGCTCTTGCCACCATTGATAAATTTCGGTTTCAGTTCTGCCAGCATAGCCATGATCTTCTTACCCATCGCCTTACGCAATTGGTCACTCTCGCCGCGAGTGAAGTTAGCCAGTAGACGAGAGAGCAACATCACCTGCTCTTGATACACCGTCACGCCATAGGTGTCCTTTAGATACTTCTCCATCACGGGGATATCATAGGTCACAGGCTCCAATCCATGTTTGCGACGGATAAACTGCGGAATATAGTCCATTGGACCAGGACGGTACAATGCGTTCATCGCAATGAGGTCTCCAATGACGGTAGGTTTGAGCTCCTTCATATACTTGCGCATACCTGCCGACTCAAACTGGAACACACCCACCGTTCTTCCCTCTTGGAAGAGTTTATAGGTATCTGCGTCATCAATAGGGATATAGTCAATATCAATGTTGATACCATGCGCTTTGGATATATTCTGCAAACATTCCTTGATAATAGTCAGTGTCTTCAGTCCAAGGAAGTCCATCTTAATCAATCCCACACTCTCTACCACATGGCCATCATACTCCGTTACCAATACGCGTTTGCCCGATTCGCGGTCTTCTACAGTGCTCAACGGAGCAAACTTTGTCAAGTCATCTGCACCAATAATCACACCACATGCGTGTACACCCACTTGGCGAATAGTATCTTCCAATTGTGCTGCGTAGGTGAGCATGTTGCGTATCTGTGGCTCATCGCCATTCAGTAGCATGCGCAATTCATCCACATACTTATAGCAGTTCTTTAGGTTGACTTTTGGCGATTTGCCTTTCTCATCTTTGATATTATCTGGGAAACTACGGTCAGGAATATAACCCTTGATTTCGTTCACGCGTGCTAGCGGGATACGCTGTACACGTCCCACATCTGCAATAGCTGATTTGGTAGCCATGGTGCCGTAGGTGATGATATGTGCCACTTGCGTATGACCATATTTATCGCTCACCCAATCGAGCACTTTACCACGACCTGCATCATCAAAGTCAGTATCAATATCGGGTAGGGAAATACGGTCGGGGTTTAGGAAACGCTCGAACAGTAAGTCGTATTTCAATGGGTCTAAGTCGGTGATACGCAAGCAATATGCCACCACCGAACCTGCAGCACTACCACGTCCAGGACCTACGCTTACGCCCAACTCCTCACGGGCCGCACGGATAAAGTCCATCACAATCAAGAAGTAACCTGGGAAACCCATTGTCTTCATGATGTGTAATTCGAACTTAATACGCTCTTCTTGTTCTTCGGTCAGTGTCTCGCCGTAGCGTTCGTGTGCACCTTTATATGCTAAATGGGCGAGGTAATCTGCTTCTAGTTTGATACGGTATAGTTTGTCATATCCGCCTAATTTCTTAATCTTTTCATTGGCTTTATCCTCGCTAAGAACAACATTGCCATGTTCATCACGTGTGAATTCTTCAAAGAGGTCTTGCTCGGTGAATTTCTGGCGATAACTCTCCTCTGTACCAAACTCTTCTGGAATAGGGAATTTGGGCATGATAGGTCCAGAGTCAATATCGTACACCTCCACCTTATCTACAATCTCTTGTGTGTTTGCCAATGCTTCGGGAATGTCACTGAAAATCTCCTCCATTTCCTGAGGTGATTTCAGCCATTCTTGCTTGGTATAGTGCATGCGATTCTCGTCATCGATAAAGTGGTTGGTGCTCACGCATACCAAATGATCGTGTGCCTCAGCATGCTCTTCCTCCACAAAGTGTACATCGTTTGTGGCTATCACCTTCACCCCATGTTTCTTTGCCAATTCTACCAATACAGGATTCACCTCGCGCTGCACTTGATATACATGTTGGTCTGCTCCTGGCTTGGTGGTTTGATGACGTTGAATCTCAATATAATAATCTTCTCCAAACAGGTTCTTGTACCACTCTATTGTCTCCTCTGCGGCTTGAAAAGTGTTTTCACTATTAATATTGCCGTTTTCACCTCCCATGGCGGACATTCCTTCCATGATTTTCTGAGGTAATTCGCCACCTAAGCAAGCGGAGCAACATATCAATCCTTCGTGATATTGTTCCAGCAAATCGCGGTCAATACGTGGACGACGGTAGTAACTATCTTCCATAAAACTGGCACTTACAATCCTACACAGATTGCGATAGCCCTGCATGTTTTTTGCCAGCAATATCAGGTGCCATCCACTTTGGTCCACGATATATGCTTTGCCTTCTGCATTCACTGCTTTTAGGTCTTTGTCGCGTTGCAAACGACTACGACGTGCGCAGTATGCTTCTACACCTACAATCGGTTTGAAAGGCACGAACTCCGTACCTTCTTCTTGCGCTTTTTCTTTGAGTTTTTTGTTCGCTTTTTTGCAATAGTCGAGTAGTTCTTTGATGCCGTACATACATCCGTGATCAGTGAGGGCAATAGCAGGCATCCCCAGTTTGATCGATTTATCCACCAAATCGGGCACTTTGCTCATTCCGTCCAACACGGAGTAATGTGAGTGTACATGTAAATGAGTAAATTTCATAGTTTTAATGTGTTGTTATTAAGGTTCCTAACATATTATATAAGGTGTTATCTTTTTTTATCCACAAGTGCCCATTCATCCATATTTTCTGTGGTTTGAAAGTCACTTGATCGTTCGTTTTTGACAAATTGTTTCCCATGCCATTGCCATAGGCTTTCCATGCATCAGGAATACCATAGCCATATTGCTCATTCGGAGCATTGTAGCGGTCTGCAGAACGAATAATCCGTTCGCGTATTTCCATATTGCTTGCTCCTGGCAATGCTGACCACAAGCAAGCAGCCATACCTGCTATTAGTGGACAGGCGAAGCTAGTGCCGTTGCCGGTCATCAAAAACCCATCACTCGGATTGAGCAACACGGTTTGTTTGCCCACAGCACACACCTCGGGTTTTACTCTTCCGTCAGCCGATGGACCATATGACGAGAATGCTGCAATCTCTCCATCAATATCCACTGCTCCGACGGTCAATATGCTGTCTGCATCAGCAGGGGTAGAGAGATGATGCCACTCATTATTGCCTTCATTGCCTGCTGCCATTATGAGCAACATCCCCTTACGCGCTGCTATTGTAGCCGCTTGTGCTCCACGTGAACAGCGCCCGTCCATGTCCGCATATGTAAAATCAAAATGTTCGTTATCAAAAGTCGTATAACCCAATGAGGTTGATACGATATCCAATCCCAATGAATCAGCCATCTCAATAGCAGCCACCCAGTTATCTATCTCTTTTGGGCTTTCGCTATAGTGCTCTTCAGTGCGGAAGAGAAAGTATTCGGCTTCCGTAGCAGTACCTTGGTAATCAGGTGATTCTGCTATGATGGCCGTCAAGCACAGCGTACCATGATTGCCTGTGCTGCCAAAGAAGTCATCTTCATCATCGGTAAAATCGGCATAACCCAACCATTGCTCTTTTGGCAGTGCGGTCATGATGTTGGCATTGTAGAATCCTCCATCAGCCACTCCAATGCGTATGCCCTTGCCTCTATAGCCCGCTTGGTGGAGTGGCAAAAGATTGAGTTGATCCAATTGCTCTATGCTGGCAACTGGCGGTGGGGCATCGGGTAAGGTATCTTCTGCTATTCTTCTTTTCCTAAGGGATATCGAAGGGATATCAAAGGCTTGCTTAGTGGATTCCATTCGTGTGAGATAAATGGTATCCACAAAGCTACACTTCTCTATCGCACGAATCGCCTCATTGTTTGCTTCCACAGTCGCTCCATTTATCCATCGCGATGTGTGCAGCACTTTTGCTCCCATGGCTCGCACCGAGTCTAAATACACAGGCGACACCTCATAATCTAACGAATCAATAGCAATACCTCTTGCTTCGCGCTTCTCTATTGCAGTTTCACTAAGGCACACACGTTCTGCGCCCACCTTGTCGGTGAACTGCATAAAGAATATCGCTAATATTGTCCACATTGTTATCGGTTATTGCCTTTCCTCAAAGAGGAAGAGTTATGAGGGGTCTTTCTTCTCTAACAATACTACATTCTCCACGTGGTGGGTGTGAGGGAACATGTCCACAGGTTGCACCTTCACAACGCGGTACTTGCTGTCAAGCATGTTGAGGTCACGTGCCTGCGTAGCAGGGTTGCAACTCACATACACGATACGCTTTGGCTCGGCAAACAAGATTGTATTGATTACATCTTCGTGCATGCCTGCGCGAGGTGGGTCGGTGATAATCACATCCGGACGACCATACTGCGCGATAAAGTCCTCATTCAAAATGTCCTTCATATCACCCGCGAAGAATAGGGTATTATCTAAATGATTGATATTCGCGTTTACTTTGGCATCTTCAATCGCCTCTGGTACATACTCAATACCAATCACTTGACGTGCTTGGTGCGCTACGAAATTGGCAATCGTACCCGTACCCGTGTAGAGGTCAAAGACCAATTCGTTGCCCGTCAGTCCTGCAAACTCGCGTGCTACCTTGTAGAGTTCGTATGCCTGCAAGGTGTTGGTTTGGTAGAAAGACTTAGGACCTACCTTAAACTGCAAGTTCTCCATCTGCTCCATGATATGGTCTTGACCGTGGAAGACATGCACCTCTTGGTCGCCGATGGTGTCATTGAACTTGCGATTAACGACATACAGCAAACTGATAATCTCTGGGAAACTATCGCGGATATACTCCATTACGCGCATATCGGGTTCATCTGCCCAAACGACAATGAGCATCACTTCGCCCTTGTGGTTGGAGCGGAGAATAAGCGTGCGTAGTTGTCCTTCGTGCGCGTGCTCATTATAAAAGGTGATACCCAACTTCCGCGCGTACTCGCGTATGCCGTTGCGTATGCGGTTGTTAATCTCAGGCATGAGGTGGCATTCGGTGATGTCCAGCACCTTGTCAAAGCAATTGGGAATATGGAACCCCAGACCGTGGGTGTTGTCCACGTTCTCCAGTCCGCCTGCGGCGCGGATAGTATCCCAACTGAGCCATTTGCGGTCGGAGAAAGTGAACTCCAACTTGTTGCGGTACTCATAAATCTCCTTGCTACCGAGGATAGGGGAAATCTCTGGCAACTCAATCTTACCAATACGGGTGAGGCTATCCATAATCTGCTGTTGCTTATGGCGCAGTTGCTCCTCGTAGGGAAGAATCTGCCATTTGCATCCACCGCACTCGCCATAGTGCTTGCAGACGGGCTCGCAGCGGGTAGGGGAGGGGGTAACGATGCGCTCTACGCGACCCTCCATGAAGGAGTGCTTCTTGCGGGTTACTTGTATATCCACAATATCGCCAGGTACGCAATATGGCACAAACAGCACCATATCGTCCACACGGGTAATGGCTTTGCCCTCAGCAGCAATGCCTGTAATCTCAATGTTTTGCAGTAATGGTAAGTTCTTCTTTTTCATATTTATAACATCTAACAGCCGAAGGCGGTCTAATATCTATTTTATTTCATTAACCAATTGATACTTTCTTTATACAGCGCATCAAAATCGTGTGCACTCTCGAGCATGAAACTCCAGCAGAGTGTCTTCGCTCCGCCTGCTTCCGATGTATCATGCGCAATAGCAGCTGCCACATTCACCTCCGGGAAACGTGCTACTACGATACAGCCCTCCGCAGGGTAGATACCATCCGCGTTCTCGGTATGCAATTGCTCATCGTTGGGCTCGGTACGGAACGTATGATTGCCCTGTGGCAACTGGCGTTCGATGCGAATCTTACCCGTGCGCGATGCGTGGGTGCAACGGAACTCATAGTGCAACTGATTCTTGGTAAAGGTAGCATCCTCTTTGCCTTGCATGTCACTGGCAATGTGTGCGCCAGAGAGCAGCAATCGACCACCGTGTTGCAGATAATGAGTGAGCGCATGCTGCAAGTTCGCGGGCATACAATGGAACGACGTGTCGTTGCCCATGATGACGGTCTTTTGCTTGCCGAGAATCACATCCACTACGTCATAATCAGCAATGCTATCTACAGCAACCACGCTGGTGCTGACATACGAATAGCCCATCTCTGCCAACACGCGACCATGCATGGTAGGATAATCGAATGTGTTGCCCACGGTAGGGTGATTCATGTGGTCGCTGTGGCACATGCCCCAACCGCAGTTGTCGTCGGTTTGCCATTCGTTGCGGCTATCGAAATCATACACTTCGCCGATGTAGTTCACGCCCCTGCCGTATGGCACAGCATGACTGGCTGGACGGATACCGCCATAGATACTATCTTGCCACCAGTCTGGACCACTCACGCGAGTGAAACCGTTGATAATCAGCACTTGTCCTTTCTCCTCTGGTGCAATGTAGGCAGATAGAACCTCGCTCTTGAAACTCAGTCCTCCTGCATTGCCCGCTGCCACACGTATGTCGTAGCGTGTGCCCTTGTCAGGTGTGAATGTATATTCGTTGGTCGTTACGCGCACACCATTATCCCAATCGCCATCGTTCTGGCGGGTATAGACGATATAGTAGGTCGGCTTAGCCGTGGCTTCGAGAGGATCGTTGGTTGGAGCCCAAGTTACTTTAATGGATTTGGTGTCGGGAGTTGAGAGTCCCGATTCCATTCTCATCTCCATGCTATTCACAGGCAATGGCTGTACCACATACTCCGTGCCGTATTGCTCGTGTATAAAGCGCAAGAACGATTTATACATCGCACGTGAGATAGTGAATCGTACGCGTGGGTCAAGACCGTACTTCATATCGGTCATGTTCTGGTGCGAGAGTAGTTCTAGCAGTACCGCTGGCACTTTAGGATGGCGTACTTCTGCATAGGATGAGTTATCCAACTGACGGCGTGTCCATTCGGGTGCATATACCGCGCGCATGTCCTCCACGATTTGCGTTTGCATATAGTCTGCCAAGTCGCGATTTAGGACACGGCTTTTGCCATTAGGATAGTTTTTGCATTGCTCATCATCATGATCTTTATAGATAAGCAGAGTACCTACAATCTCATCTCGCACACCAGCGTCGGTATGGAATGCCAAACTAGCATGTAGTGGCACATTCAATCCTGGCTGATTGGGATTGGCAGCACTGCCGCCTGCTAGATAGTTCACCCATATGCCGCGTGATGCGTAGTCGTCCACGTAGTCATTTTTGCTGTCGGTGTAGTTGTAAATGCTATCAGGAATACCCGAATATTGCATCCAATAGCGGGCTGCCTCTATATAACGTGGCAAGCCGCTGGTGACAGCATTAGCTTGATTAGCAAGCAGTTCTACGCTGTCAATCATGACAGCATCACCTTCGGGCAGTTCTTTGGATGAAGGTACATTCTCAAAACTATTGGGTTGTTTATAGCGTGCTACTGACCCCATACCGCCACCGAATTTCACGGCGTCAGTGGTTACTACTTCCTTGCCATTGCCTACGGCTGCTACACTCACGTAGTTGTTTGCACGGTCGCCGTCAAAGGCAAAGGTGCCAAGATACACCCAAGTACCGCCACCCATCTTCTGATTGACAGCAAAGGTGGTCTTTTGTCCTTTGTGCACAACGGTGTATTGCGCTTTGCTGGTGCTGTTAGGTAGTGTCTTGTAGCTTACATATACAGCGTATTCACCTTCTGGCAACGATGGGGTATATCTCATTTCGCCTTTGACTTTGTTGCCAGTTGCTTCTGTGGCATAGCTACCAAAAGTGAAAGGATTCTCCCCTTCCAACAGAGGTCTTTCTGGAGTAGCCCAACCAGCGCCTTGTCCCAATGTCCACTGACCGTTGCTCATCGCTTGTGTATTATCCACGATCTCCTCATGCGTTTGAATATCACGCTCACGAGGTTGCACTACCACTGCACCTGCATTCTCCAGCATAGGTACGAGGAAAGGCATGGTGTAACTGGTTGTGTATAAGTCTTCTACTGTGCTCCATACCTTGGCACGCTGCCAACGCCACGACTCGGTAGGTTGGTGGTAATACTGACCGTGACTACCCCACAGCGCGATATGTTTGCCATCCAAACCCTGCTTAGCAGAGTAGGGACGCGAAGTGTTGGTCACCCATTGGGTGGTGGCTGGTAGGGTATAACGTGCATTCTTTGCGCGATGGCGATGGCGGGTTGTCACCAGTTCGCCAATCTCGTAGCCATCGGTGTAGATAGTCACTTTGCCTTGATTGTTGCCCAGCACCATTTGGCTCACCAGCAGGCGCAGGTCACGCACTTCGTTTTGGCTTAGTGATACTTGGCTCAAACTGCGATTTGTGTAAACGAACACTTGTGAATTACGAACACGTACATGACTGATTGTTACGTCGCTCACGTACGCGCGTGATTTAACATAATGGGTCAAAGTGTCAGCTAATGCTTGTTTGTCAATCGCATACAAACCCGTGCCAAAAGCGATGGCAAGAACGAATGTTAAGATACGTTTCATAGTGAAATAAAAATATGCGACAAAGGTACAACAAAAAATGCACATACGCAAGTAAACGAACGTATTTTTTTGAAAAGATAGACTTATCTATCAATTGAGTTAGTACCAATGTGCTCGGTGGGAGTTTACTCACAAGAGAGTACATAGGTACTAATTCAATGAAAGGTGAAGCCGTATTTCAAAAAAAATATGTGAGTAGCTGAAGTATGTGCTGCATCGTGCGAACGTAGCTTCGGGGGAATTGTGACGATATAGTTTTACTATTGAGTCGCAAGGCGGCGTCCGAAGGTACAAATGTTCTGCTCGGTTCCTCGAAGGTACAACTATGTTCTATCTTCCCTCTCCCTATCTTTCCGCTTTCAATTACGTAGGATATACGGTAGATATACGGTAGATACACGGTAGATATACGGTATATATATGGTAGATATAGTAGCCATTACCATAGGAACATCGAGAAAAGATGCTTACACTTACTAGTCTTATTTTTATGTGAATAGAAATTTTTTTACAAATTCTGTATAATAAATTTGCTCAACTAAAAAAAAAGTACTACCTTTGTACCCTGATTCACAGAAAACGGTTAAGACACTCTTTTAGTGATGCTAACAACGGTCACATATATCGCCTATTCTTTTTACACTACAGGGTGCAAGGATTGTTGGGCGAAATAGGATAGGGAAATGATAGGTAAGGTAATCTATTATTTCCTTTTTTATTCGTAGAGCGCTGCGAAACTACTTTCGCGAACACAATGAAAAAATCGTTCGAGCCTATACTATAAGGCGAGATAAGAACCAAATACGTGAAACGAATTGAACAACAATTTATAATTAACTTTATTATTAACTAAAAAATCAAAAATTATGAAACATGTAAAACTATTTGTCGCGTTATTCGCGATGCTCGCCCTCGGCGTTGGAAATGCCTGGGCGGAAGAGTATACCATTGGATGGGGTTCTGCCAGTGGAACTAACAGTCAAAACTTTACTGCTGTGTCTGGTGAAGTTAGTGGCGTTCTGAGTTTTACTTCTGCCAAGAATAGCAGTAGTAGTGACCCTGCGTACAATTCTAACAACCAAGAATTGCGTTTGTATTACAATGCACAGGGCAATGGTGGATCTATTACACTGACACCTGCCTCTGGTGTTACAATTACGGGTGCAGTTATCACAACGTCTACTACTCCTTCTGTCAAATACACCGTTGATGGAGGTACAGCAACGAGTGTTTCACAAACGAGTAAAGTGTATACTATAAGTGGTATCTCTGCAACAAATTCGTTAAAGATCCAAAATGTTAATACATCTAATACTCAACTTCGTATTAAGACAATTAAAGTGACTTACGAAGTATCATCTTCATCTACTATATTAACAGACGCTCAATTTGCGTGGTCTGCTCAAACTGCGGAGGCTACAATGCCAAGTACATTTGAGGACCAACCAACTTTGACTAATACTTTAGGTCTTGATGTTTCTTATTCAAGTTCTACCCCAGCAGTTGCTACAATTAACGCAACATCGGGTGCTATTGATCTCGTTGGTGCAGGTACAACTACTATTTCTGCCACTTTTGCTGGTGGCGAGATAGGCGGTACTACATATGCAGCAAAGACCGTTTCTTACACCTTAACAGTTAAACCAGCTCCTCTAGTAATCGAGCCAATCGAAGGTGGAATTATTGATATTTTAACTCACAATACACTTGCTGCTACATCTTCTTCTTATGTTGAATTTACTAACAAACAAGCAGCCAACGAAAATCACTCAGATGCCGTTTATGCAGGTCGTTCTTCTCGCAACGGTAATGCTACTCAATATAGCATTCAATTAAATTCAATTGACAAAGGTCGCATTGCAACTACTACATCTGGAGGTCTTGCTAAACGTGTATATGTAAGATGGGCTACTCAAGGAACTCTTAATACAAATAATCGTTCATTGTATATCTATGGTAGCAACGATGCATTTACTGGTAACGAAACTTCTACATCTGCTACAAAAATCGGTACCATCACCTTTACAACAGGCGCAGCTGAAGCATATGTAGATTTGGAGGGTGATTACAAACACATTCTCATTACTGGTAGTGGCGCTATTTATATGGATGAAATCCAAGTAACATGGGTTGCTGATGATACTCCAGAGGTTCCAACTCTTGATGCTCCAACTTTCGATCTTGAAGAAGGTACATATAACGAAGAACAAGAGGTTACTCTTTCTGCTGAAGAAGGAACAATCTACTATACATTGGATGGCACAACTCCAGATGCTGAATCTATTGAATATACAGACCCTATCGTTCTTAATGAATGTGGTGAAATAACCATCAAAGCCATTGCAATTAGTGGTGAGATTACAAGCTCTGTCGCTTCTGCTACATATACTATTAAACTTCCTTTGAATAATAGCCAAGCTAATCCTTATACCGAAGCAGATGCAATTGAAGTATATGATGGTGGATGCTATGATAACCAAGATGTATATGTAATGGGTGTAGTAAAAACTGCACAATTCTATAATAGTAATACATATACTATCACATTAGAGGGAGGATTCCAATTCTACAAATTCTATGAGGCTGCAGGTGAGGTTACATTTACAGAAGACTACATCGTTGCAGGTGACACATTGGTTGCATGTGGTAAGTTAGTTAAATATGAAGAAACATACGAATTGGGAGCAGGCTGCTATTTGGTTGAGTACAAACCATACTCACTACCTAAAGTAGATATTTCAAACACAAAAGAGACTGCATACACCGTAGAAGAAGCTATTGCTTTGATTGACAATATTACAAGCGACTTGACCAAGCAAGTATATGTTAAAGGTACTGTAAGCGAGATTGTTACAGAATATGATGCTGAATATGGAAACATTACCTATAACATCTCTTCAGATGGCTCTACATCTTCACCTCAATTCCAATTGTATCGTGGTAAATCTTATGATGGTGAAAAATTCACATCTGCAGATGATATTAAAGTTGGTGACAAAGTTGTTGTCTATGGAGAAATGAAAAAACATAATAGCACATACGAAATGAATGCAGGTAACCAACTCGTTGCTCTTGAGAGAGAAGATACTACCACTGCTCTCGACAATGTAGAGGCTACAGTTACTCCTGTTAAGGCTATCGTAAATGGTCAATTAATCATCATCAAGAATGGCGTTCAATACAACGCTCAAGGTCAAGTGATTAAGTAATCAAGTTTGATTATATTCTATAAAACAAGGAGCCGTGACGGCTCCTTGTTTATTTTTTAATAAAAAAGCAAATGATTATTTGTTTATATCAAAAAAAAGTAGTACCTTTGTGCGCTAATTGGGGAGATTGTAAACAAGCAATTCAATTAACACAATTATAAATCATTAAAATCATTCGTATTTATGAAAAAATTTACTTTATTCCTAAGCGCCTTGCTCATTAGCGTAATGAGTTTTGGTGAAACAGCTACATTGACATTTGAGGCGCAATGTGCTGGTGCTGGAACTGATGACAAGGGTAACGCATGGGTCGTTACATCTGATGCAGAAGAGACTCAGTATGATGCTACGAAAGGTATTCATTATGGTTCTGGTAGCAAGGCAGTTTCATTTCTGCAAGTATCTACCCAAGCAATTACAAGTTCGGTGACAAAAGTTGTTGTGAATGCTTCTGGAGCTTCTAGAACTGCAGGAAAACTAACTGTAACTGTAGGTGGCGTTAGTTTGGGTAGTGAAGTTTCGATAACTAGTACTGCTACTGAGTATACATTTGAAGGTAATGCCACAGGTGAGATAATTGTTAAACTATCTCAAGAGTCTGCAACAAAAGCATTGTACGTAAAATCAGTAGCAGTGACCTATGGTGATGACAGTGGCGAGAACCCAGGAGAGAACCCAGGAGAGGACCCAGGTGAAGAACCAGGCGAAGACCCAGGTGAAGACCCAGGTGAAGAGCCAGGAGAGAACCCAGGTGAAGGTGGTAGTGATTTGTGGCTCTTAGTGACAGATGCTTCTACTTTATCTGTAGGTGACCAAGTTGTTATTGCTGCTGTTGAAGCCGATGCAGCTTTGAGTACGAATCAAAAAAATAACAACCGTGGACAAGCTAATGTTACAAAATCAGCTAATACCTTGACTATCAATGAAGAGGTACAAGTACTGACATTAGAAACTGGTAACAAGGCTAATACTTTAGCATTAAATACAGGTAGCGGTTATTTATATGCTGCGAGTTCTTCAAGTAATCACTTGAGAACTGAAACAACTTTGTCTGACAACTCTTCATGGGTGATTACTATCTCAGAAGGCGTAGCTTCTATAATTGCTCAAGGTGAAAATACTCATAATGTGATGCAGTATAATCAACAAAGTAGTTTGTTCGCTTGCTATGGAAGTGCTTCTCAAGGTGCTATTGCATTGTACAAGAAGGCTTCTGCTGAAGGTGTGATTCTCGCTCCAACTATTACTGGTGAAGTTAATTTCTTAGATAAGACTACCGTTTCTATTACTGCTGAAGAAGGCTTGAAAGTATATTACACTTTGGATGGTACAGAGCCAACTAATGCAAGTACTGAATATACCGCTCCATTTGAGTTGACAGCAACAACTACCGTAAAGGCTGTTGCATATGATGGCGACAAAGCAAGTGCAGTAGTAGAGAAGACCTTCACTAAAATGTCTATTCTTACTTGCACCGAAGCTGTTGCGTTGTGTACTGCTACTGCTACGACAGAATCATATATCGTTCGTGGTTATGTAACGGAGATGATTGAAGCTTACAACGATAAATATAAAAATATTACATTCTGGATGGCTGATGCTCAAGATGGTGGTCAAGTCTTACAAGCGTTCCGTGTAAAACCAGTATCTGACACAGATCAAGAGGTGAAGGCTGGTGACTATGTGGAAGTTGTAGGTACATTGGTGCTATATACAAAAGATGGTGTTTCAACACCTGAAATTAATGCAGGTGGTTCTGTAAAGATTCTTGAAGCAGCTCCTACTACCGCTATTGACAATGTAACTGTTGATCAAAACATTACCAAGTTCTTCGAGAACGGTCAATTGGTTATTATCAAGAACGGTGTTCGTTACAACGCTCAAGGTGCTGTAGTAAAATAAGAAGTTAGACGTTAGACCGCTTCGCTGTTAGAAGTTAGACTAACGAGTATAAAAGATGGGCTTCCTCGCAAAAGGGAGCCTATTCTTTTTTTGGGATGGCTATGCCTATTGGGATTTTCTATCTTTTTGCAGTGTTATGTGAAGGTAATGAATAGTGCGGTTATTGTGTGGTGTGAGTAAAAGATATAAAAGACGTATTTGCCACAAAAAACGGCATTGAAATTAACTTTCTGCTATTTTTGTTTGCTCATGTGTATTTTTTGTTGTACCTTTGCACCCAAATTATCAACTATCAACTGTCAACTGTAAACTATCAACTGTCAACTGTCAACTGTTATGCAGATTTCACAACGTATTGCAGCACTTGAAGAATCAGCGACTTTGCAAGTAGCTGCGCTGTGCCAACAACTCCGTGCAGAAGGAGTAGATGTGATTGGTCTTTCACTCGGCGAACCTGATTTCCCAGCACCTGCTCACGTCAAGCAGGCGGCTATTGATGCCATCAATAATGACATCTCGCATTATGGTCCTACACCCGGTTTCCCTGCTCTGCGTCAGGCAATAGCCGACACCCTCAACCATGATTTAGCTCATTATCCTGTACGTCCGTACAATGCGAACGAGATAGTGGTGTCAGTAGGAGCTAAGCAAGCTATCTGCAATGCTGTAGAAGCATTGATTGGTCCAGACGACGAGGTGATTATGCCTACGCCATGTTGGGTGAGTTACGTGGAGATGGTGAAGATTGCGCAAGGCAAGAGCGTGATGGTCAAAACCACGATGGAGAATAATTTTTGCCTCACCGCCGAGCAGTTGGAAGCAGCTATCACCCCCAAGACCAAACTGCTCATGCTCTGCTCGCCTAACAACCCTACGGGTTCAGTCTATACGCTTGAGAATTTGAGAGCTTTAGTGGAAGTGCTGAAGCGCCACCCACAAGTGAATGTGTTGGCTGATGAGATTTACCAGCATATCCTCTATACGGGCAAACACGAAACTTTGGCGCAGTTCCCAGAGTTGGAAGACCGCCTTATCATCATCAATGGTGTCAGCAAAGCATACGCCATGACGGGCTATCGTATTGGTTGGTTGGCAAGCCACGACAAAGACTTGATTACCGCGGTCAAACGCTTGCAAGGACAAGTCATCAGTTGTGCTACTACCATCGCTCAAAAAGCAGCAGAAGCTGCATACACAGGCCCACAAGCCTGCGTCGAGGAAATGCGTCAAGCATTCCATCGCCGTCGTGACTTAATAGTGAAACTGGCAAAGGATATACCTGGAATGAAAGTGCTGGAGCCTCAAGGAGCGTTCTACCTCTTCCCTGACGTGACTGCATTCTTTGGCAAGCAACACAACGGTCAAGTGATTCATAATGCCGATGAACTGGTGACCTATCTGCTGCAAGAGGCGCATGTGGCATGTGTATCGGGTAGTGCGTTTGGTGAAAGTAATTGTATTCGTTTCTCCTATGCTACCAGCGAAGACCTTATCATTGAGGCGATGCGCCGCATGAAAGAGGCATTGGCAAAACTTGCCTAAGTGGATTATCTATTCACCGCTTTTACGCGATAGCCTGCTGTTCGGAGTTGAGCCAGCAGACCATCTTCGCCACCAAGATAAATGGCATTGAGCGTGATAAACGCCTTACCTTCACGGAGGTAGGGCGTTAATCGTTTCACCCATTGCTTGTTGCGTTGGGCATATACTTTATAGTCTGAGAATGATAATGACGTCTGATTGTCGGGACCTTTCACGAAGTACGCCATATCTGCTAAGCGACCATATTTATACATCTCTACCAATGAGCGCTCAAAACGTACTTCCTTTTCGGGATATTCTACCACTTTCAGCAGCTCTTCGCACTGCCAATGAAAAGGCTCACGGTCAAAGAGCATATACATCGTTTCGCCTATATCATCTAATCCATATACGGGTACATCATTTTGCGCGGCAACTTTCTCAAAGAACGTCTCCATTGAGCGATCTTCGTCGTATTTAAGCCATCGCTTCATCAGTTCGCTCCTAAACATCTCAGTGAGATAGGATGGTTTCATCCTGCCTAACTTATCCAATCCCATGCCCAAATTGATGTGAAGAGCGTCGTCTATCGCCTGATACTGCTCATCGCTATAGAAATTGCTCAGCCGCACAGAATCGGGTAGGAGGGCTGCTTGTCGTAATGCGGCAAGGGCTTCATAGTCTTGCATGGCAAACTCAGTAAGCACTTTATCGCATTCTGCATAACATTTGAATACATTGGGGATGGTGTCAATAAAGGTCATATCCACCATACGATTGGTTGCTAATATATACGATGGTGCCACTGCCGAATTACCCGATATACGATACAGCACCTGACCATTCATAGCATCAGGAACAATGAGGCAAGCACCCAAACCAATTAGTATTATCTGCCAAAGCTTTTTCATCTCTTACCATTAACCCTACTGAAACCTCGAAATCAAATTATACGCCTGATAAATTCCCAATTCACCTGCTTTGCTAAGGTCGGCTATACCTTGTTCATTCTCACCAATATAGATATAGGTCAAACCACGATTGAAGTATGCTTCTGCAAAGTCGCTATCTACTGCTATAGCCTCGCTATAGTATGAAATGGCTGCTTTAAAGTCTTGCTGTATGCACAGCATATTGGCTTTGTTGTAGTATGCAAAGGAGAAGTCTGGTAAATGATTGATGACATAATCATAGTCACGCATCATCAACTCAAAGTCGGCAGATTCTGTTGACTCACCCATCGCACGTTTGTATTCTAATAATTTATACCTCCAATTAGCACGACAGAAATAAGCGAAATACAAACTGCCGTCCATCAATATCGCACGCGTCACATCATCCAATGCCGAGGAGTAGTCTTGTACCAAAGCAAACTCAAATGCTCGCGCAATATATGCTGCACAGAGTTGGACATTATTCTGCGAACGAGGCGACGCCATCTGCTCAAGCATGTCAATCTGGTGCGACAGGTTGTTGATTTGTGCAAAATGCTGATTCACCATATCAGCCGTCAGTGTCATCTCTTTGGTTGTGAAGCGGAGTGGCGCTGGCAGTTGCATGCTACGATTGTAGTTATCCACTGTCACGTGCGAGTAATTAGTTTGTCGCAGGGCATTAGCATTGCTGTTCGTAGCATAATACGAAAGGAAGATATTAGGCTCGTTCACTACGTCGGTATAGTGCTTTTGTACCGTTCCGCGTGTGTCGCTCTCATACTTATTCTCTTCGTCAGTGGCTTCTTGATTTTGTGCTGCAAGGGCAGAGAACTCTTTGCGTCGGTCACGTTGTTGTGGCTGAGCATCTGCTATCTGCATATTAGTTTGCAGCGATTGAATACTATCTTTCTTTTGCTCAAGATTATATGCTTGTTGGCGCAACTGGTATGCCTCTCTGCTATTGCCCAACGAGGTTTCTGCCTGTGCTGCGAGGTAGTATGCTGGCAGAAAGTAGGGATAGCGCTCAATAATGGTATTGAAATCCTGCAACGCTGCTTGCCATTGGCGCAGTTGCAATTGCACCATACCGCGTTGGTAGTAAATCTCTATTCGGTCGGGGGCGAAGTTGATGGCTTGAGTAAAATCCTCCAACGCACGATTATAATCACCCAGTTCCTGTCGTAGTACACCACGGTTGTAGTAGCATTGGGCATCACGTGGCGAGAGTGTCACAGCCTTATCGTAGTCATTGAGCGCACTGCGGTAATTATGTTTGCGATAGTAGATAATACCGCGATTGATGTAGTCGCCTGCCCATTTGCTACCGTGGTCAATGGACTTGCTCAGGGAACTAAGTGCATCGTCTTGATTGTCCTGCATCAGTTGTACGAGTCCAAGCGCTGACCAGTTGGCAGGATTCTGCGAATCATATTCCGTAGCTTTGCTAAAGGCATCCAGCGCACAAATAGTGTCATTGCTACGCAAGCATATACTACCTTTCTCAAAGTGCAACGCAGCAGACTGTGGCTCACGATGGAGTAGGTGGTTAATATCTTGCAGGGCGAGGGCGTATTGCTCCATTTCTGCGAGCACATCGGCGCGCATGGCGATATAGGTTCTATTCTCGGGAGCAAATATCAGTGCTTCGCTAAAGTCCTGTGACGCCTTTTCTAGTTGATTGGTCTGACGATAGATAAATCCGCGTGTATAATATGCGCCAGGTTGAAATGGATTACGCTCTATAGCAGCGTTGCAATCCAATTCTGCACCCGTATAATCACCTAGTTGTATCTTGGCTATTGCGCGAAGTAGATAGGGCTCGCTCAAGTAAGGCTTGAGCTTGATTACTTGATTAAAGTATTGAATACTAAGTACATAGTCGTCGAAGTACAAAGCATTACGCCCGATAGCAGTAATGCGATCGGTGTTGAGTTGCGCAAAACCAGAACCCATTGATATGAGCCAAGTTCCAAGACAAATCAGTATATATCGGAGATATAATTTCATTTCTAACCTCTAACAGCTCAGCGCTCTCACTTACACCCCGCTTCCGCATCAAACCAATCAGGGATATCAAACTGTTCTTCTACGCTATAACCCAATTGCTCATCGGCATACACTTTCTGCATATATATTGCCCAGATAGGCAATGCCATGTTAGCGCCTTGACCAGCCGACATATTATCGAAGTGGATACTACGATCTTCTCCACCTACCCATACGCCACTAACCAATGAAGGTGTAAAACCAACAAACCAACCATCGGAGTGATTCTGCGAAGTACCCGTCTTTCCACCCATAGGTGCTTTCAATCCATAGCGGAAACGCGCACGCACACCCGTACCGTGATCCATCACATTTTGCAACATATAGACCATCTTATACGATGTTGTTTCGCTAATAATCTCATAAGTCTTAGGCATAAAAGTAGCCAATACATTGCCGTTATTATCTTCAATACGAGTCACATAGAGCGGTTCGACACGGATACCCTTGTTTGGGAAAGTGGTGTAGGCATCCACCATCTCCTTAACGCTCACTTCGCATGGACCGAGGCACAGACTGACCACAGGATCCAATTGCCCTTCAATACCAAACGAACGCATAATACGTACCAGTTGCTCGGGTGTGAAGAGCGACATGAGGTAGGCAGTGATCCAGTTGCTTGATTTCTCCAATCCCCAGTTGAGGGTGACCATCTCACCTTGATTAGCATGGTGGTCATCGCGTGGTGTCCACGCTACGCCATTACCATCAATAAGGGTCACAGAGTCGTTAACTGTGCTATCGCATGGCCACATACCTTCGTCCATAGCTAATGTGAAGAGATATGGTTTGATAGTAGAGCCCACCTGACGGCGACCCGTAGTGACCATGTCATATTGGAAGTGCGTGAAGTTAGGCCCACCCACATATGCCTTGACTGCACCCGAGTGTGTATCCATCGACATAAATCCGCAACGCAGAAAATGCTTATTCCATCGGATAGAGTCCATTGGGGTCATAGTGGTGTCAATCAGTCCGTCATAGGAGAATACGCGCATAGCTACAGGGGTGTTGAATACCTTTTTGATGTCCGTCTCATTCATACCCTGTTTCTTGAGTGCGCGGTAGCGATCCGTCTGACGCATAGAGCGATTCATAATACCATCAATATCTTCTGGCGTGAGGTCTTTAGAGAAAGGTGCATACGATTTCTTGCGTTTCTCGCGGAAGAAACCCTTTTGCAACTCTTGCATATGTTCGCTCACTGCCTCTTCGGCATACTGTTGCATGCGCGAGTCAATGGTAGTGTATATGCGCAGACCATCGTTGTAGAGGTCGTATGGCGTACCATCAGGCTTGTGGTTCTTATTGCAGAAACCATAGAGTGGGTTCTCTTCCCATTGGCGTTTGTCAATCTCGTACTGCAATTGATTCCACTCCGAGTAATTACTCTTCTTAGGTTCTTTAGCAGTTAGCACTTGTCGTAAATACTCACGGAAATACGGCGCAAGACCTTGCTTATGGTCCACCGATTGGTATTTAATATCAATCGGCAATGCTTTCAGCGAATCGCAGACATGCTCCGTGATATAGTCATATTTCTGCATCTGATTCAGCACCGTATTACGACGATTAAGAGCATTCTCAGGACGACGACGTGGGTTATACAATGCAGGGTTCTTACACATACCCACCAACATAGCCGCTTCTTCTATTTTCAACTCAGCTGGGGTGGTACTGAAATACACCTGTGCTGCCGACTTGATGCCTACGGCATTGTAGAGGAAGTCAAATTGGTTGAGGTACATAGTCAGTATCTCCTCTTTGGAGTACAGACGCTCCAATTTAGTAGCAATCACCCATTCGATAGGTTTTTGCAGCGCACGTTCAAAGATGTTGTTGGCGCGTGGCGACCATAGCTGTTTGGCCAATTGTTGGGTAATCGTACTACCACCTCCTGCTTTACCCAGCATAATCACAGCTCGCATCAACGATTTTATATCCACACCTGTATGATCGTAATAGCGCACATCCTCTGTGGCAATTAAGGCATTAATCATGTGAGGTGAGATATCGGTATATTCCACACTCACGCGATTCTCGTTGCGGTAGTAGCGACCCAGCAACTGCATATCGGCGGATATGACCTCAGTGGCAAACTTGTTCTTAGGGTTTTGCAGTTCATCCAGTGGTGGCAGATAGCCCAGCCATCCCTTAGTAATCATCCAGAATATCAATATGATAGCTACTATACCTGCACCTATGATACTCCAAAACCATGCTGCAAACTTCTTCTTGAAAGGAGTGTTATTTGTTGTAATTTTATTCATAGTATAGTTATCGGATAATCAATGTGACTTATTATTCAAAATTACTCAAACCGATGCGATTCCAACGGATGTGACCTTTGCCCCATGGGTTGTCTTTCTCAATACTGAGCCAAACGAACATTGGGCGACCTACGATATGGTCTTCTGGCACAAAGCCCCAATAGCGACTATCGGCAGACTTGTGACGGTTGTCGCCCATCATCCAATAATAATCCATCTCGAAGACATAGGGTTCGCCTACTTTCATAGGCTTGAACTCGTAGGCATCGGCAATGCGCTTGTACAGGTGGAAGTTCTCCTCAGTAATCATCACCGTATCCCCCTTGGCAGGGATATAGATTGGTCCATAGTTATCGCGTGTCCAAGAGTTATGCCCCAGAGGATACACCTCGCCGCCTTGGTCTTCGGGTTCGATATCAATGCTGAGCACATGGCTATTCTTCTCGAGTTCGGTTTTCATCGCTGCGGTCAGTGGTAGGCGGTACAATCCGTTGCCATTGCTCTCGCGGTCTTCTTTGGAAATACCCAATTTGCTCAGATAGCTATTGCCCAATACATGACCATCGGTGCGAACAATATAGTTGTATTGCAAGTATGGGTGTATGGGCTCTTTCACGCCGTCGATATAAATCACGTTGTCAATGATTTGCAACGTGTCGCCTGGTGTGCCTACGCAACGCTTCACATAGTTCTCGCGGCGGTCCACAGGGCGAACAACAATCTCGCCAAAGACATCCTTGCGGTTCTCCACCGTGCGCTTGCCATAGTAGTGGCAGAGGGTATAGTAGTCAGGATTCTGCATCTTCGTGCAGACGGTATCACCCGTAGGGAAATTAAACACCACGATATCACCTTTCTCTACTTTGTCCCAACCACGGAGGCGTTTATACTCCCATTGTGGGTTCTCAATATAGCTCTTTCCGCCCCATGGGAAGGTGTGTTGCACCAGCGGCATAGAGAGTGGCGTGTTAGGTACACGCGCTCCGTAACTCATCTTATTCACACAGAGGAAATCGCCCACACGCAGGGTTTTCTCTAACGAAGAGGTAGGGATTTGGTAGTTCTGGAATATATAGACATTGATGAAATATACCGCTACCAACGCAAAAACGATGGCATCTATCCACGAACAGATGGTATAGAGCGTGCTGTTGGCATGCGGATTCTTCTTGCCTGCTGCCTCTTCCTCTTTGGTGAGGGGTTTGTACTTCTTCCACCAGTTCCAAGGGATATACTTGGTGGTGAACATATCAGCAATAATTGGCAACAGCACGAGCCAGCCGAGACTTGCCCAATCGCCCCATGCTACCCAAACAACAAATGCGATGTAAATGGCGCACCATACACCGCAAGAAATCCACCCTTTGGTGGTTACTTCGTGGATTCTATCTTGAAAACTTTTCATATGCGTTAGTATGTTTTTGCAAAAATCGTGCAAAGGTACTAAAAATTATGCACATGCGCAAGCGCATGCAAATTTTTCTACAATCACCACACCCATGGTATCAGTCGCCAACGAACGCGCTGCTGGTAGTCGGCATAACCCTCTAACCCTGAGGCAAGCACTTGTTCTTCGTTACGTATTCGTTTGATTATCAATAGGGGATAGATAGCAAACAATGCTAGTGCCCACCATGAGCCCAAAATGAGAGGCATTGAGAGAAACATCAGCAGGGTGGCTGTGTACATGGGATGGCGAACAATGCCGTATAAACCCGTATCAATGAGTTGCTGGTCGTCTTGTACTTCAATAGTGCGCGATAAATACGCATTTTCGCGTAGCACTTCGGCGTAAAGGATATAACCTATCAAAAAGAACACAGAGGCGGTAGCAACCACCCACACTGGTACTTGAGACCAAGCGAAGCGGTAATCAAAACCGCAGAGCAAAAAGCCACCGATAAACATCAATCCTGATAGGGCAACCACATGCTTTTGTGTTTGCTCTTTCTCCTTATTATTCAGTCGTTTAGATAGGAGTTCGGGGGAGGATAATAGCAGCCATATGCCCATGCACATCATGGGAATAAACAGTAGCGCAATCAGCAGCCATGCATGCCAATAATGCCATGAACCAGCGGGCAGAAATAGTAGCAAACCTATAATGCCCAAACCAACTACAAGTTTAGACAACGCACTAAAGATGAGTTGTAACTTATTCATTGCTCATGATAATTTCGGAGAAATCGTGCCAACCTGTTTTGCCTTTCATCCATTCAGCGGCAATGACAGCCCCAAGGGCAAATCCTTTGCGCGATTTAGCAGAGTGACTAATGCTGATGGTGTCCACTTCGCTATCCCACACAACCGTGTGAATACCAGGCACTTCGCCCTCTCGAATAGACTCGACATCTGCTATAGGCAATCGCTCCTCGCCGATGGCCTCTTGCAGCGTTTTGGCTGTGCCGCTGGGGGCATCCAACTTGTGAATATGATGCACCTCTGTCATGTGAGGTCTGTAATCGGGGTATGCTACCATGAGTTTTGCCAATTGGCGGTTGAGGGCAAAGAGGATATTCACGCCTATACTATAGTTGGATGACCACATGAGCCCCGCCTCTTGCGCCTCTTGCTTTATCGCCTCTACATCCCATCCCGTAGTGCCGCAAACCACAGGTACGCCTGCTGACCAAGCGCGGCGGATATTCTGCTCCGCTGTTTGCGGAGTGGTGAATTCTATGGCTACATCTGCCGAAGCAAAGACCTCCGACTCAAAGTCGCACAAGTTATTTTGGTCTATGATACATACAATCTCGTGCCCGCGCTCCAGGGCGATGGACTCAATCATGTGTCCCATCTTACCATATCCAATCAAAGCAATTTTCATTATTTTAATATGTATGTTCTAAATCTTGGGCAAAGGTAGTGTTTTTTTTACATATATGCAAATGAAATATGAAAAAAGAGGGACACTATAAGATAAAGTTTCTAAAAAAATCTGCCATATAGTAGAGTTTGGCACGGTATTTGATTATGATATGTTGTAACGGAATTTGGCAAGCAGCCTAACGAGAGGATGTTGCCATAAACCCAAACCTAACTATAAAATTTATTGTTATTATGTTACCTACTATCAAAAGGCAAAGCCCCAATTGGCTGCCGAGTATTTTCAACGATTTTTTCAACGACGAATGGTTCCCTATGCGTGCGGTTTCAGCTGCAGTGCCAGCAATCAATGTGAAAGAGAGCGAGAAGGCTTTCGAGATTGAGATGGCTGTTCCTGGCATGACAAAAGAAGATTTTCGTGTACATGTCAATGATAAGGATCAACTTGTAGTTTCGGTTGAAAAGAAACACGAAAGCAAAGAGGAAGATAAGTCTGCGAAGTATTTGCGCCGTGAGTTCAATTACACTCGCTTTGAACAGGCATTGTTATTGCCCGAAAATGTGAATCGCGATGCCATTACTGCTAAAGTGTGCAGTGGCGTGTTGAAGATTGAACTGCCTAAGGTGGAAACCCTTCCAGAGAAAGAACCTACTCGAGTAATTGAGATTCAATAACCATCGGTGTGTGCAAAATCCCGCACATCTGAATGTTCTTCATAAATATTAGGATTTTGTTTTTATTGTTTTTAGATTGTTTTTAATGGAGAGGGTGTATCAATTGATACACCCTCGTTTTTTTATGTGATGTGGTTGCAAATCAATCTGGGAATTCCATGAGATATGCCTTGATGAACTCATCGATGTCGCCGTCCATCACAGCATTGACATTGCTGGTCTGGTAGTTGGTGCGGTGGTCTTTCACGCGGCGGTCATCAAAGACGTAACTGCGGATTTGGCTGCCCCATTCGATTTTCTTCTTGCCTGCTTCTACTTTCGCTGCAGCTTGACGGCGTTTCTCGAGTTCGAGTTCGTAGAGTTGACTGCGCAAGTGGCGGAGGGCGTTCTCGCGGTTCTTTGGCTGGTCACGTGTCTCGGTGTTCTCAATCACAATCTCGTCGGGTTGGTTGGTGAGTGGGTTGATGAACTTATAGTGCAAGCGCACACCCGATTCCACTTTATTGACGTTCTGTCCACCTGCACCGGATGAACGGAAAGTATCCCAAGAGATACCAGCAGGATCGACGTGAATATCAATGGTGTCGTCAATCAGTGGCACTACGAATACCGATGCGAACGAGGTCATACGTTTGCCTTGCGCGTTGTATGGACTCACGCGCACAAGGCGGTGCACACCATTCTCGGATTTTAGGTAGCCGTATGCCATATCACCTTCGATATTGAAGGTAACGGTTTTGATACCTGCTTCGTCGCCTTCTTGCAGGTTGGCAATGGTCACCTTATAGTCGTGCTTCTCGCAGTAGCGTTGGTAGAGGCGCATGAGTTGTTCTGCCCAGTCCTGTGCTTCGGTACCACCTGCGCCCGAAACGATTTTTAGCACAGCAGGCATCTGATCCTCTTCGTGGGAAAGCATGTTCTTCATTTCGAGGGCCTCTACCTCTTTGAGAGCGTGAGCGTATGCGGCATCTACTTCTTCTTCGGTAACGAGTTCTTCTTTGTAGTAGTCGAACGCGAGTTGCAGCTCTTCAGTAGCGGAGCGCACACCTTCGTAGCCCTCAATCCATGCTTTGATGCCTTTCACTTTGCGCATTTGCACTTCGGCGGCTTTGGCATCTTCCCAAAAGCCAGGGTCTTGAGTGCGCAGTTCTTCTTCTTCGAGTTGCACACGTTTTTCATCAATCGCGAGGTATTGTTTCAGTTTCTCCGCGCGTTGTTGAATCTCTTTAAGTTGTTCTATAGTTATCATAAGTTTCTAATTTGCCAATTTGGGCGCAAAGGTACTAAAAATATTGCATATATGCAAATATTTTGTGTAGAATGGTGTAGAGTAGTGTAGGATTGTTTGCTTCCCGATAGTATCTATCATCTTATAATGCGCCTCTATAATAATGCTGCAAAAATCTTCGGCGCGGAAGGGGTTTTGCGCCGAAGATTGGAGCATTTGGAGGGTAAAATGGTATATACAACACGCGGGAAGTGCAGTATTTACTAGGCTTCCCGTGTGGGTGTATTTTTTTGAAAAAAAAGTTTTCGCGCGCCGAAGATTGTGCCGAAGATTATGTAAGAAATCCTACATTAGTACAATAACCCAAAGGCAAAGAGTGGTATAACCGCAGGCGATGCATATTCAATATCATCACGAACAACAATGCCATATTTTGCTTCTGCAAGTTGCTTTTTCCTTTTCTTTTTACCTCCAACTTCAAATGTATATTCGCCTATTTGGAAATCGCTAATTGTTGAGGCAAAAACACGTTCTGTCATATTGGTGGCTGAAAGGAAGAAGGTTTCGCGCACGTTGCCTATCTCAATGTTTTCAGATGCTAAAAGGTACATTAAATTCGTGTTGTTGAGATATACTTTTTCCACTTTACCCAAAAGGGCTATACCTTCAGTAGTTTGGCGGAGTTGCATAATTACTCCTGCTTTTTCGAGATAGAATAGCAGGTCAGAAATATCATTACGACTTATTCCCAAATCCCGCGCAATGGCTTGCATATTAGGTTTGAATGGTACACTAGCTGCAATAATACCGAGCAATGTTTTGAGTTTTCGGGTTGTTCCTACATTCATCTGTGCAAAAGTGGGAATATCAACCTCGAGTGTTTGCAATAGCGAACTATGAAGATGCTCGTGGAAATGTCCATCTGTAAAATATGGATAATACCCATATTGCAAATACTCAGCCATCACGGGTAATGGTTTCAGTGCATCGTAAGGCCAGTCTATTTTTCCATCTATCAGTTCCTGTAACGAATGTTGCCGAATTTTATATCCATATTTCAGTTCCACAAACTCACGCAGACTAAGTCCTTGCATATGATATTGCAGTTTTCGACGTGACAGATCGGCACCACCTTTTTCTAAGTCCAAGATAGAGGAACCAGTATATACTACTTTCAATGAAGGGAAACTATCATAGATGTTTTTGATTTCGGTGGACCAATTAGCGTATTTATGAATTTCATCTATATACAAGTACTTACCTCCATATTGTACAAATGTATTTGCCAAGTCAAATAGGCGGTGTGTCGCAAAATAGATGTTATCAGCAAACACAAACAACGAATGTTCGATGTCATTAGTTTCTTTTATATGCTGAAGTAGAAGTGTTGTTTTTCCCACTCCTCGAGCACCAAGGATACTTATTAGGCGTGCGTCCCAATCAATTACGTCGTGCATGTAACGTCGAATCATCTTAGGATTAAGGTGCTTCAACTGGCGTTTCATTTCTTCTTGCAGAGCTTTCATAGTATGTTTGTTTTGTATTGCGTATTCAAAATTCGCTGCAAAGATAACTAAAAAATCTTATTCACGCAAGAAAATGCACTTTTTTAGGTGCATTTTATTTGATATTTGCACATTTTTTGGTGCGTTTTGGTGCTTTTGTGCAAAAAATTCCCTGCAAATAAGGCGATCACGATAGGAGATCTCTGGGACATCTGTGGGCTTTCTGTGGCTTTCAAATCGCTCTCAAGTTGACTGCGGGCTTGGCGACCACTTCGCGACCACTGTAGCATATCTGTTGCCTAAATGTGCCCTATTTGTGGCTTTTAGTTTTCCGTTTTCACCTTTCCGTTTTCCTTACGCATCTATATATTATAGGGGTGCTGAATCTTCGGTGTGGAAAGGTTTTTGCGCCGAAGATTGGAGAATTTGGAGGGTAAAATGGTATATACAACACGCGGGAAGTGCAGTGTTTACTGGACTTCCCGCATGGGTGTATTTTTTTGAAAAAAAGTTTCTTCGCGCGAAGATTGTGCCGAAGATTGCCTGAAGATTGATATATAAACAACCATATGACTTTACTTATACCACCTTTATAAACTCGCCGATGATGCAAAATTCCTCTATATCATCAGGAGAGAGGATGATTGGCTCATATGAATGATTCAGTGGGTGCAGTTCTATGGATTCGTGCGCCCATTCGCCAAATTCATTGTACTTCTTGGTGCTATGATATTCTTTGATAGAATAGCTTCCCTCATACTCCGTATCTACGCTGCCTTGGTGCTCCGCAAGAATAATTTTGCCTTCGCGTGAGCCACCTTGATAGCGTTGGAAGAGGCAATAATCGCCATCATTGATGCGTGGCTCCATAGAATGGCCTACTGCCTGAATAATAAACTTATTGCAGTCTTTCTTGCCAAAACCGTCCACTTGCATCCAGCCAATCTGCTCTGCTGGCTCATAATGACCGAAATGACCACAAGCAGCTCGTACTGAATACACTGGATAATAGGCAGTAAATTTTTGCTCTTCATCCACTTCCTCTAATATAAGTGGTTGTGTTTCCGTTTCTGCTGAGGATACAGGTTGTTCGGTTGCTATTTTTTGCTCTTGTAATGATGGGCGTATATCGCTATTGTTGTCAGTCCATTGTTCGCATTGTCGGATGACAATCTCCATTGCATTCTCGGTGGCCTCTGGTGGGTAGTTATACTTCTTGAGGAGGCGTTTCACCAGTCGGCGCATGCCTGCGCGAGCTGACTCCTTCTTCTGCCAATCAATGGTGCGGTTCTTGCGCAGCATGTCGGTGAGTTCTTTGGTCATCGCCACCAGTTCTTCGTTGGTATAGAAATCTTGTACTGCTGCGGGTTTGGTGAGTGCGTCATAGAAAGATTTTTCTTCGCTATTCAATCCCAGTTCATTGCCTTGTTTTTCTGCTTCGGAGATATCATTTGCCAAGTGCAATAATTCTTGAATTACCTCTTCGTTGGTGAGCATGCCTTTGAGGTAGTTGGATAGTGAACGATTTAGCAGTTCGGAGAATTTCTCAGCTTGTATCAAGTTGGTGTGCTGATAATGCTTCACGCGCTCATTGATAAGGTTTTTGAGTATCTCAATAGCGATATTCTTCTCTTTCATGCGTGCTATCTCAGCCAAGAACTTCGCATCAAAAATAGAGAACTCCTCTTGCACATCGGCAAAGAGATTGATGATGCTATCGCTTTTGATACTCTGTTTGAGCAGGGCGTTGATGCGTTCGTTGATGTCGCGCAATGAGATTTTTCCTCTGCCCTCTACGCGCGTGATGAGTGTGCGTACTGCCTCGAAGTATGCCGAATGTAGGCGTTCATCGTAGCTGAGCAGACTATGGCAGAGCGAGCGTGCTTGAATGAGCAGTTGTGCCTGTTTGACAAACTGGTTTTTGGTTTCTTGTTTGTCGGCTGACTGCAAGTAGTCCACACCTCTGCTGATGGCTTTAGCACGTTGCAGGTCGGATGTGCCGAAGAATGCTGCGTAGTCAAAACCGTGTAGCAGATCGCGGCAGACTTCAAGTCGCTTTTGAAATTCTGGGTATGCTGTTTTGGATATGTCGGTATCGCCGTAGTTCTCGCGGTCGCGAATGGTGTACTCCTTCATCGCTTGCTTGAGCGCAGCAGCTATACCTACATAATCGACCACCAAACCGCCCTGCTTGTCGCCGAACACGCGATTGACGCGCGCAATGGCCTGCATGAGGTTGTGTCCTGCCATGGGTTTGAATACATACATGGTGGACAGCGATGGTACATCAAAGCCCGTGAGCCACATATCCACTACAATGGCTATCTTGAGTGGGCTATCGTTATCTTTGAAGCGTTTCTCCAGTTCCTTTTTGTGGGTATCGTTGCCGATGATTGGTCGCCACTCTTCGGGGTCTTGGTTGCCCGATGTCATCACTACTGCCACTTTCTCTGTCCACAGTGGGCGCAGTTGCAAGATACGCTGATAGATCTTCATGGCTATTGGGCGTGAGTATGCCACAATCATGGCTTTGCCCGTCTGCTCGTATTGGCGGTAATCTTCGTAGTGGGTGAGGATGTCATCTACCAATGAGTTGATAGTTTCATCTGCACCCAATAGCGAATCAATGCGCGCCAGTTCGCGTTTGCTTTTCTCGATAGCGTACTCTTCGGCTTCTTCTGCCATTTGGTCGTATTCGGCATCAATGCGTTGCAGGGTGGCTTCATCGAGTTTGAGATTGACCACACGACTCTCGTAGAAGACGGGACGAGTAGCACCATCTTTGACGGCTTGGGTCATGTCGTAGATATCGATATAATCGCCAAACACTTCGCGTGTGGAGTGGTCTTTGAAGGAGATAGGTGTGCCTGTAAAGCCGATATATGTAGCATTTGGCAGTGCATTGCGCACCATACGCGCTGCACCAATCTTGAGTTTGCCTGTTTGTTTGTCGATGGTCTCGGTGAGTCCATATTGGCTACGATGGGCTTCATCAGCCACCACGATGATGTTTCTGCGTTGGGATAGCGGTTCTTCGCCTTCCTCGAACTTCTGCATAGTGGTGAAGAAGATACCATTGGCTTCTATACCGTCCAGCAGTTCACTGAGGTGTTTTCTGCTTTTGGCTTGTACGGGCACTTGGCGCAAGAAGTCGGCGCACTTGCTGAACTGCCCAAAGAGTTGGTTGTCGAGGTCCGTGCGGTCGGTAATGACCACGATAGTAGGTGAAGATAGCGCACGCTGTAGGCATTTGGCAAAGAATACCATTGACAGGGACTTGCCGCTACCCTGTGTATGCCAGAACACACCACCTTTGCCGTTGGTGGTAGTAGCTTCTTTGACAGAAGTGATGGCTTTGCGCACGGCATAGAACTGGTGGTAACCAGCCAGTATCTTGGCACTCTGTTTCTCCTCTTTGGAGAAGCAGATAAAGTCGCGCAGGATTTCGATTAGTCGCTCTTGCTCAAACATGCCGCAGAAGAGCACATGGAAATTGGCGAAGTGGTTGTCTTCGGTTTGTCCATCTACTGTCTTCCATTCCATGAATCGGTCCTCGCCCGAAGTGATGGTACCTGCTTTGGATGTTACCAAATCGCTCATCACGCAGAAAGCGTTATAGACAAATAGCGATGGTATCTCTTGCATGTAGTTGCGCAGTTGGGCGTATGCTTCCGATACATTGGTTTCGGTGCGTGAGGGTGATTTGAGTTCCATCACCACCAATGGCAGACCATTGATAAAGACAATAATATCTGCTCGGCGCACGGAATGTTCTTCTATGGACCATTGATTTGCCACTACGAAATTGTTGTGCAATGGGTGGTCGTAGTCTATGAGCCGAACGCATGCGGAGTGTTGTTCTTTGCCGTCGAAATAGCTGACATCTACTCCGTTTTGCAGGTAATCTGTAAATACCTCATTGCGTTGCACAAGTGAGCCCGTGTCGATTTGCCTAATCTTATCTATGGCTTCTTGAATAGCCACAGCAGGCAGAGTAGGATTGATAGCCAATAACGACTGTTGCAGACGGTCGAGGAATAGTGGCTCGGTATAATCACGCTCAATGTCGGGACCGTAGATATATTCATATCCCAATTGGTCACGAAAGAGCTCAATAATCGCTTGCTCGTAGTTCGCTTCGTTGAAGGTATCTTTGCTCATAGTATGCCAATATTAACGTTTTAAGAAACGGCGCAGGAGGAAGGTAAGGAAATATGGGAAGGTATAAAACTTGCCATTAAATCCTATGTTCTTATTACACAACTTGATGCCATATTGAATGTCATCGTATTTCTCTTTGTCGCTACTAATCAGTCGATTGAGCGATGCTGTAGCATTGTCTTTGGCTTTTACTTCTACTGGAATCAATGATTGGGCATCGCGTACAAAGAAATCCATCTCCAGACTTGGTGATTCGCTACGATAATAATATAGGTCATATCCTTGTTTAGCCAACATGTCTGCTACAATATTCTCGAAGATTGCACCTTTGTAGGTGCCAAAGTTGCGATTGACACGCAAGTCTTCCTGCGCTTCTTCATCCAACGAAGCAATCAATAGTCCTGTATCTCGGTAATACACCTTATATAGTTTGGCATCGTAGTTGCCCTTGAGTGGCAGCGATGGCGTTTGCAAGCAGTAGCAGATATTGATGATTCCTGCATTGGCAAGCCACTCTACTGCACCAATATATTCCCTATTGCGCGCACCGCGAGCAATCTTGGTGACTTGGAAACGCTTATTTTCAGCAGCCAAGAAAGTAGTTATATGTCGATATACCGCCAAGACTTTGGCTTTGTCAAACCCTGATGCATATTTTGTGATATCCTCTTCATAGTCTTGCAATAGTTGGCGTTGCAATTGTAGCAATCCACTAAACTGTCCGCTCTCTATATAGCGATTTACCACCTCTGGCATACCGCCCAAAATCATATAATCGCTGAATAGCCCACCCAGAACATCCATTTGCATATTGCTGAGTGGTTTGAGTTCTAGCATATGCTGATAGAGGTCATCGATAAAATGCTCATCATAGCCCTTTGCCCACAGAAACTCCTCGAAGTCCAGCGAATACATTTCGTAGTCAGTCTTGTATCCTACACTATTGGACTCTATCTGCTGATAGTACAAGCCCATGAGTGAGCCAGAGCAGATGACATCGTATCGTCCGTCTTGCTTGAAGGATTTGAGACTGGTGGCGCAATCGGGATATTCTTGCAACTCATCGAAGAAGAGCAGCGTTTCATGAGGCACAAAGACCAATGTGGGGTTTAGCAATGTGATGTTTTTGATGATACTATCTACCTCATATCCGTCTGCAAATATCTGCTTGTATTTGGGTTGTAGAGCGAAGTTGATTTCCACGATGTTGTTGTAGTATTTTTCTCCAAAATACCGTATAGAAGCAGTCTTACCCACTTGACGCGCACCTTTCACAATCAGTGGCTTTTTGTCAGTGGACGCTTTCCATTCTTCTAAATACTTATCAATCTTTCGTTTAAGCATAATAATTCACATTATCTGCTGCGTTTTTATTATCAAAAATCACATTATCGGATATATTTTGTGTACTAAAAATCACATAATCGGCGCAAAGGTAGTGAATTATTTTGATATGAACAAATATTTTTGTATTTTTCCGAAGATATGCCACAAGTTTATATTACTCTCTTACTTTCCAATGTGCCATTGGATGATTGCAAATATTATGGATTATTTCTGCATCAGAGAATAATAGTTCGGGCTTGTATTGTTTTGCAACAAAGGATTCGATAAAGGCAATCTCACTATCTGTCCATTGCAACAAGTCTTCCAAGAATGCTACCACCTCTGTTTTAGCTGTTTCGAAATTAAAAGAATCACCTTTCTTGAGCATAGGTAGTAAGGTGGCACGAATTTGTGGGAATTTGATTTGCTTTATGCCGCTTAAGTCATACATTGTACTTGGTTGTTCACTACCACCTACCGCTAAATAAAATAGTACTACCTTACGTAGTATAGCAAGGTCAAAATCCTTAATCAACTCACTATGTAGCAGATTATATACATCGTACAAATCACGACAAGTATGTCGCTCTATCAATGCTTTGATTTTACTGCCGAAGAGCTCTATCGGATGAAGCGTCCTGATAGGTATGTTTTGCAGAAAAGTCACATTGACCGTGCTAGTTTGAGGCACGAAGATATGTTGCCGCATAGAATAGTTGATTTCTATCTTGATGTTA
Source organism: Paludibacteraceae bacterium (assembly GCA_017451525.1). GTDB lineage: Bacteria > Bacteroidota > Bacteroidia > Bacteroidales > Paludibacteraceae > Colicola. The sequence goes on from JAFTOD010000006.1 coordinate 94,225, forward strand.
TCCCGATTGCCACCTGCGTTTTGATAGAAGAATACCCACGAATCCAGCGAGTGAGGATTCTTGGTATTTGGGCTGAGATTATACCCTTGGCTTGTCATATATGCTAATATCTCAGCGTTGATAGCGACGCGATACTGTAGCATTTCCTCGCGTGGGCAGTCCTTGTGAAAGTCCAAATCAATGTCCACAGACAAACGGGGCATTTCAAAAACAGCTAAGTTGATCGCTGTACCGCCTTTCAATACCAAACAATCATTCAGTTTGTCATTCTGCATGATGAATTGTAGCACCTCCACCAAGCGCAATACCTTTTCCAAGTTATCGCGCAAGAAATGTGTTTCGCTTGCCAATTGGGCTATGTCGTTTTTGTTATACGAGTTCATCTGGGTTGTGTTGATTGATAGTTAGTAGATTTTTAGGTGCATATAGTCGCCATGCTGCAGTGAAGGTATCACTATCGCCATCCGATGTGAGATAAGTGACACTCTCTTTGGCGTATTGTTTACAAGCATCTATCAAGTTGCTGGAGACAGGGAGATGTAACTGCTCTAATAAGAAGCCCACTTTTTTATACAATGCAATCTTATTGTATGTTTGTAAGATAGTTAGTAGCATTTCTTCACGGAGGTATTGCACACTCTTGAGGCAATTGGTCAGTTCTTCCCAGCCACCGCATAGGTCAATACGATCAATGCAATCAATCACTGTTCGCTCCACATTCGTCACGCGCACATGTGCGTCGGCAATAGGTGTGTCAATACCTATTTGCGTAGAGATTTGACGGAAGGCAAAGTGAATCCCATCAAATTCAAATGCATTGAATGCCTGTTCGCCTCCGACTGCTACATCGTAATATACTTGATGTGCCAATCCGTGGTACTCCATCGCAGCACGATATGCGACATAGGAGCTTGGTGTAATAGCAGACGCTACTTGATATTTATTGGCTTCAGGCAGATGGGTTGCGATATTGTTTGCGCAGTATAACCCACGTCGTACTTTGGACACAAACCCTTGCTTTTGATAGCGCATAAGCAAAGTTTGTGCACTGCGTGTGTTGCCTGTTTCTTGGGCTACATCTTGCAATGTGAACAATAATTTACTATGTAGAAAGGATAATAGATTCATCTATTTGTTTCAAATTCTCCGCAAAGATACAACAAATAATTGAATTATCAAAGAAAACGTGAAACTTTTTGTTGTTTTTTGACAAAAAGATTATATATGTGTACACATTTGCGTAGAAATTGCCACAAATTCCCTGCAGGTTTCGGGACCACGATAGGACATCTCTGGGACATCTCTAGGACTTCTGTGGGCTAAATGTGGTTGGCTGTCAGGTAAAATAGTATGTACGTTTACTTTAGTTGTTTTCTAATCTGCTGTTTGCGGTTTAATAGACTATCCTTCCGTTGCTTAAGAGTATCTATAGTCCCTTGATAGGGATTCGGAAGAAATCCATATATATGACTATTCTTTTCCTCTCCTTCAACTTTTAACCTTTCTATTTTCGCATTGATCTCCACTATTTCTTTGTCTATATCTGCTAATTCTTTTTCCCTATTTTGTTGCAATACGGCTTTATTGGCTTTCTTCGCTTCGATGAAAGCCCATATTGAAATGCCAACTCCAATAGCAGCAATGCTTATTGATATAATAGAATCCCAATTCATAAATATAGTCTTATCTAAACAAAATGAATATCTATTTCTATTTTATTTTTTTTTGATACTCCGCTTTAAGAAAAGTGATATTTTGCTTTTTTAGTACTTTATACTCTCCCGGCAAAGAACTTTGAGGTAGAACTTCATAAATAAACAACCAATATCTATCCATATCGCCATTTTTTAGATATTCTTCAGCAATATCTTTTAATGTTTTCTGAGCGGCTTTATCTCTCATATGGTTTAATTTTAGGAAGGTCAATAGCAACAGAATACAATCTTCACTATGTATCGCATAATCAAGAATATTTATTCCGTCTAAATTAAAATTGTATTTAATAGCCCAAGATAGTGCGAAGGAACATGCCTCATAGTTTCTCTTTTTTATATTTAATTCGTATAAGTTAATTGCAATTTCTTTAATTTTATCTACATTAACATTAAATACAGCAAATATATATTTATCGTACCAATGTACCAAATATGGATATAATAAAAGTAGATGATGCATCATATCAATGTAGTAGTTCAATGCTTTTTTGCCTAAAACATAACTAGAAACAACTTTTAATACATAAGTAAAGATAGATGCATTTCCAGTGCTATTAACCAAATTTACAGCTAAATCAAGGTATGCTTTTAATCGCGCGTAACGAAGTAGTTTTTTACCATCATCAGTTTTATCTTCTCCCATATAAAAACTCGTTAATGCATTTTTCCAATCATTATCAAAAGAAAGTGGCAATCTTGTAATACGGGTTTTCTTGGTATTTAATGCTAATTCGTATTTTTTTAATGCACCGACTAAATCTAATATGAATTTTTCAGCTTGTTCTTCACTCTCTGCGTAAAAAGTAATATCATCAATATACCTCACATAATCATATGCAGATAACTCATCATCTACAGTTGTTAGTATGATTTCAGATAATAGATTCGATGTATGTGGACCTATTAATAATCCACATGTTTCATTGTATTTTATCTTTCTACTACATTCATCTAATTGATTATACCATAAGGTTGTATCTTTATTCGTTTTTGCAATTTGCTTTCCAACTAACGCCCATGATAAAGCATGAGAATATATACTTGGGAAACAAGAAGAAATATCTGTTTCTACTTTATAAAATTTTGCAATAGGTTGTTTTTGAATAAATTCTATAGTGTCATTGTCTACATCTTTATAGTTCGTAGACATTTCAAATAAATGGAACCCATTAGTTCGTTTCTGAATATGTACTTGACTTCGTTTAAATTTTTCATGCAAAGTTTTATCTTGAAAGTGTTGTTTTATATGCGACCAATTATTTGCGATACATATACATAAATTGTAATATGCAAAGGGAGTAGGAATACCAAGTGCTCTTGGTACACTAGTATTTCGCATGCTATCATAGCGTATATAATCCCATCCCATTTTTGATGTAAACTTTAAAGCATAGTGAGAGTTATCGCAATATTCATAAAATTTTTCAGCAGTTAGAAAATCTGGTAATTTATCTGCAAACATACCATGTCCTAACAACCCTTTTCTCAATTCTTCTGCTGATAGTTCATCAATATAGTCGTAATATGTTTTCATGATTTTATATTTTTACGCTTTTATCTCTCCACTCATTAACTTTGGTAATAAAGTGTCGCGGATGGTTGAGAGATTGTTGATTTCTATTGTATTTTTATCTATCTCATTAAACAGACTATCAAACAAGGATAATTTTTCGTCTATTGAATAAGGAGGCATCGTAAATGTAAAATCGGCAATATTTCCTTTTGTAATAAATTTAATTACACTACCTCTACTGCCACCTGTTATTTCTTGTAAATGATATTTAATTAACAAGTATAAGAACGAATGATAGCGTTTTTCGAAAGGAATTAATACATATGTTCGTTGATATGCTTCAAATTTTCCGATATATCGTTTAACATTGAAATCTCCATTGCCTGCCAATAGTATCGCAGCTCCCTCAAAACTATAATTAGGTGCTTTTAGGATGTCTTGTGAGCATGTAAAGAATGGATAAACTCCATCTTTTGTAGAATAATTGGCATCCTTTTTTCCTGTAATTACATTGAAGAAGTCAGCAAGTCTTTTTGTCTCCCATCCTGTTGAATCTGCATCCACAAACCATGATTTATAGAGTGCTTGGGCTTGTTGTTCGAGATTGGCGTTGATACGGCGATTTAATTCGATTTTATCATCTATCGCACTCAATATATCCGCTATGCGCTTCTGCTCCGCAAGAGGAGGAAGAAAGATTTGCCATTGCATTATTTGACTTTTATCACCACGAGGCATTTTACATCCTTTTGCGCCTGACATTACATAGTCGAAGAACTTTTGTTGGCTCAATAAGTAATATAAATATTTACTATTTGCTTTCTCATTTGCACGAATGCATAAAACATCCGCAGAGCAAGCTCCATTACAATTTGCCAGCCAAATTTTTTGAAAATATGGTCGAATATTTGATATTAGCACATCCCCTAATTGATAAGCAATAGCAGAGCCATTTGGAATATTAGATGGAGAAGTGATACCACCTTTATTAGGTAGCATATTTTCAGTAGAGATATAGTTTTCTATGTTACAAGTACGACTTGTAACAAATCTACAAATATCGCTTAGGTTATATGTTTCCCAATAATTCATTCTAATTTGCTCCCTAAGTAGTTAATAAATGCAGAACAAGAAACCAACATAAATAATGCTTCTTCTCCTCCAGGAGCATATGCACCACTATCATCCATCAATGCATGACGAATACCAGAATCAGATTGATTTGTATATGCATATAACTTATCAAATGCTTGTTTTAGTACTGCTGGAAAAACGATTCCATTTTGTTCTAACTTATTTAAGGCCTTCCCCAATGTGTTCTCCCCCGTCTTTTCTCGACAAAAAGCCTCTACAGCGGAAATAGATTCTTTTATAGAATTGCGATAATCACCCTCTGGTCGTTGTGCGTATAACTCCAATGCACGATTGAGATGTAGTTGAATGTTACGAGGAGTATTATCAATAGCAGTTTCAATAGTTGCTATTTCCTGTTCTGATGTAATTTCTACGATTTCTTTATTAACAACACGATATGCAAAATTCAGTCGCTCAAATTCCGAATTGAGCATATCAACAAACATGGAATAAACAGTAACGTTATTGGGGTTAAATCTGTGTGAATAGTATCTCTCATCATCATCATAAATATATTCTATCACAAAGTCTAATAAATCTATTTTCTCATACCAATTCTTAAATGGTTCTTCAATAAAATCAGTTGAAACTATAGTAGGATCATAAAAATTAGCATTGAAATTATTTTCTCGTTCATTAAGGAATTGAGTCCATACATACTGTTCTAAACAGATATACCATCTCCTTCCTTCAGCCTCTGAACATGATCTAACGGAACACACTATTCGTGGAAGTCTGTCAAAACATGTACAAATAGCATTTTGTATTTCTGGTGTAATTTGTTCACGAATTATCACATCTGAAGCTTTTGTATATCCGTATCTTTCTGAAAATCGAGCCATATATTCTGTAACATTTATTTTATAATTTATACCCAATACTTTCTAATTGCTTTTTGATTTCTGCTTCGAGGGTGTGGGATTGCTCGAAGAGGGAAGCGAGTTCGGTGGTGAGGCGAGTCATCTTCTCCTCAAACGGTTCGGCATCTTGCTCCTGTTCGGCTATACCGACATAGCGACCTGGTGTGAGGATGTAATCTTGCTCGGCAATATCCTTGATATTCTTCACAGCGCAGAAGCCCTTTTCATCGGTGAGCGTGCCTGCGGCATAAGACTGATAGGTCTGGGCAATGCGCATGATGTCCTCCTCGGTCAGTTCGCGGAGCTTGCGCGTAACCATAGTCCCCATCTCTCGCGCGTCGATAAAGAGCGTTTGTCCCTGTTGTTTCTTATGGCGATTGAAGAACCAGATTGACACAGGAATACCTGTGGTATAGAACAACTGCGAAGGCATAGCAATGATACAGTCCACCAAGTCGGCTTCTACCAATCGTTGGCGTATATCGCCCTCGCCACCCGTCTGGCTGGAGAGTGAGCCATTAGCCAGCACCACGCCTGCACGACCCGAAGGGGCGAGGTGGTGGATGATATGCTGAATCCATGCGAAGTTGGCATTGCCATCAGGGGGCGTGCCATACTTCCAACGTACATCACCCGTCAAGCGGTTACCGCCCCAATCGCTAAGGTTGAAAGGTGGGTTAGCCATCACAAAGTCGGCTTTCAGCGTAGGGTGTTGGTCATCGAAGAAAGTGTCAGCATTGAACTTGCCGAGATCTGCCTCAATGCCACGGATAGCGAGGTTCATCTGCGCCATCTTCCATGTGGTAGGGTTGCTGTCTTGACCGAAAACAGATATATCGTTGATATTGCCTTGGTGGCGTTGGATGAACTTAGCCGACTGCACAAACATACCGCCAGAGCCACAAGCAGGGTCATAGACGCGACCGTGGTAGGGCTGCAACACCTCTACCAATGTGCGAACAATACATGCAGGCGTGTAGAACTCGCCCGCGAGTTTGCCTTCTGCCTCGGCGAACTTAGAGAGGCAGTACTCGTAGGTGCGACCTAAGATGTCCTTCGTGTCGCCCTGCTCGCGCATTTGGATATTGGTGAAGAGGTCCACCACATCGCCCAAACGGCGTTTGTCCAACTCTGGGCGTGCGAAGTTCTTGGGCAAGATACCCTTTAAGCGAAGGTTCTCCTTTTCGATTTGGCGCATGGCGTTGTCGATGACCATACCGATCTCGCTGCTGTGCGCTGCCTCGGCAATAACCGACCAACGCGCGTCTTGTGGCACGTAGAAGATGTTTTCGGAGGTGTATTCATCCTTATCCTCTTCAAAGCCCTCGCCTTCAGCAAGCAGTTCGTTGTATTTCGCCTCGAAACGGTCGGAGAGGTACTTGAGGAAAATCAAGCCCAGCACCACCGATTTGTATTCCGATGCATCCAGATTGCCACGCAAGAGGTCGGCTGCTTTCCAAATCTCTTTCTCAAATCCAATATCTGCTGTATTGATGTTAGCCATAGTATATGATGCTTTTTTATATTTGGTGCAAAGTTACGGAATTTTTAGGAGATATGCAAGAAAATGGCGAAAAAGTCGCCATTTTCTGTTTAGAGGACGCGCCGATGGCGCTACTGTTTAGGGTTTAGAGAAAGGAAATCTTAACAAAACGCACTTTTTGTAGGCGGGGAGTTGAGTCGGAGTTCTGTCGGTCTTCTCTCGGTCGTCGGTCGGTGGAATAAGGGAAGGTATAAGAGAGGTAAAATCTTAAGAAAAAGCATTTTACAGGTAAGCACACTAAATATCACGCATTAGGCGGTCGTGCCTACCCTGTACGGCACTACCCTATAGCCATACGGCTGCGTGACCGCAAGGGTCGCGCCATTCTATGTATTGCGCTCAATCCTCAAAGTGGGGACTTTTCGGGCGCAATACTCGGAGTGCGTTCCGTCGCACTCCTTCACCTTGGTCTTTAGTTTGATGGAGATAGGGAAGGTACAAGGGAATGAAATCTTAATAATCGTACTTTTTTACTGCTTTTTCGTAGTTTAGTACAGGGTAGTTGTACATCTCATAGAGGCGGTCGCGGAGGAAATCCGTGTCCTTATTGGAGAGGTGGATGAGTTGCAGGCGGCTATCAATATACTCGTCAAACTCTTTGCCGCGTGGGTAGATCTCATAGGCAGCGTGGATATGCTGGTCGATGATTTGGCATACAAACTGAATCTGCTCGTTGCGGCTCAGTTCGCGCAACTCAGGGTTCTTCGCCAACGCAGCATCGATATCGTGGTTGATGGATGGCGTCAAACGATAGACAATACGGCCCTTCTGACCATTGATACCCACTTTCATGGAAACAAGATCGTCTTTGCGGGATTTGCGCCAGTTTGGATTATCGCGTTTTAGCTGCATCTCACGCGCCTTGAGGTAGTCGCAAGGGTCGAACTCATAGGAGATACTGACGGGGCAGATATTGAGTTCCTTTACGCTCTCGAAGAAGTCTTCGGCATCAATTGTGAGCATCTTCAGTACACCCGGTTGGGTAATATCGTTGCCATCCTTAGCACGGCCTTCGCGTTGCGCTAACCAGATGGATTTGTGGTGTTTGCGCAAATGGCGGATATATTGCGAGAGAGTAGTGGCATTGTTGATTTGTTCTCTGAACCCACCATTTCGGATGACCACAAAAGCGCGGAGAGAACGCACTACATGCTCAATCCACCATTTACCGAAAAGGTTGTTGCCAATACCAAAATAGGGATGAATGAAATAGCGAGTACGCAGTAAGAACGTGAGCCATGCCGCATCCATAACGATGTCGCGGTGGTTGGTCATAAAGAAAGCACCGTGGCGGATGTCGTTTTGAATCTGCTGTTTATCGCCGTGGTATTGCAGTTGGATACCCTTGGTGGTCTTGCGACGCATGACCAAAAGGATAGGGTAGATAATGAGAAAATCTACGAATGGCAAAAGCCAACCAGTATGATAGGCGCGGATGGGGCGGAATTGTTTAGCGTGGGGTAGCATTGTGTAGTGTGGTGTAGAATTGTATAGTATTGTTTAGTGTGGTGTAGTGTGGTTATTTTTTGTGGGTCATGATGTCGAGGATGAGGTCGTCGGTGACTTTCATGCCATCGTGACCGATGCGAGTGAGGTTGCGGATAGTGCGGTCAATATCGTCCTCCACGATGCCTTCGGTGGAGTCGGCGTAGGAGTGTTGCATTGCCAGATATGCGCTAAAGATAGCTGTAGCTACTCCACTGGTAACTTTCAATGCGCAGCCCGGTTTAGCACCGTCGCAAATCATACCCGAGATATTGGCAATCATGTTCTTAATAGCATAGGTGATCTCTTCGTAGTTGCCGCCCATGAGGTAGGTGATACCTGCTGCCGAACCTGTGGCAGCCACCACGCAACCGCACAAGGCAGACAGACGTCCGAGAGACTGTTTGATATAGATAACGGTGAGGTTGCTAAGTGCCAGCGCGCGAAGCGTTTGTTCTTCGGAGCAATTATTCTCTTTCGCGTACAAATACACAGGAATAGAGCAAGATATACCCTGATTACCAGAGCCAGAGTTACTCATTACTTGCACCATCGCACCCGACATGCGGGCATCGCATGCACCACAGGTGTAACTGATAATCTTGGTGAAGAGGGTATCGCCGAAGAGCGGTAGCCCCCCTCCATCTCCCCCCTGAAGGGTGGAGTGTATGTTCCTGAGACGCAACAAACGCCCCAAACCATGACCATATTGTTCGGCGAAGGATGTTTCGGCAGCGGCAGTATTCATTTGCGCTCCTTCTAATAGGAATGATAGTTCGCTGGTGTCCACCTCTATGGCGAAGTCATAGACGCGGCGGAGGTTTAAGCTTTGTGGGCTATTAGCACCCCAACAATCAGCAGATTGTTCGGGGACCCCGCTATTGGACGCATCGCTAAGGGATATAGGCGAGGTAACAAAATGGGTATGCTCATCCATGATAGTGGCTTGAGCCATTTGCTCGCCTTTGCGCACTTCGGCATGGATATAGAGGATACTGGGTGCCTCGTAGTTGATATGAATCTGTGCAGGCACGCGCAGCATGTAGTCTTTGGCATACGCAACGGATTCAGGAGTCGCATCGCGCAAGACCTCCAACATATACTCGGATTTACCGACCGTAGCACCGAGGGCAATAGCGATAGGAAGGCCTGTCATGCCCGTATTGGGGATACCCACCGCGAGGGCGTTCTTATAAACATTCTTCGAGAGATAAACGGTGATCTTGTCTGGCTCGGCACCAAGGAGTTCTTTGGCGCGAGCCGTACATAATGCTACCGCAATCGGCTCGGTACAACCGATAGCAGGGATAACCTCGCAGCGGAGTAGATGAAGGAGTTCGGAGTTAGTCATATCGTTTGAAGTGAAACTGGAGTCGAATATTGGTATATAGAACAAGCAATCTATGAAAAATAGACTTGCTTTGTTGGCGTTTCTCTTTTAGTGTAGCAAATAACAATTCCTTTGCAACGAGATTGCGTGTGGCAGTTGTTGATTGAGTGTTAGCAAGGTAGTTATAGCCAGTATAAGGAAGCATCTTGTAGGTAGGGTTGGTAGCCCAAAAATCAAGAGAAAAAATGACATCTTCGTATATCATACCCTGTGGGAAACGTAAATTATGCTTAGAAAATACTTCACGGCGATATAATCGCATACATGGAGAGGTGAATTGATAAAAATGCTTGGGAAGTTTTTCTATCAGTATTTTACCTTCCTTCGTCACACGTCTATAACCTATTTGTACGCAATCTAAATTACTGATATTTTGTAGCATATATGTATAGAAATCATTGTCTATATAGTCATCAGCATCTACGAATGAGATATATTCTCCGTTGGCATGTTGCAATCCGAGATTGCGTGCTACAGATTGTCCTTGATTAGTGGGAAGTGAATATACTTCGATGCGGCTGTCTTGTGCAGCATATTGCTCTGCAACAGCTAAACTATTATCGGTAGAACCATCGTTGATGAGGATGATTTGCAATGCTTGATGAGGCTGGTGTATCAATGATTCAATACATCTTGCTAAATAAGGAGCAGCATTGTATATTGGTACTATGACACTTATTGTATGCATTGTAAGAAAAGTTTTTCAAATTGTTGTGCCTCGTGTTGACGCGTAAATTGTTCTTTGTTGATAACTTCTTGATGGGTGTAGCCATTCTGCTGCCACTCGTGGTATTTATCAAGAATAAATCTTTTGACTTCTTCTACATTTGTGGCAGCCAAACCTGCATTTGTCTTATGAATAGCATCAGCGAGGCATTCCTCGTCGGAACGTACGCATAGAATAGGTTTCTCCACTCCGATATTTTCAAAGAATTTAGTGCCCATAATACCATGTGTACCATTAGAAGTGGATTTTGTTGTCAATACGAGAAGAATCGATGATTTGTGCATAATAGGCAAAATCTCTTGACGAGGAATGTAGCCGTTGATATCTAGAAGTTCAGTGAGTTTGTACTGTTCGCCTAATTCTTGAATTTCTTTTATACCTTTGCTGTCCGTATGAAACAATACGCGTATTACACTTGCATCTATTTGATGTGCTGCAATCAGTTGCTTGAGAGCATCGAATAATAGTCGTGGGTCTCGCAGTTGTGTGGAGTATAGTTTACCTAAATATGTAATGTAAAAATATTTGCTTATAGTGTTTTGGGGAACAAATATGTCAGCATCATATCCGTTGTAAATAAGATGTGTATTTTGGTTATAGTGTGCCAATAATTGTTGATGCCAAGGTGAAATAGATGTTACAATATTGGCAGTTTGAAGGATTCTGTTACGCATGTAGAGTTGTCTACGCTCATATAGTTTGCCTATCCAATAATTCAGTTTATGGAATGGAGTGATTTGACGTGTAAAATAAGGAGTGTCTCCCCATTGCTCAGCAATATCGCGCAAATCAATAACTAATGGAATATTGAACTCTTTAGCCAACAAATGCGCTGCATATAATGGGAAATAGTAATATGAAGAACAAAATATGATGTCAAAACTACTAACATCAACCTTTTGTTTGGCAAAAAGGTACAATGCCTTATCTTTTCCCCAACATAGTTTATCTCGCAAGATATAGTTGTAGGTCGGCATTTGGTAGGCGGTACATATATCCGTTTGAAATGGTTGTTCCGCATATTCTTCTGTAATAAGAACACAATCCCAACCGTTGCTCCGCAACCATTGGATAAGTGTGAGTATGCGCGGACTGAATGCAGGTGGAGCAATTGCTTCACATAATATTAATATTCGTTTTGACATAGTATCTTGATGATGTTGATAACTGCGTTGCCACTACCATATTCAGTGATTTCATATTGTGGTTGTTGTGGCGATTGTACTGCTTGCAAAATACGATTGGTATTAGTGCCTACTATCGTATTCCAACCAGCTTCCACAGTTTCTACCCATTCGGTTTCTTCTCGCATAGTGATGCAAGGAGTATGGTGGAAATAAGCTTCTTTTTGCACCCCACCAGAGTCGGTTAAAATCAACGCAGCATGCTTTTCTAAAAGTAGCATATCTAAATAACTGACAGAATCAATGATGCGCAGTTTAGGAGACTCTTGTATCAATTTTGTTAATACAATAGAATTGTCAATCACCTTTTTTGTTCGAGGATGAAGAGGTAGTATGATAGGGTGATAAATTTGTTGAAAAGCATACAAAATATTCGCCAACTTCTCTGTATTATCAGTGGTTTGTGCACGATGGATAGTGGCTAAATAGTATTGTTTAGAAACGATTTGTAATTGCTGAAGAATACTCGAAGTCTTTTGTGCTTGTTCTGCAAAATACAACGTAGCGTCATACATAACGTCTCCCACGTGGTATACCCCTTGTGTTATTCCTTCTTTGCGAAGATTATTTACTGCAGTTTGGGTCGGACAAAATAATAATGTAGAGCGTTTATCGGTTTCAATACGATTGTATTCTTCTGCCATTTCCATATTGTGACTACGCAAACCAGCTTCTATATGTATTAATGGGATATTGCATGCTTCTGCAGCGAGGGCACCTGCTAAAGTGGAGTTGGTATCGCCATATACCATGATATAATCTGCTTGACCATTGATAAGCGGAATAATGGCGTCACGCATACATGCAACGTCATTAGTACAACCTAAGTGCCAAGTTGGGGTAGGGATGCTCATCTGCTCAAAGAATACTTGGCTCATATTGTAATCATAGTGTTGCCCGGTATGTAGAATCTTTTCCTCGATATGAATAGAGGAATTGTCGTTGTGAAGGCGAATATAGCGACTAACTATCGCTGCTTTCACAAACTGTGGGCGAGCTCCTATGATGGTGATTATTCGCATTTCAATAAACTCAATAATTTAGGATACAACGAGCGATGATAACCATCATCTGTAATGATTGTGTTATGCCATAATAGTACCACTTCGCCAGCGTTCTGGTGTATTTTCTCAAATAGTCGCTGACATTCGAAATACGCCTCATCCTCATTGAGGTTCATATAGTTGGTATTGCTCAGCGTGCAGTCCATAACGGTTAGTGGGTGCAACGTTAAGTTGGTGAGTGTCATAGTCTTAGGATTAATCCAACGCACAGGTCGTGTGGTTTGCAAACGGAAACCCACTTGGTCGGGGAACATCATCGTGAAGTCGTCTGTTATGCCTAGGTTAATCAACGATTGCATGTCATCTATTGAGCAACGAAGATAATGGCTACGGTGGTACAAATCCTTGATTTTTATAATATCTCCCTCCCTAACACTCTCTTTATTAACCATATGTGTGAATACAACCACATTGGTCATTTCTCCCCCATAATAACTCGAATGTAATCCTATTTTAGCACCGCTGTTTTCTATCAACTGTTCTGCGGTTTCAAAGTCCTTGCCGTCGAGTTTATATTGTGGATAATCATATCCCTTGCCCATAGTGTCTTTGACAAAGTAAATACATTGAGCCCCTTCTACTTTCTTGTCCTGTGAAATGAGCCATGAGAAAGTGAAAGCAGGATCGTTATGTATATCGCGCAACGATGCCAATACCTTTAGCCATTGCCCACGCAATATGCCTCCTACGACTCCGCGCACGTGGCGATAGTGAGCAATGGAATCAACATCGTGTGTTAGGTAAACATGGCTGAATGATGGGGTAGGAAGTGGTAAGTCGAGTAGCTTCATCAGCATACGGGCATATTCATCTACTGTAGGAATCATTAAGCGATTTTGTTTACCAAGAATGGAGTATTCTGCAAGAAATCGCCCATGCTTATCGCGCTGGTTGTTGATTAACTCTTCTGCTCGTGAGGTGAAGAAGAACGTATTGTAGATGATATCCGTGCGAATAATCCATCTATTTTTACCATCTTGTGTTGTTTCGCCCAATGGTTCTACTCTCACTTCTTCCAAATTAGGCATAACAATCTCTTTGCCCAAATGTCCGTTAGGCACAATTACCACGCGATAGTTACTCCATTGACTTTCATCAGCGGTATAGCCCACCTGATTCGCTGCTACTTCATTGTCATAGAGCAGAAAGGTGATGATATATTGAATAATCTCATTCATTTGCTTGTATAATTTGTACTATTTCGGATGGATGATGTATCATGTAATTAGGCTGTGCTTGCGCCAACTGTTTTTGTGTGCAGAAGCCCCATGTGCAAGCTACGAAAGGCAGGTTGGCTGCTTTCGCGGTGGCGGCATCCACCAGCGAATCGCCTACATATAAGGTTGAAGGTTTATGGTTTATGGTTGAAGGCAAGGAGGCCAATATATCCCATACGATTTTTGGGTCGGGTTTGCGAGGGATACCCACACGTTCGCCCAACACCACATCAAATGTGTTTGGAAAGAAGTGAGCGACAATCTTCTCTGTGGCTGCTTGATACTTATTGCTGGCTACAGCCAATGTATGCCCCTGTAGCTTGAGTTCGTGTAGTAATTCTGGTATACCATCATACGGACGGGTGAGGTCGCAGTTATGTTGGTCGTAGAAGGGTACAAAGTACTCGCGCAGGCGAAGCACCGTGGCTTCATTGCGATGCTCTTCGGGCAATGCACGCTCGATGAGTTTGTTGATTCCATTGCCTACTAAACGAGGATAGTCCTCAATCTTATGTGTCGGAAAACCACAAGCCGACAAGGCATGGTTGCACGCCTGCCCTAAGTCATCAATCGTATTGATTAGTGTTCCGTCTAAGTCGAAAATTAGTAGCATATATTTAGATCGCTTCGTTGTTAGTAGTTAGGGTTACATCCATATGTGGGTAGGCAAAAGTATAGCCATGTTTGGGCAGTTCCGTGTAGAAGAGTTTGTTGAAATGGAAGTACACATCCCAATAATCGGCAGATTTTACCCATGCGCGCACGACAAATGAGATGTTATTATCGTTCAAGGAAGAAAGCGCAACAAAGGGGTCTGGAATAGTTATTTTGGTGGTATCAATTGCTACAGGCGAAGCATTCTTTGGACGCTCATGTTGAGAGGTGAGGATACGTTCGTCGGATAGAATCAGTTCTTTCAGCAGTGCAATACAACCGTCCGCATCCACGCCATAGTCCACACTCACAGTCCAATCTACACGGCGCAATACTTGTGCCGACACATTCTCAATCGTGCCATTGAATAGTGCTCCGTTAGGCAAGATAATCACGCGGTTATCCACGGTGAGAATACGTGTGGTGACTATGGTTACTTCCATCACCGTACCGCTCACGCCTTGCGCATTGATAAAGTCGCCTGCTTTGAACGGACGGAAAACCAACAACATAATACCTCCTGCGAAGTTCTGCACCGTACCCGACAATGCCATACCAATAGCCATACCGCCTGCGGTGAGCAGTGCGGCGAAAGAGGTGGTGTCTAATCCCAAAGTGCCTATCAGTACAAGAATGAGTATAACGGTCAGCGCAATACTGGTAAACGATGTTACGAACGATGCCAATGTGCGTTCGGTCTTGCGGCGCTCGAAGATACGCTCTAACATTCGTTTAATGCGGCGAATCACCCATGCTCCTACAAAATAGAGCACCAGTGCTATGACTACTTTGATGCCAAAATCAATCGCACTATCCAACCAACCGCGAAGCACTACTTCGGGTTCGCTTTGCACCTGTTGGATGAAATTTTCGGTTATATGTTTGAGAGAATCTGCTGGCAGAATCTTGGGAGCAGGTGTTTCGATATTCAGAAGCATATTGGTGTATAATTTTGTGGTGTATTTATATGTTTCAGCCTGCAAAGGTACAAAAAAAAATGTATATGTGCAAGAAAAGTTTACTTTTGTTGACATAGGCTACATTTTTTGATTGTAGCTTCGAGGATTAAGGTGCCCTCGAAGGTACATAATTGTACATGTGCAAGTTATAATTCCTAAATGGTGATTTATTGGTGAGATTTGTATAAAAAGTCTGGGAATAAATATGCTACTAGTTAGGCGACCACTGTAGGACATCTCTAGGACATCTGTGGGCTTTCTGTGGCTTTCTATAAACGTGTCTCTATAATAATGCTGCAAAAATCTTCGGCACGGAAGGGGTTTTGTGCCGAAGATTTGTGAATTTTGTTATAATATGGTACTTAAAGCAAGCGGAAGGTGTTGATTACCAACGCCTAACGCTTGGGTTTGTTTTTCTGAAAAAAGTTTTCGAGTGCCGAAGATTGTGCCGAAAGTAAGTTGAAAGGCTAATTTAACGAAAGTATTTTTCTATAATTAGTTGCACTTTTTTATGCATATCGTAGAGGGGAATTACTTGAGAAACTATAGAAGTTGTAAGTGTAGAATCGCGACTAGTATATTCAATACACATATAATCATAATCAAGCATTGGCTTTATGAGAGCATAATCAGATAAGATACTCATAGTTTGGTTATCCGTTTTATTCAATATTTTTATAAACTCATTGCTCGCATCGAAACGTAAGCCATCGATTTTTTGAAAATTTTCATCCATAAACATAATGAGAGGATCCGCAATGGCATCCCATGGTAATTCTATTGAGATATAGCAAATAGTATCTCCTAAGAACACATCTGATTTAGTGATTTTCAGTTCATTGTATAAAAGAACATTCTCATGCGTTAGCCAGTAAACGGTGCTATCTGCCATAAAATCTAGATGCCAGCAGAAAAATGTTCTGGAGAAAGGAACTAATAGTGAATCTTCAAAGAAAGTTTTCTCTTCGGGAAGTATGGTCGGTTCATCGGATAACATACTGCTAACGATTTCTTGTGCAACTACTCGCGTACCTATTCGTTTGCTTCTTTCTGTGTCGTTCTCCACATAATAAAGAAGACTATCTGCCAACCAAAGACACTCGTCTTTAATATCAACGAAATGTCGGTTGGAATCGACCATTGTTCCGCAGATATGTTGAAACATTTCCATCATTGTAGGAACGGTTTGTGTTTTCCTGGTGCAAGAGGTGGCGGTTAAAAGAAGAGCGACAGGGAGGATTAGTAGGGGGTTCATAAATGTAGAAGATTAAAATTGTTAATAATTTATCTTTTGTTAGGGATTATAATTTTGTAATATCATTTTCGGTTTCACGGAAATGTCTTAAAATAGCTTCTACAAGAATGTTATAGTTTTTAGAATCAGCATTAGAGATAAATTCTTGGAAATTGATATTTTTATTATTAAATGCTAATACCATAGGATGTTTATCCAAAAAACCAAGTAGTTTGTAGTTCCTTTGGTGCATCATTTGCTGGAAACGAATAATAAATGACTTGTAATGTCTATTCCGTCTGATGATTCGTTGCATATCCTTTATAAATACAACTTTCAACACACAATTAGTACGTGCATTTGATAACAGATAACAAATATTTACCTCTCCATATTCCGCTTTCAGGTATTTTTTCCACTCTTCATTTACCTTTTGTGCCTCTTTATATTGTTGCAAAGCAAACAAAGCCATGCTCTTAAGATAATAGAGATGTGTAGAGGGCTGTATTTTCATACCTTGCTCCACATACTTAATTGCAGTATCATACTCTCCATTTTTGATAGCAATAATCGCATTAATTAACATACTTTGTGAGTTAGATGCACCAAGATATTGGCAGTCTAATGAATGTAAAAGGAACAATTCTGGATTATAAGCAACATCCATCAATTGATTTGCGAATAGGTATGCTCTCTCCATATTCTGACTAAGAATAGCATCACGAAGCTGAATCGTTATATATTCCATTGCAGAATCATAGTCTTGTTTGTACAAAGCATCAAAGTATGTTTTATTATCAGTTATTGCATTTTTAATTATGTGCTCATTCGTATTTTGTTTCATAAATTGATTGATTTCATCTTTTGGTCGAATGTAGGATGCACGAATAGCAGCTGTAAGTGCTAATCCTTTAAGAGAAGTGACTCGACTTAATGCTACATATAGTTGTCCCGCTGTAAATACGCCTCGGCTTAAATCAATCTTAACATTATCAAATGTCATGCCTTGACTTTTGTGGATAGTTATTGCCCAAGCCAATTTTAATGGATATTGTGTATAAGATCCGATAACGACTTTGTTAAGTTTTTTTTGTGCCTTATCGTATTCATATTCGATAGCCTCCCATGTTTCTTGACCTACGGATAATTCCAATCCGCTATCCAGAGCAACTACAATGTTTTCTTCTGACAAATTTGTAACTGTTCCCAAACTACCATTTACCCAAAAGTGGTCAGAGTCATTTTTGACAAACATCACTCGTGCACCCTCTTTTAGAGTTAAATCTAATGGAGCGGGAAAATTGTTTTTGTTAAATTTTCCTTGTACTTTACCTGTATATGTATAAGTGGGTTCTGGGAGTGCACTTAGTTTATTTTCATTAATGGCATCTACAGTAGCATTATATGCGCTTAGGGTTAATTGTTTCTCTTTGTCATCTAATATGCAATTAACCATATCATTAGCCAATCCTGTTATATTGAGTTCTTCTATCTCTTGCTCAATGCTTATACCTTTGCGTATATGATTTAAGATAGAAAGAAATTTTGCATCCTTCTGGCGATATACTTTTTGAAACTCTACACGATAGAGTTGAATTTGCTTGAATACATGGGCATGGAAGAAATAAGGATTAACGGTATTATATTCTTCTTGATAGAAGTCAACTAACCCTTCGTTTGTAGTATCATATACTGGATCTAACTGGTACAAATCTCCAGCAAAGATAATTTGTTTACCACCAAATGGAAGAGTATTAAGCATAGCTGCTCGTAGCACCTTATCAATACCATCAATCATATCACACCTAACCATTGAAACTTCATCAATAATAATGGTATCTACTGCTCGTAAAGTTTCCCATTTAGAATCATTCAAAGAAAAATCATCTAATGTTGTTTTTGAAGTGATAGGTTCCCATGGCATGCCAAAGAATGAATGTATAGTTGTGCCACCTGCTACAAGCGCAGCAATACCTGTGGGTGCAACCAATACAAATTGTTTTTTTACATTCTGCTGAATGTATTGCAAGAATGTTGTTTTACCTGTGCCTGCGCAACCAGTCAGAAAGAAACTGATGTTGGTGTTTTGTACTAAATCTAATGCAAGGCATTGTTCCTTGTTTGTTTTGTCGAAAGCAAATGTTGTATCCATAATAATTGTTTTTTTCTAAGGTTATACATTAATTAGCAAAAGCAGTCAAAGCGAGTTTTATCTCCGTAGGATTGTCATAATTTCGGATGAAACTTTTAGCCGCAGCATCATATGGTATTTGTATGCGTGATGATGTAAGGAATAGTTGCTCGCCGTTCTCGGAAGTAGATTGCAGTGGATAGTAATCACATCCTACCAAAGACAATCGCTGTTGGTTAGTAGAAGTGATCGGATAACATTCTACAACTTGCTTGCGCTTGATATTTGTGATGACTGAGTAATGCATACCTCCTTGCGTGGGAATTCGAACGACATCGTATAGTGATAAATCATGTTTATCTTTTATCTTTTTTATTTCATAGAAGAAATTTGCTCTTGCCTTTGCTTCGCGACAAGCCATCGTGCGTAATTTTTCTTTTCTCACACACAGGAGAGATTTTAATTTATAGAGACTATTGAGTAATGACTGGGGATAGATCTTACATTTGACTTTACTTAGACATATCTGTGCCATTTGTAGTGCTTGAGACATGTTTGCTTCAGTTGTAAACTCAACAATAGCATTTAGTTGTTGACAACTTTTTTCCTTGTCAATAGCGTTGGTGTTAATTTGTTTGATCATCTTCTTCACCATGAAGATTGCTTGATTTAGATCAGTTTTCATAAGAATTGGGGTTTTCGAAGTTAATATTATATCTTTTTACCACACTTTTTTGTGATTTTGTTGATATATGACATAACTTTATGAAAAGTAACCTTTATGCAAAAAAAAGATGGCAAAAAGTTGCCATCTCAGAAGATATCATGTGTTATTACGATAAAAATGTTAATCTAATAATATGAATCCAGCCCAATATTCTGGTTCTTCAAATTTTGCTCGAACGGTATTTTGAGCATTTTTGAAAGCCTCCCGCTTTGATTGATTTTTACTAATCCAATTGGTATAAAATTCAGTCATCAGCATTTGGGTTGCTTGGTCGTTGACCTTCCATAGACTCATGATGATTGTTTGTACACCAGCCATCTTGAAGGCACGCTGTAAACCAAAGATTCCTTCTGAGGTGATATCACCTTTAGCTGTTTCACATGCCGAGAGTACAACAAGGTCTGCATCACGCAAATCCATTAATGAGATTTCTTTAGCAGTCAATATACCATCCTGTACACCCTCTGGTAAATCTTTGGAATGACCAGACAGAGCTATGTTACTGCCAGCAAACAACAAACCGCAACGAGTCAATGGGTCTATGCTTGGTTTTTGCAATTGGTTATCTCCTAACATTTGCAGTTGTATGCGTTGAGAAAAATAATCTTGTTTTCGAGCAGTACTATCTTCCCAATAGAAGCCATGAGTGCCAATATGAAGAATATTGCGATGTTTACCGCTAAGCGACTTAAATGACTCCTCATTTGCTTTAGATGCAGTATATAATGTTGATGTGATGTTATTGCTATTCAAAAGTGAGTAAATTGATTCTGCTTCCTTTTTAGTTCCTGGCAGATATAATACGGAACCTCGATTTGGCAGTGTGGATGATATGCTGCGGTAAGTAAACATATCTTCCGTATCGTAATTCCGACTTTCTGCAAGCAATGACGTTTTATCTACATCATAGAATATGCCGCCATAAATAGTTGCTGTGTGATGTTTGATGCTTTTGTCCTTCTTCACAATTTCTCGTGTTGAGGATAAACGCACCATTGTATATACATCAGACATAGTGTGCGTTTGATCATAAGGGATATTCTCTATCGCTATTTGATGTAGTAATCCTGCTGGTGAGAAATAAATCGTTTCTCCTTCATGGATTTGTGGAAGTATTTTATCCCAAATAAGATTAAAAATTGTTTTAGAATTAGTATCGAAAGTATATATATCATTCGTGCGATTTTGTGATAGACAATTCACAATCTCTTTTTCTTCACAGAGAGGGATTAACTCAGGATACTGGCTATCGTGCCGAAGTAGCAGAGCGCAATACATCGTACTATCTTCATTTAGTGGTGCAATAAAATATTCAATAGCTACTTCATCAGGGCTAAGATATTGCTGAATACTATCCCATGTTATAGATTGTTGTTGCTTAGTTTCTCTAAAAATTGCACTTGATTTTGTGATAATTTTTTCTAACGAATCTGCTTGATTTTTATAATGAACCAAATTAGTAGAAGTGGGATCTTTTTCTTCCAAATTCATAATAACTTGTTTTATCCCTACTAATTCATTCCATTGTTCTATTAGTATGCTGTCATTACTCTCTAATATTGATTGACGAATAATGTTAGAAGAGGATAGTAGTAAACCTTTGCGGAATAGTTCATTATCATAAGCGAAGGTGGAGATAGAGGGTTTGGAGAAGTGGTATTTGTATACATATATAGGATAGATATTGTTAAAACGGGATTGTTCTGTTTCCCAATACAATTTTCTTTGTTTCTCCGTCAGGTAGTTTAGCGAGTGAGTAAAGTATTTTTGGGAAATTTTTGATGCATCAGTAAAATAAGATTCAGCGACATCGTAATTACCATGAAATGCATAATAGCATCCTATATTATTTAAAGAACTTGCATAATCAGGGTGAGTGACTCCTAAGATTGATTTGCGAATATCTAATGCTTTTGCAAAATGTATTTTAGCATCATATTTTTCCCCTATTATATCATACAACATCCCTAAGTTATTTCGTATAGTAGCACAAGTAAGATTAGAAGTACCAAATTGCTGTCCGTGAAATTCTAACGCTTCATGTAGATAGGTTCGAGCCTCATTGTATATTGCCATATCCATATAGAGACACCCTATGTTATTTAGTAAAGTTGTATAGTCTGGCGTGAGTATTTCATTTCTTTTAAAAATATCAAGAGCTCGTAGTAAGTATTTTTCTGATATAGAATAATTCTGTAATTCATTGTATATAGCCCCAAGGTTATTTAATGTTGCTATTTTATCAAAACTATTTTCTGTTCTTTCTAGTATCTTTAGAGCCATTGAAAAATATTTTATAGCTATTTTGTAATCACCAATACTAGTGTAAAATGCTCCTAAAGAATTTAATGTATTAGAGAAATCTATATCTCGCACATCTTCTGAACTTTCTTGAATCCTTAATGCTTCCAATAAATAGTTTTCAGCCTCTTGATAATTACCGATGGCGTTGTAAAATAAACCTAAATTATTTAGAGATAATATGTGTTCAACATGAGATATTGGTAATATATTTCTACGAATCCTTAATCCTTCCAATAAATATTGTTCTGCAATATTGAAATTTTCCATATAAAAATAACAGATTCCTAATCCGTTTAGCGACGATGCATAATTTCGATTAATTTTTCCGAATATAGTATTCTGGATATTTAATGCTTCCGTATAATATTTTATAGCAGTCGGATAATCACCTAAAGAACTATATGTATGCGCTAAGCCTTGTAAAGATGTTACATAGTCAGGATGTGATGTACCTAAAGTATTCTTACGTATCTTCATTGCTTGAACCGCATATGCCTTGGCACTTTGATAATCTCCATTGTCATAATATAACACACTTATATCATATAATGTCTCTGCATAAATAGAGTGTTCCAATCCATATATGCATTTGCGCATCTCTAAAGCTTCGAACAAATATTTTTTAGCCGTGCTATACCTGCCGAGATCATTATATAGTACTCCTAAACTATTCAATGTAGAAGCAGTATAATCATCATCATTATTGTTTCTTAATATATCTAACGCTATTAATAAGTGTTTTTCGGCGGATTTATAATCGTTAAGATTGTGGCAACATATTCCAATATTAGCAAGTGTTATAGCATAAGTATTATTTGAAGTTCCTAACACTTCCTGTCTTATCTTCAATGCTTCATAAAGAAACTCCTTAGCTTTTTTATAGTTCTTAGTAGATTGATATAAATGCCCTAATGTATTTAGTGTGTTGGCAAAATCCAAATTAGTTGTAATATCTGTATTATTTTTTTGTATTACCAATGACTCTAATAAATATGTTTCAGCTTTATCATAATTCTTAGTCTCTATGTACACACCTGCTAATCCTTCTAAAGAAATAGCATAATCTATGTTATTTGATCCAAATATGTTTTTTCGAAGTTTACATGCGATTGATAGATATTCCTCCGCTTCCTTATAATGTCTTAAATGTATATATACCATTCCTATATTATGTAGTGAGGTTGCAAACTCTGGATGGAAGATTCCTATGTGATGTTTATATAATTCTGCTTGAAGCATATAAGAATGTAAAGCTTCTTCGAACTTATTTGTTTGAAAATATTGATGTCCAGCAGATTGAATTTCTTTACCAATATAGATACACAAACTATCTGCGGAGAAAGATTTGTAGTTTATTGAGTCCATATATTGCAAAAAAGACATAGCTGAACTTATGTTACATACATAATCTACATGCCAATTTTCAACTTTATCAATATAACTCAACGCAGATTCATAATCACCACGATTAATAGCATCAATAGTAGAATGTTTATATGCTTCGCTATTCTGAGCTAGCGATAAAGTAGAAATAATAAGACAGCAGAATTGGAGTAATAATTTTTGCATATACAACAAGAATGATAAAGGTTATTTCCTAAATTTACTTTAATAAATACTGCGTTTTATTATATGCTGATTCTATTATTGGTGTTTGAGTATAAATAATAATCTTTTTTATTGTAGTTTGAATTTCTATTAGTAATTGTTCGCATGTTATTTCTGTAAGTTTTTCCTTCTGTTGATGTAATGCATAAGTAAGCGATCCAACACCATTATATTCGTAGTTGGATTGATACGATTTACACGCTGAAATATAAATCCAATTGATATACTCCTCATGATTGGTATATGGTTGTACTTCAAATGGCAATATAAATTTATCTGCAACACCTCGAATGACTAATGCTTCTTGTTCTTCACTTCGCCATCCGTCTCCGCTATGACAAGCATCGGCAACTACAATAATTTTTCCAGCATCTCCAATACTCTGTCGTAGTTGATATAAATATTTATTGATATCATCATCTAAAATATGATTCTGACCTTCGTAGATTCCTTCAAAATATGTTTTCTGGGCATCAAAAGGAATCCAAGCCTCATCCCAACCATCTTCCTCATCTCCATTCAAATCAGTAACCTGTTGGCCATGCCCAGAAAAATGAATATATATAAGATCTCCTTCTTGTACTGAATTTATTAATTTATCAAATGCTTGACGAATTGCGCTTGCAGTTGCTTCAGCGTTTTGCAGTTCGTGAATGTTGATATTTGAAAAACCATTGGTATATAATATATCTCACACTAATGGAATATCATTATCGCCGTTGATAGGCTTCCAGCCATTTTCTACTGGATAATCGCCAATACCAACAACTAAAGCATATTTGATTGCCTGACATAAATCAGTATAGATTAAACAACAAATTAGCAGTACGTATATCCTTATTCTATCCATACGAATTAAAGTTTGTCTAATACCATTTGAGCGCGCTCCGCATAGTAACTGTCGCTATTAGCAATCTGTTTTAAGAGTTTCTTAGCCTTTAGCACTTTACCATTGTGCATTTCGCATATTGTATGAAGCCATTGTGCTTGGTCAAATATCTCTTTTGTTTCAGGAGTGATTTTTTGTTGAGAAGATTGTATTTGATCTATCAGTCGCAATGCAAGTTCGTTGGCTTGGTCAAATTGATTTTGAGAGATATAACTATACACAAAGAATAGTTGATTTTGTAACTCGTCGGATTGGTCGTTAACGCCTCTTGTAGAAGGAATAGTAATAGAAGCAGCAAATTCGCTACTTTCAGTTTTCATCATTCTTGCCATAGGCGTTAATATGACGGCTAACACTATAATAGCAGAAACAAATGAAGAACTTATGCCCCAACTAGAAAGTTTAATAATACGCTTAGTACGAAGACGTTGTGAGCGTATTTGCTGTTCTTTCTGTTGTAGGCATTCTTTCAAGCCTCGTGCTTGAATAGCGATGATGATTTCCTTTTGTAAATCCACTTCTGAAGCTAGGTCTTTATCCCCTAATGACTCGGAAGAGGTGGAAAGTAACCTCTCGAATTGATTTTTTTCGTCTTCTGTCAATTCGTTGCGGAGGTATTTATCTATTAAATCAGTATTGTTCGCCATATCAATATTATGCTTTAAAGAGGTTTTTGAGTTTGTTCATGCATTTGTTTTTTTGTGTTTTCGCACTATTGGCGTTGGCATAGCCCAATTGCTGAGCAATAATATCCCATGACAGTTGATCCCAGTAGAATTTTAGCAATAATGGAGCGCAAGGTTTACCCATATTGTTTACAGTATCTTGAATAGCTCGATTGCGTTCGGTGATTTCATATTCTTCAATACTATCATTGGTGTCATCGGGAAGCTGTGGAAGTTCTTCAATAGAAGTTTCTTTTTGTTTGCGGAGTTGCTCTCGTAGTACATTTTCGCCTATTCCATATAAATAGCCACCCATATTAGTTGTTATAGTTTCAATAGTAATTCTATGTCGTTGAATATTTTCCCATAAACGAATAATGGTGTCTTGATATATATCAGCTAGAAAGTCTTCATCTGTAATGGTGTATTTAGAAGAAAGGAGTTGCTTGAAACTTCTTTCGTGTTGTTCATAGAACAAGGAAATAATGCGCTGGTCATTATTCTGAAAAGCTTTGAAATATTCGGCAGATGTAATCATGGATATGTATTCTCAAAAGTGAGTGCAAAGGTAAGAAAAATTTACTTAATATGCAAATAATAATGAGTTCTGTAAGAAAAAAATAGATTATTATAGAGAGAAGAGACAATGCTTCGTTTGAAACATTGCCTCTTTTTAACCAAATATCCTTTCTCTTTTAATATTAGCTATGTTATTGCTGTTAGAGAGGATAAACTGGTTATAATAAATAAGTAACATAATATCTACTATTATAAAAAGCATCTAAATAATATTTAGGAATTCCACCATAAAATGTTATATTCCCGTACAGATATTTCAGTTGATTAAGCACAATATGCTCTCACTGAAATATTACTAAGAAGATGTCCTTCTTAAAGTTTGTAAAATTCCAATACAAGAAATAGGAATTTATAAACCATCTCGAAAAGTTGCACCAGACCAATTGTAAAGATGGCTATTTTAATAGATTTTTTCATAACTTAAATCTATTTATTATGTTTAACATTTTCGCTATTACAATAACACTAATCTGTAACTAGATGCCAAGTGAAGCGATACACGAACGTCTACTTGCATTACAGAAGCAGCTAACATTTGTTACTGCAGTAAATAATATTACCAATAAAAGAATCAACGCTACTCGTTTGTTTATTGGCTAAATCAGTATAATTAGTAGCAAATTAATATAAACTAACTCTCAAAATAGATTCTCGTAATAGAATAAGAGCTCGTCAATAAGGTTTAGCATCACTATCTTTAATAAGTACTATCTTAATCTTCGAAGATGCCGCAAAGGTATAACTATTTTCTGATATATGCAAATTCTTTAAGGAATATTTTTGTTTTTTGGGGAGACAAAGCTAAAAATAGCTTCGTTAGAAGAATGCTCTTGGTGAGAAGGATGTTATTTAGTATTTTTTAAGGCGGATTTTTGATTTTGCTAGTATCTTGAATTGAGCAAATAAAATGCCATTTATGCGATTTTTGCATAAATGGCAGGGGGCGCTATATTAGGTCTATCCTTCTGTTTTATGTCGCAGAGCGACAGGATATTTTAGTTATTCTTCTTGCTCGTAATAATACGAGTAGTCAATTCCTTTCATAAAAATCTCGCGATTGAGGATCTTGTCGGTCATTGCGCCACAGAACTATTCGCAGATTAGTTCCCTGATTCTAACTGGAGAAGTTGGTCAAAATCGGATTGATATAAACGGTCTTGAATAACACGATATTTTTCAAACTCACTTTCTGCAAATGCTTTCGCCACTTCCGCACTTATCTTGCCCTTGTCTTGCAATATCGCCTCATCATTAAACTGCAAAAAAGCATCCAACTTCTTTGCCCAATCTTCCATCGTCATAGGTATCTGCTTTTTAGCCTGACGCTCAGCATAATCCAAATACATCGTAACAATCTGATTGAGGTCGTCTAATTCAACCAAAGACAGATAATTCTTAGCCACACTCACATCCGCACGGACAATCTTGCCATTAGGCGCATTCTTCCATGATGTCAACCCCATGTGCTCCTTCTCCGCATTGGCACGCTGCATAATCACCTCAGCAGCCGTATTACCATGAATAGCAAAGTGCAACTTATTCTGAACCGTTGCAAAAAACTGCTTCGTAATCAATGCGTCTCTATTGTAATCCACCGCAGTAGCATAAATATCTGTAATCTTCTGATAGAACTTGCGTTCGCTGGCACGAATCTCACGAATCTCATCTATCAAATGGTCGAAATATGCCTCGTTAAAGATTTGCCCGTTCTCCAAACGTTGTTTGTCCAATACATACCCTTGAACAGCAAAAGTCTTGAGCACATTAGTCGCCCATTGGCGGAACTGCGTAGCACGAATCGAATTGACTCTATACCCCACAGAAATAATCGCATCCAGATTGTAGAAGCGCTGTTGCCTATTCACTTGGCGAGAACCCTCTTTTTGAACTACCGAGGATTCCTCGGAAGTTGCATTTTCATCCAATTCGCCCGAAGCAAAGATATTCTTCAAATGCAGGGCAATATTATCTACCGAGCAATCAAAGAGCTGCGCCATCGCCTTTTGTGATAGCCATACATTCTCATCATGCACACGCACTTGGATGGTATCCTCTGCATTCTGCTTGGTAAACACCAAAAAGTCTGTTGTACTATTACGGATTTGTATTGTCTTGCTCATTATCAATTTGGATTTTAGTTAAAGACACGCTTTAGCCTGCAAAGTTACGGATTTTTTTTGAGATATACAAGAAAAATCGCATTTAGGAGCGATTTTTCTGGTGTAGGGTGTAAAGGCGAGGACTATGTCGCAGTTTAGAGGACGCTTCGCTACCGTTTAGTGTTGTTTTTAGGAAATGAGTCAACCTTTTTCGGAAAGGAGGTAACTTTTTTCGGAAAGGAGGCAGCCTTTTTAGAATATCAATCTTAAGAAACAGCACTTTTTATGGGCGGGGAATTGATGCGGCGTTCTGTCGCTCTTCTCCCGCTCGTCGGTCGGTGGAATGAGGGAAGGTATAAAAGGGGGAAATGAGGCGGCAATCTTAATAAAAGTACTTTTTTGAGGTTGGGAGTTCTTTCGGAGTTCTTTGGTCGTTCCTTGGTTCTTCCTTGGTTTCTCCTTGGTTATTAACACGGGAGTACCAAGGACGACATGAGAGAAGATAATCTTAACAGAAAGCACTTTTACCAATACTCATACAATGGGGCGGTCGTACCTACCCTGTACGGTACTACCCTGTAGCCATACGGCTGCGTGACCGCAAGGGTCGCGCCGTTCTATGTGTCGCGCTATTTCCTCAGAGTGAGGGACTCTTCGGGCGCAACACTCGGAGTGCGTTCCGTCGCACTCCTTCACCTTGGTCTTTAGCCCGAGATAGATAGGGAAGGTACAATAGAAAAGAATCTTAAAAATCGTGCGATTTTGTGAAAGGTACAGAGGAAAGAAAAACGCCATTTATGTTGGAAACACAAATGGCGCGTAAGTTATGGAATGATTGTATTATGTATTAACCACGTTGTCTGACTGCTTCGTACAGCATCACTCCTGCGGCGACGCTGACATTGAGCGACTCAATCACACCCGACATAGGTATGCGCACTTGATGAGAACAGATACGCAAATTGCCCTCATAAATACCCTTGTCCTCGCTACCCATTACGATAGCCGTAGGCATAGTCATATCCACTTCGGTGTAGTTCGCCGTGGCATGCTCGGTAGCTGCCAAGACGTTAAATCCCGAATCGCGTAAGTACTGCAAGGCATTCTGTAGGTTATCCACTTTGCATACAGGCAAATGATACAACGCACCCGCAGATGTCTTCACTGCATCGCCATTGATAGCCACACTGCCGTGTGTACCAATAATTAGTGCGTGTGCGCCAGCGCATGCGCATGTGCGGGCAATAGCACCGAAATTGCGCACATCCGTCACTCCATCTAATACCATTAGCAGAGGCGTCTTACCCTCTTCAAAGAGAGTAGGGACTATTGATTCTAGATTGCAGAAATCTATCGGACTGAGGAACGCAATAGCCCCTTGGTGATTCTTGTCGGTATATTGGTTGAGTTTCTCCACAGGCACTTTTTGCACGGGCGTGGTAGTGCCCATCAGTTTCTTGAGCAGTTCCTTGCCTATAGTGGAAGTCATGTCACGGCGCAAGAGAATCTTATCCAAGGTCTTACCTGCATCAATCGCCTCAATGATAGCACGAATACCGAAGATCATCTCCTTCTCGGGCGGACGGCGGGTGTCGTAGGAACGCGGTGTGGCGGTTGTGTGACGTTGTGTAGTATTGTGTAGCATTGTGTCGTATTGTTTAATATTTTAACCAATTAAGGAACTTCTCAATATCTTCATCGTAGGCATAGCTCGTTTCTACAATGCGATTGCCATCGGCATCAAGTTGCATGTAGTAGGGCTGTGCATTGGATTGATATTCTGTGCGTTGCACATAACTCCACTTGTCGCCTATAGTTTTCAATGTCACCGTTTTGCCGTTCTCCTCTACCGTGATTGGCTCTGGCAATTTGGTCTTGTCGTCCACGATGAGCGAGATAAGTACATACTTGTGCATATGCTCTGCAACCTCTGGTTTGCTGAGCACGGCAGCCTCCATTTTGCGGCAGTTAACACAACCAAAACCGTTGAAGTCCAAGAACACAGGCATATTGTTCTCCTTCGCATAAGCCATACCCTCGTCATAGTCGGTGAAAGTGATTTGACCACCGTTGTTGGTCATGGTGGCGTAGCCCTCGCCTTTAACCTCTAACCTTTCGCCTACAACCTGACCGCCTGGTGTCATCACCCAGTCTTGAGTGGACATTGGTGGTGCGAAAGCTGAGATTGCACGCAATGGTGCGCCCCACAAGCCAGGTACCATGTACATTGCAAAGGAGAGTGAAATAACTGCCAAGAAGAAGCGTGTAACACTTGTTTTGCGATGGTCCTCATCATCATGTGGGAAGGAAATCCATCCTAACAAGTAGCAGCCCAAGAGCGAGAAGATAACGATCCACAAGGATACAAATACTTCGCGGTCGAGGATATGCCATCCGTATGCCAAATCAGCTACGCTGAGGAACTTCAATGCCAATGCCAACTCTAGGAACGCCAAAGTAACCTTGAAGGTATTCATCCATCCGCCTGACTTAGGCAATTTTTTCAATACCGATGGGAACATGGCAAAGAGTGAGAATGGCAATGCCAAAGCAATGGCGAAGCCCAACATACCCATGGCAGGGGCTAATAGCGACTTTCCTGCGGCTTCCACAAGCAAGGTGCCGATGATAGGACCTGTGCAAGAGAAAGATACAATCACCAATGTGAATGCCATCAATAGGATGCTAAGGAAGCCTGTAGTATTGCTTGATTTGCTATTGAGTGCAGTGGACCAAGAGCTAGGCAAAGTAATCTCGAAGGCTCCGAAGAACGATGCCGCAAACAATACCAAGATAAGGAAGAAGATGATGTTCACCACTGCGTTGGTACTCAATGCATTGAGAGCCGATGCACCAAAAATTAGGGTTACCAACAATCCTAATCCTACATAGATAATCACAATGCTGAGTCCATAGAGAATAGCATCGCGAACTACTTGTGCATTGGTTGTGCCTTTGGCTGCACCGCCTCGTTTGATGAAGAAACTGACGGTCATCGGAATGATAGGCCATACGCATGGGGTGAAGATTGCTAGCAAACCACCCAACAATCCCATCACAAAGATCCACCAGATAGACTGACCACCTTCGGCTGTTAGATCGCTATCGCTGTTAGATGTTAGACTGCTGTCGCTGTTAGACACAAATTCCCAAGTCTCGGGTGCGGTGCACATCTTGTCGTCGCAAGCGTTGTAGCGCACGCGAATAGTGTCGGCTTTGGCTACTGTTTCGGTGAAAGTGCCTTCGTACTCGTCCATGTAGAATCCATTACCCAGTTCGATGATGTTGAGATGCCAACCTTGTTCGATAGTGGCTGTGAGGCGAACGCTATCGCCAACTACTTCGCCCGTCCATCTGATGGGCTGTACTAGCTGCGCTTGAGCAGCAAGAGCAATAAAGATTGCTACAAATGTATAGATAAACTTTTTCATATTCTGTAAATTGAAATTATAAACATTAAACTTTCACGCTGGCGTCAGAAGGCATGCGCCAGTCGCCTCGTGGCGAGAGGCTTACGCCTACCACTTTTGGACCATCAGGCAAACAACTGCGTTTGAATTGCTGGGTGAAGAATCGACGCATAAATATGCCGAGCCAATGATTGATCACCTCGTTTGTATATACTCCATCAAATGCCATGCTAGCCATGAAAGCGATCTTCTCACGGGTGAAACCGTATCGCAGGAAATAGTACATGAAGAAATCGTGCAACTCATATGGTCCCACTTTATCTTCGGTTATCTGTGCGATGTTGCCCTCGTCATCGGTAGGCAGCAACTCGGGTGATACGGGTGTGTCAATCACATCCATCAGTATCTCGCGCAATCGCTCGCCAAAGATGTTCTCTGCTGCATAGCGCACGAGGTAGCGTACCAATGTCTTGGGCACGCCTGCATTCACACCATACATCGACATCTGATCGCCGCAGTAAGTCGCCCAACCCAATGCCAACTCGCTCATATCGCCTGTGCCGACCACTAGGCCGTTGTACTTGTTGGCGAGGTCCATCAGCACGAGTGTACGGATTCGTGCTTGTGCATTCTCATAGGTGATGTCGTGGTTGTTGAGGTCGTGATTGATATCATTGAGGTGCTGTGTCGCCATATCGCGGATAGGTATCTCGTGTATGCTTATGCCCAATTCTTCCATCATAGCGAGGGCATTGCTGTAGGTGCGGTCACTGGTGCCAAACCCAGGCATCGTCACGCCTATCACTTGGCTGCGGTTGTAACCCAATCGGTCGGCAGCCAATACACTGACTATCAGCGCGAGAGTGGAGTCTAGTCCACCTGATATGCCTATCACGAGCGATTCGGCATGGGTATGTTGCCAACGGCGCAGTAGTCCATGCACTTGCAGGTTTAGCACATCCTCGCAGTACTCATCGCTATCTTTCTTCTTAGGCAAGAATGGTGTCTGCGTAAAATGGCGATGTAATGGTCCTTCGCCATAGCCCATAGGGCGTCCATTATCCAATAGCGCAGCGTCCTGTAGGCGCGTCGCGCCGTCCTCTAAACCGAGCTCCAACGGCGCCACCTGCACATGGCGGAACTGCCCATGCTTATCGTGGGTGAAATTGGTGTTGCGTTGGCGGTCAATGCGCAGACGCTCGACATCTATCTCCGAGATAATCATGCTGCTCTCCATTTGGAAGCGTTCGCCAATCTCCAGCATCTCGCCATTTTCGGCAATGTATGTGCTACCCGAGAACACAATGTCTGTCGTCGATTCGCCTATGCCCGACGATGTATATACATATCCGCAGTGCACGCGTGCCGACTGTTGGGTAATCATGCGCTGACGGAAGGCATGCTTGCCTGTCACGCAGTTGCTGCTGGAGAGGTTGAAGATTATCTCTGCGCCCTGTATGGCGAGCTGTGTACTCGCAGGTAGAGGCGACCATAGGTCCTCGCATAACTCAATACCAAAACTATAATCTTTGGTGGTGAACAGTAGGTCAATACCAAATGGTACATCATTGCCCCATAACTCAATGGTCGGTATGCGCGGACGGATGCTGTTGACGTTGTTTTCCAGCACATCGCGTCCACTGGAGAACCAGCGTTTCTCGTAGAACTCTCCTGTGTTAGGTAGGTTGATTTTGGGTACTACGCCTACCACTTCGCCATCGGTCATCACGAAGGCGCAGTTGTATAGGTTGTTGTCCACCTTGAGTGGTGCACCTACGAGCACAATGATAGGCAGGTCGCGTGTGAAAGTGCACACATCGTCTAGTGCACTGAGTGCATCTTTCTGCAATTGCTGCGTGAAGAACAGGTCAGCGCAGGTGTATCCTGTGATGCTGAGCTCTGGGAAGCAAACCACTTGTACGCCTTCTTGCACGGCTTCGGTGATTTGTTTCTTGATTTCACTTGCGTTGTATTGGCAGTCTGCCACTCGCATGTGTGGCACTGCAGCTGCCACGCGAACGTATCCAAAATTTGTTGTCATAATAGCTTGTTGCCTAATATTCCAAAATTAGCACGCAAAGGTAATACTTTTTTTTGAAATATGCAAGAATAATTTACAATTATTTTCTCCCTGATGATATCCCGAAGATACCCCGAAGATAGATAAAGTGTAGCGTAGCCGTCTGATAATTAGGCTAACTGCAACTAATTGTGATTTTACTAGGTTGTTAAACTAGTTTAAGTTTTTGAAAAAAAACTCGTTTTACTTGCGTATATGCAATTTTTGTTGTAACTTTGCGCGCTATTTGTGTAAAATGGCGAAATAGATGCTAATAATAACTACAAAATATCGATTTCGATGAAAAAAATCTTTACATTCTGCGTGTCATTGCTTACGGCATTATCACTCTCTGCGTATGATTTCCAATCAGGTGATTTGTTTTACAATATCACTAGTAGTTCTGCACCTTATACCGTAGAGGTGACGCAGCAAAGTTATACAGGTCTAACATCTGTCATTATCCCCGAAACTGTTACCTACGAGGGCACAATCTATAGCGTAACAAGCATTGGATATCATGCTTTCAATAGTTGCTCCTCCCTCACCTCCGTCACTATCCCCAGTAGCGTATTGAGCATTGGAGAGGAAACTTTTGCTTATTGCTCCTCCCTTGATGCTATTCATGTAGAAGCAACAACACCTCCTGTATTGGGAGAAGATGCATTCAATTCAACTCCAGTCTGCTACATCCCTTGCGGTACGTTAGCAGCCTACGAGGCGTCCGACTGGGCAAAATATGTAAGCGAGTTCGTGGAAGAGGGCTGTGCACCACTTCAGATGTGCGGTGATAATCTCTTCTGGGAATATGCAGATGGTGTGCTCACCATCACAGGTACGGGCGATATGTACGATTATGCAGACGACAAAACCGGTCCTGCTCCTTGGTACGATGTACGTGGAAGTATCACTACAATCAACATGCCTAACGAGATGACTAAGATTGGCGACTATGCGTTCTACAAGTGCACCGAGGTGACCAGTATCAATATGCCTACCAGTCTTACTGCTATTGGCGAGAAAGCGTTTGCACAAGATACCAAACTCACAGGCGAGCTTACATTACCTGCTTCGCTTACGACTATTGATGAACGTGCGTTCTTCAACTGCAAGGCTGTGACAGCATTCCATATCGAGGCTACTACGCCACCTACGCTACAAGACAAAGCTTTTGACTATGTAGTATCCCCTATACACGTGCCATGTGGCTACGGACATGTCTATGGCAAGCATACACAATGGGGCATGCTGAATCTGGAGATATGCGAGCTGCTGCAAGACAATGTATATTACTATCCAATCGATGGTCATACAGCGCGTGCGGTGACCTATCATAGCAATCCTACCGACACCCTCGTTATCCCATCGGCTGTGGTGATTGATGGCATGCCACGCACCGTGACCGAGGTGGCAGACTTTGCCTTCACGGATTGTGCAAACTTACCAGCCATCTTCTTCAACGAAGGTTTGGAGTACATCGGCGAGCGTGCTTTTGTGCGTTGCTATGGCTTGAAAGGAACTATCACACTTCCTGCTACACTCACAACCATCGGCGAGCGTGCATTCTCCTATTGCGATAATGTGGAGAAGTATCTCCTTCAAGCAATGACACCTCCTGTATTGGGAGAAGACGTCTTCACTGGTAACAACAAAAATGCATTGTTCTATATCAGTTGCGAGGCGATGGATGACTACAAGGTGGCTACCAACTGGTCTTCACTCAAGAGTCGCCTGCGCGATGCCTGCCTCAATATCTATCACTATAATACTCCATTGGGCACAAATACAAATGGTGTATATACCACCGAAGACACACTGGTAGCAAGCATCTACTACCGCCGTAAGTTCACTCCATTTCGTTGGGAGACATTGTATCTGCCATTCGAGGTGGACCGAGTAACCGTACTGGAAGATGGCGTAGAATACGACCTAACGGCATGGGATATCGTCTATGGAGGACATTATTTCCTAGCAAAACCTGATGGTATGCTCAACAAAGAAATACTCTTCGGCTTTACAGATGAATTAGAATCCCATACGCCTTATATCATTCAATTCTCAGATGCATACTACACCGATAAACTCATAACCTTCTACGGCAAAGAGTCATGGAACAAGTTGAGCACCTCTTTCGAGGTGTTGAGCAGCAGCGCTTGGATGCAGATTGCGGGTAATACAACCTTGCAGGACCAGCTATTGGAGAAACCAGTATATATGCTACGCAGTGGTTTGGACTTTATCCTGCAAAAGACCACGACAACCTTGCACCCATTTGAGTGCTACGTGATGCCATATACCGTTCAAAGTGGCGCGCCAGCGCGTATGAGCGTGCGTCTGCGCGATGACGTAGCTACTGCCGTAGAGTCAATGAAGGGCAATGAATCACGATTGGCATATACCATCAATGGCAATACATTGACCGTATATCCACAAGGGCAAGCCTTCAGCATCTACTCGCTCAACGGCGCGTTGATCTACAGCTGCGAAGCAGGCAAAGAGGCTGTGGACTGCGAGCTGAACAGCGGATGCTATCTATTGCATGCTGGCACCGAAGCGCATAAGATCATGCTGTAATAAGGACTCAGGAAATAGCTTGAAACCACCTCGCAAACTACGGGGAAACACCACGATGCTAACCAATTGGTAACGAGATGCTAACGAAGTGGTTTCGAGAAATATACGAGAAAGATAGATAAGCAAATTTGTAAATCGACACAATATGAAAGAAATTACATTGCAAACCCAGATTACTGCTTGCACAGTGGATGAACTCGATGCGGAGCTCCGCCAACTGGTGGAGATTGCCAAGCAAAAGACGCAAGACGCCTATTGCCCATACTCGCATTTCCATGTAGGCGCAGCAGCCTTGCTCAATGATGGCACTATCATCACGGGTGCCAATCAGGAGAATGCAGCATACCCAAGCGGCATCTGCGCAGAGCGTACCGTATTGTTTGCAGCCAATGCCAATCATCCCCATACGCCGGTCAAAGCGTTGGCGATTGCGTGCTACACCAACGGACACTTCACTAAGCAGGCAGGTACACCATGTGGCGCTTGCCGACAAGTGATGTTGGAGACCGAGCACCGCTACGGACAAGATATGCAAGTGGTACTATACGGTGAAGAGGGATGTTATGTCTTCCACAAAGCAACGGACCTGTTGCCACTGAGTTTTGTATCGGATAATTTGAAAGGGTGATTAAGAAAATAGACATATATCTGCTCAAGCAGTTTCTTGGATTGCTGATAATGACGTTCTTGATATGCATCTTCATTCTGCTGATGCAGTTTGTTTGGATGCATGTCAATGACCTCGTCGGCAAAGGGGTAGAAATCAAGGTCTTGGCTGAGTTCTTTATCTATGCTGTCACGTCAGTGGTACCATTGGCTCTGCCGTTAGCTATATTGTTGGCATCGCTGATGACCTTCGGCAATTTAGGCGAGAAGTTCGAGCTCACTGCTATGAAAGCAGCAGGCGTGAGCCTATTCCGCATCATGCGTCCATTAGCAATAGCCATTGCGTTTGTATCGGTAGGAGCGTTTATGTTCTCTAACTATGTCTTGCCAGTGTCGCAAGTCAAGTTGTGGGCACTCATCTTCTCGCTCAAGCAGAAATCGCCTGAATTAGATATCCCACAAGGCGAGTTCTATGATGGTATCGAAGGGTATAACATCTACGTCCGCCGCAAGGCACCGCAGACGGGTATGCTCTACGACATGATGATTTATGACTATTCCGAGGGCTTCCGCAATGCCAGCGTCATGGTAGCTGATTCTGGGCGTATCTTCTTTACCGATGACAAGAAGTATCTGATCCTCCATCTATATAGTGGTGAATCATTCGAGAATCTGGACCGCAACCAGCAGCGTGCTACCAACTCCGAGAAGAATATCCCATATCGTCGTGAGAGCTTTGCTCAGAAGCAGATGCTCATTGACTTTGATATGGAGTTCGACCGCTACAACGAAGACGTATTAGCCGACCAACATGTCTCCAAGGATGTAGTAGAACTTGTGCAGTCCATTGATTCAGTCCAATTGCTTGCTCATGACCGTAGCAAAGAGCAGAGTAGGACATTGGTTAATAATCGCTATTTTGGTCGTGAGCGTGTGGCGAATCGGGATGTAGATATGTGGGAAGGAGCAAAGGAACTATATGCGGGATATGACGTAGATTCTTTGTACGGACGCTTCTCTGATGACGAGCGTTATCGTGCCTTGTCGGCTGCCATAGAGAAAGCCAAAGCACAGCGCGACCAAATTGATTACAACGCCTTGATGCTCAATGATTATCAGCGGTATATACGCAAGCATGAGATAGAGCTGTATCGCAAGTTTACATTGGCATTCGCATGCCTGATATTCTTCTTTATCGGTGCACCATTAGGAGCTATCACGCGCAAGGGTGGTTTAGGCGCTCCTGTAGTGATTTCAGTGGTGATGTTTATCATCTATTATATCATAGATAATACAGGCTACAAGATGGCACGCGAAGCATTATGGCCATGCTGGGCAGGTATGTGGCTCAGCTCAATGGTATTGCTGCCAATAGGTATTTTCTTAACTTACAA
Organism: Paludibacteraceae bacterium; assembly: GCA_017451525.1. Taxonomy (GTDB): domain Bacteria; phylum Bacteroidota; class Bacteroidia; order Bacteroidales; family Paludibacteraceae; genus Colicola. The sequence goes on from JAFTOD010000006.1 coordinate 131,949, forward strand.
AGCAGCTACAGACTCCGCACTCTTTAACCCAGAGGTATGGATGAAATACTTACATTATTTCAAAACTAAATCACTCAAACTAATAAGACGTATATTCCGTAAATTTGTAAATCGTAAATCTGTAAATTGTAAATAAACATGTTGGATACAATCGAAAAAGCTATTGAAGATATTCGCGAAGGCAAATTCGTGATAGTTGTGGATGATGAAGATCGTGAGAATGAAGGCGATTTCATCATTGCGGCTGAAAAGATAACCCCTGATAAAGTCAATTTCATGCTCCAGCATGGACGCGGTGTATTGTGTGTGCCACTGCCAGAAACACGTTGCGCAGAGTTAGACCTTGTACATCAAGTTGCCACCAACACCTCTATGCTTGGCACACCTTTCACGGTCACTGTAGATAAACTTGAAGGTTGTACCACAGGTGTGAGTGCCGAAGATCGTGCTGCCACTATCCGTGCTTTGGCTGACCCTACTTCTACGCCACAAACATTTGGTCGTCCAGGACATATCAATCCCCTCTATGCACAGGAGCGTGGCGTGCTGCAACGTGCAGGGCATACTGAGGCTGCAGTGGATTTGGCACGCTTGGCGGGCTTGCAGCCTGTAGCAGCTCTCATTGAGATTATGAACGAGGACGGCACTATGGCGCGTATGCCACAACTGGAGAAAGTGGCTGAGCAATACGGACTTAGTCTCATTTCCATCAAAGATCTCATCGCCTACCGCATGAACAACGCAACACAACCGCTACACAACGCTACACAGCCGCTACACAATACACTCGTTGAGCGCGGCGAGACTGTAAATCTGCCTACCGAATTTGGCGACTTTATGCTCACACCATTCCGCGAACTGACAACGGGACTAGAGCACATCGCATTGGTGAAAGGCGAATGGCAGGCGGAGGAACCTATCCTCTGCCGTGTACACTCGTCATGTATGACAGGTGATATCTTTGGCTCCAAGCGCTGCGAGTGTGGCGAGCAATTGCACAAAGCCATGCAGATGGTGGATAAAGAAGGCAAGGGAATAATTGTCTATATGAATCAAGAGGGACGTGGTATAGGGTTGATGAATAAGATTCGTGCCTACAAACTCCAAGAGCAAGGCGACGACACCGTGGAGGCTAATGTGCATTTGGGCTTCCAACCTGATGAGCGCAACTATGGAGTAGGGGCGCAAATATTACAACAAATGGGAGCACGCAAACTCCGTTTGATGACCAATAATCCAGTCAAACGAATTGGCTTGGAGAGTTTTGGCATAGAAATTGTAGAGAACATTCCAATAGAGATAACTCCTAATCCCTATAACTTGCGTTATATGCGCACAAAGAAGGAGAAAATGCATCACAATTTAAATTTGGTATGACATGAAACGAGTATTTTTATTTATCCTGACCCTTGGTTCCTTGTTCATGGTTCCTTATTCCGCTATGGCTGACGAGACTGTAACCGTAACTGCAACTTCGTCCGATATTTCCGAAAATCTTGACCTCAAGACGGTGGCAACGCTCTTTGGACAAGCCAAAGATTTAGAACAATTCGAGGCATTGCTGAATAATCCAGATTCAGCGTTCTCTAATCTCGACCTCAATGGCGATGGAGAAGTGGACTATCTACGTGTCATCGAAACTGCCGACGACAACCGCCACTTGGTGGTCATCCAAGCGGTCCTTGCCAAGGATATCTATCAAGACGTAGCTTCTATCTTTGTGGAGAAAGATGCGAATAATCAAGTCACTGTGCAAGTGATTGGTGATGAATATATATACGGCGCAGATTATATTATTGAACCTGTATATATCTACCAACCAGTTATTTATGATTGGTTCTGGGGTCCATCTTGGGTATGCTGGCATTCCCCTTACTACTGGGGGTATTGGCCAGGTTGGTGGCGTCCATACTATTGCATAGATCCTTTCTTGTATTGGGATCATTGCTATTGGCATCACTATCATCATCCTATTTGCTCCTACCGCACTGGACATCACCACCATCACCACTACCGCCCAATGCACGACCGTGTACGTCGCAACGACTTGGCGCATCGCCACCCTGATCGCTCATTCGCTACGCGCAATGCATCGCGCAACGTAACGAATGCACGCTCATTCGAACAAAGTCGCCGCACTGCCGTACGCGATGCCAATGCTACACGCACCACTGCAACCAGAGGTTCGGCTACTCGTGTCAGCACCTCTTCTACTTCGCGTGGTAATGCAGCACAAGTATCGCGTAATGCTACTTATGGTAGTACCAATGTACGTGGTACAGCTACCCGCGGTAGTGCTACCCGTGGCAACGCTACGCGCACTTCTGCCACTACAACTACCACTACTCGCACCTCAACCACTACCCAACGCGGTACTGTTGCACCTTCGCGTACGAGCGCTACACGTAGTAATAGTGTGTCTACCACCACGCGTACGCAACCATCTCGCTCAAGTGTAAGTACCTCCACCACGCCATCCCGTTCGTCTTCGGCTGTGCGTTCGTCGAGTACACCATCACGTTCAAGTAGCTCAGCAGTACGCTCCTCTTCGTCAAGCACGATGCGTTCGTCAGGTGGCATGTCAGGTGGCGCAGCACGCTCTGGTGGCAGCTCTTCCTCTCGTAGCGGAGGCTCGCGAAGATAGTATCAACGCCTTTGGCACGATTTTTGTCTATAGTAACGTGTAGCACAATAGTGTGTTGCACGTTACTTGTTTATATAACCTAACCCTATGATCAAATTTCATTTCGAACTCCCAGAGTTGGGATACCAATTCGGAGATTTGGCTCCTATGATGAGCCAAGAGACGCTTTCCTACCACTATGGAAAGCATTTTCGCAACTATGTCGATAATCTCAACCAATTGGTAGATGGCTCCAAATACGAGGGATTATCTCTGACTGAACTAGTGCGTAAAGCGCCTGAAGGTCCTGTCGCTGACAATGCAGGGCAAGTCCTCAATCACTCCCTCTTTTTCGAGCAACTCATGCCTGCTCCAAATGCCAAACGCCCAACGGGAGAATTTCTCTTTTTGATTGAACAATCCTTTGGGTCATTCGAATCGATGATTGAACAACTCAACAGAGCTGCAGCATCTTTCTTCGGCTCAGGTTGGACTTTCCTTGCGATGGATGAGGCAGGCGAACTAAAGATTCTATCGCTTTCCAATGGAGATAATCCATTACGCTACAATCTCGTTCCGCTGTTGGCAATTGATGTGTGGGAGCATGCCTACTACCTCGACTATCAAAATCGCCGCAAAGATTATCTCCAAAACCTTTGGTTACTAATCAATTGGCATGTCGTATCGGGTAGGATAGTGTAAAGTTTACCTCGCATAGTGACACCACTCGCCGCAGGTGCATTACTTTTTTTTACAAAAATTAACAGTTTTGGCACGGTTTTTGTAGTATGTAAAGTGGTAAAAGAATATTAACCTTTAAAAGTAAAAATTAATATGAATAAGAAATTTATTTGCCCAATTTGCGGTTATGTACACGAGGGAGCACCTGCACCAGAGCGTTGCCCACAATGCAAACAAGTAGTAACATGGAAAGAAGTAGATGAGTCTGCTGGTATCGCATTCGCTTGCGAGCACATCATCGGTGTGGCTAAAGATACCGACGAGGAGATGATTAAGGATCTCAATGCTCACTTCATGGGTGAGGCTACCGAGGTAGGTATGTATCTCGCTATGTCCCGCCAAGCAGATCGCGAGGGTTATCCAGAGATTGCTGAGGCATTCAAACGTTACGCTTGGGAAGAGGCTGAGCACTGCTCTAAGTTTGCTGAGTTGCTTGGTGAGGTAGTTTGGAGCACCAAGGAGAACCTTGAGAAGCGTATGATGGCTGAGGCTGGTGCTTGCGAAGACAAACTCCGTATTGCTAAGCGTGCAAAAGCGATGGACTGGGATGCTATTCACGACACTGTACATGAGATGGCTAAGGACGAAGCTCGCCACGGCAAAGGCTTCGAGGGCTTGTACAATCGCTATTTCAAGAAGTAATTATCTAAATTTTAATAGCAAACAAAGAGAGTAGTCTTCCGACTACTCTCTATTTCTTATAAGGTAAATTCCTCTCCTTTTTCTGGAATAGCAATACCTCGAAATCCTGCTTCATACAGGTGATCTTTCATTGCCTCTTGTGCGCTGCCCTCGCCGTGTACGATAAACGTCTTGCGTATTTGATTAACGTCTTGACAACCAGTAAAATAGTGTATCATCTCTTGATAATCGCCATGCCCAGAGAAGCCCTCTATTTTGGTCACTTGTGCACGGATTCTATGGTCATATCCAAATATACTCACATAGCGCAAACTAGGGTCTTGTATGCGTGCGCCTAATGATGTTGGGGTACAATAGCCTACAATCAATATTGTCGTACTTGGGTCATCAATATGATTCGATACGTGGTGCTTGATACGCCCTGCTTCCAGCATGCCCGAGGCAGAAATTACGATACATGGTTGCTGGCTCTTATTCAGTGCTTTTGAGTCGTTGAGATCAGTGATATACCTTAGTGTATTAAACCCAAATGGATCTGGGTCAAAGCGCATGGTATCACGCACTTGCTCGTTCAGCGTATCGGCATATCTGCGGAATATCTCCGTTGCATTAGCCGACAATGGCGAATCTACATATACTGGCACACGCTCCAGTCGTCCATCATTGTATAATTCATTCAGCACATACACAATCTCCTGTGTCCTACCCACCGAGAACGACGGAATCAGCAGCTTGCCTTTCTTATACATACATGTCTCTTCCACCACACCCAGCAGTTGCTCTTCCGACACCAATGCATCATCGTGCAACCGATCGCCATACGTGGACTCGCAAATCAAATAATCGCATTGTGGGAAAGCCTGAGGTGTATTCAGTATATGGCTATGCAAACGCCCTACGTCTCCCGTATAAGCAATGCGTTTTACTTCACCGTTCTCTTTGATATTCACGCTGATAACTGCCGAACCAAGCATGTGTCCTGAGTTGGTAAACTGTACCTCTATCTGCTCATCGATGCGATAGGGCTTGTCATAGTCCACGGTATAAAACCGCTTCATCACTTGTTGCACATGATCGCTTTCGTAGAGGGGCTTTATTTTAGGCTTGTGCTGACGGTCCATCTTTTTGTTATACCACCGCACATCCTGTTTTTGGATAAATGCTGTATCTTGCAGCATCAGTTCGCACAAGTCGCGCGTAGCAGCAGTACAATAGATTTTCCCACGAAAACCACGACTATATATATAAGGTATCAATCCCGAGTGATCAATATGTGCATGCGAGAGCAGCAGATAGTGTATATCTTTCGGGTCAAAGCCCAAATCGCGGTTGGCTTCATCTGTTTCCATACCTTTGCCTTGATACATACCACAATCCAGCAAGATTGTTTTACCCGAATCGGTTGTAATGAGGTGTTTGCTACCTGTCACTTCCTGTGCTGCGCCTAAGAATTGTATTTTCATGCTATTATCGGTTGAAATCTGTTTGCAAAATTACTACAAAATTCGTACAATTGCAAATAATTTGTGTTAAAATTGTACTCTCACGTACTTTTTTCTTGCAACATTCATCAAAAAGCAGTACCTTTGCACCCGCAAATCCCTTAAAACTTTTAGAACCTTTAGAACTTTTAAAACCTTTGAATATGCTCCCCACTGTAGCCCTCATCTATGACTTCGACGGAACTCTCGCTCCTGGTAATATGCAGGAGTTCGGACTCTTGCAAGCTATTGGTTATCCTAATCCTAATGATTTTTGGGATCTTTGCGACCGCATTGCCAAGACCAACGATGCAGGAGGCATATCCGTGGTCATGTACGCCATACAGACCGAAGCCCAGCGAGCAGGCATTCGTTGTACTCGACAGATGCTCCGCGACTTTGGCAAAACGGTGCAGTTCTTCCCTGGCGTACTCCAGTGGTTCGAGCATATCAACCATTATGCTGCGCAGATTGGTGTGCAGGTCAAGCATTACATCAATAGTTCGGGTATCAAAGAGATGATAGAGGGCTGCGCTATTGCTCATGAGTTCGAGAATATCTATGCTTGCACCTATCTTTATGATAGCAACGGTGATGCTTGTTGGCCATCGGTAGTAGTGGATTATACCAAGAAAACGCAGTTTCTCTTCAAGATCAACAAAGGTATCCGCGAGGTCAGCGACCGTGTACGCATCAACGAGTTTGTGCCTTCCAACGAACGTCCTGTTCCATTCGAACGAATGATTTATTTCGGTGATGGTGAGACGGATGTGCCATGCATGCGTACAGTTAAGTCCAATGGTGGACATAGTTTTGCGGTCTATGGCAATGAGAAGAAGCGCTCCCTTGCTCAGCAATTGCTCTCCGAAGGTCGTGTCAATTTTGCTTGTGCAGCCGATTATACGGAAGATGGTCAGATGATGGAGATTGTCAAGCGTATCTTGGATAAGATCAAGGCTGACTATACCCTCTCTCAGCACGAAGCTGTCAACCGCGATACGCTTAATATGTTCTCCGCCTTAGGCGATACGATGGAGTAGTCTTTAATTTTTTATCAATTCTATATCTAAATAACGTGTGACACTGCAAAATCGGCATTGAGGTTGTAAGTTGGGTTATTTAGAATAATGATAATAGGCGATGAAATTCATCGCCTATTATCTGTTTATTATCAAATTGTTCAACCAATCAAAGGCGAGCTTTGATGGCAGCGGATTCTGCTTCGTAGCCCGGTTTGTCGAGGAGAGCAAACATATTCTTCTTGTATGCCTCTACACCAGGTTGGTTGAATGGATTGACACCCAAGATATAGCCAGAGATACCGCACGCACGCTCAAAGAAATAGAGCAATTGTCCGATATAGTATTCGTTGAGTTTAGGCAGTGTGATCTTCATATTTGGTACACCACCATCAATATGCGCAAGCATCGTGCCTAACTCTGCCATCTTATTCACCTCGTCCACGCGCTTACCTGCCAAGAAGTTCAAACCGTCGAGGTTAGCTTCGTCGTGTGGGAAAGGTACTGTGTGATTTGGCTCAAGCACCGAAATCACTGTCTCAAACAAGTGGCGTTCGCCATCTTGGATATATTGTCCCATAGAGTGGAGGTCAGTAGTGAAGTCCACACTAGCAGGGAAGATACCTTTGCCATCCTTACCTTCAGACTCGCCATAGAGTTGCTTCCACCATTCGCTGATGTTATGCAATTTTGGGTGGAAGTTTACCAATAGTTCCACTTTCTTGCCTTGCTCTTGATAAAGGCTATTGCGTGCTGCCGCATAGATAGCTGCTGGGTTTTCCTCGAATGGAGTAGTAATACCACATTGTTGCATCATCTGTTCTGCACCATCAATCAGCGCCTTGATATCCAATCCTGCGCAAGCAATAGGCAATAATCCTACAGGCGAAAGCACAGAGAAACGACCGCCGATATTATCTTCAATCACATATGTCTTGTATCCCTCTTGGGTAGCTAATGTGCGGAGTGCACCGCGTTTGGCATCGGTGATACATACAATGAGGCGTTTAGCAGCTTCCTTGCCTTGTTGCTCTTCCAGTTGAGTCTTCAGCAGGCGGAATGCCAACGCTGGCTCGGTGGTAGTACCAGACTTGGAAATGCTGATGATACCAAACTTCTTGTTCTTGAGGAGGGCTTGCAACTCATAGAGGTAGTCCTCGCCGATGTTTTGTCCTGCATATACGATGGCTGGTTTCTCGCCTTCCAACCATGCAAAACTGCTGGTCAGGGCATCAATCACGGCTTTAGCGCCAAGATACGAACCGCCAATACCAATGCATACAATCACTTCACATTCTTTGCGCAGCAAGTCTGCTGTAGCTTGAATATCGTCTAATTGTGGACGGATGTCGGCTGGCAAGTTCATCCAACCGAGGAAGTCATTGCCTAAACCAGTACCATTTACCAATTGCTCTTGTGCTTGAGCTACTTGTTGTTTGTACGCATGGATTGCTTCTGCAGCAACTGCTGTACCATAGGAAAATTGAATATTATTCATGTTGCTTATTGAAATTTTTTAGTTAGTTCTTTGATAACTGCTTTAGCAGATCTTCTGTTGTATAGGATTTGATATACAGCCTCTACGATGGGCAAATCCACTTGTGTATCTTGGTTGGCAAGCCAGATGGCTTTCGTGCCGTAGTAGCCTTCTGCCACCATTTCCATTTCTGTTTGCGCAGCTTTTACGCTATATCCCATGCCAATCATTTGTCCGAATTGGCGATTGCGAGAGAAGTTGGAGTAGGCTGTCACTAACACATCGCCGAGATAACCACTATCTGTAATATCGCGTGGAATATCCGATTTGGCTTTGGCGAAACGCATCATCTCATGCATCGCATTGGTCAGCAATACAGCTTGGAAGTTATCGCCGTAATGCAAACTCTTGCATATGCCTGCCGCGATAGCATAGATATTCTTCATGATGCTCGCATACTCCAATCCTTCCATATCATTGCTTGGGGTAGTGCGAACGTATGGCGTATCGAATAACTGTTGCCATTCGTTGGCTTTTTCCGAATCCTTACAACCAATTGTCAGATAGCTCAAGCGCTCCAATGCAATTTCTTCCGCATGACATGGACCAGTAATCACACCTAAATTTTCTTCTGGAATGTTGTAGTGTTCATGCAAATAATCAGTCACCAGCATATTCTCATCTGGAATCATTCCTTTCACAGCGGATATGACGCATTTTTGAGACATATCAATCTTTATATCATCCAAACTTTGTTTGATATAAGGAGAAGGAATCGCCAAGATAATCAAATCGGATTGATCGACTACTTCGTTGATGTCCGCAGAGAAATGAATGCGTGAGATATCAAAATATGCCCATTCCAAATGATTGGGATTACGGCGAATCTCTATAAACTCGTTGATGGTTTCTTGTTTGCGTATGTGCCAATTGATATCAGGCACATTATGCATCACTATTTTGGCAAGGGCTGTCGCCCAACTGCCTGAACCTAGTATTGCTACGTTCATATATTCTAGCCTTTAAACTTTAAGAAGTTAGACCACTTTGTTGTCGGAACGCTCACTGCGTTCGCTGTCGGATGTCGGATCGTTTTACTGTCGGAGTAGTTTTCTGACTTCTGGCAGCTGTAGGTGGTCTGTGTTTATTTCTCTGGCTTCATGGTTGGGAACAATAGCACATCTTGGATAGATGGTTGTCCTGTCATGAAGATAGCCAAGCGGTCGATACCGATACCAATACCCGATGTAGGAGGCATACCGTACTCCAATGCACGCATAAAGTCGTGGTCGATTATCATTGCCTCGTCGTCGCCCTTGTCAGCCAACTTCATTTGCTCTACGAAACGCTCGTATTGGTCGATTGGGTCGTTGAGCTCGCTATATGCGTTAGCCAACTCTTTGCCGTTTACCATCAGCTCGAAACGCTCGGTGAGACCTGGTTTGGAGCGGTGCATCTTGGTCAATGGCGACATTTCCACAGGGTAGTCTGTAATAAAGGTTGGTTGAATAAAGGTACCTTCGCATGTCTCGCCGAAGATTTCATCAATGAGTTTGCCTTTGCCCATCTTGTCGGTGTCCTCTACACCGTATTTCTTAGCCACTTGGCGAATCTCATCTTCGGTCATCGTGCTCAGGTCATAGCCCGTCTTCTCTTGGATAGCCTCAAGGATAGGCAGACGGCGGTATGGTGCTTTGAAGTTCACGATATTGTCGCCAATCTTCACCTCGGTAGTACCATTGACAGCGATGGCGATTTTCTCCAGCAATTGCTCGGTGAAGGACATCATCCAGTTGTAGTCCTTGTATTGCACGTAGAGCTCCATACAGGTGAACTCTGGGTTGTGGGTGCGGTCCATACCTTCGTTGCGGAAGTTACGACCAATCTCGTACACGCCTTCGAAACCACCTACGATGAGGCGCTTGAGATACAACTCAGTAGCGATACGCATGTACATATCCACATCCAATGCGTTGTGGTGCGTGATGAACGGACGAGCCGATGCGCCACCAGCAATAGCTTGCAGCATTGGTGTCTCCACCTCAGTATAACCCGCTTCGTCAAACACTTGACGCATGGTGCGGATAATAGTTGCACGCTTGAGGAAGACATCTTTCACACCCTCGTTCACCACTAAGTCCACATAACGTTGGCGATAGCGTTGTTCTGGATCGGTAAAGCCGTCATATGCTACACCGTCTTTGTATTTCACGATAGGCAATGGGCGGAGGCTCTTTGCCAGCACGGTCAGTTTTTGTGCGTGTACACTAATCTCGCCCATCTGTGTGCGGAAGACAAAACCTTCAATACCCACAAAGTCACCTATATCGAGCAACTTCTTGAAAACGACGTTGTACATCTGTTGCTCTGCGGTGGTAGCCGTTTCGCCTTCTGGGGTAGGGGCTTGAATATCATCGCGGCTCACATATACCTGGATGCGACCTTTGGAGTCTTGAATCTCTACGAACGATGCCTTACCCATGATACGACGCGACATCAATCGACCTGCAATACGCACTGGTTTGCTAGTGTACCACTCGGCATCTGCGGTTTGCTCGTCCACGAAGGTTGACTTGATATCGGTGGAATAACCTGTAACTACATACTCATCAGCAGGATAGGGATTGATACCCAAATCACGCATCTTTTGCAGACTTTCTCTGCGGATTACTTCTTGTTCACTGAGTTCCATATCTTTTTGTCCTTAAAAATATATTTCGTATATATGCGCGCATAATGCGCAATTTGGGTGCAAAGGTACAAAAATATTTACAATCTACAAAATTTACGGGGTATAATTTGTGATTTTTGAGAGAAGGTCTGTAGTTATAGGTAGGTTATTCCTTCGGTATAGATAAGTATATATTACGTATATATTACGTATATGCTACGTATATGGTACGTATATGTTACGTATATCTTACGTATATGGTACGTAATTGAAAAGGGAAAGACAAGGGAAGTTAAGAATTTTGAATCAAGAATTATAAATTATGAATTTTGAATTATGATTTGAAATAAGCATAGAAATATTGCATATATCAAAAAAAAGTAGTATCTTTGCAGCGGATTTTTGTGCATTTTGCCCAAGAATAAAGATATTTTGATAGTCTAATGCGTTGAGGTAGTGATTGTTATGGAAAAGACTATCATAAAATATAAGTATTTATGAGAAAGAAAACTTACTTAGACAACCAAGGCAAAGCATTACCTTATCCTTGGTTGATTAATACGGCGCTTTGCTTGGTGGGAGGAACGCAACGTTTGCGATTGAATTATTGGAATAAGCATCCAAAGCATGCCGCAGAAAGAACATTGCGAGATATTCTTACAATATCACGTGATACCGTTTACGGTAAAGAACATCATTTTGATCGTATCTTATCAGCAACAACCGCGGAGGATTTATTCCGTCTGTATCGTCAGTATGTGCCCGTAAATGATAGTTTTGAGCCATTGCGACCATATGTGGAACGTCATAAGAATGGCGAGGAGAATGTGCTCTTCCCTGGCAAACCAGATATGTATGCCACTACTTCGGGTACTACTTCTGAGCCTAAATGGGTGCCTATGACCCATAAGTATCTCAAGGATGTATATGGCAAGATGACCCACGTGTGGATATGGAATTTTATTACTCATCGTAGCCGTATTTTCGGAGGACACCTATTTACCACCGTAGGAAAGGAATTGGAGGGATACGCTCCAGATGGTACGGTGTTTGGGTCGGTGAGTGGTGTGCTGGTGCGTGATGTGCCAAAAATCATTAAGAAGCATTATACAGCACCTGCATGTGTGATGTCGATTGATGATTATGCAGCGCGTAACTACACACTGATGCGACTGGCTATGCAACATCGTGATGTGACATTGTGGGCGACGGCTAATCCATCTACTATACTTGAGTTGCTGCGTACGCTCAACGAGAACACTGAAGAAATGATTGATGATATTGAAAAAGGAACACTGAGTTGGAATTTCGATATATCCAATTATATCCGCGAGGAACTTGAGGCATACATGTCGCCTCAACCAGAGCGTGCTGAGGAACTTCGCCAATTGCTCAAAGAGCATGGAAAGTTAGAGCCGAAGCATTTCTGGCCATGGTTGCAACTACTATCAACGTGGAAATGTGGTAATACCAAAATTTATATGGATAAGTATATGGATCAGTTCAATTGGGACAAGACCTTATATCAAGAATTAGGGTATATTGCCACGGAATGTCGTTTTGGTTTTGCATTGGATGAAACCAATGAATCAGTACTTTTTCCACATTTCCACTACTATGAATTTGTAGAGGAGAGCGAATTGGATAAACCGCATAAGCGATTCTTGCAAATTTACGAATTAGAGAAAGGTAAACGATACTGCACGTATGTAACCACATATTCGGGCTTATTCCGCTACAACATGAACGACTTGGTGGAAGTGGGTGGTCAGTTCTACAATACACCTACCGTACATATGGTGTCTAAGGTCAATGGTATTGTGTCTATGACGGGAGAAAAACTCTACGAGCCACAATTCATTGATGCTGTACATAAAACCGAAAAATTGATGAATATCAAGACCAAATTCTTTGTTGGTTTTGCCGATGTCAGAGAGTCTAGATATCACTTCTACTTTGAGTTTGAAGATGAAAGTATAAATCAAGATATTGTGGATGAGTTCACAAAGGTAGTCGATCGTAAGTTGCAGGAAATCAATAATGAATACGAATCTAAGCGTTCATCATTCCGCCTCAAAGAACCGCAAGCGCACATCTTGCTGAGTAATGCATATTCTCGCTTTAAGGCGGCATGTTTACGCGATGGTTTCCGCGATGGACAATTTAAGTTCAACTTGCTGATGCAAGACGATATGCGTCGTCGTAAATTCGATCAGATTGAGCGTCAAGATATACTCTCTGACAAGATTATGGAGTGGGCAGATAACTTGGATACACGCATCAAAGGACGCCAAAAAGAGCGTGCGAAACGCCGCTCTGAACGAAGCGGAAAACGTAAGTAACAATAGTGCAGTGTCTATGGGCACTGCACTTATCGTATGAAACGTATTCTCCCTTATATAACTATCATCTTTGCTATGCTCTTTTGGGCAGGGGCAGGTATTGCTGTGAAGGAAGCATTGGTGGTTTTTACGCCGCTAACACTGATTATTCTGCGATTTACTCTGGCGGTCATATTGATGCTGATATTAGGTGTCATCTTTCGTAACAATGATATCTTGCAATTGCAAAAAGTGGATAAACAGGATATTCCGCTTTTTATGTTAGGTGGATTATTTCAGCCATTTTTATATTTTATTTTTGAAACATATACCTACCAAAGTTTTGCTTCGCCCACAATAGCGGAAGCAATGCTGAGTACGCAGCCGATTATGGCACCTATATTTGCGTGGTTGATATTACGCGAAAAAGTGACTAGAAATAATATATTTGGCATTATTGTATCTACAATTGGTGTGTTGGTGTTGATACTTGTAGGGGTAGGGGATTTTGCTTTAGGGAATCCATGGGGTATCTTGCTCGCTTTTCTTACGGTCAGTATGTCGGTGAGTTATTCTATCATATTACGCCGTGTCCCTAGTCGTTATTCGCCATTATCTATCGTGTTTTATGTGCAATTGTTTTCACTATGTTTATTCTATCCGCTATGGGGGATACTTGAAGCTAATCAACTAATCCATCATACTACGTCCATATTACACCATACTACATCACTGCTTGCAGTTCTTTACCTCGCTATCTTTGCCTCCGTCACTGCATTCATCTTGTTTTGCTATACAGTTCGCAAAATAGGTGTTACTCGTGCGAATGTATTTAACAATGTACGGCCTATTTTTACAGCTATTTTGATGTGGCTACTGTTTGATGAGATATTGCCCATATCAAAATGGATAGGTATAATTCTTATCATAATAGGTCTATATTTTAGTCAAAATAATGGAAAAAAATAACTTCTTTTAAGATTTTCTTGGTAGAATCAAAAAATATTAGTACCTTTGCGCTTTAATTTGTGCACGTGCACGCGAAACGTTAAAATAATAAAATAGCCTATGGAAATATCTACTGCTTTGGAATCATTTCATAATTTTCTTTTTATCCTATTTATTGTAGGATTGGTGGTCTTTGTGGCATTGTACTTTGTCGATGCTGGCTACGGAAAGATGCGTACCGAAAAATGGGGACCTGCCATCAATAATAAGGTAGGGTGGTGTTTGATGGAAATGCCCGTGTTTGTGGTAATGCTGTACCTTTGGGCGATATCTGATGTGAAGTTTCAATTGCCTTATTTGATATTCTTCCTTATTTTCCAATTCCACTATTTTCAACGTTCATTTATCTTCCCATTCCTGCTTAAGGGAAATAGTAAGATGCCTATCATCATCATGGCGTTTTCTGTGGTATGGAATTTGGTAAATGGCTATATTCAAGGATATTGGCTCTTCCATTTGGCACCTCAGTTTGCGCCATATGCTACTTCGTGGATGACCGATTGGCGTTTTATCCTTGGAGTAGCGATTTTTGTATGTGGTTGGGCTATCAATATGCACTCTGACCATGTGATTCGTCACCTCCGCAAACCTGGTGACACCAATCACTATTTACCTAAGAAAGGTATGTACAAGTATGTGACTAGTGCCAATTATCTCGGGGAGATTACCGAGTGGCTCGGCTTTGCTATTCTCACGTGGTCATGGGCTGGTTTGAGCTTCTTTTGGTTCTCATGCTGCAACCTCGTTCCTCGTGCGAACTCTATCTACCATCGCTACAAAGCAGAATTCGCAGACGAGTTCGACGAAAAGAAACTGAAACGTATTATTCCGTTTATATACTAAACAATGAGCAATAATCTACTTTTCACCGAGCATAAACTCGGTCCTATTACTTTGCGCAACCGCGCCATCCGTAGTGCCGCGTTCGAGAACATGGCATACGGCAACAAACCTAGTCAAGATCTCTATAATTATCATACTGCCGTAGCACGCGGTGGTGCAGCGATGACCACGGTGGCATACTGCTCTGTCACTCGTTCTGGTGTCTCTTTTGACGGTCAACTCTATATCCACGATGAGATCAAAGAAGACCTCAAAAAACTCACCGACGGCATTCATGCAGAGGGTGCGAAAGCGAGTATTCAGCTTGGGCACTGCGGTAATATGACCCACTTCTATACTTGCAACTGCCTTCCTGTTGGCGCAAGTACAGGATTTAATCTCTATTCACCTACCTTACATCGTGCATTGAAAAAGCACGAGATTCAGGAGATTGTCAAGGCGTTTGGTCATGCGGTGGATTTCTGCCGTGAGTGCGGTTTCGACTGCGTAGAGATTCATGCAGGTCATGGTTATTTGATTTCGCAATTCCTTTCGCCATATACCAACCATCGTCGCGATGAGTACGGAGGTTCGCTTGAAAACCGCATGCGTTTTATGAACGAAGTGATGGCAGAGGTGATGGAGCATGCAGGCGATGATATGGCTGTGGTAGTCAAGACCAATATGTACGATGGCTTCAAGTCGGGTTTGAAAGTCGAGGAGTGTATCAAGATTGCACAAGAGATTGAGAAACATGGTGTGCATGCGCTCGTACTCACCGCAGGCTTCGTGAGCAAAGCACCTTTCACCGTCATGGGTGGTGCTATGCCGATCAAAACTTTGGCTCACTACATGAACCCATGGTCCTTCTGGTGGTTGCGCCTCGCATTGCGTTTCGTGGGTCATTTGATGATTCCTACTGTGCCTTTCAAAGAGCTCTTCTTCCTCGATACGGCTAAGCAATTCCGCAAAGCACTCAAGATGCCACTTATTTATGTCGGTGGTATCATGGGACGTGAGAACGCAGAGACAGCTCTGGCTGAGGGCTTTGATTTTGTGCAGATTGGTCACGCTCTCGTGCGCGATACAGACTTTGTGAATAAGATGCGTGAGGAGCAATATCACTCTGAGTGCAAACGCTCTAACTATTGCGTAGCGCGTATGTACACCCTCGATATGAAGTGTCACGAGTGTGATAAGGATATCCCTAAATACCTCAAGAAAGAAGCCCTCAAGTACGAACAAATGTGGTATCCCTCCTCTAAACACTAAACTCTAAACACTAAACTAGAATGCTTGCACTCGTTACTGGCGCATCATCGGGTATTGGACTCCAATATGCCACCCAACTCGCGCGCGACTATCGTACTGACCTTCTGCTAGTTAGCAATCAGCAGGAAGAACTCAATCAAGTAGCCACCGACTTGGCTGCTCAATATGCTGTAAAGACTATTCCGCTATACGCAGACCTGAGCAAACAGGATGCTGCTGAGCAATTGCATCAATACTGCAAGGACAACAACCTCGTGGTGGATATCCTTATCAATAACGCGGGTGTGTTCTTCTTCAATCCTTACTGCGAGACTAGTATGAAGCGCATTGACTTGATGCTCAACCTGCATATGATCACGGTGGCTAAACTCACTCGTCTTTTTGGCGAGGATATGATCAACCGCCAACTCACTGCAGAAGAACAAACTCAAAAGATTTGCCGTAAACCACGCCGAAAGGGCTATATCTTGAATATGTCGTCTATGTCCGCATGGATGGCTATGCCGGGTATCCAGACCTATAATGCGACAAAGGCGTTTATCTATAATTTCTCCAAGTCGCTTTGGTATGAATTCCGTCCTAAGGGAGTGAATATCACCGTGATGGCTCCAGGGGCTGTGGATACAGCTTTGTTTGGTTTGGCACCTAACCTGCGCCGTTTGGCAGTGAATCTGACGGTATCTATTCCGCCTGAGAGATTGGTAAAGCGCGCCCTGAAGAAACTGTTCCGCGGCAAGAAAGCCGACACTCCGGGTTTCCTCAATTGGCTGGCAACGCCATTGCTCAAGCACACTCCCGACTGGTTGGTGTTCTTAGCAATTAAGTTCGTAGGAAAGTTCCAAAAATAAGATAAGAAATAAAATAAGGTATGCGCGCATACCTTATTTTTTATCTTCCCAGAGGAACTTCATCCAGTCTGCCATCTTCTGCTCTTGTGGACTGCCTTGTGCATGCCATAGTTTTGTGCCTTGCAACAAATCGGGCATAAACTGTTGCTTAACAAAATGGTTCGGAAAATCGTGTGCATACTGATATCCATCTCCGTAACCCAATTCATCCATCAACTTGGTCGGAGCATTGCGCAGATGCAATGGTACGGGCAGATTGCCTGTTTTCTCGACCAATTCTAATGCCTGATTGATAGCCAAATAAGCTGAATTAGACTTTTGTGAGGTGGCGAGATATACGGTTGCCATAGATAGCGGAATACGCCCTTCTGGCCAACCAATCTTTTGCAATGTGTCAAAACAAGCGTTTGCCACTAACATCGCATTTGGATTGGCCAAACCAATATCTTCGCTTGCTGAGATGACTAATCGGCGAGCGATAAACTTGGGGTCTTCGCCTGCTGCTACCATTCTGGCGAGCCAATAGAGTGCTGCATCGGGGTCGCTACCGCGGATAGACTTGATGAAAGCGGAGATAATATCATAATGTAGTTCGCCGTCTTTATCGTATGCCACAGGATTCTGCTGTAACTGTTTGGTGACAGTTTCGTTGTCAATAACTTTTACGCCTGAATTGGTGACGAGTTCCACGATGTTGAGCAATTTACGGGCATCGCCCCCTGAGTAGCGTAGAATACTCTCTGTTTCGCGCAATTCAATATCAAGGCTACGGATATATTCGTCTTCAGTAATGGCACGCTTTAGAAGTTCCTGTAAATCATCTTTCTCCAGCGATTTGAGAACGTATACTTGGCAACGGCTGAGAAGAGGTGTAATGACTTCAAATGAGGGATTCTCTGTGGTGGCACCAATCAGCGTGATGGTTCCATCTTCCACTGCACCTAACAGACTATCTTGCTGCGACTTAGAGAAACGATGAATCTCATCGATGAATAATATTGCTCGTCCGACTCCTGACTCTCGATTCCCGAATCCCGACTCCCGACTCCCAAACAGCCCGCTATTCATTGCAGCGTGGCGCTTGGCTTTATCAATAACCTCGCGCACTTCTTTCACGCCACTGGTGACCGCGGATAGGGTATAGAACGGACATTCTAATTGATGGGCGATGATACGTGCTAATGTTGTTTTGCCTACACCTGGAGGTCCCCACAATATGAATGATGATAGATTGCCATTTTCTATCATTTGACGAAGAATTGCTCCTTCGCCTACAAGGTGCTTCTGCCCAATGTACTCATTAAGTGTCTTTGGACGTAATCGTTCTGCAAGTGGTAGCATAACTCTAACAATTTTGATTTGCAAAAGTAGTAAAAAAAATGTATATGTGCAAATATTTTCATATTTTAATTCATTATTTCCTTCTCCTATCTTTTATCACTTGCATATTTCAAAAAAAAATACTACCTTTGCACCCAAATATACATTAACCAAAGAGAATATGGAAAAAGTAATCAGTGGCATTCGCCCTACGGGTAATTTGCACCTTGGAAATTATTTTGGTGCAGTGAAGAGTTTTGTGAAGATGCAAGAGGAATATAATTGTATGTTCTTTATTGCCGATTGGCACTCACTTACTACACACCCAACCCCCGAAAACTTACGTACATCTGTTCGCACTATCCTCGCAGAATATTTGGCATGTGGCATTGACCCTCAAAAGGCACCTATCTATGTGCAGAGCGATGTGAAGCAAGTGCTTGAGTTATACCTCTACCTCAATATGAATGCCTATCTCGGCGAATTGGAACGTGTCACATCCTTCAAGGAAAAAGCGCGCAAGCAACCTGATAATGTGAATGCAGGTTTGCTGACCTATCCATCTCTGATGGCTGCGGATATCCTCGTGCATAAGGCAGATAAAGTGCCTGTGGGCAAAGACCAAGAGCAGAATATGGAGATGGCGCGACTATTTGCACGTCGCTTTAATCGTATCTATAATACCGAGTATTTCAAGGAACCAGAGTCGTTCCACTTCAATGCTAAAGCCGTGAAAGTGCCTGGCTTGGACGGTAGTGGCAAGATGGGTAAGAGCGAAGGCAATGCTATCTATCTCTGCGACGATGAAGCAACCATCAAAAAGAAAGTGATGCGTGCAGTGACTGATGCAGGACCAACAATGCTCAACCAAGTGAAGCCAGAGCCCATTGAAAACCTCTTTACATTGATGCAATTGGTTTCTACTCCCGATACCTACGATTATTTCAATGACCAATACAACAATATGGCCATTCGCTACGGCGATATGAAGAAGCAGTTGGCTGCAGATATCAATGCCTTCTGCGCACCTATCCGTGAGCGTATTATTGATTTCCAAAGCAACGAAGAATACCTTGCTAAAGTTGCACGCGAAGGTGCTGAAGCAGCATCTGCCAGCGCAGAGAAAACTATCCGCGAAGTACGCGAGATTATTGGCTTCCGTAACTAAAGGCTAAATATTGGCACGGTTTTTGCATTATCTTGATAAAGATGAAGCGCATGTTGTTCATATTATTGGTGTTGATTGGTTGTTGTCAATTGTCAATTGTCAACAGTCAACTATCCAATAGTAAATTGTCAAATGGTAAATATCTTGATGATGCTTATTATTGGCCAGTGGTGGATACGATTGTGCCTACCGAGCCGATATATGATAAGAACGCGCGCGAATTTATTTTCTTGGAAGATACAACGCAATATCCCGATACGGTAGTAATGCGCATAGTGGAAAAATGAAACGCGCAACCTACATATTATCTTTTTGCTTTTGGTTGTC
The DNA here is from genome assembly GCA_017451525.1 of Paludibacteraceae bacterium. GTDB lineage: Bacteria > Bacteroidota > Bacteroidia > Bacteroidales > Paludibacteraceae > Colicola. The sequence goes on from JAFTOD010000006.1 coordinate 151,689, forward strand.
ACTTCTCAACTGTCAGCTATCAGTAGCCCAAGATGTGCAACGTTTTGCTGAACGTCAAATCATAGGTACGGCTCGTTACGTGGGTATGGGTGGCGCAATGACGGCTATCGGTGGCGACCCTTCGGCTGTGATAGATAATCCTGCGGGGTTGGGCTTATACCGACGTAGTGAGATTGCACTAACTGTTGATGAAACCATTGATCGTACGCAGCAGGTGGGGAGTGAGGATACATACCAACGTGCCCGCTTCGCAGCGCCTCATGTGTCGGCTATCTGGGCATGGGGAAATCCGAGCAAGCAACGTGGTATGATCTATAATAACTTCATGTTTTCGGTCAATCGCCTTGCTAATTTCAATCGTGATGTGGTAGTAAGCGGTCGTGGGATGGGGATGGCAGAGACCATTTGCCAAAAGACCAATGGATTGGCAGAAGAATCTCTATACGACACGCCTTGGGACGATGTAGAAATAGGTTGGTTGAGCATATTGGGTTATGAAGGGTATTTGATTGACCCTCACGTGGATTCGCTGGCATCCAATCTGTTTGATAAGTATGCATGGATACCTGCCATAGACTTTGCTGACGGCACGTTGTCTGTTTCAGAATCAGGTACTTATGACCAATATACGCTTTCGTGGGCAAGCAATATCAGCAATCAATGGTATATAGGTGTGAGTTTGAATATCCCTACACTGAGTTATACTAAACATGTGTCGCATAGAGAAACCGACCGTATCAATTCTGCTGAACTGAAATCAATGTATCATCTTTCTGGATTGGGTGTAAGTGGTTCTATTGGTTTGATTTACCGTCCTATTCAAGCATTGCGTATCGGTGCTTCATTCGAAACACCAACGATGATGAGTCTTTCGATGCAGACTGAAGGCGATATGTATTCCACGTTAGCTCCAGAGGATATTCTGACCCCAGAGAGTGGCATTATTAGCACAGAAATGGTGGCACCATTGCGCACGAGTGTGAGTGTGGCAGGTCAATTAGGTAGTATAGGCTTGTTGGCGTTGCAATATGATTATGCCCATGCCGTGGAGATGGAGGATGTACATACTTTGCGTATAGGGGCTGAAGTACAAGCTTGCCGTGGCTTCTTCCTGAATGCGGGTTATGTATATGAGTCATCGTTCTTAAACGAAGATCCTGTATGGCAATTGGCATACAACGACATACGAACAGATATGGATTATCGCTACACAGCGTCTTCGCAGTACGCGAGTGCTGGTTTGGGTTATCGAAGTGATATGGTGGTGGCACAAGTGGCGTATCAATATCGTTGGCAAACGCTCCACCAATATGCTACTGAGATGCAGATGACAGCAATGGATGTACATGCTGATACGCATCGTATTGTGGCTACATTGGCATGGCGATTTTAACAATTCGTGCCTTGAAACTATAAATTTTAAATTTTCAACTCACTTTTGGCACGATAATTGTTAATAATTCAACAACGAGCACAGCGAGTGATCTTTTAACATATTGTTGCATTGCTTAGAGACCGGAAAACTCAACAAATTTTATCTTACGAGGTAGGTGCTTTTCTAATGGCGTGCTAATACTCTCTGCCGAGACCGACTCACAAAGTCGTAGCGATGAGGTAGTTAGATTACAAAGGGTCTGTACCCCTCAAATCCTGTTTTATAGGAGTTTTCTCGAGTAAAAGCAATGCAGCAATTTTTTATGTTAGCGAGGTAAGTAGTTAATCATTATGAAACAGAACAGAGCATATTTCTTTGACATGGACGGGGTATTGTTTGACTCCATGCCCCATCATGCCATCGCGTGGGAAGAAGTGATGAAGGCACACGGGATTCCGTTTACTGCCCGTGATTGTTATATCAACGAAGGTCGCACAGGTGAATCGGTCATTCGTGAGGCATTCCAACAAACTATTGGCAGAGATGCAACTCCAGATGAAGTAAAGACGATTTATGCAGAGAAGTCAGCATACTATCACCGATTGATCAATACCGCTACGCCTACCATTCCAGGCGTGGCAGAGGTGCTGCAGTTTGTTAAAGATTCTGGCAGTCAAATATGGGTTGTTACTGGCTCTGGTATGCGAACATTGTTGGATAGTCTGAATACGGTATTTCCATCTATCTTTCAGCAAGATAGAATGATTACAGCTTTTGATGTGACGCATGGGAAACCCGATCCTGAGCCTTATCTAAAGGCATGGGAACGCTCTGGACTGAAGAAAGAGCAATGCTTCGTTATTGAGAATGCGCCCTTGGGTATTCGCTCTGGTAAAGCAGCAGGATTGACTGTTTATGCCGTGAATACGGGTATATTAACCAAGGAAGACTTAGCTCAAGCGGACAAAGTCTTTGATAACATGACCGAACTGCTTGCTTTCTTGCAAGAAGACAGTTGATCGTGTATCTGTCTCTTCCTCCTGCCTTCTGCCTGCATCTTTCCGCTTTCTTTCTCGAAACTACCTCGTTACCACTTCGATACCAATCCATTACTATCCAGTACTTTCCCCGTCCCCTTTACCTATCTATCCCTCGCCTCTACACCCTACACCAGAAAAATTGCTACCAAAAAAACGTTTTGTCTTGCACATCTCGAAAAAAAAGTGTATCTTTGCGAGCGGAATTGTAAATTGCAAAGAAAATTATGTCAAAAGAACTATTGAATAGCGCATCACCAATAAGCATCGAATCAATCTATGCTGCTATTCGTGATAACGGATTTTCAGAGCAAACAACACAACTTATTGATAATTTCACAAACGACATACTCAATGGAAAAACAAAC
>JAFTOD010000007.1 GCA_017451525.1 Paludibacteraceae bacterium
GAAATGCGCCCTCAATCTTACCCAATGCGCAATAATTGCGAGCCGTGCGCTCACTCACACCATATTTCTCAGCAAATTGACTAACAGATATATATTCCATTTTGCGACAAGTTTTTTAGTAAATTCGCTGCAAAGGTACTATTTTTTTTGCCGACATCGGCAAGTTTTTGTGTGAAAAAATACCAAAATAGGCCTTTTTTTGCCGATAAGCCCATTGTGATGAGCACGAAAAGCGTGTCACTCTTTTTACTCCTCGCCTCTCCACTCTACACCATTCTAAACTATTCTACACCACTCTACACGACGATACGCGCCTTACACCCTACACCAGAAAATCGCCCTCCGAGGCGATTTTTCTTGCATATATCAACAAAAAGCACTACCTTTGTGGCATAATTCATCTAATCATGACCGAAAAAGAAAAAATGCAACAGCAGATGCTGTACGGTGGCTCTGTGGTGGTGAAAGACATCCCCGACAATGTGGTGGCTGTAGGCAACCCCTGCCGTCCAGTCCGCCCCATCACCGAAGCCGACAAACACAAATCATGGGATAAATTTGCACAATCCAAAAAATAGTAGTACCTTTGCAACACCTATGATAAAACGCTTGTTAATACTTGCACCTACATCATTGACAGCACCATTCACGTCGTGATGCATAGAGGCATCAAAGAGAGATACAAATATACATATAAATCAACCAACACATAAGCGATGCTTTCGCTGATGACAAAAAGTGAAATAAAATATGCTTCAAAGAATTTGCACAATAATACTCGCTTGCCTGTCATTCTCATGGACGATGGCAGACACTATCACAGGTCAATGTGGTGATTCTCTGTATTGGTCATTTGATACCGAAAACCGCCATCTCGACATCACGGGAAAAGGCAAAATGCAGTTGTATAAGTACCCTGCATGGACCACCAATAACAGCATTACAGTTGCCTCTGTATCGTTCCCAGACAGCATCACATCTATTGATAGTTATGCATTTGAGGAACAAGAACTTACGGAAGTTATCATTCCTGCTTCTGTCAAGAAATTTGGCAGAGATGCTTTTGCACAAATGCCTTCTCTATTGCGCTTTGAGTACGAAGGCGAGGGCTATGCAGAATCGGAGAATGGCATACTCTATAATTGCTACAATCTTCGCTACTTCAAAGGCATCACCCGTATGCTTGCCTACAACGACGCTCTAGACACCCTTATCGTTACTTATGGCTATGCTTCCGCGAGTTTCCTCAACCGGTCATATGTAGACGACTCGCATGCATACGACAAACGCCTATTTGGCAAATACGATACTATACCTAAAAAGATAAAGACCTATTTTCTACCCAGCGAATTGGAGGAGATCGGTGATTTCCTCTTGTGCTACGCTACCAACTTAGGAGGTATCACCATTCCCAAGAAAGTGCACACGATTGGTTCTGGTGCTTTTCTGCGCTGCACTTCACTGGATTCATTAGTTTTTATGAGTGATTGTCTGCAAACAATTGGCGATAGTGCGTTCAGTCATTGTAGTCAATTATCGGAACTATCACTACCTAAAAACATTCAGTCAATAGGACATAGTGCATTTCTAGGATGCTCTTCTTTAGATTCATTAGTCTTTACGGGTGATGGCCTACAAACAATTGGCGATAGTGCGTTCAGTCATTGTAGTCAATTATCAGGACTATCACTGCCTAAAAACATTCAGTCAATAGGACATAGTGCATTTCTAGGATGCTCTTCATTGGATTCATTAGTCTTTACGGGTGATGGCCTGCAAACAATTGGCGATAGTGCCTTCTGCAACTGCAATCAGTTAGCCAAAATATCCTTGCAAGATACCCTGCCTCCTATCATCGAAGCGCATACTTTTGAAGGCGTAGATCGTAGCATACCTATACATGTGCCATTGGGATCTAGCCAACGATACAAAGAAGCGCCCTATTGGTGTGAATTTCAAAACTTTATAGAACCTGCGCCTCCAACAACTAATGTAGGTGAAGTTAATATACGAAACACTACTAACAAAAAAATCCTTTGTAATGGAAATTTGCTGTTTATCAACAATGATACCATCTACAATATCATGGGGCAAAAAATTACTCCATAGGTTTATCTTATGCACTTATTTAAATACATTGTAGTATAATAAAAACATATTCCAGAACAATAAAAGCACTTTTTTCTTGCGTATATACATTTTTTTTTGTACCTTTGCACATTAATTTGCATAATATATTGAATATTAACCATAAAAAGACGAACTAATTTATGTTTGAAAATCAACCAAAAGGTCTGTTTGCATTGGCACTTGCCAACACAGGCGAACGATTTGGCTACTACACCATGTTAGCCGTATTTGCCCTCTTCCTCCGTGCGAACTTCGGATTGGAAGCAGCCACCGCAGGACAAATCTATTCTACCTTCCTCGCGTTGGTATATTTCTTGCCACTCGTAGGTGGTATCTTGGCTGACAAGATTGGCTACGGCAAGTGCGTAACCATCGGTATCATGGTGATGTTCCTCGGCTATATCCTGCTGGCTATTCCATTGGGCGCAGGTGGCACCGCTATGGGTGCGATGATTGCTGCGTTGGTACTCATTAGTTTTGGTACTGGTTTGTTCAAAGGTAACTTGCAAGTGATGGTGGGTAACCTCTACGACGACCCTAAATACGCAGACAAGCGCGATGCAGCTTTCTCACTCTTCTACATGGCGATTAACATAGGTGCAATGTTCGCTCCTACCGCAGCCGTGAAGATTATGGATTGGGCACAAACCAGTCTTGGTGTGAGCGTGAACGACAGTTATCACTTCGCGTTCATGGTTGCTTGCGCATCATTGATACTCAGTATCGTAATCTACTACGCTTGCCGTCCTTGGTTCAAGCACGTAGAGAACTCTGCTAAGCAAGCAGCTGCTACTGGTGCAAAAGTAGAAGAACTGACCCCAGAGCAAACCAAAAAGCGTATCGTGGCTCTCTGCCTCGTGTTCGCGGTGGTAATCTTCTTCTGGATGGCCTTCCACCAAAACGGTTTGACCCTTACCTACTTCGCTAACGAGTTCGTACAACCACTCTGCACTGGCGTACAAACCATGTGGTTTGACATCATCAACCTCGTGATGATTGTGATCATCGTATATGCAGGTTTCTCATTGGTACAAAGCAAGACTGCTAAAGCAAAAGTATTCTCTGGCGTGGCTATCGCGGCTGCATTGGGCGTATTGGCATACAAATACCTCCATATCTCTCCAGAAGGAATCACCTTGAGCGCACCAATCTTCCAACAGTTCAACCCATTCTATGTAGTGGCACTCACACCATTCAGCATGGCACTCTTTGGTGCACTTGCTAAGAAAGGCAAAGAGCCATCTGCTCCACGCAAGATTGCGCTGGGTATGGTGGTGGCTACTATCGCCTATATCGTGATGGCTGTAGCTTGTATCGGTCTGCTCACTCCGAACGCACAAGAGTTAGCTCGCGTAACGGGCGACCCAACCTTCGTGAATGCCAACGTGCTCATCTACACCTACTTGATTCTCACCTTCGCAGAGTTGCTTCTCAGTCCAATGGGTATCTCATTTGTTACCAAAGTGGCTCCTCCTAAGTACAAAGGTATGATGATGGGTGGCTGGTTCGTGGCTACCGCAATCGGTAACTACCTCGTATCTATCGGTGGTAACCTCTGGGGCGACATGCCTTTGTGGGGCGTATGGAGCGTATTCGTAGGCGTTTGCGCTGTGGCAGCTATCTTTATGTTCGCAATGATGAAGAAACTCGAAGACGCAACGAAGTAATCTATGAACAATCTTATTCAAGCAATAACCGACTACACGACTACTCTGGAGCAGAAACTCTCTGCTCTGGAGGCGCGTGTGGTGCAACTCGAAGAAGCCAATGAGGCAATGAAGCGAGAAGGCGATGAGGCAAAAGTCTTGATTGCTACTCTGCAAACCGAAGTAGCTGCATTGGCAGTTGCTGGTGCTGTAGCTGCACAAGCTGCAGAACCAGAAGTAGAGATCGAACTCATCGTGGAAGAGGAAACCGAAAGTGAAAACGAAGAGGTGACAACTGAAAACGAGCCCGCAGAAGAGCCAGTAGAAGAACCACAAGAGGAAGTTCAAGCAGAACTAGAAACGCTGGATATTATAGATACTCCAGAGGTAGAAGCACTAGTTGTAGAAGAACCAGTTGTAGCGCCAGCACCTGCTCCACAACCAGAAGCAACGGCAGAGCCAGTGGTGGAACCAATCGTGGAACCTGCTCCACAACCAGAAGTAAAGGCAGAGCCAGTGGTAGAGCCAGCACCTGCTCCACAACCAGCTCCACGTCCAATGCCACAACAAACATCGTTGTTTGGTGCGACAGTAGAGGACATCCGTCAAGCGATCTCTTTGGGCGACCGTTTCCTCTTCCAACGCGAACTCTTTGCAGGCAATGGTGAGTTGATGCAAAAAACATTGGATGAAATTAACAATCTCGGTTCACTCAACGAGGCAATGGACTATGTGCTCGACAACTTCGATTGGGACAAAGAGTCCACCGCAGTACAACTCTTCGAGAACGTACTCAAGAGACGCTTCGCGTAAGGTTTAGTGAACGCGCTTTCAGCGCTACTGTTTAGTGTTTAGAGAAAAAACATGTTATACATAGTACCTACACCCGTTGGAAATCTCGAAGACATCACCTTTCGTGCGCTCCGCGTACTGAAAGAGGTGGACCTCATTCTTGCTGAAGATACCCGCACCTCATCTGTGCTGCTCAAGCACTACGATATCCATACGCCGCTTAAGAGCCATCATAAGTTCAACGAACATGAGACTAGCGACGACATGGCTACCCGTATTGCGGCAGGCATGACCGTGGCACTCATCTCCGACGCGGGCACTCCCTGTATCTCCGACCCTGGGTTTATGTTGGTGCGCGCTTGCGTAGAAAAAGGTGTAGAAGTGCAATGTCTGCCCGGCGCAACGGCTTTTGTGCCCGCATTGGTGGATTCGGGCTTGCCCAACGACCGCTTCTATTTCGAGGGCTTCCTACCCCAGAAGAAAGGTCGTCAGACACGCATGAGAATCCTCGCCGAGCAGACGCACACGATGATTATCTACGAGTCGCCCTTCCGATTGGTGAAGACCTTAGAACAACTGGCAGAGGTGATGGGTGGCGAGCGCAGAGCCAGCGTTAGTCGCGAGATTAGCAAATTGCATGAGGATACCCAACGCGGGACACTCACGGAATTGGCAGCACACTACAAGCAAACACCGCCAAAGGGCGAGATCGTACTGATTGTAGAAGGAAAGAAAGAAGAAAAATAACATTACATATGAATTTAGAAGAAATACTTATCCCTAAAGTACAAGAAGCAGTCAAAAACTTGTACGGAGTGGAGATTACTCCTGCGCAAGTGCAGTTTCAAAAGACTCGCGCAGAGTTTGAGGGTGATATCACATTGGTGGTATTCCCATTTGTAAAAGCAGCTAAGAAAGCCCCAGTACAAGTGGCACAAGAGGTAGGCGAAGCACTCGTAGGAGGACTCATTGAGAAATATAACGCAGTGCAAGGTTTCCTTAATCTTCGTATCGCACAAAGCTACTGGATTGAGCAACTGCAAGCAATTGCAAAAAATACGGAGTACGGACAACTCTCCCGCGGCGAAGGCGAGAAACCACTCATGATGGTAGAATACTCTTCGCCTAACACCAACAAACCTCTGCACCTTGGTCACGTGCGCAATAACCTGCTCGGTTATTCCATCGCCAAGATCCAAGAGGCAAACGGCTGGAACGTAGTGAAGACCAATATCGTCAACGACCGTGGTATTCACATCTGCAAGTCTATGCTGGCTTGGCTCAAGTTCGGCAACGGCGAGACACCAGAGACCAGCGGCAAGAAGGGCGACCACCTCATCGGCGACTACTATGTGCGCTTCGATGTAGAGTACAAAGCACAAATCAAAGAGCTCATGGCGCAAGGTATGGACGAGGAGACCGCCAAAAAAGAAGCACCACTCATCAAAGAGGCGCAGGCCATGCTTGTGAAATGGGAACAAAACGACCCTGAGGTGCGCGCACTCTGGCAAAAGATGAACGAGTGGGTATATGCTGGCTTTGACGAGACATACAAGCAAATGGGCGTAGGTTTTGACAAAATCTACTACGAATCAGATACCTACCTTGTGGGAAAAGGCGAAGTAGAACGCGGCCTCGCCAAAGGCGATTTCTACCGCCGCGAAGATGGCTCTGTATGGGCTGACCTCGCGCAAAACGGACTCGACGAGAAGCTCCTTCTCCGTGCCGACGGCACATCCGTATACATGACCCAAGACATCGGTACCGCCAAACTGCGCTTCGAGGACTACCCTATCGACAAAATGGTGTATGTCGTTGGTAATGAGCAGGAATACCACTTCAAGGTGCTCAGTATCCTCCTCGACCGTCTAGGTTTCCCATTCGGCAAGGAGTTGGTACACTTCTCTTACGGTATGGTCGAACTCCCTAACGGCAAGATGAAGAGCCGCGAGGGTACCGTAGTCGATGCCGACGACCTCATGGCACAGATGATTGCGGACGCCAAAGAGATATCCAAGGACAAAGTCAATACCCTACCCGACATCACCGAGGCAGAGGCCAACGAGATTGCTCGCGTAGTAGGTTTAGGTGCATTGAAGTACTTCATTCTGAAGGTTGACCCACGCAAGAACATGCTCTTCAACCCAGAGGAGAGTATCGACTTCAACGGCAACACGGGTCCGTTTATCCAATATACCTACGCTCGTATTCAAAGCGTGCTGCGCAAGGCAGGCGAGAATATTGATTCCCGACTCTCGAATCCCGAATCAGCCACACTCTCTGACAAAGAGCTTGCGCTCATCCAACGCCTCGTAGATTATCCAGCGGCAGTGCGTCAAGCAGGCGATGAGTTCTCCCCTGCGGTGATTGCTAACTACGCATATGCTTTGGCTTGCGACTTCAATAGCTTCTACCACGACCATAGTATCCTCAACGAGGCAGATGCCGACAAACGCGCCCTACGCCTTATGTTGGCACAAAACGTGGCTAAGGTCATCAAGAGTGCTATGGCACTCCTCGGCATCGAAGTCCCCAACCGCATGTAATCGAACATATTCACTTCTTTTTTCATACCCTATCCCTTCGACAAAGGTATAGCAAGGGTATAGAAAAGATGGTGAAAATAAACACAACAAAAAAAACGGCATGTCAATCGACATACCGTTTTTTATTATACTCAGAAAGATTACTCTGCTGATTCTTCTTTCTTAGCAGCTTTCTTGGTAGTCTTCTTTGCTGGTTTCTCTTCAGCAGCCATAGAAGCCTTCAAGTCAGCCAATACACTCAAGTCGCCGAGAGTGGTTTTCTCCATCTTTGGCAACTCTGGTTGTGCCTCTTTCTTAGGAGCAGCCTTAGCCTCTTTTACAGGAGCCTCTTTGCGCTCTTCCCAAGTGCGAAGGTGAGAAAGAAGGATACGTTTAGCATCGCGGTTGAACTCAATTACCTTAAAGTTCATAGTGTCACCTACAGTTACAGGGCTCTTGTCTTCCTTTTGGAGGTGACGAGTGGTGCAATAGCCTTCAACGCCGTCCTCGAGCACTACAACAGCACCCTTGTCAGCAACCTCTGCTACCTTACCCTCAACGATGGTATCAACACCATACTTCACTGCGAGCTCTTCCCATGGATTCTCCTCCAATTGTTTGTGACCGAGTGAGAGACGACGGTTCTCTTTGTCAATTTCGAGAACAGCTACCTCAATCTCAGCACCGATTTGAGTAAACTCATTAGGATGTTTGATCTTCTTGGTCCAACTGAGGTCGCTGATGTGGATTAAGCCGTCAACGCCTTCTTCAATCTCAACGAATACGCCGAAGTTGGTGAAGTTACGTACTTTAGCAAAATGACGTGTACCAACAGCATACTTGGTATCAATATTCTCCCATGGATCAGCTTTGAGTTGCTTCAAGCCGAGTGACATCTTACGCTCGTCGCGGTCAAGTGTCAATACTACAGCCTCTACCTCGTCGCCTACTTTCAAGAAGTCGTTAGCAGAACGCAAGTGTTGGCTCCAGCTCATCTCGCTTACGTGGATCAAGCCCTCTACACCAGGAGCAACCTCTACGAATGCTCCGTAGTCAGCCATCACAACTACTTTACCGCTAATCTTATCACCTACCTTGAGGTCTGCTTGGAGAGCCTCCCATGGGTGAGGAGTAAGTTGCTTCAAGCCAAGAGCGATACGTTTCTTCTCATCATCGAAGTCAAGGATAACAACGTTGATCTTTTGTCCTTCAGTGAGCAACTCTTTAGGATCGCTCACGCGGCCCCAACTGAGGTCAGTGATGTGGATCAAACCATCTACACCGCCCAAATCCATGAACACACCGTATGCCATGATAGCCTTAACGGTACCTTCAAGCACTTGACCTTTCTCCAAGTGAGAAATGATTTCTTTCTTTTGTGCTTCGAGCTCTGCCTCGATAAGCGCTTTGTGAGATACTACTACATTGCGGAAGTCAGGATTAACCTTAACAATCTTGAATTCCATAGTTTTGCCTACGAATACATCGTAGTCGTGGATAGGCTTAACGTCGATTTGGCTACCAGGCAAGAATGCCTCTGTGCCAAGGATATCAACAATCATACCGCCTTTGGTGCGGCACTTGATGTAACCCTTAACCACTTCATTGTTATCCAATGCTTCGTTTACGCGATCCCAGCTGCGAGCAGCGCGTGCCTCTTTGTGAGAAAGTACCAATTGACCTTTCTTGTCCTCTTGGCTCTCTACGTAAACTTCTACTTTGTCACCAACTTTCAAATCTGGGTTGTAGCGGAACTCAGCAGCTGGCACGATACCATCTGACTTATAACCTACGTTTACAACAACCTCGCGTTTGTTGATGGACATTACGGTACCTTCTACTACCTCTTGATCTTTGATAGCGTTGAGGGTCTCGTCATACTTTTTGAGTAATTCTTCGTTTTGTGTGCCTTTTGATTCGTTCTCAAATGCATCCCAGTCGAAGTTCTGGAGTGAAAGATTTTCTGCCATTTTAAGCAAATGTTTTGAAAAGCCTCATAGCCTAATTACCTTAGGACCTAATCGCCTTCCGATTTAAAAGTTAAACAATCATATTCTGCTTTTTTCTCGCGCGAGCGAACCATATATATGCTCCACCCACAAAAAAGCGTGCAAAATTACAACAAAATTTTGATATGTGCAAATATTTTTGTACTTTTGCAGCACTTTTCTAAATTTTGTGATAAAATACATTACAATTCTATGAAACATACATGGACATACGCCAACATTGGCGGCAACACGCGCGTTATCATCAAAAATGGTAAAGATATTCAGCACTTGGCTGAATTAGACGAAAAACTATGGACTGTCTTAGCCTGCCCAGTATCGGGGTTGGAAATTCCAGATGAGAGTTTGGCACTCATTGACCACAATCATGATGCCAAGATTCACATTGCGGACGTGATAGCCACTGCTCAATGGCTGTGCGACACATTGCAAAATCCTGACATTCTGCTCAAAGGTAACGACACATTACCTCTCGAATCCATCAAGGATGAGGCGATATTAGCAGTAGCCACTCCGTTAGCGGAAGGTGGCATGGTATCGCTTGCTGCCGTCAAAGCAGCAATAGCCAACGTGAGTGTAGAGCAACAACCATTGCCTGAAGCTCCCTACCCTGCTGATGTGATGGCAGCCTACAAGGCATGCCAAGAGGCATATGATCAGTATTTCCAAACGGCGAAGTTGCAATCCTTGGGTTTAGCTACTCTTCCTGCCGATGCCGCAGCACCTGGTCTGACCGAGGAGCAGTTCACCGAGATGGGTAAAAAGATTGCCGAGTACGAAGCTGCCAAAGCAGCTGCTGAAGCAGCTAATGCTGGCGCCATTGCTGCTGCCAAAGCAGTATATCAACCATTGGAAAAACTGCTATTGCTCTGCCGCGATTTCTGCACTTTGCTCCGCAATTTCGTTAGTTTCCAAGACTTCTATGCCAAACGTGGCAAAGCGCTCTTAGGACGCGGTGCCAGCGATGAAACACCTTGGGCTATTTTCCAAGCTGGTACATTAGTAATCGACCAACGCGCCTGCAATCTCTGCTTGCGCGTGAATGACATGGCAAAGCACAATGCACAGGCACCCGATAGTGGTATGTTCCTCATATATTGCCAATGTACATTACATGCTACAGGCGAAAAGATGCAAATCGTTGCAGCCATGACTATAGGTGATATCCGCCACTTAAAGGTAGGCAAGAATGCTCTCTTCTATGACCGTCAAGGTCGCGACTGGGAGGCGGAAGTGGTGAAGATCATCGACAATCCTATCTCTATTGGTCAAGCCTTTTGGAGCCCTTATCGCAAGTTGGGCGATTGGGTAAGCGGATTGATTACCAAGTCGGCAGCAGAGAAGGAAAAGAAATCTTTTGCGGATATGACAACCAAGTTACAAACCACTCCAGCTGCGGATGCAGCACCAGCCGCAGCACCACAACCTGCACCATTCGATATTGCTAAGTTCGCTGGTATCTTTGCTGCCATCGGTATGGCTGTAGGATACATAGGTAGTTTCTTCACGAGTTTGGCTCTAGGCTTGAAAGGTCTTGGCTGGTGGGGTTGGTTGGTGATTCCTGGCTTGTTATTGCTAATCAGTGGTCCTTCCATGATTCTTGCATGGATGAAGCTCCGCAAACGCAATCTCGCACCACTCCTCAACGCCAACGGTTGGGCTATCAACGCAGATGCGATTGTCAATGTGCTATTTGGCAATACGCTTACCGAGCAAGCGCAATACCCTATCTTGAAACTCAACGACCCACACGCTAAGGTCAAGAAACTAACCGCTGGTGGCAAATGGAGCATTGCTATTGCTGCCATATTGCTGGGCATTGCGATTGCTATTCTTACCATGTATTGGCTTGGTTTTCGCATAGTTTGGTGCACATGCTAATGTCCCGAAGATACCCTGAAGATACCCCGAAGATAGTTTTTGAATAACAACTATTAAAACGACATAAAACGATTGTGTTAACCAACGCTGAACAACAAGAAATCCTGCGTCGCCGCACCTTTGCGATTATCTCGCACCCAGATGCGGGTAAAACGACGCTCACTGAAAAACTCCTGCTCTACGGAGGTGCTATCCATGTGGCAGGTGCCGTAAAATCGAACAAAATCCGTAAAACAGCTACCTCCGACTGGATGGAGATTGAGAAGCAACGTGGTATCTCTGTGGCTACTTCTGTGATGGGTTTTGACTACAACAACTACCACATCAATATCCTCGATACCCCTGGTCACCAAGACTTTGCAGAGGACACATTCCGCACGCTGACTGCTGTGGATTCCGTAGTTATCGTCATTGACTCCGCCAAAGGTGTTGAGACACAGACCCGCCGCCTCATGCAGGTCTGCCGTATGCGCAAGACCCCTGTGATGGTGTTTGTCAATAAGATGGACCGCGAGGGTAAAGACCCATTCGATCTCATGGACGAGGTGGAGAGCGAACTTGGCATACATGTACGCCCACTATCGTGGCCTATCAATAGCGGCGAGCGATTTAAAGGCGTGTACAATATCTTCCAATCTACCCTCGACCTCTATACTCCTAATAAGACGCAAGTCACTGAGTCATTGCGTTTTGACGATGTCACCGACCCTCAGATTGCTCAGCTCGTAGGCGAGCAAGATGCCATGAAGCTGCAAGAAGATTTGGAGATGATTGAGGGTGTGTATAATCCTTTCTCGCGTGAGGACTATTTGGCAGGTGATTTGGCTCCTGTGTTCTTTGGTTCGGCGTTGAACACCTTTGGTGTGAAGGAACTCTTGGAGTGCTTTGTGCAGATTGCTCCTTCACCACGACCAGTGGAGGCAATGGAGCGTAAGGTAGAACCTATGGAAGATGGATTTACGGCTTTCTGCTTTAAAATCCACGCGAATATGGACCCTAACCACCGCTCGTGTATTGCCTTCTTCAAGATATGCAGCGGTAAGTTCCTGCGTAACACCTATTATAAACACGTGCGCGAGAACCGCCAGATGCGTTTCTCGGCTCCTACCTGCTTTATGGCACAGCGCAAAGAGACTGTGGATGAGGCATTTGCAGGCGATATAGTAGGTTTGCCAGATACGGGTAACTTCAAGATTGGCGACACACTGACCGCAGGCGAGATGCTTCACTTCAAGGGCTTGCCATCGTTCTCGCCAGAGATGTTTAAGTATATCGAGAACGCCGACCCAATGAAGCAAAAGCAATTGGAGAAAGGCGTTAGCCAACTCATGGACGAGGGTGTAGCACAGTTGTTTGTCAGCCAGTTCAACGGCAGAAAGATTGTAGGTACGGTAGGACAACTGCAGTTTGAGGTGATTCAACACCGCCTTGAGCATGAGTACCAAGCCAAATGCCGTTGGGAGCCATTGCAAATGTACAAAGCATGCTGGATAGAATCGGACAACGAAGCCGAACTGGATATGTTCAAGAAGCGCAAAGCGCAGTATATGGCAAAGGACAAAGAGGGTCGCGATGTCTTCATGGCAGATAGCGGCTACGTCCTCCAAATGGCGCAGAACGACTACAAGAATATCAAATTCCACTTTACAAGTGAGTTTTGATATTAGGGAAGAGGTTAGAGGTTAAAGGTTAGAGGCACGAATTTGCGGCTCCGCCGCCCAGCCTTTACACTATACACTATAAACTTAAAAACATACAGAATATGAAGAACATCAAACTTCGACTAACAGTCATGAACTTCCTCGAATTTGCCGTTTGGGGAGCGTATTTAACATCTATGGGTACCTACCTTGCCACGCACGGTATGGCTACCAATATCGGCTGGTTCTATTCCATCCAAGGTATCGTGAGTCTCTTTATGCCTGCATTGATGGGTATCGTGGCTGACCGCTGGATTCCTGCAGAGAAAGCATTGAGCCTTTGCCACGCATTGGCTGGTACATTTATGATTGCTACAGGCGCTTACGGACTGATGGCAGGTGATGCGGTAGAGTTTGCTACCCTATTCACCTTGTACACCATCTCCGTAGCATTCTTCATGCCTACCCTCGCATTGACTAACTCTGTGGCTTATACAGCGTTAACCAAAGCAAACATGGATACAGTGAAGGACTTTCCGCCTATTCGCGTGTTAGGTACCGTAGGATTTATTGTAACGATGTGGGTAGTTGACTTGTGTGGTTTCCAAGCCACTCCAAAGCAATTCGTTGTCAGCGGTGGTTTGAGCATCGCATTAGCGCTCTACTCTTTGACATTGCCTAAGTGCCCTACCAAAGGTCACGTGGAAAACAAATCATTGGTTGAAGCACTCGGATTGGAGGCATTTGCCTTGTTCAAACAAAAGAAGATGGCAGTCTTCTTCATCTTCTCTATGTTGCTTGGTATGTGCTTGCAAATCACCAACGGCTATGCTAACCCATTCATTACCAGCTTCGGAGCGATTGAGGAGTTTGCCGATACGTTTGGCGTACAACACGCTAATATCTTGATCTCTATCTCACAAATCTGCGAGGCATTGTGCATCTTGTTTATCCCATTCTTCTTGAAGCGCTTCGGTATCAAGTCGGTGATGTTGATGGCTATGCTGGCATGGGTGTTGCGTTTCGGCTTCTTCGGTGCAGGTAACCCAGGTATGCCGGGCGTGATCTTGTTCGTATTGAGCTGTATTGTCTATGGCTTTGCGTTCGACTTCTTCAATATCTCTGGTTCGTTGTATGTGGATCAAGAGACCGACCCAGCTCAACGCTCCAGCGCGCAAGGTCTGTTTGTGATGATGACCAACGGCTTTGGTGCTACGATTGGTACTTTGGCAGCGCAAGCTATTGTAAATCATTTCGTTAATGCAGAATCTGTGATTGCAGCAGGTCCAATGGCTATTTGGGATGGCTGGCAAACCAGCTGGTATATCTTTGCAGGTTTTGCATTGGTAGTTGCCATTGCCTTCTGGATAATCTTCCCTAAAACTCCTGTAAAGAAAGACTAACACACAACATACATAAAAGCAATCGCCATTTGTGTTTTCGCACAAGTGGCGATTATGTTAATCCCACATCGTTTATAACTCAAAAAGTACTTTTCTTAATATTCCTTCCCCTTGTACCTTACCAATTCCTCTCGGGCTAAAAACCAAGGACGAACCAAAGAAGAACCAAGGAACACCGAAAGAACTCCCAAACTCAAAATGTGTGTTTTATTAAGATTGCCGTCTCTTTTACTTCTCTTATACCTTGCCTGATTCCACCGACCGACGACCGAGAGAACTCCGAGAGAAGAGCGACTCAACTCCCTGCCTACAAAAGTGCTTTTTGTTAAGATTGCCTCCCGAAAAAGGTTGATCGCCTTCCTGAAAAAGTTGACTAAAAAGTCGCTATTTTCTTGCTCAATCCAAAATAATTCACTACCTTTGCACCGTGAACCTGCGCCGAGGGATGTCTAACATCTTTGGCGGAGGGTAGCAGACATATTAAAAAGGCGTTTATTAGCGCTCTGTTCTGACACTTTGAAATCTCGCAAATTTCAGTACATTCAGGACTTAGCAACGGTAGATGTCCTACGGGATATAAAACTATCCCTCATGTGCTTATTTAGTGTTGGTACATTTCTCGCGCATGTGCGTATGCGCATACGCGTACCATGTAATTAATTGTAAAATAGCACAGAGAGTATTTATATTCGGCGTGGGCTTCGCGTTGTCGGTTCTAATGTACAAGGCAATGCGAGAGCCTCAAAGTGTGGAACTGGCAAGGACGAGTTCCACGCTTTATTGTATATTTACACCCAATGGAGTGTTTAGACTTAAATTCTAATACAATTTTAGATCCATAAGAATGACTCCATTGCCAATATTCTTATGGATTCAATGAAGTACATGATATAGTATAAATCAAATTAATAATATTTTTAAAAGTTGTGCCCGACACGTATTTAGGGATAATATTATGAAAAGAGTTTTTTTATTTGTGATGCTATGTGTCTTAACGTTTGTTGGTACTAATGCTCAAAATGTCAACGCAGATTCTAATCTATTGCAGCGTCATCATTGTCATTACATGCTTGGAGATGTGACAATGAATCAAACTGAGTATATGAGTTTCTTACATAGTAACTGTCTGCCAGCATATCAAGAATTTTTAAGTGGATATAAACTTTCTCAAACGGGATGGGCTGTGTTTGGATGTGGAATGGGATTAACTACATTTGGTGCTATTTTACTTGTTCTTAATCCAAAGAATAGTGATGGTTCCATAATGCATGCAACAGGAATATCATTTTTGGTTTCGGGTACATGTGCTACATGGTTGGTAGGTATACCATCTTTATGTGTGGGTTATCGTCGCATGCATAATAGCGTCAATACATATAATGTGATGCAGAAAAAAGATGCTTATGCGTATTGGAGTTTACAAACAAGCAACAACGGTATAGGAATTGCGTATAACTTCTAAGAAATGAGGAATCTAATACAAGTTGGTGCTCTCTTATGGATTAGTTTATTCATAGGATGCCGAAATGAAAGATTGCCTCAAGCAATATATATACCGCAAACTCCTAATTACGAGGATACGATGATGTGGTATATTGAACAGAATGCCCATAGTGCAGGTGCTGATGTGTTCTATATTCCATCTACGTGGGAATATGATTGGTACAATGAAGATGGAGTTGTATCTCATTATGCTGACCCTTACAATATCGTACATCGTAATAATATGAAAATAGAAATATTGAAAATAGCTGGTTATATGGCAGAAAACAACAATTTCTATTCTCCATACTATCGTCATATTACTCTTGATACATGGGCTACGCTGAATGAGGACACAATTAACAGACGATATCATGCCGTATCTTTCGTTGATATTCAAAATGCATTCCAACATTATTTGAATCATTATAATAATCAGCGTCCATTTGTACTTGCTGGGTTTAGTCAAGGTGGCAAATCAGTCGTGGAACTCATGAAAACATTTTCCGAAGATGTTCGCCAACGAATGGTAGCTGCATATGTGTTGGGTTATAAAGTAACACCCGCAGATACATTAGTCGCACCTTGGATTGTTGCAGCCAAAGACTCTATTGACACAGGAGTGACAATTTGCTACAATTCTGTTTCTCATATAGAACATATCAAACCTATAGTTAGTTCTCCTAATGTTATGTGCATTAATCCTGTCAATTGGCGCACAGATTCAACACCAGCAACTTTGCATGATACAATTATAGTGACTCTTTCGACAGAGTATAATGTTTTACAACTGGATGGCTTTGACGGTAGCTATCTTCCTAATATTTTAAACATCTTGAATGTTGGTGATTATCACGGAATTGAGCCTTGGCTTTACAGCGAACAACTAAGAGATAATATTCAACTACGAATTCATAAATTTAATCAAAACAACAATAGTGTTGTTTATAACTCATCAAATTATTAAAAACAAATGAAAAAAATTTTCAATTTGGCAGTTGTGTGCTGCTGCGTATCAATGGCATTAGGATTAACATCCTGCGAGGAAACTATTACAATGCAACAAGCTTATTCCTTTGGAATCAGCGAAAATTCTGGAACCCTATCGGATTTAGCAGCCGTCGAAAATTATCTAAAGGTAGAGAAAAAAGTTCCTTATGGAGCAGTAGTTACAGAAGGAAGTAACGAAAAAGATTGTGATGCTAAAGCAGCACAACTATTTAATGAAGCTGCTGCAAAACTTTCTTACGAAGAACTTGCTAAAGTCGTATCCGAAAACTATACATTCGTATATTCCGCAAGACGCTATGACAAAGCTGGAAACTTGGTTGTAATTGGAGAATGGGCATATCCAAAGAAATAACAACGCTCAACTATACAAACGTATATTAAAATTTATTTCAAAAAAGCAATCATATCTCAATAGTTCAACTATTGAAACGATTGCTTTTTTCTATTAAGAGAAGAAAAATATGCTAAATATTTTCTGCATATCTTCCGCACAAATCCTTTCAAAACAGAAGGTTTCTATAGCATTATTATAGCGACATCCTAAACACGTATTATCATGAAAAAGTTCCTATATTTGGCATTGTGCCTATTGACAATGACATTCACCTTGATGTCTTGCGAAAACACGAATTGCACTTCTGAAAAAGTGCTAACAGGAAATGTAGTTGATGTACTTGCCAAAGACATTTATCCTGGTGAGGTAACCATCAAAGACGGCAAGATTACTTCTATAAAGCGTATTGACGGAGAGTATGACACCTATATTCTGCCTGGCTTCGTAGATGCACACATACACATCGAGAGTACACTCATGACCCCCGAGAACTATGCTCGTATGGCAGTTGAGAATGGTGTGGTTGCAGCCATCTGTGACCCTCACGAAATAACTAACGTGTTGGGCATTGAGGGTATTGATTATATGATTGACAATAGCAAGAAAGCACGCTTCCACTTCAATTTTATGCTCCCTTCTTGTGTCCCCTCTACCAACCACGAAACAGCAGGTGCTACCATTGATGCGCAACAAACGGCACAACTAATCGCGCGTGAAGATATCATAGGATTGGCAGAGATGATGAACGCACCTGGTGTTATTTATGAGGACGCGGAGGTGATGGCTAAGATACAAGCCACGCATAATGTTGGTAAACCTATTGACGGACACGCTCCGAAGGTAACAGGCGAAGACTTGCGTAAATATGTGGCTGCAGGTATCTCCACTGATCACGAATGTTCCTCTGTCGAAGAAGCCAAAGAAAAATTGGATTTAGGTATGAAAATCATCATACGTGAAGGCAGTGCGGCATGCAACTTCGAATCGCTCTATCCTATCATAGGCGAATACCCAGAAATGACACTCTTTTGCTCTGATGACATGTATCCTGACGATATAACAGAAATAGGATATATCAACGGATTGGTTAGAAGGTCAGTAGCTAAGAACCTACCTCTATGGAATGTGCTCCAAACAGCATGCACCACACCAGTGAAGCACTATAGCCTCAAAAGCGGACTCTTGCAAGAAGGCGATCCTGCCGACTTTATCGTGGTAAATAATCTACAAGATTTCCAGATTCTATCCACCTACATCAATGGTTATGAAGTATATAACGCCAAAAACGGCGTAACGGATGCTCTGCAAACCAAATATGCATCTTCTACTATATTCAATCTAAATAAGTTTGAGGCAAAAAAGATTACAACTGATGCGCTGCAAGTTAAGTGTGAAGGAAAGAAAATGAAAGTAATCACCGCCACCGAGGGTTCGCTTATCACAGGCGTAGAGATCGTTGAGCCAAAGAGCGATGCCACAGGCAATGTGATTACGGATGTGGAGAATGGTATTGCCAAACTGGTGGTGTACAACCGATACGCCATAGCAGACGAAATTGTACCTCAAGTGGCATACATCAAGGGATTTGACTTGCAAAAAGGTGCTTTGGCTTCCACAATCGCCCACGATTCGCACAATATCATTGCCTTGGGCTGCAACGACGAAGACATAGTTCATCTAATCAACCTTCTCATAGAGGAAAAAGGTGGCGTTGCCGTATGCGATGGTCAAGTGACCAAATGTCTACCACTGCCTATTGCAGGACTGATGACCACACTCCTGCCAGATCAAGTTTCAGAGAAACATACCGAACTGAAGAACTTGGCTGCTAGCATGGGTTGCACCATCAATGCACCATTTATGACACTTGCTTTCATGGCGTTGCCTGTAATTCCAGACTTAAAACTGACAGATAAATACCTATTTGATGGTATTACTTTCTGTCAAACCTCTCTTTGGGCTGATTAAACATACTCACTCGTTGGCTTGTAAGACTTACGACAACCATCAAACTGCAACGCACTCTGTAGCGAGAAGTAACACACAAAAAGTTTTCAAAAAAACTCTCTCTCTTGCATATTTCAAAAAATAGTAGTACTTTTGCAGAGAAAATTAGAACGTTAGTATTAAAAAGTACATTCACATGTTCAGAAAAGAATTATCATATTACTTCTCCACACCGATTGCGTATATCGTGATTGGGTTGTTTTTGTTAGCAGTTAGTCTATTCCTTTGGGTAATACCAGGGCAATGGAATGTCATCGAATCAGGCTATGCACAGGTAGATGGACTCTTCCAGATTGCTCCATGGTTGCTCATGCTTGTATGCCCTGCGCTGACCATGCGGTTGTTTGCCGAAGAGCGACAAAGCGGCACATGGCTCCTTTTGCGTGCGCAGCCCATTGCGCTATGGAAGATTGTCGTGGGCAAGTATATGGCAGCGTTTGTGCTGACGGTATTGGCGCTGATGCCTTGCATTGTGCACTACTTCATTGTCTTCTACATGGCTGAGCCAATAGGCAATATAGATGGAGGACAATTCATAGGATCGATGATGGGATTGGTATTCTTAAGCGCATCGTTTACGGGTGTTGGATTGTTATGCAGCACATTGACTAAGAGCCAGTTAGTATCATTTATCTTGGGTGGAGTGAGCTGCTTTATTCTATTTTGGGTGACGCTGCAAGACCACTATAGCAGCATCTCACGCGGTGTGGTAGATTTGCGCGATGTGATGTTCTTCCTGAGCGTGGCTGTGGCAGCAGTCATAATAAGTATCCTTATCATGAACCGTGCCGAAAAACGATAATTCTATGACACGCATTGGTTTATTGAGTGATACACATAGTTATCTGGATCCACGCGTATTGGAGCACTTCGCGGATGTGGACGAGATATGGCATGCAGGGGATATAGGCAGCGCAATGGTGCTGCAACACTTGCGTGAGTTCAAGCCCACGAGAGCAGTGTACGGCAATATGGACAGCGGCGATGTACGGTATTCGCTAAGCGAGTTCTATCGCTTCCGCGTGGAGGATGTGAATGTGCTGATGACGCATATTGGTGGTTATCCAGGGAAATATAATCCATGGTTGTTGCCCATGTTCAAGAAAGAGACACCACAGTTATTCGTCTGCGGACATAGTCATATTTTGAAAGTGCAATACGACCCCACATGGCAGATGCTGACCATGAACCCCGGTGCAGCAGGAAAACAGGGCTGGCAGACGGTACAGACATTGCTGAGATTTGTGATTGATGGCAAAGAAATTCGCGATTTAGAGGTGATTGAGTTAGAAAGACATTAGCCAAACGCTCCGAAAACGTATGTTCTACAACATATTTGAGCCATTTTAGCCAAAAACGTGTTGCACAACATATAAAGAAGTCTTGCGGGAATGGTAAAAAAGCAGTACCTTTGCAGCGGATTTAAAAATCGACACAATCTTTTTTGTACCTTAAAAAAATCAAACAGACTAATACCTTGGAAAAATAGCCGTCGTGAGACGGCTTTTTTCTTGTATTACGAGGATTGTCAATTAGCGATTTCGCTTCTTTATTGCTTCCGACAGAATACTATAGACTACTCGCTGCTCATCATTGAGCAATGCCAAATGATGATTCATCACATTCTCATCATTACGTCGAGCAGGCCCTGTTTGCGCATCCGCTGGAGCCAAAGCATGAATCTTGGCAGCAGTCTCATCTATCAGTGGTAAGAGGGCAGAAAATGGAATATGCGTATTCTTGAGCAATTCAGCAGCCATAGTGTACATCAGGTTGGTGAAATTGCAAGCATATACCCCCGCCACATGTAGTCGTTCGCGGTCATGTTGCGATGCCTCATACACATGGCTAGTGATAGTCAGTGCCAACGAATAGACTGCACTAATATCATCTATTCCACGCGCCTCAAAAAAGACTGGCACGGTAGAGAAGTCCTCTATCACACGCGCCTTACTGAATGTTTGGAAAGGATAGAAGATACCCGCATGCGGTTTGTCCGCGCCAAAAACCGTGATAGGCATAGTGCCCGAAGTATGCAGATGAAGAGCTTTTTCTTTGTCCTTGACTTGTGCAACCACCTCAGCCAAAGCTTCATCTTTCACAGCATATATATACACGTTTGCCTGAGGTACTTCATCTAGTCCCTCGCGACTGCTGACCATTTGGCACGCTACGCCTTTCTTGGTAAAGGCATAATGGAGATTGGTGGCAACATTGCCCTTGCCGATGATAATGATGTTCATAAGCAGAAAGGTTAAAGGTTAAAGGTTAAAGGTTAAAGGCACGGTAAAACTCAGTAACGGCAACGATACCATTTTCCCATACTTCCAGATCCATTGACTCATTAGGTGAGTGGATGGCATTCTTCTCCAAGCCAAATCCCATGAGTATGGTCTTCACACCAAGAATTTGCTCGAAGCTACTGATGATCGGAATACTACCTCCTCGACGTGCTGCCAATGGTTTCTTGCCAAATGCCACCTCAAAGCCGTGTTCTGCTGCCTTGTAGGCTGGAATATCAATTGGGCAAACATATCCTTGACCGCCGTGCATAGGCGTGATGTCCACGCGTACGCCCGCGGGGGCGATACTTTTCATATAATCTACAAAAGCTTGGCTCACCTTCTCGTGATCTTGATTGGCAACCAAACGGCAACTCACCTTGGCATATGCTTTGCTTGGCAACACCGTCTTACTGCCTTCGCCCGTATAACCACCCCATATACCACAGATATCAAACGATGGGCGACATGAGTTGCGCTCCAAGGTGGAATAGCCCTCTTCACCAAAGGTGGCATCCACATCAATCGCTTGGCAATAAGCCTCCTCGGAGAATGGAATCTGTGCAATCATCTCGCGCTCTGCCTCAGGGATAGGCAATACATCGTCGTAGAAATGCGGGATGGTAATACGGCCTTGCTCATCCACCACCTTTGCCAGCATCTCGGTGAGCGCATTGATTGGATTCTTCACGGCGCCACCAAAGTGTCCGCTATGCAAATCGCGATTAGGCCCCGTAACCTCCATCTGCCAATATGCCAATCCGCGCAGCCCCGTAGTGATGGATGGGGTGTCCTTACCAATCATAGAGGTATCGCTCACAAGGATGATGTCGCATGCAAGCAATTCGCGGTGTTCCTCCAAGAATGCCTCAAGGCTTGGACTACCAATCTCCTCTTCGCCCTCAAAGATGAACTTCACGCGGCAGTTCATCAGTCCCTCGCGCACGAGGTACTCAAATGCCTTCACTTGGATCATGGCTTGCCCTTTATCATCATCAGCACCACGAGCATAGAGGCGGCCATCGCGGATGGAAGGTTCAAAAGGTTCTGAATTCCAAAGTTCCAAAGGTTCGGCAGGCATCACATCGTAGTGTGAATAGACGAGAACAGTGGGGATATTATCCGGTGTCTGGAGTCCAGATTCCGGAATGTATTCCGCATAAACGAAGGGATTACCTTGTGAAGGCATTACCTCAGCATGTTGTGCACCTGCTTCAAGCAATAATTCGCGCCAGCGTTCGGCACAGCGAAGCATATCGTCTTTGTGAGCAGGTTGACAACTGATACTTGGGATACGAATCAAACTCGCCCACTCTTCTATAAAGCGAGCACGATTTTCTGCGATATACGAACGGATATTCATGCTATTATGGGTATGGTATAAAACTTGGTACAAAGGTACAAAAATATTTGTAATGCACAAAATATATAGGACAGAATATTGATTTTTTTATCAATTTCGCTGATTATGTATGAGCTATCTTCAGGGTATCTTCGGGATATCTTTAGGATAATTGAAAATGCTACCGCTTGTACAAAGGTGTAGATACAAGATTGAAAAAATACGCGTATTTTTTGGTAGAATGAGAAAAAAGTAGTATCTTTGCAGCGTAAATAAAATACCATTGAATTTATGAAGAAAATTCTTTTAACTCTTGTAGTCAGTGCAGTAGCACTGAGTGGCATAGGCGCTGATTATTGCATCTTATCGGGCGATAGCGCACAAGTGGCAAGCGACTCCATCGATGGTTTTCGTTTCACCACAGTAGATAGCATTGCTATCACTCCTGTGAAAGACCAAAATCGTAGCGGCACATGCTGGAGTTACTCTACCATCGGTTTCCTCGAGAGCGAACTCCTGCGTATGGGCAAAGGTGAATACGACCTGAGTGAGATGTTTGTAGTTCATCATACCATGCTTGATCGTGCCGAATATGTAGTACGTATGTATGGCACTGCGCAATTTGCTCCTGGTGGTTCGGCATACGATGTCATCTACTGCCTCAAAAACTATGGTCTGGTACCACAAGAGGCGATGCCAGGTATCCAATATGGTAGCACTCCAGCCGACACATTGCCTGTTCATACCGAACTCGACGCTGTAGCAGGTGGCGTAGTGGATGCAGTAGCCAACAGTGGACTCAAGAAACTCACCCCTGTATGGAAAAAAGCCCTCACCGCAGTATATGACACCTATCTCGGCGAGTGCCCAGAGACTTTTACCTATGAAGGCAAAAAATATACTCCTAAAGAATTTGCCGAGAAATTGGGTTTGAATGCGGATGACTATGTGAGCATCACCAGTTATACCCACCATCCGTTCTACACCACATTCGCACTCGAAGTACCAGACAACTGGCGCATGGACCAAATGTACAACGTGCCAATGGAAGAGATGATGGCTATCATCGACAACGCCCTCGCCAATGGTTACACCCTCGCATGGGGCGCTGACGTGAGCGAGATGTGCTTCACACGCAAGGGATTGGGCGTAGTGCCAGAGGAAGAGAAAGCAGCCGACCTCACAGGTAGCGATGCCGCTCGTTGGTTGGGACTCTCCGCTACTGACAAACGCGAAGAGCTGACCAAGAAGCCATTGCCCGAGAAGACAATCACCCAAGAGATGCGCCAAGCCGCATACGACAGTTGGGAGAACACCGACGACCACGGTATGCAAATCTTCGGTACAGCCAAAGACCAAAACGGCAAACGCTACTACATGGTGAAAAACTCATGGGGTACCAAGAAAAGCGAATACAAAGGTATCTGGTATGTATCTGAAGCATACATGCAATACAAGACCAACGACGTACTCGTTCATAAGAACGCTATTCCAAAAGCTATTCGCAAGAAACTGCAAATAAAATAATCGTCCGATAGAAAGGTTTGGTAGGAGTATATGAGCAGTAACCTGCAAATGAAGTTATTGGCCAAGGAGACGGCCATCTATGGTGTGTCGTCGATTATAGGCAAGTTCTTAAACTGGCTGCTGGTGCCGTTATACACTTACGTACTTCAACAGCAGTCGGATTATGGTATCGTAACGAACTTATATGCGTGGACGGCATTGCTATTGGTGATACTGACCTATGGCATGGAAACGGGCTTCTTCCGCTTTGCTAACAAAGAGGGAGAAAACGCACAAACGGTATATAGCACGTCGCTGATTGCGTTGTTTACGACATCGCTATTATTTGCGGTGGCTTGCGTGATATGGCGTATGCCTATAGCGTGTGCATTGGGCTACCCTACGCATAGCGAGTTTATCGCATTGCTGGGCATAGTAGTGGCTATGGACGCCTTTGCCAGCATACCGTTTGCATACCTGCGCTACAAGAAACGTCCACTACAGTTTGCTGCGCTCAAGTTGCTGTTTGTGGGATTGAATATCGTGCTAAACCTATTCTTCCTCGTACTCT
The DNA here is from genome assembly GCA_017451525.1 of Paludibacteraceae bacterium. GTDB lineage: Bacteria > Bacteroidota > Bacteroidia > Bacteroidales > Paludibacteraceae > Colicola. The sequence continues at coordinate 24,562 of JAFTOD010000007.1, forward strand.
GTCCAAAGATACAAGACTGGGCAATCATTGGTTCGTGGTATGACCCAAGTTATGGTGTGGGGTATGTGTTTGTGGCGAATATATTGGCTACGGGCATACAGACGCTATGTCTGTTGCCAGCGATAGTTGAGGGCTTTAGAAATGAGCACGGACTCCCGACTCCCGACTCCCGACAACTATTCTCAGGAAAATTGCTAAAGCAGATGCTTCGCTACTCGTTGCCGCTACTGGTGTTGGGTGTATGCGGTATTATGAACCAGACACTTGACCGTATCCTCTTCCCTTTCTTCTACGACGGAGCCGATGCGCAAGCGCAGTTAGGCATCTATGGCGCGTGCTTCAAAGTGGCGATGGTAATGATGATGTTTACACAAGCTTTCCGCTATGCCTACGAGCCCTTTGTGTTTGCCAAGCACAAGGATAGAGAGTCCGTGGCAGCCTATGCCGATGCGATGAAATACTATATCATCTTCTCCTATATGATTCTCTTGGGGATGATATTCTACCTCGATTTGCTGAAGTTTATCATTGCTCCATCATATTGGGAAGGGCTGAAAGTGGTTCCAGTAGTACTGTGGACATACATCTTCCAAGGCATTTACTTCAACCTCAGTTTCTGGTACAAACTCACCGACAAGACGCAATGGGGCGCCTACTTCTCCATCATCGGAGTAGTGATTACCTTTGCGCTGCAAGCCATCTTCGTGCCACGCATTGGCTATATGGCTTCCGCAGCCAGCAGTACCGTATGCTATTTCGTGATTATGCTGCTGTCCTATTTCGTGGGACGCAAACACCTCGAGATACCCTACGATTTGCGCCGAATTGGCATATATACCCTACTCGTTTTGGCACTTTTGGCAGGATATTACAGTTTGGCACAGTTATTGCTGACAAATGAATGGCTTAAAATGGGAGTAGGCACATTACTCCTTATTATATATTGTGTCATCTTCTATCGTTTGGACGGAAAGACACTAATTAAGAAAAAATAATATGTTTTCAGGAATAGTAGAAACAATGGCTCAAATCGTGAAGATTGAGCAAGAACAAGGTAATAAGCACTTCACGCTGCGTAACCCATACGGCGAGCCGCTGAGCATTGATCAGTCTATCGCACATAATGGCGTATGCCTCACGGTGGTGAAAATGGAGAACGACCTCTACACAGTCACCGCCATGCAAGAGACCCTCAACCGCACCAACCTCGGCGAAGCGAAAGAGGGCGATTGGGTGAACCTCGAGCGCTCAATGCTGCTCGGCGAGCGATTAGATGGTCATATCGTGCAAGGGCATGTGGACCAAACGGCTCGTTGCATCGAAGTGAAAGAAACAGAGGGCAGTTGGTACTACCGCTTTGAGTACGAGAGCACCCGTGAGATGGCTATGCGTGGCTACTTCTGCGTGGACAAAGGGTCGGTTAGTATCAATGGTGTCAGTCTCACCGTCTGCGAACCCGATGTGATAGACGGCAAAGGCTATGTCAGCGTATGCATCATCCCTTACACCCACGACAACACCAATTTCAAGTATATCGAAGTGGGTACACAAGTAAACCTTGAGTTCGATATTATCGGCAAATATATCACACGAATGAATCAGCTTCTGGGCACCGAAGGTGCGTAAGTGGTTGCTTTTGGCAACGAAAATGGCAGCAAAGCTGCGAAAATGGCTAACGCGTACATGTTCTTCGACGTAAATAACGTGAAACCACTTTCGTGAGTGAAACGAGCCACTTTCGCGAAGCCAATTTCGTGAGCGAAGCGAACCAATAACGTGAGTGAAACGAACAAATTTAAAATAAACGAAATGGATAAAATTAGTTATGCAATTGGCTTAAGCATGGGTCAAAACTTAATGGGAAGTGGCGTTACTTCCCTCGAATATGCTGATTTGGCAGCAGGAATCAAAGATGTGTTGGAGAAAAACCAACCACAAATCTCTTATCAAGAGGCTCAACAGGTGTTGGGTAAGTTCTTCAGCGAACTCGAAGCTAAAATAGCAGGCGAAGCCAAAGCAGCAGGCGAAGCATTCCTCGCTGAGAACGCTAAACGCGAAGGCGTGAAGGTAACTGAGAGCGGTTTGCAATACGAAGTATTGGAGGCAACCATCGGACAAAAACCTAAAGCCACCGACAAAGTGCGCGTACACTATGAGGGAACCCTCATCGACGGCACCGTATTTGATAGTAGCTACAAACGCGGCGAGAGCATCACTTTTGGTCTCAACCAAGTAATCAAAGGTTGGACAGAGGGCTTGCAACTCATGTCTATTGGTAGCAAATACAAACTCTACTTGCCATACCAATTGGCATACGGCGAGCGCGGTGCAGGAGCCAACATTCCTCCTTACGCTGCCCTCATCTTCACAGTAGAGTTGCTCGGAATCGAATAATAATCAAAAACTTATACAAAATTAACAATGAAAAAAGTATCTATTCTACTCATTGCTGCAATGGCAATGATTGCGTGCGGTAACACTTACACCGTACAAAAAGTGGCACTCACCAACCAAAACGACAGTATGAACTATGCACTCGGCGTGGTGAATGGCGCACAAATGAAAATGTATCAACTCCGCAACGATTCTTCGATCGAAACCGTAACAGAATTCATCGACGCTCTCCAACGTGGCTACGATGGCAAAGTGGAAGAGCTAAGCGAGGCTGCTAACATCGGTAAAAACATCGGTCATGCTATTAAGAATGCCGAGAAGAATGGTTTGGCAGATAATCCAGCATGGGCTATCAACCAAAAAGTATTCTTCCAAGGATTGGTAAACGGCTTACGTCACGATACTACAGTGATGAAAGCAGAAGACGCACGCAACTACTTCCAAGCACAATACCAAGCATCTGCTATGGTAAACGACAGCGTAGAGATGGGTAAAGTGGTGAAAGGCAAATGCGTTTACAAAGTAAAAACCATTGAACTGAAAAACCAAAACGATAGCGTGAACTACGCATTTGGTTATCTCAATGGCGACGAAGTAGCTCGCTATGTATTGCTGATGGACTCTACAGGTCAAATGACCAAAGACTTCATCACCTATATCAACAAGGGATTGAAGAGCAATGTGAAAAACCCACAAATCGTGAATATGGGTGAGCAAATCGGTAAGAACATCAAAGCACAAGAGGCACAAGGTCTGATTGGCGAGCCATCGTTGGCTACCGATTTCGTACTTATCAAACAAGGTTTCATCAATGGTTTGCTCGGCGACACCACTATGACTGGCGAACAAGCTGGCGAGTACATCCAAACTACAATGAACAATATCAAGTACGGTAACGTGAAAGAAGATGGCGAGAAGTTCTTGACTGAAAATGCATTGAAAGAGGGCGTTAAAGTTACCGAGAGCGGTTTGCAATACGAAGTACTGAAGATGGGTCGCGGCAAAAAACCTGCTGCTACTGATCGCGTAAAAGTACACTATCATGGTACTTTGATTGATGGCACTGTATTCGATAGTAGCGTTGAGCGCGGCGAGCCTACATCATTTGGTTTGAACCAAGTGATCAAAGGTTGGACAGAGGGCTTGCAACTCATGCCTGTAGGTAGTAAGTTCCGTTTCTATATCCCACAAGAGTTGGGTTATGGCGCACAACAAGCTGGCTCTATCCCTCCATACTCTACCCTCATCTTCGAGGTTGAGTTGCTCAGCATCGAAAAATAAGCAAACGTAGTTTGCGAAAGTGGCACCAAAGGTGCGAAAATGGTCTTCGACGAAAGTGGCAGCAGAGCTGCGAAAGTGGCTGAAGCGTACGTGAGCGAAGCGAACCACTTTCATAAGCGAAGCGAATCACTTTCGTGAGCGCAGCGAACCAATAACGCGAAGCATTATGGGCATCATCGCCAAACAAAGTATTCAAGGCACCATCGTCACCTATCTTGGGGTGGCGGTGGGCTTTGTTACTACCTTCTTTGTACTCACGCGTTTCCTCACAGCCGAGGAGATTGGTTTGGCGCGCGTGTTGGTAGATGCTGCTACACTCTTTATCGGACTTGCCCAACTCGGCACTTCCTCCTCTATCATTCGCTTCTATCCACACTTCAGGAGCCAAGAACAAGGAGCCAACAGCCACTCTGACCACGGCTTTTTCTTCTGGACACTGATAGTTCCTTTGATAGGCTTTGCACTCTTTACAGCTATTTACTGCGCATGCTATGCACCTCTTAGTCAATGGTTTGGCGAGAAGTCACCATTGTTTGTAGAGTACTACTATATGGTGCTTCCGATGGCGTTCTTCATGCTCTACCAGACCGTATTCGAAACCAATGCCAACGTGCGTATGCATATCGTAGTGCCTCGTGCCGTGCGCGAACTCATCACTCGCATTGGATTGCTCGTTGCCTACCTACTCTACGCCTTTCGCGTAGTGGATATAGATGGTTTTGTTGTGGCACTATGCAGCGTGTATGCTGTAGCAATGTTCTGCAATATGGGCTATCTCTTTTCGCTGGGCGAAATTTCTTTGCGCCCAGATTGGAACTTTTTGCGCAACAATCGCTCATTGGTACGACAATATTTGTTATACACGGGCTTCCTACTCATCTCCGCAGTGGCTTCGGTGTTAGCCCCTACCCTTTCATCATTCTTCATCACCGCAGAGATGGGACTCAGCTATACGGGCATATTCGCCATCGCCACCTATATCGCAGTGATGGTCAGTATCCCTTATCGTTCGATGGCTGCGATTGCCGCACCACAGCTGGCGACTGCTATCAAAGAGAATAACCAACACGAGACGGCCCACCTCATACAGCAAGTCAGTAGTACATTGCTACTTATAGGCGGAATCATCCTTTGTGTGATTTGGCTAAATATCGACCTCATTTTCCATATACTACCCAATGGCGAGACCTATGCCTCAGCCCGTCAAGTAGTATTGATGTTAGCAACGAGCCAATTGTTTATTGCGGTATGTACGTTTACCTCTTCCGCCCTCAACTATTCGCGTTTCTACGCATTCTCGCTATTGTTTTCGTTTATCCTAACCACCTTGTCCATATTGCTCAATAATCTTCTCATTCCTCATTTCGGTATGAATGGAGCAGCTGTGAGCAACCTCATAGCCTACGCAATATATTTTCTATTTATCACATTGATAGTTCGTTACACACTTCATGCGCCTACTTTCACGCGCCAACATCTGAAGATTCTGCTGCTGATTGTGGTGATACTCAATTTGAATTTCTTGTGGCAAAAGTACATGCCTATCCATAATATATGGTTTAGTAGTATCGTTCGTTCCTTAGTACTTATCGGAGGAGGTTGCGCCGTAGCTTGGTACAAGAACCTCTCCCCCGAAATCAACCAGCAAATCCAGTCATTCATCACTAAACATTAATCACTAAACAGTAGCCCTTTAGGGCGTCCACTAAACAGAACATGCGTTATTTCCTCCGCTTTGCATATGATGGTACTGCCTTTCATGGCTCGCAACGCCAGCCTAATGGCGTGACTGTTCAGGAGACTATGGAACAGGCGTTGGCTATGATTTTCCGTGAGGAGGTACCGCTCACTTTTGCTGGTCGCACCGACGCAGGTGTCCATGCCCGCGAGATGTATGCGCATTTCGATTTGCCCAATAACCAATATCCAATAGGCGCAGCGCCGTCCAATAGTCCAATGGGGCGTCCTATACCCCCTAATTTGGTCTTCCGCCTCAACGGCATTTTGCCCGATTCTATCGCAGTCTTTGATGTTTACCCTGTGAGGGATGATGCGCATGCACGTTTCGATGCAGTGCGTCGTACATACGAATATCATATCATTGATCACAAAGACCCTTTCCTTTGTACACAAGCCACGCGTGTACGCCCAGGATTGAACTTCGAAGCGATGAATGAAGCGGCGCAATTGTTGATTGGCAAACAGGATTTTGCTTCTTTCTGCCGCACGAATACGGATGTGAAGACCACTATTTGCGATCTTACGCGTGCAGAGTGGAAAGAACTGGGCAACGGACACGCCGTATTCACTATCGCTGCTGACCGTTTTCTGCGTAATATGGTGCGTGCGGTAGTAGGTACATTGTTTGAAGTCGGTCGTGGTAAGATGAATAAGGAGCAGTTTGCCGAGGTCATCACGCAGCACAACCGCTGCGCAGCTGGCGACTCTGCCCCTGCTGAAGGACTATTCCTCACGCATGTAGAATATCCCGAAGATATTTATATCCGATAGATATCTTTCTAATAATCCCTTCAAATTCCCTACTAGTTTCGGGACCACGATAGGACATCTCTAGGACATCTGTGGGCTTTCGGTGGCTTTCTACAAACGCGTTTCTACAATAATGCTGCAAAAATCTTCAGCGCGATTATTAAGATTTGGACGTTATACCAATATATGCCTAAAAGAAGCGCAAGAGTGGCGCGAGATATGCTGTTTGGAAGGTTTTTGGAAGGAAGTTGAAAGGTATACGATTATTAAGATTTCAGTGGTTGTTCCACTCGCCAAATTGTAGCAGTCAAACAGCCACTCTCAAGCCACTCTCGCGCTACTATCAGAGATGGTACAATTATATCCAATACCTCTTCCATTGCAGAGCCTGCTCGGTAGTAACACCGTATAGAGTACAATATCTTTCCAATTGGGACTGAGTATAACGAGAGCCAAGCAGTTTCCAAACACAACCGGCTTTGTGTTTGGTCTCGGTTTCTGCATCGACAGTCA
>JAFTOD010000001.1 GCA_017451525.1 Paludibacteraceae bacterium
CCAACTCCTTATGACGGAGTTCTATAACAACTGGATTGGCAAGCACCAATCCAAACGCGAAGCCTTCCGCAATGCCCAAAACACCGTCCGCACACAATACGAAGAACCCGAATTCTGGGCTGGATTTATAATGTTAGATTAGGATGTGTAATTGAGTATAGATTCTATATCTATTCACAATCCCCCCTCTTCCTACTTTTTCCTGTTTTGTCGGGCTTTGTCCCACAATGACCAACGTTAACCCACAGCACCCCTGTGGGTTTGTTGTATCTTTGCACCCGATTTCGAAATAAGCGCGCATTTTGGAATCCACCTAACATTATTAACCTTTCACGCTACAACGCAAAGCACACAACGTCCTAAGGGCTAACAACGTCGCAACGCGACATGTAACGTGAGTAAAACGAACACAAATAACTATGGCAAAAATCCGTCCTATCGACACCGTCAAAACCATGAGTGGCAAAGTATGCGAACACTCCGACATGTACTTCCGTACCAACAAACAAACCCTCAAAACCGTCACTGGCAAACTCTGCAACCCATCAGACGAGGAACCTACCGAGGCACAACTCAAAGCACAATCACGCTTCGCTAAGATCACGCAGGCAGCACGTGCCATCATCGCAGACCCTGAGCAACGTGCCAAATACGAATCGGCTTACCTCAAGCAACACCGTATCGGTTCGCTCTTGGGCTATGTAGTCAGCAAGATCAAAAGCCAATACGACGAGAACGGCGACCCCATCGCCAACTCCTAACCCTAAACCCTAAACACTAAACAGTAGCTCGCCCCGCGAGCGTTCACTAAACACTAAACCCTAAAACCTCTAACCCCCTCCGACGGCATGGAGGATATCCGAGCAACACACAGACTTAGAAATCTGACAGCGAGCTCCGCGAGCGATCCGACAGTGGAACGGTCCAGCAGCAAAGCGGTCTAACAGCCCAAAGGGCGGTCTGTGTTCGGCTCGATTGCCGAACACGAAATGGCACACGTAACCTTAGCAGCCCCTATCACTGGCTTGAGCGGCAAGCTCTCCAAATCGCACAGCGTTATTTTTAACTTGCGACAAAAGGCTACCTCCAACCCTCGCATGTTGGCTATGCCTTGCTACACCAACTGGCGTGACCCTCAAAAGGTAGTCGCTCTCACGGACAATCAAAAGAGTTGGAACACGCAGTTTGCACAGATTGCTGCTGCTACTCGCGAACGTATGATTGACCCTGCTTTCTTGCCAAGCGACCAAGCAGCATACGCTAAGCAATCCAAGTTCAAGACTTTCTATTCTTTTGTCTTCAACATCTGCAAAGACGAAATCTTGAACGGCAAGTAATTGTCAACTATCAATGAAACGCTTGCAACTCATCATCGCTACTGCAATGTGCACCTTCGGGTGTGCATTGCTTGCGTGTGGGTTTGTTGCACATCCACTTGGAGAAATCCACCACTCCGTCCTCATCGCCTTTGGTGAGATACTCACCTTCAGTGGCTCCCTCATCGGCATCGACTACAAGTACCGCTACAAAGAATAAATATTATGTATCTTCAATTGATAAGAAATAACCCTCAAGGCGCTGCTATTTCTGGTCGCCTCGTCATCAATGGTCGTTTCTTCTGCTATACCATGGAACGCGTGGGGTATCAAATCCCCGCCATTTGTTACCCTATACGCGTTACGCAATCACCTCGTTTCAAACGACTACTACCACTCGTCTGCAATGTCCCACAGCGCAGCGGAATACGCTTCCATGTAGGCAAGCAACCTAAGCACTCTACTGGTTGTATCTTGCTACCTGACCGCGAAACTGAAAACAAGTTTACTAACCTCCTATTAGAAACCCAAGCCCATGAAGAGATCATCCTTGAAGTCATTGACTTTCGCCCTGGCACTGAGTATGGCTACAATACTCCTTGCCCTCCCGAGTTGCAAAAGCCTTGACACCACCATTGCCGCTAGTGCTACCAGTACGGCTAGTGCTACTACCCACTCCCACGATACGCTCATTATCCATGATAGTATCTTTGTGCGCGAGTATGTGGCAGGCGATACCGTCTTCCGTGACCGTGTACAATACCGCGACCGATGGCGCACGCAAATAATCCATGATACCATAATCAAAATTGATAGTATCGTACAAGTCATCGACCACCCACCTCGGAAATATATCCCATCGTTTCACAAGTGGAGTACCGCTGCTTTTTGGATACTCATTGCATTAAGCATCCTTTACCTCATACTCCGTACAAAAATCCACGCCTTTAACATCTAACCTTTAACCTTTCACCTAAAAAATACGCTCATTACTTGCGTATATGCAAATTTTTCCGTACCTTTGCGCGTTTAATTGGGATATTGTGCATGTATCTATCAAATCACATAACAAGAACCATAGGCATAATCCTTTGTCTGCTGTTTTTTTCATCGGTCACTTGGGCGAAAGCACCCGAAGTGCGCGTGTTTGGATATGTATTGGATTCTGACAACCGTGGTATAGAATTAGCAAACGTTTATGTAGAAGGCACTACCAATGGTACTACCACCAATCAAAACGGCTATTACGACCTTACCGTGGAGATGGGTGATACCATCATTATGGTGTATTCCATGATTGGATATGAGAGTATTCGACAACAACTATATACAACAAACAAAGTATTAGGTGTGAATGTAGTACTCCCTACCAATGAGGAGATGCTCAGCGAAATTACCGTGCGTGGTATCCAACGTCAGACGGGTACGATGGAGCGCACAGACGTAAGCGTGGCACGCCTAATGCCCGATGCCACAGGTGGCGGTATAGAGAGTCTGCTCATCACCTTCGCAGGCGTAAGGCAGAACAACGAAATGAGTAGCCAGTACAATGTACGTGGCGGAACCTACGACGAAAACTCGGTGTATGTCAATGGCTTAGAGGTACATCGCCCATTGCTTATCCGCAGCGGACAGCAAGAGGGATTGAGCTTCGTGAATGCCGACATGGTGGAGAGCGTGGACTTCTCCGCAGGTGGCTTTGATGCCATGTATGGCGATAAGATGTCATCGGTATTAGACATCCGCTACAAGCGTCCTACCCAATTAGAGTCTCACCTGAATATCAGCATCTTAGGTACAAGCGCCTACCTAGGTTGGGGAGATAGTTTGCAGAGTCAAATGCACGGCATTCGCTACAAGACCTCCAAATACATGCTCGGTGCATTGGACACCAAAGGCAACTACAAGCCCAACTTCGTGGACTATCAAACGCAGATGACGTGGAAGATAGGCAAACAACGTGATTGGGAGATTCGATTGATGGGCAACTTCTCGCAGAATAGCTACGAGTTTACTCCTGACTCATCAGTCACAAGTTTTGGTGGTATGCAAAACGCCGTGAAGAACACCATTTACTACGAGGGCAAGGAGAAAGATATGTTCCGCACCGCTTTTGCTGCACTGAGCGCATACGGCAAAGTACATCCAGAAGTAAAAGTAGGCGTGGATTTGAGTGGATTCTACACCCACGAACAAGAGACATACGACATCCGCAGCGAATATATGCTTCGCCAGCAAGATATGAGTGGCGAAGAGAGCAACCACGGTGGCAATGCCAACAACGAAATCACCACCCCAGAAGGCAACCAAAACCTACTCGGCAAGGGTGAGTTCCACGAGCATGCACGCAACACCCTGCAAGCCAGCATGATAACTCTTGCACACACGGGCGAATGGAAACGTGGAGAGAATACCCTGAAATGGGGTATTAGTGGACAAGTAGAGATGATCAACGACCATATCAGCGAATGGGAATGGCGCGATTCGTTAGGGTATAGTTTACCGAATGGAGACAAGGAGATGGAATTATATTACGCCATGAAAGGTACCACGAGCATGCTGAACGGTCGCCTGCAAGCCTATGCGCAAAACACCTATCGCTGGAGTACGGAGCAAGGCAAAGTGTTCTTAACCGCAGGTATGCGTTTGAACTGGTGGAGTTTCACCAATGAGGTGCTTCCTTCCCCTCGCGTGAGTGTGGTATGGATGCCAGGGTGGAAACGCGATTTCACATTCCGTGTGGCAACAGGTGTGTATTACCAAGCACCATTCTATAAAGAACTACGCCAAACCATCCAAGATGATAATGGCATTTATCGCATTCACCTGAACGACCAACTCAAAGCGCAACGCTCGTATCAATTGGTACTGGGTACCGACTATTACTTCCGCGCATGGGGACGTCCGTTTAAGTTCACCGCCGAGGCGTATGGCAAATATATGGACCGCATGGAGAGCTACACCGTGGACAATGTGCGCGTGCGCTATTCAGGTAAAAATGATAGCGAGGGCTATACCATGGGGTTAGACTTGAAGCTCTTTGGTGAGTTGGCACCAGGAGCAGATTCTTGGATTAGTTTCTCCACCATGCGCAGCCGTATGCGATTCATCAACGACAAGCATAATCTTGGTTGGATTCCTACTCCACAGGAGCAACGTTATAACCTCACGGTATATTTCCAAGACTACCTACCCCAATTGCCTCAGTACAAGTTGCACCTCAAGTTTATTTGGAGCGAAGGTTTGCCATTTGGCTATCCACGTAACGAGGAAATGCGCTATTTGGGGCATATGAGCGACTACAAACGTATCGACATCGGTGCCAGCCGCACTTTCGCTGCAAGTCACGATAAGTGGATGAAGAAGTCAAAGCATGTGGATAGTTGGACAGTGCAGTTTGATGTATTCAACCTCATTGATTGGAAGAACGTGAATAGTTACTACTGGGTCACCGCCGCCGACGGCATGCAATGGGCAAGTCCCAACTATCTGACAGGACGCATGTTCAACCTGAAGATTGATGTGAAAATAAAGTAATTCTGTATTTAGTGAATATGGCAAAGATAGATACAACAGAAACCCCGATGATGCGACAGTTTCGCGAGATAAAGAACCAATACCCCGATGCGGTATTGCTGTTTCGCTGTGGCGACTTCTACGAGACCTATGCCGAAGATGCTGTGCGCGCGAGCAAGATACTCAATATCACGCTCACCCATCGCAGCAACGGCGCAAGCAAAGAAGCCAAAGCCTTAGAGATGGCGGGTTTCCCCTTTCATGCGCTTGACACCTATTTGCCTAAACTAGTACGCGCAGGCTTGCGTGTGGCTATCTGTGACCAATTGGAAGACCCTAAGCTGACTAAGAAACTCGTGAAACGCGGTGTGACTGAGTTGGTTACGCCTGGTGTGAGTTACTCCGACACTACCCTACAACAAAAAGAGAACACCTGGCTGGCATGTGTAAACTTTGGCAAACGCGAGGTGGGTGTTTCGTTCTTGGATATATCTACGGGCGAGTTCCTCGTTGCACAAGGCACAAGCGATTATATTGATAAACTGTTGGTAAACTTTGCGCCTAAGGAAGTATTGTATTTGCGCGGCAAGAAGCAAGTGTTTGAAGCGGCTTTTGGTAGCAAATACTTCACATTTGAGTTGGACGACTGGATGATGACTCACGATGCGGCAATGGATAGACTGACCAAGCAATTTCAGGTACAAAACCTAAAAGGCTTCGGCGTAGAGCAATTGCCCGAAGGTATCATAGCAGCAGGTGCAATTTTGCACTATCTCGATGCTACTCAACACTTGCAAAATGGTCACATTCAGCATCTTAGTCGCATTGAGGAGGATAAGTTCGTATGGATGGACCGCTTCACGATTCGCAACTTGGAGCTATTGAGCGGACAACGCGAAAATAGCACTACGTTATATGATATTATAGACCGCACCACCACGCCTATGGGTGGACGACTATTGCACCGCTGGTTGGCATTCCCGCTGAAGGATGTACGTGCTATCCGCAATCGCCAAACGGTGGTGGAGTATCTCTTCCGCCATCCTGAGGAGCGCGAGATTATTCGTGAGAACTTAGAGCGAATCATGGATATGGAGCGCATTGTGGGCAAGATTTCTACAGGCAGAATATCCCCTCGCGAGATGGTGCAACTGAGTGTGGCACTCAATTGCATTGCTCCTATCAAGCAGATTTGTGAGAGCGCAACCGATAATTCGTACTTGCGTTTGCTCGGTGAGCAACTGAGTCTATGCAGCGAGATGTGCGAGAGAATCCAACGCGAGATTACACCCGACCCACCCGCTGTGCAAGGACGTCCAAATACCATAGCACGTGGCGTAAATACCGAACTAGACGAGCTGCGCGACATACAAGCCCATGGTAAAGAGCGTCTTTTGCAAATACAACAACGCGAGATAGAGGCTACTGGTATTCAGTCGCTTAAAATAGGATACAACAATGTGTTTGGCTATTATTTGGAGGTGCGCAACACCTACAAAGATCAAGTGCCCGAGACATGGATTCGCAAGCAGACCTTGGTGAATGCCGAGCGCTATATCACACAAGAGCTCAAAGAATACGAAGATAAGATTCTCAATGCGGAAGGACAGATTCAGATTATTGAGACACGTCTTTACACCGAACTGATGTTGGCTTTGACCGAGTACGTGCCACAAATGCAGATGGATGCCAACGTGATAGCGCAGATGGACTGCTTGATGGGCTTTGCGCGTGTGGCGGTGGAGAACAAGTATGTGTGTCCTGCTATCAATGATAGTCTGGTAATTGATATCCGTCAAGGTCGCCACCCCGTAATTGAGAAGCAATTGCCATTGGATGAGGAATATGTGCCAAACGATGTGCTATTGGACAACAATGGGCAACAGATTATCATCATCACTGGTCCGAATATGGCGGGTAAGTCTGCCCTACTCCGTCAGACGGCGCTCATTGTGCTGATGGCACAGATGGGTAGTTTCGTGCCTGCGGAAAGTGCGAGCATCGGTGTAGTGGACAAGATATTCACGCGCGTGGGCGCAAGCGATAATATTTCATTAGGTGAGAGTACTTTTATGGTAGAGATGAACGAGGCAGCAAGTATCTTGAACAACCTCAGCGAGCGCAGCCTAGTGCTCTTCGACGAGTTGGGTCGCGGTACCAGTACCTATGATGGCATCTCTATCGCATGGGCAATTGTGGAGTATATCCACGAACAAAAGGGGCATGCCAAGACACTCTTTGCGACCCACTACCACGAGCTCAATGAGATGGAGGAGAGTTTCCAGCGCATACGCAACTACAATGTGTCGGTGCGCGAAGCCAACGGCAAAGTAATCTTCATGCGTAAGTTGGTGCGCGGAGGCTCGGAACATAGTTTTGGTATTCATGTGGCAAAACTAGCAGGTATGCCATCTTCGATTATTCAGCGTGCGAATCAGATATTGAGAGACTTAGAAAATGACCATAGCCAATCGCCTATAGCCTCATCGCCAACAATCGGTAGCGGCAAAGCATCGGTCAGCGCACCAAGCGGCATGCAACTGAGCTTCTTCCTATTGGATGACCCTGTATTGGAGCAAATACGCGATGAAGTAAAGACGTTAGATATAAACAACCTTACTCCACTTGAGGCATTAAACAAACTCAGTGAAATCAAGAAACTGGTAGGAGGAAAATAGCGGTTTATTAACAAAAGATATTCGTTTTTTAAGAATTGTTTGGTCGGTTCGAAAAAAAAGTATAACTTTGCATTGTAAATAATTTATTAATCACTAAAATATCAAAACAATGAAAAAAATCGTTATTGCATGTGCCGTTATTTTGGCAGGCGTATTGAGCAGTTGTGGCGATACCAATTACTGCTACGAAGTAACCCAAAAGTACAACTTTTTAGGTCAAGAAGTTTCATCGACAACCTATATCTGGGCTACCTCAAATGAGTTGGATGCTACAATTGATGAGATTGAAGCAGAACTCGAAGCTATGGGCTTGAGCAAAGATGCTTACACTATCGATTACAAGAAAGCAAGCAAAAGCCAAGAAGAGTGCTATTAATTGGTGCTGTTAAAGATTTGTAAAAAAAGGGGATTGTGTAATTTGCACAATCCCTTTTTTTATGATTACTCCTGCTGCATATCTACGAGTTTGCGGTAGTAACCGTCAATTGCATACAGTTCATCATGCGTGCCTCGCTCTACGATTTGTCCTTCATGTAACACACAAATAAGATCAGCCTTACGAATAGTACTTAAGCGATGCGCTACTACCAGCGTGGTGCGCTCCTTCATTAGATTCTCCAATGCCTCCTGCACGAGTTTCTCCGATTCGGTATCCAAAGCAGAAGTAGCTTCATCCAAGATGAGGATAGGTGGATTCTTGAGAATAGCGCGAGCAATGGAAATGCGTTGGCGTTGTCCTCCACTGAGGCGCGAGCCACGGTCGCCAATAGTGGTTTGATATTGGTCAGGCGTAGCCATAATAAAATCATCTGCATTGGCAATACGCGCTGCTTGGCGCACTTCTTCCATAGTAGCAGACTCTACGCCAAAAGTGATATTGTTGTAGAATGTATCATTGAAGAGAATAGCCTCTTGATTGACATTGCCCATAAGAGCACGTAGGTCAAAAGTCTTTACCTCACGAATATCTACTCCATCAATGGTAATACGACCAGCAGTAGTATCATAGAAACGAGGCAATAAATCCGCCATCGTAGTCTTGCCACTACCCGACTGACCTACCAAAGCAATGGTTTGTCCCTTGCGGATATCCAAGTTTATATGCTGAAGTACAGGGCGATCGACTTGATAAGAGAACGACACATCCTCATAGCGAATAACCGACTGAAAATCTGATATTTGCTTTGGGTTCTCTGAATTGCGAATATTACTCTCCGTATTCAGTATCTTATCTATTCGCTCCAAAGAAGCCATACCACGGCGAATGCCATAAGTGGCTTTACTAAGGTCCTTGGCAGGATTGATGATAGAATAGAAAATAACCAGATAGTAAATGAATGTAGCCGCATCTATAGACGAATGGTCACCCAATATGAGTGTACCACCAAACCATAAAAGTATGGCAATGAGTGCCGTACCAAAGAACTCCGATACGGGGTGTGCCAGATAGTAGCGACGATTGATTCGGTTGAACGTAGCACGAGTGGCATTGATGAGCTGGATAAAACGGATAGTGAGTTTGCTTTCTGCATTAAAAGCCTTCACCACACGCAGGCCGCCCAATGTCTCATCTATTTGGGTAAGAATCTCTGCATTTTGCTCTTGTCCTTTGGTGGATGCTCGTTTGAGTGAACGACCAATACGACCAATCAATAATCCTGCAATAGGCAACAGTACTAATACAAAAAGTGTGAGCTGCCATGAGATAGTAAACAGTGTGATGAGATAGACTAGAATCATGATGGGATCTTTGAATAGCATGTCTAGCGTGGACATAATACTCGCCTCAACCTCATTCACATCATTGGTCATACGCGACATGACATCGCCTTTGCGCTCTTCAGTAAAGAACCCAATAGGCAGACTAACCACTTTCTTGTAGAGTTGTGCACGCAAGTCGCGCAACACGCCTGTACGTATGGGTACCATGAAATAATTGGCAAGCCAAGCCGTGAGGCACTTAAATCCAGTAAGAAGCACTAAACACCCACCCAAAAGCAACAATACATATTGTGCTCCGCGTGTTTCTATTTGCGTTTGTAGGAAGCAATAGAGATTATTTTTGAGTATATCAATCGTATCTTGCATGGTAGCCGCCGCGTCCAACGACATATACGTGGCTGTAGCTTCGGATAAACCAAATAGTATTTGCAAGACAGGAATAATCGTAGCAAATGAGAACAGCGACAATATCGTAGAAAGAATATTGAAAAAGAGATTCAATATTACTTGCCATTTATATGGCGGAACAAAACGCTTTAAGAGAGAGAGGATATTCATGATTAGTTGACAATTTACAGTTGACTATTTGCGGTTATTTTCACTGACATAGAGCAGGATTTGGCGGTTAAATGCTTCTTGGTCATTGCCTAAATCCGTTTGAATAGAAATGATCCGTAACTTCTCACCCAACACCTCTACCAGAGGGGTTTCCAGCATACGCATATAATCTTTTTCGGTGGTTACCACACATTCATATTGATCCGCACGTTGTATGATTTGCGCAACATCTTGCTTTGTGAACGCATGGTGGTCAGGGAATTGCAACAATTGCGTACATGGATATTGCTGTTGCATATATTCAAGTAGCGGAGCGGGATTAGCAATACCAGTCACCAACAACGGTGTAGCTGATAATTGCAACGGAAGGTATTTAATGGACGAATAATACAACTGTTGATACGACACCAATTGCAAACTATTACTCACAATACGCCTTTCAATGGCTTGCATCTTAGATGGACATTTGGTGACTACCACCGCATTAGCACGCACACTTTCAGCAGGCAAATCACGCAAAGTCCCCCATGGTAGCATATGGTCATGCACATAGAGTTTATTGTATGATGTGAGCAAGATATAGAATCCCGCTTTCAATCTACGGTGTTGATAAGCATCATCCAATATGACACACTGCAAGTCAGGAATAATCTGTTGCAAATGCTTGATACCCAACACTCTGTCGGCACATACTGCCACTGGAACATCGGGAAAATGCATATGAATCAGCATTGGTTCATCGCCTATGGTTTGTGCCGTATCTTCTGCGTTAGCCAGACGAAATCCATGCGTTTTTCTTCCGTAGCCACGCGATAGTACAGCCACCTTATATTTAGGAGCCAATAGCCGAATGAGGTATTCCGTCATTGGCGTTTTGCCTGTACCACCAACTGCCAAGTTACCAATCGCAATCGTTGGTACGCTGACGGTATATGACGGCAGCACATGATCATCGTACAACACATTGCGCACCCACACTCCCAGCGCATAAAGCCAGGAGATGGGCATTGCACAATATTTCAAGAATTGAAGTGTGGTCAATGTCTCAGCGATTCGTATTATTGTATTTTTACTTCTGGCATGAGTGCCATGATACGTGGTTTGGACGCAAACTCGCGCACTTGCATGATAAGACGCTCTTCTGGTGTAGTGGTGTCAAACATCTTGAGCATCTCCTCAAATGGGTCTTTCTTCTCGGGATAACTAACCAACTGATAATCACCCAACTCAGCCAATTCCACTGCTTTTGCAATAGCATCGTTGATATTACCCAAACTATCCACTAAACCAATCTCCAACGCATCTTTGCCAAGCCATACTCTACCCTCGCCAATCTGCTTAATCTCATCTTGCGACATTCCGCGACCATCGGCGCAACGACGGGTAAAGAGGTCATAACCACGCTCTACCATATTTTGCATGAGAGCTGTCTCTTGAGGGTTCATGCCCCTATAGATAGCATTAACATTCAATGCAGAATGTTTGTTGGTAGAAACGCCATCAATATCCAAGCCCACTTTCTCACGGAGTTTGTTGATATTAGGTACAGTACCGAAGATACCTATCGAACCAGTCAATGTAGTTGGCTCGGCATAGATATAATCGGCGTTGCAAGAGATATAGTAGCCACCCGATGCTGCATAATCACCCATAGAAACGACAACAGGAACACCCTTGTCTTGTAACATCTTCATCGCATGCCAAATCTGCTCGCTCGCATCTGCACTACCACCAGGACTATTGACACGGAAAACTACTGCTTTTACATCATCATCCTTATAGATTTTCTTAATGGTTTTCAATATCTTACCCTCCACAATACCATCTGTACCTTCATCCGATATGGCACCTTCGGCATAGAGAACAGCTACTTTGTCCTTCGCCTCTATCTTAGTACGCTCTACATTGGTCATCTTGCTAGTAGAGAGTTGCTTATAATCTTTGGTACCCGCATAGGTGCGCAAGATAGAATCCATCTCTTGGATATATACCAATGAGTCCACAAAGTTGTAGGTGAGGTACTTCTCTTGTGGCTGCAATGACATGCACTCATCTGCGTATGCGTGCAATTGCTCTGCTGTGATTTGGCGACTTTGTCCGACTGCCGACTTCATCTCACTCCAGATACCACCCAGATATTGCTCGGTTTGTTTGCGGTCAGCATCTGACATCGAGGTACGGAAGTAGGGTTCTACTGCTGATTTGAATGTACCCACCTTCAGTATCTGCATCTCAATACCAATCTTCTCAAAAAGACGAGTGTAGTACTCTTTTTGTGCGGTCAAGCCGTCCCATGCCAACGCACCCACTGGATTAAAGAAAATTTTATCCGCTACAGAAGCAATATAGTAGTTGGTCTGAGAATACGAATCAGCATACGCAATCACAAACTTGCCTGACTGCTTGAAATCTAACAACGCATCGCGAAGCGCCTTAGCCGAAGCAGGACCCGCAGAAAGCGAGCCACCTTTGAGATAGATACCTAATATCTTGTCGTTGTCTTTCGCTAGAGCGATATTGCTGAGCAAATCACTTAATCCCACTGTCGTTGTGGACTGACCATACATCTCTGCAAAGAGCGCATCAAAAGGATTCTCCTCGCTAACTTGCTCCACCAACGTACCACTCAAGTCAATGCGATAGATGGTATTCTCTTCCAATACTGTTGCAGGTGTGGACATCATATCTCCCATCATCCACCCCATAATTCCGCAGAATAAGAAATACACTCCAATACCGATAATGGTTTTACCTAAACACCCCATTTGTTTGCGAGGTTGTTCGCTGTTTTTTACAAAAATTGCCATGTGTTATAAAGTTTTAAAAGTTTCATGCGCCTTTGGCGCTTGTTTCTAAGTTTCAAAAGTTATAAATGTTTACTTGAGCAGTTTAAAGGTCTTGCGGTGGTACGGTGTGATGCCATATAGCCGTATTGCCTCGTAGTGCGCTTTGGTAGGATACCCCATATTCGTATCCCAATGATACTGAGGATATTGCTCGTGCAATCGCATCATATATTCATCGCGATAAGTCTTTGCGAGTACGCTTGCTGCTGCTATCGACAAGTACTTTCCATCTCCTTTTACCACCGTACGTGCTGGTATCTCCATCACTTCTCCTTCAGGAATATATGGTTTCCACTTATTGCCATCCACGATGATATGCTCAGGTCTAATTGTCAGGCGGTCTAATGCTCGTTGCATGCCCAATATCGATGCTTTGAGTATATTGATTCGGTCAATCTCCTCAGTTGTCACTTCCACCACTGCCCACGCCTTGGCATGTTGTTCTATCAATGGTCGCAACGTCAATCGCTCTTTCTCAGTCAGTTGCTTGCTATCATTCAGCATCTCCAGCCACGCACGATGTTCTTCTTTCCCCAACAGTTGAGGGTCAAATATCACCGCTGCTGCGAAGACACTTCCAGCCAATGGTCCTCGCCCAGCTTCATCGCAGCCTGCTTCTATGACATCCTCTATGCAAAATGCTTTCAACATTCTTTCTCTACTTCTTGTTTCCTGACATCCGATTCCCTAAAACGGATAACCAATGGCGAAGTGAAATGCCATGTCATCCGCCCAATTCAATCCGTTTGGTACAGTACGCCACTGTTTGCCTGAGCCATCGTAGCGCAAAGCGGGGTCGTATAGCTTCACGCCAAAGTCCACTCGGAAGATAAAGAACGAGAAGTCTAATCTTAGTCCCACGCCATATGCCAAGGCGATCTGCTTATAGAACTCACTGAAGCGGAAAACGCCATTAGGCTGTGCCTCGTAGTCAAAAATTGTCCATATATTTCCCGCATCAAAGAACGCAGCCAATTCGATGAATGACCATACTTTTGCGCGATACTCCATATTCAAATTCAAGCGTACATCCCCAGCTTGGTTGTTGAAGTCTATCAGTTTGCCATTGCCTTTGTAGCCACCTGGTCCCAGTGTACGTGCTGCCCATCCGCGCACGCTATTGGCTCCCCCCGCGAAATATCGTTTCTCAAACGGTATCGTCTGCGAATTGCCATAAGGCACCGCCACTCCCACATCAGCATGAAACACTAAGCGCTGCCCTGGGTATAGCAATTGATTGTATGTTACCGCCAAATCGGCTTTCGCAAATTGCGAAAACTGCGTATTGAACAGCATATAGTTTCCCGATACCGAATCAATAGCAAACTTACAAGGTTTAGCCAGTCCACGAAGCAGGTTGCCCGCCGTTTCGATATTGTAATAGATATTCCAATAGGAGCGATGTGGGTTTCGTGCTTGATAGTTCGTATAGTTGCCAGAATACCCAATTCCTACGATAAAGTGGTTTTCATAGGAGTATTTCAATATATTGGTCGATTGCAAGAACTGTTCGCGGAACGCATCGCTTATCCAAGGCAGATAGACATAACTTATATCCACAAATCGGAATTGATGATTCAATCCTATACGTGGTTGTTTGATTTGATATTGTAGCCCTGCTCCAAAGATGCTACGTGTATATTCATCGGGGCGATTTTGGAAGTTATAGTTCAAATCCACAGCCACGGCTGATGGCCATTTCAGTTCGGCAGATGCTCTGGCTTCTATGGCTCGTCCTCCGTTTTGTCGCCATTCATAGCTCGCTCGTCCATCCACCGACAACTCTTCTGCTCCATGAGCCAAGTTGCGATTCACGTACCCCACTCCTGCAGCAACACCCCAATCTCCTGCCGAATATGTCCCCTCTATCTCAGCCGATACAGAATTCAGTTTTCCTCGCGACAATACGATATGGCAATCCAACTCATTGGCAGAAATCTGTTCAAAACTGATATCCACGTATTTGATAGGTGCCAATTGATTAAATCGAGTATAAGCCCGCTCCACAGCCCGCTCGTTGTACATCGCCCCTGGTTCAATAGGGCAATTTCTCACTAACACTTTATCCCGAAGCAATTTCTTTCCTACCCATGTGAACACATAGCCATCTGCTGAAGATGTAAACATCTCTTCATTCTCGGGCACTCTTGCAGGGTCGTAGTCTAAATGAAAGTGCACATGCGCAATATGGTATTTACGGAATACCTTCTCTTTATATTCCTCACTCTGATGCTGCAAATATTCTTGTAGTCTCATGGTTACGTCTATTTGCTTACGTCCCCTCGTACTATCCGCATCATAGCACAATAGTTCTTGATCAAAATAGAAATACCCTCTTCGGCGCATGGCACTCGCCACTCGCTGTCGTTCCTGATTCAGCACTTCGGCATCAAACTGGCTGCCGCCTGTTATCAATCGGCGTTGGTTATTGGCAATAGCTGCCAATTCGTTGTGTTCCAACTCCACATTGTATTGCCCTATCATATAGGGTTCATTGGCTGTCACGTGGTACACCAAATTGATTTTGCGTTTTTTCACCGCAACGGTAGTGTCTATCTCTGCATTGAAGTACCCTTTGTTTTGCATTGCCCGTTGCAATTGTGCCTGACTGGCATCGGTCAGTTCGGAGGAAAAAATCACGGGTGGTTCCCCTATTTTGCGTGCATTTTTGCTTGTCCATTTAGTGGTATCTTCCGAGGCGGTGTTGTAGATATCCAGTTGTAATTTCCAAAATCCCAGAATCTCCGTGTTAGGTTTTTGTTGCACGTATTTCATGAGGTCGGAAGGTGGTATATTTTTGTTGTCTTCCACTTTGACTTTGACGTCATTAAGCAGCAGTTGCCCTTGTGGCACAAACTTGGTTGTATTGCATGATAGCAAGCAACAGGCGCACAATAATATGGTTGACAGTTTATGTTTCACAGTCTGCAATTATAATTATCGCGCAAAGGTACAAAAAAAAATGCACACTCGCAAGAAGAAATGCTTTTTTTTGTTAGTAAACGAAGAAGAGCCATTATTGTCTAGTGTAAAAAAATGGGACAATACTCGGCGGATACGTCAAGGACTATATAGAAAGTGGAATACTAAGATATACCAAGAAATGCTCAGATATTCTCAGAAAATCGCATTGAAAGTAAACTTTCCACGTAATTTTTTTGTTTTGTGCATTTTTTTTTGTACCTTTGCGCTTTGAAACTTTTAAAACTTTATAAACACATGCGCGATTTAGAGATTTTTGACATCATCCGCCGTGAGCGTGAACGGCAAACCAAAGGCATCGAATTGATTGCCAGTGAGAACTTTGTCAGCGACCAAGTCATGGAAGCAATGGGCAGCGTACTGACCAATAAATACGCCGAAGGCTACCCAGGCAAACGCTACTACGGCGGTTGCGAAGTGGTGGATGAGAGCGAGAATATCGCACGACAACGCCTATGCCAACTCTTTGGCGCAGAGTATGCCAACGTACAACCCCACTCGGGCGCACAAGCCAACATGGCAGTATTCATGGCATGCCTGAAGGCAGGCGATACCTTCCTCGGACTGAACCTCAGTCATGGTGGACACCTCAGCCACGGTTCGCCAGTCAACTTCTCGGGACTGATGTTCAACGCACTCGAATACAATGTCAAAGAAGATACAGGCACAGTGGACTATGACCAACTGGAGCAAGTAGCACGCGAGCACAAGCCTAAACTCATCATCGCAGGTGCGAGTGCCTATAGCCGTGATTGGGATTATGCGCGTATCCGTCGCGTAGCAGACGAGATTGGTGCTATTTTCATGGTTGATATGGCGCATCCAGCAGGACTGATTGCAGCAGGACTATTGGAGAACCCTGTGAAGCATGCACATATCGTTACTTCCACCACCCACAAGACCCTGCGTGGTCCTCGCGGTGGCGTGATACTCATGGGCAAGGACTTCCCTAACCCATGGGGCAAGACCACACCCAAAGGCGAAGTAAAGATGATGTCCGCATTGCTCGACTCTGCCGTGTTCCCAGGCACACAAGGTGGACCATTAGAGCACGTGATTGCGGCGAAAGCAGTTGCCTTTGGCGAAGCATTGCAACCCGAGTTCCGTGAGTATCAATTGCAAGTGAAGAAGAATGCTGCTGCTATGGCTAAGGCATTGATGGACAAAGGATATAAGATTATTTCTAATGGTACGGACAACCACTCCATGCTGGTGGATCTGCGCACCAAATACCCAGACTTGACAGGTAAAGTGGCAGAGAAAGCCCTTGTGGCAGCCGACATCACCACCAACAAGAACATGGTACCATTCGACTCGCGCAGTGCGTTCCAAACCAGCGGACTACGCTTCGGTACACCTGCTATCACTACACGCGGACTAAAAGAGGACAAGATGGCATGGATAGTCGAGCTCATCGACCGTGTACTCAGCAATCCAGAATCCGAAGAGAACATCGCAGCCGTCCGCGCCGAAGTAAACGCAGAAATGGTAAAATACCCACTCTTTGCGTGGTAAATCCTTTTCAGTGCCTACAGCACGTTACATGCCAAGGCGTTATATGTCTTCGACGTTCCACGTCCTACGGACGTTATATGTAAACGTTAACAACGAAGATAACGCGAAGCATGTAACGTCGCACAGCGACAAACAACGCGGCATAGCCGCATAAAACGCTCGCACAGCGAGCAAACAACGTGAACAAAGTGAACCTACTTGGCAAGACATTAGAAGAACTACAGACTATAGCCCAAGAAGTTGGACTACAGCGTTTTGCAGGCAAGCAACTGGCAGAATGGCTATATGTACGTCGCGCTACTTCCTTCGATGAGATGACCAACATATCGCTCAAAGGACGCGAGGCACTCAAAGCCCGATACACTATTGGTCGCCATGCTCCTGTAGCCGAAGCCCTCTCCAAGGACGGAACGAAGAAATACCTCTTCCGCGTATCTAATAGCGAAGCAGTCTATATCGAATCCGTCTATATCCCCGATGATGACCGAGCTACGCTGTGCGTGAGTACGCAGGCAGGGTGCAAGATGGGGTGTAAGTTCTGCATGACAGGTACATTGGGCTTTCATGGACATCTCACCGCAGCCGATATACTAAATCAGATATTCTCTATCCCCGATGCCGATAAACTGACGAATATCGTATATATGGGCGAAGGTGAACCGATGGATAACCTCGACAACGTGCTCCGTTCGTTGGAGGTGATGACCAGCGCATGGGGCTGCGCATGGTCGCCCAAACGTATCACTGTGTCGTCGGTAGGTATCACCAAAGGACTGAAGCGATTTATTGAAGAAAGCGATTGCCATTTGGCTATCTCATTGCACAATCCATTCCGCATTGAGCGTCAAGAGGTTATGCCGATAGAGAAAGTGAATCACCTCAGCGATGTAATTGCCCTCATCAAGCAATACGACTGGACACACCAACGTCGCGTGAGTTTTGAATATATCTGTTGGAGTGGCGTGAACGATACACCCAAGCATGCCAACGAACTGCTGCGCCTGCTCAGGGGACTAGATTGCCGAATTAACCTTATTCGTTTTCATGCCTCGCCTGCCCCTATAGCCAATAACCAATCGCCTATAGTCAATCATTCATCCAATGAGCAACAAATGGAATGGCTTCGCGATTACCTCACCGAGCATGGCATCACTACTACTATCCGCCGCAGCCGAGGCGAAGACATACTTGCTGCATGCGGAATGCTGGTTAACGCATTAAAAAACTAATTATACCGTTATGAAAATTTCTACGAGAGCGCAAAACATGCCAGAATCACCTATTCGTAAACTGGCTAAATATGCAGATGCAGCCAAGCGTAATGGCGTGCATATCTATCACTTGAACATCGGTCAGCCCGACATCAAAACACCCGCATGCGCAACTGAAGCACTCAAGAACTTCCAGCAAGAAGTATTGGAATACTCGCCATCACAAGGCATCAAATCGCTGCGCACAAAGATGGTGGGCTATTATGCTGAATATGGTATTGACCTCTCACCTGATGAAATCATCATCACAACAGGCGGCTCCGAAGCCATCATGTTTGCCTATATGGCATGCCTCAATCCTGGTGATGAAATCATAGTTACCGACCCTAGTTATGCCAACTATATGGCGTTTGCTATATCTTGCGGTGCTGTAGTCAAATCGGTGAAAACAGATATTGAAAATGGGTTCCGCCTACCTGCAGTAGAAGAGTTTGAGAAACAAATCACCGACAAGACACGCGCCATACTGATCTGCAACCCAAATAATCCAACCGGATACCTATATTCCAAACAGGAAATGATGCAGATTCGTGATTTGGTGAAGAAATACAACCTTTACCTCTTCTCGGATGAAGTATATCGCGAATTTATCTACACCAAACGTCCGTATATCTCCGCTTTCCACTTAGAGGGGATCGAGGAGAACGTGGTGCTGATTGACTCTGTCAGCAAGCGTTATTCGGAGTGTGGTATCCGTATCGGAGCGTTGATTACCAAAAATAAAGAGGTGCATAAAGCCGTGATGAAATTCTGCCAAGCACGTCTGTCACCTCCATTGATTGGACAAGCTATCGCTGAGGCATCATTGTCAACCCCACAAGAATACATGGAGGAAGTGTATGATGAGTATCTGGCACGACGCAATTATCTGATTGACCAA
The DNA here is from genome assembly GCA_017451525.1 of Paludibacteraceae bacterium. Lineage (GTDB taxonomy): Bacteria > Bacteroidota > Bacteroidia > Bacteroidales > Paludibacteraceae > Colicola. The sequence goes on from JAFTOD010000001.1 coordinate 19,285, forward strand.
TTGAATCAAATTCCAGGCGTATTCGCCCCTACCCCAATGGGCGCATTCTATGTGATGGTGCAACTGCCTGTGGATGACACAGATAAGTTCTGCCAATGGTGCTTGACCGACTTCCAATACGAAGGTCAAACCGTGATGATGGCACCTGGTAGCGGTTTCTACACCGATCCTGAACAGGGCAAGAAACAAGTACGTATGGCATATATCCTCAACAAAGAAGATTTGAGCAAAGCTATGCTGGTTTTGCGTAAAGCTTTAGAAGCATACAACGAACAGCAATAATACGCATCATACGCACATACAAAAAAAGCACGCAGTGATTTGCGTGCTTTTTGTTTGTGGGATAACCCTACTTATTTTTTGATGCCGTCTCGCTCAAGCAGTGCATCAATCGATGGCTCGCCACCACGGAAAGCACGGTACAAGTCCATTGGTTTGGCACTACCACCGCGTTCCAAGATATTCTTACGGAAGAGGTCAGCCGACTTCTTATCGAAGATACTACCGTTCTTTGCTTTGGCTGCTTTGAACACTGAATACGCATCTGCATCCAATAGCTCTGACCACTTATAGCTATAATAACCAGCCGCATAGCCACCAGAGAAGATATGGGTGAACGCGAACTCCATCTGCGTACCAGCCACGAGTGGCAACACCTGTACACATGCCATTGCATTGTCACCGAAGCGAATCACAGCCTCTGAAGCAGTCATGTTGCTTGGCACTTCGAATGGAGAAGTCAATGTATGCCATGCCATATCGAGGTAGCCAAAACTGAGTTGGCGAACACAAGCATATGCAGCATGATAGGTAGCAGCACGCTGAATCTTATCTACAAGGTCTTGTGGGATAACCTCGCCTGTCTCATAGTGCTTAGCAAAGGTATCGAGGAACTCTTTCTCGCCGAGGAAGTTCTCGTTGAATTGGCTTGGCAACTCTACGAAGTCACGTGGTACGTTAGTACCGTTTTGCGCAGCGTATTGGCATTGAGTGAGCATACCATGCAAGCCGTGACCAAACTCGTGGAGGAAAGTCTCTACTTCATCGTAAGAGAACAACGCAGGCTTAGTATCTGTTGCACGGGTGAAGTTCATCACATTCACTACATGAGGACGGACATTCTTCTTGCCAAGCATATATTGCTCTTGGAAGTTGTTCATCCAAGCACCACCGCGTTTACCCTCACGTGGGTGGAAGTCAGCATAATAAACTGCCAAGAACTTGCCTTTTTGGTCAAAGACCTCGTAGGCAGTTACTTCTGGGTGATATACTTGGATATTCTTGTTCTCTTTGAAAGTCACGCCATACAAACGTTTAGCCAATCCAAAGACACCCTCAATCACTTTTTCCTTTTGGAAATATGGGCGGATAAGGTCATCAGAGATAGCGTATTTCTCTTCTTTGAGTTGCTTAGAGTAGAAGCTCCAGTCCCATGGTTGAATGGTAGCATAGAAGCCCTTGGATGTAGCAAACTCTTGCAATTCAGCCACTTCTTGTTTAGCCACAGGCATATAGCTGTCGCGGAGTTGGTCGAGGAAGTTCATCACGTTCTCTTTGCTCTCGGCGCAAGTCTTGGTGAGGGACTTGTCGGCATGGCAAGCCTTCTCGAATAGTTGTGCCAATGCAAGGCGGGTATTCACAATGTCAATAATCACTTGTGTGTTATCAAACTCGCCACCGATGCAACGGCTGTTGTAAGCGGTGTAGAGTTCGCGACGGATATCACGGTTTTGGCAATCTTCCATCACTGGGATATAGGTGGTAGGCTTGAGATCTAGGAGCCAGCCCTGCAAACCTTTCTTCTCTGCATTGGCTTTCAACATGGCTTTGGTATCATCTTTCAAACCAGCAAGATCCGCTTCGTTGGTGATGAGCATTGTCCAAGCGTTGGTAGCTTTCAGCACGTTCTGACCATAGATAAGAGTGAGTTGCGAAAGCTTTGCGCTGAGCTCTTTATATACTTGCTTTTGCTCGTCGTTGAGGTTTGCGCCGTTGTTGGCAAATGACTCATAGATATCCTCAAGCAACTTCATTTGCGCGGCATTGAGTTTCAGTTTGTCCTTTTGGTCATACACCGCTTTGATACGTTTGAAAAGTCCTTCGTTGAGGCGGATAGAAGCCGAATACTCCGACATCTTTGGTGAGAGTTCCATAGCGATAGCTTGGAGTTCGTCATTGGTCTCAGCCGAAGTAAGGTTGTAGAAGCAACCAGCAACTACGCTGAGCAATTCGCCTGATTTCTCGTATGCCTCAATGGTATTCTTAAAGGTAGGAGCTGCAGGATTATTGACGATAGCATCAATCTCTGCCAAGCCCTGCTTGATACCCTCTTCAAAAGCGGGCATGTAGTGCTCTGGTTTGATGTCATTGAACGGATAGGTTCCGTGTGGGGTCTTCCATTCTTTGTATTGGAAGAATGGGTTGGCACTTGCCAATAGGGTTACTGCCATTGCAGCCATAGTTAAAATTGATTTTTTCATATTGATTGTTATTAATTATCGTATTGGTCTAATTTAGCAAAACCTCACTTCTCCGAAGAACTCAGGTAAATGGAAAGCAGGGGCTGGGGCATTGATTGGATTCCAAGAAGCATAGTGCTTCATCGGAGTCTTGTCGCCGCACTTATAGAAGTTAGCGCGACGCACGTGCTCGTGCGTGAGGTTGAGTTCGATCAACGCCAATGGAATCGCCACCAGAAGTGACCAATGTGCCACGCATAATTGTACGGGAAAGCGCTGAATGGAAGCCAGTTGCTCTGCATTCAGGCGCACCACATCCACTTTGCGCTCTTTGCGATTGGAGGCGTTGCACACACCTGCTGGATTGAACTCGAAGTTCCAATAGCGCGTGTTATCCGCATTGCCGATAAACATCTCCACGCAGGCATCTTCGTTCACGAGTTCGAGATCAGTGGTTTTTGTAGCCAATGGCACTTCACCCTTTACCTCAAAGCGCACATACAGCATCTCATCGGTATGCGCCAGTGTGAATATCGTTTCTGGTGCGGTAGGATACTGCTCTTGCCAGTTGCTTGAATCAATCACTCCAGCAATAGGCATCTTAGCCATCAATTGGTCAATAGCGGCAAGCGACTTGCCTTGCCACTCTATTTGATATGTAGAAGTGGTTGATTTCATTTTCCTCCGCGCAACAAGTTGATATCTCCAGACAACTGATAGACACCTATCAATTGCTCTTGTTTCTTCACTTTCTTCGTATATTTAGGTTTTGAGATATAATCCGATTCGGCATCTGTACCCAGTGCACGTATCACGTAGTAATAGGCTCCTTCCGCAGCAGGTTTACCTCCGATGTTGCCATCCCAACCTTTGGCAGGGTCGCTCCATTGATATACCAGATGTCCCCAACGGTTATAGACCCAGCAATGAAATTCTTTGAGTGATCGATACGACACACGAAACTCGTCATTCACGCCATCGCCGTTAGGAGTAAAAGTATTAGGCACAGCCAACATCGATTCGCTGACATTGATAGTAAACTCCACTGAATCCAATTGACAATCGTCATTGCTGATCGCCACTACCGCGCGATACGCTCCTGGCTCCATGAAGGTATAGCGATGTTCCGCTTCCGCGCGTGAGAGTATCTTATCGGTACCCTTGTACAAATCCCATTTGTAGTACTCCGAGTTGAGCGCATTGCTTCTAAAATACACCTCCAGTGGTGCCGAACGATTGATCAACGTCTCAGGGTCAACAGGTCGGTCCACCTCATTAGACTTCTCATTTGGTCGTGTAGTGACCACTGCCAACGGATTGGCTTTCAACGCAATAGGTTCAATCACTGGTGACACCAACGTATCTTCCACCAGCCCCAGCGAATCCAATAGCGCATCACGAATCGCAAAGGCGGTTGCTACAGGCGTTGCCCCTACTGTGATCACGTCTTTGAATGCTACCTGCTCCACCACTGCCGAATCCACCCACTGTTCGCTATCCTTGCTCCATTGCGCGTTCATATAGCTCACGCTACATTGGCGCGGATAGGTCTTACTCTGCCCATAGCGGTTCTCATATTGCATAGCGGGGACTGCTCCAGTCAATGTAAGCACTGTATTATCACACGATGGCGTAGCCTCTATGGCATGCACATCAGCGCGCAATTGTGTATAGTCAAACACCCAAAAATACTCGCGGAGAGGCCCTTTTTTGAGCATATATCCCGCCCCATGCTCAGGATATAGGTAGTCGGTGTTGTTCTGCACCGCATGCACCGTATCGGGTAAACGATACCAATCAATCGCACCGATCTTCGACTTCACCTCTGGATTTTTCTCAAAGAGGAACAGCGTATCGCCATTGTGGGTTAATTGTTGCGCATTTCCCACACATTCAATATCTAATGCATAGGAAACAGTAGCAATAAATAATGTCAATACCAGTAGTATTTTCTTCATTTTATTTATTTACTTGGAATTTGGTCACGCCATTCTCAAAGAAGTCCACGATTTGCTTTGCCGCAGCGATACCAGCATTGATATTGGCTTCGGCGGTCTGCGCGCCCATTTTCTTTGGTGTAGCAAAGTAGCGTTCTACGAAGAGTTCGCGCATCTTTTGATCAGCAGCTGGCATGACATCAGTCATATACACAAAGTCTTTATGCTCCTGCATAAATTGGATCAACTCCTCCTCATTGATAACCTCTTTGCGGGCGGTATTCACCAGCACAGCGCCTTTAGGCATACGGCTGAGCAAGGCCGTATTGATACTGCCTTTTGTTTCGGGCGTAGCTGGTATATGCAAGCTCACAATATGACAGGTCGAATAGAGTTCTTCTGCCGAATGTAGGGGGATCACTCCCTCATTGATCATCACCTCATCTGGGCAGTATGCGTCGTAAGCGTAGATATCCATACCAAATCCTTTAGCGATGCGTGCCACATTACGTCCTACATTGCCATAGGCGTGGATACCCAGTTTCTTACCCTTGAGCTCCGTGCCACTGGTACCGTTGTATAGATTGCGCACAGCCATCACCATCATGCCGAGGGCCAATTCTGCCACGGCGTTGGAGTTCTGTCCTGGTGTATTCATTGCCACTACCTTATGCGCTGTAGCCGCAGCGAGATCAATATTATCATATCCTGCGCCTGCGCGAACGACTATCTTGAGATTCTTCGCAGCATTGAGAACCTCATCATCCACATTATCAGAACGAATGATGAGTGCATCCACATCGGCTACGGCGTCGAGTAGTTGATTTTTTGCGCTGTATTTTTCCAGCATAACAAGCTGATATCCTGCTTGTTCTAGGACTTCACGAATACCATCTACTGCCACTTTGGCAAAGGGTTTTTCTGTTGCAACTAATACTTTCATTTTGATATACTAAATTAATAATTTTATTTCTATTGAATTTATCCTAACATTGTGCTTCTAAAATAACCGTCTATCCTGCGTGTTGAAAACAACTTTACACATTTTAGCGGACAAAGGTACAAAAAAAAACACATATATGCAAATAATCACAAAAAAGTTTATCACTTATTTGTATATCTTTGAAAAAAATTGTACTTTTGCAGCATAATATAAACATAATATGAAGCATCTTATCCTATTTTTGAGTATTGCAGCACTATTGACTGCATGCCAAACAACAATGATTAACGAAACAACCATTCAGCAAGCTGTGAGCAATGTATTAGCAGCGCACTCCGAAGCCGACTCCAGTATGGTGGCACGCGGTGCGGTGCAAGTCGCTGCGCTGTGGCGAGAAAGTGATGGCACAGAGGAAGACTATTTGACATTAATCACAAACTCGTATGCAGGTACTGACGAAGCCAAGAAGCAACTCTACGATCGCATGGCATTCATTCTAGAGCAATGCGGGCAAAGTGCTGATCTGCTTAATAATACGCTGCAAGAGCCCACCACCCTTTTGGGCAAAGGCGATCCTACACAAGTAGATTGGATCATCAGTGGCTATAGTCCGATGGCGCACTTCGCGGAGGATATGTTTGCCAACAAGATTGCGCATATCTGTGTGCTGAACTTTCCACACTATACGCTCGAAGAAAAGAACACACTAGGCAAAGAGTGGACACGCCAAGAATGGGCATATGCTCGTTTGGGTGATGTGTTCAGCAGTCGTGTGCCAGGCAATGTTGTAGCCAACTACTCGCAAGCACTGAGCGAAGCAGAGAACTATATCGCTGGCTACAATATCATGATGCACTGCCTGCGCAACGAGCAAGGTGAGCAACTATGGACAGAGCCAATGGCATTGCTCTCGCATTGGAACTTGCGCGATGAACTCAAGTCCAACTACGCCGATGTGCCTAACGCCCGCGAGAAACAAGAGATGATCTACCAAGTGATGCTGCGTATCATCCGCCAAGAGATACCCGCAGTGGTGGTGAACAACGACAAACTGCTATGGTGCCCTACTACCAACCACGTGAGTGGTAATCCAGACTCAGACATCAAACTGAAAGTTGATATAAGCCGCGAATCCGACACCCGCTATCAACAAATTATCAATATCTTCCGTGCAGGACAACAGATTGATGCTTATCGCCCTGATGCTCCTACACATGTATTGCGTACCTTCAACGAGGATTTACAGATTCCTTTTGAAGAGATTGAATCGCTGTTCACCCAACTCATCCAATCGGAGGAGGTAAAGCACGTAGCAGCTGTCATCCGTGAGCGTTTAGGCCGTGACCTTCGTCCATACGATATTTGGTACGACGGTTTCAAAAGCCGTAGCAGTATCTCCGAAGATGTGCTGACTGCAGAAACGCAGAAACGCTATCCTACTGCCAAAACCTTTGAGAAAGACATGCCCCGTATGCTGATGGATTTGGGCTTTGCCAGCGACAAAGCAAAGGAAATCGCTTCGCATATCGTAGTGGAAGCCGCTCGTGGCTCGGGGCATGCACGTCCATGTGTGGGCAGAGAACAACCTGCTCGCTTGCGCACGCGCGTAGGTAATAAAGGTATGGACTACAAAGGCTACAATATCGCCGTGCATGAGTTTGGACATAATGTAGAAGAGGTGATTTCGCTCTATGATATTGATTATTATACCCTTGCAGGCATTCCTAATACTGGCTTTACGGAAGCAAGTGCGTTCCTTTTCCAAGAGCGCGACCTACAACTGCTACACCAATCTACACAATCGCCACAACAAGCAGACCAACTCTTCGATATGATTTGGGGCATGTATGAGATTATGGGTGTTAGTTTGGTGGACATGCGCATGTGGCAATGGTTGTATGCTCATCCCGAAGCTGATGCCGCAGCATTGCGCGAAGCGGTAATCGCTATTGCCAGTGAAGTGTGGAATCAATATTATGCTCCTATTTTAGGCGAAAAAGATAGTCCGCTATTGGGAATCTATTCGCATATGGTGGGCTATGCATTGTATTTGCCTGCCTACCCAATCGGTAATCTGGTGCAATATCAATTAGACGAACATTTAGCAAACTGCGCCACACCCGAAGAGTGGGCAAAAGAATACACCCGCATTTATCAGCAAGGTTGTTTGACACCTGATGCATGGATGCGCGGAGCGGTGGGCAAACCTATGAGTGTGGAACCCATACTAAATGCTATAAGAGCGCATTTGTAATGATGAATATTAATTCAGTAATTCCCTAAAATCATCCCTGCTCCACTAGTAGCAGGGATGATTTTTTATTCAATAGCATAAATAGTTATCACTTACATTTTTGCACATGAGCAAAAGTATCACAGGACTTATTTAACAACTGCTTTTTGTTTTACCCATATCAGTTTACTCGTATCATATCCACGTCGATCTGCTTCTGCTAAAATGAGTGATTTAGTAGCTTCATCCAACTCTGGAGTACGAGATAATATCCACAGATATCGCTCATTATTGCCACCTACTAACACATACTGATAGTTATCATCTAGCATCATGATGCGATAATCACCAAAGAATGGGCCAAAGAATGACACACGCAACAGACCTGCCACATCCGTTGTTTTAGCAATACCTTCGGCATCTTTAGCTCTACCATCCTTGATGCCTGTATTCAAAACATCAATTTTTCCATCATCACGTAGCGTATAACGTGCCATCGCATAGTCTATACCACGTTCAAAACTGTGATCAAACTTTGCAATTTCATACCAGCTACCTACGTAGCGATTTAAATCTACCGATTTTACGGTGCTGTTGTCTACTTTCGTTGATGCATCGCATGCAGCGAAAAGGCTGGCAACACAAGCCAATAGAAAAATCTTTTTCATTGTTGTTAAGGTTTAAAGGTTTATTAATATCATTATTCCCCATCAAGAGGGAGTATATTTATAGGTCTTGATACATATACTTCATAAACACAATACTAGTTTCCATATGCGAACCATAGTGATTAATATCAAAACGTTTCTCTAAATTATTAGGCATTTGTGTTTGTAAATTGATTGTATTAAGCAATGGTACAACTTCATCATCCAAGCTATGAAGAAAATATGCTGGCGATTGCAAATTGTAGCCCACATTACTATTCCAAGAAAGAACTTGGTAAAGCGCATCTGCTTGGGGACTATCAAGGGAAAGCATATTTTCAGTCATTAATTCGCTCATAATAGTTGAGCCCATCAACTGATTGATTTCGCCTACTGTATATTCTTTTGATTCAATCCAAGCCTCATAATTGGACAATAGCGGCTCTAAAAAGAAATCATCTAAGTCTAATCCCATATCATACGCATCGTTCAATCCCATGACAATCAATGGTATCGCAGCTGGTATTCCCATCTCATCACGCTCTAAGCTATACAAGTACGTACCTGCAGGATCGTATGGTCCTGCACCTGCATATAATTTACGTATAGCCCAATCCTTTCTATTCGCCTCTCCCGCTGAGTCGATGGTCTTATATTCTTCCAACAAGCGCGCTACACCAAGTGCAACGGCACCGCCTTGCGAATAACCAGAAATCACAATATCCGTAGGATACGAGTAGTTATAAAATGCAAGTAAATCGGGCATGCAATTCAGCAAATCAACAGCAGTTTGTGCAGCACTACGCCAATGCAAATAAGGGTGCACTTCTTCACGCGATAATCCATAACCAACATAATCTGGCATGATTACAGCATACCCTTTCATGACAAAAACACTCTCCATTGAAAACATATTGCTGGGTACCTCTACATCCGAAGTCATGGTATAGTGATTTGCTACTACAATACCTTTCAAATCACGGCATTTGGGCAAGTACACACGCCCTGAAACTAACAACGAATCCCCTTGAGGCGTTTGACTCCAATATGCAACGGGAAACGTAACATAATGTTTGTGGGTATAACGATATAATTTTATCATCAATTTATACACACTCTCATCAGAAAAATCATGGCGGACAAGCTGCTTATGTGTGTTGTGCCAAATAGCATCTGAATTTAATAGATTTCGCACTACTTTACCGCCATTGTCTCTTGTTGGAATAGTTGGTAAAGCAACTGTATCCAACGGGCTTAGCATCACATAATCATTAGCCTGCAATGATATCATTAGGGAAAATACAACAATCAAAAAAGTAACCATTCGTTTCATTTTGTATCAATTATTTAGTTAGGTTGTTTCATATCAGTTCGTTTTTCATACATATCGCAAAAATCGTGCAAAAGCTATTTCCTTTGAACAAAATATTACAAATATTTGCAAGTTTCGTCAAAAAGCACTATCTTTGCAGCAAAATTTTATAGAAATGACAATTAATAATATACAAAACGAAATTATTGAAGAGTTCAGCAGTTTCGAAGACTGGATGGACCGCTATGGTTTGCTTATTGATTATGGTAATGGTTTAGAGCCATTCCCAGAAAGCGCAAAGACCGAACAGAACTTGATTGACGGCTGTCAGTCTAAGGTGTGGTTCACTGCCGAAATGCAAGACGGCAAAGTGGTTTATCGGGGCGATTCGGATGCTATCTTGGTGAAAGGTATTGTAGCACTACTAATTCGTGTATTGAGTGGACATACCCCAAAAGAGATTGTGGATGCAGATTTGTATTTCATCGACGAAATCAACCTCCGCGAACACCTCTCCCCTACACGTAGCAACGGACTCAATGCCATGCTCAAACAAATGCGACTGTTTGCACTCACGTTCAATCAATTTTGAATTATGAATTATGAATTTTGAATTCAAAAAGATACTATCCCTAGTGGGTTTGCTACTACTTCCATATTGGATATATGCGCAAGAGATAGCGTCAACTGACACCACTAGCAAGCAAACAGCTGAGGTGCATGTGATTGCATCGTTTGTCAAGTCGTTTGATTACGGGCTAAAGCTCACTCTGGAAGAAGAGATTCGTAGCATACCTGCTCACCGTTCGCATACCACTATCTCGTTGGCATATACGCCCATTGAGTACCTTTCGCTGAGTGCTGGCTATGTGCTCAAGTTGTATGGTAATCAAGGTTGGGACGACCCCAATAAGTTTCTTCGCCACCGTGTGAATGTGGATGCTACGGGTCAAGTGACATTCGGTCAATGGAAACTATCGTTGCGTGAACGACTAATGTTGGATGCTCGTGCAGATGAGATAGATTTGCGCGAGAAGAACAGAGTGGATTATACCTTGCGTTCACGCCTACAAGCGGTATATGCTATACCCAATCAACCATTGAGTATCGTGGCAAAGATGGAGGTGTTCAATACTTTGAATGCTAAATACTATGGTCAGTATATCAGCGAGTTGCGCCCTGAGATAGGTTTGCAATGGAAAGTGGATAAGAAGAACACCCTCAATCTGGCCTATCGCTACAACTACGTCTATAGCCGCGAATTGGATGTCTTGGATAGCGGTGCTATTGCTCTCACACATGCGTACACGCACAAGCATGTGGTCTTGCTGACGTACAAGTTTGATTACTAATACAAAAAAATGGACACTCTGTTGGGTGTCCATTTCTTTTTGGTATGCTATTCGATTATATTTCGCTAATCTTGCCGTCGGCGAATTGCAGTTTGCGTCCTGGATATTGCTCTGGCCATGCATGATTATGGGTTGACATGATGACCGTCATACCTGCTTGGCTGATACTATAGAGCAGTTCCATGATGCCTTTGCCTGTTTCTGGGTCAAGGTTTCCCGTAGGTTCATCGGCTAGGATGAGTCCTGGTGCATTGAGCAATGCACGTGCAATCACCACACGCTGTTGTTCGCCGCCAGATAGTTGGTAAGGCATCTTATATGCTTTCTCTGCCATTCCTACTTGCTTGAGCACGTCGTAGATATTGTTCTTCATTGCCTGTTTGTCTTTCCATCCTGTGGCTTTAAGCACAAACATAAGGTTGTCTTCCACGTTGCGATCTACTAGGAGTTGGAAATCTTGGAACACCACTCCCACTTTGCGGCGCAGATATGGGATGTCGCGTCTGCGAAGTTTGAGCAGGTCGTAGTCCAATGCCGTTGCTTCGGTACCTTCTACGGGTAGTTCTCCATAGATAGTTTTCATAAAGCTCGACTTGCCCGAACCTACTCTACCCAAGAGATAGACCATCTCGCCCGATGCTATTGTCAGGGTGACATCCTTGAGCACAATCTGCTCATCTTGGCAAATCTCTACGTCTTTGTATGTGATGAGTTGGCTCATTCTGCGTCCATTTGGTTGATTTTATTCTCTAGGTCAGCGAGTTGGCTCTTGAGTGTATCAATCTTCTTGCGCATGTCATCCACCAGTTTGTTAGCGGTCTTAGATTTGCCCGTAAAGAAGAGGATATTGTTTTCTGCCGTCTTAATCTCTTGTACGAGGTTTTCGTACATACGGATTAGTTTCTGACGGTCGTTCATTTGATCCACTTTCTTGTTCCAACGCTCTTTGGCCTCAGCGCGTTTTTGAGCATACTGCTCACGCATTTCTTTGGTTGCCTCACGTTTCGCTTCGAAGAAGGTATCGCAAGCAGCCGTGAATTTCTTCCAAAGGTCGTCGGAGTATTTGCGTGCGATAGGTCCTACTTTCTTCCACTCGGCTTGTAGTTCGATGAGTCGGTTGGTAGTTTCAGTCCATTCTATGCTGTCTTTGAGTGCTTCTGCAGCTTCTACGAGTTCGCGTTTTTTCTTGAGGTTCTCGCTGAGTTCATCGCGCATAGCTTTGTAGTAAGCGGTTTTGGCCTTGAAGAAAGCCTCGCAGAGTTCGCGGTATTCGTTGTAGATAGTTTGGTTTTGTTTTTTAGGAGCAAAGCCAATGGTACGCCATTCTTGTTGGATAGCTTGCAGCTTCTCAGTAGCCTCATCCCATTGCTTATTTGACTTCAATTTATTGACATCTACCTCCTTCAGTTGCTCAATGAGTGCTTGTTTCTTCTCCAAGTTTTCGTTTTCTTTGGCGTGCAGTTCGTCGAAGTATGCTTGGTGCTTTTTGTTGATTACACTGCTTGCTTGTTTGAATCGATTCCAGAGCTCTTCTCTGAGTTCGCGTGCTACAGGTCCAATCTCTGCCCACTCGTCGTGAAGTTGTTGCAATGCTCGGTTGGCTTCTACGATATTGGGGTTCTCTTGCAGTTTCTCCGCAGCCTCGCAGAGTAGGGTTTTCATCTCGAGGTTCTTCTTGAAGTCAAGGTCGCGCAGTTCGATATTGATTTTCACAAGGTCATAGAAGCGCTCTTGGTATTGTTGGTAGTTTTTCCAAATTTCTTGTGCTTTTTGTGCAGGTACTGCTCCTATGGTTTTCCACTCAACTTGCAGTTCTCGCATTTTTTTGAGGTTATCCATGACGTCCGCTGTTTCTGCATCCGCCATTTCCTTCATTTGTGTAAGTATATTCTCCTTGCGGAGGAGGTTTTTTGCTTGTTCTTCCTCAATTTGCTTTTGCAGTTCTGCGCGGCGTTGTTTGTATTGATTCAACAATTCGCGGAACTCTTGCTCCAATTCATCAAAGGATGGCAACCAATTCTCCAACACTTCGCCTGCTGCCTCAGCAGCTTCCATTGCGGCTTTCTTTTGTGCTTCTAACTCTTGATGATACTGACGGTAGAATTGCGTTTTCAACGCTTCTACTTGCTCTTTCACTTCCGCTACATTCTTTTGTAGTAGTTCCTTTAGTTCGTCCACGAACTGTTGTTTTTCATTTGCCATAATCTTAAAAAGTTACGCCCTTTCGAGCGGGGTTCATAAATTTCGCTGCAAAGATACAAAAATATTTACAAATTACCAAATTTATGATGTACAATTTGTTTTTTTCAAACAAATGGCACTAAGGTTTGCATATTTCAAAAAAATGTAGTACTTTTGCAGGTCAATAGAAATTATAGATTGTAAATGGTAAATATCTTCACATCTTTATTATTGGGTTTCTTGATGATTCTTGACCCATGCACGCTCTTCACGAGCATTGCTGCTATTGGGTACATTGATAAAGAGATCAATAACCGCCGCAAAGTGCTACTCAACGGACTGATGTTCGTGTTGGGCAAGTTGGCTACTTATACGCTCTTAGCAATACCTTTTATTATGGGAGCACGCACAGAGGGTATCAAGCATTTCCTACATCAGTGGGGCGAACCTCTCTTGGCGGCCTTTATGCTCATTTGTGGTGTGCTACTACTCTTCACAGGTCATCATCACCACGAACACGACCACGGAGTGAGCAAGTGGCTGAAAAATGTGGATAGCCAGAGTAGCGGTTTCTGGTCGTTTATGTTGGGTATCTTTTTTGCTATTGCATTTTGTCCTCACCGTTTGGTATATTTCTTCACGATGATTGACATAGCCATCACCCTACCCTTCTCATGGAACTGGATTCTTCCTATTGTCTTTGGTTTAGGAACGGGATTGCCTATTATGATTATCGCATGGCTGATTTCGTATAGCGCAATGTCTATCAATACACTTACTAGCAAACTCCATTCGATAGAAAAATGGGTACGCTACATATCTGCCGCTTTGTTTATCGGCTTTGGAATATACCTCTGCGTGCATATCTTCTCTCACGGACACGACCACGAATGTGGGCATGAATGCGGTCATGAACATTGTGAGTGCAAAGCGTTAGATTTGAGGTTATAGACACCCAACGCGCATGAGTTCACCTAACTTCCGCTTCAAACAGTTCACCGTATGGCATGACCGCTGTGCCATGAAAGTGGGCACCGATGGTGTCCTACTTGGTGCATGGTGCCCTTTGCCATCCCAAAAGCCTAATCGCGTGCGCGTGTTGGACATAGGTGTGGGGAGTGGATTGATTGCACTGATGATAGCACAACGATTACACCTAAGAGGAGACATGTTCTCCGTTTTGGGAATAGATATCGATCGCGATGCGGTGGAGCAAAGTCACATCAATTTTCAACAATCACCATGGGCAGACAGTCTAACGAGCCAAGCATGCCGATTACAAGACATGCCCGCAGAACAAGCATTTGACTTGATTGTCAGCAACCCACCCTACTTCCAAGACAGTCTGAAGAACCCTAACGCACAGCGTGCCACGGCACGCCATACCGATACGCTGAGTTATACGGAACTCATCCAACATGCAGCACGTCTGTTAAATACAAACGGTACGTTAGCATTAGTTTTGCCTTTCGAGGCGAAGGAAGATATATTGGCATTGGCAGAGGCACATGCTCTCTATCCTACCCACATCACTCATGTGCATAGCAAACCTGGCAAACCAGCCAAACGCCTGCTCATTGCCTTCTCCCCAATATCCTATACCCAATATCCTATACCCAAAACAATGTACATTGAATCGGAAAATTTCCCTCGCAGCGAGGAATACAAGGAACTGACCAAAGATTTCTATCTATAACCCTGCCTATTATACGATACATTAAACAATAGCGGCTTTGCCGCAATCAATAAACAACAAATTGAATATGAAACTCGGAGACAAAATGCCTGCATTTAGCGTGGCAGATCAAAATGGAAATATCGTGACCAACGAGCAGTTGGTGGGTAAGAAAACCGTCATTTACTTCTATCCTAAGGATAGCACCCCAGGTTGTACTGCGGAGGCGTGCAACTTACGCGATAATTACCATCGCTTTTTGGCGGAAGGGTATCAAGTGTATGGTGTGAGCAAAGATAGCCAGAAATCGCACCAGAACTTCATTGCCAAATACGAATTACCCTTCCCATTACTATCTGACCCATCCACAGAGATGTTGCAATCTTTTGGTGCATGGGGCGAGAAGAAGATGTGCGGCAAGACTTGTGTGGGTACATTGCGCAAGACATTTGTTTTTGATGAGCAAGGCACCCTCACGCAACTCATTGAGAAGGTGGACACCAAGAACCACGCTGCGCAGTTGTTGAGATAAACATTTAAGTATTACACTTGATTTTCCCCGGAGGTTACGGGTTCTTGACGGGTTCATAACAGGTTGATAGTGGCACATCACTATCACATCCGTAGCACATCTATTGCTTTTCTCTTCATTCGCTCGCTATCTAAAAATGAGAGTAAAGATTGTTCCCTTTTCGTCGCTGCGAACGAGGCGGATGCTACCATTGTGTAGGCGCATGATTTGGCGGGAGAGACTCAAACCAATACCTGAGCCTTCGGGTTTGGTGGTGAAGAATGGAATGAATATCTGCTCCTGACTATCAGGGCTGATAGGATGACCATTATTGCAGACATCTATCACGACGGCATCGGCATCATCAATCTTGGCTGTGATGGTGATTTGGGTTGCCTCTGCCTGTAAGGCATTGCTAATGAGATTGACTACCACCTGCGAGATTTGTCCCTCGTCCGCATATAGCAGAATATCATCGGTCAGTTCGGTGTACTGATAGTTGGCACCTGCGTCATCTATCTGCTGTTTGGTCAGTTGCTCCACACGCTCCATGAGTTCGCGCAAGTAAAATGGTTTTCTAACTGGCGTTGCTACTCGTGTTAGACTGCGGTAGGTGTTGACGAATTTGATGAGGTCCTTAGAAGAGGTTGAAATCGTCTGCAAGCCCATTACCAAATCAGGCGAAGTAGGGTCTTTGGAGAGTGTTTCGCTGAGCGAAGCGATAGGCGTGATGGTATTCATAATCTCGTGTGTGAGTACACGGATTAGGCGAGACCATGCCAACTCCTCGTTTTCGGCAATCTCGTTGCTAATATCGTTAAAGGCAATGATCTTTATTGTTTTGCCATGTATTGCAGTTTCGGTGGCTGTGAGAATGATAGTGCGTTCGCCTCGTTCGGTAAAGAAAGTAGCGCGTTGTTCGCTATTGGCTGACACTTGTCGAAACGCTTCCGCAAGCGATGGATGGATATTATCCAGTTGGCGAAGATTACTGAAGGTCAGCAAACCCAAGAGCGAGAGGGCCGTTTTGTTGTGATAGGTCACTCGGTTGTCTGTGACGGTGATGATACCCGTTTGCACATGGTCGAGCATCTGTCCAAAGTAGCGTTCTTGTTCGCTGATTTCGTGTCGCTCTTTGTCGAAAAGGTCACGCAGACGGTTGAGTGTTTTGTTGAAGCTTCTATTTCGAATGCCTTGCTCGTTGAATCGGAAGTTGAGTTCCTTATCTTCAAGCGCATCGAGCATGTAATTGATTTTCTTTTGCAATCGTTGTTTCACCACTACCCCCACAACAACTCCCACCACAATAGCAGCGGCAAGGCAAGTGAGTATGATGAAAGGTGTATCCATGATTATATCCCGTACTTTTTCAGTTTAGCGTAGAGAGTTGGGCGGCTGATGTTGAGAGCTTTGGCTACTAAAGACAAGTTGCCATCGTGTTGCGCCATAGCGTTGCGGATAGCACGCTCTTCGACGGTTTCTAAAGTTTCTACAGCATCGCTGTCGGCTGTTGGATATTGGCTATTGGACGGCGTTCTGCCTATTGGGTATGGGGTACTGGATGGCAACGGCAGTTGCAAATCGGCAAGGGTGAGTGTGTCGCCTTCGGAGAGGATGACGGCTTTTTCAATGCAGTTGTTGAGTTCGCGGATATTGCCCGACCAAGTATGTGCCAACAGGGCTTGTTGCGCTTCGGGTGCCAACGCATTCACATTGCGGTGGTAGCGTTCGGCATAGGTTTGCATGAAACGCTCAGCAAGCGGCAGAATCTCGTCTTGGCGTTGGCGAAGTGGTGGAAGTTGCAGGTGCATTGTGTTGATTCGGTAGTACAAGTCCTCGCGGAAAGTGCCGTCCTGTACCATTTGTGGAATGTCGCGGTTGGTAGCACAGATAAGGCGGATATCAATTGGTATCTCTTTGGTATCGCCAACACGCACGATAGCACGGTTTTGCAGCACGCGCAGGAGTTTGGCTTGCAAGTGCAATGGGATATTGCCTATCTCATCGAGGAAGAGCGTGCCGCCGTTGGCTTGTTCGAACTTACCTACATGGTCAGCATGTGCATCGGTGAAAGCACCTTTGACATGTCCGAACAGTTCGCTCTCGAAGAGTGTTTCGGTAATAGCGCCTGCGTCCACGCACACCATCGGTTGCGCAGCGCGAGCCGACAAGCGATGGATCTCGTTGGCAAGTACATCCTTACCCGTACCATTCTCGCCTGTGATGAGGATAGAGGCATCGGTGGTAGCCACTTTCTCCAGTTGCTTGCGGATAATGGTCATGGCAGGGCTTGAGCCCCAGTGCATTTTGGGCGATTGGCTATTGGTTATGGGCGATGGGGTTGGAGATTTTTTGCCTGTGCGTTTAATTTTCTGTTGGTACGCAAGGGTAAGAGTCTCAACGAGTTTGTTGTTGTCCCAAGGTTTGACAATGAAATCGAACGCTCCGCGTTTCATGCCCTCTACTGCGAGTTGAATATCGCCGTAGGCGGTAAAGAGCACCACTTCGATATTAGGTGCAAACTGTTTGATTTCGGAGAGCCAGTATAGTCCTTCGTTGCCCGTGTTGATAGCGGTTTGGAAGTTCATATCGAGCAGCACCACATCAGGTTGCAGTTCACGGATAGTGGATTGCAACGACTTAGGCGAAGACAGCATCTCTACCTGAGCAAAGAATCGCGGCAGCAACATCTCCAGCGCTGCGCGAATACCTTTGTTGTCGTCCACGACAAGTATTTTGGCTTTGGATTTCATAGTGGGTGCAAAGGTACAACAAAAATTGCGTATATACAAATATTAAGTAGAAAAAGTTTTAGGGGTTTCAAAAGTTTTAAGGGTAATTCTGCTCTGCACCCGTATTAGATGCAGAGCAGAAAAGATATGTTTTACTCCGTCCTCAGTGCTTCGACGGGGTTGGAGGTCGCGGTGCGGAGGGAGGCGAGGGTAACCACCATAGCCGTGATAAAGAGCACAGCCAACAACGCTACCACAAACACCCACACAGCTATCGGTGCACGGTACGCAAAAGTGCTATAATAATAGTCTGTAATAAAGTAGCTAATCGGTGCAGCGATGAGGAAACAAATGCCCACAATAATCATAAACTTGCGGTTGAACATCACCAATATCTCACGCACAGTGGCACCGTTCACACGGCGGATACCAATCTCCTTGCGGCGGTACTGCGTCTCGAAAATCACCAATCCCAACACACCCATCAGCGAAATAATAATCGCCAACATCGTGAACAACGAGATCGTTGTGGTCAGTTGTTGCTCTTTTTGGTAGTTCTCGCCCAGTTCCTCATCGAAGAAGTTGATTTTCACTTTCTCGCTGCCGTAGTCAGGCAGAATCTTGTCGGTGGTTGCACGGATGGCATCAAACACCGCCTTTATATCGGCATTCTCAATGGTGCGCAGCGTGAGGTGTGGCGTTACGAAGTACCTCGTTTGTATCTCCGAATCGTAAATGTAGAACGCAAACGCATCGCTCTCCTCGTGTAGTGGTTTGAAGTGGAAGTCGCGGCAGAAACCCGTCGCAGGGAAGGGCTTACCATTCCACTCTATTACCTCCTCCAGATTGAGGTTGTACTTCTTTTTGGCATACTCGTTGAGAATGATTGCCCCATCGCCCTTCTCATCCGAAGGCAAGAAATCGCGCCCTTCAAACACCTCTATGCCCATCACTTGCAAGAAGTTCCACGACACAGGCATGACGTTTATCATCATCTGTTCGCCATGATGCCAACGACCCCACGTCATGCGCATATCTGCCACCATTCGGTCTTGCGACCATGCTACCTCCTTGATATTTGGGTTATTGAGCAACTCGCTGCTAAACGCATCGCGCTCGTCCAAACTATTCAGCGGAATGTTCGCCGTGATAAGACACTCCTTGTTGAAGCCCATGTCATAGTTCATCATGTAGCTGTGTTGTTTCTTCAGGAATATCGCGCAGATGATGAACGCGATCGAAATCACGAACTGCAAACCAATCAGCGCATAGCGCAGCGACTTGCCTTTTTGCGACATGCCAAACGAACCCTTAATCGCCAGCGCAGGTGGGAAGGAGGTGGCGTACATGGCAGGATATAGACCTGCCATGAGTGTCATTACCAAAGCAATGCCCACGGTGAGCACCGCAACAACCATATTTTTACTTAACGCCAAGTCGCAAGAGATATAATGCACCCACTCTGTCGAGCAGAACAGCAGCACCACCACTACCGCCAACACCAATGCAATCGCCACCAGCACAGCCGATTCTGCCAAAAAACGCCCCACTAATGCCGCACGCGAACTGCCCAAAATCTTGCGTGTGTTCACACTACGAATACGCATGGGCACTTGCGCAAAGAAGAAGTTCACATAGTTAATCAGCGTAATAATCACTATCAACGCAGCCACAATCATCAGCGTAATAGTGCTGGTCTTGTTGCCTTGTTCCTGTCCTACGCTCCACTCCAGCGTGTCGTCATAGTACAAATCACGAATAGGCATCAAGGTGCAATGAATATCATCAATAAACGTCTCCAACTTGTCCAACTGCTTGTAGAACGATGGGTCGCTATGCTGCATGCCACGATAGCGTTTCAGTTCTTGCGCCATTATCTCCGCATACTTTTTCGAAATCACCTCCTCGCAGAGTGCTTTGTCATCTGTCGAACGGAGTTTCACAAAATACTGATATGACCAGTTGCTGGTGGAGTTCAAGTCTTGCTCCTCCAGTTGATTGCAACGAATCACTTCTATGTTCTTTAGGTCGCTGGCAACGGGCAGATCTTTGTATATTGCGCGCACCACAAAGTAGTTTGTTTGCCCCCAACTCTCCAGTTGCAGAACACTATCCACTGCCACGCCCAATCGCTCTGCAGCCGTCTCGCTAATAGCCACATAGCCACCTTCTCCTATGTCCTCCAGCGAACCCATAACAGGTTGAATGCCAAAGGTCTTCAGTGCGCCCGAGGTCATTTGGGCAAAGGTTACACTATGCGTTTTCGCTGCTGTGCCTTCGCCCACGATGACGTTTATCTGGTTCACATCATCCAATTGAGCAACGCCGTATGCTTCTACATAGATGTTCTCTTCCAAGAAATACTCTGCAAATGGACGTGCGAGGAACGACTGTTGTTTCGTTTCGCCTGCGCCAAATGAAGGCAATGTCATCAGATACACGCGCTCGGAGTCGGGGATAGCGCGGTTATAGGTCAGGTCGTAATGCACCTGCACGAGAATGATATACAGCGCAGCAAACGCCGCCGTCATTCCCAAAATATTTAATAACTTTGAAAATTTCATGTGTATTCAGTTCTACAATTGGTTCTTAACGTCTTTCACGATTTCTCCATCGAACAGATTGATAATGCGTTGCGCCGCAGAGGCATCGCGTTGCGAGTGGGTCACCATCACCACGGTGGTGCCTTCTGCATTGAGTTGGCAGAGCAGATCCATCACCTCTTTACCATTGCGCGAATCGAGGTTTCCTGTGGGCTCATCGGCAAGGATCAGTTGAGGATTTGCCACTACAGCACGCGCGATGGCTACACGCTGTTGCTGTCCACCCGACAACTGCTGTGGATAGTGCTGCGCACGGTGACTGATATTCATGCGTTTGAGTATCTCTGTCACACGGCGTTTGCGCTCCGATGCCGAGATATTGAGGTACTTCAGTGGCAGTTCGACATTCTCATAGACATTCAGCTCGTCGATGAGGTTGAAGGACTGGAACACAAAGCCGATGTTTCCTTTGCGATAGTTGGTGCGTTCGCGCTCACGCAGGTTGGCTACTTCGGTGCCGAGCAAGTTGTAGCTGCCACCGCTTGGGTTGTCGAGCAAACCAAGGATATTGAGCAGCGTGGACTTACCGCAACCCGAAGGTCCCATTATGGCTACGAACTCGCCTTTGCTGATAGTGAATGACACATTGTTGAGTGCTGTAGTTTCGATTTCTTCTGTACGAAACACTTTGCTGAGATTAGTTACTTGAATCATAATTGTATTGTTTTTATAGTTTATATTATTTCGATTTTAACGCCTCCACAGGATTGGTGTTCATCAGGCGGACGGCTTGCCATGTGATAGACACTACCGCGAGGAGTATGACCGCAAGGGCGGTGAGGAAATAGTACCACGCGGAATTAGCGATACGGTAGTCGTAGGTCTCCAGCCATCGTTGCGCGATGAGCCATGCACAAGGCACTGCAATCACGGCTGCGATAAGGATAGAAGAGAGGAACGTGCGCACGGTGCGGAAATAGATAGTGCGATTCTCACAACCCATCACCTTGTGAATAGCCGTATTGCGTGTGTGCTGCTTCGCGTAGTAGGTACTCATCGCCAGCATAGCCAACGAAGACAGCAACAAGGTCAGCAGCGTAAAGAGCGCAATCAGTTTGGCGTTGTTATCCTGCTTGTCGTACATGTGGCTGACAAGGTAGTTGTAGGTATTCACCGATATTTCCTCATCGCTATCGTGTTGGCGGTAGAACTCGGCAATTTGCTTTACGGCTTCGTTCTCATCGCCAGACACTTGCACAATCAGTTGGCGCAATATGCGGAAATCGGCAGGCTCGTCCATGTTCATTATCCAAGGTACAACAGGCCAATCGGATGAGGGAGCAAAGCCTGGCATACCTTTTTGGAAATCTTTGATGATGCCACAGATAGGCAAACCATAGTCGTTATCGGGGGTAAGCATGGTACAGTCATAGTCCACGCCGAGAGGAGTAATCAACGATTCGGGTAACCATGCAGCAGGTTCGATAGGATCAGCAGTCTGGCGAATGACCTCAAAGCCAAGAATGTCAAATGCCGTTTGGTCGCCATAGTACATATCGAGTTTGAACTCCTGCCCGCCAAACATAAGACCCATACCCGTTGTACCAAAGGTAAATGGTTCGAATTGTACCCAACCCACCTTCTCCACGCAAGCCAGTTGTTTGAGTTCTTCTACCAAATAATCTGCTGGAGTGTTGGCACCACTGATACGCAAGCGGTTTTGGCGTTCGTATCCTTGGGGCTTGCTCTGCATGTGATGGAGTTGCACAAACATGACTACAGCCACTGCAAGCGTGATGATAGCCACAATGTTTTGCACAATAATCAGTATGCGCCCGAGTACCATGCGATTATCTTTCTCAAACGAACCACGCACCACATCAATCGGTTGGTACTTCAGCACCATGAGTGCAGGAATGACACCCGAGAGAATAGAGAGTAGCAATACCAGAACAATCATCATGAGTATCACGCCCCAAGTGATATGCTCGAATGGCGCAACAGTCTGTCCAATGAGTTCGCTGAAATACGGTGCAACGAGGTGCGCCATGAGGAGTGCCAAACCAAAAGATACCGTCGTAAGCGAAAACGATTCGAGGATATATTTCAGCACGATTTGCCAGCGTTGTGCACCCACCAAACGGCGAGTAGCCATCTCGCGTGCACGGAAACCAATCTGCGCTACTGTCAGCGAGATATAGTTGAGTACTGCGAAGATAAGGAGCAATAAACCTGCTGCGAAAAAGAGCGAAAAGAAATCACGATTGACCAGATTAACGAATGGCAACGGAGCAGAGAGGTCAGAGTATTGAATATCCTCAAAAGGAATGAGATAGAAATCGTGGAAGACACCGTATTTATAGATATAGTCCTGCTCTCTCACAATCTTCTCCATCTCTTTTGAAAGGGCTGCAACATCCGCATTGGGTACAAGTTGGAAGAATGTAGCTACTGCACCTGAGCCATTGTGTATCACTTGGTCTGTGAGTTGCTGGAGTTGGTCAATGCGGTAGATGATTTTAGGCGAGCGAATGACGCTATTCGTTAGGTCACCAAACACGCCCGAAACAGTGAGTGCAGCAGTATTGCCTTCCACGTATATCTCAATGGTCTTGCCCATGGGGCTCTCGTTGGGCGAGAAGATACGCGCAAACGACTCACTGATAACCACCGATTGTGTAGTGGCAAGTACGGACTCGGCTGTGCCTTCGAGCAATGGGTAAGGCAATAGTTGGAAGAAATTCTCATCCACCACCAACGCATCGGCACGGTCATCATTGCTGGTTGAAGAGTGACCGCTGGTAGTGGTGTAGCGCATACTCATTTCGATGCCGCCGAAGATTTCTGTATCGAACATACGACAGATGGACTGCACTTCGGAGAAGCGTCCTTCGAGTTGTTCTTTGATAGTACCGCAACCGATAAACATGCGTTCGGAGCGACTGACATAGACATTGCGCCCTTTGACTTCATTGTCACGTGTGAGTTGCGAGGTTACAAAGGTAGCGATAAAGACGACAAACGCCAACGCAATAGCCATACCCACCACCTCAATGAAGGTGTAGAGTTTGTTTTGCTTAAGGAAATTAAGAAAGGATTTCATATTGTTGTTGTTTTCTATTTACTTGTTATTGGGTGTATATCTGACAGCATAGCGTTCTGACCTCTCTCAGCGCGCAGCGCGTTCTTAATAATATATAAGCAATCCGCGTGCCAAAACACGTAATACGCTGATTACTTGACGATTGCAATTTTTGCCATTTGCGAGAGTGTAAAGAAACTTTACAATTGAGTGTAAAAGGATTTGACAGTATATTTTAATATAAATCCGTTGTATGTTACCTATTAGTTACCTAACAAATACGGCAACGACACGACAACGGGACGGCAACGAGAGCAATCTCCACTGATAGATCACCTGACGACGAGCGAATTAACTCTTTATCAACTCTTAGTCAAATCTTTCGAAAATATCAGTTAAACCTTGTTCATTTCAAAATATTTTTGTACCTTTGCACCGCAATTAATAACCCAAAACTATGAGTGATGTAATTTATAAGATTCGTGTCAATCGTCCTTGTCGTTTGTTTATCGATGATGAGGAAGTGATGATTTTGGATGAGAACAAACTTACCAAAATTACCCTACCCAAAGGCGAGTACCTACGCAAAGTAGTGGCTATTGACAACAAGGCTATCTACAACGAGGCAGAGATCATCTTGTCAGATGCATCCAAATTGGACAGCATCACATTGGACACCACTGGTCTCAAAGAAGCTAAATGCAAAGCCCTGCCAAAAGATGAATTTCAACTTGGAAATTTGATGTATAAAGCTATTGAAGATGGGAATGGTGTAGCTGTGGCGAAATATGTGGATAAGAATGTGATGGAAGTAATTATACCTGAGGAGATTGTGTGTGGACATTATGTTTATGAAGTAAAGGAGATTGGAAATAGGGCCTTCGAGTCTTACATAAAATTGACTTCCGTCACCATCCCTAATAGTGTGACCAGTATTGGATATGGAGCATTTATGTTTTGCAAGAACTTGACTTCCGTCGCCATCCCCAATAGTGTGTCAAGCATTGGATCGAGTGCGTTCATTTGCTCAGGTTTGACTTCTATCACCATTCCTAATAGTGTAACCAATATAGGAATTAAAGTGTTCAGTGGTTGTTATGATTTGACTTCCGTCAGCATCCCTAATAGTGTGACTAGTATTGGAGATTTGGCATTCGAAGGTTGCTCAAGTTTAACCTCTATCATCATCCCTAATAGTGTAACCAGTATTCATGGATGGGCGTTCGCTGGGTGCTCCCGGTTAACCTCCATCACTATCCCTAACGGCGTAACCTATATTATACATCATGCGTTCTTTAATTGCTCTGCTTTAACTTCCGTCAACCTTCCTAATAGCGTAACGATGATTGGAGATGGGGCTTTCATGGATTGCAAATCTTTAACCTCCATTACTATCCCATCTTCCGTTACTCATATCTCTGATACCGCCTTCCCTAAGCACACGAAAATCATCCGTAAAGAATAGCCCATTATACAATCAGCAGGCACCCCATTGAGTGTGCCTGTATTGTTTTTTACTAAAAAGATATTGATTTAATTGATGTAAATAGTCTCAACATCTCCCTCAACGCCAAAGGGGATTAAAATTGCGCTAAATGCACGATTTTTTGCAAAAACATTTGAATATATTAAAAGCCTAAGCATTTTTGCACAAATTCTCAAGTATGTGAATATTTGCAAATTTGATGAATATTAAACTACATAGGTCAGAGTTGTGGCACAAAATTTGCCAAAATATAAATAAAATAGGTACAAAATATAGATGTTCTATTAAAAATGTATAGAAAATCATGCATAGATTTGTGCATTTGAAAAAAAAATAGTATCTTTGCACCGAAAACAATTTAACCACTTAACTAAATAGCAACATGTTTGGTATTACAACATCGCGTGAGCCTATCAAAGGCGAGTTCGCAAAAAAGGTTAGAGAGGCTGTGGAGAAAATGACAACATCAACAGCCCCTAAGACATTCCAATCTAAAACAGCGAAAAGAAAACACATCGTAGTGGTAAGAGGTTAATAACATGGAATTATCTTTAAAACCCTTATCCGATTTTTCTGTATTAACTGACTTTAGATGTGGAGTACAGATTATGGATGATTTTATACACCATAATCTGCAGTCCTATGTGCAACAATGTGCTTGTTCTCCATACTATTTATACGATGAAAATGGTAGTACTGTTGCGTTTTTTGTGATACGATTTGATGGACTTGTTCTGGTCAAAGAAGATGTTAGAAACAAATTAGACACCCAATGCGGTCTAAAACTACCAGATACTTATCCTGTAGATGTATATCCTTCTATCGAAATCGAATATTTGGCAGTAGCAGAACCTTTTCGTTTGCAGGGAATTGGAACTGAATGTATAGAACAGATAGCTGCTTTGGTAGATGAGATTTGCAATCGAACAGATATTCAATTTATTTCTGTTAGTGCTTATCATTCTGCCGAATATAGTGCAATCGGCTTTTATGAAAAATGTAACTTTTTCCCATTAGAAGAAGTAAATGAATCCAAAGATTCTATTCGAATGTATAGAACACGGCAATAGTAATTAAAATGCTCACTTACTAATGAACAAACAAGAGTTTTACACAAGGGTACAACAATCCAGTGCACAAAAACAAGCAGGACAAACAATTACCATGCAATCTAACGAAAGCAGCGAGGATTTTATCAACAGATTGCTGAGTATGTGATAGACTGCCACAAAATCACCATATTATAAAACATCCCAAATTACTTGATTGTAGTTTGGGATGTTTGTTTATCATATCAGAACTTCAATTTCTCACTATTGCCAAATTTCTCGTAGCCTGAGATAATGACACGGTCGCCTGGGTGCAGACCCTCAATGACTTCGTAGTACTGCGGATTTTGGCGACTGAGGCGAATATCTCGGCGAGTAGCCCCTTTACCATCCGCATCCATCACATAAATCCATCGTCCGCCTGTGGTTTGGAAGAATGCGCCACGAGGGATAAGCATGGCTTGTTCCGACTCGCCCAATTGCAGATTGAGGTAATATGTCTGACCACTGCGGATATTGTCGGGCTGTGCACCCACGAACTTCAAGTCGGCACGGAACTTACCATTGCGCACCTCTGGATACACCTTGCGCACCACGGCACGGAACTGTTCATCGCGGCGTTCGAATGTCGCCTCTAATCCTGCTGCTACGCGGTCGATATAGTGCTCATCGAGTTGCGCCTCAATCTTGTAGTTACCGAGGTCGTTGATTTGTCCAATCTTGGTGCCTTGGGCAATAGATTGTCCGAGCGTGGCTTCCAGCAGTCCGAGTTCGCCATCAATCGGCGCTTTGATAGTGAGGTTGTCTTTGCGGCGGCGAATCATCTGCATATTGAGGCGCATATTGGCAAGGCTCTCTTGCATCTGGCTCACTTGCACGCTGCGGTAAAGACTATCTTGCTCAGCACGGTGATTGACCAGTTGCAGGCGTTGTTGTGCCAGACGGTGGTCCTCCTCCGCACGGAGGTATTCCTCTCGAGCAATGAGTTGGTCGGCATACAGGGCACGCTGCGCCTCGGCGGTGCGGCGTGTGCGTTCCACCTCCATTGCTAGTTGCAACCGTTCTTGTTCCAGACTGAGTTTCTGCTGCTCCATAGAGATGAGGGTGTTGCGCAGAAGGTTCTCTTTCTCAGCGAGTTCGGCTTCTGAGTTGAGGATTTGCAGGTCGAGGTTATCATTGCTGAGCACCAGTATGCGGTCGCCTGCCTTGACATGTGCTCCCTCTTCCACGATAATCTCTTGCACGACACCGCCTTCGAGTGGCGAGAGTTGGATAGTAGTCATGGGCTGCACTTGTCCATTGAGACGGATATAGTCGTTGAACTCGCCTTCGGTGACGGTGGCGATGGTCAGAGTTTCGGGGTCGATACGCATAGCGCCATTGCTGCTACGCGCAAGGAGAACAATGAGCAGTACAGCCACTGCTGAGCCCAACCAATAGGGCAAGGCTTTGAGGGTGAAGGCACGGGCAATGCCTTTTTTCTTTTCGATGATTTTATCCATGATGTTGTGATATTTAGCGTTGTGTAGTGATGTTTATAGTTGTTCAAGATAAGGGGTACCGTTATAGTAGCGGACTACGCAGGATTTGATGAAGTACTTCAGCTGGGCGTTGAGGTGCTCGGCTTGGGCATTGAGGTGGTTGTCGGATGAGGTCTTGAGTTCGAGGGGAGAAATAAGCCCTTGTTCGAACTTCTTGCTATTGATAGCGTATGCCTCCTGTTGCGCTTTGGCTCGGCGGTCGGCTTGCTTGAGGGCTGCCATTGCACCATCACGGTCTTGCACAGCACGCGCCATCTCTGCCTCTACCTCGCGCAGCGTTTGGCGATACTCGGCTTCAGCACGGCGGTAGGCGTTTTTCTTGCGCACGATATTCGACTGGCGCGATAAGCCATCGTAGATAGGGATAGACAGAGACAACTGCACATACTCGCCGCTGTTGTTGATGAACTGACTGGCAAAAGGCATGGCTACATAGTCTTGGGTACGGGGATAGGTGTAGTAACCCGTTGACCAACCGCCTGAGAGGGAGAGCGACGGAGCCAATCGCCAACGCGCTGTGTTGAGGTCAAGTTGGGCGTTAGCCATGCGATAGGCAGCCAGTTCGACAGATGGGTGGTGAAGAGCTTCGCTGTTAGATACTAGACCGCCTGCGGCTGTTAGACCGCTCGCGTGGCTCGCTGTTAGATTCTCGGTGCTCTGGAGGTCGATGAGCAATTCGTGGTCCTCCTCCCACAGCATGAGGTCCTGAAGGGTCATGCGGGCGTCGTTGAGTTGGTTGGTCATGGTGATGTACTGATACTCACGCTCGGCGAGGTCGGCTTCGAGTTGGATGACATCGGCATGACTTTTCTGCCCCAATTGTTCTTGGCGTTGTGCCAATTGCAGGTTGCTGGTGGCGGTAGTGACTTGGACTTGCATGGCTTCGGTCATCTGGGTGAAATAGAGGACATTGCAGTATGCTTCCATGACTGCGAGGCATATTTGGTCACGGAGTTGTTGCTCCTCTGCGATGCCCATCTTGATGGCAGTCTTGGTGATTTTGAGGTTATTGACAGCCGCAAAACCGTTGAACAGTGTGATAGCACCCGACAGGGAGTATCCGTTGTTGAACGAGGTGGTGGAGATGTAGTTGTTGGTTTCGGGGTCAATTCCGCGTCCGAAATTCAGCGAGGCGTATGTGCCGCCTTGGATAGTGGGGGTGAAGGCACGGAGAATAGTTTCGCGGCGTGCGATGCGGGCATCGTCGTTGTTGGCGTGTTGGATTTCCATTTTCGCGGAATGGGCGATGGCATACTCCATGCAGTCGCGGAGGGAGAGGGAGGTGGCTGCGCTATGGGCAGCGCAGAGGCAGAAGAAAAGAAGGATAGTATATTGCTTTAACATATTGATTGATTTTGTTCTGCAATATACTATTCAAAGGGCGTGCCAAAATATGAAAGGCATTGATTATCAGCGATGTGACATTTTGGCACTTGTGCGAGAGTGTAAAGAAACTTTACAAAAGGGTGTAAAGGAAATTGACAGAGGTATTTGGCAGGGGAGGCAGATAGCCGATGCTACCGTAACAAAGATTTCTTTGAGGTAGCCAATCTTAATAAAAAGCACTTTTGGGTGGTTGGGCGTTCTTTGGGTGTTCCTTGGTTCATCCTTGGTTCTTCCTTGGTCTTTTACACGAGACTAAAAGGGAAGGTACAAGGGAAGGGAATCTTAAGAAAAGTGCTTTTTTTGGAAAAGTACCCGAATAGCATTCGGGAGCAATGGACATAGAAAGGAGAGAAATAAAAGAGCCACCCCAATGGATGGCTCTTTTTGTGTTGTATGGAACTTAAGGTCGTTAAGGACTTTAAGGATTATTCCTTATCCCAATTGGTGCTGAGCATGCGCAGGTAGCTGCGGTAGCGCCATTGAGCGTTCTCGCGAGCGGCAGCGAAGAGTTCGGCTGCCTCCTCAGGGTATTGCTTAGCCACTGAAGCGAAATGTGAAGCGATTAAGGCGTACCGCAGCAATGTCTGGGAGACATTGCAAGGAGTAAGTACGCCGCGCGAGTCCGAAGTAGCCCTCACCGCTACGAGGACATAGAACTACCGCACACGAACCCATCAAGAACTCCTCGAACCATATCACACTGCAAGGGCATTGCGAGGAAGGCAAATCAATTTGCCGATATGGTGAGAGGAGAATTGAAAAGGGTGAGGCTGCTGTGGATAAAAGCAATACCCACAAAGCAGAGGCTGCCGAAGCTCGGAGCGGACGCTCGCGAGAACGCTCAATGGCGCAAGAGATAACTGAGAATGATGACCACAAAGATTGGGACAACAACACTCAAGAGTAGTTCAAGATTTCCTCTCAACAAAAAGTGAATATGCAAAAAAGAGAGGAGTTACCAAACTGGTAGCTCCTCAATGTGTAGCCTGCTCCACCGCAGGCAAGAAAGAGTTCCCCTTCTGCTTGCAAAAAGAAATGCGAGATTTTGCTTCTAGAACCTGTGAAAAAGCGAAGCGCAGTAATCCTTGTAAATTGGGGAGAAATTCTAGAAAAGAAAAACAGCAACATATGAGGAGGTTGCTATGAGAGTATGGTATATTTAATTAACTTGTTCCGAATGAATGTCAATACCTGTTACTTCGTACTCCCTTACTTCACGACACTTTACCTTGTTTGCATTAAAAAGGACTACATTTGCACTATTTTTCTTCAATGAACTTTGAAAAATTATACCATCCTTTTGAAGTTTTAATCTGATATACTCGCAAATAAATTGTGTCGGTAAATATTCCAATGTATCTTTATCATGTCTACGCAATGGAGTAGATAGATCTTTGCTAATCGCATTCATTAGAAGTCGATTACGCAAGATAAATATCGGTTCAGAATCAAGGGTTAATTGTTGACTACGATGCCGTGGTTCCAAATTTATCAAATGCAGAATTTCATCTGATTCCACACTAAATCTACCTATCCATACCCTATCAAGATAGGCAGCCCGAACCTCGTAATAACATGTTTCAGGCTCAGTGCATAAATACAAATATGGTATTCCTTCAGGATTAGCCCGTCCTGCTGAGGCATCTTTTGCTGGAGGAGCTCCCATATCTTTTGGTGTGTACTTTTCATCTTTAAGATTTGCAATTCGGGCACGATAGAATTGTTTTCGATTATTGATATTGAAGGATTCTTCTGAATTCAGTAAACTTTTTCTTAATCCTAAATTTTCTAAAGGAGTCAAATCACTTAAAAATCTAGAGTTACATTTTATACTTTGCTTAAGATTAGTCCATTCTATTAAAGATGCGTTCACAGATTCTGAATATACCACTCGCGTATCCGCATGCATATTTACATCCGCCATTGAGGCCCAACTCAATACATCTTCAATAACTCGATTCGCAGTATCATTGTCTATAAATAAGTCCCAATCACTCATTATTTGAAGAGCTAGTGGTACTCCCGTAGCATCCTCCACATATGGTTCAAACAAACCCTGAAAAAAGTCACATGCTAGTTCAGGATCAAGAACATCCTCTACAAACAAAGATGCCCGTAACTCTTCTGATTTAAAATCCGCAGTCCTAATCATCGGTTATTCTCTAAAAAGTCATTAATCAATTCCAAATGATTCCAAACGGAAAACTCTTTCAGTTTTCCTAGCCCTGGATAGTGTTCTTGTTGAAGACAATTCAATAATTGCTCAACAGCCTCTGTTTTAGGAATTTCTTGACCATCATAGAACTCTTTCACATGTACCGCAGCTTCCTTAAATTTATGTTGTATATTTTCTCTACCATATCTATTATCTGATAAAAAATGCTTTACCCATATTTCATCTTCATTCTTTTTATAAGTCAAATGAATCGCCAACGTTGTTGGAGTCATGCCGCCTTCTTGCAAATCTTTAGGTAAAACGCAAAAATCAGAAAAACCATCGTAGTTATCATCTTTGTAAAACGAATGTTCTTCTGTATACAATTCATCTGGTACGCTTTCATATTGTGCATTAGAATTTTGAGCACGAAATGCATCTGCATTAAAAGTAACTAATTGCTTGTTTTCATGTGATAATTTCTTTCTTAAAGAGCGGCTCATATGTCCTACAATAGTTGCTACGGATGGATGTGTGAGAAGGCTCAATAGTTCTTCATTGTCTGAGTCAATATCATTTTTAAACACTAGAATAACATCGTGTATTTCCTCTATACTATCCAAACTACTTTTTACTGACAATATAGAATCATCACACAAAAAGGCAGGAGTGTAATTGCAATATTCATCTTTAGCAAGCCAAGCATACACTTCATTTACTTCATACCCTTTTGCATTGAGTATTACAGCATAATGAATATTTGCACTCTCCATCATCTGAATAGTTTTGTCCAAGGTTGCTAACTCGCGTACAGGTTCAATAATAGGCATTACATGAGAGTAAGTTATATCTGACTGAGCAATCTCACGTAATGCTAACATCTCATTCTGTTTACTTCTAAGATAAGGATAATACATGATATTATATTTTTATTGGTTTAGATAAATTATTAACAAATGAATGATATTCTGTAAGTGTCATATTTGTTGCCACTCCTAACTGCCGAAAACATCTTTCAAATTGTCCCAAAGATTGCGTATTGGTTTTGCGTTGCTTGATAACATTCATAAAAGTATCACGTACTTTGTTGTTATCAGCAACCTTCAGTAGATTTTCACATGCTTCAAACATGTCAAATTCGGAAACATTAGGTAATGTCCCATATATTTCTTTCACAATATTTTTATACTCAGTCGCACGTATAGAACGCATTAGTGTATGAATATCTATAATTGTATTTTTTTCTGCTTCACGAATAACACGATGAACTAGTGCCCCGTTTTTATACTCAAATGTGATTATTCCTACAGTTTGAGGCAACTCATTGACATACTTATTATATCCAGTAGCAGAGATTACTAGGTATGTTTTTTCAAATAATTTATTATAATCAGTCAGTTGGCTAATCAACCTTTTATCAGAATCATAATCTGTTTTTATTTCGTATGCTCTACTAATACCATTAAACATAACGAGATCTGCAATAGATTGATTGACTCGAAATTCACTAAAAGAAACAGTGTTAGGATTAGAGAAATGGCGAAGCAGTATCTTATTTATCACTTCATTTTTAAATACATACTCGCAGCGGTAATGCTTCATCATTGAACGATATAAATAAAGAAAATAATCTAAATATGTTTTCCGTTCAAGAGCCTCATTATCTCTGAAAAGATAATATATTTTATCTATTGATTTGTAACTACCAGCCAATACCTCAGCAACTACTCTTCGCGAAAAGAGTGATGCGTAAATACGGGAACGTGCAGTATTATCGTAAGTGTATGACATAAGAGTTGCACAATTTTATTCTGCAAAGGTAATACTTTTTTTTTACAAAAACAAACTTTTGAAATACAAAGTAAGTTTTTTATTTACAAAGTACAATTTTTATGCCGAAAACGATTATAGAAATACAACAATCGCAAGATTTTGTTTGAAATCTAATGACTTTTATAAATCAGAACATAATTGTTCCGTTGTTATAACACACGTACATAAATATCTGAAACGTTGTGTTATTTTGACATTATCAGCAGGATGCAAAGCTAGTTCTTTGCGGTATCTTTTTTCTAATATTTCAACAATCCTATCTATATATTTTTCTGATTTCACCACAATATATGTTACATCATTCCATAAATCAAACTCCAATTTTCTCTTAATTTTTTTATTCAGAACCTCCTTCTTTTTCTTCTTGTTTTGATAATCAGCATCAGATTTGTTATTGTACAAATTCCATCTTATTGGCAAATCAGAAGGCACATACCGCCACTCTTGTTCATTGTGAAATGCATATCGTTCTTTTCTATTGGGATCTTTTTCCAAGATACCTTCATAATGTTTGCAGAAGGAAGCAATAGGAGCTAGACCATCTATTTTTTCTCCAAAATCATTATCATTCAACACGCGTTTCTCTTTTCCCTTTAACGGCTTTAAAAAATGGTTCTGAGGTAAAGTTGTTTTTGGTTTTGGCAGGTATATAATAGGACTAACATTTTTTTGAATAGCCCACTCTTTAGATAGTCCAATTGCATAGTCTCCATAATATCCTAGAGCATACTCACCTTTTTTCGTGGGCTGACGAAATGAGCGAACATAATCTGTGAGTCGAATATCCGCAAAACTAACCATAGGGACCATAATATGCAAAAATGTATTTTTTGATAGATATATCTTTTCTGTACAATATTGCACTTTAAAAGCTTGTTTTTGTAGAATTGCCTGTAAAGTTGTAACACTACTTGTATGGTGAAATATTGAGTTATTCTCTGTTCTTATATCCATATATTACTTCTATTTTAAATAACAAACTCTCTTTTTACTAACATGTATTAACTTATTTCATTTCCTCTAATAATCTTTTAATCTCTTTCAGTCGAGGTCTCAAGATGTTAGAATTTTTGCGATAATAATCTCGAATTTCTTCAATGCCTCCCGCCTGATCTTCAGAGAATTGCTCTTTTTTCTTTATCAAAAAACTATCTGGATTTATTTCATCATCAAATAGTATCCGTAACAATAGAATAGTTAAATCTAAATTACGATGTAATGGTAACTCCTCTGACTGACGACTCCAACGATTCCCAGTATGTCTCCATATTTTCATTGCAATCTCGTCTTCATCGTATTGAGCAAAACCTATACTCAATGCTTTTGCATCTGTATGATGACGATATTGTCCATCTATTTGATCATAGTCATTCACAGATACAAGTGGTTTGTGATTTAAATACTTAGGAGAATTCATGGTATATTGCACTATAAGTTCGTGCACACTTTTATGAATTTATAATTGATGTATTCTAAAAAAATAAGGATAGTTTTATATGCGTTGCAAAGGTACTGCTTTTTTATGAGATGTGCAAATAAAAGTTGAGATTTGGAGAAAAATGCAGAAAATATCAAAATAATGTCAAAATAGTAGTTAGAGGCGTTTCTATGATTTTAAGTCGATAATAAAGAGCAATAATCTTTGTGAAGTTTGATTACGTGCGTACGGGTGTGCGCGCACCTTCGCACCTTAATATATTGGTAATATATATGGTTGATGTATGCCATTTCAGGAATAGATACGACTATTTCTTGCAATTTATTGCTTTGTAAGAAAAGTTACTGATAATCATAATGTTATAGGCATGCCTTTTTATCGGTTTTATTGAACTATTGCGTACATCATAGATTTACAGTAATTTTGCGGCAAAATTAGTTAACTATCGTTGAGAACTTAGAGCATGCTTTCAACGATGACAATAAACCATATTATTAACTCAAAATTATTTCAATCATGAAAAAGTTTAATTTATTTTTTTTACGTCCTATTCGTAAAATGCTATTGGCTATTATGCTACTACATTGCGGTTTATTTTATGCTCAGGATTATTCCATGACTCAAATTCAGTCAATGGCAGACACTTACTTTGAAATGGGAAGCAATGCTGTTAAAGGCAGAAGTACGACCTCAGTAACATGGGATACTCTTTATCTAGGTAACAAACCTAAAATGTTCCTATGTCAAGATGGAAGTGATTGGGTCGTTTTTGCTAATGAGTCTACTTTACCTGTAGGTACATATACCATCATTATAGAATCAACCACAGACGCTTATCAAACTAAATTTATAAAATAATCACCTATTATTAAATTTCATCGTATGAAAAAAAATGTGTATTTATTCCTTGTTGTATTAGGAATTTCATTCATCTCATGTTCACAAAAACAACCTGCATTTAATATGGATCATATAGTTCTTAATGTAGGTGATAGTACATTACTGGAAATTAGTCATATAGAGAAAGTGTTGTCTGTGAGCTTATTACATCCACAAGCTTCAATTTGCGAATTGAAAGATTTGGGCAAACACCAAAGCAAACATAGTATCATGGTTTATGGAAAAAATGTAGGGAAAGATACTATCTGTACAGTATGCCACTATGTCATGGGGACTGCAGCTTATGAAGATGATTTTTATATTCCAGTTGAAGTTATAGATTGACAAGATTAATCAAGATATTAACAATTGGAGTTAAGTTAAATGATAAGATTTTGTTAATTCAATTAATCTAACTATAGAGGGCGTGTTTAGACATAGGCATGTCCTCTATTTCAGTAAAACCATGTATAAGATTGTGATGATTTCATATCTTTTACTTGCATATATTCTTAAAAAGTA
This sequence comes from Paludibacteraceae bacterium, assembly GCA_017451525.1. Taxonomy (GTDB): domain Bacteria; phylum Bacteroidota; class Bacteroidia; order Bacteroidales; family Paludibacteraceae; genus Colicola. Next base: position 55,181 of record JAFTOD010000001.1, read on the forward strand.
GTACCTTTGCTGCGAAAATATCAAGTGATAATTAATTTTGTAAAATGAGTAAATATAACAGATTAATATTATTGGTTTTGCGCAATATAATAATGTCTAACCTTATTTTACTCTTTGCTTGTATCTGTTCGTCATGTCATGGGGTAGAAGCAAGGGAGATCATTGCAGTTGCTGATAGTTTAGACCAAAATGAGCATGTAATCTATGATGATACTGTGGCATTGAAGAGGGTGATTTGTTCGTTGGACAATCCGTTCGGCAGGTTGCTTCATAGCAACACATTGGGTAAAGCGTATTATTATATGGGGCGCAACTATAGCCTATCTAATCAGATAGAAGAAGCTGCCGAGTGCTACATTGAAGCAGACCGTTTGCAAATAGATGACCCGATTTATCGAGGACGAGTAAATTCGTGTATGGGATATATCTGTGCTCAAAACAATAGCGATAGTTTGGCGTTGATATTCTATGAGAGAGCGAGTGAAGATTTTTTAGAGAGTAAAGATGAGTGGTATTATGCACAGACATTATTAGATAGAGCCGAATTTCAAACTAATCTACACAACTATGTTGCAGCTGATAGTTTATTGAACAACGCCTTGTTATATAATTTGGATAGTGCATATATAGCACGCTATTACGAGACCAAAGGATTGTATTACTATGAATTACAGCAACATGATTCTGCTTTAGTATATTTCAAGAAATCTATTAATCTCCATCAAATGGATCCTTCGTATACTTATTTAAAAATACTACAAACATATCATAGAGTACAATTATTAGACTCTGCAATACCTTATGCAAAATGGATAATTTCTCACTCCAATAATCCTAATTATCGTTTAAACGCCTACTTTATCGTAATCAAAAAAGCTACTCAAGAAAACCAGACTAACTTATTGGCAGAATATTCGGAAGCAAGACAAGATACTCATCGCATATTAGAATCACTTAATGAATCATATTCTCTCGCAACGGAAAAGTTACTTTCTTACATAAACAATCCACACCCATGGCGCTGGGGATGGATTTTACTAGCACTTATGATAGTCATGTGTGTGGGGCTAGTTATTGGTGATATGATTATATATAAGAGAAATACAAATAAACAGCACATTTCTAGAGAACAGATGTCAAATATATCAGCAAGCTTAGCAAAAAGAGAAAAAGAACTTATTGAAGCCAATCAGAAAATTCATCGCGCCAAATTAATAGATGAAATTCGCATCAAATATCCAACACCACCAAATAAATGGAACGATTATCGCATTTTAAAGAAAGACATTAGCCCATATCTGAGTACTTGGCTTTCTACATTGGAAGAATTGAATTTGACCAATAGAGAGAACGTTCTTTGTACATTTATCTTCCTTTATCCGTATCTTTCTGTAGAGGAACTTGCTAAGTTTATGTGTGTAACAAAGGGAGGAGTACAAGTTATTAGAACCCATGTTGTAAAAAAGATAGGTGTAGAATCTAACAATTTAGTTGACTATCTACAAAAATTGTCGAATAATTGAATGACATAGAATTTCCTTCTTTTATAAGATACAAATATAACCAATTGATAATCAACCAAATACCCCCCCCCTGAAATTTATCATTCGTGTTTTTTTATTGCACAAGTTATGATTTTGTTGTAATTTTGCAGAAAATTTTAATATACAACCCTCATGAGAAAAATTTTATTTATTGCATTGTTTTTACTAGGTATTAGCAATGCGTCTATGTTTGGAATGGTTCAAGAGATAGTCTTGAACGAAATGTATTCCATTATCCCACTTGATGACCCAGAGCATGATACTGTAGGAGGTAGACCAAGACCAACCCAATTCCGTGCTTCTATTAGTGGCAATTCATTATCTGTAGGAGCATACACTGAAATGCCAGCCTACGTTGAGGTTATTGATCAAGCAACAGGTGAAGTTGTTGTAGAAGAAGAATTCGTAGATGAAATTGAGGCTACCATAGATCAAGCAGGTTCATACACTATTCAAATTTACTCTGGTAACACTATTATGACTGGTGAGTTTGAAGTAGAATAAAGAGAAAGTATTATGGAACAAAAATTGAAGAAACAATCATCAGTTCGGAAAAGCAAGCCTCAACAAGAGGATATACAGCGAGGACGTGAAATACCTCCACCATGGATGTTGGAAGAGAAAAAGTGAAATATTACCGATAAAATTCATAACATGATCTTATATGCTTAAAGAATTATTCATAAAATCTGTTAAATGGAAAGTATGGAGATGGTGCGTGCCTAGTTTAGGCGGTCTTGTTCTTATACTTATGTTTGGTAGTAATTATTTCAATCTGGATATAAAGACATCTATATTGTTGGGTGTTATATCACTAATTACTTTATGGCTTTTTCGTTTCCTCTATCTTCTATGTGAAGCACTTATTAAATATTGTCATAATACTTTTATAGACTCCATATGGGGAGATGCAATTGTTGAACTCAAAAACGCTTATTCTGAAATACATTCCCTGAGAAAACAGGAGGATATAAGTGATGAAGAATTTATCACTGTTATGATAAAGTTATGTGACACTTTGAAAAAGATTTTTGATAAAAAGACAAAAGCAGATTGCTGTGTGTCTATAAAGGTTCCCATATCAAGTGGTGATAATTTGGAGGCTTTAGAACTATATAATTTATGCAGAGATAGTTCACATAAAGGTAGAGATACAGATCAATACAGGAAGATCAAACATCGAATTATTGCTAATACTGCTTTTTCTAAGATAGTAATTAAAATACTAAGAGGAAATCAAAAACACTTAGCTTATGTAAACAACAATATCGCAGACTCACCTGATTACGAAAATACAAGCCGAGAATGTTATACTAATGGAGTTCTTCCGTACAATAGTGAATTGGTTTATCCAATAGTACCTATTAAAGGTAATGAGACTAACGAGCGAGATTTAAAAGGCTTTATATGTATTGACTGTAACCAATCTGATATGTTTGATGAAAACCGCTATGATATCCCTATGGTACAGGGTGTTGCAGACGGAATATATGATTTATTTACTAGAAGAAACAATGAATAATATGAAAAAAGCATCACATAATATAGGTTTTGAGGTTCTTCGGAAAAGCGAAGATGTCGTGGTTCTAAAAAGAGTTCTTTCTCCTAAAAGAGGAAGACGAAGAGAAGATGAAAGATTCCTCCCAAAATTATCCGTACACTACTTTGAGGCAAAGGAAGTAGAGCGTTTGCAAAACCTTGCAGCTGAAATTTCTGAACGGCAAAGACAATCCAAAAATTTAACAGGATATAGAAGAATGTTAAACATTCTAAAATTAACATAAGTGTAGTGGCAATTATGAGATAATTATTGTGTTTGCAGAAAATGTTCTTCTCTAATCTCGCCCAGTTCTTTATGGACTGGGCGAGATTCTTTTATGTTCATATGAACAGAATAGTGCAGAAATGGTATGTGCTACCATTTCTGCTGCATTTATGGTAAATGCAACCACCGCAGTATCAATAAAAAGCAGTAATTTTGCAGCGTGAAAATGAACTCAAAACAAATACTTTGCGAGCGCGTCAATCGCTTGCTCCGTGAACGAAACATCACCAAAAGTGAATTGGCTGAAGGCATTGATATGGACAAGTCCAATCTTGGTAAAATGCTCAATGGGCAGCATCCGTTTGACCTTAATCTACTTGACCCAATAGCTGAGTTCTTCGGGATTGATTGTAACGAGTTGATTAGAACAGAAAAAGAGGATGGCATTATTCGGTACACGGATAAAGACACAACAATCATTGCAATAAGAACAAATAAATATATTACCGATAACATCTTACAACAAATAGCAAAAATACTATGACTAAACAAGAAACTGCAATCAAGTACATAACGGAGAATTATCTCGATTTTAATCGGCTGAGGCATGACATCGTTGCAGATAAGCTGCAAGTGCGCGTCGCGCACAGTTTAGAGGACGCTTCGCTACAGAACGCCCCAGAGGGGCTACAGTTTAGAGGCTCAGAATATTGGCGAGAGATGACGAAGCATGATATTAACTCTATCGTGTGTCATTGTGCGCAGGAATACGATGCGAATATAACGAGTAGAGAAGTGATTACAGCTCTGCAATCGGATCTAATACCCGATGTGCACCCGCTGAGGGAGTATGTGTTGTCGTGTGGAGAATGGACGGAGGAGCAGCCCGATTGGATTGATTGGGTTGCGCAGCAGGTGAGGACCCTCCCTAACCCTCCCTTCAAGGGAGGGGATAAAGGACTCCCCCATGAAGGGGGAGATGGAGAGGGTCTCTTGTGGCGCACATGCTTCAAGAAATGGTTTGTGGCGATGGTGGCGAGTTGGATGAAAGATGAGGTGGTGAATCATCAGGTGCTGGTGCTAATCGGTAAACAAGGTATCTTCAAGACTACTTGGCTCGAACACCTTATACCGCCACATCTGCGTGCATATGCGTGTAAGTTGGCGAATAGCAACGATTTGAACAAAGATGAACGGCTGCGTATTGCGGAGTTTGGGCTTATCTCGCTAGATGAGATTGACTCGATGAATAACCGTGAGCTCAATCAACTCAAATCAGTGATTACCGCCACGGATGTGAACGAGCGTGCTGCCTATGCTTACACCAAGGAGCGCAGGGTGCGGTTGGCGAGTTTTTGTGCCAGTGGCAATAGGCGGGATTTTCTGACGGATATTACGGGCAATAGGCGTTGGTTGCCGTTTGAGGTGGAGAGCATACAGAACCCGTTTTACACGATTCTGCCTTACGAGCGGATGTATGCGCAAGCATGGGCATTGGCACAAGATCCGTTGTTTAGTTACTGGTTTGACTTGGACGAGATAGAGGTGCTGGAGGAGCATAATCAGCATTTTAGGGATGAGAGTAATGAGGAGCAGTTGTTGCCGATACTCTTTGATGTGCCTGCTGAGGGCAAAGGAGAGTTTATGACGACGGCACAGATAAGTGAGCGGTTGGTGACATATGGCAACATTAAGAAGCCGATGGCACTGAGCCGACTGGGCATGGTGCTCGGTGCTGCTGGATACCAATCAACACGACCTAAAATAGGAGGGCGATTGATACGCGGATGGCTTGTATATCAAAGAGATACAGATGAAATAGCTAGTCTAAAGCGGCTCTTGAAGGAGTAAGGAGGTATCCAGCATATCCAGCAGAATATATAAACTCGTCCGCGCGTGTACGGGGACGAGGAAAAGAAAACAGGTGGATATGCTGGATATGGTGGATACCTATCAAGAACTATTTTTTCAAACAAAAATACGCCCTCTATGAGGGCTACAAAAATAAATAAAAATCAAGGAGAAGATATTTTGTTGTTTGGACAGAAGAATATAGCACGCTATATTAGTGCCCAACAACAAAATAATGAGATTGATAATGACCAATATATAAATCCTATAAAAAAAGTAACCGAAATACATTTTAAGACTATGGCAAGAGTAACATTTATGGATGGGATTGCAACCATCAGTGGGAGAATTGGTGATGTGGTTTTTCGAAAATCACCATCGGGAAAAACATATGCGTATCAAATGCGCAAGAAACCGAAACGGATACCCAGCGAAAAAGAAATGAAACAAAGGCAACGATTTTCAATCATTACTAAAATGGTGTCAGCCATCATGGCAGACCCTACACAACGCGCTGCATACGAGCAACTACAGAAAGATACATACGGGGCAAAGAAAATGACCTTGCGGAAATTTGTGTTTCAAAAAGTGGCTGACACATTGCTGCCAACAAAAGCCACAGAAAGCCCACAGATGTCCTAGAGATGTCCTATGGTGGTCGCGAAACGCGCAGGTGATTTGAAAACAAAAATACGGCTTCCTTGAAGCCTACAAAAATAAGAAAAAATCAATGATCATTTTTTTAAGACAATTAACGTCAATTGGGTTGTCAATTATTGTCAATTCAATGAACATATTGTTTGGGTTGGAAGAATGCGCTGGGCGCATTGGCAACCCCAAAACAATATAAAAGTCATTGGTGGGCAAAACAAAACGACTGATAATAGAAGAATATATGATCGTGACATTTAAGAAACCAGTGGAAGGAATACGCGGGAAGATACGGTTGGAGGATGGGTTTTATATCCGAAAACTGCATGGGAAATATGTGGTGCAACGATGCCCGAATCGCAAGGGGCATGTGGCTACAGAGAAGGAAAGGGAAAATCAACAACGATTTATTCAGCAGTATAGACGGCTGCGCCGTGGTGATGGCTCGCAAGCGAGCGGTAGTGTCGCCGATGGGCGAGGTAGCGGTTTAGAGGTTAAAGGCAAGGAGGTATGACAGATCAAGCACGAAGAAATAAGGAAATACGAAAATGCTTCTATGAACAATTAGGCAAAGGAATGCCTGTGATGGAATTATATGTAATGATTGGAAAACAGTTCTATTTGAGCGAGGAGAGAGTGAGACAGATTGTGGCGAAAAGAAAATCGCGATAAATAGTAACAAGTGGTGAAATTCACCAACAAAAAAGGGGTTTTATGTGTATCTTTGCAGCGGATTTCGGAATGAACGGCTTGCCTGTGAATTCCGGAAGACGCGGGATCCCAGAAGAAAAAAACTAAACCGTTTAACCAATTAAACCTAAATTTTAACTATGGCAATTATCAAAAATTCTACGCCTTTTGATTCGATTCAAAAGAAGTTCTCTGGTTCGGATGAGATTCATTTCCGCAACCGCAAGAAAGACAATGCCACCATTGGTGTGCGCGTGAAGAACCCTTATGACGGTGGCAACAGTGAGGCGCAGCAGGCCGTGCGTAATGCTTTCAAAGCAGCACAAACGCAAGCGACAACTATCCTTGCGGACCCAGAGCAACGAGCTACTTACGAAGCAAAATTCAAAGCACAAAAGAAGTATGTGACACTGCGTGGGTATGTGGTGGCGCAAGTATTCGCGAAGCAGTAAGCTTCGCTAGTTGAAAGAGTTTTAGTCGCACCTGCGGTGCTGTTTTAACAGTTCTAAAGGTGCACACTCTTAACTAATCAATCATTAAACTTTTAAACCTATTAAAACTAAACAGAAACTATGGCAGGAAGTGTATTTTATTTAGCACCTGTGGATAATGCATCGGGCAAGATTTTCGGAAAGAAACAAAAGTTTGTGGCAGTGCGCCGTAAGCGCGGTAAACGACAACGCGGATGCGCAGTGATAGGTGAGCGAACGACTCCATACGGAGCAAGTGAACTAGCTTGGCAAGAGATGTTTGCACAGATTTGTGCTGCTACTCGCGACCGCATGATGGATCCAAACTACATCGCATCGGATCAAGTTGGCTTTATTAAGCAAACGAAGTACAAGACATTCTATCAGTATGTTTGGAACTTGATGCGCGATCAGATTGAAAGTGGTAAATAACCATGAAACGCTTACAATTGACAACTGCTATCGTAATGTGCAGTTTTGGCTGCGCATTACTGGTAGCAGGTTTTGTGACACCGCCTGTGGGCGAGATCCACCACTCGCTGTTGATAGCGTTTGGAGAAATACTGACATTCTCGGGTTCGCTTATAGGCATTGATTATAAGTATAGATATAAGGAATAAGACAACAAGTATTCTTTTTATTTTAGAAAACAACATAAACAACTTGCGCGCCAATCAAAAGCACCCCAAAAAGCGAGCTTTTTCGGGGACCCCGCACATCCTGGCGCGCTCAAAGAGAAAGAATATGTATATACGATTGATACGAAATAAGACAAAAGGGAATGCGATTACTGGGCGGCTGGTGATTGATGGCAGATGGTATTGCAACACGCTGGAGCGGAAGGGCGTAGAGATTCCTGCACTATGTTACCATGTAGCAGTGACACAATCGCCACGATTCAAACGATTACTTCCTATTGTGCAAAATGTACCACAACGCTCAGGCATACGCATACACCGAGGTAGTAAGCCAGAACATTCAAGCGGGTGCGTGCTGGTAGTGGCGGACAACACATTGCGCGGCAAGGGGATTGGACGAAGTGCGGCGGATGTGGAGAGAGAACTAACGAGTTTAATTCTAAAAGCACAAAATGAACATGAAGAGATTATTTTGGAAGTCACGGATTTTCGTGCGGGTACTGAGTATGGGTATAATACTCCTTGCGAGCGCGAGTTGCAGCAGTACGAAATCGATGCCCGTCATGCAGAGCAACGATACTACGAGCTTCATCCAGAGGAGTGCAAGGGTTGATACTGTCTATCTGAAGGATAGTGTGTTTGTGAGTGAAAAACAGCGTGGTGATACGGTGTATCTGACGCGGGTGGAATGGCGGGACAGATGGCGGACACGGGTGGAAAGAGATACGGTGATGGATGTGCGGGTAGAGAAAGAGGTGGTGCAACTACCGCCAGAGCGGTATGTGCCACCTTTTTATAAGCGATGTACCATCGCATTTTGGGCAATTGGGATATTGGCTATAGGCTATGGGGCGTTGAAGTGGTGGCTGCGGCGTAGATTATAGAGTAGAGATAATGGCAGTCGAAACATGCTAAATCACGCGAGTGGAACGAGCGAAATACTAGAATTTCTCCCCAACGCGTAAGCGGCCCTTTGAAATTGAAGCAAAATCTCGCATTTCTTTTTGCAAGGAGAAGGGGAACTCTTTATTGCTTGCGGTGGAGCAGGCTACACAAAGAGAGCCGCTGGTGTCAGCGGCTCTCTTTTGCATATTCTCTTGTTGAAAGGAACTCTTGAATTACTCTTGAGTGTTGTCCCAATTTGTGGACAACATGCGCAGGTAGCTGCGGTAGCGCCATTGAGCGTTCTCGCGAGCGGCAGCGAAGAGTTCGGCTGCCTCCTCAGGGTATTGCTTAGCCACTGAAGCGAAGCGAACCTCACCCATCAAGTAGTCTTGGAACTTATCCCATTGTGGTTCCTTGCTGTCCAAAGAGAATGGGTTCTTGCCCTCTGCCTCAAGTGCTGGGTTGTAACGCCACAAGTGCCAGTAACCACACTCAACTGCTTTCGCCTCCTCGGCTTGGCTCTTACCCATACCTGCCTTCAAACCGTGGTTGATACATGGAGCGTATGCAATCACGAGAGATGGACCTGGATAAGCCTCTGCCTCGCGGATAGCTTTGAGGGTTTGTGCTTGGTCAGCACCCATAGCGATTTGTGCTACATAGACATAACCATAAGTGGTAGCAATCATACCCAAGTCTTTCTTGCGCACACGTTTGCCCGCAGCAGCGAACTTAGCGATAGCACCGATAGGAGTAGATTTAGATGCTTGGCCACCGGTATTAGAGTAAACCTCGGTATCGAGTACGAGGATATTCACATCTTCGCCAGAAGCAATCACGTGGTCAAGACCACCGTAGCCGATGTCATAAGAAGCACCGTCGCCACCGACAATCCATTGGCTGCGTTTAACGATATGGTCTTTGTAGTTGAGGATCTCTTTGCAAGTATCGCAACCGCATGCCTCGCAAGCAGCTACGATAGGTTCGTAGAGGCGGTTGGTGATAGTAGCATCGTTTTGGTTGTCAAGCCACTCTTGGAAGAGCGCCTTCATCTCCTCGGTGCAGCAAGTGCAGCTGAGTGCCTTGGTGAAGAGAGCCGCCAAACGTTCGCGGATCTTGCGGTGAGCGATCTGCATACCGAGACCGTACTCGCAGAAGTCCTCGAAGAGGGAGTTAGACCATGCAGGACCATGACCTTGTGCGTTGGTGGTATAAGGAGTGGATGGAACAGAACCAGAGTAGATAGAGGTACAACCGGTAGCGTTGGCTACGATCTCGCGATCGCCAAAGAGTTGGCTGATGAGTTTGAGGTATGGAGTCTCACCACAACCAGAGCAAGCGCCAGAGAACTCGAAGAGAGGAGTAGCGAACTGGCTGTTCTTGACATTGGATTGGATATCTACGAGGTGTTGTTTAGACTTCACGTTATCGGTGCAGTAAGCCCAGTTTTGTGCCTCGAGCATTTGGCTCTCGAGTGGCACCATTTGGAGGGCTTTGCCAGTCTTAGGATGACCAGGACAAACGTCCACGCAGTTGCCGCAGCCAAGGCAGTCGAGCACGCCCACTTGCATGCGGAAGTGCATACCCTTCATAGCCGCAGGTGCTTTCATCTCGCGGGTGGTGCCTTGGATACCCTTCACCTCTTCCTCGTCCATAACGAATGGGCGGATACATGCGTGAGGGCAGACATATGCACACTTGTTACACTCGATACAGTTCTCAGCAGTCCACTCAGGAACGAAAGCCGATACACCGCGTTTCTCGTACTTAGCTGTACCAGCAGGCCATGTACCATCCTCTACGCCCTTGAAAGCAGAAACAGGAAGGAGGTCGCCGTCTTGTGCATTTATCGGACGAACGACGTTGGTGATGAAGTCTGGTTCGTTTTGGCTATTGGCAATTGGCGATTGGCTATTGTCAAGAGCAGACCATGCAGGGTCAACAACGAGTTGTTGGTACTCGCCACCGCGGTCCACTGCAGCGTAGTTCTTGTTGACTACATCCTCACCCTTCTTGCCATAGGACTTCACGATGAAGTGCTTCATCTCCTCGATAGCTTGCTCTACTGGAATAACGCCCGTAATACGGAAGAAAGCAGATTGGAGGATGGTGTTGGTACGGTTGCCAAGACCAATCTCGCGAGCGATCTTGGTAGCGTTGATGTAGTACACCTTGATATCGTTGTCAGCGAAGTATTTCTTCACTTTGTTTGGCAAGTTCTTAGCCAATTCCTCGCCTTCCCAGATAGTGTTGAGCAGGAAAGTACCACCCTTTTGGAGACCACGGGTTACGTCGTACATCTGCAAGTATGCTTGTACGTGGCAAGCCACGAAGTTAGGAGTAGTAACGAGGTAGGTAGAGTGGATTGGTTCGTCACCAAAACGGAGGTGCGAGCAAGTGAAACCACCTGACTTCTTAGAGTCGTAAGAGAAGTATGCTTGGCAGTACTTGTCGGTAGTCTCGCCGATGATCTTCACGGAGTTCTTGTTAGCACCTACGGTACCGTCAGCACCAAGTCCGTAGAACTTAGCTTGGAACATGCCCTTGCCACCCATAGCCACCTCTGCGCCTACAGGAAGAGAAGTGAAGGTTACATCATCCTCTACGCCGAGGGTGAAGTGGTTCTTAGGCATAGGCAAAGCGAGGTTCTCGTAAGCAGCGATGATTTGCGCTGGAGTGGTATCGTTGGAACCGAGACCATAGCGGCCACCTACTACGAGGATATCGCCAAGACCGAGCTCTTGGAGAGCGTCTTTTACATCGAGGTACAATGGTTCGCCATTAGCACCTGGCTCTTTGGTGCGGTCGAGCACGCAGATACGTTTAACAGAAGCAGGCAATGCCTCTTTGAGGTACTTGAGTGAGAATGGGCGATAGAGATGCACATTGATCATACCGAGTTTGTTGCCCTTCTCTGCCTCGTAGTCGATCACCTCGCGGATAGCCTCGCAAGCAGAACCCATACAGATGATGATGTTCTCAGCATCAGGAGCACCGTAGTAGGTGAATGGGCGATAGGTGCGGCCGGTGATCTTAGAGATCTCGTCCATATAGTCGCTCACGATGTCAGCTACCTCGTTGTAGTATGGGTTGCAGCTCTCGCGGTGAGCGAAGAACACATCTGGGTTCTCAGCCATACCACGCATGACAGGACGCATAGGAGAGAGTGCGCGATCGCGGAACTCTTGGAGCGCCTTCATATCGAGGAGTGGACGCAAGTCTTCCATATCGACTACCTCCACCTTTTGGTACTCGTGAGAGGTACGGAAACCGTCGAAGAAGTTGAGGAATGGCACGCGGCTCTTGATAGTAGCAAGGTGAGCTACACCTGCGAGGTCCATGACCTCTTGTACGCTACCTTCAGCCAACATAGCAAAGCCCGTTTGGCGGCAAGACATCACGTCTTGGTGGTCGCCGAAGATACAGAGGGCGTGGCTTGCCAAGGTACGAGCAGACACGTGGAAAACAGATGGGATGAGCTCACCCGCAATCTTGTACATATTAGGAATCATGAGCAGGAGACCTTGGCTGGCGGTGAAGGTGGTGGTGAGAGCACCTGCGTTGAGTGCGCCGTGCACAGCACCTGCAGCACCTGCCTCAGATTGCATCTCTTGTACCAACACTGTCTCGCCGAAGAGGTTCTTGCGACCTGCAGCAGCCCACTCGTCCACATTCTCCGCCATAGGAGAAGATGGGGTGATAGGATAGATGGCAGCCACCTCGGTGAACATATACGCGATATGCGCCGCAGCAGCGTTACCATCAAGGGTTAAATACTTTTTTTGTTTCATAATCGTTATAGTTTTTTTTTAATTGTTGATTCGGGAATCGGGAGTCGGGAGTCCGTTGTTTTGGAGTCGGGAGTCCGGAGTCGGGTTAGTATAGGAAGCCGAACAGCCAGAGCGGGATGTTCTTTTGGCTGCCGACTTCGAGGTCGCCGATGGCGCAGTAGCGGATACCCGTCTTGCTTGGCGTGGTGGCACAAGCGTCCATATAGTACTTGCCATCGATGATGAACATTGCACTGCGGTCGGTGGCGTTGATCTTGTGGTTGCCGTGCAATGTAGCGTAGAAGAACGTCTCGGCGATAGCCTGCTTGTCTGGTTCGCGTGTGCAAGTGGCGTAGCACAAGTTAGGATTTTGCATATATACCTTAGTAGGCTTGAGCGGGAATTGCTTGCCCTCTGGGTAGAGCAGATTCAACAGGCGCGCATCCTTGAGGTACTTGATATAGTTCATCGTAGTGGAACGCGAGCAGTCAATGGCTTGCGCCAAGTTGCTAATGTTGAGACTGCATGGCGTCTGTTGGAGCATGAGATGCAGGAGTTTACGCAGTTTAGGGAGCGAACTCACCTCAATTTGCTTGATGAGGAGCACGTCCACTTCGAGGATCATGTTCATCATCTTCAATAGCGACTCGGAGAAGTCGTGCGGCTCCAAGAAAAGTGGATAGTAGCCATGGTGGAGATAGTTGTTGAAATGCTGCAATGGTTTGACATACTGGCATATCTGCTGCGCAATCTCCACATGGTGCTTGAGGATATCCTCGAGCGAATATACAGGCAATTTCAGCCCCAAAGTGATGTTGAGATACTCGCGGAAACTAAAGCCACGCAGGTTATAGGGATGTACAATGCTGCCAATATCCTTGTTGTCCTCGATGAGTCGCATCACCGATGATGCAGTGAAGATGATTTGCAAAGAAGGATAGCGATAGAAGCATTGACCGAGTTCGCGTGACCAGTTGGGATACTTAAAGGCTTGGTCGATGACCAGTGTTCGTCCTCCAGCAGCCACGAAGTTCCCTGCGAAATCAATCAGGGAATGCTCGGTGAAGTAGAAGTCATTAAAATTGACATAAAGAGTATGTTTGCTTGCCTCGGGATTGATACGGCGTTGCTCCCTGAGATAGTTGAGCAAGAAGTCGGTCTTACCTACTCCACGTCCGCCCTTGATGGCAATCAATCGGTCGTTCCAATTAATCTCGTCCATCAACACGCGTCGTGCAGGCACCTGCACGTGCTCTACCAAGTAATCATGTGTCTTATAAAATGCCTCTAACATACCTTAATATATTTGAACGTTGGTAACAAACCATTCTTTCCACGCTGCAAAGGTACAACTTTTTTTCCAAATTTGCAAACACTAGATTACATTTTTATGAAAAAATGTGTGTTTTAGTGCAATACAAAAAATCCCCAAGCAACTGCTCGGGGATTTTATCATGCGTTAGCAAGCAATTATCCTTTAGAAATTGCGCCACTTGGGCAAACATCAGCACAAGTGCCGCACTCTGTGCACAAGTCAGCGTCAATTGTGTAAATGTCACCTTCAGAAATTGCGCCCATTGGGCACTCATCAATACATGTACCACATGCGATACAATCTTCAGAAATTACGTAAGCCATAATCGTTTTAATTTATTGTTAAAAAAGTTTCAAATGTTTCAAATGCGAGTGCAAAGGTACAACAAAAAAATCAAAATACCAAATATTCGGGATTATTTTTTGTAAAAAAAGATATTTACTTTTTCTTCTTGGCACCTTGCAATGCGGCGAGCAGTTGGGCGTTAGGTCCAGATAACTGCTTATCCACCAGACCTTTTTGTTTAGCAAAAGTAGTCCAGTTTTTGGCACCTTTCTCTCGCGCAGGCATACCTAATTGTAGGTAGTGGCAATAGGCGATACCGAGTGCATCGGTAGCATCCAGTTTCTTGGGCATGCGTTCTTCAGGAATATGCAGAAAACGCTGCAACATGCCTGCCACTTGGTGCTTGTCGGCATGTCCGTTGCCCGTGATAGCCATCTTGACTTTCATAGGCGAATATTCCACGACAGGTACATCCTTGGACAACGCCGCAGCGATAGCCACACCTTGTGCATGGACAATCTTAATCATGGTTTGTGGGTTCTTGTCCACAAACTGCGACTCAATTGCAAGTACAGTAGGATGGTATTTGTCAATAATCTCTTGCAAAAAGAAGAACTCCTTTTGCAGGCGTGCATATTGGTCGTCCAACTTGTGTACATCATACACACCGAAGTCCAATACCTCTACTTTGCTGCCGATAGTATGCAGCAAGGCATAGCCCATAAAGAGCGTACCTGGGTCAACACCGAGGATGATATGTTCTTTTACCAGTTTGTCAAGCATGATACGGTATTGGCTATCAACAGATCTTTGTGATTATGCAACGAGTCTTGTACCACCACATTTTTTGTCAGTTCAAAGACATCTCCCTCCTTAACCGATTGAGTAACCGAGAAGCCAATCACCTCTTGCTTCTCCACCTTGATAGGACGTTTGTCCACCACGACCCCATTTTTAGTCAGATGGTAGTTCATTGCACAACATACTTGCACGTTCTGCGCAGGCAGTTGGGACCATTGCCAACAAATGGAATCGTCCACATGATTCATCAGTGAATACCAGCGATCGGCATCTTCTCCACCGCGCAGCAAGGAGAGTATGGTCATTGGACCCTCGTAGTTGATGGATTGAATGCGATATACCAACTGCATCATCTCCTTCTTATCCGCCAGCAAACGACGAGTAGCCGTTACATGCAAGGTATGACCATTAGGAGAGGTGGCAACGAACTCACGCTCCAGCAAGGCTTCGTTTTTGTGTAAGGTGCGCGAGAACTGCTCTACACGCCACTGTGCCAAATCCAGTCGCTCATCGTGTAAACGCACAGAGATGGCTGAGATATTCAATATTGGTATTTCCACACCTTTTATATACGTGCACAAACGTTGCTCACCCGAATAATGTTCTTCGAAATGCGCCGTTTGGCATAAATAGCCATTCGAAAAGGTCAGTTGTTGTTCAAAGTCAGACTCTTGCATGGGCAACCATTCGCCTTGCTCTATACTCCAATTATTATACTGCAACATGTTCTCGTAGATTATCAATTACATCGTTGTTTCACGCACAATCAAATCAGTAGGTGTCATCTCAGTTTGTTGGATTCGGTCATCTCCGTCCAATCGCTTGAGCAAGCGTGCCATCGCACGTTTACCAATATCAACGCCATGCTGCTGCACTGTGGTCAGCATAGGCGATGTAGCACGGCAAATAGGTGCATCCGAGAAGCCGCAAACTGATAGCTGTTCGGGGATTTTAATACCCATAATCTTCGCCACATGCAAAACACCTGCTGCACAGTCATCATTGACGCAGAAGATGGCATCTGGACAGTTGTCGCTCTGCAAAATGGTCGGTAACACGGTGATCGCCTTTGCACGTGTATCGCACTCCACCATCATACTATCCAAGATAGGCATATGGTACTGCAACAAGGCATCGCGCCACCCTTGATAGCGTCGGCGAGACACCTCCAACTGGAGAGAAGAAGAGAGATACATGATTTTCTTCTTACCCGTCTGAATCAGATACTCCACCGCATTATAAGCACCCGTATAGTCATCAGAGACCACTTGGTCGCACTTCAACGAAGGGCATGGACGATCATAGAGCACCAATGGTATGCCACTATCTATGATATCTTGCAGGTGGTGCAGGCGAGTTGTCTGCTTGCTCACGCCCACCAGCATACCCGCCACACGGCTGCCGATGAGTGTTTGAACGCTCTGCTTCTCTTTCTCCACATTCTCACCTGTTTGGCAAATCAATATAGTATAACCCGCATCATTAGCAGCCTGCTCTATGCCATCTAATACAGATGAAAAGAAATGGTGATTCAGTTCAGGAATCACCACACCAATCGTGGTATTCTTATTCGTGCGCAAGTTACTCGCCAACACATTGGGCTTGTAATTGAGTTTGCGTGCACATTCGCGAACAATCACCTTTGTTTGTTCGCTGATATCAGGGTGATTTTGCAGCGCACGGCTGACAGTGGATACTGATATACCCAACTCCCGCGCAATATCTTTAATCGTTATAGGCTTCATCTCTCTAAACACTAAACACTAAACACTAAACTCTAAACACTAAACACCCCCACTCTTCTCTCGCGAACGGATAGCCCCACGAAAGATGATCAACACCGCACCTGCTACCAGTGCATAGTCCGAATAGGGTTGCCATTTCATAATGCTCATCACTGCACCAGCAATCAGCACTACCATACCTACAATCAGTAGTATATTACTCCATTTCATAATTTTTATATTTTTTAGAACGCTTCGCTGTTAGACCGCTCTTTGGGCTGTTCGATTCTGAGGTCTAACGTCCAACAACGCAGTGGTCTTTTTTTAACAGCACCTTTAGTGCGGTCTCTATTCTACCAGATAAACATCTTCTCCTGCTGCATGCATATGATACTCTTCGCGTGCAAATTTCTCCAAACTATCCACCTGCTCCAAGTTGCGCAATAGTTGCTCTTGCGCTGCTGTTTCTGTTTTCACCTGCTCAATATTGCGCTTCACCTCACGTATTTCCAACGCGCGAGACATCTGCTTGACCCAACTTTGGTCACCTATAAACAATAAAATTACCGCAAACACATACAATGTAATTGCATACTTGTTAATCAGTACCTTACGTACTTTTTTCCATTTTTCATTTTGTTCCATATTATTTAGGTTTATTGGTTTGTTTCGCAATTTTTTCAAAATCGTTTGCAAAGATACTGCAAAAAATGCAAACTTGCAAGTTTTTCATTGCAAATTTGCATTTTTCTTCAAAAGACTTGCATTTCCCACTCTTATCTCATCATTCTCAATTCATAATGTCCACTTCATAATTCCTAATTTCAGATTCTAAATTCCCCTTGTCTTTCCCTTTTCATTTACGTACCATATACGTATGATATACGTAACATATACGTAGGATACACGTAAGATAATCGGGTTAATAACAAGAGATCCCCCTATCTTCATCCTGCCTTCTATGTGCTTCTTTCCCGCTATCTTTCTCGAAACCACCTCGTTACCACGTCGATACCACTCCATTGCCATCCAGTACTTTCCCCGTACCATGCTACCTATCCTCCACCTCCAGCGCAGCAACCTACCAACTACAGGCGCACAGCGCCGATCTACAGCGAAGCGAACTACCACCTGTCACCCGCCACCTGTCTAATGCTCGGCGTTAACCCGCCGAGTAAATATTCTTCTATTGCCTCGACCTGTAGTCGAGTGTTCTATTTTTTCTTTGTCCATTAGCCCCGAATCGTATTCGGGTATTTCTGTTATGGTTTTACCACTCAGCGTGCACGCTGAGTATCCTTGCGTCCCTCTCAGCAATCTTGCTCGACGATAACCCGCCGAGCAAAAAAAATACAAATTGTACATCGTAAATTTTGTAAATTGTAAATAATTTTGTACCTTTGCACTTTAAAACGTAAAAACACTTAAAATTCCATTATTTATGAAAAAGATTCTCTCCCTTATTCTTGCTTTAGTAACAACTAGAGAAATAATACCAATGAAGAATAAATTATGTTTAATAAAATTATCAATAGCATTGATGATTTTTATAATTACAGGATGTCCTTCAACTTCTCCTCCGAATTTGAGTCACACAATTCGATTGATTAAATTCGAAGAAGCATCAGATAAAGACTACATATTAGCTAATTATGTGCCTAAAGGCAAATATTCTACAGGAGAATATGCACGAATGATGAGTCATAATATGTGCACATCCCATCGTCATCATCAGTATATGGAAGTTTGGGATTTTAATTTTCCAGAGAGCCATCATTTACCTTATTGGGAGTTACCAAACGGTTGGTTGTTAGTCGATTGGAGATATCATAGTTTTCCTCACTACAAAGATCAAACTGTAACTCTTAATCAAAAATGGGAAACTTTATATGAATACGATAGTTGGTTCTTTCCAAAAGACATGATTCGTCATAAGAATCCAATATCGGCGTGGATTGAGGTTGATCTACACCAATTAGAAACATTTTTAGATAAGACCTACTCAATAGAAGTATTACAATTAGTTAACCAAACTAAAAATTCTTGGGACTTTTATGATGTTGATGATGGCTATTGTTCTTGTGAAATACCCGAAAAGTTGGATTCAATATGGGCTGGATTTCAATTAGATTTATTTGAATTCATAGAAGCAGGTAATAATATTATGGAGATAAACAAACATTAAATTGACAATTATTTATGAAAAGATTATATTTGTTGATAATTATATATTGTGTCTATACATTCATACGCACAGGAATATCAAATAACGGAAGTTGAAGAAATTGCATACTCATTTTTTAATGCAAGTCAGCAATACGCACCTGGTATTGATGGGAATCATCCCAAAAAACAAATATCTTCTATAGCAGCGATATCACACGATAGTACCAATTATATGTATCTTGCAAACACAATTGTTGCAAAAGATAGAGGAATTGACACTCTATATTCTCCAACAAGAAAAACGAATTAATGCGTTAGAAACAGAATTGAAAAAATAAAATAAGAGGACACGATTATGAAAACAAAAATATCAATTATTGTATCTGTTGTTATTTTCTTTTCCTGTTGTACTCATCCTGATTTAGCAGGTTTCCATCATGGAGGAGGAGAGATTGCATTTTTTCAATTTACAGATACTAACCTAATCAACAAGGCAATTATCTGCTTCGATACTCCTGCATCTATAAAGAAAAGTTTTGTACATTCGTGGGGAGAAACTGGTTGGGTTCCATTATATCCTAAAAACTTAGAAGGACAACCCATTTTTGGAGAAGATGGTTATCTTGGCACCAATCATTTACTCAATTGGAAGATAGGCGACGTCTATACACTTGAAGATTTGGTCAATACTCCCAAGTATATTGCTCTAAAAGGCGGATACTACACCTGCTACCCATTTACAGAATTGGAATCATTTGGCTGTTATGTTAATGCTGAATGGAAAAATCTGCCTACTCTGAACATTGACACCGTAGACGTGTATACTAGTACCCCCTATGTAAAGCGTTATGTCATTTACGAGGATGAACTGGTACGATTAACTAAGAAATCCACCATGCATTTTAATGGTTGGAAAAAAGATATGATTACCATTAAAGATGTAGTTGATGTATTGAACAAGTTGATTGAAACCAATACGATTGAAGAACATTGTTATGTTAGTCAGCGATATTGTGAATAATCATTTCATATAGAATACTATGAAACGGATATTGATTTTATTTTTGTTATGTGTAAGTGCTATCATGCATGCACAAGAATATCAAATAACTGAAATAGAGGAAATCGCATATGCATTTTTCAATAAAGGTCCGCAGTATATACAAGGAGTTGAGCATACTCGTCCAACAAAGCAAATTGCATCTATTCAAGCAATCAATCGAAATAGCACTGACTACATGTATCTTGTTAATACAGAAAACTCCTTGGGGTGGCTAATTTTATCAAATGAAAAAAACATATCCTTCTATTATTGCATATAGTGATAGTGGAAATTTTACATATAATCAGGACTTCTTACCACCTGCTTTTCTATATTTATTAGAACAACACATGAATGCCATTGATTCAACAAGAGCAAACTATCCAAGAGTTGCGTCAAGAAGTTGAATTGCTAAAGATGAATACACCATGAAAAAAAGACAATTAAATATTGCGATACGAATCATTTGTTTATATGCGATGATTCTGATTAATGCAGGATGTATGTTTATAAATAGACCACGTTACGAACATCCTGATTTAGTTGGAATGGATTCTCGTGGCGGGGAAATATGTTTTTTCCAATTTTATGATAGCACCGCTATGAACAAAATAATCGTAGCAGATGCAACAGAATGGGAGTCAGAAACAAAATATGTTAAAAAAGTAGGAAAAAAATATGTTATTCCTACTTTTCCACGAAATTTAGAAGGTCAACCCATTTTTGGCGAACAAGCATCTGGCGCGAGAGTTGAATTAGGCTATTTGAATGGAGATTTCTACACATTGGATGATCTTGTTAATAGTCAAAAATTTATACCTCTCAAAGGAGGATATTATATTTGTTATCCTTTTACCTCTCTAGAATTATATGGTCATTATATTGATGCTGAATGGAAAGACTTACATAGCATTGATTTTAATCAAGTTAAACTTATAGAGCATTCTCCATATGGAAACCGCTATGTGATACATGAAAGAACTTTGGCTAATCTAACCCAAAAGTCCACCGCACATTTTAAGAGAGATAATGCTGAAGTGATTACTATTGATGATGTCGTAGAAATCCTCAATATGTTGATAGAAACGAATCGTATAACTGAATATTGTTATGTCACGTATAATTAAAAGGGGATTATCATGAGTATGTATATCCTACAATGCCGTATGAGTGATGGTAGTGTGAAAAGTGAGAAGATTGTGAATAATAAGTAGATTTTGCAAGTTTTAATCGTTTATATCTTCGCATAGTTTCTTGTGGATTGGGCGAAGGTATGTATATGTTTTGTAGAGATTGGCTTTTGCGCATGTGCGGGCTTTGCCCTCACGTAGAGTGGCAGTACTTTCGAGGGCACATAGTTGTACTTTCGGAGCCGCCTTTGAAGTGACTCAATAGCAAAACTAGCTAGCTTCTGTCGTGAAGTTGGTGTTATATTCAATAGATTGCATCTATCATTTTGAAAAAAAAATCATTTCACTTGCGTATGTGCATTTTTTGTTGTACCTTTGTCGCCAATTCATTATAGTGGATAGTATGCGTAAATTTATTTTAATAGTTATCGCCCTCATCGGCATCAATGCAATAAGCATTGCAGCAACCATTGTACACATTGCCGATCCTGAGACATGGACATACTCCGAACTCAGACAATACGTGGGACAAACCGTGCAATTTGACGCACCATTCTACGTGTGCAATAATTACAGTGGACTGACCATCTCACCACGACGAACCTACTCGCCTACGAACCAAGCATTGCCACTATCCGACAACTACTATTCAGTACTCTCGCTCAATTCCACAGGCAGCATCACACTCAATAATGCAAGTGGTTATCATCGTTTAGGCGAACGCTTGCACAACCTGACCGTGAAGGTCAATAGCCAAAATAGCGTCAGTTTAGTCACATGCGATTGGCAAGGCAATACTCGCGAAGAATTAGAGAAGGGATATGACACCAAGATGGTAAATATGCGAGGCGAAGCATCCATTATCGTTTGCTGTATGAACTTGGAGTACTATCTTGTGGAAAACTTGGGCGGAGATATGGGAGCAAGCAACTACTCAGAGCACCAGAAGCAACGCGCTAAAGTCAGCAAAGCACTCGCGAAAATCAATGCCGACTTGTACGGCTTTGTAGAGATAGAGCAAGGTCAAAGTGCATTGGCAGAGATAGCCAGCGACCTGAGCAAAAACACTGGTCGCAAATTCAGTTACATTGATGATGGCGGTTCCGCAAGTGGCACTTACACCAAATCAGGATTTGTATATTGCAACGATGTGCTAGAACCGTATGGCAAGTTACGCGAGAACAACACGGGGGTACAAGAACGCAAGAAGACACAGGCATTCGTAGAGAAAGCTACGGGTGAGAAGTTCCTCTTTTCAGTCAACCACTTCAAAGCCAAAAGTGGCAGAGGTAGCGGCGACAATGCCGACCAAGGCGATGGTCAAGGCACATACAATGGCGACCGCGTGCGTGAGGCACGCTCATTGCTGAGTCACTACGAGAACGATAGTTATTATTTCGAAGACAATGATATCCTCATTATGGGCGACCTAAATGCCTATGCGATGGAAGACCCTATCAAAGTGCTGCGCGAGGGTGGGATGACCGACCTCCATCGCGTTTTCCACGCTGATAGCAGCTACAGCTATGTGTACCACGGACAAGCAGGATATTTGGACCATGCACTATGCAACAACACACTGCTGCCACAAGTGACAGGCATGATAGCATACCATATCAACTCGGACGAAAGCGATAGTTACACCTACGACAAGTCCAACGACCAAACCATGTTCCGCAGTAGCGACCATGACCCGATTATCGTGGGGTTGCGTTTGGATAGTACCGCAACAAATTTGGAAGTAGATACAACCGACAAAGCAGACATACGCTATAACGATGGTGTACCATATATCTATGGTGCAGAAAGTGGACATTACATCCTATACCGCATAGACGGAAACATGGTCAGCCACAACACGATTACAACACAGGAAGAGGCTATTACGGGGCTTACATCAGGTTTGTATATCTTGAACATTTACACCCCAACGAACGAAGTGAAACAAGCTAAAATCATTATTCAATAAACTGTATGCTTGATTTGTTTTCACACATAGAAGACACCGAACGTGATGAGATTCTTGCGTTGCGCAAAGAACTGGAGCAGGCGAACTATCAATACTATGTATTGAATGCCCCTACCATGTCGGACTACGACTTCGACCAAAAACTCCGCCGCTTGCAAGACTTAGAGAATCTTCATCCCGATATGTTCGATCCCAACTCCCCCACCCAACATGTCGGCTCCGACCTCAACAGCGAAGATAACGTCGCGGAGCGACATACAACCCAACAACGCGAAGCAGACAACGTGCAAAGCACAAACAACGCGAAGCCATCAACGCGCAGCCAAAAAGGCTTCGCCCAAGTGGCACATAAATATCCTATGTTGTCGCTGTCGAACACGTACTCGCAAGAGGAAGTAGAAGAATGGTTGCAGAAATTACCAGAGGGCGTGGAGATTGTATGCGAACTAAAATTCGATGGACTGAGCATCTCGCTATGGTATGAGAATGGCATACTCACCAAAGCCCTCACCCGAGGCGATGGCACAAAGGGAGACAATGTAATCGAAAACATTCGCACAATCTCATCTATTCCACAAAGCATTCCTATAGCCAATAGCCAATATCCAATAGCCAAAAATTTCCTCGAACTCCGCGGCGAAGTGTTGCTTTCATGGGAGGCGTTTGAACGACTCAACAAAGAGCGCGAGGCTGCTGAGGAACCGCTCTTTGCCAACCCTCGCAACGCAGCATCAGGTACACTCAAGCTGCAAGACAGCAGCGAAGTAGCGCGCCGCGGATTGACATGCTACCTCTATTATATGCTGGGCGAAAATCTGCCAGCCAACACGCATTACGACCGCTTGCAGATAGCCAAGCAGTGGGGATTCCCAATCAGCGATGCTGTCAAGGTATGCCACTCGCTGGAGGAAGTGATGGACTATATCCATTATTGGGATACCGAGCGCAAAAACTTGCCTGTTGCTACAGATGGTATCGTACTAAAAGTAAATGACTTAGCCACCCAAGAAGAGTTGGGCTATACTGCCAAATCGCCACGTTGGGCAATTGCGTATAAGTTCCCTGCGGAGAAGCAACTCACGCGACTGAATGCTATCACGTATCAAGTCGGGCGTACTGGTGTCGTGACTCCTGTCGCAAATCTGGAGCCCGTACAACTCTCAGGTACAACCGTACAACGTGCCACCCTGCACAACGAGGATTTTATTCGCCAACTGGACATCCGCGAAGGTGATATGGTTTGGGTAGAAAAGGGAGGAGAGATTATCCCAAAAATCGTAGGGAAAGACACCAATAATCAATCGCCAATCGCCAATAGCCCTTCAGGGCGTCCAATAGGCAGTGTGCCGTCCAATAGCGAAGCGTCCTTCTCATACCTCTTCCCTACACACTGCCCCGAGTGCGGCACTCCATTAGTGCGTGTAGAAGGCGAAGCGGCATGGCGTTGCCCGAATGAGAGTGGATGTCCCCCACAAATCAAGGGTAAGATGGAGCACTTTGTTTCGCGTAAAGCGATGAATATCGACGGCTTGGGCAGCGAGACCATTGACTTGCTTTATTCGCAAGGACTACTCAAGAACATCGCGGATATATACGCACTTACACAAGACGACATCGCTCGCCAAGAACGCTTAGGCGAGAAGTCGGCACAAAACATGTTGGCAGGTATAGAAGCCAGCAAACAAGTGCCGTGGGCACGTGTATTGTTTGCCTTGGGCATTCGCATGGTGGGAGAAACAACCGCCAAAAAGATTACCCGTCGTTTCCCAAGTATTGACCAATTGCAATGGGCTACAGTCGAACAACTGACTGCTATCGAAGATGTGGGTGAACAAATTGCCAAGAACATCATCGCCTACTTCAACGACCTCAGCAATCTAGAGATCATCAATCGCTTGCGCCAAGCAGGCGTGCAAATGGAGAGCCAAGAAGAGGAACTAGCGCCCCAATCCGATATCCTACAAGGCAAGAGCATCGTGGTGTCGGGCGTATTTAGCCATCACTCACGCGACGAATACAAAGCAATGATAGAAGCCCACGGAGGTAAGAATGTGGGTTCCGTGAGCAAGAAGACCAGTTTCATTCTCGCGGGCGAGAACATGGGACCAGAGAAAAGAAAGAAAGCCGAGAATTTAGGCGTAGATATACTAACTGAGGAACAATTTCTAGAGTTAATTAAGAATTAAGAGTGCAAATGATAGACAAACTACGAGAAAAAATATTTGCTTGGCTATTGAAGCGTCAAGCAAGCAGAAAAGTAACTATTCCACAATGGGATAAAGTGCGCAGTGTAGCCATACTCTATCCTAACGACAATATCCAGCATATTATCAAGCAGATTGAAAGCAACAATAAAGAGGTTGTTCTATTTACAATGCCTAATAAGAAAGCTATTTGTTGGCTCACAGAACGTCCCAAAGCAGAGGTACGCGAGGTGATTAGCGCACGTCAGTATGATGTATTCATTGACTTGACACAACAACCATCACGTACACTGCAATATATGGCAATGTATGTAAGGGCAGACTTTAAAGTGGGACGCTTTATGCGCGAAGGTATCTATGACTTGACCATCGATACCCCACCTCAAGCAGCACCCTATTATCTGTTTGAGCAAATCATACGGTATATCAATATGTTTGGGAATAAGTAGTTTAGTGTTTAGAGAGATATGAAAGGATTAGGTACAGCGTTGATAACTCCCTTCACAGAGGAAGGGAAAGTGGATTTTCCAGCATTAAGCCAATTGATTGAGCACCAAGTAGCAGGTGGTACGGATTACTTGGTAATCTTAGGCACTACAAGTGAGGTCCCTACTCTCACCCACCAAGAGCAAAACGCCATCATTGACTATGTAGTGAAGCAAGTGGCAGGTCGTATACCATTGGTATTGGGAATCGGAGGCAATAGCACCGCAGCGGTAGTGGAACGAATTGGCGAACTGAAAGAACAGTTGATAGCACATTTCACAGCGATATTGTCGGTCACGCCCTATTACAACAGACCACAACAAGAAGGATTGTATCAGCACTTCTGCGCTGTGGCAGAGGCAAGTCCATTGCCAGTAATATTGTACAATGTACCCAAACGCACAGGCGTAAATCTCCTGCCAGAGACTACTCGTCGCATCTATGATGCGTATCCAAGTAAGATTATGGGTGTCAAGGAAGCATGCAACAGCGTGGAGCAGTTCACAGAGACGGTAAATATCGCCAATGGCGATTTTGCCGTAATCAGTGGCGACGATGACTTAGCATATGAGATGATGGAAGCAGGTGGGGATGGATTGATTAGTGTAGCAAGCAACGCATGGCCCAAAGAGATGAAGCAGATTGTCTTAGAGAAAGACGCCATAATGCAAAGCAAGATGGGACATCGCATCCACTTGCTGTTTGTAGAAGGTAACCCCAGTGGTATAAAGACAGTATTGACAGAGATGGGAATGATTAAGAATATTCTTCGCCTCCCCCTCGTACCCAATACCGAAAACACGCAGATGGTTATCCGCCGTGCGCTATCACAAGAGGTGTAGAAAGAGTCATTGAAGATATCAAATAAGAAAAAGAGTGTAGCTAAGACCTACACTCTTTTTCTTATTTGACAGTATTGAAATTGGATTATTCTTCAGTTTCGGGCTCATATACAAGTACATTCTTAATTTCCCATGTACCAGAGATTCCACCAGAAGTCGTATATCGGAATCCTATATAAATAGATTTTCCTTTATATTTAGACAAATCCAAATTGCCTGTAGTTTGGAATACCCAAGATGTTCCAGGCGGCACATTTAGTGTACCATCTTCATATTTGTTCCATTCCAAAGCCTCCCAAGTACATGTCGTAACATCACCCTTGTAATCAGTAGATACCAAAACTGTAGCTTCCTCGGTAAAGTTAGGCGCCTTGTTGAATGCTTGATCGAAGATGAGTTGTGGGTTACGTGCTTTTTTCAGCTTAATGACAGGTGATACCAACCATGCTTCGCTGTCCCAACTTGCATTATCTTTGTACGCAGAGGCACACATACCATATGAAGAAGAGTAATACCAAACATAGGTGAGTGGATCTTGCAATGTGACATTTTGAATAACGAACTTACCTTGTCCGTGTCCAAGGAATGGTTCAGAAAGATATGTAGAAGTATTCGCCTTCCATGTATTCTTTACTTCAAATGACATTGTTTCATCAGTAATTGTAGATAACATTATCCACTTACTACCATCATAATTGAATTCGCCAAAAGCATTAGAACCTTTATCATTTTTATAGATTACACCATATTTAGCATCAACAGAAGCATATGGGAAACGATTTAAAAGATAGGTATTAAGAATGGTCTGTGGATCAACAATTTTCGTAGTTCCAATCGCCTTATAATCATTATTAGAGAGTGCTATCACATTGATCATCTCGCTTTGGAATAAAGCAAATGTACTATCTACATATTGATATACATAAGTGACTTCATCCGAGAAATTAACCACATATTTATATCCCTCTTTTTTCATACGATTGTCCACCAACGTATCTAGTGCTGGAATAATTTCATCTACAGATGTATATGGCACTTTGGGATCTTTTACCGAGCGAATCGTTTGAAACTCACTAAAATATATAGGCATATCTGCTGTGATACGATAAGTAACCTCGCATATTGTACCTTCTGATAAATTAGGATAGCGAGCAGTCATGAATGCGGGAATAAATAATTCTGGTGCAATCAAAGTATCAGCAAAATATTTGTCAGTCTTCAAATTTTGCAAACGTACATACACAGAAGAATCATTTTCAAAACTACCCATTGATAATGCAGTAGCCACATTAGTTGGATTGGATGCAATTGAGGCATAGTCTGCTTCTGTCAATGTATAAGCAAAATTACGCACGTCTTCTATCGTGGGTTCGTATCCCAACTGATTCTCGAGGTAGAAATTTTCGCATGCAGAAAATAACAATACGCAAGTAAGTATATAAACTATTTTTTTCATTGTTCAAAATTTTTAATGGTTCTACACATTGATTAGAAATTAATCTTCAAACGGATATTATATGTCGTACCTTTTGAGAAATAGAAATATACGTTATCAGCATTCACGTCGGTGATAATCTCCGAAACGGTAGTAGGATTCCATGCTTTCTCAATATAGATTTGATTGAGTAGGTTGTTGATATTTCCAGATAGTACTGCATCCAGCTTACCAATTTGGAAGTGATATGAAGCACGCAAATCCATTGAACCTCCCATCGGAATTCGCCAAGGCTCAAGCAAGTTCATCTCCTTGCCTAAGCTAAGGTTGCTACCAGATAGTGAGTAGTATGCATAGTTGCGATCATATAGTGTATATTCTGCCCCAATGCGGAAACCCTTGAATGGCTTGAAAGTAACACCCAAGTTAGCTGTTGTTTGTGCAGAACCACCCACGTTGATACCTTTCATATTGATGAGTGCCCAACCATGATTTTCTGCACCAATGGTAGTAATCTCGCCATCCATTGTAAGTGGTTGACCATGTTGGTCGTAGATGTATCCTATCACTGAGTCGCTATCCCATTTCCAATCACCAAGTGACAACATCGCAGAGATTTCTAACCAACGGGTAGGACGCGCCTTTACTTCGAATTCAATACCCATGTGACGAGCATTTACACCCGTCATGTTCATAAAGTATTCTGTTTGAGCTGGGTCGCTAAGGGTAGAAGATTTGGTCATAGCTTTGTCCATCCATTCGGTAAAGTAGCCATTAACAGCCACATTCACATACTCATTGTGGAAACCGTAACCAATTTCAGCGCTAGCCACTTTCTCATTCTTTGCATCCACATTCACTGCGTTGCTGACACTAGCATTCATAAATGCGCCTTTATCCAAGTTTGGTGCACGAGAAATGTAACCTACGTTCACAAATACGTTATTATGCTTGTTGATCTCGTAGTTAGCACCTGCTTTAATTGTTCCACCTAAGAAGCCAAGCACGTCAGACTTGCTGTTAGCAGCATCGTAGTAGAAATAATCTACCTTCCAATAGTGGTTGTAGTTGATTGATCCGTTAACGAATGCTGACCAATTGTTGCGATTATATTCTAATTGTGCGAATGCGCCTTCTTGTACGATAAAACCGTCATAGTTGCGATATGCTACATCACCAATGCTCAGTTTCTCAGTCTTCCATGCAGGATCCAATGCTGCGCTATTATTCAGAGGATCTACAGAAGAGCGAGTTGCATCAATAAAGTACTCACCACCTAAAAGGTCAGAAATCACAGCCTTGTGTACGCCTTGATAGTAGCGCACATCAATACCAGCGTAGAAATCAAACATATCAGCAAACTTATTTGTATATGTTGATGTCACACCATACCAGTTATGGTCATTACGGTTTTCACAAATCACCAATTGTGAACCATAATAAGGTTGCTTCTCGCCATCATATGCTTCAGCACTTGTATCATACATTGGATTGTTCTTGCTATTGATATCCATCACTGCACCATAATCAAATGTTCCATTTTCGCGACGGAAAGTAGTGGACAACACACCATAGTTAGCGCCATAGGTCAAGTCTGAATATTTATATTGTGAGCCATAACCAGGTTCTGCTGTACGTCCATAACCACGACCAAGAGATACATAAGCTGTCGTGGAAAGAGATGACTTATGGTCAATTTGCCAAACATGGTTCAACGAAATTTGTGGTTTATGATACACATTGTAGTTCGCTGAGTTTTCATTACCCTCATTGTCATAACCATAGGTCGGATTATAGCGTGAGAAATGCATACCATCCTTCATATATTTGCGAACATTGTTCCACTCAGCCATAGTCAATCCACCACTACGTTGATAGTGTTCTTGTGGAGCACCGAAGGCAGTCAATGACAATTGATGATTCTCATTGATACGTTTTGCTATGTTGGCAAAGTAGTTATATCCAAAGAAACTAGTACCTTGAATATATCCTTCGCCCCAAGTGCGAGCCCCCATCAAGGTAATTGCCCATCCGTTGGACATTAAGCCAGTAGAAACAGAAAATGCCACTTTGTTGTAGCCATTATCGCCCATTGCGTAAGAGAACGAACCACCTTTCTTAGCATCAATACCTTTAGTTACAATATTGATTGTACCACCTACAGAAGGAGCACTCATCTTGCTGGCACCAAGACCACGTTGCGTTTGCATCACAGAGGTCACATCAGCCAATCCCTGCCAGTTGGACCAATACACTTTACCATTCTCCATACCATTCATAGGTACACCATTAATCATCATAGCGATATTGGTATTGTCGAAACCACGCATCCAAATCTCGCTATCTCCCCAGCCACCGCCACCGTGGTTAGCATGTACACCAGGAGTGTTTTTCAATACCTCTACGAACTCGCCTCCACCAATACGCTCTTCGATTTCAAGAGCAGTTACTTGGCTCACAGCAATAGGAGTCTTGCGTTGTACTGCAATTTGACCAGTCACTGTAACGTCTTGCAAACCTACCGCTTCTGGTTTGAGTTCTACTGTTCCAAGGTTAGAGTGCTTACCAACTTTAATCTCTTGCGTCTCATAACCTACATAAGACAACTGCAATTTTGCTCCCTCTTGTACAGTCAGACTGAAATTACCATCAAAGTCAGTAACGACACCATTGGTTGTACCAACCTCAAGAATAGAAACACCAATCAGTGGTTCGTTGTTATCGGCATCAATAACAGTGCCACTGACGGTTTGTGCTGAGATGGCTATAGAAACCAATGCACAAAACAAAATTAAAAGTACTTTCTTCATATTGTATAATTATTTTTTAATATCCTTTGATGAAATCCACGAAACGCTCCCAAAGCGATTTCTTGCGAACAATATTGTATGAAGGAGTCAAATCATAATCCACATCGGTATCGTCCAACGCCTCCTTAATCTTGACCTCAAGCAAGTCTGCATATGCACGGAAACCATAATCCGTCAAATGCACACCATCCACCGTGCCTTCCATCTCTGGGCCCACTTGTCCTTCATAAGTCATGTAATACAAGCCTTTAGGATTCTCTGCCAAGTGTTGCTCATAGCCACGACGGAAAGCAGCATTCTTCTTGGGCAAGTACTCTGCAAAGTAGCTATCATGACGAGTGTATGGATACATAATGCCCTCTACCATGATGATAGGTACTTCAGGACGCAAGGTACGAAGTATGTTGATAAAATCATAAGTGGCTGTATCACAACGGTCTTCGGTGCAGTTTGGCACAGGGTCTATCACATAGCAGATAGCATCTTCGATGCTTGCCAATGCTTCTGCAATGTAGAAATCCATACGTGCATTGCCTGAAGTAGCCAAGTTTACGCACTCCAAATTGTATTCGCGTTGAATCATTGCGCTTGGCACCATACCCACGCGACTAGCACAACCGCCTTGTTGGATACTTGTACCATAAATCACTATCTTGCCCATCTTGCGAGGGTTTTCTACTTGTGGTTGAGTAAGCTCGGCAGTAGAATCCACTCCGATTTGCAACCAATTGATACCATCATACAATGGCAAGTAAATCATATATTCATGCATCTCACCATCCAAATTCTCCACATAGAGTTTCGACTGAATAGAGTCTGCCACTAATCCTTTCTCTTGAGGACGAGCCGTATTCACGTGCTCCCATACGTTTCTTTCTTCGTTAAGGTAGTATAGATCAGTACCTTTGATACCGGTCATTGCCATATGTTGCATATGGAAATTATTCTTCAAGTTGTATTGAGCCGCAATGCGTTTGCTATTGGTAGCAAAGCGTACCGCAATACCTGCTGAATGATTGTATAGCCATGCTTGTTCTTCGCGGCAACTATCCATAAATGCCTGAGGAAGACGGGTATAAGGTTCTGTAGTATTGTCCCATCCTTTGTTGATAATTTGGAACTTCGTTGCATCTTCATAGCGGAAGCCTGGCAATTCGGCTGCCGACATAGAAATGGTGGAAAGTACAGCCACCAACAGAATCATGGTCTTTTTCATATTTTTATAGATTTATTTTTTGATTATTCATCCTGAGCATGCGCGCACGCGCGTGCATATATAAAAAAAGGAATAAGGTGCCTTGCCATTTGGCAGGAACACCTTATTTCGCTTTTTCTTCACATTAGAGAGAATGCTTTGCTTGTTCAACGATAGCTTTGAACGCTGCTGGTTGGTTCATTGCCAAGTCTGCGAGGACTTTGCGGTTGATTTCGATACCAGCTTTCTTCAATGCACCCATCAATTGGCTGTAGCTGAGACCCTCCAAACGCGCAGCAGCGTTGATACGTTGGATCCAGAGAGCACGGAAGGTGCGTTTTTTGTTCTTACGATCGCGATAAGCATACTGGAGACCTTTCTCCCATGTGTTTTTGGCAACTGTCCAAACGTTTGCACGGCCACCAAAATTGCCTCGTGTGAGGCTCAAAATCTTCTTACGACGGTTGCGCGAAGCAACGTGATTGACTGATCTTGGCATAGTTTTACTAGTTTAAAAATTTGGTGGTTAATAATTAACGGAGAACCAACATTTCGCGAACACTGCGCAAGTTTGTTGAATCTACCAATGCAACGTGAGTCAAGTTGCGTTTTTGTTTTTTAGTCTTCTTTGTCAGAATGTGACTCTTGTAAGCGTGTTTACGCTTGATTTTGCCCGTTCCGGTAAGAGCGAATCTTTTTTTAGCACCGGAATTAGTCTTTACCTTTGGCATTTTGTTAATAATTTAAATTGTTAATATTGATTTTAAGTCTCAGGCAGCCATTGGTGGCCCTACGACTATTTCTTTGGAGCTATGTTTACAATCATGCGTTTGCCTTCCAATTTTGGCATCGCTTCTACTTTGCCATACTCTTCTAGGTCATTCGCAAAACGCGCTAACAGCAACTCACCTTGGTCTTTGAACAAAATACTACGACCACGGAAGAATACATATGCCTTCACCTTGTTGCCGTCTTTCAAAAACTCTTGCGCGTGCTTCAACTTAAAGTTGTAATCGTGCTCATCAGTCTGAGGTCCAAAACGAATCTCCTTTATCACAACCTTGGCAGAGTTCGCTTTGATTTCTTTTTCCTTGCGTTTCTTTTGATAGAGGAATTTTTGATAATCCAAAATACGGCACACAGGTGGTACAGCATTGGCTGATATTTCTACTAAGTCCAAGTTCATGTCATCCGCCATGCGCATTGCTGCTTCATACGAATAGATACCTTGCTCTACATTGTCGCCTACAAGGCGCACTTCTTTAACGCCACGTATTGCATCGTTGATGCGGTTGGGCATTTCTTTTTCTACGCGGCCACGACGTTGTTGTGGGCCTTTTTGTGGATTTGCTATAGTTTTATCCTCCTAATTAATAATGAAAAACGCGTTCCGAACGCGACGCGTGCACACACGCTCGCAATTCAGCGTGCAAAGGTACTACATTTTTCTCAATCTGCAAAATATTTTCAGTAAAAAAATGTAATTTTTCTTAAAATTGCTTAAGGTAAAAGAAAAAATCACATATTCTTCTATTTTTTTTGGTAGGAAGAAAAAAAAATCGTACCTTTGCAAGCAAAATTGAATCGATTGTATTTAACAAACATTTTTAATATTTTAACTAACATGAAACTAAACAAAATTTTTGCAGCATTTATGCTAATTGCAGCAGTTGCATTTACTGCCTGCGAGGAAAAAAACCCACCAGTAGGTCCTGATGGTCCTGGTAATGGTCAAGACACCACACAAAATGGTGACACTACTCAAGTTGTAGATCCTATTGCTCCTGACACCGCAGGTTGGAATATTCCAGCAGGCGCGTTGACAGTTGCTCAAGCACGTGAGAAATGTGCAGCATTGGAGAGCGGTGCTACCACTGGAGAAAAGTTCTATGTAATGGGTTGGGTAAAGAAGATTCACAGCAAACACGCTGACGGTGTAGCTAAGTTTGGAAATGCACAATTCTACATGGAAGATGTGAAGGGTGCTAATTCACATGATGACTTCATGGCATACCAAGTATATGGTCCTAACGGCAAACAGATTACAGACCCTGCAGTTGTTGCAGAAGGTGACTTTGTGGTAGTATATGGCGAATTGACCAACTACAATGGTACTTTTGAAACAGTAGGCAAAGGTGCGGCATACATCTGGAAATCTACCAACCCATTGCTCGCTAATAGCGACAACTCAGGCAACAACACTGATATCACCTATGAAGATGGAGAAATCTCTGTAGCCGCAGCTTTAGAGATGGGCGCAAACCTCGCTTCTGGCGATACCACAGACTATATCAAAGTGCGTGGCAAAGTGAAGTATGTAAAGACTGTTAGCCTCAGCTATGGTAATGCACAATTCTATATCACAGACGATGGAAACAACGAGCTCTACTGCTACAACATCAAAGGTGTTGACGGTGAGAAGTTCGTTAGTGGCGAACAATTGGTAGAAGGCGATATCGTAACTGTTGAAGCGCGCCTGTACAACTATGCTAGTGCAGATGGCGACTTGCTTGAGCTTATCAAAGGTAACCTTACACGCACAACCAACACATTCGATCCTTCACAAGCGACTGGACCAAAAGAAGTAACCGTAGCAGAAGCATATGCTGAAGGTAGCCTACTTGGTCAAGGTGAGACTTCTTCGGGTCAATATAAAGTTACGGGTGTAGTTACAGAAGTTACAGAAGCTAGTACATCTTATGGTAACCTCACTTTCAACATCAAAGACGAGGATGGTACACAAGAAATGATTTGCTACCGTCTTTATTATTTGGAGAATAAAAAGTACACCGAAGATGATCCTGCATTGGAAATTGGCGATATTGTTACTATCGTTGCACAAATCAAGAACCATTACGGTGATATTGAGTTCGTTAGCGGTTATTTGACAGAGCACATCAAATAATTTTATAAAATCAACATTCACATTGAGGAGTCTCATTGCGAGACTCCTTTTTTATTTTGCTAAAAGCGAATGCGCATCCTAAATTAAAATAAACTTGATTTAATTTAAGTAAGTGTATAAATAGTGAATAATAGGATTTTTTTACTTTTTTTGGTAAAAATGCAAATAAATTTGGTCATGTCAATAAAAAGTAGTAACTTTGCAGGCTTTTTGGTGTAAAATCTCAATATTCAATAAGAGGTTAAAGGTCAAAGGCACGTAATTATAGATGAATTAATGCGAAAATATAGCGAATAAAATAACAAAATAATATTATGGCAACATTACAATCAATTAGAAATCATGGCACAATCCTTCTTGTAGTAGTAGGTGTGGCTATGTTAGCATTTATTTTAGGTGACTTTTTGAACTCAGGTAGCAGTTTCTTCAACAAGAGCCGCGAGAACGTAGCAGAAATAGCAGGTCACCAAGTACACTACACCGAGTATGAGACAGCAAAAGAACAATTGCAAGAAGTGTACAAAATTGAAACAGGAACAAACGACATCAACGAGGATTTGACTATTCAACTCCGCAACCAAGCATGGCAAATGATGTTGATGGATTACACCCTCCGCGAACAAGCAGAGAAGATCGGTATGGATGTGACTGCTGATGAGTTGAGCGAATTGTGCATTGGTGCAAATCCTCACCAACTGATTCAACAACGTCGTGCATTCTATGACGAGACTGGCAGTTTCAACCGCTTTGCATTGGTGAACTTCCTCAACTCATTGGCACAAGAGCCAGAGAGCCCAGAGCAAGCAGAAGGTTTGAAACAAGCAAAGAACTACTGGATGTATTGGGAGAAAGCAGTACGCTTGACACACTTGCAAGAAAAATACACTGACCTCTTGAGCAAGATGGTGACAGCCAATAACATTGATGCAAAATATGCTTATGAAGCTCGCAAGAACAGCGTAGATGTACAATACGTACAACAACCATATTATGCAGTGGCCGACTCGCTAGTGAAAGTAACCGAAGGCGACCTCAAGAAATTGTACAACGAGAAGAAAGAACAATATAAGCAAACTCCAAATCGTTCGATTGAGTATGTAAGTTTCCCTATCGTTCCATCTGCAGAGGATTTTGCTGATGTAGAGAAATTAATCAAGAGCTTGGAGAACGACTTCCGTACCAAAGAGGATGTAGCAGCTCTCGTAAATAGCAACTCGGATGTGTTGTACGATGGTCGCGACTATTCAGTAGAGACTATTCCTGCTGAATATAAGGACTTTGCATTTGGCAAGGGCGTAAAGAAAGGCGCATGCACAGAGTTGAACTTTGCAGATGACACCTATTCTATCGCGCGTGTAATGGATTGTGGCTACAACAAGGCTGACTCAGTGAAGTTGGTTTTGGTTGCAAATGATGAGAACACCGAAGATGTAGAGTTAGGCTGGTTCAAGGCAAGTGACTTGCAAAAGAATATCGCAGAACCTGCATTCAACGGCAAGAAAGGTAGCACCTTTACCGTAGCAAGCGGCATGGGCGAGCAAACCTTCAAAATCGCAGACATTAGCAAAGCTACTCCAAAAGTAAAATTGGCAATCTTGAGCCGCAAAGTGACCGCAAGCAGCAAGACTTATGGCGCATTATACAACCAAGCAAAGCAATTTGTGGTAGCAAACAACAACGCAGACTCTTTGCACCAAGCAGCTTTGGCTCAAGGACTTAGCGCAGCTCCTGTGTTTGGTTTGAACGAGAATACTGACAAGGTAAATGACTTGAAGAACAGCCGTCCAATCGTTCGTTGGGCATTTGAAGCAAAGCAAGGTCAAGTGAGCGATGTGTTTGAGTGCGGTGATCAATTCGTAGTAGCAGCCTTGACAGAGGTTAACGATGGCGACTATCGTCCAATGGAGGCAGTTCGCGCAGAACTTGTGATTGCAGCTACAAACAACAAGAAAGCTGAGTACATCATGAACCAACTCAAGGATGTGACTACCTTGGAGGCAGCAGCAGAACTGTTCGGCACAGAAGTGAAATCAGCTGAAGGTATCTCCATGTCATCTTACCGCCTCGGTTCAGCAGGTGTAGAGCCAGCAGTAGTGGGTACAGCGTTGGCTTTGGAAGCAAACACCGTTTCAGCCCCTGTGAAAGGTAACAATGGCGTTTACGTGCTGACTGTTGGCGAGAAGAAAGTGGCTGACGGCGAGTTGAACGCAGCAGAAGAGATAAGCAACTTGAACATGCGTACTGCTTATAGTATTCCATATCAAGCTATTAACTTGATTGAAGAGAATGCAGAAGTAGTTGACAACCGCGCGCGTTTCCAATAAGAAGATAGACTTCTTATAATACAAAGAGCACCACCCTTTTCGTTGGGTAGTGCTTTTTTTTATATAAAAATTTGTACATCTCAAAAAAAAGCAGTACCTTTGTGGGCGGATATTGCAACTACACAATCTAATAGATATGAAACGCCTCATACCACTTATTTCATTATCATTGGGCATCTCTGTATTTGCTCAACATGGTACCATCGACATCCAAACCGATTTGGATAGTACCAAGATTCTTCAGTATGGCATAGATACTATAGAGAGTTATCAAGTAGGTCCAGGCATTATCTACACACGTTTTGACATCAACAATAGCAAGACTATACGTCATTGCTATATCTATGAGGTCGATCTGACCAATCCATATAACACAGTTGAAGAGAGCCATAGTACAACGATGGGAAATACAGAGCGTATGGCTGATGCTCATGTACGTTTGGATGCCCCAGGTCATCGCTCAATAGGTTCGGTAAACTGCAATTTCTGGATTGTATCATCGCAAGATGAAGGCAAATACAATAATTTGACAGGTGTACCTTGTACAGGTCAAGTACGCAATGGCAAAGTGGGTACAAACATTACATGGTGGAATATTGGACATGGAGATCCCGATCCTGTTTTTGAACGCAAACAAGATATTGGTTATCTGATGATTGACGACCAAAAACGCGCACATATTGACCAATATTCTTGGGATGCACACATTGCTATTGGCGACAAGCAAGCTCCATTCCATGAAGCCAATCGCAATCGTAACAATCCACAAGACAATGAGATTGTTATGTTCAACTCTGATTTGGGCACTAAAGCCACTCTCACTAAAGCACAAATTGATGCATATTTGGGAATTGATTTACCAATGATTGAGGTCTTGGTAAAACTACAAGAAGATTGGGCTATCAATAAAATACTGAATGCAGAAGTAGTAAGTATTAACACAGAAGGTGGCACAAAGATAGAAGATGGTTATGCCGTTTTTCGCGGTCGTGGAGAAGGAAAGACATTCTTAGAGAATGCAAAAGTGGGTGAAACCATTCAGTTTATTGTTGGTATGTATGAGTCCTATACAGGCGAAAGGCCAAATATCAAACATCTTAGTGCAGGTAACTGCTATGTAATGCGCGAAGGCAAACTCACAAACCGAAACTGGAACGAAGATTATAATAACAAAAACTATCCTCGCACAGGTTTTGGTGTGAGCAAAGACCACAATACGCTATGGCTAATGGTGATGGAAAAACCAGGTATGTACACCCACGAGATGGCCTCTATTCTTCGCCATTTTGGAGCATGGGAAGCAGCCGGTGCCGATGGCGGTGGTAGCGCACAATTCAATTTAGGTGGTCAAATCATTAACCCAACTACCGAAGGTGTGCCTCGCGCTGTAGGAAATAGCATATTCCTTTTTTCTACTGCTCCTGACGATAGTGTCGTTACCGAGATGCGCACCGCCTCTACTTTCATACGTTTGCCTAAATACGCTGCTATTAAGCCCGACTTTCTAGGTTATAACCAATATGGAATGCTGATAGATAAACAATTGCCCGGTGTAAAACTGAGTTGCGATTCCGAAACAGGATATATTACAGAAGATGGACATTTTGTATGTCTCGGTACTGGCGAACTTATCGCCTCTTTTGGCAATGCATCCCTTCCTATAGATATCGTATTGGTAGATGAAGGCAATCCTTCGTTGCGTCTAAATGATGTCCTTATTTCTAACAGGACAAAATATCCCATTGAGATCAATGGTACTCTTGACAACAAACAGTTTATGATTCTCCCATCCGCAGTAGAGTGGACTGTGGACGACTCTTCTATTTGCAGCGTAGATGAAGATGGTGTGCTAACAGGCCTAACCAACGGTTCAACCATCGTGCGTGGCACACTTGGAAACACTTCTCTCACATTAGGAGTAAAAGTAGAAACGATTAATGATAACAAACTTCTTTGGGAAGATATGATTGATATTGACCATTGGACAATCAAAGCATCCGTTTCGGGATGGGACGAAGAAATGCGCACCAATGAAGATGGTTTAGCGACCATGTATCTCAACTATACAGGGGGACGCGCACCAAAAATCACTATTACAGCCGATTCAACTCTGTATGCTACTCCACGAATCTTAGAATTGGCAATGACTCCTCCAAATGATTTGATTTCACGTTTGGACATAAAATTCATTGCTAACAATGGCGTAGATGGACACTTTACAATGTTAGATCCTACTCCAAATCAACCATTAAGTATACAAGTCAATTTAGATAGTATATTCAAAACGAATAATGATATTGCCATCTATCCTGTCACATTGAAGAATATTATGTTTACTCTCAATCCTAAAGCAGAGAAAAAAGAATATACCATTCCATTTGAAGGTATCTATTTGCATTACAACGACATAGAAGCAGGTGATGGTGTAGAAGATATCATATCTTCAGATACATCATCTGTACAAAAAGTTTTCCATAATGGACAATTAATCATTATTAACAACAATAAAATTTACAACATTTTAGGTCATGAAATCACTGAAAAGCATTAATCCTTGGCTTTGGGTACCCACCTTATATTTCTTGGAGGGTATTCCATACTTTTTAGTTAACAACATCTCAATGGTTATGTTCAACCAAATGGGTGTACCTAACGGCGAGATGTCATTCTTCACCACATTGCTTTATTTCCCTTGGGCACTGAAGTTTTTGTGGGCTCCATTTGTAGATTTAATTAAAACCAAACGTTGGTGGTTCCTCACTATGCAATTCCTGATGTTGGGATTGGCTGTACTGACCATATTCTCTATTCCTCAGCCAGACCCAGCCACTATTGCTGCTATGGCGACTGATGTTAAGCTATTTACGGGTGTACTGATTGCCTTCATTATCATGGCGTTTGCTTCTGCTACTCATGATATAGCAGCTGACGGTTTCTATATGTTAGCTCTCACCTCTGGCGTACAAGCCGAGATGATTGGTTGGCGTAGTGTATTCTACCGCCTTAGCAATGTATTCTGCAACTCTGCACTCATCGCTATCCCTGGTATCATCTACGATTGGACTATCAAACAAGGCGAAGCAAATATGCCTATGGCATGGAAAGTAACAATGGTTATTACAGCCGTTATCTTTGCATTAATGGCGGTATGGCATATATTCTTTACTCCACGTCCAGATACCGATAAACCAAATGCTGACACTACAGCCAAAGATATTGTTACAGGTTTTGGTAAGGCCTTCGCTACCTATTTCACCAAACCTGCTCTTTGGGTGGCTATCGCTTTCATGCTTCTCTATCGTTTGCCTGAGGGCTTCCTCATGAAGATGATTTATCCATTCCTTCTTGGTGCACGCGAGACTGGCGGTTTGGGTATGACTATGCAAGAGTTGGGCGTTGTATATGGCGCTATCGGTGTGATTTTCTTGCTATTAGGCGGAATCTTGGGTGGTTATTATATCTCTAAAGTTGGCTTGAAAAAGGCCTTCTGGTGGATGGCACTCGCAATGACCCTACCATGCTTGAGCTTTGTTTATCTGAGTATGTTCTTGCCAACCAACATGGTATATATCGCTATTGCTATAGCTATTGAGCAATTCGGCTATGGCTTCGGTTTTACCGCCTATATGATGTATATGATGTTCTTCTCCGAAGGCGAGTTCAAAACTTCACACTATGCTATCTGCACCAGTTTCATGGCACTCAGTATGATTCTCCCTGGTTTGGTAGCTGGTTATATCCAAGAGGCTATTGGCTATCAACACTTCTTCTGGATGGTAATTGCATGCAGCGTGGCTACTTTCTTCGTAACCTTCTTAGCTCGCCGCATTGTAGATGCTAACTATGGTAAAAAATAATTTATATAATGCAAATTAAACGTATCATACCGAACTCACTGACCTGCGCAAATCTTTTGTGCGGGTCGGTGGCGGTATATATGGCAACCCAAGAGCAGTTCCTCTTGACATTTGCCTTGATTATTGCAGGAGCCATCTTCGATTTCTTCGATGGTGCCTCTGCTCGTTGGCTGAAAGTGCCTTCTCCATTGGGCATACAATTGGATTCGCTCGCCGATGACATCACTTTTGGTCTTGCACCATCTATGGCACTCATGTGCTATCTCAAGCCCGTTATTGGTTGGTGGTCGCTAATTGCCCTACTCATGGCAGCGTTCTCCGCTTTGCGCTTGGCACAATTCAATATCGACGAACGCCAAACGACCTCTTTTATCGGTCTTGCGACTCCACCAAACGCTATTTTCTGGGCATCGCTTGTCTGCTACCTCAATACCATCACCCTTCCTGTTTGGGTACCATGGATATTGTTGGTTGGCAGTTTACTGAGTTGCTACCTACTCGTTAGCGAGATTCCATTCTTCAGTTTCAAATCCGCGGGGAAAGAAAAAATGCACATCATCATCTTTTCAATAGGTTGTTGCTTTATTTTAGGTCCCTGCGCCACTATCGCCATCATCAACAAGCAAATCGCTATTGCGATCTTAGGTGGAGCAATATGTATATTGTGGTACATCCTATATAATTTTTGTACATTACGTCACAAATAATTCAAAATTAAAAATTACAAATTCATATTGCCTTTTTTAGTGCCAACACTTGTGTTGGCGCTTATTTTAGCAATTGCGCTTCTCGTTGTACCCAAAGCAGAATTGCACCTTGCACTTTGCCAACCGCACACGCCTTTTTTAGACGCGATAGTGCCCGTATTCTCCGATTTAGTAGATTGGCTACCCTACCTATGCGTTGTCCTTCTGCTTTTCTACCGTGCAGGATGGGCTACATTCCTTGCTAGCAATCTACTGCTTTCCACATTCATCGTACAACCTATTAAGCATATAGTATGCGCTCCACGCCCATTGACATGGTTTGCGGAGAACATGCCAGACGTTAGTTTGCCACTTGTAGAAGGAGTCAGGATGAATTATTGGTTATCCTTCCCTTCGGGGCATACGACCACTTTCTTCGTGCTATTCTTTACCTTGAGTATTATTCTCTGCGCTGAGAACTGTAAAGGAAAGTATGTTTTATCCTTTATTTGTTTTCTCTGTGCTTCTTTTGGGGCATATACCCGAATTTATCTATCCCAACACTTTGCGTTGGATGTATTTGCAGGAATCCTGATTGCAAGTTTCTCTACTATATTGTTGTACTATTTCCTCGTTCTAAAGACTAAAAATACCCTATTTTGGGATTGGAGAGTGCAAAAATTGAGAAAATAACACAAAAGAACGTATTTTTTCAAAAAATATTTGGTCAATTCAAAAAAAAGCAGTACCTTTGCACCCGCTTTCGTGAAGAGAGCAAGAGTTCCGTTAAATAATGAGACATTGAATGGGCGTTTAGCTCAGCTGGTTTAGAGCATCTGCCTTACAAGCAGAGGGTCGGCGGTTCGAATCCGTCAACGCCCACCATTCATTCCCATTCGGGCGTTTAGCTCAGCTGGTTTAGAGCATCTGCCTTACAAGCAGAGGGTCGGCGGTTCGAATCCGTCAACGCCCACAAAGAAGAGAGGATTGGTGCAAACCAATCCTCTTTTAATTTGTTAACCTTTGGTATAGGTTTAGTTAAGGAATACTATGATTACATTCATCATTTCACTCATTGCTCTTGTAGTTGGATTTTTGCTCTACGGCACATTCGTAGAGCGTGTGTTTGGTATTAACGAAAAAGCACAGACGCCTGCCGTCACCAAGGCAGATGGCGTGGACTTTGTTCCGATGAAACCGTGGAGAATCTTCCTTGTACAATTCCTCAACATCGCAGGATTGGGTCCAATCTTCGGAGCCATCATGGGTATTTTCTATGGTCCTTCCGCCTTTTTGTGGATTGTGCTGGGTACGATATTCGCAGGAGGTGTACATGATTACCTGAGCGGTATGATCTCACTTCGCAAAGGTGGCGCATCACTGCCTGAAGTGGTAGGCACGGAACTGGGCAAGGGCGTGCAGATTTTTATGCGACTGCTCTCGATTGTGTTGCTCGTATTGCTGACTACTACATTCTTGTCGGGTCCTGCTACCTTGTTGCAAGGACTGGCAGGATTAGGCACGATGACCTTCCAAGGACATTTGATCCCTATTGTGTGGGTATTGATTATCTTCGGCTATTATACATTGGCTACGGTGTTACCTGTAGATAAACTCATCGGTCGGTTCTACCCTATCTTCGGTGGCGTTTTGCTGTTTATGGGAATCGGCATTATGGTGGTGATGCTTAGTCAGTTTGGCGGAGAAATGCCCGAATTG
This sequence comes from Paludibacteraceae bacterium, assembly GCA_017451525.1. Taxonomy (GTDB): domain Bacteria; phylum Bacteroidota; class Bacteroidia; order Bacteroidales; family Paludibacteraceae; genus Colicola. The sequence continues at coordinate 98,340 of JAFTOD010000001.1, forward strand.
ACCGATGGTTTGCACAACCGCCAGACCAATGGTTTGCCTCTCTTCCCAATGATGTTTGTCAGTATTGCTTGTGGTGCTATTTCGGGATTTCATGGCACACAATCGCCGCTGATGGCACGCTGCGTGACCAACGAACGTCAAGGGCGTTGGATATTCTACGGCGCCATGGTAGCAGAGGGAATCTTGGCCTTGATTTGGGCAGCCGCAGCAGGGACGATGTTTGCGGATCCAGAGGCAGGTTTGTACGGAATAGACGGGCTTCAAGCCTTCGCCGCCGCACATCCAGGCGAGAATATTGCGGCATTGGTAGTAGATAAGGTTTCACGTTCGTGGTTAGGTACGATAGGTGGTATATTGGCGATTATCGGTGTGATAGCCGCTCCTATCACTTCGGGCGATACGGCATTGCGTTCGGCTCGACTGATTGTGGCAGACTTTATGCACTTGAGCCAACGCCCTATCCGCAACCGACTGATGATTGCTATTCCGCTATTCTTGTGCGTGTTTGGTATGGTTTTCGTCGATTTCAACGTCGTTTGGCGCTATTTTGCCTGGACCAATCAGACATTGGCGGTCTTCACACTGTGGGCAGGAACGGTGTTCCTCTATAAGAACTCACGCACGATTAAGAAATACCCATACGCCTACCTTATCGCGTTGATTCCTGCGCTGTTTATGACGATGGTGAGTGTCAGTTATATCTTTATTGCGCCAGAGGGCTTCCATTTCGCAAAGATTGGGCTGAGTTGGGTGGCATACTTGGTGGCAGGTGTCACTACGGTGGCATTGCTTGGAGGGTTTGCCTATTGGACAAGGAGCCAGGAACAAGGAACAAAGAGCCAAGATTAAATACCTTTAAAGCCCTTAAAACTTTTAAAACTCTTAGAACTTCTAACAATATGATACAATCTGCTTCTTTTGTGATTTCTAGTCCTGATGTGATGCAGTGCCCACAAAGCACTATTCCTGAATATGCTTTTATTGGCAGAAGTAATGTGGGCAAGTCTAGTCTTATCAATATGCTCACGCATAATCCCAAACTGGCTAAGACGAGTCAAAAACCCGGTAAGACACTGCTTATCAACCACTTTATCATCAATGCAGGTACAGATCAGCATTGGCATTTGGTCGATTTGCCCGGTTATGGTTTTGCGCAAGCAGGCAAGAAGCAACGCGCGAAACTCAAAACGATGATTGAGCGTTATTGCTTATTGCGCGAAGCATTGGTTAGTTTGTTTGTATTGGTGGACTGCCGCCACGAACCACAGCAGATTGACTTGGAGTTTATGGAATGGTTGGGCGAGAACGAGATACCTTTTGCTATCGTCTTTACCAAGGCGGATAAACTCAGCAAAAGCAAACTGACTATCAATGTCGAGACCTACAAACAAAAACTGCTGGAGACCTGGGCTGAGTTGCCCCCTATCTTTGTGACTTCCGCGGAGAAGGGATTGGGCGAAGCAGAGGTGATTGCTTATATTGAGGGGATTAATCGCGATATTACCAACCGTAATTAGACCGCTGCGCTGTTAGACGCTAGACCACTTTGTTGTTAGATCGCTTCGCTGTTAGATATTGAATGAATTTTGATATATTACATACGGATGATATACGCGTGGAGCATTGCGATGGTTCACGCCGCGGCGTACAGCGTGTGCTGGATGCTTGCCGTGAAGAACGTCGTCCGTATCTTGTGATTAAGGAACAAAGAACAAAGAGCAAAGACATATCACCGACGACTGATCAGACGAATCAAAATAGTCTTGACTCCTGGTTCTTGGCTCCTGGTTCTTCTATCCTCGTTCCTATTACCATGCTCGAAGAGGAGGTATATAAAGCAGAGATTTGTACCTATTTAGCTCGTAAGACGGGGGCACACCTTATATTACTACGCGCGAACGACTACGGCAGCAAGGCCAAACGGAACACTCAACGCATCATCACGCATATCCAAACCATTGCAGAACGTACAGGCGAGACTATCACCTACGAAGAGCGTGTCGCCAAAGGCGATAGTTTCCATATCCATAAGGAACTTCACCAAATAGCCTCATCGCCTGATAGCCCTATCGCCTTGACTCTCCTCACTGCTAGCCGCGAATATGGTTTGGATGATTGGTTGTTTGGTCCACCAGAGCAGTACGTTATCCGCAAAAGCCCAGTGCCTGTCATGCTCGTTAATCCGAGAGCCGATTTGTTCTCGCTATGCGATTAAGCACCATCCCGCAGCAAGAAAACTGCGGGGTGAGTTGTATATAATTTTATTTTTTCTTGCATATATACTATTTTTTTACTAATTTTGCACCCAAATATAAATACTATGAGAAAACAACACTTTATCGTAGCAGTGATACTGCTTATCTTCGGTTCTATGGCAATGGCACAAGACGTGAAAGTAAAAACAGGTATTGAAGTATTGCGTGAGCGTAACTTTGATGTGCTGCAAGGTAAGCGCGTGGGACTATGTACCAACCCTACTGGTGTGGACCGTCATCTTGTTTCAACAATTGATATTCTATGGGAAGCAGACAATGTGAACCTTGTAGCATTGTACGGCCCAGAGCATGGTGTGCGTGGTAATATCTACGCAGGCGATCATGTGGATAACGAAGTGGATGCACGCACAGGGCTCAAGATGTACTCGCTCTATGGCAAGACATCTAAGCCCACCCAAGAGATGATGGATGAAATCGATGTGATGGTATATGACATTCAGGACATCGGTTGCCGTAGTTACACCTATATCTCCACAATGGGAAATTTGATGGAGGCATGTCAGGCATATGGCAAAGAGTTGGTGGTACTAGATCGCCCCAACCCATTGGGAGGTAATAAGATCGAGGGATGCTTAGTAGAAGACGGATTTGTATCGTTTGTAAGCCGCTTTGCGATACCTTATCTCTATGGTCAGACTCCTGGTGAATTGGCATTGTATCTAAATGCACAAGCCGAAAACCCATGCAAACTGACTGTAGTGGAAATGCAAGGTTGGACACGCGACATGACTTGGGATGAGACAGGATTAGAGTGGATTGTAGCTTCGCCACACGTACCTCATGGCAGAACAGCAATATACTATCCAGTGACAGGTATTTTCGGCGAATTTTATTATATCAATATCGGCGTAGGTTATACCATGCCATTTGAGGTAATGGGTGCACCATGGGTGAATGCCGATAGTTTGGCACAAGCTCTCAATGCGTTAGAGTTGCCCGGAGTAGTGTTTAGAGGATTGCACTACAAGCCCTATTATAGTGTATTCAAAGGAGAGAACATACAGGGCGTACAAGTGCATATAGTGGATTATGAAAAAGCTGCGCTGAGCGAAATACAATTCTATGTAGTGCAAGAGATGATGCGTTTGTGGCCAGAGCAAGATTGGTTTAAGCTGTGCGACCAGAAGCGTTTTGGCATGTTTAACAAGGTATGCGGAACTGATCAAATCAAAGAACTCTTCGGTAAACGCTATCGCTGGGAAGATGCGAAAGCATATTGGGATAAGGATGTGGAGAAGTATCGCAAGGAGAGTAGTAAGTATTATTTATATTAGGATATTGGACGCCCTGCGGGCTATAGGACGCGGCATAGCCGCTATAGGTTAAAGGTTAAAGGATAGAATATATGAAAAAGTATATTGAACGGTTGGCATGGGGAACGGATGCTGGATTTTACCGCCTCATCCCCCAAGAAGTATTGCATCCTGCAACAGAAGAAGATGTACAGGCAATCTTGTTGCGTGCTCACAAAGAAGGTAAGCATGTGACATTTCGCGCTGCTGGTACGAGTTTGAGTGGTCAAGCTATCAGCGATAGTCTGCTGGTGGTTTGTGGCAAGAAGTGGGAACAATACACCATACATGATCATGGCAAAAGCATCACGTTGCAGCCTGGTATAGTAGGGCAACGCGTCAATGAGCTACTGAAGCCCTACGGAAGATATTTCACGCCCGACCCTGCGAGTCTGAAGTCAGCAATGGTGGGTGGTATTGTGATGAACAATGCCTCTGGAATGTGCTGCGGAACACATGCCAACAGCTATCGTGTACTGAAATCGGCACGTATCATCTTACCCGATGGCACTATTCTTGATACTGGAGATAAGGAAAGTCGTGCACAATTCTTGATGACACATCCTAAGTTTATTCGTAGAATAGATGACTTGCGCATCAAGACCCAGCAAAACAAAGTGCTGTGCGATTTGATTCGTAAGAAATATGCCATCAAGAATGTGACTGGTTTGACCATCTTGCCGTTTGTAGAATATACCGATCCATTCGATATAATTGCCCATCTGATGGTAGGTAGCGAAGGCACATTGGCTTTCCTATCATCTATTACTATGACGACAGGAGAGATACAACCCTATAGCGCATCTGCACTCCTACTCTTCCCTACCACCAAAGCGGCATGCGAGGCTATCACCGAAATGAAGCAAACGGGATTGCTATCTGCGGCAGAGTTCTTCGACCGCAAAGCGATGCGCACTGTGGAGAACGATTTTCCTGAATTGAAAGGACTTCCCGAAGATGCGGGTGCTGCATTGATTCGTACTGACGCATTGACCGACAAGGAGTTGGAGGAGAAGAACAAGACCTTGCAAGATCTGTTGCGCCACTACGAGCTGTGCCAACCAGCTGCCTTTACATCTGATCCTATGTTGACAGGCAAGTATTGGGCGATGCGTAGCGGTATTTTCCCAGCCGTAGGCGGAACCCGCGAGATAGGAACTACCTGTTTGATTGAGGATATTGCTTTCCCAATCGAACATTTAGCACAAGCAACATTGGATTTGCAAGAACTCTTTATTAAGCATAATTATCCTGAAGCCGTGATTTATGGTCACGCGCTTGAGGGTAACTACCACTTCATTCTCAACCAACGTTTTGATTCACCCGAAGCTATCGCCCAATACGATGGTATGATGCGTGCGGTAGTGGACTTGGTAGTGGACAAGTATCATGGCAGTCTAAAAGCCGAGCACGGTACAGGGCGCAACATGGCGCCATTTGTTCGTCGCGAGTGGGGTGATGCAGCGTATGAGTTGATGAAAGAAGTGAAGCAACTCTTTGACCCAGAGAACATAATGAACCCTGGCGTAATCTTCAACGAAGATGAACACTCCTATATTGAGCATATTAAACCTCTGCCTGAGGTGCACGAGATAATTGACCGCTGTATTGAGTGCGGTTTCTGCGAAGTGAACTGCGTCGCCTGCGGATATGCGTTGTCCAGCCGTCAGCGTATCGTGGTACAGCGTGAGATGGCACGATTGAAAGAGGTGATTAGGCAAGAAGGTGATAAGGCCAAAAGGCGAGAGGCGAAGAAGTTGCTCAGTAGTTTGGAAAAAGACTTCCGCCGTATTGGTCGTGACTTGTGTGCAGGTGACGGACTATGCTCCACCTCCTGCCCTATCAAAATCAATGTGGGCGACTATATCCACTTGGTGCGTGAACACGATATGAGTGCCGCTGGCAAGCAGATAGGCTATTGGGCAGGCAAGAACTTGGCTGGTATAGGCACTGCGCTGACAGGCATACTGGAAGTAGCGAATGTGGCTCACAACGTATTAGGCGATAAGGCTACTAGGCTATTGGGCAAAGCGATGCACTATGGTTCTGGCGGTTTGGTTCCACTATGGACACCATCGCTGCCTCGCCCAGTGCGCAAGAAAGAGAAACAGACTGCCATAGAGTATGGAGTGGTGAACGGACTGAAGGGTTTGCAAGATAAGCGTGTGGTGTACTTCCCTTCGTGCTTGAACCAACGCTTGGGTTCTGGCAAAAAACCGCTAATCAATGATATGACGGAGTTGCTGAACAAAGCAGGCTATGAGGTGATATTCCCTCAGAAGATGGAGAATCTATGTTGCGGTACGATTTGGGAGAGTAAAGGTATGCCCGATGAGGCAGCGCGCAAAGCAGCCGAACTGGAGTTGGCACTGCTGAAAGCGAGCGAGAATGGTCGCTGGCCAATCTTGTGCGACCAAAGTCCATGTCTGCACCGCATGCGCCATACCATGCAACATATGAAGTTATACGAACCCGCCGAGTTCATTGACAAGTTTGTAATGAGCGAGGTGGAGATTACGCCATTGGACACCTGCGTGGCAGTGCACGTAACCTGCTCTACTCGTCAGATGGGTGTGGCAGATGCGATTATCCGTGTGGCTAAGGCATGTGCGAAGAATGTGCTGGTGCCAGAGGAGATTGGCTGCTGCGCGTTTGCAGGAGATAAGGGCTTTACCGATCCTGAATTGAACGAATGGGCACTACGCAAACTCAAGCCACAAGTGGAGAAAGCAGGTGCAACCATGGGTGTGAGCAACTCACGTACTTGCGAGATTGGACTGAGTACACATTCGGGTATAGACTATTGCAGCATTGCACACTTGGTGAATATTTGCGCAAAGCGCAAATAGACCACTACGTTGTTAGAACGCTGCGCTGTTAGATATGGAGATTGAACGCAAATACTTGGTAACGAGCGACTGCTATAAACAAATGGCAGTGGATCGTCGTCATATCCGTCAGGGGTATATATCCCGCGAGAAGACGGGGACAGTGCGTGTGCGCATCACTGATGACAAAGCCTATCTCACTATCAAAGGCAAACCCGTTGCGGGGCATTTTGCTCGCTATGAGTGGGAAAAAGAGATTGATGTGAAAGAAGCCGAAGAGCTGATGAAACTATGCCAAGGCACTATCATAGACAAGACTCGATGGATAGTGCCAGCGGAAACTGTTGACAGTGGACAGTTGATATGGGAAGTGGATGAGTTTCATGGTGAACAGGAAGGGTTGGTGGTAGCAGAGATTGAGTTGGAATACGAAGAACAAGTATTCGAGAAGCCTGATTTCATCGGCAAAGAAGTAACGGATGACCCTCGCTACTATAATGCGAATATGGGACGCCCTGACGGGGCTATTGGACGCTGACGCTATTGGGTAATGGACGGCACGGAGTGCCTATTGGATATAGGTGAGGGGTTGAGTTATGAATTATGAGTTAAATAGAAATCTGCGCCAACAGATTGTGCGAGGGCACCATCGGTATCTTCTCTGTCACCGATAACAAGGCATTGTTCGGCTGTTAGATTCATCTTTTCAAGCACTTTCTTCAGCACTTCGGGTGCTGGTTTCAGTCCGCCCAATTCAGGGGCAGCGACTACCCAATCAAAATCATTTTCGTTGATATTGAGCGCATGCAGTTTCTCGTGCGTATGTCCGTAGTCGGACAAGACGACTAAATGGATGCCCTGTTTTTTGCAGTCTGCTATAAAAGGAGCGAGCCACTCTACTGGCTTGTAGTATCTCTGTATCACACTGACCATCAATGGCATATAGCGATTGAAGTACCATGTGCGCAAATCTTCGGGATTTGCGTTGCAATAGGTTGCCATTGTTTGGAAATAGGTTTGATAGAAGGTAGCTTCATCTCCAAAGTATTGTCCCCGCAATTGCTTTCGCGTCTTTCGCTCTGCCAGCATCAATCGCCAATCACGTGGCGCATTGCATAGCATTCGCCACACCATACGCGGTTTGGCGTAGAGTGTGCCGTCGAGATCGAAGACAATCAGTTGACAGTTGGCAGTTGACAGTTGACAGTTGACAGTTGACATTTGGCAGTTAGCAATTTGGTGCAAAGGTACAATAAAATTTGCACGTGTGCAAATTTTGAGTTGAAAAAGTTTTAAGCGTTTTAAAAGTTTTAAGGGTGAATAGGGGTATTTTTCTGGTGTAGGGTGTATAGGTGGGAAATGAAAACGAGCGGCATAAAAAAGTATGCCGCTCGTTTGTTGTTTGCAATATATGTCTGCCATTATTTGACTTCTGCGCCCATAATGTCATAGGTCTTTCCATCACGGATGATGATGAGTTGACCGTTACGGAAGAGTTTTTGAACTTGAGTTGCTTCGCTATTAACATTCTCCAATGCAGTAGAAACATCTGCTCTATCATGAATGTTAAAGGTTTGCCAAACTGCTGCTGCGCGGTATTTTGCGCCTGTACCATCTGGTACATATACAGGGATGGAGCGGTCAACATTCTCAAATGTTTTGCTATCTACCAAAGGAGGTTCAACAGCATTAACAGTGATTTGAGATAGCTTTGAGCAAAGGGCAAAGCCATTATCAGCAATTGATTGCATAGAAGCAGGTAATGTGAGTGATTCGAGATATGCACACCCATAGAAAGCCCCATTACCGATAGTGGTAACACCTTCAGGTATAACCAATGATTGCAAGTTAATACATTCGTAGAATGCCCAATGGTCGATGGTAGTGAGTTTGCTATTTCCGCTGAATGCTACTTGTTCGAGGCTACGGCAATTTTCGAAAGCACGCTTGTGAATGGTCTTGACAGAAGCAGGGATAGTTACCTCTGACACGAACATCAAATCCATGAAAGCATTGGTACCTAAGGATGTAATACCTTCGGATAGGGTGACAGCCATTACCTCATCAGCATACATTTCCCAACCATATTCGCTGAGGTTGTACATTTCGCCAGTACCATTAAGCACGAGAGTATCGTTGGTGAAAGTATAAAGGATATTGTCGCCACAATAATCTCCTTTGACAAAGATTGCTTCTAAGGTAATATCTTGATTCATTACTACAGTACGTGGGTTATCGGTGTTGCCATCAGCCCATTTGAGGAAGCGATAGCCACCAAGAGGTGTTACCTCGAGGGTAGCCTCTTCACCGATGAAATACTCGCCAGTACCCGCCACATGACCTTGTTTGCTATCATAATTGACTGTCAGCTGATAGGTAGTCATTGCATCAAAGATGGCAGTGTAGGTTACATCTTCGGTTACGAATAGTGTGCGTGGGTTGTCGGTGTTGCCATCATTCCAACGCACGAATTGGCACCCCTCTGCAGGTATGGCTTGGATTGTTGCGCCATCGTAGGTACAAGTATTAGGAGTAACTACCACTGCTTCGCCCATGCGGTAGTTGTTGGATTTGACACTTACATTGTAGTATGGCATCTCTTGGATGGGTACAGTGACTTTTTTCCAATTGGCATCTTCAAGGTAGAAGTCTTTGTTGCCACATAGTACATTGATGACTAAAGAGCTGTGGACACCGCTGAAAGCACTGTTTGTAATCGTAGGAGGCATTAGAGGCAACATATTGAGTGTCAATAACGCATCGCAACCAGATATGAAAGAGTTTGATATTTTGTTTACCGAACTTGGAATGGTTAATGAGCGCAATCCGTCGCAATTTTTAAATGCTTCGACTCCAATGGTTGTGAGTTGATAGGGCAGATTAATTTCTTTTAAGGAGATACACCCCTCAAAAGCATTATATTGGATTGTTGCTATACCATCTGGGAGTGATACGGAAGTTAATGCCTTGCAACCATCAAACAAATTATTTGAAATGGTAGTTACTTTGCTTGGAATAACCATTTCGGAAAGGTTGATGCAATTTAGAAATACTTCTTTACCAATTGTCTCCACTTTTTCGGGTAAAGCAAGAGATTTTAATAGGCTACATCCGGAAAACGCAGAGTTACCTATGCTTACAAGATTTTGTGGTAAACGCAAGGTTACAAGATTGGTACAATTGATAAATGCTGATTCGCCAATCGTTGTAATAGAAGGAGGAAGGGTAACGTTGCTAAGATTGGAGCAATCAGAGAATGTGCCATTTAATACTGCAACACTCTCAGGTATATCTATCTCTGTCAAGCCTGTGCAACCATAAAATGCTTCGTCCAATGTGGTAATGGTGTTTGGCAAGTATATCGTGTGCAGCGAACTACAACCTTTAAATGCTTGCGATCCGATGGATAGGAGCCCCTCTTTGAGTGTTACTTGTGATAGTGCCGTACAGCCTGAAAAACAGTAATCGGGAATTGCAGTAACGGTGTTTGGAATTGTAATTGTGGTTAAAGAAGTACATCCTGCAAAAGAAGATTCACCTAATGATTGTAGATTACTACTCAATACAACAGTTGAGAGATTAGTGCAACCTTTGAAGGTGTTATCACCAATTGTTGTGACACTATTAGGAATCACAATAGAAGATAAATTTTTATTATTTTGAAAAGCACCGTTACCATGAGACGAAGCAGGCACTGTGCCTGCATAGTAACATGTATTGCCACCATTATCAATAACCTGCAATGATTGAGGCAAAGAGAGTGTTAATAGATTGCAGTTAGCAAAAGCAGCCATGCCAATCGCAGTAACTCCCTCTGGAATAGTGACTTCCGTTAGATTACTACAATCTGCGAATGTTCCATCACTAATCTCTTTGACATTGGATGGTATAGATATAGATTTTAGTTTTTTGCAATCTTCAAACGCACATGCATCGATAATATTTATCGTATTAGGAAGCTTGATTTCGCTAAATCCACAATCTCCAAAAGCCCCTCTTCCAATTTCTTGTAGTTGGGCAGGTAGCAAAACTGAAGTGAGTGATGTACAATGCGCGAATGTTCCATGTTCTATTGTTTTTATTTCAGAAGGAATGACAATGCTTACAAGACTTGAACAATATCGGAATGCCTTGTTTTCAATATTTGTTAGTGATTCTGGTAAAGTAACCGATAGTAAACTGGAACAATCATTAAATGCATTTTCTTCTATCCTTTTCACTCCTTCTTGAATTGTAACTTCACTTAATGAAGTACATTCTTGAAATGAGTATTTACCAATTGTTATAACACTACCAGGGATAGTAACTGTTGCCAAACTTTTGCACAATTCAAATGCAGATTTACCTATAGACGTAACCTTGTTTTGCATTGTAATTGTAGTCATAGATGTGCAACTTTCAAATGCAGACTCATCAATAATTTCCACATTTGTACCCAATGTGGCACGTGTCATTGCGCTACAACCACTGAAAGCGTGTTGACCAATAGTCGCGACTTTGTTAGGGATAGTGACCAAGCGCAGTTTGGTACATCCGTCAAAAGCATAATCTCCAATACTGGTGAGGTCAGCTGGAAAGGTTACTTGCACAATACTTGTACGCACGGAATACCAAGGAGATCTGTTTGAACTGCCTGACGTGTAGTTCTGCATATCTCCATAGCCAGAGATGGTGAGGGTGCCGTTGGCATATTCCCACGTAAGGTTTGCACCACAGGTGCCACTTTCTGCTCGCAAGCCCAATGCTAAACAAAGCAATAATGCTACAAGCGATAATGATTTTTTCATAAAAATACAATTTGTGGGAAGTTGGCTCCTGACCACCCGTGAATATAAAAAGAAAGCGTGGAACCTTACTTTTGCTTATTCCCTGTATCGAGGCTCTGGTAAACCCACTAAACGAGAATAAACAATAACGCCCACGCCGAATATGAAACGCCACCAAACAGAGTCGTCCACAAGGGGACGCTCTGCAGGCGGGATATACATATCCCAAGGGCGTTTACTGCTTTCTTGTCTTGGGTTTAGTTGAAATTTACCAGATTTCGATACACCAAAACAAGCGCTAAGATTACCCCACTGCTTAACATAATGGGGACCTATAGTAAACGCTTTTAAATTATGTCTGCAAAATCAGTTAATAGTTAATAATTAACCGTTAATATTTCCCATTAATCTGAAATTACTCTGCAAAGTTACAACAAAATTTGCACGTATGCAAGAAAATAGCGAAAAAATCGCTATTTTCTGGATAATGGACACCCATGAGGGTCATTGGATGGCGTTCCGCCTATTGGAAATGGGACGCGATTCCTATGGTAATCCTTCGGTCATCCTATACGTGACTGTCGGCTGACCGTCGTCTCACCGTCGGGTGACTGTCGGTATATACAAGGGATTAACAAGGGAAAGAAGAAATATAACCTCTGATTTGGAAGAGAGCAAGGGAAAAGGAGGAAGATAGAAAGATAGCAACGGATATTGGGAAAAAGGTATCGAAATTTAATAAAATGCACGCACGCGCGAGGAAAATTTGCATAATTGATTTGTTTATATTAATTTTGCAGCCGTTTTTGGGTTTTTATGCGGCAAAATGCTTATAAAAATCTTAAAAATATGAATATTCAATAATGAAATATTAAAAAACAACATAATTATGACAAAAGTTTACTTAAAACAATTATTCTTAAGTAGTTTAGTTTTATTATTTGGCGTTTCATCTCTATTCGCTCAACAAGTCCCCAACCCAAGTTTTGAGGATTGGAGCGGACCTAAATTTGATGGCAAGATTCAACCTAAAGACTGGTACGGAAGCAATATCAGTCAGGTAGGTATCAATTTCAACCTCACCCATCAAGAAGCAGGACACACAGGTAGCTACTCTATGATGGTGAAAGACACCGAAGTGGGAGCATTAGGTATAACCGAAGTCTCTCCAGGTTATTTCTCATTGGGTAAACCATGGAGTTTCTTGGAAGGTATTGACACCAAGACAGCGACCGCAGGGACATCTGGCGGATGGAGTTTTAAATATCGTCCTGATACCATGTCGGTATGGATTAAACGTACTGGTGCAAACGTGGACAAAGAAGATTTCTACCTACTTTACTATGCATGGTCAGGTACAGCAAAAGGAAGCAAATATAAAGCCAAAAATGGCAATTGCTCATCGCCTGGTACACAAACCAATGAAGAGAGTGATATCCGTTTGGCATTGGATGCCAATGAATGTGGTACAGACCAAAAGGCCAACCAAATTGCCGAAGGTATGTGGCGTGAGAAAAAAGAATATGGCAATTGGACTAATATCAAAGTGCCTATCTACTATTTCAACAATGACGTGCCAACGATGATGAACATCATCTTCTCGGCAAGTAACTACCCTAACTACCGCGCAAACAGCGGGTTATATGATGGCAATGCGCTCTACGTGGACGACGTGGAACTGATTTATTCATCTAAGATTCAGAAACTATACGTTGGTGGCAAAGAGTGGAAAGGCTTTAACCCTAACACGACAGAAGAGCAAGTGTATTCGTTGGGAAAAAGTGCCAGCAGCATACCAGAGATAAAAGCATATCGTGGCGCAGGTCAAATAAGCAATGCAAAAGGCGAAACAGCTACCTTCTCAGGTCGCGAACTGACTGGCAGCGAGATTAGCATCAATAATGGTGAGATAGATGGCAATCCAACCACTATCACCGTGAAAGCAGAAGACGGCAAGAGTACAATGACCTATAAGATTAAGTTTGTGCGCCAAGCCAGCACCAATGCAAAATTGGCGAATATCTTTGTTAATGGTCAGGGTATCAGTGGCTTCCAACCTACATTGACATCCTATAACGTAGAGTTGCCATACGGTACAACCGATGCACCAATAGTGAGCGTGGACAAACAAGAAGATGAGCAAGTGGTGGAAATCACTCAGCCAACCAGCACAACAGGTAGCTCAACCATTCGCGTGACCGCAGCCGATGGCAAAACAAAACAAACCTATACCGTGAACTTCAGCGTGGCACTGCTCTCGGACAACACACTGAAAGATATTAAGATCAACGGCGAGAGTTTGGCTGGCTTTACACCTAACCAAACCACCTATCGCGTATCGTTGCCAACATCTACCACCACCATGCCAACTGTGGAGGCAATATCAGCATACCCAGCTGGAGAACAGACAATTACACACAATGCACCAAGTGTGATTGATGGCGGCGTATATCAAATCAATGTGTCTTCGCCAGGTAATCCAACACCAAAGACATATAAGATGACCTTCAAACTGGAGGCATCGTCCTACTCGCTGCTCAAAGATTTGCAGATGGGAGAGAACTGGATAACTAATTTCAACCCAGAGAATTTGACATATTACGTAAATCTGCCTGTGGGTACGACAGAATTGCCCGAAGTGACATATGTGAAGGGGGAATCTACCCAAACTGTGGAAGTAACGGAGGGCGGATTGAACGGCATCACTCGCGTGAAAGTGACCGCAGGCAATGGCATCAATACCACAGAGTATAAGATAAACGTGGCGACTGCACTATCGGAAATTTCTACACTCAACATGATCTATATAGGCGGTGAAGCATTAGAAGGGTTTGAGCCAAATGTGACAAGTTACGACTATCCATTGCCTATCGGCACAACAGAATTGCCAGAGATAACCGTAGACAAAGGAGATGAGTACCAGACAGTTAGCATCATCAAAGGAGGATTGAACGGTACAACACGTATCACAGTGACAGCACAAAATGGCAAAAGTACTATCTATCAAATCAACTTCAGCGTGGCACAAGCGACCAACGCTTCGCTGAAAATGATTTACCTTGACGGTAAGCCACTGGAAGGATTTGATCCTGACATTTTGGAATACAACTATCCACTGCCACAAGGTACGACCGAACTGCCAGTAATCACATACGAACAAGGCGATGACTATCAGACCGTTACAGTTCGTTCTGGCGGTATCAATGGCGACTACAAGATTACTGTTCGTCCACCATCAGGAGCAAGTAAGACGTATGTACTGCACTTCTCGGTAGCAACTTCAGACAACATCAACCTGAAGATGATTTACTTGGATGGAAAAGAATTAGAAGGCTTTGCACCTGACAAATTGGAATATGTGGACACCCTACCAATGGGGGTAAGTACTATTCCTACTGTGACATGGGACAAGGGTGATGAGTCACAGAAGATTTTGGCACTGCTCAGCAACAATGTACAAACCATTACTGTAACCGCAGAGAGCGGAAGAAGTCAAACATATAGCATCACCTTTGTGATTCAACGCTCACAAAGCGCCGTTTTGAAGATGATTTACCTGGACGGCGACAGCTTGGAAGGATTTGATCCACAAATATTTGCATATTCCTATACCCTCACTAAAGCCACATGCCCTGTGATAACAGTGGACAAAGAGGAAGGTCAGCAAGTGACTATTGCTACCCCATATGCGGCAGGTCAAGCACAAATCAGTGTGAAGCCATATGGTGCAGCGGGTAACGTATATACTATTGATTTTGAAAATGCGCTTATCGAAAACCAAGCATTGCTGCAACAAATATACATTGATGGCGCGGCCTTAGAAGGATTTGAACCTAACAAATTTGAATATGCACTGAACTATCAAGGGACATTCCCAACAGTGACTTGCGACACGTTGGAAGGACAAAAGATTACCACCTTCCGCAACGGTAACACACTGACAATCTACGTAATAAAAGGTGGCGACAAAGCACAATATCACCTCACATTTAGCACGCAACTCTCAGATGATTGTTCGCTGGAAGCTATTTTGATTGATGGTGTAGAATTGGCAGAGTACGTGCCAACTGTGAAACATTACACCATACCTGTTGCAGCAGGAGGCGTAGTGCCTACAGTGCAATACCGCAAGCACTCAGACCAACAGACAGTACATGCAGGTATGACCAATGAAACAACCTATACGATGTCGGTATTTGCTGCCAATGGCGACTCAACAGCCTATACATTGCATTTTGACAAAGCAAAATATAGCGATGCGACATTATTAGACTTGAGCGTAGAAGGACATTCGATTGATTTTGAACCAAATACGCTTGAATACACGCTTAATCTGGCTGAAGGAGAAGCATTACCAACACTGCAGATTGTAGCACGAGATGGACAATATACCTCCATACATAATGTGAGTAAAAATGAACAAAATGTATTGGTTGTTGCTGAAAATGGCAATTCGAATACCTACAAAATAACATACACACGTACTATTTCGACAGATGCTTATCTAAAAGATATTTTGTTGGCTGGCGTTTCGCTTGAAGGTTTCAAGAGTGATGTGTATGAGTATGTAGATAGCTTGGAATGGCGCACACGCGTGGTACCATGCGTGCAACCAATAGGAAGTGACAATCAGACTATTACAACCTATCATAGCGCTATCAATGGTATTACTCGTATCCATGTATTATCCGCAGATGGAGCGACAAGCAATGAATATACTATCCATTTCCCAGTGCGCAAGTCAAGCAATGTGGCGCTGGAGTATATTGAGTTAGATGATAGCAGAGTAGAACTGAAATATCATCCAGATACAACCGATTACACAATTTATCTGCCTTATCAAGAGACCAACATTCCATTGATACTGTATGAGGCAGCAGAAGAGGAACAAGAAATACGTTTTATTTCACGTCCGTTAGGACAAACTAGCCAACTGATAGTGACCGCAGAAGATGGTAGTGAGCGTACATATAACTTGACATTCTTGCCTACACTATCGGATGAAGAGAACCTGTTGAAAACAATCACTATCGCAGAGACTGGTCAGTCACTTGATCCAAGTATAAAAGAACATAGCGTTGCGCTGCCCTACGGCAGTAAACAGATGAATGTGGAATATACCAAAGCTTTTGCAGAGCAAACAGTATGGGTGAAAACTGGCGGTATCAGTCAAGCAACTATCATCACGGTGAAATCTAATCGCCCAGGCGAAAAAGACATGGAATATACTATTACACCTATTGTAGATACCCAGAATCCTGCTGTATTAGATAGCATTTTCATTGATGGTGTGCTTGTGAATGACTATGACAAAAATAGATTCTCATATATATACAATCGTACGAATAAAACATTACCACAAGTGCAGATCAAGAAAGCTAATGGAGTAGAAGTAGAAACAACATGTGATACATGGCATTGGCAAGGTATTGTAACGAAACAAGGTTTAAAAAACACGTACAATATATATTTCCACTATCCAAATGATGTCATTCCAAACAATGACTTTACTCAATGGTCAAAAACCTCACAAACCAAGACTGACAAACCTACTTTATGGAATGCACCAGGAGATTATATAGATAAAAGAGGAGATGCTGTGCAAAAAAATGGAGAATCTATTTTGAAATTATTCACAGAATACGATGGGGGGTTAATGGGTGCTATGCCAGCAGTTGTTAACATTGGAAAAATGTATGCTCACACTACTGTAGCAGGTGGTAGTTCTGTCGTTCCACATTCATTCATTCCTTTTAACAATACTCCCGACCTTGCAATTATCAACTTCAAATATCCAAATGTGGGAGGAGAAGGAGCATTATTCGACTTTATATTTTACGATATTCTCGGTGATCAACATTCATTTAAGTTGACTCAAAAAAGCACAACAAACAACTATGCAGAACAAAGAGTGCAACTTACGACTGATGAAATAAATTCTATTGTAGGCTTAGATGTAGTCATTGATGCTACTGGTATGTATCCCGAAGTTCCCGTTTTAGGAGATGACTGCGGATCAGAACTCTATGTTGACTATATCCGTTTTACATATAATAGCAAACTAAAAGCAATTAAAGTCAATGGTAAAGAAGCGACAAGAGATGGCAATCATTTTACCTACACATTAGAAGAATCGAACAACACATTGTTGCCTACATTGGAATTCATTGGTGAAGTGAGTGACCAAGCACAAAAGGTGACATGGAACAATGAGATTGTTAACTCACTCTATGCGGAACGCACCGCAAATATTACCAACTACGCCGAAGATGGCACAGCCACTGAATACACATTGACTGTAAGACGACATTTGGAATCATGCAACTGGTTGCAGGATTTACAAATTGATGGTAAAACAATACAAGGATTTGATGAACTTACCAACACATATGAATATCACATACCTGCAAACAGAAATCATTTGCCAGACATCAAACCAGTATTAGCTAGCCATTTGCAAAAGTTGGTTCTTGCATATGCGGACTCCACATATACTATTAGCATCAAACCTGAAGAAGGACAAATAAGAAGATATACTGTACGCATCATAAAAGACCTTTCTAACGACACAAAACTCAATTCTATTGTTGCAGACGGTATAACCGATTATGACCCTGAACAACTGGAATATACCATTACGGCAGACAAGTTACCTGCAATTAGATTTGTTAAAAATATGGATGGCCAAACCGTTGATCTAAATAATGGTACACTAACTGTCACAGCAGAAAATGGTGCACAAGCACAATACGTCATTCGACTTGCACAACAAGATAAAACTACTACTGGTCAATTGGCAGAACTGGAAATCAACGATATGCCAATGCAATCGTTTAGCCCAACACAATACGAATACACCCTTCCACGTCCTAATCATACGAAATTCACACGTATGAACGACAACGACTCTGTAGTATTTGTTCAGAATAATCTCTATTGGGAATGGCAAGTTTTTGGTACAGAACAGCATACTTATCGCATCACTTTCCCAACGGAATTATCAAGCGATGCCACTATACAATCTATCTTTGTTAATAACACCCCTATCGAAGGCTTTAATTCTCAAATCACTGAGTACACCTATCTTGCAGATAGCGCAACGCACTTGTTGATAGAAACACCCGCAACAGCTACAATGTCTGTTACTCATCAATTAGAGAATGATACGATGTATTATAACTACACCGTTACAGCAGAGAATGGCAGTGCAACACAATCATATACTGTACAAATTCAACCTAATATCAACAACAATCCTTATTTGCAAGATATTAGTTTGAATGGGGTATCTTTAGATAATTTCCAATCAGATCAGTTAAACTACACCATCGTTTTACCAACCGATGCATATAAGACTATAGAACCAACCCTACCAAGTATTCAATACACTACAGCTGCACCACGTCAACAAGTGATGATTGAAAGCGGTCTATTAAATGAAAGTACGAACATTATCGTTACTTCAGAAGATGGAACGCGAACAGCCATCTACCAATTGCTCATTACGGCAGAACCTAGTCATAATGCCGAGTTAACTGGCATTGCAGTAAATGGAACTCCTATCGAACAATTTGAACCACAACGTCATTATTATTCTGTTCAGATCAAAGAGCAAAACGTAAAACTCACATGGTCTTCCAACGATAACTTCCAAGATATCACTCTCTCCAATACAAACGATACGTACACCATTCACGTCGTTGCACAAGATGGTACTACGAGTGACTATCACATTGATATCTATCATGAAACTTTATCAGAGAATACAACGCTCAATGATATCTTGCTAAATGGCAAATCTTTGAACCAATTTGAGGAAAAACTCAACCCTA
Organism: Paludibacteraceae bacterium; assembly: GCA_017451525.1. Lineage (GTDB taxonomy): Bacteria > Bacteroidota > Bacteroidia > Bacteroidales > Paludibacteraceae > Colicola. The sequence continues at coordinate 117,334 of JAFTOD010000001.1, forward strand.
ATTTGGAATTCTCACCAATGCAACAACGTTATACCATCAACTTGCCATCAGGTACAGAGTTCTTACCAGAAATTGCTGCTAAACTTAGTGAAGATGGTCAACAGATTAATATTGATATTCAAGATTGGCGTGCCAATATTACCGTTACCGCTCCTGACGGCGTAAGCACCAATACCTATGTACTTTCATTTGAAGCACCAAAATCCAACAATGCACATCTACAAATGATTTATATCAATGGTGATAGTTTGGCTAATTTCGTCCCTGAGAATTACAACTATTTCATCTCGCTACCTATTGGCCAAAATCAATTACCTAACGTTTTGGCAATTACTCAAGAAAGCACCCAAACATTACGTGATTCGATATCTGGATTACAGCACACCATTATAGTGACTGCCGAAGATGGTACCGAGTGCCAATATATGTTAGCGTTCTCCATCACACAATCCAACGCTGACACCCTTACTGCTATCTACGAGAATGGTGTTATGATTGAAGGTTTCCGACCCGATTCCTTCTACTATTCATATACTCTTCCTGTTGGCACACGCTATTTGCCAGAACTCACATGGGATCAAGCAGACCAATGGCAAACAGTAACAGCTAATGTACTGATAGACAATCCATACGAGCGAACAACGCAAATCAACGTACTCGCTATGTCAGGCAGAAAAAATACGTACACAGTCAATTACCAAGTGGCTAAATCCGATGTAGATACCCTGCAAATGATTTATATCAAGGGAGATTCACTGCCAGGCTTCAACGCTCAACAATTGGAATACCATATCACCCTTCCTCAGCATGACTCACTAGCACCTATTATGGCATATAGTGCAGGTGACATCTATCAGCAAATTCAAGACACAATCACTGAGTATATGCTATACGAGCAACAGGTTGGTTGGAAATATACATGCAGCATCACCGCAGAGAATGGCAATAATCGCACTTACACATTGTATTTCACATATGCAAAAATACTTTCTACCAACAGCCAACTCGCTAACATCTACGTGAATGGAGAAAGCCTGGATGGATTCAACCCAGAACAATTCAATTACCTCGTAAAATTACCTGAAAATGCAGCGACTCCATCTGTATTAGTAGAAAAAGCTGAATACCAACAACAAGTGCAAACCATACTTGGAGACACCACACGCATCGTTGTCACGGCAGAAGATACCAACTATCAATCTACCTATTTGATTATTTTCCAACGTCAACAATCGTCATACTCATATCTTGATGCTATTTACATGAATGACGAACTGATTGATGGTTTCCGTGTTGATTCTTTTGAATATGACATTGAACTGCCATTCGGAACGATTGAACTGCCCGTCTTCACATATGACCTCGGACATGAGAAACAAACAGTGGACATCAACACATTGACTGCGGAAATCAACGGACGCACTCAGACTACAATTCGTTTCTCTGTTACTGCTCCAGATCCTGTATTCTCATCTGAGTATGATATTCGATTGATGATTGCTAAAAACGACAATAGTCGCCTTCGCATGCTAACAATCAAGGGAGATACTGTCGCTAATTTCCATAGCGACTCGCTCAATTACGATATTGTGTATCCAATTGGTACCGATAGTACTGAATTGGCTCAACTATCTGACATTAAAGCTTTTGCAGAAGACACCAATGCTGTTGTCACTGTCACAGAAGAAGGTGTTGACTTTATCATCCAAGTGACAGCGCAAGATGGCAAAACCATCAGCATTTATCATGTCAAGCAGTCCATCCTACAAAGCAGTGACGCATCCCTGCAAATGATTCTTTTGGATAGCATCCCATTATTCGGCTTCATGCCTGATGTACTGGAATACACTTATTACATCAACAGCACACAGCCAGAGATTACTGCTATCGCTAATGATGCTGCGGCAACCATCGAATATGGTATATTCACGCTCGGCGAACCATACAACATTTATGTGACTGCTGCTGATGGTACTGAGTGCATCTACACCATCACCTTCTTTGAAACCACCATCAATTCAGCTGCCACTCCTACTGTCAATGATGTGTTATTTAGACATATCGGAGGTTCGTTAGACATAATGTTTGCCACATTGCGTAAGGGCGTTAGCGTAGGTGTATACGACCAACAAGGTCATCGTCTCTTCTACGCACCAGTACCAGAGTCTGATCAAAACGATGCTACCATCTTTGTCAATCCAGAAGGTATTGAATCGCTGATAGATGTACGTACACCATTGGTAACCTATACATTACCTGCTGCCAACCAATGCTATTTCTACGTCTTCTTTGAAAACGAGAAACGCAAAATCGCATCGGGCAAGTTTGTTGTAAAGCAATAATCAATGTTCCAACTTCACTCCCCATATCGTCCAACGGGCGACCAACCCGAAGCCATCCGCCAATTGGTGGATGGCGTTTGTGCGGGAGCAGAAGCGCAAACATTACTTGGTGTTACAGGATCTGGCAAGACATTCACCATTGCCAATGTCATCTCCCAAATCAATCGCCCTACCCTCATACTCAGTCACAACAAAACACTCGCCGCACAACTCTACTCCGAGATGCGACAGTTCTTCCCCAATAATGCGGTAGAGTATTTCGTATCATACTACGATTACTACCAACCAGAGGCGTACATCCCTTCCACCGACACCTATATCGAGAAGGACCTCTCCATCAACGAAGAGATTGACCGCCTACGTCTCAGTGCTATTTCTGCCCTACTCAGCGGTAGAAAAGATGTCATTGTCGTTTCATCCGTCAGTTGCCTTTACGGCATCGGAAACCCACAAGACTTCAGCCAATCATGTATCTCCATCACACGGGGCGAGATGCGCAACATGAGCAATTTGCTCAACCAACTGGTTGATTCTCAATACATTCGAAACGACAACGAACTCAACCGTGGACGCTTTCGTGTCAAGGGTGATACGGTTGATATTGCCCTTGCTTATGCCGATTATATTCTGCGCATAGAGTTCTTTGGCAACGAGATTGATGCTATCATGACCCTTGACCTTGCCACCAACCAAGTCATCGAGGAGTTCGATAACTACAACATCTACCCTGCCACTATCTTTTGCACAAATCCTGATAAACAAGCCGATGCGATTGCACAAATACGCCTCGACCTCGCTAACCAAATACAGTATTTCCAAGACATCAACGAACCGCTATATGCCAAGCGTATTGAAGAGCGCGTGAAATACGATATCGAGATGATTCAAGAACTTGGATACTGTTCGGGGATTGAAAACTATAGCCGCTATTTCGATGGACGCGAAGCGGGTACACCACCCTACTGTCTGCTCGACTATTTTCCCAAAGACATGCTTCTTGTCATTGACGAAAGCCATGTCACTGTACCGCAGATTCACGCCATGTATGGTGGCGACCGTGCACGAAAAAACAACCTCATTCAATACGGTTTCCGCCTGCCCGCAGCACGCGATAATCGTCCACTCACTTTCGATGAGTTTGAAACTAAAACGGGGCAAACTATCTATGTCTCAGCTACTCCTGCTGACTACGAACTTAATCGTTCAAATGGTATTTTTGTAGATCAGCTCATCCGACCTACAGGACTATTAGATCCCGAAATCGAAGTGCGACCCTCAGAAAATCAGGTCGATGACCTCATGGAGGAAATTCGTTTGCGCGTACAGAAAGAACAACGAGTGCTTATTACCACACTCACCAAACGTATGGCAGAAGAGATGGATGAATACCTCCGCAAGTATGGGGTACGTTCCGCTTATATCCACTCGGATATTGACACCCTCGAGCGTATACAAATCATGGAAGACCTCCGCAAAGGACTATATGACGTACTTGTAGGTGTCAATCTCTTGCGTGAAGGACTTGACCTACCTGAAGTTAGCCTTGTTGCCATATTAGATGCCGATAAAGAAGGATTCTTGCGTGACCATCGCTCACTTACGCAAACAGCAGGACGTGCAGCACGACATGTGGATGGCAAAGTGATTATGTATGGTGATAAGATTACACCTTCTATGCAACTCACTATCAATGAGACGCTTCGACGTCGTGAAAAACAAATCGCCTACAACCAAGCCAATGGTATTACTCCTACTGCACTCAACAAAACTATTGAATCAAGTCCACTCATCGCAATCATGCGCAAGGAGCAAGAGGAGAAACAACATCTTGAACAAAAAATACAAGATGCTTGGCAATCTGCACCATGGCAAAAATACGGTAAGAAACAACTCGAAAAAGCTTCTGAACAACAGCGACGTGCCATGTTGGCAGCTGCCAAGAATCTTGACTTTGATACTGCCGCTCGCCTTCGTGACGAATGGCTACAGATGGAGGACAAACTGCAAGCTATGAACTAACCCTTTCTTTCCGCTATCAATTACGTATCATATACGGTAGATATACGGTAGATACACGGTTGATACACGGTTGATACACGGTACATTAGTATATACACACCGTAGGAACATCACTGTAAGTTGCGCCCTACGCTCTTCCATGAATCACTAAATCACTATCCTATACATTTCTGCTATGTTACCTTTGTTTTTGTTAATGTAATGAAAATAAAATAGGATATTGACGATAATTTTCACATAGTTTCCCTATGAAATAACACTTTTTTCTTGCTCAATTCAAAATATTTTTGTACCTTTGCACGCAAATTAAAAATTTGCACCAAAGATGGCGAATAATCGCAACATAATACAAATTCCGGCTCTTGTGGACCTTCATGTCCACTTTCGTGAGCCGGGTTTTTCGTATAAGGAGACTATCCAAACAGGCAGCATGGCTGCTGCTGCGTCTGGTTACAGCGCGGTATTTACCATGCCCAACCTCAATCCCGTTCCCGACACCGTGGAGCATTTGCAAGAGCAATTGGACATCATCCGTCGCGATACCTACACGGGCGTTTATCCCTTTGCCTCTATCACTGTAGGACAGAAAGGTGCTGGAGAACTCGTTGACTTTGAATCTCTTGCGCCCTATGTACGCGGCTTCTCAGATGATGGTCGTGGCGTGCAAGATGAGGAACTTATGCGTGAGGCCATGAAACGCATTCGTGCGGTAGATCGTGTGATGGTGGCTCACTGCGAGGTAGAAGCACTGCTCAATGGCGGCTACATCCACGCGGGGGAGTACGCCGCAAAACACAATCACCGTGGCATCGTGTCTGAAAGCGAGTGGAAAGAGATAGAACGCGACATCCGTCTGGTAGAAGAGACTGGGTGTCGTTTTCATATATGCCATATCTCTACCAAAGAGAGCGTGGCGCTTATCCGAGAGGCAAAAGCGAAAGGATTACCCGTAACTTGCGAGACGGCACCGCACTACCTGCTACTTTCGGACAAAGACCTCCAAGAGGATGGCAAGTGGAAAATGAACCCTCCTCTCCGTGCGGAAGAAGACCGCCTCGCACTCATTGAGGGCATCAAAGATGGCACTATCGATTGTATTGCTACCGACCACGCGCCCCACAGCGCAGAGGAGAAAAGCCGAGGATTGGAAAAGAGTGCCTTCGGTATTGTAGGCTTAGAGACCGCGTTTCCACTCATGTACACCCATTTTGTTAAAACGGGTATCATCACCTTCGAACGCCTTATCGAACTCATGTCCACTAATCCAGCCCGCATCATCGGTTTGGACAATTCGAGCTCCTTTGCCTACTTCGATTTGGACGCGTGCTATCGCATTGATCCAGCCAATTTCCTCTCAATGGGTCAAGCCATGCCATTCGAAGGATGGGAAGTGTATGGCAAATGCGTAAAGACGGTGGTGAATGGAATAACAGTATATAGTGTGCAAGGTTAAAAGGCGAAAGGTTAAAGGCAAGAATTATGAAGCAAAGATTATTTGAAATAAAATCCAACGAACAGATAGCCAAGAATGTCTATCGCATGCAGCTTGGTGGCGATACCACAGGCATTCTCCCTGGGCAGTTCGTGAATATCCGCGTGGAAGGACAGTTCCTCCGCCGACCCATCTCTGTCTGCAACATCAACAACGGTGTCCTTACTATTATATATAAGGTAGTAGGCGTAGGTACTGAGGCGATGAGTCACCTGCCAATCGGTACCCAACTTGACGTACTGACTGTTCTGGGCAATGGCTACGACCTCTCGAAAGCAGGCGACAGCCCCCTGCTTGTGGGCGGTGGCGTAGGTGTTCCACCCATGTATATGCTCGCTCGCCAACTGCGCGAAGCAGGCAAAACGGTGCGCGTGATTCTCGGCTTCAATACCAAAGACGAAGTCTTCTACGAGGAAGAGTTCTGCGCTTTAGGTTGCGATGTCACTGTCACCACTGTGGACGGCAGTCATGGCGTGAAGGGTTTTGTCACCAACGCCTTGGACGGCAAGCAATCCTACTATTACACTTGCGGACCATTGCCAATGATCAAAGCCCTCCTGCAAGCCGCTGGCACTAATGGCGAAGTGAGCATGGAAGAACGTATGGGTTGTGGATTTGGTGCATGCATGGGCTGCACCATCCAAACCACCCAAGGACCCAAACGCGTCTGCAAAGAAGGCCCCGTCTTCCCTGCAAGTGAACTGATATTATAGGATTCCCGACTCTCGACTCCTGACTCCCAAAAAACTCGACTCCCGAATCCCGACTCAATAAAATAAATATGAACAACAAACTCCAAATATCCCTCTCAGGCATCACCCTCGCCAACCCCATCATCCCTGCATCGGGTACCTACGGTTTTGGTGATGAGTTTGCTGAGTTATACGATATAAACTGCCTTGGTGGTATATCCTTCAAAGGCACTACCCGCGAAGCGCGCTATGGCAACCCATTGCCTCGTATCGCCGAGTGTGGCAATTACGGCATGATTAATGCAGTCGGACTCCAAAACCCAGGCGTAGAACATGTGATTGCACACGAACTCCCTCGCCTCAAAAGCCACTACAATGGCTGCATCGTGGCGAACGTCAGCGGTTTCTCCGTGCAAGACTATGTAGAGACTTGCGCTATGCTTGACAAAGAACCCATTGATATTCTCGAGGTAAACATCTCCTGCCCTAATGTCCACAATGGTGGTATGGCATTTGGCACCAGCCCAGAGGCAGCAGCCGAAGTGACAGCAGCGGTTAAAGCCGTGACTACCAAACCCGTATATATGAAGCTATCGCCCAACGTAACTGACATCGTGGCGATCGCCAAAGCATGCGAAGCAGCAGGAGCAGACGGACTTTGCCTCATCAATACCGTACTCGGCATGCGCATTGATATCCGCCGTCGTCGTCCTGTGATAGCCAACCGCTATGGTGGTTATTCGGGCGCAGGTATCTTCCCGCTCGCGCTCCGCATGGTGAACCAAGTAGCACGCGCAACTTCTCTGCCTATCATCGGTTGCGGTGGCGTGAGCAGCGCAGAAGATGTGATAGAGATGATGATGGCAGGCGCAACAGCCGTAGAGATTGGTGCAGCTAACCTCACCAACCCCATGGTGGCAAAAGAGATTATCGACCGCCTACCAACCCTAATGGATGAACTGAAAATAGAAAAACTAACAGATATAATTGGAATAGTAAACCATGAATAAAGATGTAATCATTGCATGCGATTTCGCTTCGGCAGAAGAGACCTATCGCTTCCTTGACAAGATGGGCGATGTAAAGCCTTATGTAAAGATTGGTATGGAACTCTACTATGCAGAAGGTCCTGCTATCGTGCACGAACTCAAACGCCGTGGACACAAGATCTTCCTTGACCTCAAACTCCACGACATACCTAATACGGTCAAGAAAGCCATGTCCGTACTCTCTCGTTTGGACGTAGACATGTGCAACCTCCACGCCGCAGGTACTATTGAAATGATGAAAGCAGCCCTTGAGGGCTTGACACGCGAGGATGGTACACGTCCTATCCTATTGGCAGTTACCCAACTCACCTCTACCAGCGAAGAGCGTATGCACAACGACCTCCTTATCCCTGGCAATATTGGCGATGTAGTGGTACACTATGCCAAGAACGCCCAAGCCGCTGGTTTGGATGGCGTGGTTTGCTCGCCACTGGAGGCAGGTATGGTGAAAGAGGCATGTGGCAAGGATTTCTACACCGTGACCCCAGGCATTCGCTTTGCCGATGGCGTAGTAGGCGACCAAGTGCGTATCACTACTCCTGCCAAAGCACGCGAGATTGGTTCTGACTTCATCGTCGTTGGTCGCCCCATCACCGCCGCCGAAGACCCAGTAGCAGCATACCAACGCTGCGTAGCAGAATTCTGCGGATAAGCAAATTCATAGCTCAACATAGTTCAGTATTGTTCAGCGCTTTGCGTTCAGTATTGTAACAATGTTGAACCACATTGAACAACATCCAGCAATCGCATCTCATTCGAGGTGCGATTGCTCATTATAGTTCGTTTGTTAAGATTGCCCCTCCCCATTGGTTTAGTGCTCGGCGCTATCCCGCCGAGTATTCTCTTCTCTATGTTCATTACCCCGAATATTATTCGGGTATTCCCTGTCTTTACACTATACACTTTACACCTTTAACAAAAAATCACCCCAATAGTCATTTTTATTTGCTCAATTCAAAATAATTTACTACCTTTGCACCCGAAAGTCCAACGCTGGGGTTTAGAGGGTGGGAAGTGTCTCCTCTCGGAAAGCCAAATTATTTGACCAAACACCCCAGTCGTGGCTTTCAAGACATATTTAAAAGGCGTTTATTGACGCTCTGTTCTGACGTTATGAAACTTCGCAACTTTCAAAATCAGTTTCAGGACTTGGCAACGGTAGATGTCCTACGGGATATAGATTGTCCCTCTGTGCTTGTTTTGGTACATCTTTTGCGTGTATACGTATGCGCACACGCGTACCTTTAACTATGTTAGCACGGAGAATGTTTATATTCGGCGTGGGCTTCGCGTTGTTGTTCTAAACTGATTAGGCAATGCGAAGGCCTCATAACGTGGAACGACAGCAGTCGGAATCCACGTTTTTTGTATGCCTATATGAGAGTAATTAGAGTAATTGAAAAAATTATATAACAATGAAGAAAATACTATTTTTGCTACTCTTGGCAATATCGCAAGTGGCTATTTGTGCACAGGAAGCACCCCAATGGGTGCAGAAAAAGCCTAAACCTGCCAACGACACGTATTTGTATGTAGTGGAACGCGGTGTCGGTGCCACCGAGATGGAAGCACGCAATCGCGCTATGGGATTAGTGTATCGCAACACAATAGAGCGTTTGGCATTGCCTATCAATTTGGCAAGTATCAACGAGGCTATTAATAATGGTAGCAACTACGGCGATAATGCAGAAGTAATGAATATACCAGTAAACAAAGTGTGTGAGTACATTCAACAGGAAGCGACTCAATATGCAGTATATGTACTATGCCAAGTGGCACAATACGGCAATAGAGAGGCTCGATTCACCGCATTTACCCAATGTAATTCATTTGTTGAAAAACAAGATGTTGCACCCTTTTGGTGCAATGATACTTGGCGAGCAACGAACTATCCACGCGAACAGTATGTACAGGGATTTGTAGTAGGTTCGAAACAAGCAGGCGAAAGTATAGAACAAACGTACCAACGCCTAAAAGAGCAAGCCCAAGCGGAAGCACTGCAAAATATCATCGCTACACAAAATGCGATAAAAGATATTCCCAACTTATCCGTAGAGAGTTGGCATAATCCCCAAACGAATGAGGTCTTTGCTTTTGCATGGGCAAAGAAAGAGGATTTGGTGCGCACGCTAAAGAAGCAGATTATTAGTCATATTACTCGTGCAGAAATGGCAATAGAAGAGGCAGAGGACTTGTTGGCTGAAGGCGAGAAAAGTGCAGCACGCAAGGCGATAGCCAAAGCCATTGAACATTTACAGCAAGTAGAGGAACAACAAAAAGTAGTGCAAAGTGTGGACAGTAGCACAGAAATGGAAGATATTGCTTTTGCGGAGAGTAAAGCACTCAAACAACGAGCAACAGCATTGTATCAGCAGCTGAAGCATGGAGTGTCTGTGTATATCGGTGGAGAGATTACTATTTTCGATAAATTATACCCCACATTTATTCAGCAGATTAAGCAGGAGATTTCTCCCATGGGTTGCACTTTCACTACAAACGAGGTAGAGGCGGATTGGGTGATTCGTTTGCAGGGAACGACGCAAGAGTACAATACCATGCAAAAAAGTTCGTACAGCGCATTTGTGGTTATGGCAGATGTAGCAATAGAGATAGCAAAGAAGGGGCAGATTATTTATTCGGGCAATGTGAGCCAAAAGGGTGTTCACACAATTAATACAGAACAGGCAGCCAAAGAAGCATATACAGATGCAAGCAAGGAGATTGCAGCACAAATCAGCGAAATAATAAACAACTAAAATACAAACAATTAAACAATTACAACAATGAAAACAAAAACTATTTTATTCTTATTCCTATTGATTTCAGGAATAATGTCTGCCCAAGTAAAACGTGTGGCTATCCTTGAAACTGTGGACAGAGAAAACAAGGTGTCGTATGGAAATAAACTGATTTTGCGTGCGAACTTAAGTAAAGCAATTACTAATACAGCGGGTTACGAGGCGTATGATCGTACTGACATTGATGCTATTATGGGCGAACAAAACTTCCAACGTACGGGTTTAGTAAGCAACGACCAAATCAAGAAATTGGGTGAAATGACGGGTGCAAACTATATTCTTGTGGCCGAGGCAGCAGTTGTAGATGCAAATAATATGTTTATCACAGCCAAATTGTTGGATGTTGAAACAGCCCGCACAATTATGACTGATAATGTGATGATGGCAGCAAATCCAGAAGCTATTCAAAAGGGGTGCGTATCACTCGCGAAAAGATTATTTCACGATAATTCTATTTCAAATGAAGAATCTTCTCCTACAGACATCTCGCAAAATGCACAAGTTATACCCCTAATGAATGACATATTGGTTAAAAATTCTAAGAGTGAACAAAGGTTGTATCATTTAAAAGAATTCTCTTACGGAAATGTCCAAATGGACAAAAAACAATTACGCTATTTTTTACGAAATAACAGCCCCGATGCCTATAAAAGCTACAAAAGTGGTGAAACATTAATTAAAGCAGGTTGGTGGACTTTAGGAAGTGGATTGATTTTATCCGCAGCGACAGCTCCATTTTTGTATTATTATCCAGCTTTTATAATAGGAATACCTGCGACTATTACTTCGGTATCGTTAATTTGCGTAGGCTATGCTAAAAAAAATCAAGCTATAGAAATTTTTAATAGCCAAAATAACTCTCATTTAAATCTATCAGTAAATTTGGGTATCAGTAATGATGGGATTGGCATTGCTTTAAAATTTTAAAATATAAATTATGAAGTATAGTATTCTTTTCATATTACTATTTTTCCCGACTGTAGCACATGACGTAAATGCATTTTTTACGGAAGAAATAATAGGAGAAAATATTAAAATAGTGAATAAATTAAACGACGACTCTTCTTTATCTGTGATAGAGAATGACACCACGAATATGCAACCTAAGGACACGACTTTACTATCAATAAATTCTACTTACCAACAACAATGTTTAATGAAAAGCCGAACAACTACTATAACAGGTTGGTTTTTATATGGAGGAGCTCTCGCTTTAGTTACTATAGGTTGCTCGTACTCATTTGTTTTTGTCCCTTTAGGAGGACTTGTAGCAATAGTATCTATGGTATTATTGATAAAAGGATATAGCTAAAAAATCTTTATTGACAATAATGTATCATACTGAGAATAAATAATATTAATATCTATACAATAGTATATGAAAATCTTATTTGTAATAGATGATTACGTATCATCTAATAATGGTACGACTATAAGTTGTCGTCGATTCGTTTCAGAATTACAAAAATTAGGACATGATGTCCGTATTTTGGGAATATGTAATTCAGAAGAAACAAAATGTTTTCATTTAGAGCAGTATCACGTTCCTATATTTGGAGGATTAATCCAAAAATATGATTTTAAATTTGCAAAAATTGATTCTACAATATTGCGTAATGCCATCGGATGGGCTGATTTAGTACATTGTATGATGCCTTTTGCTCTAACTTATAGATGCATACCAATCATCAAAGAATTAAAAAAGGCATCAACAAGTGCTTTTCATATTCAACCAGAAAACATTCTCAGTGCAATACATCTAGCTAAATGCGATTTTGCGAATAGATGTTTATACGCATTATGGAGAAAAAAAATATATCGTCATTTTCAATATATCCATTGTCCTAGTATGTTTATGGCTAACGAACTAAAAAAACAATCTTATAGTGGAGATATTCGTGCCATTTCTAATGGTATCAGCACAGATTTCACGCAACTAAATCATTATAAGTCAATAGAATATAAGGATAAAATCGTCATTACTATGGTAGGACGATTGGCGCGGGAAAAACGACAAGATTTAATTATTAATGCAGTTGCAAAATCAAAATATTCGGATAAAATTCAAATTGTATTCGCAGGAAAAGGTCCGCTAAAAGATTATTATATGAATTTAGCAAAAGCAAGAACATTGAAAAATAGTCCGCAATTTGTTTACTATAATCAGAAAGAATTATTGGATTTATTAGCACAAACAGATCTCTACATACATGCCAGTGACATGGAAAGTGAAGCGATTGCATGTATAGAAGCTTTCGCAACAGGGTTAGTACCCATTATTTCTGATAGTAAACAATCCGCTACTAAAGTTTTTGCCGTAGACAAACGAAGTTTATTTAAAGCAGGAGATTCAGATGACTTAGCTCGTAAAATTGACTATTGGTTGGAACATTCAGAAGAAAAGCACTTAATGGAAAAACAATATGCTCAATTAGCGATACAATATTCATTAAAATCTTCAGTTCAAAAGTTTGTAGAGATGTGTGAAGAGGCTTTCGAAACTTTGAGTAAATAATTGTTAATGTATATTAAGAGTTTTAGAATAAATGAGTTTGCTATTTATATGAAAAAATATAAATATATTATTAAATGTTTGATTTTTGCTTTTTATCCTGCTGTATACACACCTGCCAACATCAACATTGAATTAAATCATGATAGTACTATTACTTTTACATACAAAGATTCATTAGCACATAGAGTTATTATCAAGGGGGATGGTATGCTATTTCATAAAAAAAGTGTGAATGGGCATCAACGAATGTATAATAAATCAAAAGGTGTATGGGAATACACTACCACAATGCCTATTGCTCCAGATTTATATACCTATCAACTATTTGTAGATGGTGTTTTGATAGATTCTGTTGATTCAAACTACTTATATTTGAGAAATAAAAAGAAAAACTTTTTTTTGATTGAAAATAATCAATCTATGTTGTATAAATGTGGTGCGAATGAACGAGGAACTATTAAACATATTGAATTTTTAGATTGTGATAGCAATGCCTTTATAGGCAATATTTACTTACCTTATCAATATCAGGATACTATGCGTTATCCTGTACTATTTCTATTTCACGGAATAAACGGAAATCACTTTGATTGGATTGAACAAGGAAGAATCGCTAATATTTTGGATAATTTAATCCAAAATAGAAAAATTCAGCCAATCATAGTGGTTACACCTCGTTGTTTTTTAACCAAATCAAAAAATAATTATGTACGCAGCTGTATATTTAATTACAATAAAATTTTAACTATGCAATTTGAAAAGCATTTTTTTAAATGGGAAAATTATATTGATGCTCACTATTCTATTACACACGAAAATAATGCAATTGCAGGATTAAGTTGTGGAGCTAGGCAAGCTGCAAATATTAGAAATACCAATACAAATAGATATAAATACATGGGTTTACTTTCTCCTGTTTTAACAAAACAACAACTACCTATGCGTAGTATAGACACATTAAAACTATGGATAGGTGTTGGGGCTGATGATTGGGTTGCTTATGGTAATACTCAGCGATATATTGAGAATTTAAATAAAATGAATATTGGATATACATATTTAGAGACAGAAGGAGGGCATTGTTTCATGAATTGGCGTAAGTATATAACGTATTTTTTATTGTGGGCATTCCCTATCATAAATAACAAAGAAGTAGCAAAATGATGAAATTATTAAATATTTATTGCAATATGAAAAATATTATCTGTTCTATTTTTTTATTATATACAACATGTTCTTTTGCCAAAGATCGAGAAGAAATGATTCCATATGGAGATATGAATCAGTGGCAAGTACGGTACATAAAAGAATCATCTATTCTAGGTGGAAAGACCAAAACACTATATGCAATTGCACCAAACGATACTATTAGTAAAAATATTCCGTATCGACCCATAATAGGAAATCCTTGGGCGACGAGTAATACATATGCTAAGTGGATTGTTGAAACAGCAGCAGCAAGCGCTGTCACACCCGAAAAAAGGGGAAATGGTTATTGTTGTCGCTTGGAAAATAAAATAACTCATATTAAGTTTGGTAATATATATGCAATGGTTACTGGTAGCATATTTTTTGGGTTAAATCTGGAGCCTGTAGGTATTTCTGCAAAAGAAAAACCATATACAGCTATTGATTTTGGTATTCCTTACACCCAACATCCAAGAGCATTAAAACTAGATTACAAAGCAATTGTAGAAAATGTTGACTTTATTGTTTCTACAGAAAGAAATAAAATAGATACCATTTATGGTCAACAAGATTGCGTGGGTATAGTTGTTTATTTGCAACATCGTTGGGAAGATAATTCAACAGGTAAAATTTATGCTTATCGGGTAGGAAGTGCAAGTAAACAGATTTTGGAGAGTACTACTGAATGGGTCAATGATTGTGAGATTCCTATTATTTGGGGGGATAATCAAAAATCATCTATATTAAACCCTAATGAACAATTAAATGCGACCTGTATGATGACACATAATTCTCGTGGTAATATGGTAAAGATAGAAGAAGTGGGTTATAGTTCTCTTGCCCCCACACATGTGGTTTTACAAATTTCTGCGAGTTGGGCTGGTGCTTTTCGTGCGCACGAGGGAAACATACTATGGGTGGATAATATTCGATGGGTCTATGAAGAATAAAATTGTAATGTACTAAAATATATAAGAAGTTAAGACAACAACATACTATTTTTTTTATTTCAGGAATATGACGCTTTTGTATTGGGGAGTTACATTCATACAAGCTAACCTCGCCCCAATCTTCAGCACGCGAAAACTTTTTTCAAAAAAACACACTCACGCGGGAAGCTTAGTAAACACTACACTTCCCGCGTGTTGTATATACCATTTTACCCTCCGTTTTCTCAAATCTTCGGCACAAAAGTAGCATAATGCCGAAAATACGGCATTACTATAATATATAGAGGCACAAACAAATAGCTGCAGAACTAGCGGCAATAGCAAAAAATATTTTTATCAGTATTCATCGCACCTCGCAAGCCATAAAACACAAATCAGCTGCAACTTTATCCACCATTGCAGCTACTTTTTGCAGCATTATTATAGAGGCACATCAAAGAAGCCACAGAAAGCCCAAAGATGTCCCAAAGATCTCCTATGGTGGTCCCGAAACTTGCAGGGAATTTGACACCCGATTTTGCAAAATGTAGATTGACCAAAAACTTTCTGCTCATTTTCTTGCATATTCGCTAGAAAATTTGTACCTTTGTGCCCGATTGTATTTGTATATTGTCCATATACTAAGCAATTTTGAAACAAGCGGCTATACCGCATTAAACTTTGAAACATTGAAACTTTGAATATATGAAACAACTTATCGCAGAAGACTTGCTTAAGATCAAAGCCGTCTTCCTTCGTCCAAACGAGCCATTCACATGGGCTAGTGGTATCAAGAGTCCTATCTATTGCGACAACCGTCTTACCCTAAGCGACACACAAGTGCGCAACGACGTGGAGAACGGTCTCGCAGCATTGATAAAAGAGCACTATCCCGAGGCAGAGGTACTTATGGGTACTTCCACCGCAGGTATCGCTCACGCAGCTATCACCGCTACTATCCTCAACCTGCCAATGGGTTATGTGCGCAGTGGAGCGAAAGACCACGGCCGTGGCAACCAGATAGAAGGTAAACTGCTCCCTGGTCAGAAAGTCGTTGTAGTAGAAGACCTTATCTCCACTGGCGGTAG
Organism: Paludibacteraceae bacterium; assembly: GCA_017451525.1. GTDB lineage: Bacteria > Bacteroidota > Bacteroidia > Bacteroidales > Paludibacteraceae > Colicola. The sequence goes on from JAFTOD010000001.1 coordinate 133,446, forward strand.
TTGTATTGAGGTGGTGAACGTCCTCCGCGAAGCAGGTGCCGATGTCCTTGGTGTAGTAAGTATCTTCACCTACGGCATGAAGAAAGGTCTTGAGCGTTTGGCTGCTGCCGAAGTGAAGAACGTTAGTCTGTGCGACCTCGATACTCTTGTAGAAGTAGCGGCAGAAAAAGCATACATCGCTCCAGAAGACAAAGAACGCTTAATCCAATTCCGCAACAATCCTTCTGACGAAAGTTGGATGAAATAAACCGAATAAATGAGACACTTAATTGACCCTACTGATTTGACCACTGCCGAAGTGGATATCATCATCAATCGTGCGTTGGATATCATTGACCACAAGGAGATGTATGCCGAAGCATGCCATGGCAAAAAATTGGCTACACTTTTCTACGAGCCAAGTACTCGTACTCGCCTCAGTTTCACAGCAGCAATGATGGAACTCGGTGGCAATGTCCTTGGTTTCTCCGATGCCAAGAGTAGTAGTGTGAGCAAAGGAGAGACAGTGGCTGACACCGTACGCGTAGTAAGTAGCTTTGCGGACATCATTGCCATGCGCCACTATAAAGAGGGTGCACCCCGTGTAGCATCCGAATATAGCCGAATACCTATCATCAATGCGGGTGATGGTGGCCATTCGCACCCAACGCAGACTCTCACCGACCTTCTCACAATCCGCAGAGAATTAGGGCATTTCGATCATCTGACAGTAGGACTTTGTGGCGACCTTAAGTATGGTCGTACTGTCCACTCGCTCATCAAAGCCATGAAGCGTTACGAGGGCGTACACTTCGTATTGATTTCTCCTAAAGAGCTTCGTTTGCCTGACTATATGAAGCATGAATTGGGCGATAATTATAGCGAATATGCTACTATCGAAGAAGCAATGCCTCTTCTCGATGTTCTCTACATGACTCGCGTACAACAAGAGCGCTTCGACGATCCTGCCGAGTACGAGCGTCTCAAAGATGCCTTTATCCTTGATACCGAGAAAATGGCACTTGCCAAGGAGAATATGGTGGTGCTCCACCCACTACCTCGCGTCAACGAAATCACGGTAGATGTAGACAAAGACCCACGCGCTGCGTATTTCCGACAAGTGGAGAATGGTAAGTATGTCCGCATGGCACTTATCTATACTTTGCTCTCATGGAAAGATGCCGAAGAGTCGCACAAGGTGGACACTTTCATCACTGACCAACTCTGTAGTAATGACCGCTGTATCGTGACTACCGAACCTGTGGAGCGCAAAGCATACACCGACAAAGAAGGAATTGTACGCTGCTATTATTGTGATCATAAATTGTAAATTCGTAAATTGTAAATAAATATGACCGACCGTATTTTAAACGAAGGCCTCACATTTGACGATGTGTTGCTCGTCCCAGCCTATTCTGAGGTACTTCCTCGCGAAGTGGACCTCAAGTGCCAATTCACCCGTAACATCAGCCTCAAGATCCCTGTGGTATCGGCTGCTATGGACACCGTGACCGAATCTAAGATGGCTATTGCCATTGCTCGTGAGGGTGGTATTGGTGTGATTCACAAGAATATGTCCATCGCTGAGCAAGCGGCAGAAGTGCGTCGTGTGAAGCGTGCCGAGAACGGACTCATTTCTGATCCTATCACCATCACTGCAGACCAAACTGTAGGCGATGCAGAGCAACTCATGCACGACAACCACATCGGCGGTATCCCTGTGGTAGATGCAGAAAACAACCTCGTAGGTATCGTTACCAACCGTGACCTTCGCTTTGAGACCGATTACTCACGCAAGATCGGCGAAGTGATGACCAGCGAGAACCTCATCACCATCAATTCTACCGACAATGAAGTCATCATGGCCGCTCTCCAAGCACACAAAGTAGAGAAACTTCCAGTCGTGGACAATAATGGCAAACTCGTGGGGCTCGTGACATACAAGGATATCACCAAACTCAAAGACTTCCCTAATGCTTGCAAAGACGCTAAAGGTCGTCTTCGTTGCGCGGCTGGAGTAGGTATCACCCCTGACTTCATGGACCGCGTGGCTGCATTATATAAAGAAGGTGTAGATGCTGTGGTGCTTGACTCTGCACACGGCCACTCCAAGAATATCGTCAATGCCCTCCGCACCATCAAGACTACTTATCCTAACCTCGATGTAGTAGTCGGTAATATCGCTACCGCTGAGGCAGCCAAGTACCTCGTAGAGAACGGTGCTGACGGCGTGAAGGTAGGTATCGGTCCTGGTTCTATCTGTACCACTCGTATCATTGCAGGTGTAGGTGTTCCACAATTGACCGCTATCTTCGAAGTAGCTGCTGCGCTTGAGGGCACAGGCGTACCTATGATTGCCGATGGTGGTCTTCGCTACTCTGGCGATGTGGTGAAAGCCCTCGCAGCTGGTGGCAACTGCGTTATGTGCGGCTCTATGTTTGCGGGGACCGAAGAAGCTCCTGGTGACACTATCATCTACAACGGTCGTAAGTTCAAAGCATACCGTGGTATGGGTTCTATTGATGCCATGAAAGCAGGTTCTGCTGATCGCTATTTCCAAGGCAAAGAGACCAATGTCAATAAACTCGTGCCAGAAGGTATCGTAGGTCGTGTGCCTTACAAAGGACATGTGGCAGAGACTATCTTCCAACTCATGGGCGGACTTCGTTCAGGTATGGGTTATGTAGGTGCGCACAATCTCACCGAACTCAAGTCGGCTAAATTTGTGCGTGTCACTGCTGCTGGTATGACCGAAAGCCACCCACACGACATCACCATCACCAGTGAAACTCCAAACTACACTCGTGGACAATAATTTTGTTAAAGAAAATAGTCCTATCATATAAATACAAAAAAAGCGCACATGCGCTTTTTTTTGTATTATCAAGAACGTATCAAACAGTCATTCATATTAATCGTTGTTCATATCCCAATACGCATCATTTGGTTGATTACCTTCTGCAGTCATCTTCAAGTTAGTCACAAAGCGTACCAGTCGCCAATCGATTGTTTCGCTATACACTTTGCGCGAGATAAAGATGCGGAAAAACCAACCGAACTTCACATGCACATCCATACCAATCTTCGCACTCTTCTCGCCCATTGACAATACATGAAACGTACCATATGCCTCCTTAATCAGCGTACCCGCATAGTGAATATCCACTCGTATATCACGCTGTGCTCCCCGCATAGAATCAGTCACTTGACTCTCAATCACCACATCCGACAAGAAAGGTCGCTCGTTCACCAGCACATCCAATACCAATTTGCTATACTGCTTCTCAGGCAAGTATTCCGATGCTTTCCAAATCAAGTAAAACGCATTCTTCTTCGCATCTTCTTGCTTACCTAAACCTGCAAAAAACTGTTCGGATAACTTTGCAGGATCCGTTTGCAGGTAATAAATCATCGAATCTATCACCACATTGCACGCCTCTGCGCTCGCACCGACCTCAGTCTCATACTGTGTATGAAACATGCCGTCAGACAACGTAGTCAATACCGAAAACAATATCGCAAATACCATCATGCTCTAAACACTAAACAGCAGCGCAGCGTCCACTAAACAACACTAATCCTTCGCATCTAGCACACGCTCCATATTCTGCTCACGGTGAATCAATTGCACCTCTACGCCGAACTTCTCATTGATATGCTGTGCCATCTTCTCTGCCGAATATACAGAACGGTGCTGACCGCCTGTACAACCAAACGACACCATCAAGTTTTGGAAACCGCGATCCATATAGCGTTTTACCGAAAAATCCACCAACTGATATGCCTGCTCTAAGAATGGCTGCATCTCACCATCCTCTTCCAAGAACTGTATCACTGGCTCATCCATACCTGTAAAATGAGTATAACGCTCGTACTTGCCTGGGTTATTCACCGCACGACAATCGAACACGAATCCACCTCCATTGCCCGATGGGTCTGCTGGAATACCTTTCTTATACGAAAAGCTCATCACACGCACTACCAATGGTTTGCGCACACCTACATCCTTAAACTGCTTCATCTCCGTCATCTTCTGCAGCACCTCTATCAGATAAGGATAATCCTCGCTCGCGTGCTTTAGCAGATGACGCAAGTTATCTATCGCAAATGGAATGGATTGCAAGAAGTGGGGTTTCTTCTCGAAGTATCCTCTGAAGCCATATGCGCCCAGCACTTGCATCGTGCGGAACAGCACAAAATGCTTCAAGGTATCATAGAACAATTCTCTATCCACTGGCATATACTTCTGCAACTCTTCCAGATATACCTCCACCAATTCCTCTCGTAAATCTGGATGATAATTCGCTTTGGCTTGCCACAAAAAGGATGCTACATCATAGAACACTGGTCCGCGTCTTCCGCCTTGAAAATCAATAAAGTATGGTACTTCATTTCCGTCCGCATCCTTACATACCATCACGTTGCGTGATTGGAAATCGCGGTACATAAACGCATTCATTCTATTTTGAAGCAATATATATGCCAAACGCTCAAACTCGTTCTCCAACTTATCTTCCTGAAAATCCAACCCCGTCGCCTTCAGGAAACAGTACTTGAAATAGTTCAAATCCCACAATATGGAGCGCAAATTAAACTCAGGTTGTGGATAACATTGGTTGAAATCAAACTCCTCAGCACCAATCACCTGAAAGCGCGCCAACGCACGCATCGTTTCGCGCAACATATCCTTCTCTTTCGCACTGAATACGCCTGTCTTTCTACCTTCTGCTATGTAATCGAACAGCAGCACATTACCCAAATCTTGTTGCACATAGTTCATCTCATCATCGCTCACAGCCAGCACTTTAGGCACATTCAACCCCTTCTGCATAAAATGTTCAGCCATATAGAGGAAGGCATGATTCTCGTCACGCGAAGTGCCTTGTACACCAATGAGTGAGACTGTTTTATCTTCACTCTCTATACGATAGTACCTGCGATTGCTGCCCGAAGCCGTCAAAGCGGTCAGCTCACCTGCTTTCTTGCCTGTTGCTTCAAAAAATAATAGACTTAATGATTGTGCCATAGTTATCCAATGTAAAATAGGCTACAAAGATACTACTTTTTTATGAAATATGCAAAAAAAAGCAGTTTTTTATAAAAATATTTGGTCAATTCAAAAAAAAGCAGTACCTTTGCACCCGCTTTCGAAAAAAGCAGGTCTTCCTAGCTCAGTTGGTAGAGCAACTGACTCTTAATCAGTGGGTCCAGGGTTCGAGTCCCTGGGAGGACACAAAAGGGCATTCGTATGGATGTCCTTTTCATTTTTATCGGTAATATTTTGCATATCTCACAAAAAAGTATTACCTTTGTAGCAAAAATAAAATTATGTCTAAAATCGTATTTATCACAGGTGCATCATCTGGTATTGGCGCTGCATGTGCACGCAAGTTTGCCAAGGAGGGCTACACCTTATTATTAAATGCGCGTAGTGTGGACAAACTACAAGCAATCAAAACGGAGTTAGAAAATGTTTATGGCACAGATGTACATATCCTGCCTTTTGATGTGCGTGACCGTGAGGCCGCAGCGAAAGCATTGACTATCCTACCCGAGTCCTATCAAGCAATTGATATCTTGGTAAACAACGCAGGGTTGGCCCTCGGCATGGACAAAGAATATGAAGGCACAGAGGAGAACTACGACACCATGATTGAAACCAATATCACCGCGCTACTGATGATTACCCGCTTGGTAGTACCAGGTATGGTAAAGCGAGGAATGGGACATATCATCAATATCGGTTCAGTAGCGGGCGATATAGCATACCCTGGCGGAAGTGTTTATTGTGCTACGAAAGCAGCCGTGAAAGTACTTAGCGACGGATTGCGTATGGACTTGGTAGATACACCGTTACGTGTAACAAATGTAAAACCAGGATTAGTAGAAACAAATTTCAGTGTGACCCGTTTTGCGGGCGATAAAGAGCGTGCAGACAAAGTATATCACGGTATCAAGCCATTGACAGGCGAAGATATTGCGGAAGTGGTTTATTTCGCTGCCAGTGCTCCAGCTCATGTGCAAATAGCCGAAGTGCTCGTACTCGCCACCCACCAAGCCAGTGGATCAATTGTATATCGTCAATAAAAAGTTTTTATCCATAACATTAATCATCTATTTATATGTATTACGTAGAAAAACGAATCACCATTTCGGCTGCACACAACTTGCACTTGAGTTATGAAAGCAAATGTGAAGCATTGCATGGACATAATTTTGTAGTAACTGTCTATTGCAAATCAGAAACCCTCAATGAAGATGGTATGGTTACTGATTTTACACACATCAAACGCATAGTCAAAGAAACATTCGACCACAAATATATCAACGAAGTGTTGGATGTCAATCCTTCATCCGAAAATATTGCTCGTTGGATATGTGACCATGTTGAGAACTGCTACAAAGTCAGTGTACAAGAATCAGAGGGTAATATTGCCACTTACGATCGATAATCGTTTGGTGGTTTATTCGAAATAGCAAATAAATTGCTTTTTTGTCGCAATTTCTTGCATATATCAAAAAAAAGCAGTACCTTTGCGCGGTTTATTGAAAATTATAAAATACAACAAATATGGCAAAGAAAAAACAAACTGTAGAGGACCAAAATCTTGAAAACGTACAAGAGGCCCTGAACACCACCAGCGTGTGGATTGAGAAAAATCAAAACAAACTAACTTGGGCAGTAACTATCATTGTTGCTATCGTTGTTGGAGTGTTGGCTTTGAATACTTATGTAATCAAACCAAAAGCTGTAGAAGTTAGCAATGAGAATGCTAAAGCTGTTACTTACTTCATGCAAGGCGATTGGGAAAAAGCCCTCAACGGTGACGATGCTGAATGCCTTGGTTTCCAAGCTATTGCTGATGAGTACAAGTGCTATCAAGGTGGCAAATTAGCAGCATTATATGCAGGCATCTGCTACTATCAAATGGAGCAATACGAGGACGCTGCTGCATATTTGAGCAAATTCTCTGCAAACGACTTGACCATTGAGCCTGCTGCATTGCAACTTTTGGGTGATGCATATGTGCAAATGGAAGAGTATGCAAAAGCAGTAAAGGCATTTGAAGCTGCTGCTAAATCAGGTAATGATTTGATTGCACCTATGAGTTTAAAGAAAGCAGGTCTAGTTTACCTTGAGCTTGATAACAAAGCTGCTGCAAAGAAAGCTTTTGAGACCATCAAAGCCGAATACCCTGCTTCTACCGAAGCTCAAGATATTGAGAAATATATCGCAATTGCAGAGTAATTACTACCAACTGTTAACTAAACTGTTAACTGTTATGACAACAGATTTGTCGCAATATAATGCGAATGAATTGCCTAGCGCTGACGTGCTTTCGCGTCAGCGCTATGCTATTGTAGTGGCTGATTGGAATAGCGAAATCACACACGCTCTTGCTCAAGGAGCAATTGATACCCTCCTCAAGCATGGCGTTCAAGAGGAGAATATAGATGTAATGCACGTGCCAGGCACTGTGGAATTGACCTACGGTGCTGCGTTGTATGTGAGTGGTAAGAAGAAGTTTGGTATGCTCAAATATGCAGACGCTGTTATTGTTATCGGCTGTGTGATTCAAGGTGACACACCTCACTTCGACTATGTGTGTCAATCCGTAACACAAGGTGTTACGATACTGAATGCACAAGGAGGAGCTAATGATAATGCATACTATACTCCACGTCATTGTCCTGTCATCTTCTCTGTTCTCACTACCTTAGACAAACAACAAGCCCTTGACCGCGCGGGCGGTCATTTAGGCAATAAGGGAGTAGAAGGTGCGGTGACAGCCATCAAAATGGCTAATTTGAGTTAGTATATATATAATTATAGGAATGAAGGTCTATAAGTTTGGTGGTGCATCGGTGAAAGACGCCAATGGCGTTCGCAATTTAAAGGAAATTGTCGCTCAAGCGAGTGATGATCTGATGGTTGTGATTTCGGCTATGGGCAAAACCACTAACGCTTTGGAGCGCGTAGTCGCAGCATTATCAAAAGACGATGAGCAAACAGCAGAGCAAGAATGGCTCAATGTATTGGATCAGCATGTCTATATCATGCAAGATCTAGGGCTACAGCCCAATGTGGATGTACGTTTGCCACTAATGCCTGGATATAATAAGGAGTGGTCATATGACCAAAACTACGACCAAATTGTTAGCCTTGGCGAGATCATGTCCACGCAAATTGTGGCTGTATTCTTGCTCAAAAGTGGTATTCCTACCGAATGGTGGAACATGCCCAAGCTCCTACGTACAGATTCTACCTACCGCGAAGCAGTTGTAGATTTTCAGGCTTCCGCACAAATTATCCGTGCAGGATGGGATCGATCAGCTAGACCACATGTAGTTGTAGCACAAGGATTCATTGGTGGTACATCCGACGGGCTTCACACCACGCTCGGTCGCGAAGGTTCCGATTATACAGCGGCTCTGATGGGTAATTTCTTAGATGCAGAGTCTGTCACGATTTGGAAAGATGTTCCAGGTATTCTGAACGCTGACCCCCGACTGATAGCGAATACCGTGAAGATTGACCAACTTACCTACCACGATGCGGTAGAATTGGCATACAGCGGTGCACAAGTCATTCACCCTAAAACTATCCGTCCGCTCGAAAATAAAAAGATTCCGCTATATGTTAAGCCATTTGGCGACCCTACAGCAGCAGGATCGGTGATTACCGAGAAAGCCGAACCAATCCATGTACCTGTCTATATTTGGCGTATGAATCAGGTGCTGATTACCTTACGGGCAAAGGATTTTGCATTCGTGTTGGAAGAGAGTTTGAGCCATATATTCCAAATCATCCACGCCAACCGATTGCGTGTATCGCTAATACAATCCAGCGCGGTAACCATATCTGTATGCGTAGATAATAGCCGCTTTGTAACTAAAGCTATTGAGCAACTACAAGACGCTTATCGCGTGACATGGAACGAAAACCTCAGCCTGCTCACCATCAGAGGTACTACCCCTGATATACTCAAGCAGGAGCAACAAGGTCGGGACATTTTGCTAAGCCAATTAACACGCCGTACGGCGAAACTAGTGATAAAAGATTAAAACATGGAAAATACAATCAAACAATACTTCTCTGGGCAATATTGGAAAGAGTTGTTATTAGAGTTTTGGCACGCTTTGGGTACCAAGAAGTTTTGGAAAGAGTTCCTAGCAATGAACATTGGTATCATGATTGGTGCCGCTGCGGTTTATTATTTCTTGATGCCAAGCAACTTGATCATCGGTACTATTTCTGGTCTAAGTATTGTCATCAACACACTCATTGGAGGCAATGCAGATACTTTTTCGTATCTGGTGATGGGGATAAATGCCGTACTCTTGATTATGGCATTCCTGCTCATTGGTAACGAGTTTGGGGCAAAAACCGTCTATACTGCCATGATTCTTGGTCCGTTGACGCAACTTTGGGACAGGATTTATCCTTATACCAATTTCACTCACCGAGTGATTGAGAATCCTGATGTACTGGCACAATTGCAAACAGGTCAATCGGTAATAGATATGAATGGTAATCCTTATCTATTAAGCCGTGCAGGCGAAGTGTTAGAACAGGTCAAAGGGTCTGTTATGTCGGCAGGTTTAGGTATGGGAGATGTGTGGTTTGACCTCATTTGCTTTGTATTGCTTCTGTCTATCAGCCAAACGATTGAGTTCCGCGTGAATGCCTCTACTGGTGGATTGGATATCCTCGCTAAGATTATCAATAAGTTCCTCCATTTTGATATCGGTATGTCGGTATCTATTGGTGGTGCGCTAATCTGCTGTACTGCATTCCTAATCAACGATTTCCGTATGGTGGTTATCGGTTTGATAGGCACATGGATTAATGGTGTGGTAATCAATTATTTCACAGCATCTATGGATCGCCGTAAGCGCGTATGCATCATCACACGCGAGCATGAGAAAGTACGTCATTATATTGTACACGAGCAGTTACGTGGCTGCTCACTTTATCGTGTAGAAGGAGGATATAGCGGCGAGGAATACATTGAGATTCAAGCACTATTGACGCAAGAAGAGTTTGCTAATGTACTAGCATTCATGCGCGAGAACAACATCCAAGCCTTCACCACTGCTGGCAACTGCTCAGAAGTGTATGGTTTGTGGTTCAAGCACCGCAAACGCAATGGCAAATTAGAAATAGAAAAAGATTAATCATAACTTAACTAACTATATACAATGAAACCAACATTATTTATTCTCGCGGCTGGTATGGGTAGCCGCTACGGAGGACTCAAACAATTGGATGGCCTGGGTCCTAATGGTGAAACAATCATGGATTATAGCGTGTTTGACGCTATGCGTGCTGGCTTTGGCAAAGTTGTGTTCGTTATCCGCAAGGATTTCGAAGAGGACTTCCGTCGTGTGGTACTCAGCAAGTATGCTGACCATGTGCCATGTGAGGTGTGTTTCCAAGGTATTGATTGCTTGCCAGAGGGCTTTACTCGTAACCCTGAGCGTACCAAACCATGGGGTACTAACCACGCAGTGTTGATGGCAAAAGACCTTATTCACGAGCCATTTATGGTGATCAATGCCGATGACTTCTATGGCAAAGAGTCATTCGAGGTAATGGCTAAGTTCTTATTAAGCGTCAATGGCGAGCAAGGCAAATATTGTATGGCAGGCTATCGCGTAGGTAACACTCTCAGCGAGCATGGTACAGTTAGTCGTGGCGTATGTGCTACCGACAAGTTGGGTTTCCTGACCGATGTAGTGGAGCGTACTGCTATCGAGTCTAAAGATGGTCATATCGTGTTCCCAGATGAGAATGGCAACGAAGTAGAGATTCCATTCGATACTCCTGTAAGCATGAACATGTGGGGCTTTACTCCTGAATATTTTGAATATACAGAAAAGGCATTCAAGGAATTCTTGAAGGTCAGTGGTCAAGAGCTCAAAACCGAGTTCTATATCCCTACCCTTGTCAATGACCTTATCAAGGCAGGCAAAGCTACATGCCAAGTATTGGATACTCCTGCTAAGTGGTTTGGCGTAACCTATGCCGATGACCGTCAAATGGTAGTGGATAAGATCCAAGCATTGGTAGATGCAGGTGTATATCCCAACAAACTCTTCTAAAAAATATTAACTGTTAATTGTCAACTGTTCTATGGCTCGTATTCTCGTTACTGGTGGCACTGGCTATATTGGCTCGCACACAACTGTTGAGTTGATGCAACAAGGCTATGATGTTGTTATCATTGACAACCTTAGCAATTCTACTTCAGATGTTCTTGATGGTATTGAAGCCATCGTGGGTACTCGCCCTGCATTCGAACAAGTTGATTGTAATGATGCACAAGCAGTAGCAGATGTCTTTACCAAATATACTGACATACAAGGTGTGATTCATTTTGCAGCTAGCAAAGCTGTAGGCGAATCAGTGGAACAACCATTGATGTACTACCGCAACAACCTCATGTCGCTTGTCACATTGCTTGAGCAGATGAAGGCACACAATGTACACAACATTGTTTTCTCTAGTTCTTGCACCGTGTATGGGCAACCTGCTGAGGAGCACTTACCTGTAGATGAAACGGCTCCTATCCAAGTAGCCCTATCTCCTTATGGTAATACCAAGCAAATCAATGAGGAGATTATTCGCGATGAAGCACATGCGAATACGCAGTTGCACGCTACAATCTTACGCTATTTCAACCCTATTGGTGCACACCCATCTGCTATGATTGGTGAATTGCCTAATGGCGTTCCACAAAACCTATTGCCATTTGTCACACAAACGGCTATAGGTCTGCGCCCAGAGTTGAAAGTATTTGGTGATGACTACAACACGCCTGATGGCTCTTGCATCCGCGATTATATCTATGTGGTTGATCTTGCCAAAGCACATGTCAAAGCAGTAGAACGCATGCTTAACCATCAAGCTAAAGAGCAAGTAGAAGTTTTCAATCTTGGTACAGGTCGTGGTTTGAGCGTTTTGGAGATTCTCAACACGTTCATGCAAGTCACTGGTGTGAAAGTTCCATATCAAATCGTCGGTCGTCGAGAAGGCGACATCGAACAAGTATGGGCAAAACCAGATAAAGCGAACAACGTACTAGGGTGGAAAGCAGACACGCCAATCGAAGATGTTTTGCTCAGTGCGTGGCGTTGGGAACAAAAGATCCGCTCATAATAGACACGAACAATCTACAATAAGAGGGAGGTCATTGTTGACCTCCCTCTTATTTTTCCGCTATATTTCTCGATACCATTTCGTTACCACTCCATTACTACTCAATAAGCATCTAATACTTTCCTTGAAGGTACGTAGTATTTTCCCTACTGAAAGAAACTAAAGTGCACGCTGCCGTAATTGCGTTGCTCTACAAAGTGCGGATGGTTGTAAAAATCGTTGTGTTTTGAATGTTCCAACACGAAATATCCACCCTCTTTCAATATCCCCTGCTCAAATATCAGATCAGGTAATGTAGGCAATTGTTCCAAATCGTATGGCGGGTCTGCATATATAAAGTCGTATTGCACATGGCAGGCTTTCACAAACTTAAACACATCACCGCGAATCAAATGCAAATTTCTCACGCCCAACTGTTTGCAGCATGATATGATAAAGTTCTGTTGCGTGTGTGCCATCTCCACAGCAGTCACCTCTCGTGCACCACGCGATACAAACTCCAATCCAATACCGCCTGTGCCCGCAAACAAATCCAGCATATCCACGCCCTCAAAATCCATACGATTTGTAAGGAGGTTAAACAAACTCTCCTTTGCAAAATCCGTCGTCGGACGTGCTGTGATATTTTTAGGGGGCATCAATCGACGCCCCCTAAATATTCCCGAAATAATTCTCATTATATTCTTTACTTTACTGCCTATAACCTATAGGCGCTTGCGCCGTCCCATAGCCTCAAAGAGGCGTCCTATAGGAGGCATCGCCTCCGTCCTATAGCCCGAAGGGCGTCCTATAACCCAATATTACTCCCAGTTACCAGCGTTGTTATTAGGTGCATCCACCGAACCAACCTTCAGACCTGGATAGTGATCCAATTTCTCCTCTTTATCGATCAAGTTCACGCGCTCTTGATTGTTGAGGTCGTGAAGATAGGTATTGTAGTGAGCACGAATCTCAAAGATAGGTACCTTGATACCTTGTGAAGTAGTGTAATCATTGTTGGTCTCTACTTCAAACTTCACATTGTCAGTGTAAGGAATATATACAATCTCGCCGATAGTTTCCTCTGTATATTGACCTTTGTACAATGATTGAATCATGTTGGTCAAGATAGTATCACGACGGAAACCTTGCAAACCTTCAGCTTTCACTTCGCGGTCATTCTCCCAAATGTAGTTATACAATAGATTCAAACTATCTGTACCTTGAAATTTCATCTTACGTTGTGCTTTCAAGCGTGCACGCTCCAAAATCTTTGCTGCTTTATTCTCGGTCAAGCCATCTTCCAATTGCTTCTCAGTCAGAGAACCTACTTTATAAACCTCTTTCTTTGGAGTAGTCTTCAAATACTCTATCAAAGAGTCAAGGTCTGCCGTAAAATAACCCTTATCCAAACGGAATTGCGCCTCCGCAGTACGCAAACTAACAAGATTGTTAATGACTTTCACTTCGCGTTGTACACGAGCTTCCTCAAATTGAATAGGAGTTACAACACTCTTAACGCAGATGTATGCCATAAAAACTACAGCTACACCCAACAAAATACGGATAATTACTTTTGTATTCATGATTACTTAAATTTATATTCTAGCCTTTTATTATGAGAAATTCTACAAAATCCCACAAATTCGCTGCAAAATTACTAAATCTTTTTCATATATGCAAATTTTTTTGTAACTTTGCAGCCGAAAAAGGTAAATTTGTTACTATGGCAAACGAAGATAGCAATAAGGTGCTATACGATATCCTCAACGAACGCTTGGAATTATTGCGTTCTTTGGATAAGGAGGGCGACTCTGATCGTCGTCGCCACGTAGCGCGTGAGACCAAAGAGCTCCATGCTCCTTTGGCGCATCGACTAGGTCTATATGCCATCAAAACGGAAATGGAAGATCTTTCGCTAAAATTTACCGACTACAAGACCTATAAGTATATCGCGCACGCGCTCAATGAGAAGAAAGCCCAGCGCGATGCTTACATCTCCTCTTTCATTACGCCACTTGAGCAAAAACTCAAAGATAACGGATTTACTTTCACTATCAAAGGTCGTCCTAAATCCATCCATAGCATCTACAACAAGATGCAAGCGCAACATTGCGATGTGGATCGTATCTACGACCTTTTTGCTATCCGTATAATCCTCGATTCGCCGCTTGACCGCGAGAAACTCGACTGTTGGCAGGTCTATTCCCTTATTACAGATATGTACCGCCCCAACCCAAAGCGCCTTCGAGACTGGCTCAGCGTACCCAAAGAGAATGGCTACGAGAGTCTCCATACCACCGTATTAGGTCCAGAAGAGAAATGGGTAGAGGTACAAATTCGTACACGCCGTATGGATGAGGTTGCAGAAAAAGGTGTGGCAGCCCATTGGTCTTACAAAGGTGTAGACGGTAATAGACTCAATACGGATCATCAGAGTGTCTATGTCTTTACACCAACGGGAGACCTCAAGCGACTGGCTGCAGGAGCTACTGTGCTTGATTTTGCATTCTCTATCCATAGCGATGTGGGCTGCAAATGTGTAGGTGGACGCATACGCAACCAGAATGTGAGTATTCGCCAGAAACTCCAAAATGGTGATCAGGTGGAAATTCTAACATCTCCTAATCAAAAACCTACTGCCGATTGGCTCAATGCTGTCGTTACTAGCAAGGCGAAAAATAAGATTCGCCAAGCCCTCAAAGAGATAGAGTATCGCAATGCGGCAGAAGGACGTGAGATGCTGGAACGACGTTTCAAGAATTGGAAACTTGACTACGAGGAGGGCGATATCTCCCGCCTCGCACTCAAACTAGGATATAAAGTCACCAACGACCTTTACCAGTCCATCGCTTTAGGCAAGGAGGATATACTGCGTATAAAAGATGTGTTCCTCACGTTGGATACTCCTAACACCGATTTCCAACGTTCAGAGCACGTATATGTGCCTCAAAATCACGAGGCGTTGGCTATTGAGGTGGATATTAATGTTAAGAGTGTGGATTACAACCTTGCCAAATGTTGCGATCCGCAACCGGGCGACGCTATCTTTGGGTTTATCAGTATCAACAATGGTATTCGTATCCACCGTTGCGACTGCCCCAATGCCGAACATATGCGCGAGCGACATGCCTATCGTATCCTCCCCGCTCGATGGGCTAAAAAGAAAGAATAACTCATAACTCATAACTCATAACTTGAACAACTATCCTTCCATATTACTCTCCGAAGCGGTTGACCAGTTCGCTTCTTTGCCTGGAGTAGGACGCAAGACGGCTTTGCGCCTTGTGTTGCATCTGCTTCGTCAGAGCGATAAGGATGTGGAGGTTTTTGCGGGGGCACTCACCCGCCTCAAGCAAGAGGTGAAGTACTGCCGTGTATGTCATACTATCTCTGATCAAGAGGTGTGTCCAATATGCCAATCTCACTCGCGTGACAAACATACTATTTGTGTAGTGGAGAACGTGCAAGATGTGATGTCGATTGAGAACACTAGTCAGTATAATGGTCTGTACCATGTCTTGGGCGGAATCATCTCCCCAATGGATGGAGTAGGACCATCGGATATTGAGATCGACTCATTAATAAAACGCGTAGAAAGCGGTGATATCCATGAAGTTATCCTCGCTCTTCCGACCACCATGGAAGGCGACACTACCAACTTCTATATCTACCGTCGCTTGCAAAATACAACTCTACACGATACTACACCACTTAAGATTTCTCAAATCGCCCGTGGTGTGGCTATTGGCAACGAGATAGAATATACCGATGAGATCACCCTTGGGCGTTCCATCGTTAACCGCATAGAATTCAAAATGTAATGGAAAAGAACATCATCAAAACCCTCAATCTGTACTACTACGGTGTACTGATTCTCACCCTCATCTCAGGAACATTGGCATATTTCCTGATCATGAAAGACTTCGTGCAAGCCATAGATCCTTCGTCCACACTTGGCGTGGTATTACAATATGTCATAATCTTTGACGCATTGCTGACTATCCCAACAGGGTTGTATCTTTGCAAACGTCAATGCACCAAACTAGCGGAGCTTACAGATGAGCAGCAAAAACTTGCAGGTTACAAGAAAGCATCCACATGGCGTATCTTGATGGTTAGCAATACGATGGTATTTGGCATTGCGGCTTTCTACCTGATGGGCGCATACCAATCCATGTTGTGGATAACAGCCGTTTCTGCAATTGGTTGGTATTTTACCAAACCCTCTGAAGCTAAACTCCAAGCTGAACTTCAACCCAAAGACCCTAATCAAGAACAATACTAAACTATAATA
The DNA here is from genome assembly GCA_017451525.1 of Paludibacteraceae bacterium. Taxonomy (GTDB): domain Bacteria; phylum Bacteroidota; class Bacteroidia; order Bacteroidales; family Paludibacteraceae; genus Colicola. Next base: position 149,864 of record JAFTOD010000001.1, read on the forward strand.
ACAATAATAATTCACAAAACTCTATGACAATAGCTATTGACTTTGACGGTACTATCGTTACCTACGCATATCCTGCAATTGGCAAACCCATTCCATTTGCTATTGAGACACTCAAGAAACTTCAGCAAGAAGATCACCATCAACTCATTCTATGGACTTGCCGCGAGGGTGACCTCTTGCAAGAGGCCATTGACTACTGTGCTGCGCGCGGATTGGAGTTCTATGCTGTGAATTCCAATTTCCCAGAAGAAACTGCTGATATTGTACGTGCTCGCAAGTTGGAGGCGGATCTCTTTATTGATGACCGCAACTTAGGTGGTATTCCTGATTGGGGAGTAATCTACCAAATGATTCATTCAGGCAATCACTTCAAACCTGCACCAACTGGAATACCTGCAGAAGAACCTCAACGCAAAAAGGGTCTCTTTGGTCTATTCGGATAAACGCATAGCCATTTACGTGAAACCAATTTCGCAAAGCCACTTTCGTGAGCGAAGCGAACCATAAACGTGAACGAAGTGAACCTTAGATTGCGCAAAATAGAGCCCTCTGATCTCCCTTTTCTTTATCAATGGGAGAATGATGCCACAATGTGGGCTGACTCGGACACGCATAATCCGCTATCTCGTCACGACCTGCATCAATACATTGAGAACACCACAGGCGACATCTACCGCGATGGACAATTACGCCTCATCATCGAAGCTTGTCAATTGTCAACTGTCAACTGTCAACTGCCAACTGTCCTCGGCTGTATCGACCTTTTTGATTTCGATGCCCGCAATCGCAAAGCAGCGATTGGTATGTATATCGCTCCCGAAGCGCGTGGCAAAGGTGTAGGGAAACAAGCAGTCCAATTGCTTCTAGAATACGCCTTTAATTTCTTACACTTGCGTATGGTCTATGCCATCATCAGCGTGCATAATACCGCTTGCTCGCATATCTACGAGCAGATGGGCTTTACCCCTTCTTCTCCTCTCGCCAACTGGACCCTCGAAGGCGACGCCATCCTCTGGCAAAAATCACACGATTAATCTTATCCTCCCTAAGCCCGAAGCCTCCTCATTCTAAGGAATCAGCGCATCAATAACTTTGCCGTTGTCAGTATGGCGATTTATATTGTTCAACTGGCAACAAGTCTATTAACAAAAGTAGCGCGTGCACTCTACGGCACGGGTTTTGTTCTGCAATGGGTAGTACCATTCATTATTAACTATGAGAATTTTAATTCTTTCATGCAATACAGGAGAGGGGCACAATTCCTGTGCAAAGGCACTGAAGATAGCCATGGATAGGCGCGGTATAGTGTGCGATATCCAAGATACATTGGCATTGGTCAGTGATGAACTATCGCAGCGTGTAGCTAATGCGTACGTCTCTTCTACACAAGGTGCATTATTTGAAACGGTGTATAAGATTGGTGGTTTCGTGAGTGATAATATCGACTTCCATCAATCGCTCGTTTATGGTGTCAATCGTTTGTATGCTAATACTTTATATGAACATATTCGTGATGGTGCATATGATGTGGTGGTGTGCGTACACCTCTTTCCTGCAGAGGCGATGACTGCTCTGCGTCGCAACGCCATGTTGCAGATTCCTACTTATTTTGTAATGACCGACTATACCTGCATCCCTTTCTTAGCAGAAACAGACTTAGACTACTACATTATTCCGCACGAGCATTTGGTGGAGGAGTTTGTGGAGAAAGGTGTGCCTCGCGAGAAGTTGGTGCCGATAGGTATTCCTGTAGATGAACAGAAATTCACCACTCGTAAGCCCAAACGTCAAGCACGCCAATTGTTGGCAGATTCGCTCGGACTTCATGATTGGACTACGAATAGTGGACATTGGTATTTAATTATGTCTGGCTCTATGGGATATGGCAATCTTGACGCGCTGATGCATCAGTTGTTGATGCGTATCCGTAAGGAAGATAAGGTGGTTTGCGTTTGTGGTCGCAATCAACAGATGTATGACAACCTGCAAACAACCTTTGCCAACAATAAACAACTCTGTTTGTTGGGCTTCACCGATCAAGTGTCGCTATTGATGGATGCTTCGGATGTGATCTTTACTAAGCCCGGTGGTATCACTTCCACCGAGGCAATAGTCAAGAATATTCCTATAGTTCACACCGCTCCAATTCCCGGTTTAGAGAACTATAATGCACGATTTTTTCATAATCATGGCTTGTCGTATCATAGTAACGACACCAACCAACAAGTAGCAATAGCCATGCGATTATGTGAAGATAAAGTATTTAGAAATAGGATGTTGCAGCAGCAACGCTTGAATAGCAATCCGCACACTTCGGATGATGTGATAGATTTGATATTAACCAAACAAGAGATAGTATATGAAGAATAAGAAACAACGCACATTGCACGATAGTTTGAAACGCATTTATACGGTGCTATTTGTCTTGACTATTGGTTTTGGTGCAGGCAATATAGTATATCTGTGGCATCAACCAGATGTTACGGCTAATGCATTGTTTTTCTGCGCAATACAGTATGTCGTGATATTGGCTATTCTCACAATCCCTGTGCTACTGCGCAAGCGATTCATGATTCACATTCCGCTACTTATCACTGTGGTATGCGCGCTCTTTGGCTTTGTGACAATGATTATGGGCGACGGACTGAACTTCTATGGTCGCTTCAGTTGGTGGGACTCTGTGCTACATCTGTTTTCAGGCAGTGTGTTGGCGTTTGTGGGATTGTGGATTATCAGTATAATGTTTGAAAGCAGCAGTCAGGTGGTGCTGAGAAACAAGGCGTTTCTCGCGTTTTATGTATTGCTCTTTGGCTTGAGTTGTGGCGCTGTGTGGGAGGTGTGCGAGTATGCGTATGATGCCATTGCTGGCACGAATACGCAGCAATTCATGGCCACCACTACTGCCTCTATTGTTTCGGCGGAAGATGTGCCACTATGCGGTCACGAGGCACTGCGCGACACCATGGGCGACATGATACTGAATTTGGTAGGCAGTCTGTTGGTGGCTATTTTTGTCTTTCTTCGCTATGATAAACTGATGGACATGCACCAGTCGGCAATAGAGGAAGAGTGAGTTAACTCAGGAACTACTGCAGCTTTTTGCTCTGTCTGAATACATACGAGTTTTGGACTAAGAAATTCACAATACCAGAGAAGATCATAGCAATCAAATTGCACGGCACTACATCCCAACCCGACCAATGGTGTAGGAACAACGAGATACCGACTCTAACACAAAAAGCAAAGATACAAGATAGATTGTATTTGGCAAGACGTTTCCAAAGAGGAATGTTAGGAGAATTTTGTATTCGATCCTGCCAAACAAAACGCTGGGCTACAAAGAAGTTGGTGATAACTCCAAACTCAAATGAGATACATGGAGCCACAATATACACACCAAGATATCCGTGAAACAAGTAATCCGAACAAAGCCACAGCACCAGCATATCTATTGCCGTGCCAAGCAATGACCAAACTAATGCCTTGCCAAGGCGAACAAGGGTTTGTGTGAAATTACTCATGCTTTTTCAGTGGGTCAACTCTTGCAAAATAGCGTGCGTCCTTGATAAAGCAGACCAGATACATTAGGAACATAATCGCTGCTACAATACAGCCCACATAATCCATAAAGCGGCAGGTGGTTTCTACTCCAAGAAGTATGTGTGAGCGGCTAAACGCTTGCAGATGAGGAGAACAAATAATAATGGTATTTAGAATGATTACCAATAGTCGAAACTCAGTAGGTCCCATTTTGGCATAAGTCAAGCGGAACTCACTCTTTAGGTGCGCATTGATAGAGACATAGACCTCTAACATCAGATACATCACCAATACCAACATAGCTACGCCCATATTCATCATCGGCGATAATCCGATACCGCCAAAGATGGCTAATTGGCAGAGTAGGTCGGTATTGTGGTCGAGGTAATAGCCATAAATAGGGCGTTGCGTGTTGCGTACACGCGCAAGTGTTCCGTCCAAAGAGTCGCCAAACCAATTGACTATCAATCCAAATGAGGATAGCCATAGCCATTGGTAACTAAAATAGGTTAGTACGAATCCTGTGCCAGTGAGTAACGCACCGAATACGCCTATCAAGGTGAGCATATCCGATGTAACCCAAGAGGGGAGATGATTTGCCATTTTGACAAGTACTTTCTTTTCTATGCCATTGAGCACAGATGTTTGAATGCGAGTCGCTTGTTTGACTTGTGAATCAGGTTTCATATAGTTTAGTGTTTAATTATTTGATTATTCCTTCTATAAATATTTTCAATCCTATCAGTATGAGATCAATGCCGCCTATTAATTTGGCATTAAAATGGAAGTGGTCGCCTGCGAGTTTTCCTACAATAAATCCTACAAGAGAAAATAAAAAACCAGTTAGTGCAATAATGCCTATTGCACGCCATATAATTTCGGAATAAGGGACAAATACTACACCTGTGACCAACGCATCTATTGATGTTGCGAATGCTAATGCAAGCAACATGCGCAGAGATAATCCGTCATGTGTATCAAATTTCTCAGGCTTGAATGATTCGTAAATCATTTTGCCACCAATATAGCCAAGCAGTACCAACGCAATCCATGGTGCAAAGCGTTCTGTAAAGGATGTAAACAAGGAACCCGCAAAATATCCTATCAGTGGCATCATTCCTTGAAATAGCCCAAAGATGATAGCCATCAGGAGCGGCGTTGTAGTTTGTCGGTTAGAGTGGCGCGGCAAAGGTGAGCGCGTAACTAATCCCTCGCAAGCAGCGACCGAGAAGCAGTCCATTGATATACCAATGGCTATAAGAAAAATATTGAGTGTTGACATATTGTTTAATGTTTAGTGGACGGCGCGAGGCGCCAACCGTTTAGTGTTTAGGGGGTTATTATTCGATATGTGAGATAAGCAGCGTAGGTGAGAAGGAGGATGGCTCCGTGCCAACGCTTAATCTCGTGTTTCTTGGTGAGATAGACGAAGAGCATCACAAAGATACTACCCAAAGCTGCCATCAACGCATCAATCTCCAGTCCGTGGTAGCCAGGCAATGCTTTGACGCATGCGCTCGTACCGAGAATAAAGAAGATATTGAAGATATTGCTACCTATCACATTACCTAACGCAATATCGCAGTTCTTTTTGAATGCTGCCATACAAGAGGTTGCCAGTTCGGGCAATGATGTACCCAACGCTACAACCGTCAAACCGATAATTGCATCGCTCACACCTAAGGAGTGTGCAATAGAAGTAGCACTCTTGACTATCAACTCGCCACCGACAACCAAACCCACCAGTCCGCCGAGAATCAATGCCAATGCACGTTTGGCAGACATGGGTTTGTAGCCCTCGTTACTCTCCGTTTGTGGGGCGCTACCAATACCTTTGAAATTATGCCAAAGGAAGATGAGGAAGAGAATGAGCAATATACTACCACCGATACCTGAGATGAAGCCCGCTTTACCTTGTCCAACGTTGATTGACCCTAAATCGCTGATAGATGGTTGGTTGATGCTCATATTGAATAAATGCTCAATTTGCAACCATGATGGGCTGTTGTATACCGCAAACAGCAAGACCAATAGTGCTGCCAACATACTGAAAGGTATGTCAAATCGGCGAGTGGATTTTTGCGATGAAATCGGGAAAATTAGTGCAGTAAAGCCCAATATCACGAAGATATTGATGATATTACTACCCAGCACATTGGTGATGGCAATCTCCGTGCTTCCTTGCCCTACTGCCACCATGTTCACCACAAACTCGGGCATACTGGTGCCGAACGCCACTACGGTCAGACCAATCACAATATCACTGACACCATATTTCTTTGCCAGACCCGAAGCACCATCCACGAGGAAGTCGGCACCCTTGATGAGGGCTGCACAACCAATGATAATCAACGGGATTGCTACCCAAAAGCCGCCTATGGCGAGCCAATTGTCTAAGAAGTCAAACATTTTATAATAAGTGTGCAAATGGTTTAACGATTACTTGCAGCAGTCGCTCTTGGATGGAGCGTTGTTGCCACCAATCTTGCGGAATCATGTCGCAGTACCACATGTCTTGTTCGAATATCTGCCGCATTTGTTGAGTAAAGATTGTGTCATAGACAAACGCATTCACTTCGGAACTTTGCGTAAAACTGCGAAAATCTATATTTGAAGAACCTACCATGGCTATCTTATCATCTGCCACCCACGCTTTGGCGTGGATAAAACCAAAGGTATGGAAATAGACTTTCACTCCTGCTGCCAGTAGTGGTTTGAGATAGGAGCGCGAAGCATAGGAGATGAAGATTGAGCGATCACCTCGTTGCGGAATCATCAGTCGCACATCTACTCCGCGTTTGGCAGCCTCGCATAAAGCCTCTTGTAGCGGCTTTGGTGGCAGGAAATAGGGGGATTGGATATATAGGTACTGCTTTGCAGAGTCCGCCATTTGTATCATGGCTTGCAGAATAGGTGGTGTGCTGTCCTCTGGGTCTGAAGCGATAATTTGGATAGCGCTTTGCGCTGGTTGTGCGCCTTCGGCGGGTTGCGTCGGCGTTGCCGAAGTTGTGTCGGCATTGCCGAGGTAGAGTGTAGGAAGGTCTATATCGGTAGCAGAAGATTGTTTGCGCCAATCGTCCATGAATACTTGTTGCAATTGTTGGCATGCTGCACCCTCAATGCGCAGATGTGTATCGCGCCAATCGCCATTGTGTACGCCCTTTAGATAACGCTCAGCGATATTCATCCCGCCCACATAACCTATATGACCATCAATAACCACGATCTTGCGGTGGTTGCGATTGTTAGAGTAAGCAGACGGAATAGGCAATACGGGGTTGTAACGATGTACCTTGACACCAGCCCTTTGCATCTCTCGAAAGAATGAGTGTTTGACTATACTACCTGGAAACGCATCGTAAATGACCAATACAGGCACACCATCTTGGGCTTTTTTTATCAATGCCTCTCGCACCACCATGCCCAACGAATCTTTTTCGAACTTAAAGAACTGAAATAATACATATTCTTTCGCGCAGTCAATATCGCGCAAGAGGGGAGGAATGAGTTGGGAGATATTGGTGTATGTTTCTATACTATTGCCTTGTGTGGCATGCTCTGGCGAGAGCGATTGCTTTAGTTCACGGAGTTGCGCAGAAGGTTTGTACTGCCTTCTGCGAACAATATCACACACCATCGCGCCAAGAACAACAATGGTGCATATAATGATGATTATCAAATGGTTTGTTTTCACTTTTCAGTTTTCCGTTTTCCCCTTTCACTTTTTCCGTTTCCTTCGTTCTTCACGGCGCAGTTGGCGTTGGTATGCACGACGTTGGCGTTCTAAAGCGCGCTCTTGGTGCTGCTTCCACATTGCCTCTTGGCGCGCTTGAATCTCATCCTGATGCTTCTCCATATACCGCTGTAACCATGTCTTGCGCGGACGGACTACGGCAGGTGCTTCTTGCGTATTTGTGACCGTCACATCATAGTAACTCTTGCGCTTGAAGATACGGTATATCCACCATAGCCACGAGCGCGAGAAGGTGATATGCGTGTAGGCATTGTCTTCCGACAGGAAAGTGGTACTGGTGGAAACAGTAAAATTGAGCGTCTTGCCTTTTTTGCCTATTGGCAGGTATCTGCCGCTACGAATCGTTAAGAAATACGCACCACGAGGGAGCGTAAAGCGCGCTTGCGGTGTTGACATCATGCCTACCAACCGTCCATTAACCACAATTTCATAGCGACGCCCTACGCTTAACCCTTGGTGCGTGATAACAATATTGGATTTCATAGTTAATAATTACTTTATATTTCGTTGTTGTTTGATATGTTCGTATGCTTTGTTGGCAGCACGAAACTTCTCAGCAGCTGCTTGTTTTTCTTGCTCGGAAGCATTGACCTGTTTGTCGGGATGATACTCCATCGCCATTCTGCGGTATGCCTTTTTTACTTCGTCATCGGTGGCGTTGGGCGATATGCCCAAAGTAGTATAAGCGGTAGGCATATCGTAAGCAGGTTCCCGTTTGGGTGGAGTATATTGTTCGTAGAATGATTCGGCGTGCTGGAATGTGCTTTGTGCACCTGCCAAACGCTTCATAAGGCGTTGGAAGAAATAAATCACACAGCCCAATTGTAGCCCCATAAACAAGCCCACTGGACCTGCCCATAACCAACCTAATAGTACACAGATGATAATTGCCATTTGTTTTATATTTATCTTATTTCTCTAAGCTGTAGCCCGCAGGGCGTTCTCTAAACCCTAAACAGTAGCCCGTAGGGCGTTCACTAAACCCTAAACCCTAAACTACACCTCGTGTTCTTTTTTCGTAGTTCCCGCTGTTTGACCGAATATTGTATATTTTGCTATAGCTGTCCACCTACAATACTCGCAGCGGGAGATTACGAAAAAGAGATTATCACTAACTTATAGGCGAAAACTGTGCCAAAAGGTCATAAAAAAGCCCTTTGGCAGTTCTTTTCCGTCAAAGGGCAAATGCGCGTATCCATTTGGACAATTACCTCTGTTCGCGAAAGGACAATGCTGACATGCCTGTCAGGCGGTGGAAATACTTGCAGAAACTGCTGGAAGAGGAGAAGTGCATCTCGGATGCTATCTCCTTGACACTCTTATTGGTATTGGATAGCATCGCTTTGATTTCTGCTACTGCCACTTTATCAATAATCTCTGTTGGGGTAGCTTGGACGGTGGTACGGCAAATAGATTGCAAATACTTGGTTGTGATACACATCTGTTCGGCATACCAACCTACATTGCGTTCTTTGCCTTTGGTGTCCTTCAGCAAGCGCATGAACTCAAGCATTAATTGTTGCTTGCGGTCGCTGGTGGGAGTGTCTGCAGGGGCGTAGCGCATCTGCTCATCTATCCACGAAAGTAATTCAAAGACAGCCGATTGGCACAACAGGTATTGAATACGCTGGTGATAGATATTATCGGGATCGGTATGCGACAATAGTATATTATAGTACTGCTGCATGTGCTCACGCACGGAGGAGGAAATAGTCAGCACGGGATGGGCGTGAAGGAACTGAATCTTCTTGTGCCATTCTTTCTCTATTTGCAGGCAGGAATAGATGGTTTCATCCATCTGCGAGGTGGGATTGATGATGATATTGCACTGCCAATCGGGCGAGAGGGCAAGTATAACGAGCTCTGCTGCAAAGCTACCAAATAGCACCATTTGTGAAGTCAGGTGGTAGTGGACATGATTAAACTCAATGTCTGCCCAACCTTTTGTAACCAATAGGGTGTAGTTGGCAGTAGCAGGAAGATACTGTTTGTCGCAGAGCAAATGGATATCGTTGCTGGTTGTGATGTGTTGGAATAGGTTAGTTGGCATGGTGGGTTAATTATAAATTAAGAATTATGCATTATAGTTGCAGCGCTAAAGCAATAGCAGATTAAATCGGGGCAAAGGTAATAAGATTTTTTGGAATGAGCAAATAAAATGCTAATAAATGCTATTTCGCGGGGTACTATAAACGTTTTGAATAGTGCGGTGCGAACTGCTGTTTAGAGCGCACTATTATGACATACAAAAAAGAGAGCCAAGTGACTCTCTTTTTTGCTATATATAAAAAGGTGTCTTATCCGAGCATAGTGAGCAAGATACCTGCAGCCACAGCTGAACCAATCACACCTGCTACGTTTGGACCCATAGCGTGCATGAGGAGGAAGTTGCTTGGGTCAGCCTTTTGACCTTCGGCTTGGCTCACACGAGCAGCCATTGGCACAGCAGATACACCAGCAGAACCAATCAGCGGATTAATCTTCTCTTTGGAGAAGAGGTTCATAAACTTAGCGAGAAGCACACCACCAGCAGTACCCATACCGAAGGCCACGATACCCATACAGAGAATCAAGATGGTCTTCACATTGAGGAAGGTAGCACCTGTAGCAGTAGCACCTACAGAAAGACCGAGGAAGATAACCACGATGTTCATCAATTCGTTTTGAGCCACCTTGCTCAAGCGATCAACTACGCCAGACTCTTTCATCAAATTACCCAACATCAAGCAGCCAATCAATGGAGCTGCATCAGGCAATACCAATGCGATGATAGCAGTGATAATGATAGGGAAGACAATCTTCTCTACCTTGCTCACAGAACGGAGTTGTTTCATCTTAATCTTACGCTCTGCTGGAGTAGTCAACGCACGCATGATAGGTGGTTGAATCACTGGCACCAATGCCATGTAGGAATAAGCTGCGATAGCGATAGGGCCGAGCAAGTGAGGAGCCAACTTAGATGTCAAGAAGATAGAAGTAGGACCGTCCGCACCACCGATGATACCGATAGAACCTGCCTCTGCTGGAGTAAAGAATGCACTTGCACAGAGGAAAGTGATAAAGATACCCACTTGCGCTGCAGCACCCAAAATCAATGATTTAGGGTTAGCAATCAGCGGACCAAAGTCAGTCATCGCACCTACACCGATGAAAATCAAGCAAGGATAAACACCTGCTTTTACACCGATATAGAGCACATCCAATAGACCTGCATTCTTCAAGATGTAGCCATAGCTGTGATAGCCTTCGTGGTTGACATCAAGGAAGTTGGTCCACAATTCTGGGTGATACATTTCCGCGCCTGGCAAGTTGGTAAGCAACATACCAAAGGCAATAGGCAATAGGAGCAGTGGCTCGTATTGCTTCTTAATAGCCAAGAAAAGTAGGAAGAACGAAATCAATAGCATCAGACCTTGACGCCAGTCGATATTCATAAATCCCATCCCTTGGAAGAAGGTTAAAACGTCATTCCACATAATCTTAAAAGTTTAAAAGTTTTAAGGGTTTTAAAAGTTTTAAAGGTATAAAATTATGCGATAACAACGAGCAAGTCATCTTGCATTACGCTTTGACCTGGAGCCACAGCAATCTTGGTAACAGTACCGTCGCAGTCAGCCATGATTGGGTTCTCCATCTTCATACTCTCGAGCACGAGGAGGGTATCACCTTTCTTCACTGCTTGACCTTCTTTTACAGCCACAGAGATTACTGAACCTGGCAATGGGCTATTCACTTTGTTGCCACCTACAGGTGCAGCAGCAGGTGCTGGAGCTGGTGCAGGTTGTGGAGCAGGAGCAGCCTTAGGAGCCACTGGTGCTGGCTTTGGAGCAGCAGGAGCAGCAGCCACAGCTACGGTCTCTATCTCAACCAACTTGTCGTCTTGCATTACGTTTTGACCTGGTTGAACGAGTACGTTCTTCACTGTACCAGTGTATTCGCTTGCTACGACGTTCTCCATCTTCATACTTTCCATGGTGAGGAGGGTGTCGCCCTTCTTCACGCTATCGCCTGGCTTAACCATCACTTTCACGATGCTACCTGGCAATGGACTCTTAACGGTTGCAGCACCAGCAGGTTGTGCAGGAGCAGCTACAGGTGCGCTACCTGCAGGAGCAGCTACGCGAGCAGCTTTCACTTTCTTAGACTCATTTTTCTTGAACTCTACAATGAAGGAAGTACCATTTACAACTACTTCTGCTACATTTGGTTCTATCTCTTTAACGGTGGTATCATATTTCTCACCACCGATAGTAAAACTAAATCCTTTTTTCATAACTTTGTTGTTTCGTTTCACTTCACGTTGTTGGCTCGCTGTGCGAGCGTTTATGGCTTTGCGAAAATGGTTCGCTTCACTCACGAAAGTGGTTTCACGTATTTTACGTCGAAGACCACTGTTCGCTTTAGCCACTCTCGCGGCTATGCCGCCAATCTCGTCGCTTTAGCGACCACCAACGTTCACGCAAGTGAACTATCTGTGTAAATTGTTCATGCCGTACATCTTGTTGTTCCATTGTGTACGGTGTGGTTGAATTGTAATTTTGGTATCCTCCTCGTCGTGTACACCATTATAATAAAGGTGTAACGCAAGTGCAATAGCAGCGGTACTATCCGCAGTAAGCGTGATAGAATCGTTGATTTTACTCTTGGTATAGGTAACGGTTTCCTTGGCTGTTGTTTCTACTTTCTTCGCTTTCACGCGGGGTTGCATAATCCAACCCATCAACTTCATGATATACACGAAGACAAACAGCAGAAGTACCACCATACCAAAGCCAAGACCGGTGATAAACCAAGTCTGGGCGGTAATGCCGGTTGTTTCGGCTGCAACTTGAAGTAACATCATAATTACAATGGAATATTAGAGTGTTTCTTGAGAGGGTTAGTCAAGCGCTTGGTTTGCAAGTTCTCGAATGCGCGAACGATACGCTTACGAGTGTTGCGTGGCTCGATGATGTCATCGATATAACCGCGGTTAGCTGCTTGATATGGGCTAGCGAACAAGTCTTTGTACTCTGCCTCCTTCTCTGCAATAAATTTCTTCTTCTCTTCTGGATCCTCGATAGCTTTGAGGGCTTTAGCTTGGAGCACACCTACTGCGCCACTTGCACCCATCACAGCAATCTCAGCGTTTGGCCATGCGTAGCATACGTCACCGCGCAATTGCTTGCAGCTCATCACGATATGGCTACCACCGTAAGACTTACGGATAGTCATAGTCACCTTAGGCACAGTTGCCTCGCCGAATGCGAACATCAACTTTGCTCCGTGGTCGATGATACCTGCGTACTCTTGACCTGTACCGCAGAGGAAACCAGGAACGTCCACAAGGGTAAGGATTTGGATATTAAATGCGTCGCAGAAACGAACGAAACGAGCTGCTTTACGACTTGCGTCGCAGTCCAACACACCCGCCAACCAGCTTGGTTGGTTAGCGATGATACCGGTAGAACGGCCGTTGAAACGTGCGAAACCGCAGATAATGTTCTTAGCGTAGTCTTTTTGAACCTCCATGAAGTCGCCATTATCTACGATAGTGTAGATGATGTCCTTCATATCGTATGGTTTGTTTGGATCATCTGGAACGATTTCGTTCAGACCTTCCTCTACGCGCATTGGGTCATCGGTGCATTGCATGAGTGGTGCCTCCTCCATGTTGTTTTGTGGGATGAAGCTAACCAAACGACGAACTTCTTGCAATGCCTCTTCCTCGGTAGCTGCTACGAAGTGAGTAACACCAGACTTGGTTGCGTGTACCTTAGCACCACCCAATTGCTCTACGGTTACATCCTCACCTGTCACGCTCTTCACTACCTTTGGACCTGTGATGAACATGTATGAATTTTGCTCGGTCATCATGATGAAGTCGGTCAAAGCTGGGCTATATACCGCACCACCAGCGCAAGGGCCAAAGATTACGGAGATTTGTGGTACTACACCTGAAGCCAAGATGTTACGCTCAAAGATTTCTGCATAACCAGCGAGTGCGCAAGCACCTTCTTGAATACGAGCACCACCTGAATCGTTCAAACCGATGATAGGAGCACCGAGTTTAACGGCTTGATCCATTACGTTGCAGATTTTTTGTGCCATGGTCTCGCTCAGTGAACCACCAATTACGGTAGCATCTTGTGCGAATACGAATACGAGGCGACCGTCGATAGTACCGCTACCTACTGCCACACCGTCACCCAAGAACACTTTTTTCTCCATACCGAAGTCGTGGCAACGGTGGGTGAGGAACATGTTCACTTCCTCGAATGAGCCCTCATCGAGGAGCATGTTGATACGCTCGCGAGCAGTATAGCTGCCCTTTGCGTGATGTTTTTCTACTGCTGCTTCACCGCCACCAGCTGCTGCTTTCACGCGGTTGTCAATCAGTTTTTGCAATTTTGTTGTATCCATTTCTATACTTGAATTTTTGTTAGTTTTCAGTTTTCACCTTTCACTTTTCAGTTACTTAGGTTGCTCGCAGAGCTCTGTCAAGATACCCTTAGTTGATTTTGGGTGCAAGAATGCGATCATGAGGTTCTCAGCACCTTTGCGTGGAGCTTTGTCGATGAGTTGAATGCCTGCTGCCTCTGCCTCTGCCAATGCCTCTTCTACGCTATCAACGTTGAATGCAACGTGGTGAATACCACCGCGACCACCATTCTTCTCAATGAATTTTGCAATAGAAGACTCTGGGCTAGTTGCCTCAAGAAGTTCGATTTTTACTTCACCTACTTTGAAGAAAGCGGTTTTTACTTTTTGGTCAGCTACCTCTTCGATAGAGTAGCATTTACCACCAGTTAAGAACTCGAAGAAAGGCATTGCCTCTTCCAAACTTGTTACAGCGATTCCAAGATGCTCAATGTGAGTTGGTTTCATTGTTTTTTAGATTTTTTGTGACTTCGGATGGGGTGAGTACTTATTCCTGTTCCTCTATCCTCAGTCGGGTTAATGTATAAAGTTGTTTATTTTGTTTTGTCAGTTTAAAAACTCGGTACTGGTTCGTTGTATAGTTTCACGAACACTTCGCGAGCGGAGACCTCACGCCAACCGTTTTCTTCATCCCCCTGAATAATTGTCTCGTTATGCATCGCTTTATCTCGAAGCATACGATACTCCGCCAATTCAAGACCGCGCAAAAGGTCTGCTTGATATTGTTGTTTTTCATTTGTTGACATAAGCTTCAATTTTGTTATAAAGTTCTACATCCTTTATTTCTTCATCCGTTGCTATCACGCGACGTGGATTACTTGCGTTATCTACTAAAGTCCAAACATCCACTATATCTTTGTACAGCAAAAAGAAGTTTTGCAATCCTAATTTATAGCGTCTGTGTATCACAGCTACTGGAATGTCATGCCCTCCGTTACTAACTCGTTTCGCCACACGTTGTACCGCCATATCTGGGTTTTTTAGCCAAAAGAATAGCAGATTTACGGTGTATCCTTCTGCTTGAGCGCGTTTGACCAATTGAACATACGAGCGAGTAGCCAGCGTTGTTTCTATTGAAAAAGACACTCCTTGCTTCAACAATTCCTCAATACGCTGTAGCATGATTCGTCCTGCTTGCACCGCCATGCTATTAGGGTTAAGAGGTGAAAGACCGCGTGCTATCTCATCGGCATTCACAAACTCTTGGCAGTGCCATATCTCTGGCAGAATAGTGTATGAAGCAGTTGTCTTTCCCGCGCCATTGCAACCTGCTATTATGTAGAGTGTTTTGCCCATAACCCGAAATTAGCGCACAAAGGTACTAAATATTTGCGACATGTGCAAATAAATAATTATTAATTATTTTTTAATTCCCTTTTTGTCATTTGCGATTGCCAATTTCATGTCTAAAAATAGGAGTAAGTTGGCGGTACAAAAAAAGCACTTTTGTTAAGATTCCCTTCTCCTGTACCTTCTCTATCTTTCCCGTGTTAATAACCAAGGACGAACCAAAGACTAACCAAGGAACTACCAAAGAACTCCGAATCAGGAAAAGTGCTTTTTGTTAAGATTGCCGTCTCTTTCACCTTTCTTATACCTTGCCTGATTCTACCGAGCGACGAGCGGGAGAAGAGCGACTGAACAACGACAGAACTCCCCGTGACTAAAAAGTGCTTTTTGTTAAGTGAAGGAGTGCGACGGAACGCACTCCGAGTGAAGCACCCGAAGTGTCCCCACACTGAGGAGATAGTGCGAACATAGAATGGCGTACCCCTCGCGGGTACGCAGCCGTATGGCTATAGGGTAGTGCCGCACAGGGTAGGCACGACCGCCCATTAAATATTAAAATCATCCGAAAAAATCACCATTTTCTTGCACATCTCAAAAAAAAGCACTACCTTTGCAGCGCAAAGGTCAAAATAAACGAACAAGGTATGCTACAACCACAAGCCAAACAACAATTGATTGGACTCTTGAAGCAGGAACAATGCTTTTGGTCTTATAGTCCTGATTCTATTGATAACATCTCAGATGATATATTGATAGAAAAGGTTTTGTTGTATCTTGACATGCCAGAGATTGACCAATTATTTCAGATATATCCCTATCAGAAAATAAAACAAGTTTGGTTGGACAAATTGATTCCTCAATTGGATTATTACTATTCGTTGAATCGTTTCTTTGCATGGTACTATTTCAAATCTAAGCGCCCCGACCAATATGTAAAATCTATGGCAACACGCCGTTTCAATCGAAAGTTTAAATGATAGGTTTAGCCCCACATACAGGTAAGATTATTGATGCAGTAGCACAATTAGATTGTATCCGTTCGTATTGGTTAGTAGGAGGAACTGCCTTGTCATTGCAATTGCATACCCGCCAAAGCGAAGATTTAGATTTCCAAAAATGGCGCACATCTAAGGATGAAAAGATGGAGGTTGCTTGGGATGTGATAGAAAAAGAGTTGTCCACTATCGGCGAGATTGAGCGCAGAGATATTTACGACTTTGACCATGTGGAGTTTCGTGTTGCTGGAGTAAAATTCTCTTTTTACGCATGCGATAAATACTCCCCAGTACAAAACGAAGTCATCTATCAAGGCAATATCAAACTGGCTGATGTGATGGCTATTGGAGCGATGAAAATGGAAGTAATGCTTCGCAGAAGTAATTTTAGAGATTATTACGACATCTATTCTATTCTGCAAACGGGTGTAGATATTCATGAATTGATGAATCATGCGTTGCAATACTCGCGCCATCGTCTCAAGAGTAAGAACCTTTTGTCGATGCTTACGAGAGGCGAATTGTTTGCGCAAGATGCCAATTTCCATTTGCTAGAACCTATATATAATGTATCTGCTCAAGAAATTGAGAGTTATATCAAAACTTGTTTAACCAAATAAAACAACTTATCACTCATCACTCATAGTTTATATTAATCCGCAACGATACCGTTGCCCGACATATTTAATATAGCGTTATAAGCCCCTGCCATTTATGCAATTAAATCGCATAAATGGCATTTTATTTGCTCAATTCAAGATACTAGCAAAATCAAAAATTCGCCTTAAAAAATACTAACTAATATCCTTCTCACCAAGAGTATTATTCTAACGAAGCTGTTATTAGCTTTGACATCAAAAAGAATAAAAATATTCTGCAAAATATTTGCATATATCAAAAAATAACAATACCTTTGCGGCGTCTTCGAAGATTAAGATAGTACTTATTAAAGATAGTGATGCTAAACCTTATTGACGAGCTCTTATTCTATTACGAGAATCTATTTTGAGAGTTAGTTTATATTAATTTGCTACTAATTATACTGATTTTGCCAATAAACAAACGAGTAGCGTTGATTCTTTTATTGGTAATATTGATTGCAACAACAAATGTTAGTTGCTTCTATAATGCGAGTAGATGTTTCTGCTATACCGCTACACTTAACATTTACTCAATGTAAACAACATTGTAGCGGTGAAACTTTTAAATTATGACTTATATGTTAAGCATAGAAGAAATTAATTTAATCTTACAAGTTGCTGAGGTAATTGTCGGGATTGTACTACCTATTGCATTAGCTTGTTACAAACATTAAGAATTTACTCTGCTATTTCAGCATAAAGCACATGTCGCTTTTCATACTGAAATAAATGATAAGAAATGCGATATTATGCAGCATTTCAAATATTAAAAAGAATATGCAAAAGTTAATATTAATAGTTCAATAACAACATTATCATCAGCAATATATTTATGTACATATTAAGAGTGATTATGATGGGTCACTTAGAGGCAATGCTCGAATTAGAAGCATTGCCTCTATTTTACATTAAACACATATTTGTTCTATAAAAAATCACATTTATTTGCATATTTTCTAAAAAAAGTGTATCTTTGCAGCAAATTACAATATAAATCAAAGCCATGGAAAAAGTAACCATCGACAATGTATGCTATGAGTTAAATGCAAAAAATCGTACAGCAGTTATTGTAAAAGGAAAATGTGAAGGTAATATTGTTATTCCAGACAATATTACACATCGTGATATTGTCTACATTATCAAAGGTGTTGGCGAGAGTGCCTTTTATAATACTCGCACAAAGTTTACTAAAACTGAGGATTCAAAAATGGAAATGATTATTTCACCTCGTTCTCCAATCACTTCTATTGTTCTTCCTCAAAGCGTTACTCGTATACAAAAATATGCATTTTCATATTGTACACACCTTACTTCAATTATAATTCCACAAGGTGTTACCTTTATAGGTGAACAGGCATTTGAATTTTGTTCTCTTAAATCTATCACACTTCCGAGTTCTATATCGGAGATTGAAGATTACACTTTCCAGATGTGTTCTTCGCTTACTGAAGTGTTGATTCCAAACGGTGTTACACGAATTGGGAATGGAGCATTCACAGGTTGCTCATCACTTACTTCAATAACCATCCCTGATGGTGTAACTGAGATTGGAGAGGGAGCATTTTCTGGTTGTTCATCACTTACTTCAATAATCATTCCTGAAACTGTAACTGAAATAGGAGAATCTGCATTTTCAGGTTGTTCGTCTTTAACTTCTATAACGATTCCAAAAAGCGTATCTTACATTGGAAAAAATGCTTTTAGAGGCTGTACATCTGTTACATCTATTATTGTTGATAAAAATAATCCATGTTATGATAGTCGTGACAATTGTAATGCTATTATATCAAACGATACTTTAAAAATTGGTTGTCAGAAATCTATTATTCCACAAGGTGTTACCTCTATAGAAGATAGTGCATTTGAAAATTGTACTTCATTAGAATCTATTACGATACCAGAGTCAAT
Source organism: Paludibacteraceae bacterium (assembly GCA_017451525.1). GTDB lineage: Bacteria > Bacteroidota > Bacteroidia > Bacteroidales > Paludibacteraceae > Colicola. The sequence continues at coordinate 168,412 of JAFTOD010000001.1, forward strand.
CATCTATATTGGACAAAATGCTTTTTATAACACAGGAATATACAATAATGATTCTAATTGGGATAAAGGCTTATTATATATTGATAAGTGTCTTATTGCAGTCAAGGAGATAAAGCAATGTGAACTTATTGATAGACATTTGTACGAATCTTACCCTCGAAAATGCCGTATCAAAGAAGGTACTTTGGTAATTGGAGAATATGCTTTTAAAGATTGTACACATTTTACTTCTATTACACTTGCCAAGAGTATACTTACTATTGGAGATTATGCATTTAATGGTTGTCATTCTATTAAATCCATTACAATCCCCAATAATATAGAATATATTGGCTATGGTGCGTTTAAAGATACTGAACTATATGGAAATGAATCCTATTGGGATAATGGTGTTTTATATATTGATAATTGTTTGATAAAAGCAAAAACATCAATATCTGAATGCCTTGTAAAAGAAAATACCGTAATTATTGCAAATGGTGCCTTTGCAAGTGATAATTCCAATATTTCTCCTTCGCTTGTTTCTATTACAATTCCAAATAGTGTAAGAAGAATTGGGAGTAGTGCATTCTACAAATGTGCATCATTGATTTCAATTAATATTCCCAAAGATATTAAGGTCGTAGAAAGTAGCACATTTGAGGGGTGCTCATCTATTAAATCTATTTATATACCAAATGGTGTCGTTAGAATTGGTGATAGTGTCTTTTCTTGTTGTAGAAACCTTTCTACAATCAATCTTCCAGATACTGTGACAACGATTGAGCAATCTGCTTTTCAAGGATGTTCTTCTTTAACAGCAATCAATATTCCCAATAATGTACAAGAAATAAGCACTAGTGTTTTTTGGGGGTGTTCTTCTCTTATGTCAATTAATATTCCTAATAGCATAATTACTATTGGGAACAGTGCATTTTATCGCTGTAACAAGCTGACTTCAATAACCATTCCAGAGAGTGTAACAACCATTGAAGGATTTGCTTTTGGAGAATGTTCGGCTATAACATCAGTAAAATTACCTCATAATATCATCAAATTTGAAGAGCACATATTCGATACTTGTAGATCATTGCAGACTATTATTGTTCCTGCTGGTAAAAAAGAAATTTATTGTAAACTTGGTTTAGAGAATTTGCGTCGTTTCATAGTAGAAAAACAAGATACAGCAGAGTCCATTCCAAATACTCATCAAGAGGAGTATATTATTCTCCTCAATATAGCTAAAGGCTATGAACTTGGTATTGGAGTAATGAAAAATCTTGCGCAAGCAGTCCTTTGTTATAGTCAAGCAGCAGAAAAAGGATGTGCTGAGGCTGCATATCATTTAGGTGAATTATATGAAACAGGGAAAGGACTTCCGCTAAATTATTCTTTAGCTATTGATTGGTATACAAAGGCTGCAAATTTATCACATCCAGATGCACTAAATCGTAAACAATATTGTCAACAACAATTGCTCAACGAACAATAGTTCACTTATACTATTAAAATGCCATTATCTGATTATCAGGCAATCCGTTTTGCCAATGAGCGTATATATGGAGATGATGATTATTATGATATCAGCGAATATCGGCATGTATGTGGTTGGTGTATTGGCAAGGATTATATGTATCTGAATTATATTCTTTCAGCCCAACAAACTGAATATATCTACATCATTAATTAAGGCACAACATCCTAACATAGCCATTCTTGAGTACAATCTTCGGCACAATCTTCGGCACAAAGAAAAAAATAACAAAAAAATCACTCAAGCGGGAGGCGTTGGTAATCAACACCTTCCGTTTGCTTTAAGCGTCTTTTTATAGCAAAATTTACAAATCTTCGGCACAAAACCCCTTCCGTGCCGAAGATTTTTGCAGCATTATTATAGAGACACGTTTATAGAAAGCCACAGAAAGCCCATAGAAGTCCCACAGATCTCCTATCGTGGTCCCCTAACTTCGTTCGTTAAACCAGAAATAGCCAAACGGCGTATTGAAATTGCGCCAAATGTACGATTGATTTTCAGCCAAATGGCGGATTAAAATTGCGCTAAATGCACGATTTGTTGCAAAAATATTTGCATATATCAAAGATTTTCAGTACCTTTGCAGCAAAATTAAAAATTAATCAATTATGACAAACTATCGCCCTCGAATTGCAGACCAATTATTGGCTGATTTGTTGGACGCATGCGGATGCGTTCTAATAGAAGGTAGCAAATGGTGTGGCAAGACCACAACCGCTGAAAAAATCGCAAATAGTGTAGTTTATATGGCGGACCCTACAGAAGGTGAACGTAATAGACAGTTAGCAAAGGCGACACCTAATTATTTGTTGCAAGGCGACATACCTCGTTTGATTGATGAATGGCAAGTCGTCCCTACATTATGGGATGCAATACGCGGCGAGGTAGATCATCGCCGAGCATTGGGGCAATTTATTATCACGGGGTCAGCGGTTCCGCCACAGCGTGATGAAATTGTGCATACTGGTACAGGTCGAATTACCACATTGCTCATGCGCCCTATGTCTTTATGGGAATCAGGAGATAGCAATGGCGCAATAAGTTTGGAGAATCTATTTGACCAACCAGAGCAACTCTTAGCCGACAACTCTATTGATATAGAGGAATTGGTATATCTGATTTGTCGAGGAGGTTGGCCAATGGCTACATTAACCACCAATCGCAAAGCGGCCCTTAGACAAGCCACCATCTATTATGAGGGTGTGGTCGGAAAAGGCAATGGCGAAAACTCTGATATTTCACGAGTAGATGGCGTCAAGCGTGATCCTGAAAGAGTTAGGCGATTGATGCGCAGTCTGAGTCGTCATCAAGGCACACAAGCACCACTAAAGACTATATATCAAGATATTGTTGCAAATGATGTAGATTCACTAAAAGAAGAAACTATTTCTGCATATATAACTGCATTAAAGAAAATCTTTTGCGTAGAGGATATGCCAGCATGGAATCCGTGTCTGCGCAGCAAAACGGCTATTCGCACTTCCGATACACGCTATTTTGTAGATCCTAGTATAGCAGTTGCAGCTATGCGTATTGGTCCACAAGACCTCATCAACGACTTAGAGACGATGGGATTATTATTCGAAGCAATGGCTGTACGCGATTTGCGTGTATATGCAGGGGCATTGGATGGTCATATCTATCATTACCGCGACAAGAATAATTTAGAGTGCGATGCCGTTCTACATTTAGAAAATGGCAAGTACGGCTTGATTGAAATCAAATTAGGTGGCGATGATGCAATCAACAAAGGAGCAAGTACACTGCAAGCATTAGCAGATAAGATAGACACCACTCGAATGCCTAAACCATCCTTCTTGATGGTTATCGTTGGCGTAGGAAAGCATGCTTATCGCCGCCAAGAAGATGGAGTGTATGTTGTACCAATTGGTTGTTTGAAACCATAAACTAAAATCGCCATAAAAAACATTTAGCTTATCATTATTCGGCAGAACTTTCGGCATACAAAAACTTTTTTCTAAAAAAATACACTACGCGGGAAGCATAGTAAACACTACACTTCCCGCGTGTTGTATATACCATTTTACTCTCAAAAATCACCTATCGTCTTATCTCGCCCAATGGGCTTGAACGATTAATCGCAAGCGATTTTTCGGCACAAAACTACCAAAATGCCGAAAATACGGCATTATTATAATATATGGAGGCACAAATAATATTAGATAATCGCCACAGATAGGGCACAACTAGGCGATAGATGTGCTACAGTGGTCGCGAAGTGCTCGCGTAGCCCGAGGGGAACTTGAGAGCGACCTAATACAGCCACAGAAAGCCCACAGATCTCCTACAGATCTCCTTATTTTGTTCTATGCTTGCGCTGATTCCTCAAAGTGGGGACTCTTCGGGCGCTACGCTCGGAGTGCGTTCCGTCGCACTCCTTCAGATCCCGAAACTTATAGAGAACTTGTGGGAGTCTCGCTAAGGTAGCTACTTATCCGATATTGTTTCTTCCCTTTTGTGAACTTACCATACTGAATGGCATTCACAGGGCAGATATGGAAACATGCCAAGCACTGCGTACAGTGGTCGCTCCACTCTGGACGACCATCTGCCAGCGAGATATTATGTACTGGACATGTCTGTGCACAACGCCCACAGGCGGTGCAAGCGTCTGTTGTGAAGAATGGCTCGGCGGTAAGTTGGTACTTATTGAAACTACTACCTATCACATAACTCTTGAATCGTGCCAATTGTCCTTCGTGGCAGTCAAAAACATGTTGCTGCGCCTTTAGTCGCTCCACAATCTGTGGCAATCGCTCTTTGGCAGCAGCAATCTTGCGAGCAGCCACCTCGTCGGCATCAATGCCAAAACCAGGGAACGACACATAGGTGTTAGGCATCACCACCGAATAACCCGCATGGCATTGCCATCCACGTGCAGTCACCGCCTCACAGAAGATATCCGCCGTCTTGCCTGTCTCCGCTCCGCAAGTGCATACGAAATACAGATAATTGGGCGCACTCATCTTCACACGTCCAATAAAATCCATCACCAGTTTGGGCGGAGCCCACGAATAAACAGGAAACACAAAGCCCACCTTCTCGTCGGGCTGAATATCCAACTGCTCATCCGCATAATCAGCCACTTTTACGAGCCGTTCGCCCAACTGCTCTGCCAACACTTGCGCCACCCACGCCGAGTTGCCTACTCCAGAAAAATAGAAAATCATATCTGCCTTCTTTTTATTCTGGGACAAAGGTACAGAAAATTTTTCGTATATGCAAATTTTTGTTCTTGGAGCGCTTTTGAGGTAAGTAATCTGTGCCACCTACAAAAACAGCATCGCCCATTTCGAGCGGTGCTGTTGAATGATAGTCATCAATCAGGAAGAACTACACCTCCTTTTTAGGAGAAATGATTTCTCGCAAGAGTGCGAAGAGTTGCTGCACCTGTGCCCAATCGCGTTGCACCGATGCGATGTCGCGCTCCAATAGTTCGCGCTGCATAGTAGATTGGTTTTCAATGGATTGCTTCTGTTGCTTCAGTGGAGCAGGACTATCCATTATGACTTCGCTAAGGTGCTTTTCTATTGGGCGCACAAACCACAACCATCTGCCCCAATACACCCCTAACGCAATCAATCCCATGCCTCCAGCAATCACCAGATACGATGCCCACATCGGCAGCCACTGTTCGAGCCAAGCAGCCAAAGCTATCGCCAAGAAAATAAGTCCAACAACCACGATTGCTGTAATAGAGAACAGCGCAATAATGAGCCCTAACAACTGACTTGTTTGCTCTATGCTCTGCACTTTCAGCAGTTGAAATTGCGACTTGATATATGATTGAATATCAGCAAGTAGCTGATTGTAAAAATCTTTCATAGTTAAACGTTTTTGGTCGGCAATGCCGACGTTATTTGCTTTGCGTTATCTGTGCTGCGCACGTTTTCTGTTTCGCGTTATTAACGTTTACTAATAACGTGCCAAAGGTACATAAAACGCCGAAGGCATGAAACGTCCCATAGGAACATATAACGCGCCTTCGGCGCCTAAGTTACTTCTTCGCAGCATCTTCTACTGCGGCTTCGATGTCGGCTTTGCAGTGGCAGTTGCACATACCATTGCGGATACGGCTCATCACTTTGTCCACGAGTTTGTTGATTTCATCGAGATTGAGGTTTTTGTACTTCTCGCGAGCGATGGCCGCGATCTCTGCGCGTAATTCTGCGCCACTCTTTGGAGCAAATAGCAATGCTGCTGTAGCTCCTACCACTGCTCCTCCCAGAAGAGCCAATAGCATTTTGGTTACGTTTGTCATAGTTGGTTTGGTTAAAAAGTTAATGATTAAGGTTTAGGTTTATTGGTTCATCTATTAGGGCAAGAGCTTTTTCTGCCCTTGCCCTAATAGATGCAATTTCTATGCCAAAGTGATAAAACAACTCACCCCGCAAATAAATTGATTTGCAGGGTGAGGGAAAAAATACTATTTTCGTTTCTTATTCGTTGATATTCTTCACGAAATTATAGGCATGTGAGTAGGCATCTAATAAAGCATTGTAGAGAAGATTACGATAACGGTCGTTGACTGCTTCAACATCGGTGTGCTTATGCGTGAATTGACCTTTATACATATCCTTCTCTTGTACTTCGATAGGTGTTGTCATAACAACCTCTTTCTTTACAGTATCATATACATACAAATGATACTCTCCATTCAAGATGATTTGGCAATCATTGGCATCCGCAGCACACATCATAGGAACATATACAGGGAATAATGTAAAACATGTAATACCTGCAATGAGCCAACCTCCAAGTTCTAATCCATAACTATCACTAACAGCATCATTTTTCGAATATGAATGCTTTACTACATCTATAAAAGTGATGTAACGCATGGATGCTTTGTAGGTTTCTAATTCTTGCAATGAATAAATACCCATATAGAATTTTTGATGGTTTATTGCAATATGTCTGCGCTCTAATTCTGCTCCAAAATCCTTAAGCAGAATATCACCACGCTTCATATTCTTAAAACCAATAAACTCCATATTCTCTTGTCCAAAATGGCTTTGCGTGCGTGCTACGGGTTGTACGCCTTGTAACGCAGTATGACAAGAGGAAAGAAATAGCACTCCAATAAAGAGTATTGCAAATATTTTAGTTGATTTCATGTTGAGTATATTTATGGAAATTAAAATTCTTTTACAGCAACGATGTATGGACCATAATTAAATGCTCCGAACATGGAACCTGCTTTCCAATAGTGACAGTAAAAGTCTAAAAAAGCTTGTGGATTAATTCCTCCTTCATACAGTGTACCAAATGTATAAAAATCATTGTATTTCTTCTTATTATTTACATTTCCTTTTATCCCCCATTTCCCTTTTTTATAGATTTTACTTTGATTCTCATCTTCAAAAGTCCACGAAGATTTAATCAAAGTAGAAGACTTTAGGTTAGTAGGAGCAAAAAACTCTACGCCTGGTAACAGCAAACCGCCTGTATAACCAACAATATGTCTGTGGAGATGATACATGCTCCATATTCCATTGTTCCATTTTTTATCTTTTTTCTGAATTTCAAATATATTCTTTGCGTAGTCTTCTCCCATCTCTTGTCCTTCTCCGAGGAAATCGGCATATAACTCAATTTCAGCATTCCCAGGAATAAACCAACCTTCACCAAGAGCTTGCGCCCAGACTTGATCAGGGAAATAAATGGACATGTCTAATCCATTATCTGCGCAATAATCTGCAATTTTTTCTGCATTTTCTTTGCCTTTTTCCGTCAACATACTTGCTAATGCAGGAAGATGTTTTTTCATTATTTTTTTACGAATCTTTTTGTATGCTTTGTAATCGTATTCAGGCATTTCAAGATATGCCGCCTCAAAATCAGGGCGTGGTTTGCCAAACTCATTTATGCACCTTGACTTATATTCTTCCCATTGCTTTGAAGCAAAGATTCTTTGTATGCCTTTATTATTTTCGATATGCGCTGTAGCTGACATCACCAATCCATGTTCTCCAGTAGCATCTACATAGATTACTATACTTGGTACGCCATCAATTTCCATATAATCGCCTAATTCAACTGCATTTACATTTGTGCAAAAGCATACTGCAATAACTGCAAGTAAAAATAATTTGATAGATTTCATAATTTATTTCTATTTTTAGATTGTTGCTACTCACTTATTGGCTTTTCGCAAACTCCATGCATCACTAATAAACATAAGAATCTCATCCAATATGTGATGCGATATTGGAATGAGAGATAAATGGTTTCTCACATAGGCATAATCTATTTGGTTGGGTTATCGGCTCCAAACGACCCGTGAATATATAAAGAAAGCGTGGAACCTTACCTTTGCTTATTCTCTGTAACGAGGCTCTGGTAAACCCTTTCGCAAGAATAAGCAAGCAACGCCCACGCCGAATATGAAAAGCCACCAAACAGAGCAATCCACGCATGGATGCTCTGTGGCGGGATAGTCATATCCCAAAGGGCGTTTACTGCCTTCTTGTTTTGGGCGATTGTGAAATTTACCAGATTTCGTTACACCAAAACAAGCGCTGAGGACACCCCACTGCTTAAAATTGTGGGATCCCCGTAGTAAACGCTTTTTAATATGTCTGCAAACTTTTGGTTTGCGGTTGCAAAATTACTACATTTTTTTGATTTGCGCAAGAGGATAAGTAAAAAATATACAAAATAGCAGGAAAGTACGGGGAAAGTACTGGATGGTAATGAAGTGGTAACGAGATGATAACGGAGTAGTTTCGAGAAAGAAAGCGGGAAAGAAGCAGGCAGAAGGCAGGATGAAGATAGGAGGGAGATAGGGTATTCTCAGGTTAACGACCCGATTATCCTACGTATATGTTACGTATATCCTACTTATATTGTACGTAAATGAAAAGGGAAAGTTAAGGGATTAACAAGAGAAATTATACTTTTATGAGAGAGTCATGCCATATTTTTTCGACAAATTATTTCAAACATTTGCAAATATGCAAAAAATGTTGTACCTTTGCGGGTTGATTGGTGGATTGTGCACCAACACACCGAAAAATAGATTATGACTATCAAAGAAAAAATACAAGACCTGCTCGCCCAAGTAGCTGAATTGCAGGCAACTAACGCAGAGCAATTAGAAACTCTACGTATCAAATACCTCAGTAAGAAAGGTTTGGTTACCGAACTCTTCAACGAGTTTCGCGAAGTACCTAAAGAGGAGAAACGTGAGATTGGTCAAGCACTCAACGCATTGCGTCAGGCTTACGAGGCACGTATCAATGAGTTGCGCGAAGCGGTAGAGGCCAATGGCGCTAAAGCAGCAGCCGAGGAACTTGATCTCACACGTACACCTGACCCTATTGCATTGGGTACACGTCACCCACTTTCGCTTGTGCGTGAGCAGATCATCGACATCTTCGCTCGCGTGGGCTTTACCGTAGCGGAAGGTCCTGAGGTAGAGGATGATAATCACGTTTACTCGCTGCTTAACTTCGCACCAGAGCACCCTGCGCGCGACATGCAAGACACGTTCTTCATTGAGAAGGAGATTGGCGTGCAAAAGCCATCCGATATTCTGCTTCGCTCCCACACCTCCAGCGTACAGACACGCACCATGCTCAGCCAAGAGCCTCCAATCCGTGTGTTGTGCCCAGGTCGTGTGTACCGCAATGAGGCAATCTCGGCACGTGCACACTGCTTCTTCCATCAGGTAGAGGGATTGTATATCGACAAGAACGTCAGCTTCGCTGACTTGCGCGAGGTGTTGCTCTACTTCGCCAAAGAGATGTTTGGCCCAGAGACACAGATTCGTCTTCGCCCAAGTTACTTCCCATTTACCGAGCCTTCAGCTGAGATGGATATCTCTTGTGACCTCTGCGGTGGCAAGGGCTGTTCGTTCTGCAAAGGCACAGGTTGGGTAGAGATTCTCGGTTGCGGTATGGTGGACCCTAACGTATTGGAGTCTTGCGGCATTGATTCTAAGGTATATACAGGCTACGCCTTCGGTTTGGGTGTAGAGCGTATCACCAACCTCAAATACCGCGTGAAGGACCTTCGCCTCTTCTCTGAGAACGACGTCCGCTTCCTCCAGCAGTTTGAAGGATGCTAATCCGAGATATCATACAAGCCATTCATCCTCTGCAAGTTATTGGCAATACCAATGGCTTGCAGGATTTGGATATTCGCCACTTGCTCACGGATAGTCGCCAACTCGGCGCAGAGCCAGAGGCAACACTCTTCTTTGCACTCAAGACCGACAAGAACGACGGCGCTAAATACATCCCGCAACTGATTGAGCGTGGGGTAAAAGTGTTTGTGGTATCGGAGTCGGGAATCAAGAATCGGATATCGGATAGCGGGACACAAAGCATATTCCTCATCGTAGAGGATGTCCTCACCGCCCTACAGCGATTAGCCGCCTACAAGCGCTCGCTCTATCACGGACCAGTGATTGGCATCACGGGCTCTAATGGCAAGACTGTGGTCAAAGAATGGCTATATCAATTGCTCAAAGATGATTATCATATCACTCGTTCGCCTAAGTCCTACAACTCGCAGATTGGCGTGCCATTGTCGGTATGGCAACTCAGCGAAGAGACCGAACTGGCTATCTTTGAGGCAGGTATATCTGAGATGGGCGAGATGGCTCGTCTGCAACCTATCATCCAACCCACGATAGGTGTTATCACCTATATCGGCACCGAGCACGGCGAGAACTTCCCTTCGCTCGAAGCAAAACGAGCCGAGAAAATGTTGCTATTTGCAGACTGCCCTACCCTCATCGAAGATTCTACACATCAAAATATACGCACGTGCGCGGCTGTCATGCGCGCGCTAGGCTACGACGAAGAAACCATCACCCAGCGCATTCTACACCAAACTCACGAGACTATTCTTGAAGTCAATCTCTCCGCTTTGGTGGACAATGTACGCTATTTTCGTTCGCTAATGCCAACCACCACCCGCCTCACTTGCATGGTGAAGGCATTTGCTTATGGAGCTGGTAGTGTGGAGGTTAGCAAAGCATTACAGCAATCCAACCTCGTTGATTACCTTGCAGTGGCCGTGGCAGATGAAGGCGTAGAACTTCGTAAAGCGGGCATTACCTTGCCTATCATCATCATGGATCCAGAGGTGGCTGCACTCGATCTCATTATCGAAAACAACCTCCAACCTAATATATACTCATTCCAAGTACTCGACGACATCATCCATGCCGCCGAAGCAAAAGGTTTAGAGTCGCTACCCGTACATATCAAGATTGATTCGGGCATGCATCGTTTGGGTTTTTACCAAGAGGATATGCCTAAGTTAATTGCCCGATTGCAGGGACAGAAGGCAGTACGCGTAGCAAGTGTTTTCTCCCATCTTGCGGGTAGTGACGAAGCACAGTTTGATGCCTTCACCCACGAACAAGCCAACTACTTCAACACCTGTGCTACCCAACTGCAATCGGCACTCAAGTATCCGATAATCAAGCACATATGCAACACAGCAGGCATTGAGCGTTTCCCTGAATATCATTTCGACATGTGCCGTTTGGGTATTGGTCTATATGGATTATCATTTGCCCATGCAACATTGCGCAATGTATGCACATTGAAGACCACTATCCTGAGCATCAAGACTGTACCTGCCAACGCTACTATTGGCTACGGGCGCCATACTACCCTCTCCGAACCACGACAAATAGCCGTCATCCCTATCGGATATGCCGACGGTTTCGACCGCCGCTTCTCCAACTATGGAGGCGAGGTACTAGTGCGCGGCAAGCGTTGTCCTGTGGTAGGCAACGTATGCATGGATCAAGCAATGATAGATGTCACGGGAACTGATGCTCAAGTGGGCGATGCAGTAGAGGTATTTGGCGACCGTCTGCCATTAGAAGAATTAGCTGCAAAATTAGGAACTATTACCTACGAGATATTGACATCTGTTTCACGTCGTGTGCAACGTATATATTTCTACGAATAATCACACAAGACTAATCAATAATAGAAACCTATACCTAACGATACAAACTCCACTTTCGTTAGATGGCTTTTCATCATACCTTGTACAAAGATATGCCAAGGCAAATGGTAGCGCAGTACTAATGCCGTGTACAACCATCCGTCGGGATACCCCGCACTACCTGCTTTCAACAAATCATAAGAATAAAAGATTGGCTTATCCAATCGCCCCGTTGCGGTCTTTTCTGCTTCAGACTTAGGCTCCAACTCTTTGATAGGATCATACATATAAGCACCAATATGCAAACCTGCAGTAAAATCACCAACTACAAACTCGGGTTGCACACTCACACCTACGCGCCAACAATCTCCTGATTGCGCTGCTGCCAGATTGGTCTTTCCAAAATAGGTTTCACGCTGCACATACGCACCATCATAAAACACATCTACCCCCCCTCCCAAACGGAATATAGGGTGTGCATGCCAATATGCCGCCACATGCATTGAGGCCGTAGCAAATGCTTGCTGATCACGATAATACACCTGTCGTCCACCAGCAGTACCCGCTACTGCTACTGACCAACGCTTAGCCAAACTATCAGGACTATTCAACACCTTAGACAGCTGTGAAGCATTAGACCAATCATACTTGACAGCAATCTCTCCAGCAAAGATATTATATCCTGAATTAGGTTGCCTAATACTGCCATTGCTAATATGATACCAGCCACCTGCCAATGACACTCCCCAACCTTTTGCAATCGGAAAGTTGAAATATATAGCCTCTGGAAAATACAAATTGGTCACACTACCAATGCATTGATTGGCATCTATCACATCCACATACAAATGACCATCAGGCACAGTATTGCGATAGGTTTTGGTCACAAATGCAGCACCTATACCTGGGCGCAAACCTAATTCAAAATGCTTCAAACGCAATAATGGAACATCCATATATACATAAGGTGTAATAGCATGCCCTAACATCTCGTGTCCCAAATTCCAATAACCTACCCCCACTCCTATATTGGCATTATTCCACTGCTGCAATGCCTGCCAATCTGGCGCAAAAGACACACGCAAATCTGCACCATACACTGGCGCATGCCATGCATTAGGGGCAGTTACAACCTTATCCACTTTGCCATCAGGCATCACTCCCCCCGTAAGGAAAGAGGTAGATATGGAGTGTATAAAAAAGAGTAAAGAGAGTATCATCCCAAGCGACTTATGCGAGTCAACTCGCTCTCATCTAACAACTTTATTTTGCGTCCGTCTAGACTAATAAGACCTTCCGAAGCAAACTGAGAGAGCGTACGAATAGCGTTGGAAGTAGTCATATTTGACATATTAGCTAAATCCTCACGCGCAATATACATAGCGATTGTGGCACCATCGCCATCCAGACCATAGGTATTCTTAAGCGTAATCAGAGTCTCTGCCAATCGACCACGAATATGCTTTTGCGTAAGGTTGACTGTCTGTGTCTCGGAGATACCCAAATCTTTTGACATTGCCACCAATACAGCATAGCAGAACTTGATATTTTTCTGAATCACCTCCAGAAACGCATCACGCTCCACATAATACAATATAGTAGGCTCCAATGCAGTTGCCGAAGTGGAATGACTATCACCCGCCATTGCACTACGATAGCCAAAAGTATCGTATGGTTTTAGCAAACGAATAATTTGCAGGCGTTGTCCGACACCTTCTTTAGACAAACGAACAATACCACGAACCACCATCACAACGTGCTCAGTCAAATCACCCTCGTTGTAGATAGTTTCGTTCTTGCGATAATACTTTACTGACGTATGTTTATCTATAAATTCTTTCTCGTCTGGCTCAAGATAATTCCAGACTGAATTCAGTTCCCAAAGTTTACCAAAATCTTCTTCGTTTTTACGCATACGTACTCTATTTTGAAACAAACTAACCTTATTTTTGCTGCAAAGATAGTCATTTTTATTGAATCTTGCAAAAAAAAATGAAATTATTATGATTATTTCGAATAATTTTATTACTTTTGCAGTCGCAATTGATTATCACAATATTTTTATGGATATTTCAGTAATAGTACCTTTGTATAACGAGGCGGAAAGTTTGCCTGTACTTCATGATTGGATTGTGCGCGTGATGCAAGCGCACCAATATACGTATGAAATTCTATTCATCAATGATGGTTCGTCTGATTCCTCGTGGCAAGTAATCAAACAATTACGTGCTCAGAACGAGCATGTACGAGGCATTTGTTTCCGTCGCAACTACGGTAAATCTGCCGCTCTATATTGTGGATTTGAAGCCGCTCAAGGAGATGTAGTAATTACTATGGATGCTGACTTGCAAGATTCACCCGATGAGATACCCGAACTCTATCAGATGATTACCAAGCAAGGATATGACCTCGTCAGTGGTTGGAAGCAAAAGCGCTTTGACAATAAGTTTACTAAAAATCTTCCGAGCAAACTCTTTAACGCTACTGCGCGTTGGGTTACAGGTATAAAGCTCCACGACATGAACTGTGGACTAAAAGCATACCGCCAAGAAGTTGTGAAGAATATCGAAGTATTTTCTGAAATGCATCGATATATTCCTTACCTCGCCAAGAATGCTGGTTTTACCAAGATTGGTGAGAAAGTGGTGCAACACCGCAAGCGTGAATTTGGAGTTAGTAAGTTTGGTATTAATCGTTTTGTAAACGGCTATCTTGATTTGCTAACCCTTTGGTTCTTAAACAAGTTTGGTAAGCAGCCAATGCACTTCTTTGGTTTGGTAGGAAGTGTGATGTTTGTCTTGGGTTTTATTGCTATCGTTGTGGTAGGTAGTATGAAGCTCTATGCATTATCACAGGGTGTGGCGGCAATGCTTGTAGGAGTGAATCCATATTTCCATCTCAGCATACTGATGATGATTCTTGGATGTATGCTCTTCTTAGCAGGTTTCTTAGGCGAACTAATTATTCGCAACTCCTCCGAACGCAACAACTACCTCATCAAAGAGGAGTTTTAAGAGTTAATAGTTTTTAACAGTGACTAACATAGAAATCTTTAATTATTATCGTAGCCACACCACCTTCTCCGAAGATGATGTAGCGGATTTCTATGTTTATACCCAAGATACTATCCATCCTACCGATGGACTAATGGCAATTGCAGGACTAACCATCAATCTGCTTGAAAATCAATGGAACAAGGACCACTTAATGCTCCTTATCACTTGTTGCGACGGTATCTCTCCTGAAGGATTTGAGCGCGTGATAGTGGGTTTGTTGCTTGTGATGATGCAACATAATCAATACATCCGTTGCGATCGTGCACTACTCGGTGAGATACAAGAGGTACTTACTTACGCGCCTGAACTTAGCTTTACTGCGCTCTCTAATATTGCTCGCACCACGCAAATGAAACGTATGGAGCAATTCAATGCACAACTAACAAAAGAGTTGATGCCACTTATGAATAATCGAGAAACAAATGAGTTCTACGATATTATACGCAGTCGTCAAAGTGAAATGGAGCATATTGCCAAGATGAAATTGGACCAAAACTTCATGCTTTTTCGTGAGTTCTACTCGACCCCATTCTTCCGAGAGCAACCAGCCAACTGGCTACTCCCTTGGACAGATGATGCATTGCTCAATATAGAAGAAGGTGACCGCGAAGAGATTGGCAGTCTGATGGATCTATGGCCCATGTGCGATAGCGACAAATATGCATTTGCCCAAATGTACAAATCTTTTAAGTTAATGATTCAGAGTCAATTATCTATTGATTCTCTCCGAGAAGTAGGTGTAGATATGCAAGGTCGTAGTATTGTTACCAATGGCTATGTGCAACAACTCTATCGCTTCTTTCGTTTAGGTGGTTCTTCGATCAACTCCACCACCAAGACTACAGGAAGTGGCGTATTCGAAAGAGCATACAATCTCCGCGAGTTATTAGTCTATCGCCTCGTAGTAGTCGGCTCCCAAGCTCAAGCAACCATCAACCAACTATTAGCTTGAACACGTTTGATACGATTAAAACTATTGAAACATTTTAACATATAAGATATGGCAGACGATAAGAAAATTATTTTCTCAATGGTGGGAGTAAGTAAGACCTTCGCCCCACAAAAACGAGTACTCAACAACATCTACCTTAGTTTCTTCTACGGAGCAAAAATTGGCATCATTGGTCTCAACGGTGCGGGTAAATCTACCCTACTCAAGATTATTGCAGGTATTGAAAAGAATTACGAAGGTGAGGTGGTATTCTCTCCTGGCTACAGCGTAGGTTATCTAGAACAAGATCCTCAACTTGACCCCGAAAAGACCGTGCGCGAGTGCGTGCAAGAAGGTGTACAACCCATCATGGATATGCTCGCCGAATACGATGCTATCAATATGGCATTCGCAGAGCCAGACGCCGATTTCGATAAGTTGCTTGCCCGCCAAGCAGAGCTACAAGACAAACTTGACAGCGTGGACGCATGGAATATTGACACACGTCTTGACCGTGCTATGGACGCATTGCGTTGCCCTGCTGACGATGCACAAGTGAAGCATCTGTCGGGAGGTGAGCGTCGTCGTGTAGCACTATGTCGTTTGCTACTTCAACAACCTGATATCCTGCTGCTGGATGAGCCTACTAACCACCTTGACGCGGAATCAATCGACTGGTTGGAGCAACACCTGCACCAATATGCGGGTACAGTGATCTGTATCACCCACGACCGCTACTTCCTCGATAATGTAGCAGGTTGGATTCTTGAATTGGATCGTGGCGAAGGTATTCCATGGAAGGGCAACTACTCTTCTTGGTTAGAGCAAAAGACTGCTCGTATGGCAATGGAGGAGAAGCAAGCCAGCAAACGTCGCAAGACACTGGAGCGCGAGTTGGAATGGGTACGCATGGCACCTAAAGCACGTCAAGCTAAAGGTAAAGCCCGTTTGGCTGCATACGATAGGATGTTGAACGAAGAGCAGAAAGAGCGCGAGGAGAAGCTGGAAATATTCATTCCTAACGGTCCACGTTTGGGTAACAAAGTTATCAATGCTGAGGGCGTAAGTAAGGCCTTTGGCGAGAAATTGCTGTTCGAGGATTTGGAGTTTATGCTTCCACCTAATGGTATCGTAGGTATTATCGGCCCTAACGGTGCGGGTAAAACAACACTCTTCCGCATGATTATGGGTATGGAGCAAGCCGATAAAGGTACCTTTGCCGTGGGCGAGACTGTGCGCGTGGGTTATGTGGATCAAGTGCACTCGAATATAGACCCTAACAAGAGCGTCTTTGAGACCATCTCTGAGGGTACGGAATATATCCGCGTAGGTGGCCGCGAAGTGAATGCACGTGCATATCTGAGCCGTTTCAACTTCACAGGTGCTGACCAAGAGAAGAAATGCGGTGTGCTCTCTGGTGGTGAGCGTAATCGCTTGCACTTGGCATTGACATTGAAGTCCGAAGCCAATGTATTGCTGCTTGATGAGCCAACCAATGATATTGACGTGAACACCTTGCGTGCATTAGAAGAAGGTCTGGAGAACTTTGCTGGTTGTGCGGTAGTCATCTCGCACGACCGTTGGTTCCTCGACCGTATTTGTACGCATATCCTTGCTTTTGAAGGAGATAGCAAGGTATTCTGGTTTGAAGGTAGTTATTCGGAGTATGAGGCAAACAAGAAAATGCGCCTTGGCGATGATGCTACCGAGCCTAAGCGTATTCGCTATCGCAAGTTAGAGTGATATGTAATACACGATAATAGAGAAAACCCTCTTACCTGAATATAGGTTAGAGGGTTTGTTTTATGCCTTTAATTTTTGTCGTGGTAGCCTATGGGAGGCTCGAATCAGATTCGGTGTTCTTAGGTTATTAACCGCATTATCCTACGTATATCTTACGTATATGTTACGTATATCCTACGTATATGGTACGTAATTGAAAAGGGATTGACAAGGAAAAGCAAAGTGTTAGTCCTTACGAATGACACTACCTCCAACTGCCATACTCTGCTTGATACGTGGTGTGCCTTTGTAGGTGATATGGCTCGCACCCGCAGCTTGCGCCCATAATTCGCGTGCGACATTGACCTCCGCCTTGCTGGCACCTGCACAATTGATGTGCATCACTTGGGTGAACAAATCTTCAGCTTCCACCTCGCCCGCACCTGCAAGAGTGATATTCACATTATCAGCCGTACCCTCTAAATCTAATTTGCTTGCCCCCTTAGCATCTACCGACAATGTTTGGACATTCAAAAGCAAGTCAGCTTCCGCAGCACCATTGAGATCAAGTGCGAAATCAGGCTGTGCAAGTACTTGATTATCTGCGGTTTCTATTTTGCTCGCACCATAAACCGTTAGCTGGCGCAAATTAGGCGAAGTAATAGCAAACTCTATCATGATGTCGTCCAATGGCAATTGATTGGACGTTTCGATATAGAGTACACTATCCCGCACCTCTGCTTTGATTCCGCCTTCATCCATGAGAGAGTATATTTGGTTGGTGGTCAATAGAGTAGATGGTTGTGTACCGTTATTGAGTTGCAATTTAGCAGCACCTCTTACCTCAATACTATGGTATGGCTCCAATTGGAGTTCTGAAGTAATGATACCTTGTTGTTCGTCCACATCCAAACCGTCCCATACCATGGTTTTTAGAATCTCAGGAGCCATATCGTATGATTGATACAAACGCACGAGTGATACTCCCCAGAAAATGATAGACGCAAGCCAGAAGAGAATAGTAATCCACCAAAAACGTGCCTTTGGTCCGCGTCGCGTGCGCATGTATGTGACTATGGTGTGCACTAACATCACAATTGGTAGTGCAATAATCAGGATAAGTGCAACCATCAAAAGCGGAATCATCACCGCTCCACCGTCCACTAAAAGATCAGCAAAAACGGGGAAAATAGGCATGATGGATGCCAAACTAGTCGTCCCAGCCACTGCAACACCAAAGAGCGAAAGTACGATGGCGAAAAGGATAGCAAGCCCCACGAAAATCATCGGCAAAGCCAAGATAGCCAATATGACGTTGAGGACAATGCTAAACACACGACCACAACCACTATTTTGCGACTTATCTACTTTGACTTTAGGACGGCGGTTAGGTCCAAACTCTGAAGGAGCACCAATTTGCTCTTTGACAGACTGAACCATCTGAACATTAACTACTTGCACGTTCTTTGCAAAGAGCGCTTTTTGTAGCAATTCGGCAATGCGTGCTTCAATATCAGTCATTACTTCCTGACGGTCGTCCTGAGGAAGACGTAGCTCAATATCGTGAAGATAATCACGCAAAAGTTGATAAGCATCGTAGTCGATGTGATATACTAAACCATTGAGGTTGATTGTACGAGTTTCGTTCATAATCTATTGAGTTATTTTGTTAATAGCTTGGCAGATAGCATGCCATTCTTCATCAAGTTGAGCAAGCAGTTGCTTTCCCTCTTCTGTGAGGGTGTAATACTTGCGCGGCGGTCCGCCCGTGGACTCCTGCCAACGATAAGACAACAAGCCTTCGTTCTTCATGCGGGTGAGGAGTGGATATACTGTCCCCTCCACTACCAATAGCTGAGCTTCCTTCAGGGTATCAAGGATATCCGAAGCATATGCCTCGCTTTGATGGATAATGGAGAGGATACAATATTCCAATAATCCCTTGCGCATTTGGCTTTTGAGATTGGATAGCATCTTTGCTTACAATTTACTGATTTTCAATCTGATTGTAATTTGGAATGAGAATCATCAAGATGATGTAGAGTAGCAAACCAGGAAATGCCGCAGAAAATAATGTTAATACCGCAAATACTACTCGAATCAAAGTAGGATCTACATCAAAATACTCGGCGATTCCGCCACAAACACCCGCTAAAATGCGATTGGGAGAACGATACAGTTTTTTCATTGTTTGAATTATTAAATAGTTATAAATCAATTGCATACTTCATCGCTCTATGACATAAGATATTGGCACATTAGTCATCCACACGAATGAAATGTCCTTCCATATCGAAGATAAGCTCTAGTCCATTGCTGAGTTCAACCTGCAAATGACGGTATTCTATTGTATATTCCACAATAAAATGGTCAGGATGATGCAAAGCAACAAAATTGGTAATCAACTCAGGTATGATTCCCGAAGGAACTGGAGAAACTTGACAGTCAATCGATTGCAGATTGCCTCGATGATCAAAATCTATCTCCGTTGCATTCTTGAGATACACCTTATACTCTGGATGTATTCCATCTCGTTCTTGCTCAACATATGCCACATCTGCTACGTTGAAATGCTTTTGAACAAATGTTTGAGCTTGAGCAGGCAACTCAGTGTAAGCTATCACATGCTGACGATCAGCACATGCTGTCAGCGAAATCATAATGGTTGCCATGACGGCTAAAATCTTTTTCATAATCACGTAATTTAAAGGTTATTATTCTGGTTTATTTGTCGTTACAAGATTATTTGCAAAAAGTGTGCCAAAAGCCTATCAAAGAGCGCATGAACATAAATTCGGTACAAAGATAATAACTTTTACAATACTATGCAATACAAAGTACTATAAAATATGTTGTTTTGCTGTTTTTTTGAGTATTTTGCAAAATAGAAGTAGCAAAATAGGGGTAAAATTTGCAGATATAAGAAAAAAAGTGTAACTTTGCAGACCTTTTGTGTGCATATACATGTACGCACTGTGAAATAAAATGATGATTCGATAGAGATGGAGTACAAATATTTGAATAATATTCACTACCCTAACGACTTGAAAGCATTGCCATTGGAGGCATTGCCACAGGTGTGCAGCGAAGTACGCGACTTTATTATTCAGCAGTTGAGCCACAACCCTGGTCACTTAGGCTCGTCGCTTGGTACAGTAGAGTTGACGGTTGCTCTGCATTACGTATTCGATACACCCAACGACCAGCTCGTATGGGACGTAGGGCATCAAGCATATGCCCATAAAATTCTCACAGGCAGACGCGAGCGTTTTCATACCAACCGACAGTTCAAAGGTTTAGCACCGTTCCCCTCTCCTATGGAGAGCGAATATGATGCGTTTATTGCAGGTCATGCAAGCAATAGTATTTCGGCAGCATTAGGAATTACCATTGGTGAAGAGATTGCCGCCAAAGCAGCTGTAGATGGTAGAGTTGAGAAGCAACGAGTGGTAGCGATCATCGGTGACGGGGCTATGACAGGCGGATTAGCATTCGAGGGACTAAACAATACCTCTATGCTCAAGAATAATCTGCTGATTGTACTCAATGACAATAATATGGCTATCGACCCTATCAAAGGTGGTTTTACGCAATACCTAGTAGATTTGACTACGAGCGAGCGATACAATCGCTGGCGTTGGTGGGGATATAGAGTAGCACGTAAGTTGCACCTTATCAATGATGATAATAAAGGACGCCTACAAAGTTTCAACAATAATCTCAAAGCACTACTTACCAAACAGGACAACAATATCTTCCAAGGGCTTAACCTTCGGTATTTCGGTCCAGCAGACGGACACGACGTGCTGAACTTGGTGCGCATATTCAAAGAGATTAAAGACTACGAAGGACCTAAAGTATTGCACATCATCACCAAAAAAGGAAAAGGCTACGAACCCGCAGAAAACGATCAGACTACATGGCATGCGCCAGGAGAATTTAGTATAGAGACAGGTGAGAGGTTAAAGGCGAAAGGTGAGAGGCAGGAACCCTTGTGGCAAGAAGTCTTTGGCAACCAACTACTGCAACTGGCAAAAGAGGACGAACGCATCGTTGGCATTACACCTGCTATGCCTAGTGGCTGTAGCATGAATATCATGCAGCGCGAATTGCCCAATCGCGTATTCGATGTCGGCATAGCCGAAGGACATGCCGTCACGTTCTCCGCAGGTATGGCGAAAGCGGGATTGATTCCCTACTGCAATATCTACTCTAGTTTTTTGCAACGTGCCTACGACAATATCATCCACGATGTAGCGTTGCCTAAGTTGCATGTCATTTTCTGCATTGACCGTGCTGGTATCGTGGGCAACGATGGTGCTACGCATCACGGATTATTGGATTTAGCATACCTGCGACCTATTCCAAATATGGTGATTGGTGCGCCTATGACCAAAGAAGATTTACAGCAGATGATGCGATTAGCCAAAGACTACGATGGACCTATAGCTATCCGCTATCCGCGTGGCAGAACGAATGAAGGTGATGAGGCGATGAGGCAATTAGGCGATAAGGCGAAGGTGACTATCGGCAAAGGTGTATGCTTGAGAGAAAGTGAGGAAGCGAAAGTGGCGGTACTATCTCTTGGTGCTATCGGTCATACAGTAATTGAGGCGATAAGGCGATTAGGTGATAAGGCGAAGGTGGCTCACTACGATATGCGATGGCTCAAGCCGATGGATGAGCAATTGCTGCACGAGATAGGCAAACGCTTTACTACAATCATCACAGTAGAGGATGGTGTAATCAGTGGTGGCTTAGGTAGCGCGGTGCTTGAGTTTATGGCAGATAATGGTTACACACCACATGTTATACGCTTGGGAGTAAATGACCAGTTTGTGGAACATGGAAGTACCAAAGAGTTATATCATTTATTAAAATTGGATAAAGAGGGGATCTGCGCAACAATCCAACAATGCACTCAAGATTAAATCATCTCATATTAGGTCATGCCTAAAATCAACTCCAATATACTCAGCGTATTTATTACTTTCCTACTGATTGTGGTAGTTGTAATTAGTTCATTGGTTACTAGTCACATTGTAGAGCAGTTTGAGCAGGAAGAGCAAAAAAAGATTGAACTATGGGCAGAAGCCACACGTCAGTTCATTCTCGCAGACGAGAATGAGAATATTGACCTCCTTCTCCAAGTAATGGAAGGTAACACCACTATCCCCGTTTATATGGTGGATACGAACTATAACCTACTCCTATCGCGCAATGTGCCAGAACCC
Source organism: Paludibacteraceae bacterium (assembly GCA_017451525.1). Lineage (GTDB taxonomy): Bacteria > Bacteroidota > Bacteroidia > Bacteroidales > Paludibacteraceae > Colicola. Next base: position 190,804 of record JAFTOD010000001.1, read on the forward strand.
AAGCGCAATGTGGAACGATTTTACTTTAATAAAATCAATGAACTCCGCGCCACACAAGAACCGATCGAAGTACGCATCTCCGATAGCGTGATGCAGTACATCTACTACGAGCAGTCTTCCACGTTGCAATGGTTGTCCTATTTCCCTTATATTCAGCTGGTTGTTATGCTCGCATTGGCAGGATTGGCTGCCATAGCCCTGCTCATGGTACAACGCAGTGAGAAGAATAGTCTGTGGGTGGGACTCTCCAAAGAAACAGCCCACCAACTCGGCACGCCTATCTCCTCGCTCAATGCGTGGAACGAACTACTAAAAGCCACCTACCCAAACGACCCACTACTCCCTCAAATGGACGAAGATATTCGCCGCTTGCAGATGATAGCAGAGCGTTTTTCTAAGATTGGCTCACAACCTACATTGGAGTCACATGAAGTACTACCCGTGATACAATCTGCAATGGACTATATGCGCGCACGCACCTCTAATAAAATAACATACGCGTTGAACGCGGAAGGCGCAGAACATTGTCACACAATGCTTTGTATCCCCCTCTTCGAATGGGTAATTGAAAATATCTGCAAAAATGCCATCGACTCGATGGAAGGAAAAGGCTCTATCACTATCAAATTGCAACTTGCTGAAAATAAACTCCATATCGATATTACAGATACGGGCAAGGGTATTGACCGTAGGAACTTTAAGCGAATCTTCCAACCAGGTTACACAAGCAAGAAACGCGGATGGGGATTGGGATTGAGTTTAGGCAAGCGTATCATCGAAAATTACCATCGAGGCAAACTCTTCGTGAAGCAGTCGCAATTGGGTGTCGGAACTACCTTCCGCATTGTGTTGCGTAGAATTGTGTAGAGTTGTGTAGAATTGTGAAGAATTGTGGAGAATTGTGGAGGATGGTGTAGGAAATAGCCCAAACACGGTTGAGCCAGAACCAGACATTGCAGCATATACGGCGCCTGCATCAAGCAGGCGTTGTTTTATTTCGGCTATTTCGGGATGAATAGGAAAGACGGTTTGCTCAAAGTCATTGATGAGCAACGGACACATTCTATCGAAAGATAATCCCTCGCTCAATGCAACCTTGATTTGCCCTTCCACTTCTGGGTGGCGCACTATTCCAGCATATGCTTCTTTGGTAGATACACTGCAATGGGGTTTAATCATCACAAGGCGCAAACCACTCAAGTCCAATGATATAGGGGTCAGTTCATCGCCAATGCCTTCCGCATAGCATGGAGTGTTATAAACAAAAAACGGACAGTCCGCACCCAAAGGGCGCACCTCCTCAGCCAATTGCTCTTTGGTCAGTCCAAGTTGGAAAATCTCATTGAGCGCAATAGCCATGTGTGCTGCATCGCTACTGCCACCACCTAAACCTGCACCAAAAGGAATATTCTTTTTGAAAGTGATTTTGACAGCTCCTATTTGAGGAAAATGTACCTGCATGCGTTGGTACACCTTATATATGAGGTTATCCGTGGGTGAGCAATCTACTACTAAACCGTCCTGCAGAAAAGCAAACGTATCTGCTTTCACGACCTCCAACTCATCGTGCAAGCCATAGACAGGATAGAAGATAGTCTCTAAATCGTGATAACCATCTTCGCGCTTGCGCACCACACGCAGACCTATATTAATCTTGCAGTTAGGATAGAATTTCATTATACGGTATCCATGAAGGACTTTTGTACCTTATTGAATACAATAATACCGATAGCTAACAACACTACCATGAATCCAAAACTATAGCCGAGCATCCACCATTCGTGGTTACCGACGCCCAACATACCGTACTTAAAGAACTCCACAATACCCGTCAGCGGATTGAGTTGCATCACAATGCGTAGTTTCTCGTTCGTGATAGTAGAGAGAGGATAAATAACTGGCGTGGCATACATCCACAAGCTGACAAAGAAACTCAACAAGAGTTGCAAGTCGCGGTACTTAGTGGTCATACTGGAAAACAATATACCAAAGCCCAATGCTAGTCCCGCTAACATAACTACAAGGATTGGTAACAATAATGCATATAGATTAGGTTGAATATTAGCATCGGTAAAAATCGCGTAATAAAGATATACTACAAGGAATAGTGCGAACTGGATACCAAAACGAACAAGATTGCTAATCACATCGCTTAGTGGTGTAACTAAACGAGGAAAATACACCTTACCAAAAATACCTGCATTGCTAACGAAGGTATTAGATGTCTTGGTTAGACAATCTGCGAAATATTGCCAAAAACTAATACCTGCTAAATAGAACAATGGTTGTGGCAAACCATCCGTGGAAATTTTAGCAATGCCACCAAAGACAACCATATACATCACAGTGGTCATAAGAGGCTGAATAACAAACCAGAGTGGTCCGAGAATTGTTTGCTTGTACTGCGTAATGATATTACGCTTGACAAACAACATCATCAAATCACGATAACGCCAGATTTCTCTGAAATCTACTGATAAAAGTTTATCTTTTGGACGAATCTCTGTTGTCCATTTTTCTTGCACCTCTGCCATATTTACAAATTTTTGTGCAAAGTTACATAAAAATTCCGACACACACAACATCTTAGCTAAAAACAACATTAAAATTGAGTATTTTTTCTATTTTTCTTGCGCATATAAAAAAAAAGCACTATCTTTGCGCCTAATTAAGGATAAATTATACGTGATAATATTCAACTTTTTTAAGGTACTAATTATTAAAGACAATATGAAAAAGATTTTTACATGTATCGGCATTATGATGATGCTAGTAGGCATGCAGGTGTCGGCACAGGAGCCAACAATGCAATTAGGTCCTACTGATAGTTTCGGTTTTTTGAATGGTCCAGATGGCGAGATGTGGACATATACTGCAGATTTTACGACGAAGTATGGTTTTTATACCTTTGTGGATTTGAAGGTGTATGACTCAAAGAAGCAATTAGTGGGTCAGATAGCCGACTCATTGGTGATTGCAGATGAAAATGTGACAGGAGTGCGCGATTTGCAAGTGACAAGTTTCGTGACAAAGAAGTTTTTCAACTTTGACAACAACTATGAGTTGATGCTATTCATCACTGCTAATACGAAGCAATATGTGAATAAATACTTCAACCGCGTCTATTCCATCTATAGCGATAGTGTCAGCACACAGCCTGTATGCGAGATGCCTGGCAACATGGTAATATCTAAAAACCTAGGCGAATACAACGAGAATTACACGGTTATTTTCCGTCGTGATAGTGCAAACACCGCATCTGGTATGCAGTATTTTGACACCTATACCAAGGCATCGTATGCATCACCAGACCGTCCTGAGTTGAAGCACACCTTTGCTATTCCGTATAGCAATATTGCGGCATTGAACGATTTGTTCCCAGTCTTCATGGTGAAGAATGGTGCGTACATCAACTATGTGACGACACAGTATGAGAAGCCCTATTTTGTCCCTGGCACACCGCTGGATCAAGATCCTGTGGTTAATGAGAATAACAATCTGGTAATCACCTACCTCAATCAGAAATTCGACACCGTGCACACGACTAAGATTCCTGTGGTGCAAGATGCCAATGAGAAGTTGCTATACACTTTCCCATTGTTAGGTGGTCTAGGATTTGATGGTGATATTATCATGAACTACAACGGCGGTAACACTCCAGCGTATGTAGTGACTATGGAAAAATATGATTTGGATAGCGATGGGTCGGTAAAGTCGTACTATCTGTATGATGTGACTGGTCAAAAAGTGGGTACTATTGCAGAGAATGTGCTATCAAGCGTTCGTATGAACCCTATAGCAGGTCAAGAGGATCAATGGATGTTTATCAAAGAGGAGTATGATGGTGAATTCTTGTTTGTGAATGTTCCATCATGCACAGTAGAGTCTGAAATATCCATCTACTTGGAGGATGGCAAGGCCGTATCGCAGAATATAGATCGCTATCCAGTAGGTGATTCGTATCAGTATGTGGTAGCACTGCTGCAGGGCGACAACGAACAAGATGGTACCGTATCGCAGAAATTAGCATGGCTGAACAAGGATGGTTCGTTTAACCACTATGAGAAGATTAATCTTGGTCCACGCATTGAGGCAGCGAATGTGTATGTGAGTGCGGACGCTCTGAATCCAATGGTATTCAACACAGACGCTGCGCGCGAGTACATGGTACTAGTGAAGCGTTATGCCGAAAAGAACACAAATGACAAGGAGACAGCCCTGCTAGTATGTAGTACCAACGGAGATATTCTCTTGGATTATGGCAAAGATGCTAGTAAGGGTGGCGATATTAACACCGTTTTCCTACTGAATGCGCAGAACGAACCACAATTGTTGACCATTTATACGAATGCCAAAGGTCAATACACATTGAATTTCACTCAATTGCCACTAGCTGAAAAACCGCTAAAAGGTTCTGGTACCGCGGAAGATCCCTATCAGATTACCTCTATGACTGATTTCATGAAGATTGAGAATGCGCCAGATGCGCACTATTTGGTGGTGAATGATGTGGACTTTATGAGTGTACCATTTGCAGGATTGAAGACAGCATTTACAGGTGTCTTTGACGGCGGTAATTACCAATTCAAGAATGTAAACTTGGATGGTAGTGGCTTGTTTGCTTTTGTCAATGATAATGCGACTATCAAGGATTTGGTAATATCGCATCCAGTTATGCAGTTGGGTGAGGTATCCACTCCAGCAGGTATAGTTGTCAATATGATTCAAGGCAATATGAGTGGCGATGATGGTTCGATGGAAGTAGAAAATGTAACAGCCACTCTGCAAAACATACAAATCATATCTCCCAAAGTAGTAGGAGAAGCATACAAAGGTATGTTTGGTGGTATCGCAGGTAATGCTTCGCTGTTTGTCAGCATCACTCAATGTTGGGTGAAAGACGCCGCTATCACATTGCCATTGGCAGAGGGTGTAGGTGGTTTGGCAGGTCAATTGGCTACCGCTTCATACGTGAAAGCATGTGCATTTGATGGTGTAATAGAAGCAGGCAAAGTGGTAGGTGGTGCTGTAGCTACAGCTGGTAGCGGTGAGCAAATCAGCCATGTGCATGTGAATGCAGCTATTACAGGTAGCGAGCAGATCGGTGGTGTGATTGGTCACAGCGAGCGTGCACCAATGAGCAATTGCTATGTAGAAGGTAGTTTGACCGCTAAATCCAACGCTATTGTGGCAAAGATGGGAGGTATGATTGGTGAGCTGACTGTGAATGAGACAGGCGATGGACCGATTGTGATTGAAAACTGCCTTGTAGGCGTAGAAGAAATAGGTTTACCAGCCGCATTGGATAGTTTCTACGTGCATCGTGTGATAGGATTCTCCGGTTCGGACAAGTACAATTACTTCGAAGGCAAATATGAGGATCCGGAGACAAAAATCAAGGAATGTTATGTAGTTTCCGATTTAGCTCCAATAGATGCTACTATCCAATTGACTGACACGACTACCGAGGGTGCCACTTTGGCATGGGAGAATGTGACAGCAGAGTGGCTTGGAGAGCATGGATTTAAACTAGGCGACAAGGTAGATACACCTTGGGAAAAAGGAGATAACTTGATATTGTGGTATGAGAATGACCAAACAACCGACATAGAGAATATCTGGGGCGATTGCTCGGATATGGTAAGCGGAAAACCAGCAGCTAAGAAGCTAATTATTGATGGTCAGTTGTTAATCCTTCGCCACGATGGAGTATATAGCGTCACGGGCGCTCGTATAGCACGTATAAAATAATTAAGTCAAATAGGTATCACCCGCATTAAAGTTTACGCTACAATGTGGGTGATATTGTTTTGAGATGTCAAACAATTAAATATCATATCTATATGAAGAGAATTTTTACTCTGTTGATAGTAACAGTAGTGGCAATGAGTATACTGGCTTTGGAGAAAGCAATAGTTCCTTTGGAAAAAAAATCTGAAATTACCAAGGTTGCGTTAAAGAGCAGTATATTAGATATTCGTAAGCAGGTAGCGCGTCCTACACTATTAACCAATATCAACAAAAAACGTTTTAAAGAGAAGACACAGCAATATATCAAGCCTACACAAAAGGCTGTAGCAGAAACGATTACGCTTGATGGTGGTGTCTTCCTCGTTGAACCCGAATATGAGGCAGAAACCCGCGAATGGTATATCGCTGTAGAATCACATGGCTACACATTCCGCCTCTGCTGGTATGGATCTGCAGATGATTTTACTGGTACATTCTCTTTCGATGATATCAGTTGGGATTGGACTTGGGGATGGTATCAATCGGCTGATTTATTCTACGAAATTTTCCCTTCGGACATCACGATGACCATCGCAGAAAAACAGATAAGCAACTATCTAACTCAAATCATTTTAGATGCCACCATTACTGATACCAATGACAATATCTACGTCTTGCATATCGTACATGAAATGTTTACGCCCAAATCTACAGTAGAAACTATATTAGAGAATGCGCAACTCACTATTGGTGAAGGGTATTATATTTTAGATGGCAATGACAACGAATTGGATATCCAACTCACTATTAATTCTCCCACTGTTGATGGTTTATACAACAAAGATTATTTTGATTTGAACGCTACAAAAATCACCTACAATGGGGTTGAGCAGCAAATCTTGCAAGCTACCTTGATGGTTATGGGTGGTACTTTGCCAAATGGTGCATTGGGCTATTTTGCTGATTTCTCTTTCTACAATCAAGATACCGTTTTGCACCAAGTGTCTTTGCAAGCTTCATTGCCTGCTGTTAAAGATACTATTGAGATTTCTTGTACCAATTTGCAAGTTGATGAATCGTTGGCGGACTATGGACTGATTATGGTCAGTGGCTCAAACGATTTCTACGATGTATTTGCCATGTATGAGGGCGAATATGCAGATGCAGGAGTGTATAATGTATCGGTGTCTATTACGGACAAGATCACATGGCTTGAACCTACCGAAGCGATTACTGCTACCTTGACTCTGACGGAGGAAACAGATGGTTGGCATGCCAATATTGAGGCGTATGGTAAAGATTATAATTGGTATTCTATTGATATGTCGTATGTGGTACCAGAGCCAACCGACACGGTGGACATAACTTTCGAAACAACGGCTATTGGCACCTATCTCCCTTATGACAACAATATGTTACAACTCCTTCACTATGGCGATGACTATGAGGCATCTCTCACTGTCTATGGCAGAGGATTGGGCGACTCCTTTACCATGGATAATGTCTATCTTGACTATAGTGGTATATACAACAAGCAGATAGGTCGAAGTGTCATTTTCGCCGATGTTAATGGTACAATCAACCAGTATGGTGATACAACGGTTATTACGGCCTGTGTCATTGGATTTGATGCTATACAATACAACCTCAACCTTTGGTATGTGGCACCAATGCCTATGGACACTGTCGAAATAGAAATGCCTATCGATTTCATTAATGCAATGGATTATGGTTATTACACTTTGGGGGCTTATACACCTGATTCTACGTGGTATGTTTCTTTGAGTCCTATGACTAGCGAGGTGGCAGGTTCGTTTGCTAACGATGGCCTCTTTGGCAGACTGGGCTCTGAGGGGGGACAATACGATTTCTATGGAGGAGAAACCTATATCTATGAAGAGGCTACGCTAAACCGTTATTCGGTAGAGAAAGGTACACTAATCGTGGAAATGACTACTGATGGCAAAATAACTGCCGAAGCAAAAATAATCTGCTCCAATGCTATCTACTACCACATCAAGATGACATCGGAATATAACACTCACCTTGATTTTGATGAGCCTAGCATGGATGTTGATCGCATCTATACTACTGAGGATAATGTATTTATTGAAAATCAAGTAGAAGAAAATGGCTATATCTATCTTGCTATCACGGCAGGAGATGAATCGGATATGGCTGCATTCTTCTTCTATACAGAAGAGGTAGATGAGGATATTATTATTCCAGAAGGTATATATCCAATCAATTATACAGAGGAATACGGTACGGTGCAAGCGAATCCGGGTGTGCAAGGCAATGGCGTATTGCCTTCGTTCTATGCTAAGATATGGGAAGATGGATCGCTTGAAGTGCCGTTATGGTTACTGGTTGGAGGTACAGTTGAAGTACGAAAAGATGAGCAACTAAATGCTCATTTGGAAGTCAATGCGTATAACTCCTATGGTGTACCTATTCATATTGTCTACGATGGATCTGGAACTGACGTAGAAAACATTGGAACAACCCCTAATATAATCATAAAAAAGGTGATGATTAATGGGCAATTGATGATTCTTCACAACAATAAAGTATTTAATACTGTAGGAGCCTCTATAAAAGAGCGTTAATGGAATTCCTACACCACATATTTGGATTTAATAGCGAGAGTCCGTTGCTGTTCACCCAGTTCTATTTCTGGGCGTTCTTTGCGTTGGTATATGCGGTGTTTGCACTGATAATGGAAGTAGGTGCGCGTGGCGCACAGGCGAGAAGGCGAGAAGGCATAAATACTCGCCTCCACCTGCGCAATATCTTCCTAATGGCAGTGAGTTGGTTCTTCTACTACAAGACCAGCGGACTATTCCTGCTGATATTGATCTTCGTGACAATCAGCGACTGGCTGATAGCAAAGCGTATCTACGCTTGCCAATCCTCGCCTATATCCCATAGCCCCAATGGGGCGTCCAATAGCCCACAGAGTGGACGTCCAATAGCCGCAAAGATGTGGTTAGCGTTGAGTGTGGTGATAGATTTGGGACTGCTGTGCTACTTCAAGTATGCCTATTTCTTCACGAATGTAGTAAATGACCTGCTCGGTACGGAGTTTGCCGTGTTTGATATCTTTGCGTACATCGGCAACGGTTTCTCTGAAAGTGGACGATTCATGGTGGATAAGATTATTTTGCCAGTGGGCATATCGTTCTACCTTTTCCAAGTGATGTCCTATACGATAGATGTGTATCGCGGACTGGTGAAACCCGTGAAAAACATCTTGGATTTTGGATTCTATGTGAGTTTCTTCCCTGGCTTGGTGGCAGGTCCTATCGTGCGTGCCAACGAGTTTATTCCACAGTTGTACAAGCCCTTCTGCCTAAGCCGTCGTCTCTTTGGATTAGCAGTGTTTTGGATACTCAACGGACTGATTAAGAAGATTGTACTGAGCGACTATTTGGCAGTTAATCTGATTGACCGCGTATTTGATAACCCATTGCTATTCAGCGGATTTGAGAACTTGTTTGCTTTGTTTGCTTACTCGCTGCAAGTGTATGCCGACTTCTCGGGTTATACGGATATAGCCATCGGTATTGCGATGCTGATGGGCTTTTATCTGCCACAGAACTTCGACTCGCCATACAAGTCGCGCAACCCACAAGAGTTCTGGCGCAGATGGCATATGTCGCTCAGCCGTTGGCTGAAGAGTTACCTCTATATCCCGTTGGGTGGCAACCGCAAGATATTGGGTAAAGAAGTGAAGAATAAGATTGCAGCAGGTAACTTTAACTCGTTCATAACGATGCTGTTAGGTGGCTTGTGGCATGGGGCAAGTTGGAACTTCGTCATTTGGGGCGCGCTAAATGGCGCGGGCATGATGGTGTATAAGGTGTGGGCAAAAATGAATTGGAACATCAAAATGCTACTGATGACCCTGCTCATGGGTAGCCTATGGGTAGCCTATGCCTTGCTCAGTGCACCTATATGGAACCTGTTTTTCGTATGGGGAATAGCGCTGTGGATTGGTACTTTCGTTCGTTATATCTATTGGTGGATAGAGCGTATGGGGCATTTCGCTATTTCGGGTACACCACGCGCCAAGATTATCGGGTGGATAAGCGGAGGATGGGCGGTAGTTCAGACCTTTGTGTTCATCACATTCACGCGATTGTTCTTCCGTTCGGGCAGCAATCTTGACCCTGCAACAGCCAATCAAGAGGCGTGGGAAACCGCCAAAAACATGGTCAATCAAATTGGCGGTGCATGGAACAGCAGCATTATCCCCGATTTTTTGTGGGAGTATCGGTATGTGGTGATACTGTTTGTATTGGGCATGGTGGTGCACTGGCTACCCAATCGCGTAAAACGTTGGTATAGAATACGCTTCTGTCAGTTGCCCATTTGGGCAATCATATTGATTGCCGTGGCGGCTATAATAGGCGTATATCAGTTTGTAACCGCTGATTTGCAGGCGTTTATTTATTTCCAATTCTAAATCAGGAGTCGGGAATCGGAAATCGAGAAATTATGATTATAGGCATTACAGGTGGCATAGGAAGTGGCAAGAGCACAATCGCACAAGGATTGCGCACGATGGGGTATGCAGTCTATGACACCGACAGCGAAGCCAAACGCCTTATCGTGGAAGATGCTCACGTGCGCCAACAGATAGAGCAACTCTTTGGCAATGAAGTATATAAGGACGGCGTATATCAAACTGCATTGGTGGCACAACGCGTGTTTGCCGACCACTCGCTCCTCGCAAAACTCAATACGATTGTGCATCCTACGGTGAGAGCGGATATCGAAAGGCGGCTATCGGGACACGCGAGTCGGGAATCGCGAGTCGGGAATCAAAAGAATCTATTTTTCATCGAATGTGCTATTCTCTACCAGGCAGGCTTTGACTCCCTTTGCGATAAGGTGGTGGCAGTAACAGCACCCGAGGAGATTCGCCTTGAGCGTGTGATGAAACGCGATAGTAGTACCATAGAAAAGGTGCGCGCACGCATGCGCGCACAAGAAACCGAAAATGATATTCCACGTGCAGATATTCTAATCAACAACAACGGAAAAACGCCAATCTCTACCCTCTGCAAAGAGATTATCAATCAATTGTAAGAATTATCCTTGATGCTCTGCTCGTAAGAGATCATTGACTGTTTTCACAGGATTAAATGTAGATACTGGAACCTCTACAAAAATAGTATTCCAACGGCTCATCGCACCATTCCATAATCCTGGCAATTCCAAGGCTAACAACTCCTTACCGTCTTTCGATTTATGAGAGATGAAGCCCGTTTTTTCATCCACAAAATCAGGCAAATCGTATGGTTTTCCCTCTACATCTCGAGTAGCACAAACAAGGTCAACGGGATTGAAGTGGGTGGCTTGTTGCATGAGCGCTGGATTGCTGATTTGACTCGACTCCAATATCTGGCAAGAGATGCTACCATCTTCTTCGCGTACGAGGAAAGGACCTCCACCTGGTTCACCTGTATTTTTTACCACACCGCATACACGTAATGGACGTGCTAAACGTGCACGTTGCTCTGAACTGAGATTAGGATCTTGCAGTTTTTCAAACACGCGTTTTTGTTCTGTAACTAACACACCAGCAAGCAGTTGTTTATAGCGTACAGTATCGCCTTTGAGGCGGTCTGGCACTACATTATCAATATTCTTGATGAAGATAATATCTGCGTTTTGTTCATTTAAATTTTCAATCAAAGCGCCATGTCCACCTGGTCGGAAAAGCAATTTACCATCCTCAGTACGGAATGGGGTACCGTCTGGGTTAGCTGCCAACGTGTCGGTAGAAGGTTTTTGCTCGGAATATGACACATGGAATTTCACACCCAATTTTTCCTCGTATGCAGCCAAGTTATCAGCTATATGTGCTTGGAACAGAGGCAGATGCTCATGACTAACCGTAAAATGGATATTCACTTCGCCTTTAGAAGAAGCGTACATAGCACCTTCTACTAAATGTTCCAATGCAGGGGTTCTTGCTCCCTCTTCGTAGGAGTGGAACAGCAACAATCCCTTGGGCAAATTGCCATAATTCATATCTTTGAGCAGGTAAGCAACAGCCGCTTGTCCGTCCATACCCGCCAACTGAGGACCAAAAGCAAAACGATCTTTTTCTACAAGAAATTTCTCAATGAAATCGGTCTTTTTTCCATCTTCTAAATACTCAAATAGATTTTTGAACATACGGCTCGCAGCCCCACTCGCAGGAACAAATTTCAGCACGGTATGTCCTTCGTCTAGGTAATCCTGCCATGCTTTCACGTAGGCATCAATTTCCTTTTCTGAGGGGGTGAGCACTCCATTTCCGACAGAAGCAGCGGAAACAATGTCTAATTCAGGAAAACCAGTTGCAAAAGACTGGAGTTGTTTTTCGGCTTTCTCTACGGAAATGCCACGTGCCTCTAATTGGGCAAGATCAGATGGTGTAAACATGGTATTTTTTCTAATTTACTAATTATTTTACAAAGGTAGTGAAATTTTATAAATTAACAATATACCACTCACTTTTTTTGTAGATTATGATATATTTTGACTAAATAGTCAAATATATTTGTTTATATCAATTTTTTTTCGTACCTTTGCGCGTTATTATGCAGTAGTTTGCAAAATTGGAAAGATAATAGTACAAACATGAAGAATATAGCGTTTATAGTAAATCCCATATCGGGAACAAAGGCGAAAAATCGTGTAGGAAAGTTGATTCGTGAGTTATTGGATTTGCAGCAGTTTTCTCCTACGGTAGTAGCTACCGAATATGCTGGACATGCCACCCAATTAGCTCGCCAATTTGCCTTGGAAGGTTACTATGCAGTGGTCGCAGTAGGCGGAGATGGCACTGTGAATGAAGTAGCAACTGGTCTTATTGATTCAAATACAGCTCTCGGCATCGTGCCTAACGGAAGTGGCAATGGCTTTGCACGTCATTTGGACATCTCTACTCGTATGAATCGTGCGATTGAAATGCTGAATAGTAGCGAAGTCATCAATGTGGACTACGGATTGGTAAATGACATTCCATTCTTCTCCACTTGCGGAGTAGGGTTTGATGCAGTTGTGGCACAAGATTTCTCAGATAGCAATCGCGGATTCAAAGGTTATGTACAAAGCATTTTCAAAGATTTATTTCAATACAAACCAGAGACTTATCACTTATCAGGCGAAGGTATAGACCAAACCACCACAGCGTTTTTAGTAAGCTTTGCCAATGCTGGGCAATGGGGCTACGACGCCTATATTGCTCCTAAAGCCAGTGTACAAGATGGTTGGCTCGACGTTGCGATTGTCAGCGAGTTTCCAATGACAGCAGCAGCGGGATTGGCATTAAGCTTATTCACGAAGAATATTGATGAGAAGCTGCACATGAATACGATTCGTACCAAGGAATTAACTTTAAGACGCGAGAGTGAAGGTCCAATGCATATTGACGGCACGCCCATGACAATGCCTGCAGAGTTGCATGTGAAAATCGTAGAAGAAGGATTGAAAGTATTAGTAAAAAAAAGATTTTAAACCATTATGACCATAAAAATTATCAATAAGAGCAATAATCCATTGCCACGCTATGAGAGCGCACAGGCAGCAGGAATGGATATTCGTTGCCATTTGGCTGAATCAATCACTTTGCAACCTCTTGAGCGCAAACTATTGCCAACTGGTTTGTATATTGAGCTACCCGTTGGTTATGAAGCGCAAATTCGTCCTCGCAGCGGTTTAGCATTAAAGCGTGGCTTGACCGTACTGAACACTCCTGGCACGATAGATGCTGACTACCGTGGTGAGATTGGTGTGATACTGATCAATCTGAGCAACGAGCCACAGACAATCGAACCAGGAGAACGCATCTGCCAAATGGTGATTGCCAAACATGAGCAACCTGAAATGATAGAAGTCGAAGTGCTCGGCGAGACAGAACGTGGCGCAGGAGGATTTGGGCATAGTGGAAGTCATTGATAATTATTAATTTTGAAGTTTACAGTCAGGATATTGCTAATGAGCTGGGGGTTGTTCGCAGGAGCAACGCTAGGTAATGTATATGCCAAACCAGCCGAGAAGGACACGCTCACAATCGAAGAACAACAGCAATTCTTATACTATTTCTACGAAGTTCAACGACTCATACAAAAAGAAGATATCCTTCCCGCATGGGAGGTATTGCAATTTTGCTACGCATTAAATCCCCAAAATGCAACCGTCAATAACTACATGGGTGTATTTCTAGACGCGTTTGACAGAAAAGATAAAGCCATAAGTTATTTTCGCAAAGCCTTTGAGTTAGCGCCTAACGAATACTGGTATCAGTACACGCTGTACCTACTCAATAGCAAGGATAAAAAGCAGCACAAAGAGGCTATTCGCAATCTAGAAGGAGTGGCCAATAGCCAAATTAAAGATGAGAATGTGCAAGACATGCTGCAGAAAGCATACGCGCACGTTGGAGATTACAAGAAAGCATTAATTATACAAGATCGACTAGACTCTATCGTAGGTTATAATGCAATGAGTGCTATGCAACGTTATCGCTTGAATGCATTGATGAAAAACAGCAAGCAAGCTATTTATGAAGTAGAACGCTACTTAGAAGAGGATCCTGATAATGTGCAGTTTCTGGTGTTTCGAGCCCAATTGTACGAACAAACGCATCAGCCAGCCGAAAAAATGATTGAAGCTTATAATGCGTTGCTGCGTTATGACTCACGTAATTTAATGATAATGAATAATCTGGCATGGAACTTATGCATATCGGATAGAGATTTAGATAGAGCAGAACAACTATCGCGTACCACAATCATGCAAGAACCTAGTAACCCCATATATTTGGACACTTATGCATGGATTATGTATAAGAAAGGGGATTATCAATCGGCTTTTTTCTATATTCAACGTGCTTTAGAGTACACCACACCTGAAAGCAGAGCAGAAATAACCGAACACTACAAAGCCATCTTGAAGAAACTGAAATTATGAACCGACTAATTCCTATCATAGCATTATGTAGTTTGTTGTTGTGTTCGTGTAGCACCCAGCGTCATGCTGAACCTAGGCGTTATCACACATTGAGCCAAAAAGCCAACACAAGATTGCAGTTTGACCAACACCAATATACTATGGGTAGTACCATACAGATGTGGCATAACGAACTGATTGTATTGTCGTTGCAACCGATGTTAGGAATAGAGATGATACGTATAGAAGCCACTAGAGATAGTGTTTGGGTATTTGATAAGATGAATCGCCGTTACACCACATTGGCATACAATGATTTTGCCAAACAAATCACGCCATCACCATCATACAAACTAATACAGGATTTTATTACTACCCCTCTAGCACCTAAAGCAGCAACCAAAAACCAATTGCATTTCACGGTGGGAGGACATAAAATAGAACTCGAATGTACCTTCTCACAACGAGAATACAACACACTCAAAACTGCCAAAAGATTAGATACGAACAAATACAAACGCGTTTCACTACGCGAAGTACTACCCTTATGAAACGATTGATTATTCTACATATCGGTTTGCTGCTAACACTAATGCTACCAGCGCAAAGCGTCAAAGAACTACAAAAGCAACAGCGCGAACTGCAACAGCAATTAGAGCAAACAAGCAAAATGCTCAAGCAGACCAAACAAAATGAAACTGCTACCGAAAACAAGCTCAATTTGCTAAACAACGACATTAAAACGCGCAAAAAACTAATCAACTCTATTCAGTCAGAGATTACTGGATTGAACGGAGAGATGGGACAATTGCGCACCAAACGTGCAGATTTACAACAGCAGTTAGAAGAATGCAAAGCAGATTATGCACGATTGGTACGCGAAACGCATTATGCTGATATTCAGCAATCTCCATTATACTTCTTACTTTCGGCAGACAATTTTCAGCAGTTGATGCGACGCATCCGCTATATGCAAGAGTTTGCTGAATTTCGCAAAGAGCAAGTACGGCAAATAGAAAACTTACAAACTGAGATTGACATCCAAAACAATCTATTAGAGCAACGACGCAACGATCGCACCACTGCGCTCAAAAAACAAAAACGCGAACAAGAACGTTTGACTACCGACGAACGTAAGCAAAAGAACATGTTGCAATCACTAAAGAAAAAAGAAAAAGAACTACTTGCCAAACAAAAAGAACAACAAAAGAAAGCAGATGCGCTCAACAAGAAAATAGAAGAGTTGATTGCCAAGCAAGTACGCAGTACCACCACACTAACCAAAGAGCAACAACTCATTGCAGGTGGCTTCGAGGCCAACCAAGGTCGTATGCCATGGCCCGTAGAGAAGGGATATATCAGTGGCTATTTCGGCAAACACAAGCATCCTGTACATGAGCATGTTACGATCGACAACAAGGGTATTTATCTACAAACGGTCAGTGGAGCTGCTGCACGAGCAATCTATGAAGGTGAAGTGACATGGTGTGCACAAATGAACGGCAATTATGCGGTGATTATTCAGCATGGTAATTACCGCACCGTGTATTCACCTCTCAAATCAATCAATGTGAAACAAGGTGACAAGGTCACTGCCAAGCAATCTATTGGTACCATCTACACCGATAGCAGCGAAGACAACAAAACGGAACTATATTTTCAATTATACAAAGACCGCTCTATACTCAACCCTAGTTTATGGTTGGCGCAATAGAGCAACATAAATAAAATATATTTGCTTATGAAAACTACAAAAATACTGAGTCTATTGTGCATCATTTTGCTGATAAGCAGTTGTAAACAAAACGATTGGCTTGATTGGAAAGTACAAAACGAACTATGGCTCATTCAAAATGCTCAGCAAGAGGGAGTAATCACCACTCCTACTGGATTGCAGTACAAATGCATCGAACCAGGTTTTCCTAGTTATGCTCGCCCAGATGATGCCAAGATGGTAACTATCAGTTATGCTGGCAAACTAATCAATGGCTATGAATTCGATGCCAACGAAAATTACACTGGTTATGTCAGCAGTTTTGTCCCTGGTTTTAGCGAAGGATTGAAAAAAATGGAGCAATTCGGTACGTACGAGTTGTATATCCCATACGATTTGGGTTATGGCGAAGATGGAGCTGGCACCGAAGGCACAAGCAGCCATATTCCTCCCTACTCTACGCTGATTTTCAGAGTGGAATTGCATAAAGTCAATTGATGAAACGTTATAGCATCATATTGCTCATTGCGTGTCTTAGCATCGGCTGTGAAGATACCAATTTTCGTTCTTCTGTGCCCCATGTACCTGTCAATTATACCCTATACATTACAAGCGAACATCCGCATTTCATCGTGGACAACGGATTTCAGACAATGACCATCACAAAGTCTAAGTTGTATAAGTTCGAACGCGAATACTTGGGATACGCGGGCTTGTTAATTTGGGTAGGTATGGATGGGCATTACCACGCAGCCGACCTATGTTGCCCTCATTGCCTCAAGAGCAGCAAGCCCGTAGCTATAGATGGACTTTTTGCAGTATGTCCTATTTGCGAAGAATCCTTCGACCTCTCTTACGGATATGCAGTACCCACCAAAGGGGTGACCAAAGAACCGCTACGCAAGTATCAAGCACTCACACACCAAACAGCTACTGGATTAACTCTACGCATTACTCACTAAACCTACACCTATTATGCTCTCTATCTACAATGCATCGGCAGGAAGCGGTAAAACCTTTACCCTCACACGCGAATACTTGCGTATGTTGCTATGCGATGAACAGCCATCCGATGACAAGCGACTTCCCCATAGTCGCATCTTAGCTGTTACTTTCACCAAGAAAGCCACAGCCGAGATGAAAGAGCGCATTCTAAAGGAATTGCACCTCATCTCGGTCAATCCGAATAAATCATCACACGCAGCAGCAATCATCCAGCAATCCAGCAAGCCACTCAATCCACAGATATTGCAGCAGCGAGCACAAAAACTATTAATTGGCATTCTGCAAGACTATTCTCGCTTCTCGGTTTCAACCATTGACGGATTTTTCCAGCAGGTGATTCGTACCTTTGCTCGTGAACTCGGATTATCTGCCACCTACGACCTCTCGTTGGATGGCGAGGAGATGATTCAAGAGGCTGTAGATGAACTATTTAAGCGCATCAAAGAAGACAAAAAAGAGGACAAAGAACTCATTGATTGGATGGTAGATTTTATTCACAAGAATATCAACGAGAACCATCAATGGAATCCGAGCGGCACCATCAAACTCTTTTCTACCCAATTGCTTAAGGAGCAACTCATACGCCGTATGAGCGAATTGCAGCAAGCATTTGCTGACAAGAGTTTCATGCGCAACTATCGTACCGAACTACAACAAATATGCACTACCAAAGAGCAGCAAGTGGCACAACTGCTTTCACAGGCTTTGACTATCTTCGCCACCGAACAGGGATGGCAAGATAAGGTAGTCAAAGCTTTCCAGAAAACACCTGAAGATTGGCTGCGAGGTAATATGGGTAAGACCTTCTTCAATGTAATCGACAAACCTACGTGCATTTTCACCAAAGCCAAAACTACCAAGTTGCAACAGGACATACTACTCGATATCTACGAATCACAACTGGAGCCCATCTTCCAAAACCTCCTCCATATATGCACTGGCATAGACGCTCAAGACTATGTGACGGCAAAAGAGGTACTACCTCATCTATACACCTTAGGTATTTTGCAAGATGTAGCGAAGCAAATCGACGATACCAATCGACATATCGGACGCTTACCTATCTCCGAAACCAATCTATTGGTCAACCAAATCATTGATGGGCAAGATGCACCATTTATCTATGAGCGATTCGGACAGTATTTTCGTCACTACATGATTGACGAGTTTCAAGATACCAGTGCCTTGCAATGGGAGAATTTTGCACCACTTCTTCATGAGAGCGAAAGCTATCAAGCCGACAACCTGATTGTTGGAGATCTCAAGCAAAGTATCTATCGCTTTCGTAACTCCGACTGGAGTCTGCTCAAGCAAATCCCAGGGCAATTTCCAAATCATCATAGCCACAGCATGCCCAATAACTGGCGCACTGCACCTGTCATCATACAAGAGAATGAGCGACTCATACAGGCATTCAGTCAGCATGTTGCACAAAATATTTGCGAGAAATACGAACAAGCAGATTTAGGCAATGATATCCTCTATATCTTCGACCCCAGTACTACCCATCAAGAGCCTGCTCATACTGATTCTGGTTATTTCCACTTGCAGTTCTTCGAAGGAAATGATGCGGAAGAACAAACCCTCGACAATCTACATATCCAATTGCAAGCATTACACAACGAGGGCATTGACCTAAAGCGAGTTACGCTATTAGTCCGCTATGCTAACGAGGCTGCATGCTTAGCCAAATTCCTCATTGAGAGGGGGTATAACGTACAGTCGTCTGAAGGCTTAAAGATTGGCTCTCATCCTACGATAGGTCTCATCATCAGCTTGCTCCAACAAGAGAAAAACACCTTCGACCCCATCCAAGAAAAATTTATACAACAGACTTTTGGAGAGCTCACTGATGCGCAAAAAGCATGCATCAGCCAAGCCCAACAATTGCCACTTTATGAGCAAGTTCAGCAACTGATTGACTGCCTGCAAATCGCCCAACAAGAAGGCATCGCGCCCTATCTCACCGCTTTGCAAGACACTATATATCAGTTCACTAAGAGCCGAGTTGCAGACCGAAAGGCATTCCTTAACTATTGGGAACGCAAAGGCAAAAATAAGACAATCGCTGCGCCACAAACTGCTGATGCAATCCGCATTATGACCATTCACAGCAGTAAAGGTTTGGAATTCGACATCGTTTTCATACCATTTTTCTCGTGGGAAATCACCCACACACATCAAAATGATATTCTTTGGTGCGAACCCAAAACTCCACCGTTCAACCAACTACCTTTGGTGGCTGTACATCCGTCGAAAGCCCTGCTACAATCGCATTTCCGCAACGAATACATCCAAGAGCAAATCGCACAATCCATTGATAATCTCAACCTTACATACGTCGCTCTTACTCGCCCTAAATATCGTTTATACATCTACGGACAACTCAAACGAGGCACTATCGGTAGCGTAGGTGCCGAGGTTTATTCGCTCTACAAGCATCTGCTCAACGACCAACTCACCTATTGCGTTCCTGCTGAAGGCGAACCTATGCCTTTGCCCGATCTCGAAGAAGATACGATGCGTACACATATGGCTCAATACATCTCCCAACCCATCAACGGTCGCCTTACGCTACGCAGCAGAGCAGAAGATGATTTCGCACAAGACACCCCACTGGCAACAATAGACCTTGGCATATTAATGCACCTTTGGCTCTCGCATATCCGCATATGGGATGATGCTGAACCTGCACTCAACAAACTCATTCGAGAGGGACAAGTCACTCAGCAGCAAGCCATTGAAATGCGCCAACAGTTCGCATCGCTCCAATCACTCATTCAACGCGAAAATCATGATGATTGGTTCACCAATCAATACCGCATACTCGCCGAACAAGATATTATCACCCCTTCGGGCAATATGCAACGCCCTGACCGTGTAATGATTAGCGAAAAACATGCCATTGTCATCGACTATAAGTTCGGGCACGAACAACGTTTATCCCACCTCGAACAGGTACGCGACTATATGTCATTACTCCGCCAAATGGGCTACACAACCGAGGGACATATCATCTATGTCGCACTGCAAACTATTCATTCTATTTCACGCTGAGACTTCAACAATGAAACCCTGAAACTTTAAAACATTCCATATGATCACCACCGAGCAAGTAATATCCATTGGCCGCATCACCCGCACACACGGCAAACGCGGTGAGATTCAGTGCCTTACAGCCAACGACTATTGGGATAATGCAGAGGCAACCTTCCTTATCCTCAGTATCGACAATATCCTTGTTCCCTTTCGCGTACTTAATTGGCGCGGCAAAGGCAGCGACTCACTCATCTTCCAACTCGACCATATCAATGACGAGCAATCGGCGCAGCAACTCATTGGTTGCCAAGCCTATATGCTTGCCTCCGACCTCAGCGAAGAGGACGAGCTCCTGCCTACGTGGCAGAGTCTCACAGGCTATCGCGTACTCGATACCGACCAAGGTGAACTCGGCACCATCATCCATGTGGATGAATCCACCATTAACACACTCATCACACTTGACAACGACCAACTTATCCCACTTCACGAGGATTTTATCATCGACATTGATCAAGAAAACAAACTACTAACGATCTGTTTGCCCTTTTTATGCACCGCACAATAACCGCACAATAACCGCACTATTACCGCACTATTCGTTACCCATCTATTAGCAATGCAAAAGACAACTATACAAGAGATGAACCGCCTCACTCCAGAGGCATTCCACGAAGCAACAAAAGTACCCCTCATCGTGGTACTCGATAATGTCCGCAGCCAGCACAATATCGGTGCTGTCTTCCGCACGGCAGACGCATTTTGCCTGCAAGGTGTCTGGTTATGTGGTATCTGTTGTTGTCCACCAAATAGCGAGATCCACAAGACTGCCCTCGGCGCAGAACTCACCGTTGATTGGCGCTATTTCGAGCAAACGCTTGATGCAGTTCGTGCCCTCCAAGCCGAAGGCTACACCGTCTATGCCATTGAGCAAGCACATGGTGCTACCATGCTCAACGATTTGCAACTCCCTCGTAATCAAAAGACTGCTATCATTATGGGGCACGAGGTCTTTGGTGTACAACAAGACGTAGTGGACGCTGCCGATGGTTGCATCGAGATTCCGCAGTATGGCACCAAGCACTCGCTCAATGTCAGCGTCACCGCAGGCATCGTGATGTACCAACTCAGCAATATGCTCCGCTAACTGTCAACTATAAACTGTCAATTGTAAACTGTCAACTGTAAACTATAAAATATCACTTCTCGCTCCTGCCCGCGACTTAGAGGTAGGTATCGCAGCCATTCAAGCGGGTGCAGATGCAGTGTACATCGGTGCGCCTGAGTTTGGTGCACGCCAAGCGGCTGGCAACTCCTTGAAAGACATCGCCGAGTTGGTCAAATACGCCCATCGCTTTGGTGTGCAAGTGCTTGTCACGCTCAATACCCTACTCCATGACGACGAATATCCTCGCGCGTGCGCGCTCGCGCACGATTTATATAAGGTGGGAGTGGATGCACTCATCATCCAAGATCTCAACATCCTCAACTACGACCTTCCCCCTATCCGCTTGCATGCCTCTACGCAATGCGACAATCGCACAGCAGAGCAAATCATTCATCTTCAGCAACTTGGCTTCCGTCGTGCAGTACTCGCCCGCGAACTATCCCTCGACCAAATCCGCGAAATCTACCACGCTACACAACACTACACCACGCTACACAACACTACACCATGCATTGAATTAGAAGCCTTCGTCCACGGTGCACTATGCGTGAGTTATAGCGGTCGCTGTTACCTATCCGAAGTACTCATGAACCGCAGCGCCAATCGCGGTTGTTGCGCACAACCATGCCGCCAACGCTACGACTTGCTTGACAAAGATGGCAATGAGATATTAGATAACAACGGACAACCTATCCACCAACGTTATCTACTCTCGCTCCAAGATATGGACCGCAGCCTCCACCTCGCAGAGATGATTGAAGCAGGTGTAACCACCTTCAAGATCGAAGGTCGATTAAAAGACCGCGACTATGTTACCAATGTAGTGGCATACTATCGCCAACTACTTGATCAACTGATAGATAGCAATCCCGCATTAGCACATGCCTCCACCCGCTCTGTCTATCAATATAGTTTCCCCCCCAATCCTGCCAAGACTTTCCATCGCGGTGCAACCGACTATTTCTTGCATGGTCGAACACCCAATATGGCGAATTGGCAAACCCCTAAATCCACGGGCGAAGAGATTGGCAAAGTCATTGCCATCAAGCATAATGCTATCCGTGTTCAACTGCTCCGAAATATCACATTGCATAATGGCGATGGTATCTGCTACGAAGATCAGGGCTTCGCAATCAACCGCATAGAAGGTGATTGGATCTATCCCAACAACCAATATCCATTAGCAAAGCGTCCATTACCCAATAGCCCAACGGACGTCCAATTACCCAAGGTCGGAACTACCTTATTCCGCAATCTCGATAACGAATTTCTGCGTTCGCTGCGAGCCAAACGACAAATACCAGTAGATATTCGTTTTGAGATAATACCAGAAGGCTATCGCCTTACTATTGGAGAAGACACAGCTGATTTTGTAGCAGAGCACCAACCTGCCAACAACACCAGTCGTGCATTACAGACTATCATTCAGCAACTTAGCAAACTCGGAGATACTGACTATATCGCCCAAGACATCCAAGTCTTTGACCATGACCAACTATGCTCCAACTCCTTCCCATATTTCATCCCAACCAGCCAACTCAACCAATGGCGCAGAGAACTCATCACTTCCCATAGCGAAGCGACCTTCCATCTACAGCGAAGCGATCTACCAACTACAGGCGAAGCCGTCCTACAGCGAAGCGATCTACTAACTACAGGCGAAGCGTCATACCCCCTCATGACCTGCAAATACTGCATACTCCATGAGTTAGGGCATTGCCGCAAATCCAATCCTATGGCTAATGACCCTCGCTACCTCCGTTTGCAAAACGGAACCCTCCTCTCCCTCGAGTTCGACTGCAAAAACTGCGAAATGCGAATCACTAAACACTAAACTCTAAACACTCAACACACATTATGGCTGCACATCAAGTAAATATTTATTTCTGGCTCATTGACACCATTGCTTCTGGTCGCCTCACCCGCGACGACATCAATCGTCGTTGGGCACATTGCCGCTACAACGATAATCACGAAGACGAGTTTCCTGAGCGCAAGTTTCACCGCTACAAAGAGGAGATCCAGGAGATTTTCGATGTAGAAATCCGTTGTACAAGAAACAATGGCAACTACTACTATATTGATAACAAAGACGATATTTCGGGTGGTTTCACCCGAAAGTGGTTACTCAACGCGATGGCTGTGCATTCCATGATGGACCAGGCACAGGATATCAACGATAGTATTCTCTACGAAGATATCCCAGAGGGGGCGCAGTACCTCAGTTTGATTGTAGATGCTATTAAGCAGCGCAATCAGCTCCGCTTCACGTATCATAGTTTCAACCGTCAGGAGCAATACGAACTCACACTTGCACCTTATTGTCTCAAAGTGTTCAAACAGCGTTGGTATGTAGCGGGTTGCCCCTCCACTCATCCTAATGAGATCCGCGTCTATGCTTTGGATCGCGTACAAGATATGCGTCCTACTACCGAGAGTTTTGAATATCCCAAGAACTTTAGTGCCAAACTATTCTTTGCGCCTTACTATGGTGTCTTCCGCAATCAAGAGCCCACCAAAGTGATTATCGAAGCCACACCTCAGTCTGCTCAATTTCTCCGATTGTTGCCATTGCACGAATCACAAAAAGAGGTGAAGCATTTTCATGGCAACACATTTTTTGAGTATTTTATCGCTCCTACACTGGATTTCATTCAAGAATTACGTACCCACGGCACGGATATCCGTGTACGCGAACCAGAAACTCTAGTTCAGATTTTCCGCGAAGAAGCTCAAAAGGCATACGAGATGTACTGTCAATAGGTCAATAGCCAATAGCCCATAACCAATAGCGCCATCGGCGCGTCCCATAGCCCAAAGGGCGTCCACTAAACAAAAAAAATGCACTTTTCCCCAAAAAAAGTGTATTTTTTTTATTTTTTTTCTTCAAACTGACAAGTTTTAGCAGTTTGAAGCAGTAATTTTGCACCGTCAAACAAAATTAACTACTAAAACTATTACGATTATGCAACTCGAATTCAACTTCAATCAAAAGGATCTGCGCACCAATGTTGCGGAATTGACCAACAACATCTACAGCATTCTTATTTGGATGCAAATTTTGGCGAATCCAACTAAAATTTAAATCAAATATTATTCACTTTTTAATTTTTTACAATTATGACAACTACAATCAACGAGGTGAATACACTCACCACCAACCAACTCTCATCTAAAATGCACGATTATCGTATGCATCTGCGTACAATTACCGATGGTCTTGTAGAAATGGCGAAGGCAGCAGGCCGCAGCAAATACACATGTAATCAGCTACTTCGCGAGTGCTACAACCTCATCGATGCCGAATTAAAGACTTATGAACAGTGGAAAGAAGAAGGCGCTTATGTTCGCCGTGGTGAGCATGCCTATCTATTTTGGGGTAAACCTGTGACCAACGAACGCGGCTTCAAGTACTGCCCAGTAGAATTCCGTTTCTGCCGCGAGCAAGTACGCTTCAACACTAAACACTAAACATAAAAAATAGGCTACCCACAATTGGATAGCCTATTTTTTATATGAATGTCAAGATTACTTCACTTGTGCACCTAGCACATTGTAAACGTTCTCGCCACGGAT
This sequence comes from Paludibacteraceae bacterium, assembly GCA_017451525.1. Classification (GTDB taxonomy): domain Bacteria; phylum Bacteroidota; class Bacteroidia; order Bacteroidales; family Paludibacteraceae; genus Colicola. The sequence goes on from JAFTOD010000001.1 coordinate 215,985, forward strand.
AATCAATACTTGACCATTCTCAATCACCTTCACTGGAGTAGCACCTACGGTCACATTATCCACAGCTGTAGTAGCAAGTTTCACAACAATTTGCGTAGCACGAACTTGGTTGGCAGAAGCTGTAAATGTCACTGTTGCAGCATCACCTGTCCAAGTTCCTACAGCACCAGAATAGGTATAATCACCTACAGAAGCAGTGAAGCAACCAGGACCATACTTCTCTTCGTCGTTAGCCGTACAACTAAACTCCACAGAGAGGATATTACCTACGGTAGAAGTGATAGTCAGCGTTTGGTTCTTATATACACGATAATGCATTTCTTCTTTGTAAGTCCCAAGTATACCTGAAGAAACCTCTACTGTCACACCATCTTTACTAATAGTATATGCAGCAGCATTATTAGCGTCCGTACCAGCATTACCCTTGTCCACATCCGCATCGAATGTGATCACACCATTTGCAGAATCACCTGGGTTATCTGGTGTGTCTGGGTTGTCAGGTGTATCTGGATTATCAGGGGTATCTGGTGTGCCACTTTCTGACAGCGTGATATCATTGTATAATGGATATCCTTCCTCGTCCTCTCCTGCGTACTCATAAGCTGTAACTTTCACTACTTGGTTCAAGGTATATGTCTTACCATCGGTAGCTACAAACGAGCCTTTGAAAGAATAATTACCATTGTTATCAGTATGCTTAATAGTCAGTGTACCAACAAAGTCTTCCGCATATTCATCAGTATAAATACCTTCCGAATCTGCATTAGGGAAGTACTCTGAATACAACACATTGTACGTACCATTAAGAGTTGTTTTGCCATATGCCTCATTTACCATGATATACACTTCTGGATAAACATAATCTCCATTGTCATAATCATACCCAGCAAACAGGTCAAATGCCCAATAATCTCCATATTCCTCATCTGCCACATACACAGCATCAGCTTCTTTCAAACCTTTAATCTCAGTGCCAGTCGTTGGATTATCTGGATTATCTGGAGTGTCAGGACCAACTTCGCCATCTATAGTCACTACGATTTGAGAAGCACGCACTTGGTTGACAGACGCTGTAAATGTAACAACAGCGGCATTACCACTCCATGTTCCTTCTGGACCAGAATAGTCATACGAGCCACCATCAGCGCTAAAACCACCAGGACCATACTTCTGATCATCATTTGCTGTACAAGTAAATTCTACTTGTGTAATATTACCTACAGTAGAAGTGATCGTCAGAGTTTGATTTTTGTAGATACGATAATGCTGTTCATTGTTGTAGGTTCCCAGTATTCCTTGCGATACTTCCAGTGTAACGCCTCCTTTACTGATTTGATAGGCGGCAGCATTATTTGAATCCGTGCCTGCATTACCTTGATCTACATCTGCATCAAAAGTTAGCACACCTGCAAAACTCATCATACTGAAGAGCATTGCGCTTAAAAATAGAGTAAATTTTTTCATGCTGAATTAAATTTGAGTGAATATAAAATAATTGTACTAAATTCTCTTAGACCATGCAAAGGTATAAATAATTATCCACATATGCAAAAAAATTTGCATTTTTCCGTAAAAAGTTGTACCTTTGCAGCCAAATACTACAACTATGGCTAAAATTCTTGTTATTGACGACGAACGTGCGATTCGCAACACCCTCAAAGATATCCTAGAGTTCGAGGGGTACAGTGTAGATGTAGCGGAAAACGGTCGCATTGGGCTTGAAAAAGCGCTAAGCACCACCTACGACCTCATCTTTACCGACATCAAGATGCCAGAGATGGATGGCATGGAGGTGCTGCAAACCTATCGTCAAACAGCGGTGCAACAAGGCAATGAGGAAGCGCCTATCGTGATGATTACTGGGCATGGTTCGGTGGACAACGCCGTCGATGCGCTCAAGAGTGGCGCCTTCGATTTTATTCAGAAGCCATTGGATCTCAACCGATTACTCCTCACCACCAAGCATGCGCTCGATCACAAATCACTTGTGCAAGAGACCAAAGTACTCCGCAAGAAGATTGGCAAACGCAACCAAATGATTGGCAATAGCGATGCCATCTCGCGCGTGCGTGCGATAATAGACAAGGTGGCAGCCACCGAAGCACGCGTGCTCATCACGGGTGCCAACGGCACGGGCAAAGAAGTAGTGGCGCACCTCATCCACGAGAATAGCACACGTGCCAAAGGTCCTTTGGTGGAGGTCAATTGTGCTGCTATCCCAAGCGAACTCATTGAGAGTGAGCTCTTTGGACATACCAAAGGCAGCTTCACCAGTGCTATCAAAGACCGTGCAGGTAAGTTCGAACAAGCCGATGGAGGCACGCTTTTCCTTGACGAGATTGGCGACATGAGCCTCTCCGCACAAGCCAAAGTGCTGCGTGCGCTGCAAGAAAACGAGATCACGCGTGTAGGCAGCGACAAACCCATCAAGGTCAATGTGCGCGTCATCGCTGCCACCAACAAGAACCTGCAACAGGAGATTGCCGACGGACATTTCCGCGAGGACCTCTTCCATCGCCTCAATGTGATTCCTATCCACGTGCCTAATCTCGACGACCGCAAAGACGATATCCCTTTGCTGGTCAATCACTTCGCCGAGCTCATCTGTAAGGAACAGGGGTGGCGCACCAAGGTGTTCGACGCTACTGCTATCGCCCAACTACAAGAGCGCAGTTGGCATGGCAACATCCGCGAACTCCGCAATGTGGTAGAGCGACTCATCATCCTCGCTGGCGACACCATCACCGCCCAAGATGTTTCTGACTACGCCTAACACATGCTCCATGCCCTATCCATAATCAACTACAAGAATATCCGTGAAGCGCAACTCAGCTTCTCGGATAAACTCAATTGTTTCATTGGTCTCAACGGTCAGGGCAAGACCAATATCCTTGATGCCATCTACTACCTCAGCTTCACCAAGTCGGCGTACAACACTATTGATAGCCAGAACATCACCCACGACCAAGACATGGCGATGATTCAGGGCACCTATCATCTCAACCGCTACCCTGAAGAGGAGGTCATCACCTGCGGTATCAAGCGCGGAGTGAAGAAGCAATTTCGCCGTGGCAAGAAGGACTACCAACGCCTCATCGACCATATCGGGCTCATTCCATTAGTCATGGTATCGCCTCAGGATAGCGACCTCATCTCCGACGGAAGCGACGAGCGACGCCGATTCATCGATGGTGTCATCTCGCAATACAACCGCCCCTACTTGGAGCATCTCACGCAGTACAACGCACTGCTCAAGCAGCGCAACGCATTGCTCAAGCAGCATGCCGAAACGCCCTCCGATATGCTCCCTATTGCGCTCTTCGAGGTACTCGAGCAGCAGCTCAATCAGCACGCGCTACCTATCTATCAAGAGCGCCTACGTTTCATCGAGCAGTTCACCCCCTATTTCCAGCAGGTCTATTCTGCCATCTCCGACAACCAAGAGCAGGTGCAGCTCTCCTACACCTCGCAGCTCCACGAGCGTGACCTCATGCAGGCGTTCTCGCGCACGCGCTCGCGCGATATTATATTAGGTTGGACCTCACAGGGTATCCACAAGGACGAACTCGAGATGTCGCTCGGCGCATATCCCATCAAGCGGGTCGGCAGCCAGGGGCAACAAAAGACTTTCTTGCTGGCGCTCAAACTCGGGCAAGCACTTTTCCTCAGCAACACCCAAGTACTCAACCAGCAACCTATCCTACTCCTCGACGACATCTTCGACAAGCTGGATAACCAACGGGTTGAGCGCATCATACAATTGGTCAACGGTCCTGATTTCGGACAGATTTTCATCACCGATACCGACCGCCAACACCTCACGCAATTATTGGAAGATGCTCCTCATGAACCACAAATCTTCCATGTTCACAACGGCGAGATATACAAAAAATAAAACTTTTTCAACATTTACTTGCATAATTCAAAAAAATGTTGTAACTTTGTCCGCTTTTTGGGAACTACGCGCATCTGCGCATAATTATAAATTATCATGAATAAACCATTACATTATGCCCTTGTCGGCGGATTAGTACTTTTTATTGGATTGTATATTCCTTTCACATTCGTAGGGGAACGTGGCGGTAGCTCTGCATTTACCAAAGCTACCGATTATTCTTTTACCAATAAAAGCAATCCTGCCGCTACATTCTCTTCATCATTCCATTCTGTGGCTTCTATGCCCTACGTAGCATCAAATAGTGCGAGTAGCCACACTGTTTCCACTTCGTGGAACCAGCATGCATCAGCCAATATGGCAATGCCGCTCAGTTTCAATACCACCAAGTGGACGCCATCTGCGCCCAAAATGTTCGTCGAGCAAGATTTCGGCGGCACTTTTGTCGCTGCTGTTAATGCAGGACAGACCTCTGCTGCTACCTCATTGGCTGCTGCACGCCCTGTCGTACGACGCGCTAACAATAGCACTAGTGCCAATAGCTCCACCGCTTCTCCTGCTATTGCACAAGCAGCGAGCAAGGCACCTGCGATGCAGGCACCACGCTATATAGCGCACCAATCCATGGTGCAACAGCCATTTAGCAATGCGTTGCCTAGCGAAGTAAGCACCAGTTTTGCGGGTGATACCCCCGATGGTATCTCCAATCGCAAGAATGGCTTTATCACTCCTGGTGATCCAGGCGATAGGTCAGAAGAATCACCTGTGGGCGAACCATGGATAATGCTCATCTTTGCTGCCGTAGCAGCATTGACCATCACCCTGCGCAAACGCCTGCAAAAGGCGCAAGCATAATGTGTTGGCATCCCGTTGTATGCCCCTTGTATGCCACGTAGGATTATTGGAACCTCATTGGAAGCTGATTGGAACCTGATTGGAACCTCACCGAAACTTCACTATAGTATCTCCGTAGTATCCCCACAATATCACTATCCGACCAATCCCACCAATTTGACCAATTCGACCAACAAAATAAAACTAACAATCGCAAGCCCCCCCTAACAGCAAAAACGCCCCGAAAGGAATATAACATAGCAAACTAGCGAGCATGTCAGAAGAAACACAACATATTGACATACAAATAGAGACCACGCTACTCTATGCGGATGTGTGCCAAATCATTGATGACACACGCAGTCGCATAGCTGTTTATGTAAACTCCGAAATTTGTCACACCAATTGGTTGGTGGGCAAGCGCATCAAGGAAGATGTGCTCTTCAATCAACGCGCGGAATATGGCAAACAAGTAGTTAAAGGGCTTTCTATTAAACTGACCGAAAGATATGGTGCTGGTTGGAGTTTATCTACCCTACAACATTGTATACGCGCTGCGTACACTTTTACGGAGGATGAGATTCTGTACGCGGTGCGTACACAATTCAGTTGGACACATTTAAGAACTCTTTTGAGCATCTCCGACCCATTGGCACGCCAATTCTACATGCAGATGTGCCAGTACGAACACTGGAGCACACGCACACTTGAGGAGAAGATCGATAGCCAACTCTACGAGCGTACTGCCATCAGTCGTCGCCCAGAAGAGGTGATAAAACAGACCTTAGAAGATACCGCAGAAAAACAGGTATTGGTTCCAGATTTGGTATTCCGCAGTAGTTATTTTTTGGACGCATTGGGCTTGCCAAATAGTTTCTCCGAGAAGGATTTGGAAAGCGCTATCCTTTCACAAATGCAAGAGTTTCTTAACGAAATGGGCACCGACTTTGCTTTCCTTGCTCGCCAAAAGCGTATTACTGTGGATGCTACAGATTATTATATTGACTTGCTATTTTATCACAGAGGGCTCAAGCGTCTTGTGGCTATTGACCTCAAATTAGGCAAGTTCAAACCAGAACACGAAGGACAAATGCGATTGTACTTGCGTTATCTCAACCAAAACGAACGACGTGAGGGCGAAGAGTCGCCTATTGGACTTATTTTGTGTTCAGAGGGTAATACTGAACATATTGAGTATTTGCTTTTAGAGGAAGATAGTCCAATTAAAGTAGCGCAATACTATACACAATTACCCGATAAGAAACTACTTGCAGAGAAATTGCAGCGTGCAATTGCTATTGCACGAGAACATTATAAACTATAGCGGCATTTATCCCGAAGATACCCTGAAGATACCCCGAAGATAGGGCACTGGTCATTGGCTTGACCTCTGCTCACAAAATAAAAACGAATAAAACAACAAAATCAATATGAAAACAAACTTACTTAAATCAATTTTCATTTCACTCATCCTTGTGATGGGAGTTAGTAATGCGTGGGCATGGGATTTGCCAGCAAATGGCTATATTTATTTCGTCAAACCATCCCAATGGGCAACTGCGCAATTCATGATAGGAAATTCTGGTTATTCAATAGGATATTCCATGACATCTATTAGTAATACTCGGTTGTATTATTACAAAACAGCATCTTGGGGAGGATATGGACAATCAGGCTTTATTGATGCCAGCAGCACGTGGGGAGGAGAGAATAACGCAATAGGAAATCGTAAAACATGGGCTAGTCATTCAGCAGATGTATATACTAGCGAACTTATTAATTCAAGCAATATGTATGGTCTTTTTACAAGTACATACAAGGATACTCATGATACAGACTTAAGTTTTTCAAGAGGTTCAAGTTACACCATTTGCAATAAGACCCAAACCATTGGTGTACAAGTTTGGGATGGCTCTGCATATTCAGCACCCTCTACATCGCCAGCGACCGTCACTGCTTCAACATATAACTTAAAATCTGCCACTGCAAGCCAAAGTGCAAGTACTTCATTTACCGCTGGTGCCACAGCAACTGGAACTAAAACAGTTAGTGCGGCTTATTCTGCAACGGTGTCATTAAGTTATAGTAATCTTGCTAATGGATATACTTTTGTTGGTTGGTACGATTCTAATGACAATGAAGTAGGTTCTTCATACGAAGTAACAGGTACTAAAACTGTTTATGCCCGTTTCCAAGAAAACACCTACACCGTTACCGTCACAAATGACGGACATGGTACAACCAATCCAAGTGGTGCACAGTCGAATGTGGGACAAGTGACAGGTCTTGATATCGAAGCAGACCCTGCTACTAATTATGAATTTGTTAACTGGACAATCACAAGCGGTAGCGGTTCTTTTGGTTCGGAAACAAGTGCTTCCACCACATTTAAGCCAACAAGCGCAGCAACCATTCGAGCCAACTTCCGCTCAACAGCAACCAATACCTTGACCGTTGCAGCAGGCGCAGGTATTGCATCCGTTACAGGCTCTGAAGATCCTGTAACATTGGGAAACACATACCCTATCACAGCCACACCTAAAACGGGTTATACTTTCAGCACTTGGACTGCCAATCCAGCAGCAAACGCTACATTCGGAAACGCAACAACAGCCAACACCAACGTGACTGTAAAAAATGGTTCGGTAATCGTCACCGCTTCTGCTACGGAAAACATGTCCACGCTGACGACCTCCAATCAATACGATGCAGGCGACCCTGGTTATGAAGTTCCAGCAGCATCAGTAAATTCAATAGGTTATGAAACTACAGCAACTATTACTGCCACTAACGATGATGCTTACACACTGACTAGTTGGACACTTACAAACTGTACCCGTACTGATGGTGGCGCAGATAATGCTACCACTATTACTGTTCGCTCCAATGGAGATGGCAAAGCAGCTACAGTTACTGCCAATTATACAGAAAACCCATATGTATATTTCGTCAATACTGTAAGATGGGCTACTGTTAATATATACGCGTGGGTATCCAGTGATGATCAGAATAAGAATGGCAACTGGCCTGGTATAGCCATGACCAAAGAACCTGAGAAAATCAGCGGATATGATGTGTACAAATATGTTATGCCATCAGGTAAGAATTATGACAAACTTGTCTTCAACCAAGGTAATGATGATGGAAAAACGGGTGATTTAGAATGGGTAAATGGAAAATACTACGTCTATTCGGCAGGACAATGGGTGGACAAAAACGAAGTAGCAGATCTCTTACCAAGCACAACTATCTACTTTAAGAACAATCCCAAATGGACTAAGGTATATGTCTATTTCCTAACAGGAGAGAATTATGGTGATCTTGGAGCTAGTTCATATGGACTAACTGAAGCAAATAAACGATGCTGTGCGATGACGCAGATTGGAACAACCGATGTGTGGAAATATGATTATGGCGATAGTGGGGTTGTACCTGGTAATGTGATTGCCTTTACCGAAGCAAAACAACCTAACTATGGTAACTTCCACAATACCAAAGCCGCTTATCGCACCGATTTCAACAGTGGAATGGAATTATTTATCCCACAAGAAGCATCAAACGAAACAAAAAATGGCACAAAATACTTCAGCAAAGGTCTTTGGATGAAGTACAACTCTACCGAGTCAGGATATACAATAACAGGTGATTTCAACGGATGGAATGAAGTAAGCGACAAGTTCACATCTGAGACTTCTGGCGGATATATATTCCAAAAAGAATTGCTTTTGAGCAGTGGAAACACCTATGAATTTAAAATTAAAAACATCAAAAACGATTGGTTTAGAACATCTACTGCCATCACCTCAACTAAAAATACAGACATTGAATTCACTGCGGAGGATGGAAGTGATGTTACCATCACCGCTCTATCTGACGGTTATTATATCTTCTCCATTGACCTTAGCACAGGTAAAATGCTTGTCAGCGTAGAGTATCCTCTGATGGTAGGAGACTACCGAATGGTATATGTAGAGAACGAAGTGTTAGGCGAAAAACCTTATGCAAAATTCCACCCTGCACAATCCATTCGCGGAATAACAGAAGGAGAGAAATTAGATACTGTATCCTTCTTTATCAATAAGACTAATGGCAAAAACCCTGCTATCTTATTGCAACGATGCAGCAATATCAATGGTGCCACCATCACATGGGAAGACATTGCTATTCAATATATCAATGACATTAGTGGTGCTAACCCTACTGCAGCTTTAGCTCCTGCTAAAAAATCAGCAGAATTATACATCGGCGACGGTTGCCCCGCTGTTACAAAAGATGCAGTTTATAATTTTGTGCTTGAACAAACCAACACAGGTTCACATAAAGCACAAATTCTTGCAGAAAACACCCATCTATACGAAGGCAACTATTATATCCGTACAGATGGTGCCGCTGGTGGGTGGAGCAAATACAACACCAACCCCGACAACATTATGACCCACTCACAAACCGCACTCACCCATGGAGGATACGACTACTACTTCTGTGAATGGATGTTACAAGATAACAACGTCAAATATGTGGTGGCGAATGATTATAGCTACTGCGTATCCGATACCTTGGCAAAAGATGATATTGTCACAGATGAGAATGGAAACCTTCCTGCAAATGCCAATGTCCGCTATACATGGAATAGTAGCACAAACGCGTTAAAACGTGCCTATATCAATGGTTCGGGTACTATAGCAGACCGCTACCTCGTACTCATTGGAAACGAGTATTTGAAAGATACAACTGGTAACACCTTCCCTGTAGGAACAGGAGATCGAACTGGTCTAAATGCGAACGAAACTACGTTTGCTGATATGGGTAACTGGCTCTATCAAGTAGATATAAAAGCAAGCGAAAAGACATTAGTAAAATTAACTGCCAACTACAACGGTAAGATTCAATACTTCAAAGGAGCAGCAGACGCTACAGTTCCTATCATCACAGGAGCAGAAAATGAATATAAATTCCGCCTTATTTATGACTTTAAGACCAACTACCTACTATGTGGTTTAACCGAAGACGGAGAAATATCAGAAAACATTACTGTAGATGAAGCCATGATTATGCGTTCGCATCACGAACTAGCGCAGACATTCAATGTTACTAATGCAGGAAGTATCAAAACCATCAAGACTATCTATGGCGTAATGAACTTCAACAAGAGCACACTCAATGGTGCAGGTTCCGAACACGAACGTGCACTCTATTGGGTATCATTCCCATTCGATGTCAATCTGGGAGAGGCATTTGGTTTTGGTAACTATGGCGAGCACTGGATTATGGAATATTACGATGGTAAAGAGCGTGCAGAGAAAGGCTTGTGGAAAGAACCTACCTATTCCTACTGGAAATATATTACCAACCCTACAAACTACATACTTGAAGCAGGTAAGGGATACGTACTATGCCTAGATTTAGACTTGCTAAAAGAAAGCGCCTCATTATGGGCCAATACCGATGATATCGCACTCTATTTCCCTTCGAACGACGAAAATATCACCATTGATAGCAATCCTGCCTCCAAAGAAACAAAGGTAGATGCATGGGAGTGTACTATCGAACGTGATGATAGAAAGACTAAAGATTCCAACTGGAATATCATTGGTGTGGCAGGATATAAAAATTTCCCTGATATTGACACCAAAGATCTTGGCTTCTATTATGAATACTTTGCTACTAACAATACGTATGCAGTCAATAAGGCAGCAGTATTCAATTGTATGCATGCATACATGGTACAATTTGCTGGTACTATCGAATGGGCAGCTGGTAATGTTACCCCTGCGGCTATTGCAGCACGCAAACAGTCATCTAGCAAAGACCAATACACCTTGCGCTTGGCTCTGCAACAAGAGGGTACTGACCACGATCATACCTTCATCCGCTTGCAAGAAGACAACGTTACAGCCGAGTTTGATATGAACTACGACCTCTGCAAGATTATCAATAGCGGAGCCAATATCTACTCTATGATTGGCAATGTAGAGGTGGCTGCCAACGTACTCCCTGTAGAAGAGCGTATCATCCCTCTCGGCTTGGATATCGAAGAGGATGGCAACTACACCTTCGCTATGCCTGATGGTACAGATGGTATCACTGCTATCCTCATCGACTATGAGACTGGCACAGAGACCAACCTACTCCTCGCTGACTATACCGTTGAACTCAATGCAGGCATTGACAACGAGCGTTTCGCGCTCCGCGTGCGTCCAAACCACGTAGCCACAGAAGTAGAAAACACCATCCTAACAGACGGCAACGACAATGTGAAGAAATACATCATTGACGGCGCACTCTACCTCCTCCGTGATAGTAAACTCTATGATGCACAAGGTCGTATGATACAACAATAATCATACCATAGCATATAACAACGAAGGAGTGGGCAATACCCACTCCTTCATTATTATTTATACCATTTCACGCGCTATGCGCTATTTCATCGCAACTATGTTGCTGTTTCAAGATCGAAACTTTGAAACCTTGATACAAGCGCCTTCCGTGCCTGAAACCTTTAAACCGCAGCTTTGCTGCTCCTACCTCACTCTCCTACGATTCAACTCACGCTGATACTCTCTCGCCACCGCACTATGTTTTGCATACGAAGAAGAGAACACATGTGTACCCGAGAAATCAGGATTAGCGCACATATACAGGTAATCCGTCTTTGGCGCATTCAATACCGCATCTATCACATCAGGACGCGCTAAACGTATCGGGCCAGGAGGCAAACCGCGATACTTATACGTATTGTATGGCGAGTCTATTGCCAGGTGACGCTTCAGCACACGGCGTAGTGAGAAATCACCCACAGCAAAGATTACCGTAGGGCATGCCTGCAAAGCAATACCTTTTCTCAGGCGGTTGATATAGATCGACGCAATAGCAGGATATTCCTCTTTCATATTGGTCTCCGAAGCTATAATCGAAGCAATTGTCGCCACCTCCACTGGTGTCAATCCCAACTTCTTCGCCTTCGCTTGACGCTCATCGTTCCAGAAGCGTTGATATTCCTTATACATACGCGCAAAGAGTTGGTCTGCCGACATCGTCCAATACACCTCATAAGTATTGGGGATAAACAGGCACACCGCTGTCTCTGGTGTCATACCAAAATGCGCCATATACTCCCTATCATTGAGGCGCTGAATCACGTCCGCCGAATCCAATAGCAGTTTCTTACCCATATGGCCAGCCAACTGCTCACGTGTACGGATAGATTGAGTAAACGACAACTTAATGGGGGTCTCCTCACCCAATTGCAAGCGACGAATCAAATCGCGGTTAGCAATCTTAGAAGCAAAACGATAGAAACCGGGCTTAGCCTCTTTGTATTTAAGATACCTACAATGCAAGCACCATGCCAAATCCGATGCCATTTCATAATCACCCAACATCTCCGTCATCAGCGAATCAGTAGGGGTGTTCGGATACACATGATAGCTATGCGACTCACCATCCATACTCTGAAAGTTGGATACGGCAAAATGATAATACTGTTTAATGCAAAATCCCAGAGCAGTCAAGAATACCACTGCCACTACGGAAAGAATAATCCACGTTGACTTTTTCATAATCAAGTTTTTATTAAGAGGATTACATCGGAGGGGGATTGCTACGTAATCTATACACTCCCTTTGTAACGGAGGGGGATTGCTACGTAATCCTTAGTCTGCCGACGGCATCCTTACAAAAAAATGCCATGTGCTCTCACTCAAGCAAGCTTGGATTCGGCTACATGGCATTTTTTGCGGAAGGAGGGGGATTCGAACCCCCGGTACAGTTACCCGTACGACAGTTTAGCAAACTGTTGGTTTCAGCCACTCACCCATCCTTCCCCGCGCTATGCGCGATTCATCGACGTTCTTTGTCTGAAGCACTTCCTTTCACGAAAGCGGCTGCAAAGGTACTACAAAAATTGCACATACGCAAATTTTTTTAGGAAAAAATGTATTTTTGTATAAAAAAAGTACGTATGTGCTGCACTGAGCGTAATAATCGTTTGAACGTTTACGTAAAATAAGAACGTAGCTTCAAAGGAATCAATCCAACATCTGACCAAAGTTATTGGATAACTGAATCATTTGATCGTATTCCTCAGGCGAAAGATCGTAGAAATAGTAATTGCGAGGGTCCACAGGTTTACCATTCAAACGCACCTCATAATGCAAGTGAGGACCTGTAGATTTACCTGTATTACCCACCAACGCAATAATATCCGAACGACGTACTTTCTGCCCTTTTCGCACCAGCGATTTATACAAGTGAGCATACAGTGTTTCATAGCCAAAACCATGGTCTAATACCACCGTATTACCATACCCTTGCTTCCAACCTGTAAACTTCACAGTCGCATTACCCGTAGCAAAAATCTCCGTGCCTGTAGGTGCGGTAAAGTCCATACCTTGATGAAATTTGCGCACATGATACACGGGGTCGATACGCACACCAAAACCTGAAGCCACACGCTTCAAATCCTTATTGAGCACAGGTTGAATAGCTGGAATATTCTCCATACGTATCTCTTGCGTCTTTGCCATCTCCAGCACCTCATCATACGACTTGGCTTGCACGTACAATTCCTTTTCCAGCACATCCACCTTCAGAGCCAAATCTGCTGATAGTTGGCTATTAGTCATCTGCGCTAATTCTTCGTAATAGGATATTTTGCGTTGTGTACCTTGACGAATGCTCAGTGGTATTGGCTCTGCACCAAACAACACGCGATAGAGATTATCATCGCGCTGCTGCAAATCGGTCATCACAATCTGCATCTGGTCCACTTGTCGATTCAGTGTCTCCATTTGCGATTGAAGTGCCTCTTTCTCACGAAGCAATTGCTTCTCACGTGGTGATGGGAAGAATGCTAAAAATAGGTACAAAAAGATGATACCTAATACGATACCACTTAACACATAAATACCCGTTTGGCGCAACCAATAGCGCAAATCATGCTCCACTTGCTCTAAAACAAGCGTATCAGGATTGATTTCATATTTCTTTTTTACTGCCATATATCCTTGCCTTTAATCTATAATCTATAATCTATTTCCTTCAACCTTTTCTATTACCTTTGACTTTCAACCTATAGCCTCCTGCAGCCGCGTTCGACGTCCTTGTCCCTTTCCAAAAGAAAAAATACCCTTTCTGCCTATCTTTCTCTTCTTTACTTCGCGCCACATACACTTGCTCCATCGTATAAGGGTTTATTCCCGTATAAAACATCGTCGTTGCCAATGTCATCGGTGTAGGCGTAAAGTCCTGCACCTGCTCTGGGCGATAATTGAGGCGCTTGCATTGTTCAGCTAGTTGCTGCATATCTTTATTCGTGCAACCAGGATGCGATGATATGAAATAAGGTATCAACTGCTGGCGCACCCCAGCCTCTTGGTTCACTTGTTCAAAGAAGCGATGAAACTTCTCATACACTTGCCATGCAGGTTTGCGCATCAGTTTCAGCACCTCTGTGCTCGTATGTTCGGGTGCCACTTTCAGCCGTCCTGACACGTGCTTAGTTATCAGTTCCTTTCCGTATGCCTCGTTCATTAAGTCGTATCGTATGCCACTTCCCACGAACGACTTTTTGATATGTGGCAGGTTATCCACCTTATTGTATATGGAAAGTAGTGGCACAAAATCTTGATTAAGATTCTTGCATATCGCAGGATGCAAACAACTTGGACGCGCACACTTCTCACACAAGGTCATATCCTTACCATGCATGCCATACATATTCGCCGAAGGACCACCCAAATCGCTCAAATAGCCTTTCCATTCGGGCAAGTCTTTCAGTTTGTCTATCTGTCGCAGGATACTTTGCTCCGAGCGCGAAGTTATCTGTTTGCCTTGATGGGCAGAGATGGTACAAAAACTACAACCGCCGAAGCATCCACGGTGCATACACACCGAGAAACGAATCATCTCGTAGGCAGGTATATGTTTGTCTTTGTATTTCGGATGAGGATGATACTGGAAAGGCAGGTCATATATTGCATCCAACTCCTCGGTAGTCATCGTGGGGTAAGGAGGATTCACCACGACATACTTATCGCCTACAGCCTGTACTATAGTAGCCGCGTTTATCTTATTACTCTCCGTCTCTATCAAGCGAAAATTCTCCGCATGCACGCGCTTGCTCTTCACAGCTTCTTCATGACTACGTAGTTGACAGTTGATAGTTGACAGTTGATATTGCTTTGTGAGGTATGCAGTTTGTGGTATGTCGTGCAGTTGTACACTGTCAACTGTTAATTGTGCACTATTTGCTAATCGCTCTGCGATTGCAAGCACTTGCTTCTCACCCATGCCATATACCAGTATATCTGCTTTAGAATCCACTAATATGCTTGGCATCAGTCTATCCGACCAATAGTCATAGTGCGTCAGTCGTCGCATGCTGGCTTCTATACCGCCAATCACGATAGGCACATCGGGATACAACTCCTTGAGGATATTGCAATAAGTAATGGTGCAATAGTCTGGTCGCATTCCTGCCCTGCCCTCTGGCGTATAGGCATCATCCGAACGCAAACGTTTAGCAGCTGTATAATGATTCACCATCGAATCCATACTCCCCGAAGTCACAGCAAAGAACAGGCGTGGTCGTCCCAGTTTGGTAAAGTCACGATGATCTCCACGCCAATCGGGTTGAGGAACAATTGCCACTTTATATCCCGCTTTCTCCAACACACGACCTATCACAGCCGCACCAAAAGCAGGATGATCTATATATGCATCACCCGAGAAGATAATCACATCCACTTCGTCCCAACCACGGAGTTGCACCTCCTTTTTGGTTGTAGGTAAATATGCTTTTAGATCGTACATGGATTCGGTTTTTGCGATTCGTGAATCAAATAATTAGGTTACTTCACTCGAATATATGTAATTGTTCCTTCACTGCTTGTATAGATACATTCTTTCCTACTCAACGGCAATGGTGTATTCAATATTGAGTTACCAATCTTATGACGCCAGAGCACCTCGCCTGTCTCGGCATCCATACCCAGCAGCAAGCCGTTCTTGGTACTTACCCATAAAGTACCATCCTTCTCCAATGGCATAGCAGGATTGTGTTCGTAGCCAAAGTCGGCATGCGTCACCCAGCGGGGAGATGGGCTATTGGACGTTGTGCTAATGGATAATGGGTAATGGGTAGGCAGGGCTACAATAGTATCCCACATGCACTTGGAATAGACCGTCTTGCCATCTTCGCTCATGCCGACCGTCTCGCGCACCTTATACTGATTGGTGCGCCAAACCACTGCGCCCGTCTCGGCGTCGAGGCAAGTAAAATAGCGGTCGGGGGCAGTGATGAAGATCTTGCCATCGGCTGCCACAGGCCATACACTGGCAGGGGAGAGTTTGGGATTGCCCTTGCCGTTGTTCCACTTCCATGCCAATGAGCCATCTGCCAGATTGAGCGCATAGAGATGGGTATCCCAACAGCCAAAATAGAGTTTGTCGCGATACACCAATGGGCGAGTGAGGACATAGTTCTTCAATTCGTCGAACGACCACTTCACTTTGCCCGTATGGATATCAATGGCGAACATTCTGCCGTCGCCACCACCGATATATGCCACGCCCTCGTGGATAGTAGCTGCACCCATAACGGCTTGAGCAGTAGTAATATGCCACAATTCTTTGCCAGTCTTAGCATCCAGTCCGTAGATGTTGTAGTTGGCACTACCGAACACCACCACGCCATCGCTGACCGCAGGGCTTCCCACGATACGCATGCCTGTGTCGAAAGTCCAGAGCGTCTTGCCCGATTGGAGGTCCAACCCATACATCACACCCACGTCATCGCCAATAAACAAACTCTTGCCATCGGTGACAGGTGTGGAGTAGATACCACCTTTCAATGCTTTATGCCATTGGCGGCGGACGTTCTTGTATTGCTTGTTGACGGAGAAATCAGGGCGCAAACTCTCATCCGATGCCCCATATTCCTTCTTTCCGAATGGCAAACTGAGCCAGTGTTGTACACTTTCCCCAATACGTTTCTCATGAAAACGAATACTATCCGTCACACTGATAATCGAATAACCATTCACCCCATCTTTGTCACGCAGATTAGAGCGATTGAGCACATCGGCTATACCGTCGCAGTCAAAGAGCAGGTTGCGGTGGTAGTGCCCACCCATGATGCATTGCACATTATGTTGACGAAGCACATCGGTCACGTCATACCAGTTATCCACATCGCCATTTTTCAGTGGATAATGAGTAAACACAAATATAGGAGCATCGCCTGCCTTGGAAACACTATCCAGATTATGCTTCAGCCATGCTATATCCTGCGGCGCCACATGCCCGTCTGCCATGCGGATGACAGGTCCCGAATTGAAGCCAATGAAGTACATGCCACGGTGCGTGAACGCAAAGCGGCTGTCGCCAAACACGCGGGTAAAATCCATTACGCCCGACTCCGACCACGTAGTCTCGTGGTTGCCCGAAGCTGCATAATAGGGCACGCTGAGTTGGTCAAGTGCTGCTTTCACAGCTTCGATTGAAGCGCGGTCGCCTGACTCTGTCAAGTCGCCTGTCACCACCACAAATTCAATCTCAGGATTTTGGTTTATATCTGCAATCGAGCGTTGCAAATCCTCCATCGGATGTGGGTTGCTTGTGCTGATATGCGTGTCGGTGAGCAACGCAAAGGAAAATAATAAAATCGAAAGAATATTCATAATTCCAAATTACTCCAACTGTAGGTTCATTCTTGTCTTCAAGTCCGCCAAATGGGGGTTTTGCTTAACCAGCAACTTGTATTTATCCACAGCAGTATAGGCTTTGCTACTACGGTCAAACTCGGCCACATCTACTTGCAATTTCAATAGGTCATTCTGCAATGCATCGCACACCAAATCCATCACTTTCTTGCCAAACTTAGCAAACTCTTGTTTTTGCCAAGGATTAGCCACTGTGATGCGACACAACTCCTCATTTACCAATACTGGTTGATTGTTCGCCAACATCGCCAACAGACGCTCTTCACCTCGGAAGTGTACTCTCAGACCAACCCACGCGTCAATGAGTTGGTCAGCTGTAAAAGGGTTATTACGTTGTGCTGGTGCTGGCTGCTCGGCTGTGCTTGTAGGTTGCTTCGCTCCAGAGGCTTGGGCAGCTGCGCTTGTAGGCGTAGCATTGATCAATCCTATATTACCCAATGATGGCATTGCCCCCATCGTTGGCATGGATGGCAGAGGGGCTTGTTGCACGGGCTTCGGTGCTGCTTGTGGCGCAGGTTTTGGAGCAGCAGGCTGAGGTGTTGGGGTTGGTTTAGGAGCCACTGTGGCATTGCTCTTCTGAGCACTCGAACCTTGAATCTTCTGAACACCAGAACTCTGAACCTCCTGAACTTCCACCAATCTGCAAAGTTTCACCAACGCCAACTCTACTGTCAATCGTTTATTCTTTGCTGTGCGATAGTTAATATCACAAGTGTTCATCACGTCCAACGCATTGAACAGCCACTTTGCATTGCAGCGTTTTGCTTGCTCTTGATAGTGTACACGAATCGTCTCTGAAGTCTCCAGCAGTTGTACTGTGGCTGCATCTTTGCTCACCAGTACATCGCGCAAATGTTGTGCAAAGCCTGTCACGAAGTGTCCCGCATCAAAGCCTTTCACCAGCACCTCATTGAGCAGCAACAAGGCATCGCTCACATTGCCAGCCAATGCCGCATCCACCAAGCGGAAATAATAATCCGTATCCAGCACATTCAGCACTGCTATTGCCTGCTCATAACTAATCGTTGTTCCGCAGAACGACACCAACTGATCGAAGATACTCAGCGCATCACGCATACCGCCATCCGCCTTTTGTGCCACCACGTTCAATGCTTCTTCGCTCGCATTCACGCCTTCTTGTTGGGCGACATACTGCAAGTGACGAATGGTATCAGCCACCGTAATACGACTAAAATCATACACCTGACAACGGCTCAAGATAGTAGGCAGCACTTTGTGCTTCTCGGTTGTCGCCAAGATAAAGATAGCATATGAAGGTGGCTCCTCCAACGTCTTCAGCAGCGCGTTAAACGCACCTTGCGACAACATGTGCACCTCATCTATGATATACACGCTATACTTACCAATCTGCGGCGGAATACGCACTTGGTCTATCAACGAACGAATATCCTCCACCGAGTTATTCGACGCCGCATCCAACTCATGGATATTAAACGAACGCTGTTCGTTGAACGCCACACACGATTCACACGCATTACATGCGTCATTCTCCGCCGTTGGGGTCAAGCAGTTGATGGTTTTTGCGAAGATACGCGCACACGTAGTTTTACCCACGCCACGTGGACCACAAAACAGATATGCATGCGCTAAATGGTTGGTACGTATAGCATTACGCAATGTCTGCGTCAATGCTTGCTGCCCCACCACGCTTTCGAAAGTCGTAGGACGATACTTTCTTGCCGATACGATATAATTACTCATAATACACAATTAACGTGCAAAGGTACAAAAAAATACGCACAAATACAAACAAATCGAGCAAAAAGTTTACTTTTAGGTAAGATTTGGTTGTATTTGGGCTGCGTAAACTTAATTCAAAATTCATAATTCATAATTCATAACTCGATATTCCCCCCTTACCTTTCCGCTGTCAATTACGTACCATATACGTAGGATATACGTAACATATACGTAAGATATACGTAGGATAATCGGGTTATTAACCTAAGAACACCCCATCTTCCCCCGCTCATACATAGACTATTATTCCATTCATCACGCACGCCCCATCTCCCTTTGGGAGGCCTAAATCCCTCAAAAAACAACTTCAAACGTTGAAACATTGCAACTTTTTCACACTTTTTCTTGCATATATGCAAAAAAAGCAGTACCTTTGCACCCGATTTTCGACTATAGTCTCTGGCGATCAGCATAGAGTACGCATTTTTGCGGCTTGAACAGTAGCGTATACTATAGCCTTTTAACCCATTAAACAAACGAATCGAAATGGATTTAATGAAAATTGCCGAAGAGGCATTCGCTGGCGAGAAGAAAGAGTTTCCAGCATTCGCTGCAGGTGATCAAGTGACTGTAGCTTATCGTATTAAAGAGGGTAACAAGGAGCGTATCCAAGAGTTCCGCGGTGATGTTATTTGCATCCACGGTAGCGGTGACAAGAAGCGCTTCACTGTTCGCAAGATGTCTGGTAACGTAGGTGTAGAGCGTATCTTCCCTATGGACAGCCCATTCATCGAGAAAATTACTGTTAACAAATACGGTAAAGTTCGTCGCTCTAAATTGTACTACTTGCGTGCTCTTACTGGTAAGAAAGCTCGTATTCCAGAGCGCCGCGTGAAGTAATGTCACTTCGTGACAATTTAAAACTCTTAGAACCTTTAGAACTCTTAGAACTTTAAACTGTCACGATATTGCCAAATGGTGTAACGGTAGCACTACAGATTCTGGTTCTGTCTGTCTGGGTTCGAATCCTAGTTTGGCAACAAAAATAAATCGAACTTCGTGAGTTCGATTTAAGAGGAAGAATGACGGTCGCCCAATGTTGCAGAGCAACATTCATTGCGACAAGTCCATTCTGACGAGGGGAGAGTGAGGATGTGCGGTTGCCCAATGTTGCAGAGCAACATTCATTGCAACAAGCACAAACCGAACGACGAATCCTAGTTTGGCAACAAAAACTAGCACAAAAATAAATCGAACTTCGTGAGTTCGATTTAAGAGGAAGAATGACGGTCGCCCAATGTTGCAAAGCAACATTCATTGCGACAAGTCCATTCTGACGAGGGGAGAGTGAGGATGTGCGGTTGCTTAATGTTGCAGAGCAACAGTCATTGCAACAAGCACAAGCCGAACGACGAATCCTAGTTTGGCAACAAAATAAATGACTTTCCATTTGGGAGGTCATTTATTTTTGTTTGGGGACTAGAGAGTCTAGAGGGTCTAGAGGAATGGAGAGGTGACAAAAAATCACAAAAACTACCGATAAGAAACGCAATTTTTCATCAAAATCAACAAAAAACATACAAAAAATCACAAAAAGTATAAAAAAAAATGGAAAAATGTTTGCATATATGAATTATATATATTACCTTTGCACGTGATTTTGCTAGACAAAAACGGCAAAAAGTAAAAAGCAGCCGCTGCAAAGTCCATTTACGCGCATACACGCATATATATAATAAGGTATATAGTTTTTAAGGTACAATTTTAAATTTTATTTTTATGAAAAAGATTTACTCTCTTTTCATGGCACTAAGTATTGTGCTATGTGCCATGGCTAGTTCTCCTTATGTAATGGAGAGACAATTGGCTGTTTCCAACTCTAAAGTGGTAAACAAGCAAGCAAAATTCAACCAACAAGATCGCGAAGCTATCGCAGCAAAGCGTATGGCAAAAGCAACACCTGCATTGCAAGTGAATGGCGCTCGCCAAATTGAGGCTGTGCAAACCATCGCTAAACAAGCAATGCCTGCTAACGCTGTTCGCAAAGCTCCTGCTAAAGCCACAGAAGGGATTGTAGCTACTGACACAGTGGTTATCCTTGGAGGAGAGTGGTCGTATGAGTATTATGCAGAGAGTGGCGACTGGTACATGGCTGTGATTGACGAAACACAAACCTACGTAGTACGTTTGGACTACTTGGCAGAGGAGAGCGGCTTTGCTGGTACATTCGGTATTGATGATTTGGATTTGGATTATTCTTACTTGACTATCTATGACACAGATGGCACCAAGACCTTCGTGGATTATGTAGAAGCAGAATTTACAGTAACCGTTACCGAAGATAGCAAATTCTTGGAGGCAAACTTGCTATGCGAGGATAGTATCCGTTACCTCGTAAGTGTAGCAGAGTTGCCATTGCCAGAGGCAAAAGACACCGTAGAGTTGGCTTATACCAATGGTCACTTGGAGGATGGTACTCGCAGCAGCGAGACATTCCAATTCTGGGCTAATGAGAATGGTGTTTATACCTCATTCCTTATCGCTTCTGATGAAGTAGTGGGAGAATACACTCAAGACGATATGTATGTAGCTTATGCAAACTACATCATGTTTGTAGATGGCATAGATACTACTTTCGTTGACTTCTTGGGTCTCAACTTGACTGTCACCAAAGAAGATCAAACCTATTTTGCAGACGCATACGCATTGGGCGTTGATACCGTTATGTATCACATCACTATGTCGTACACCAAACCTGCTCCAACCGACACCATTGACATCGTAGCCACCAACATGACTATTGACGAATTCGAGCTCTTTGGTATGTATTTCTGCACCATCACCGCAAGCAACGAGGAATATGAAGTTACTCTTGACATGGCAAATGGTTTGCCATTAGGCGAACTCACCAGCGCAGATTTCAATGTAGAGTGGAGTTCTGTTTATCGTGTTGCAGATTCGACAGAGATTGTGTTTGACGACATCCTCAGCGCAACTGTTACAGAAGTGGACGGACAACGTGCTATCAAAGCTCAAGCGTTGGGTGTAGATACCATTCTCTACAACTTGGATCTCAGTTATGTATTGCCAGAAGCAAAAGACACAGTAGCTATTGAATTCACTACCCCAGCAAGTTCGGAATACTATGACTCATACGGTGATTATTATATTTATAATGAAAACGAAGAGTATATCGTAATATTGGACATCTTTGCTGAGAAGAACGCATTAGAAGGCGAATACGAAGGCGAAGATTTTGATTATTATTACACTAAAGTAGGTCTTATCGTAGATGGCGACACAACTGCTGTATCTGCAGTAGCAGCAAAAGCAACTGTAACAAAAGTAAGCGAAGAATTAGCACATATTGACGCTGAGTTGCTCTGCGAGAACGAAGTGCTTTATTTGGTTAGCACCGATGTAACCATGTCAAAATTAGGTTTGCAATACGACATGACAGAGGGCGAAGTAAATCGCGAATATAACCTCAATGATGAATTGACCTTCAACACCGATTACGTAGCAGATTATGGTGAATTATATGTGGACGTAATGGCTGGTGACATGAGCGACTTGATGTCATTGCTCTTCTTCGTAAACGATACTGTAGAAGGTTTGGTAATTCCAGAAGGTACATATCCAATCAGTGATACATACGCTGAAGGTACTGTATTAGCATCTACTGGCTATGATGCAGACTATGGCGCAATGCCATCTAACTATTGCACATTGGTTGCAGATGGAGGTAATTTGTATCTCAATGAATGTTTCTTCATGGTAGGCGGAAGTGTAGTAGTAGAGCATGTGGATGGTTACTTGAAGATTACCGTTGATGCTGTGAACTCATACGACGTACCTGCACATATCGTATATGAGGCAAATCCAGCAGAGACAGGTTTCGAGAACATCAAAGTAAACACCAACGCAAGCAAAATGATTGAGAACGACCAACTCTTGATCATCAAAGACGGCGTGAAATACAATGTTATGGGTTCTGTAGTAAAATAATTACTCATCACATACACATTCAAGGAGGGTGCTACGGCATCCTCCTTTTTTATAGAAAACATTTTTTCAGACTATTTGTTTGTATATGTCCAAAAAAAGCAGTACCTTTGCACGATTTTTTAATTTCAACAATAAATGAAAAAGATTGTTTTATTACTATTTTGTATTTTTACGTTACACACCCTCGGAGCCACCTCTCGTAAGGCGGTTAGTTCTAATCATCCTCTTCACTCTAATGAAAAGATATATCAAGTAGCAAAGCAATTTAATCAAGGAAAGTGTAAAGAGACCGTATCCATGCATAAAGAATTAAATACGAGCCCCTACACCATTCCATCATATTCAGTTGAGCAAACACAAGGTCAAGAAATCGTTTTGAACTTTGACGCATTTACTACTGGTCCTAAATATTATAGTTCTGGTGATTGGTATGTGGTATTAGAGAACGAAGATGATTGGGAAGTGTATCTCAATTGGGAAGCACCAAAAACAAATTACTGCGGGACCTTCGATACTGATGATTTTCTACACGACTACTCATATATCTTTACTCCCACCAACCGCGAAAACGGAGGTGTTCATTATGAGGACATTACTATGACTATTTCTATTAACGAAATAAATCCCCTATTAGATAGCATCGTATTGGACGCCACTATTTTAGGAACAGACGGCAATACGTATGTCATTCATGCAACACAAGAGATTGTCAAGGCTAAAAACGTAATCGACCTGGCGATTATGAATGCCACGATAACAAAAGATGACTTTTCGTACACTATATCAGGACAAAATGAACAATTGGATATCAGTTTAGTGGTCTTGAGCGAAAGAGTTGCAGGCATTTATCCTACTATCGAAGATTTTGATTTAGATAATAGTCATCTGCTCTACAACGGAATGACAGTTACTCCCATTCAAATAGAAGGTACTGTTGATATTGGTACGATAGCTACAGGAGATTTGGCTTATGGTGCACAATTTACCATATTGAGTTCAGATACCGTTATTTACAACATTATGTTGGCTGCTCCATTGCCAGATCCAATAGACACTATTGACATTACCTGTTCAAACATGCGATTTGATGACAGTTTTGCTGAAGCATATAATGTCATCACCGTTAACGCATCGAATGATGACTACACGATACAAGTAATGTATTACGATAGTAATATACGTGAAGGTGATTACACGGAAGCAACGACCGTATTTTACATCACAGACCTCAGTACAATGGAAGAAGTAGAGTCCTTAGTTGCCCAAATGCAGATTCAAAAGGAAGAAACATCCAATTCATATAAGATACAAGCGAGAGTTCGCTGCACAAACAATATTGTGTACAATATAACCCTTATGTGGGCAGTTCCTATGCATACTGATACAAAGAATATTAGTTTTAATAAATCTGCACAAGCATCATTCTATCCTCAAAATAATGATTTATTACTCATCAATAATAACGATGACTTTACTCTTTCATTGAATATTGTTGGAGTAGGATTAAATGAGACATTCACATTGGAAAATATCGGTATGTATTATACATCCTTATATGATAAAAAACTATGGAAGGATATCGAACTTGCAAAAGTAGATGGCAAAATATCTCAATCCAATGACACAACATGGATTGAAGTTGATATCATTGGCTTTGATTCTGTATTATACGCTGTGACACTATGGTATGTTGCCCCAACTCCGACCAAAACTACTTCCTTACATTTAACAGACGTGCCATTTGAAAATCATCTTGAAGAAGGATATTTCCAATTTATTGCATATACACCCGACGCATCAACAATGGTTTCCTTTACCGTAGCATCAGAAGAAGTGGCGGGTACTTTTAGTAATGATGGTATGTTTGGTAAATTTGGACAAGGTAAGTATGATTTCTTCAACGACTACACCTATGTAGCAGAATGGAATAATTCAACCCAAAAATACGATATTTCTACAGTTGAGAAAGGCGATTTAATTGTTTCAATGGATGATGATGGCACAATTAATGCGACCGCATCTGTTATATGCGAAAATGCCACATTGTATCAAATTACTATTCAATCAAAATATGCACGTCCGCATTTAGAGCTGGACACAGAAGAAGGAGCTGTCGATTGCACCTTTAATTCACGGGATAAAATCAAAATAGATAATTACACTCAAAAAGATCATTTAATCGTATTTGAAGCCATTTCACAAGAGCATGAAGATATGCTGGTACTATACTTCTTTTCCGATACCTTCGATGAAGAGATTGGTATTCCAGAGGGCATATATCCAATCAATCACTCATTGCAATCAGGTACTGTGTTAGCAAGTACAGGTGTGAATGATGACTTATCCGTTTCTCCATCATTATATAGTACTTTGAATGGAGAAACTATAGATATGATATACTTCTTTGTAGATGGTACTGTAGAAGTAACTAAAAGTGAAGGAAATAACCTTCACATGGAAGTGAATGCTATTAATTCATATGATGTACCTATTCATATCATTTATCATGCAAATGATGCTAATGCAGTGGAAAACATTCATAAAGTAGATAAGACGGCAACAAAAATAATTATTAATAACCAACTCCTAATCCAACGAGACAATCAAGTTTACACAACAATCGGTACTCGTGTGAAATAGAATATAGAAAATAAAACATACAAATTATATAAGCAATGAAGAATTTTGTAGAAGAATTGCGTTGGCGTGGCATGTTGCAAGACATGATGCCAGGCACCGAAGAACAACTGATGAAAGAACCTACTGCTGCATACTTGGGTATTGACCCCACTGCAGATAGTTTGCATATTGGGCACCTCTGCGGTATTATGATGCTCAAGCACCTGCAAAACGCAGGTCACAAACCCATCGCATTGATTGGTGGCGCAACAGGTATGATTGGCGACCCTAGTGGCAAATCAGCAGAGCGTAACCTGCTGGACGAACCTACCCTACGCCACAATCAAGAGTGCATCAAGAAACAACTTGAGCGTTTCCTCAACTTCGGCGAAGGCAAGAATGCTGCTGAGCTCGTAAACAACTACGACTGGATGAAGGACTACACCTTCCTCGACTTTGCACGCGAAGTGGGCAAACTCATCACCGTGAACTACATGATGGCAAAAGACTCTGTTAAAAAACGCTTCAATGGCGAGTATAGCCAGGGTATGTCGTTCACAGAGTTCACCTACCAACTGCTCCAAGGATACGACTACGTATATCTCAACAAGCACAAGAACTGCAAACTCCAAATGGGTGGTAGCGATCAATGGGGCAACATCACCACGGGTACCGAGCTCATCAAGAAGATGGGTGGCGGCGAAGCATATGCATTGACTTGCCCACTCATTACCAAAGCTGACGGCGGTAAGTTCGGTAAGACCGAGAGCGGCAACGTATGGCTCGACCGCAGATACACCAGCCCATATCGCTTCTATCAGTTCTGGCTCAACGTCAGCGATGATGATGCAAAACGCTATATCCGTATCTTCACTTGCCTCGACAAGGAGACCATCGACGCACTCATTGCGGCACATGAAGAAGCACCACACATGCGCACCTTGCAAAAGCGATTGGCAGAGGAAGTGACCGTGATGGTACATAGCCGCGAGGATTATGAGGCAGCCGTAGAGGCAAGCAATATCTTGTTTGGCAATGCTACCCACGAGGCATTGAGCAAACTAGACGAGGAGATGTTCTTGCAAGTATTTGACGGCGTAGAGAAATACGAAATCAGCCGCGAAGACATTGAGGCAGGTATTCTTCCACTCGACTTGTTGGCAGAGAAAACCAAGATTTTCCCATCCAAAGGCGAAGCACGCAAGATGATTATCGCCAACGGCTTCTCTATCAACAAGGAGAAATTCACCGACCCACAAAAGGCAATCACCATTGATATGCTCCTCAATGGCAAATACCTGCTCTGCCAAAAAGGTAAAAAGAATTATTATATTGTGGAAGTGAAAGGGTAATGGACGCCCATTGGGCTATTGGATAATGGACGGCTAACGCCTATTGGGTAATGGCCATAGACAAAAGATCAGCGAGGCAGAGGCTTCGCTGATTTCGTTTAAAATGGTATTTCGTAATAAAAAGGTATCATTTATTACGAAAATACACTCAAAAATTGCGTATTCGCACAAAATATAGTACCTTTGTAGCGATTTTGCTTCGCTGTGTGCGGAGCAATTATTTTGATAATCACATCACATAAAGAATGAAAAAAATATCTTTACTCTTTTTTTTATGCCTTGCAGCGAACATCTACGCTGAACGAATTGACACCATTCCATTTGGCGATATGGAGAGTTGGGCAGTTCGTTACATCAAGGAATCCAAACTTTTAGGCGGTCAAACCAAAACACTGTATGCTTTAGCTCCCACCGACACGATTTGGGAAAACGGTCCTTACACCTACGGTTTGAACGGTAACCCTTGGGCAACCAGCAACGCCTATGCCAATATCATCGGCATTGAGAAAGCCGCAGGTACTATGACCCCAGAAGCAAGAGAAGACGGTGGTACATGTTGTAGAATGGATGTTGATTTGCTCGGTGTACGTGTTATGGGAATGATTGATGTGCAAGTATTGGTACCTGGCACATTGTTCACAGGTCGCAACCTCGAGCCTATCACCACTGCAAAAGATCCTTATCAAAACATCGATTTTGGAGTTCCTTTCACAGAGCGTCCAAGTGCTTTGCAGTTTGATTATAAATGCATCATCTCCCCTGAGAATTGGATATGGTTTGCTAAAGGTGCTGCTAAGCCAAAGAAACTAGAAGGACACGACGAGGCAGAAGCATATCTATATTTGCAACATCGCTGGGAGGATGAGAAAGGCAAGATCCACTCTATTCGTGTGGGCACTGCCTATGAGCGCTTCAGCAAAACTCAAGAAGAATGGGTAAACGGACATCGCATTCCTATTCACTATGGTGATATCACTGGAGAACCATGGTATGAAGAGTATATGGGCTTCAAAGAGATGCAACGTGCGGTAAACTCCAAAGGCAAAGTTGTACTCATTGAAGAAGAAGGTTGGGACGCAACTTTAGAGCCTACTCACTTGGTCATCATGCTAACTTCGGGTAAGTACGAAGCGTTTGTTGGCAAAGAAGGCAACGTCTTGTGGGTGGACAATGTGAGTCTTGTTTACGAAGATTAATTGCTTCAATAAGGCTTTTTGCAAAGAAAATTGCATTTTTTGAAAAAAAACGAGCAAATAATTTGGTCAATTCAAAAAAAAGCAGTACCTTTGCACCCGCTTTCGAAAAGGAAGTAATTTGGTGACCAATGGTATAAAGGCTATTACGTCAGATTTTGGTTCTGAAAATCTTGGTTCGATTCCAGGTTGGTCAACTTAAGAAGCCCGCTTAACGGGCTTTTTTTGAGAGAAATCTCAACGTGTGATGGGATACGGGCAGCCACACCAACAGTAGTTTAGTGTTTAGAGTTTAGTGTTTAGTGCTAATCTAAGATTAAAGGCTGGGAATTCTGCCCTATTATTGAGTAACACTTTATAAAAAATGAAAACATTTGAATTGGTAGGTACTCCACGTAGCGAGTACGGCAAGAAAGCAGCTAAGTCTTTCCGCAAAGAGAACCTCGTACCTTGCAACCTCTATGGCAATGGCGAGAACGTAACTTTCACAGTAACTGTTGACGATGTACGCAAACTCATCTACACTCCTGACACCATGGCAGTAGCTTTGACCATTGGCGAGGCTAAGAAGATGGCGGTAGTAAAAGAGTTGCAATTCCACCCAGTAAGCGAGCAATTACTTCATATCGACTTCCTTGAGGTAACTGAGGATAAGCCTGTAACCGTAGCTATCCCTGTGCAATTGCAAGGTCACGCAGAAGGTGTGAAAGCCGGTGGTAAATTGGCTCTTGAGATGAAGAAGCTGAAAGTGAATGGCATCTACACACAAATTCCTAATCGCGTTGAAATTGACGTTACCAACCTTGGTTTGGGTAAGAAATTGTATGTAGGCGAAGTTAAACTCGAAGGTCTAAAACTGATGAACCCTGCAGATTCTTGCGTTGCTCGCGTGAAAGCAACTCGCGCAAGCCAACAAGCTGCAGCTGCAGATGCTAAGGGCAAAAAGAAATAATATACACCACTCATAAGAGCGGTAGAATCATAAGAGTGGAAAAGAGAGCTTTTCCACTCTTATTAGTTTAGGAGACCCTCCCAACCTCCCTTCAAGGGAGGAGGATTAATAAATAATAACACATGAAATATCTAATTGTTGGATTAGGAAATATCGGCAATGAGTACGCCAATACGCGCCATAATATCGGTTTTATGATGGTGGATGCCTTCGCAGAGAGCAAGAACGCCACATGGGAAGATAAGCGCTACGGATTTGTTGCCCGCTGCCGCGCCAAAAGTGCCGAAATCATTTTGCTGAAGCCATCTACATACATGAACTTGAGCGGCAATGCTGTGCGCTATTGGTTGCAACAAGAGAAAATTCCTGTGGAGAATATGTTGGTACTAGTAGATGATTTGAACTTGCCTTTTGGTAGTATCCGTATGCGCAAACAAGGTAGCAATGGAGGTCACAACGGCTTAGGACATATTCAACAAGTGCTTGGTACACAAAACTATGCACGCCTTCGCTTTGGTATTGGTAACGATTTCAACAAAGGTGCACAATGCAACTTCGTTCTCGGCGAATGGAGTGAGGAAGAAAAGAAAATGCTGCCCGATCGACTCAAATTAGTAAGCGAAATCATACCCTCCTTCTGCCTACAAGGTATGGATAGAACAATGAACCAATATAATGGCAAATAAGGTATTTTGACTCTCGATTCCCGACTCCCGAACTCAAACTCCCGAATCAAACCAGCAATGAAACAAATTTGGAAACATCCATGGATAGTAGCAGCATGCAATTTGTTGCTTGTAATGGTTATATATACCATTTCACGACTATTTTTCTATTGGGTGAATATGGACATGTATCCTCATGTTTCTGCAAACCATCTTTTGGAGATGCTGATTGGTGGTAGCAGATTTGATTTGACAGCGTTACTTTACCTCAACTCGCTATATTTATTACTTATTCTATTGCCACTACCTGCACAAATACGCAATCACAAAAAATATCTTTGTGCAGCCAAGTGGGCATTTTGGTTGCCAAATATCCTCGGTTTCATCGTCAATTGCATGGATATAGTATATGTTCGCTTTACTGATAGACGCACCACATGTACTATCTTTACAGAATTTCAAAATGATGGTAATTTAGCCAGTATCATCGGACAATCCATACTACAATATTGGTATGTCACATTATTTGGCATTACAATCATTACCTTATTCCTTATATGTACACGCAAGCAATGGCAGGTTACTCCACCTCGTAAAGCATGGATGTATTATGTAGTTGAGAGTACACTAATGTTGGTAAGTATATATTTCGTGGTAATTGGTATTCGCGGTGGATTCGGCAAATATACACGTCCTATTACCATTTCCAATGCCCTACAATATACCAATACTCCACAAGAAACAGCCATTCTGCTCAACACTCCATTTTCTCTGATGAAATCATTAGAAAATACCACCTATATTCATCCACATTATTTCACCAACGAGGAAGCAGAGCATATTTTTTCGCCTATTCATACCGATAAAATCGAAGAAAACGGCAAGTTGGGACATACCAACGTGGTTATTTTGATATTGGAATCTTTCTCTAAAGAATATATTGGGTTCTACAATCAGCATATCAATGGATATTCTGGATACACCCCATTCTTAGACTCACTTCTAACATATTGCGTCACCTACTCTCATTCATTCGCTTCTGGTAGGAAATCCATTGATGCCATGCCATCAGTGCTATCTTCTATCCCGATGTTAATTGAGCCATATATAGTTACTCCATACTCTACCAATGCAGTTTCTTCTATTGCCGACTGTTTGGGTAAAGAAGGCTATACAACAGCATTTTTCCATGGTGCGCCTAACGGCAGTATGGGCTTTCAAGCATATGCTCGCTCTGCAGGATTTGAAGCATATTATGGTATGGAAGAATACGATGGAATCGAGGCTTTTGACGGAACATGGGCGATTTGGGATGAGGAGTTTCTGCAATATTATGCTCGCACGATGAATACGTTAGAAGAACCTTTTATGACTGCCGTCTTTACTGCATCAAGCCATCATCCGTTCCGTGTACCTAAACGCTATGAGGGTGTATTCCCAATGGGTAATATGCCTATTCACCAATGCGTTGGATACACAGACCATGCATTACGCGAGTTCTTCAAGTATGCACAACAACAAGAGTGGTATGATAATACCTTATTCGTATTAACGGCAGATCATACCAATCAAGTATGCCTACCTGAATATGCTACAGCCAAAGGATTATATGAAGTCCCTATTGCCTTCTATTCCTCCCGATGGAATCGCGGAGAGTTACGAGATAAAGAAGCCGTTAGTCAAACAGATATTATGCCTTCAGTATTAGCATACTTAGGCTATAATAAGCCCTATTTTGCATTTGGCGAGGATGCACTGACCAAAGCTAAAAAACATCCATACGCTATTTGTTATAACCACCCTGTATATCAATTATTAACTGATAGTCTTTTGGTACAATTTGATGGCAAAGAGGTTCGTGCAGTATATAACTATTGCGATGACCCACAATTGCAACACAATATTGCGACCCATACTGACACTCATGAGATAGAAACATATTTACGCGCTTATATTCAGCAATATATTTATCGATTGATCACCAATCAATTAACTACCAATGGAAGTACGAGTAGATAAATACCTTTGGGCAATGCGGATTTACAAAACCCGTTCAATTGCCACTGACGCCTGCAAATGTGGGCGTGTGAAGATGAACGGCGTAGAACTCAAACCCAGCCGCGTATTTCATGTGGGGGATGTATTTACTGTCCGCAAAGGTCCTATTACCTACACCTATCGCATATTACAACTACATAACAATCGATTGGGAGCAAAAATGGTACCAGAGTACCTACAAGATATTACACCTAAAGAGCAATTAGAACTATTGGAATTGGCTCGCTATGCTGCTCAAAGTGGACGAGATAGAGGTACAGGACGACCAACCAAGAAAGATAGGCGAGAAATAGAGCAGTTTTTCTCGGATGACTATAACTATTTATTAGACGAAGACTATGATTTTGAAGAAGAATAATATTGCCGAGTATATTTTATATCTCTGGCAGATAGAGGATTATCTACGCGCTTTTCCTCAGCAATCAGAAGCAAATCAAGAGTTGCATGACTTGAGTAACATGATGCACCAAGAGAACATTATGGAAGGAGGACACCTGCAATTAGCCAAGAATGCGCTCGCCGAATTAGAAGATTTGCATAACGATCTCTTGGATCAAGAAGCCACTTATCGGGCAGCAATGATTCAACTCACCCCTTCGCTCAATCTACTGAAAGCAAAAACCGATCGTCCGACAATGAGCGATGTGGAAGCATGCCTTATATTGCTCTATCAAATTATGCTGCTCAATCTGCAGAAACGTCCGATTTCATCGGAAACTCAACAAGTGCAGAAGCAAGCCACACAAGTGTTGCAATATTTGAGCAAAACTTACAAGGAGCAATAAACTATTAGACCGCTACGCTGTTGGATATTGGACCGCCTTCGGCTGTTAGAATTTAGACACATGAAGACCAAAGAACGATATGAAAGGGCATTGGCGTGGTTTGAAGCAAACATGCCCGTTGCCGAGAGCGAGTTGCATTTTGAGAATGAATACCAACTCTTGGTAGCTGTAATGCTATCTGCTCAATGTACCGACAAACGAGTGAATATGGTCACTCCAGCTCTATTTGAGGCCTACCCTACTATTGCAGATTTAGCCGAATCCACCGCAGAAGATGTGCTCAAATATATCCGTTCGGTGAGTTATCCAAACAGCAAAGCCGAACACTTAGTTCAAATGGCGAAGCGTGTGGTGGAAGTATATGAGGGCAAAATCCCAGATACCCGTGAAGAGTTGCAAACATTGGCTGGAGTAGGAAGAAAAACTGCCAATGTGGTATTGGCTGTATGGTGGAATCAACCTACTATGGCAGTGGACACCCATATCTTCCGTGTCGCTGAACGTATTGGCTTAACTACCAAAGCAAAAAATCCTCTGGATAGCGAGCAACAACTCATCAAATATATTCCTGAGGAGATTATCCCTAAGGCACATCATTGGCTCTTATTGCATGGTCGCTATACCTGCCAAGCTCGTACTCCTAAGTGCGAGAAGTGCGGTATTCAGGCGATTTGTCGCTATTTTTCAAGTAAAAAATAAGAAACTCTTGCATAAATGCAAGAAAATTAGTATCTTTGCGCGATTTTTAGTTTGGGACGAATCGTGCAAAAAGCAAATACCCCGCATATTAAGGATAAGCAGAGTGTTGTAAACACAGAATTACAACAGCCTATAACACGCAAAGCAAAGGTACAAAAAGCATTTGCTATTGTTGCTATCGTGTTAGGAGTATTCTTGCTGTTGCTGGGTGGTGTCGTGGGTGTGCTGCATATCAAAGATGTGCAAACATTTATCGTGGGGAAGGTAGCAGATAAACTATCTAAAGAATTAAATGTAGAGGCAAGCATCGCCTCGTTTCATTATCGTCCACTATCACACCTGACATTAGACAGCGTCTATCTCAGCGATCAAAAACGAGATACCCTCGCATTTATCGAACAATTGCAATTGGAGTTTGCCCCCTTAGCGTTACGTGAACAACGTATCAACATCCAACAACTACGTCTGCAAAATCCATATATCAACCTACAATCTACTTCGGATTCAACGCTGAATATTCAATTCTTGATTGATACCTTTAAGCGTGATTCGGTGAATTTTCCATTTCGGTTGAATATAGATCATTTGGCATTGGATCAAACGCGTGTGCGCTATAATGAGATTTTGGTAGATCAATTGGACGTAGCCTTAGCATTGCCTGTACTGAGTATGGACTCGCTAGATGTACAACTACATTCGCTACACTTGCGTGCTCAAATGGACAGACTAGACGCTAGTTTTGAAGCCAACTTAAATGGTAATTTGGATTCGGTATTCGCAAAAGATATGCAACTAGTGTTCCGAGAACAAAAAATGTTTTCAGGAAATGTAGCTGTATATCATCCCACTGTGTTAGATTCACTATTTATTGACGCCCAATGTAATGATTTGTATTGCAACAATGCATTGCTCCAAGACCTATTGTCACAACTGCAAATGAAGCCTGTGGAATTGCCCCCAATGATTAGTCGTTTGGGACATGTACATTACAAAGGTGATATTCGTGGAGGCTTGGAAAAAGTAGATTTACGTGGTGCCTTTACCACTGCTTTAGGAGCTGTAAGCGTAAATGGAAATCTACATGTGGATACCACATTGCACGACTTTGATTTTTGCGGACATGTATCTACTCGCAGATTCCAATTGGGAAGAATGCTGAACCAACCTGATTTGGGTATGATTGCCTTCCATGCACATGTAGATGGAGAAATCGATTCGTTACAATTGGTGCATTGCATAGCAGAAGCAGACATTCGAAAAATAGAGTACAAGGGGTACACTTACAATAATTTCCGTCTTGATGGCGAAATGCGTCCTGAAGAAGTGAGTGGTAGTGTGAGCATCAATGATGAGAATCTCCGATTATCCATCAACGGATTGGCTGACTGGTCAGAGGAAGATACTCGTTTGGATGTCACTATGCAACTGGCAGATTTCAAACCTGCCACATTGAATCTGATTGAACAATATCCTGAATTGGTATTAGGAGCTACAACATATATTAGTTTATACACATCTGGCAAACCTGATGAAATGTTGGATAATATGACTGGTTATGTGATTGTTGACACCCTCCACATTCAAAATGGTGGCATGCAAACAACTATGGACCAATTTAAACTACTTGTAGATCGTGATACAGAAAGCGCGCAACCTGTTCATCAATTACGTATACAATCGGATTATCTTACAGCCAACATGAGTGGTTCGTTCCGCTACAAGACATTACCAATAACCATAAAGAAGTTGATACATCGCTACTTGCCTACACTTATAGAAGATCCTTATCAGCAACATACTGATAATAATAATTTGGATTTTTATGCCTATTTCCGTGGATTAGACTCGCTATCACAAGTATTGGATTTAGGTATAGAGTTGCCCTCGTATCCAACTATCAAAGGATTTATCTACGAAGATAATAATCGAATTGGTGTACAAGCATATATACCTCACATCAATACTGATGGAGCAAAAATGGAAGATATTACCATCGCATTGGATAACCAAAATGAAGCATTGGATTTGTCGTTATATGTATTAAATCATTTACCACAAGATAATCCTACTGCAGCTAAATTAGGTGACATCAAAGCTACCATTCGCATGGCAGCAGCAAATGATGAAATAGATTTACAGTTGGAATTGGGTAATACGGATAGTGTTCGTAACGAAGGAATCATTAGCATTGCCTCCAAATTATCGAAATACAAAGATAAACCAATGTTCGATATTGAGGTATTGCCAAGCAATATTATCTTGAATGATTCAGCATGGAATATTGGTCAAGCAAGCATTGCCTATTCAATAGCTGAGAAGCGAATGGATATAACCAACTTCTCATTACATACGGATTATCAATCCATCATAGCCAATGGTACTGCTTCGGAATTAGCAACAGACTCTATTGACGTGGTGCTCAATAATATCAACTTAGACTATCTACTTAGTTATACAGAAGCTAGCAAGGCTATCTCTATCATGGGCCCTGTGACAGGTCAAGCACAAGTGTATAGCGTATTCTCCGCACCAATGTTGGAAGCACAAGCCCAGATACGCAATGGTGGACTGAATGGTGTATATTTGGGAGATGTAACCGCTGAGGCGAGATTGGATAGAGAGAATAAAACCATCCTTATAGAAGGAGAAGCAATAGACTCCACGGGGCATCGTGTAGCAGAAGTTACGGGAAAAGTGATTCCTGCCACAAAATGGTGGGGATTAGATATATCGTGCGATAGTGTAGATATTAGTTTTATCGATTTTTGGACCAAGGATATTATAGCTAATCCACAAGGAAGAGGATACGGACATGTGAAAGTAGAAGGACAAGAACACAAGGTATGGGTAACGGGGCGTGCTTTGGCTAAAGAAGCACAAATTACAGTGCCACAAATTGGTGCAACGTTCTATATGACTGACTCCATTTTCCTCGATTCCACCGCTATTCGTTTCCCAGATATAACCGTATATGACCAATATGGACATTCTGGCATATTCAGCGGAGCTGTTTATCACGACAACTTTTTAGATATTCGTTTTGATTTACGTGCTCAAGCGAATAATATGAAGGTTATGGATTTGCCAAAAGATCAACAGGCTTTCTTCTATGGTCAAGTATTTGGCACTGGTGATGTGCATATTTATGGAGATGAGATGGACTGCCAAATAGATGTGAATGCTCGCACAGAAGCGAACACTAAATTCTATTTGAACATCAATAGTGCAAGCCAAGCTACAAATTCTGATTTTATACACTTTGTACAACCCGATACTACATCGCACTATCTACTAAGATTATTGCAACCACAAACCAAAACTAACACGTATCGTCAGCCTGAGAGTAGGCTTCGCCTATCCTTGCAAGGCGAAGTGACGCCACAAGCAGAAATCAACATCAAGTTAGGTGGTGATGATGGTATCAAAGGTTATGGAGAAGGTAACCTAAAGTTGGTTTACGAGTATCCATCAGAGGAAGTACAGATGCAAGGAACATACACTTTGCAATCTGGTCAGTTTGATTTCTCATTAGGAAATATTGTACGACGTAATTTTACTATTCGAGAAGGCAGTAGCATTACTTGGACTAGCGACCCTATGGCTCCAACATTGGATATCGTAGGTTATTATCATACAACTGCATCGTTGCGCGATTTGTTTGGTACAGAAAGTAGTCAAATTGCTACAAATAGAAATTCAGTGCCTGTCAATTGCGTTCTGCATATGACGGACGAGTTATTTAATCCTATTTTGAGTTTTGCGATTGAGTTACCACAATCGGATGAGTCAGTGCAAAGTCAGGTACGCTCAATGATCAATACCGATGAGATGCTGATGCGTCAAGTCATATACCTACTGGTATTTAATCGTTTCTACACACCTGATTATTTGCAAAACACACAGAACGTAGGCTTGAACGAGACATACTCGCTATTATCATCCACCATTACGGGACAAATCAACTCATGGCTAAGCAAACTCACAGATGTATTCACGTTAGGATTTAATTTCCGAACAGATGGTGAGGGAGAAACAGCTAGTCAAGAATATGAAGCAAACTTCCAAATTCACCCGATTAACCAACTGATAATCAATGGCAACTTTGGTTATCGATACAATGACTTGAGTAATCGACCATTCTTTGGCGACTTGGATATTGAATACTTGCTCACACCTAACGGCAAATTCAGAGCAAAAGCATATACGCATACTGTAGATAAATATTCGCTTCGCCAAGCGAACACAGTGCAAGGAATTGGTTTTGTATTTAAACATGACTTTAACTGGGAGAAGAAGTCAAAAACTGCCAAAGAGGATAAGTATACTGAGCCATTGCCTAAGGAGAAGAAAGCAAAGAAAGAGAAAGTGAAGAAAGAAAAGAATAAGAATAACTAAAACCATTATATTCCATGTTGATTAAATGTTATGGTGCTGCGCCACAAGGTATTGACGCTGTGATTGTAACAATAGAAGTACACGCAGTGCCTGGATTTGAGTTTACGCTCGTAGGTTTGCCCGACAATGCAGTTAAGGAGAGTCATGAACGCATTGTGGCAGCCTTGACCGTGAATGGCTACAACAAACCGCGCCATACACTGACTATCAACATGGCTCCTGCAGATATTAAGAAAGAGGGGGCTGCATATGACCTACCGCTGGCGATAGGTATGCTAACAGCAGAGGAAGAAGTAAAGACTGCTCTCTTAGGGCAATATCTAATTATGGGTGAGTTGTCATTGGACGGCACACTCCAACCTATTCAAGGTGTATTACCTATGGCTTTGGCTGCACGAAAAGCGGGATTCAAAGGTATGATTTTGCCCGAACAAAACGCTCGCGAAGCGGCCGTAGTGCAAGGGTTGGAAATATATGGGCTGAAGAACCTACTAGAAGTGGTGCGCTTCTTGAATGAGACACAGGCTTTTGAGCCCACCCGAGTAGATACTGCTGCAGAATTTGCAAACCATGCCTTCACTTCTGATTTGGATTTCTCGGATGTTCGTGGGCAAGAAAATGTACGCCGTGCGATGGAGGTAGCAGCCGCTGGCGGACACAATATGCTGATGGTAGGTCCTCCCGGAGCAGGAAAAAGTATGATGGCAAAACGTATGCCGTCTATCCTACCTCCACTGAATTTGGAAGAAGCATTGGAAACTACTAAAATTTATTCTGTGTCTGGTTTGATGGCACGCAGAAAAGAAAGCGATGGTATGTCGAGTGCCTTGATAGTACAACGCCCTTTCCGCAGCCCACACCATACAGTAACTGATGTAGCGTTGGTAGGTGGCGGCACAAATCCTCATCCTGGAGAAATCAGTTTGGCACATAATGGAGTGCTTTTCCTTGATGAATTACCTGAATATAAGCGCAGCGCATT
The DNA here is from genome assembly GCA_017451525.1 of Paludibacteraceae bacterium. GTDB lineage: Bacteria > Bacteroidota > Bacteroidia > Bacteroidales > Paludibacteraceae > Colicola. The sequence goes on from JAFTOD010000001.1 coordinate 254,848, forward strand.
GGAGGTAATGCGTCAACCGTTAGAAGACAGGAAGATATGTGTGACACGCACCAAGATGAGTGTGGAATACCCTGCGAGTTTTATGTTAGTGGCGGCTATGAACCCATGTCCATGTGGACACTATGGCGAAAATAACCCTGCGCACCCTTGTACTTGTACACCTGCGCAGATTCATCGCTATATGAGCCGTATCTCAGGTCCTTTGCTGGACAGGATTGATATTCAGTGTGAAATAAAAGCAGTCCCCTACTCTACGCTGAAAGATGCTCAACCGGGTGAGAGCAGCGAAGTGATGCGTGAGCGCGTAATGCGCGCACGTAAGGTACAACAGCAACGTTTTGCAGCATACAACGCAGAAGCACAAAAGCCCGTACATTGCAATGCACAGATGACACCTAAGTTAGTACGCGAATTTTGTCAGTTGGACGCACAAGGCGATAAGATGTTATCCTATGCCATGGATAAAATGGGATTATCCGCACGCGCGTATGATCGTATATTAAAAGTAGCTCGGACCATCGCAGATTTATGCGATAGTCCGAGTATAGGAGTCAATCATATTTCTGAAGCTATCAGCTATCGCAGTTTAGATCGTGAAGATTGGTGCGGTTGAGCTGATATGAATATCTCAAGAATTAAGCCTTAGCTCTTCTGCGACGGATAATTAAAAATGCATACAACAATGCTGCTTGCAATAATATTGCGACTCCATCGCCTAATGGTTGGTCCCAACCTGGCATATCTGGTTTATTTTCCTCTCCACCAGGAATAGTAGGAGGCGCTTTTCTAGGACCACCAGAAGGGGAAATGGCTCCAATCTCTGACGCTTCACCTGCTGCAAAAGGAACAGTATAGCCACCTGAGAATGATGAGGTGGATTGGATTGCTGTGGATGTAGAGCGAAACTCCGAAGTTGCAGGTCGAGTATTGCCTATTGACTGTTCATACCCATTCTCTTGTGGGTTGTAATACGTCTGTGCAGAAGCAATAGAGCACATTCCTGCACACCATACTAAAACTAAAGTATAAATAATCTTCTTTTGCATCGTTTATAAAATCACTTTTTGACTATTACCGTTTGAATATATAATATAACATCCTTTATCTAAAGAAAATTGTGCACTTTCTTGATTTTCAACATCATATAGCAACTCACCACTAATTGAATATATTTGCAGTGGTTGTCCGCAGGAGTAAACCGTCAAGACATTGCCATCCTTGGTGTAGCTGAATTGATTAGTCTGCGTAGAAGATATGGATGTAGTCACATCATTCTTTCCGCGTAGGCGCACCGACATACGTGGCGCAAGAGCCACACCAGATACTTTCTGAGGCATCACATAGCACTCAAATGGGTGAAGTGTCGTAGCGGAATGTTGCAGGATAAAATCGTCCGTAGCTCGCAACACATAGACTTCGTCGGATATGGTTTGATTTTGCAAAGTATTGTTATAGCCCATTTGCATCTCACTTGTTGGCTCTAACGGTGCGAATGATGTGGATAAATTATTCCACTTTTCCTTACCATGGAACGTAACAACTCTATCAACATAATAGTCGCTCCACTCTCCCTCAAGAATCGGGAACTGAATGAGATATGGTTTATGAGCAACCGGAGAAGCGGTTGTGAAATCAAAGCACAATTCTCCATCTTCTATCCCAGTTGCTTCCGCGAGGAAATAATCTCCGCCATCAACTATATTCCATGGCTCTGGTGACCAATAGCCATCTATTTCATCCTCATCCTCAACAGTTACCTTCTCAATTTCAAATGGAAGATAGAGTGTTTCCCATTTGCCTGGAGTAAAGACACGTTTGTAGGTAATGGAAGCGACTTGATCGATAGTTGCCTCATAGACTCCCTCCTCTCCTTCTTTTGGAGTGGTGCCATCGTGATAGATTGTTAGGCAAGCATCTTTTATGCGGGAAGACAAATTAGACCATTTATTAGCAGTTTTATAGTTATCTAATGCTTCACAACTAACGTAAATAGGAGCAGTAGTTCCTTCAAATGCAGCTGTATTTTCCAATTCAGGTGCATTCAATGATTTAGAAATAAATGTGGATATAGAGGAACTATGGAAAAACGCATGACCATCAATACGATTTAACGAAGATGGAAAGATTACTGTACCTGCAATCTTATTGCTGCGTGCGAAAGCCTTTTCTCCTATACGCTCCAAGCCTTCAGGTAAAGAAAGTGAAATAATATCAACATTATCCATAAATGCGGAGTCAGCTATCCCCTTAACAGAATAATCCTTTCCTTCAAAATGTATTTGACTAGGTATATCTAATATCTTATTTGAAAAATTCATTCCACCTGTCAAAACCACGCCAGCATTATCTAATCGGTAATACACATCATCAACAAGCGCTTCTGTCGGTTCCAATATAGGAATTGATTTTGCAACATATGTGCCCCAATTTTCAGAGGTTCTACCATGTCTGTAAAGGACACCTTGTTCAGCAGGAACAGTTATTTTATCTACATTATAAAACCAATCACATTTTCCATCCAATTCTGTACTTAATGTCGGAGGATTCTTAGAAGTAATAACTATATTGGTAACTTGCCCACAATTGTAAAAAGCACGAGATTTAATCATAGTAACCGTAGAGGGGAGTCTTAACTCACCTAACAAATTAATACATTGCGCAAAAGCCTTGTATCCAATAACTTGCAAACCTTCTGGAAGTACTATACTCGTATAGCCATTTATAGTAGCATTATATCTAAAACCTTCATCTGCTATATGAGTCACGTCGTAGGTTTTACCTGTATTTGGATCCACTACTTGCGCAGGTACCGTAACAACACCTTTAAGTTTCGTTGTTCCTTTTTGTACACTTACAGTATTTTCTGTCAAAATGGTATATTCCAACGTATTACCTTCGTTGGTATATTCAAACGCAAATATTGGCGTGAATGCTGCCAATAATAGTGCTATTAACCATGTCTTTTTCATACCTTTCACTCTATTATTTTGACACAACATTTTCTAAAACAATATAAGTATTTATATTGAGCCTGCAAAGGTACAAAAAAAAATGCACATGTGCAAGTATTTTGTAAAAAAAATGTCATTTTCGAAGTTAGAAGAGCCCAATGCCTGTGCAACAATACAAGAAGCGTGTACAAAAATTAGCCACAAATTCGATTACGAAAGGCAATTTATCACTAACTTATCACTAATTAATCACTAACTAATCACTAATATATAGTTAATAATATAAAAGAAACTGAAAACGAGAAGGTGAAAACGAAAGAGGGAGTGCAGAAGTGGCGGATACGGAAGAGATAAAAACAAATCAGCCACGCTTTGTAGGCGTGGCTGATATTTGTTATCCAGTATCGGGAGTCTGGAATCGAGAATCAGAATTCGGGAAGCGAGAGTCGGGAATTGAGATTCTAATATATAGATTAGTGGCGGTTCAAACGTGCACCATCAGCCTCTGGGTTGCGGCGCTCTGGGCGTGGACCACGACGCTCTGGACGAGGACCGCGATCACCACGAACTGGACGCTCTGGCTCTACATAACCCTCTGGTTTCTCCTTCAATGCCTTAGCACTGAGTTTGAACTTACCAGTCTTTTGGTCAACCTCCATGAGTTTGATAGTGATCTTGTCACCCTCTTGGATACCCGTCTCTTCCATGGTCTCATAGCGCTTCCAATCGATCTCAGAGATGTGGAGCAAGCCCTCTTTACCTGGCATGAACTCTACGAAGCAACCATAAGGCATGATAGACTTAACAGTAGATTGGTACACCTCGCCAACCTCTGGGATAGCCACAATAGCTTTGATCTTAGCAACAGCAGCGTCCATAGACTCTTGGTTGTTGCTTGCTACCTCCACCTTACCGCCTTCTTCAATCTCATCGATAGAAACGACAGCACCTGTCTCAGCTTGGATACCTTGGATAATCTTACCACCAGGGCCAATCACTGCACCAATCATATCCTTAGGAATAATGAAGGACACGATGCGTGGAGCATGAGGTTTGAAGTCTGGGCGAGCAGCAGGCATGGTCTCCTCAATCTTGTCAAGGATATACATACGTGCTTGGTGCGCTTGTGCGAGAGCGTTCTCAAGAATCTCGTAGCTGAGACCGTCCACCTTGATATCCATTTGGCAAGCGGTAAGACCGTCGCGTGTACCAGTGGTCTTGAAGTCCATATCGCCGAGGTGGTCCTCATCACCGAGGATGTCACTGAGGATAGCGTACTTGGTACCCTTGCACTCAGAGATAAGACCCATAGCGATACCAGAAACTGGTTTGATAGGTACACCAGCGTCCATGAGAGCCAAAGTACCTGCGCAAACGGTAGCCATAGAAGAAGAACCGTTAGATTCGAGGATATCGCTGACTACGCGAACAGTATAGGGGAAATCAGCAGGCACAACGCTCTTGAGAGCGCGGCAAGCCAAGTTACCGTGACCAATCTCACGACGACCTACACCACGTTGTGGGCGAGCCTCGCCAGTAGAGAATGGAGGGAAGTTATAGTGCAACAGGAACTTATCTGTACCTTGAACCAATGCCTCATCGATGATTTTCTCATCGCGGCTGGTACCAAGAGTAACAGTAGAGAGCGATTGTGTCTCACCACGGGTGAAGATTGAAGAGCCGTGAGGTCCTGGCAGTGGAGCTACCTCGCACCAGATAGGACGAATCTCGGTAGTTGTACGGCCATCCAAACGCTTGCCCTCATCGAGGATAGAGCGACGCATTGCCTCTTTCTCAACATCGTGGTAGTATTTATTTACAAGTGCTTCGATGTCATCTACCTCTACGCCAAGCGCCTCAGCGCGAGCAGCCATATACTCGGCTTTCTCGGTCTTGAAGTCCTCGCGGATTTGGGTGAACATCTCCTCGCGGTGGTGCTTGTCGGTGTCCGCAGCAGTAGCTTGAGCGTATGCGCGAGCGTAGCTGAAGTCATGAACGGCTTGCTTGAGTTCATCATCGTTGATCTCGTGGCAGTACTCGCGTTTAACGGTCTTGCCATACGCTTCCATCATCTCAATTTGTGCTTGGCATTGAGGTTTGATAGCCTCGTGAGCTACGCGGATAGCCTCGAGCATATCTGCCTCGCTAACCTCTTTCATCTCACCTTCTACCATCATGATGTTATCAAGGGTAGCCGCCACAACGAGCTCGATATCAGCTTGTTCGCATTGAGCGAAAGTAGGGTTAATTACGAACTCGCCATTCACGCGCGCTACGCGAACCTCAGATATAGGACCCTCGAATGGGATATCAGAGCAAGCGAGTGCAGCAGAAGCAGCAAGACCAGCGATAGACTCTGGCATGTCAATACCATCGGCAGAGTACATGGTTACGTTTACGAAAGTATCTGCGTGATAATCAGCAGGGAAAAGAGGACGCAAAGCACGGTCGATGAGACGAGCGATAAGAATCTCGTAGTCAGATGCTTTACCCTCGCGGCGAGTAAAACCACCTGGGAAACGACCAGCAGAAGCAAATTTCTCTTTGTACTCAACGGTAAGCGGCATGAAATCCGTACCTGGAACTGCATCCTTAGCGGAGCATACAGTGGCAAGCAACATGGTATTTCCGAGTGTAGCCATCACAGCACCATCGGCTTGCTTGGCGAGCTTGCCAGTTTCGAGCGTAATCACACGCCCATCAGGGAGAGTAATCTCCTTTCTTACAATATTCATCTTAATTTAATCGTTTTAGCGGATACGGTTTGTATCCAGTTAGTTATAGACCACAAATGTCGGTGCAAAGGTACTACTTTTTTTTGAGATACACAAGAAAAAGCGCAGAAACTTTGATTTTTCTGCGCTAATATAGTAGTATTTTTTTTCACAGCGATTGAAGATCGCGTTGGATTTGCTGTTGAAGGGCGGAAAGAGAAGCGAATTTTTGCTCTGCACGAAGGAAACGCACGAAAGAAATAGCAAGGAGCTTGCCATATAAATCACCCTTATAATCAATAATATGGGCTTCGATAGTGATATGGTCGTTGCCGATAGTTGGATTAGTACCTACATTGACAATTGCATGGTACCTCACCCCATCCATTTGCGCATGTGCTGCATAGACCCCCTGCATAGGAAGTTTTTTAGAATCAAGCAATTGGATATTAGCGGTAGGAAAACCAATTTGAGTGCCTATTCCGTTGCCGTGGATGACTATACCCGTTAGCGTATAGTCGTACCCCAAGAGGCGGTTGGCATCGTGTACTTGTCCTGCAGCGAGTAGTTTGCGTATGCGGGATGAACTAACAGGCACTCCATCCACCAAACACTCATGTGCGCGTAGCACACGCAAACCTACCCTATGAGCGATCTTCTCATATTCCGAGAACCCCTTTAAGCAATCAGAACCAAAATGATGATCATAGCCCAAAAGAAGCACCTCCACATCATATTGCTCATAGAGGCATTGCATAAACTGCTCAGCAGTAAGCTGTTGCACCGCAGCAAAATCCAAGAAGTGTACTTCGCCGTAGTTCTGGAGCAAGGCCTTTCGTTCGTCATGCGTAGTCAGCATAGCAGGAGCTTGCCCCGTCAGCAGTTCCTTGGGATGGCGGTCAAACGTATAGATAGTAGGCGTGAGTTGATGGTGCTTGGCATGCTCATGCAACTGGGCAAAGAGGAAACGGTGTCCGCGATGGACACCATCGAAAAATCCTATGGTTGCTATGCGGGGCATGTGGGAGTTTAAGAGTTTAAGAGTTCTAAACGCTACGCTGTTCTAACAGTTTTAAAGGTTTATAATTTGATGTAAATCTTCTTGCGGTAGAGGAGGTAAGCAATACCCCAGAACACCAATACAAGGCTCAAAGCGCAAGCAAATGACCCACCTTCGTTGCCAAAGAGCGGTTGCATGCACACCTTATACCAGAAACTCCACACATTGTACATCTGCTCGTTGAACTCAAAACGTATGCTACGCATTACATACACTGCAATGGCACTCAAACAGAATATAAACAATGGGTTAACACCAAAGCACTCGAAGAACTTATACCAGTTGTTTGCCACTTTCTTAGTAGCAACCTCGCACTTGGTAGTAGCCTCTTTTGCATTGCGTTCAGGTAAGCGGATATCAAGAATCCAAGTTAGGATTGCGAGCAATGAGCTTGCCAAACCGCAGGTGACGAGGATATAGCTTGCAGACCACATGCTCTTGTTGATAGGATATGCATAATCGAGCAAGAAGCCAAGAAGCATCATCATAGCTCCAGCAAGGAGAAGGCGAGTCACTTTCCCCCAGTTATCTTTAACATTCATGATAAGGTGTCCCATCCATGCGCCTATCAGCACATGCGCTACACAAGGGATTGTAGAGAGAACACCCTCTGGATCAAAACCAATACGCTCGCCAGCGGCATTGGTCATATGGTAGATATGATTATCGCCGAGCAACTTGAGGTCCACAATAGACTCCATATTGGCAGCGTTGAGTTCGAAACTATTGGTTACGCTCTGCATGATACAATAGATGACCATCAGAACAGCAGCTACCCAAGGGCAGTTTTTAGGTTTAGCAGCCAGCATAAGCAAGCCGCCGAAGATACTCACAAGACCTAAACGAGGGAAGACACCTAAGATACGAATATGCTCGATTGGATAGGTCCAAATGGCATGCAAGAGGGTGGTACCTTCTTTAGTGATTTGTCCAAGAAACATGCCGAGCCAACTAAGCGCCCAACCAATCAGCACAATCAACAAACCACGGGTGATCACCTTCTGAGCCACACGCCAAGTGAGGGCATGGTTGGTCTTCTTGTGGGAGATATACATGGCAATACCCATACAAAAGACAAAGAATGGGAAGACGAGATCGGTAGGTGTGCAACCATTCCACGCCGCATGGCGAAGAGGCGCATAGATATGTGACCAAGTACCAGGGTTATTGACAAGGATCATGCCCGCGATGGTGATACCACGCAAAACGTCCAAAGAGAGGAGGCGTTTTTTAGGGGTTGGTGTGATAGTTTCTTGTGACATAGTATTTTGATTTTATAATTATACCGGAAATTCCGGCGAGTCCGGATTTACCGGATATTTATATAGAAAACAGCCCCCCGTTTGCGCGGAGGGCTGTTTTATCAGTTTGATTACTCTTGGTTGAGGGTTACGCGCTTGAAGTCGATTACGTTAACGTTGTTCTTCTTCAAAACGTCTTTCACGAGCTCTTTGCTCTCGCTCATGATGTATTGTTGCTCTACCAATGTGCTCTCTTTCAAGAACTTACCAAGACGACCTTGTGCAATCATCTCCACTTTCTTCATGTTGATATTTGCCTCTGCCTCAGCAGGAACAGTAGCGCGGATTTGGCGTGCTGTCTCAGCTTGCTCAGGAGTCAACCAACCTTTAGCAGTGTTAGACTCAATGTGGTCATCGCTATCCACGTGAGCTGGATTGATACCTGCTTTGCGAACTGCTTGCTCAACTGCTTTGTTGATTTCGTCTTGTTTGGTTTTCTCGATTGCTACAGAAAGCTCGCGGTCTTTAATCTCTTGTGCTACGTGGTCAGCATCCAAAGCGATTGGAGACATAGAAGCCACTTGCATAGAGATACCGTGGAGTACTTCAGCGTTAGCATCCTCAGCGTCAGCAGCAACGAGTGCGCTGAGCTTGTTGCCAAGGTGGTTGTAAGCATCTACCTTAGGAGCTACGAGGAAAGCGTAGTCGCTGAGTTCCATCTTCTCACCAGTAACACCAGAACGCTCAGTAACAGCGTCTTGTACGGTGAAGTCGCCGAGTTTGCAAGCCTTAAGAGCCTCAAGGTCAGCTGGTTTCTCAGCCATAGCCACCTCAAGGATAGCCTTAACCATGTTGACATAATCTTCGTTCTTAGCTACGAAGTCAGTTTCGCACTTCACAGCTACGATAGCACCAAAGCCATTCTCAGCCTTAGCCAAAACGCAACCTTCAGAAGCCTCGCGCTCGCTACGCTTTGCAGCAATAGCTTGACCACGCTTACGGAGCAAGTCCTTAGCCACCTCGAAGTCGCCATTAGCCTCCTCGAGTGCTTTCTTGACATCCATCATACCTGCGCCAGTGATGTCGCGCAGTTTCTTAATATCTGCTAATGTAACAGCCATTGTTTCTAGAATTTATCTGTTTATCAATAATTACTCAGCTTTAGCCTCTTCTGCAGGAGCAGCTACTTCTGCTACTTTCTCAGCCTCTGCTTTTGGAGCAGCTTTGCGAACACGTTGACGGCGCTCTTTTGGAGCTGGAGCCTCGCCAGCAGCTTGTGCTGCAGCAGCCTCTTCGTCAGCTTTCTCTACTTTGCGCTCCTCAAGACCCTCTTGGATAGCTGCGCAAACAGCGGTCAAGATGACGTCGATAGACTTGGTAGCATCGTCGTTAGCTGGGATTACGAAGTCGATATTGTTAGGATTAGAGTTGGTATCAACAATACCAAATACAGGAATACCCAAACGGTTAGCCTCAGCTACAGCGATGTGCTCTTTCATTACGTCAACAACGAATACTGCGCTAGGAAGACGAGTCAAGTCAGAGATTGAACCGAGGTTCTTCTCGAGTTTCTCGCGTTGGCGAGTGATTTGGAGTTTCTCGCGTTTAGAGATGTTGTTGAAAGTACCGTCGGTCATCATCTTGTCGATGGTAGACATTTTCTTCACAGCCTTGCGGATTGTAGGGAAGTTAGTCAACATACCACCAGCCCAACGCTCGGTGATGTAAGGCATGTTGATCTCTTGTGCCTTTTGAGCCACAACCTCTTGACCTTGTTTCTTGGTAGAAACGAAGAGGATCTTGCGACCAGATTTAGCGATAGCTTTCAATGCCTCAGCAGCCTCGTCGATTTTAACTACGGTCTTGTTGAGGTCGATGATGTGGATACCATTGCGCTCCATGTAGATGTAAGGAGCCATAGCTGGATTCCATTTACGTTTGAGGTGGCCAAAGTGGCAGCCAGCCTCGAGAAGTTGATCAAAATTTGTTCTCATTTTGTTTGATTAGTTTTGAATTATTTATTACATAATTTATCCGTTGCCTCCGCTACGCAGAGAAGCGCGCATAGGAGGAATAACAGAGTAATCCGCGGTGAGCAACATGTTGCCACCACGGAGTCACTGCTATTTGGATATTAACGCTTACTAAATTGGAAGTGTTTGCGTGCCTTTGGTTGACCTGGCTTCTTACGCTCTACCTCACGAGCATCGCGAGTCATGAAGCCTTCTGCCTTCAACGCTGGCTTGTCCTCTGGGTTGATCTTTACAAGTGCACGAGCGATTGCAAGACGCAATGCCTCTGCTTGACCCTTGTAGCCACCACCATCGAGGTTTACCTTGATATCATATTTCTCAGCAACACCCAACTTGTTCAATGGTTGTTTAACCACGTATTGGAGAATTGGGCTTGGGAAGTATACGTCCAAATCACGACCGTTGATGGTGATTTTGCCACCCTCTTTTGCCTCTTGTACATAAACGCGAGCAACTGCTGCTTTACGACGACCTAATGCATTAATCATTTCCATATCTACTTATTATTTAAGGGTGTTGATGTCTAATTGTTTTGGTTGTTGAGCTTGCATATTGTGCTCTGCACCTGCAAATACGTGGAGGTTACCGATGATCTTGCGACCAAGACGATTCTTTGGAAGCATACCTTTAACCACCTTTTGGATCAAACGATCTGCGCCCTTCTCAAGCATTTGAGCAGGAGTCATCTCGCGTTGACCACCTGGGAAGCCAGTGTAGCGTACATATACGCGGTCATTCCACTTGTTACCAGTCAATTGCACTTTGTCAGCATTGATGATAATCACATTGTCACCACAATCCACGTTAGGAGTGAAGTTTGGTTTGTACTTGCCACGGAGGAGCTTAGCTACCTTCGAGCACATACGGCCAAGTACTTGGCCCTCAGCATCAATAACAACCCATTCCTTTTGAACGGTTGCCTTGTTAGCTGATACAGTCTTGTAACTTAATGTATCCATTTGTTTTTAATGTTTTGACCATGTCGACAGACAACTTTACGTGCTCTCTGAGCCCCACTGCCCAACATGGCGAATTAATATAAATAAAGTTTTAAATGTTTCAAAAGTTTTAAGGGTTTCAATGGCTGTTCAACCAAATTGCCCGAAAAAGCGTGCAAAGTTACTGCTTTTTTTCCAATTGACCAAATATTACGACATTTTTTTTGCAAAATTCTTTAGGCGTCCATAATTTCCATGGATTTTCGTATCCATTGCGGAGCTCCTGCATGACATCCTCTATATCGCGTAATTGACGCTTTGGAGCAGTTGATTTACTTCCCTTTGCTGCCAATTTCTTTTCTCTGTTGGCTTCACGGATTTGCTCCTCCACCTTGAAATCAGCCTCAAGCATTTCGATTACTTTAGGATAAATCTTATTGAATATCTGAGGGTTGTCGGTAAACCACACCAATGAGGAATCAAACTCTGCTTGGGTAATACCATGTTTGTCCAGCACATTTTTATAATACCCCGACAACTCCTGATCGTGGGAGTAGTTATACCCCGCCACTTGTACAGCGCCGTCTGTGCGATGCAAGTCGTAGAGCACCTCGCGCATCTCACGATTGGACAACACGCCACGTGGACGGCAACCTACGATTGCCAACAAGATGCATGCTATGCATGCTATTTTTGTGTTAAAAAGTTTCAAAGCTTCAGGGTTTCAATGTTTCTCTTTCTTTAGAAAAATCTGATTCAAACTATCGTCTAAGTCTTTGCGGTAGAAGATGATAATCAAGAATACCGCTACTGTGATAAACGAGTCTGCTATATTGAATACGGGTCTGAAGAACAAACATTCGCCTGCCGCATTGCGTATCAATGGGAAATAGAGCATATCCACTACCCTACCATGAAACCACTCGGCATATCCCCAGATTTTGCCATAAAACACGCAGTCAATGATATTGCCCAATGCCCCAGCAATCACCATTGCTATGGTCGTGAGATAGCCAGTACGCACGGTTTGCTTGTGAATCATCGTGTGGATATACCATCCAAGTACGCCCACTGCCACTATACGAAACAGCGTCAGCAGCAACTTGCTAAACCACTCAATACCAAACGCCATGCCGTTGTTCTCCACAAACACAATCCAGAACCATGAGAACACTTCGCGTGCTTCGCCTAATTCGAAATGCGTTTTGATATACACCTTCGACACTTGGTCAAGCACCAATGCCAATAGCACGATGCCGACCACAAGCCAAGTTTGTTTTGTTTTTGTCATAGTCCAAATGCTTGTTTAATTTCAGCCACCTTGTCGAGTTTCTCCCATGTAAACAACTCCACTTCGCGTTCAATCACTTGTCCGTTGTCCACAAACTGCTTCTTCACCACCTCGTTGGTACGTCCCATATGTCCATAGCGCGCGGTCTCCTCGTACATAGGTTGTTTGAGTTTCAATGCCTCGATGATGCCTTGCGGACGGAGGTCGAACAGTTCGCTCACTTTCTTAGCTATCTCGCCGTCGCTCATTGCCACTTTGGCAGTACCGTAGGTATTCACGCAGACGCTCACTGGCTGTGCCACACCAATCGCATAGCTGATTTGCACCAACATCTCCTTAGCCACACCAGCTGCCACCATGTTTTTCGCTATCCAACGAGCGGCATATGCTGCCGAACGGTCCACCTTCGATGGGTCTTTGCCCGAGAATGCGCCACCACCGTGCGCACCACGACCGCCGTAGGTATCTACGATGATCTTTCTTCCTGTCAGACCTGTATCGCCGTGAGGACCACCGATAACGAAGTTACCTGTTGGGTTCACCAATAGCTTGAAGTCGCCCTTGAGCAACTCGGCATAGCGCGCATCGCGTTTGGCTACGCGAGGCAACAGCACGCGCTGGATATCTGCTTTGATTTGCTCTTGGGTCACATCCTCGTCATGTTGGGTACTCACTACAATGGTATCAATACGCAGTGGCTCACCCTCTTCGCTATACTCCATAGTCACTTGGCTCTTGGAGTCAGGACGGAGGTACAACATCTCCTCACCTTCCTTACGTACACGCGCGAGCGTATATACTAAGGTGTGTGCTAAGTCCAACGTCAATGGCATATAGTTCTCGGTCTCGTCGCTGGCATAACCGAACATCATTCCTTGGTCGCCTGCACCTTGCTCGCCCACGTTCTCTGTGCCTTGTCCGTCCACACCACGTGCGATGTCTGCACTCTGCTCGTGCAAAGCGGTCAATATGCCACAGCTCTCTGCTTCGAACTTGTAGGCAGACTTGGTATAACCAATCTCAGCGATGGTCTTGCGCACAGTGCCTTGAATATCCACGTACTTCTCGCTGGACACTTCGCCTGCCACGATCACTTGTCCTGTGGTTACCATGGTCTCGCATGCCACGTGTGAGTTAGGGTCTAATGCTAAGAATTGGTCTAGGATGGCATCGCTAATTTGATCTGCCACTTTGTCTGGGTGTCCTTCGCTGACACTCTCGGATGTAAATAAGTAGTTCATTTTCTATTGTTAGGGTCAAAAAAATCCACAAGCGACTGTTTGGGTCTTGTGGCACAAGTTTTTAGCATTCTTTTATAGAGGTTGCAAGCAGTCCAAATCTGTCCTCTTTTTCCAAATCGGGTGCAAAGGTACGAAAAAAATCGCATATGCACAAGTGCTATGCGATTTTTTTTGTTTAGAGGCTAGAATATAAACAATCGTTCTCGTAATGAGAACGATTGTTTTATTGTGAATTAGTTGTTAATATTAGAAAGTTAGAAATTTAATGCTAATCCTAAACCATTGTTTTGCAGTTTAAATGTAAGTGTCGCACTTGTTTCATTATAAGCTGACAGAGTTGTTTTCATTGTTTTCAGACCTACACTATACAATGGAATACCAACACTCGTGAGACCTACTCCAAATCCAAATAATGCCCATGCAGCATCGTGCGTATCGTCCCATCGATTAGGGGCTTTATTACTACCAACAATACTATTAGAAGGTTGTCCTTCACGGTATAGCATAGGTAGCATAATGATACTTGTTGCGAGTGCTGGAATACCTACTCCTATAAATACCCCTCCAGATACTTTCATATCTTTTCCTTTTTGATATTGTTTGCATAAAAACTCAGATTGGTTGTATAGGTTCTGAGCAACTTCAAATGAAGACATCAAATGTCGATGTTTGTGCGCTGCATTATTATAAACCTTTCCGTTGTGATAATACATTTCTGGTTTAAGTTGAGCATTTATAATACTGCTTCCAAGCAATAAGATTAATCCTAATAAAATCTTTTTCATAATTATTTTGTATTTATACATTTATCCCTACTCACTTTTGGCTTTTCGGTTACTCCGTTGTACCTATTGTTTTGAAATATACGCACATAAAAAAGCGCGGTACTTTTAGAATTCCAATCGAAGGTGTTTGGCGTAACCCGACAGAAGAATAACTAAAAGCCCGTGCTTACACACGAGCATTTTAACTATTATCTCTTCTGTCTTTCAGTCGCCAAACTTTTCGATTAGAGGATAATGCTAAAACGCTTTTTCTATATTTCATGATGTGCGTATCAACTACACACTACTATTTCATAGGCAAAATATTTTTCTGTTTATATTTAGTAATCAATCTATTATATTATCAAATACCTAGACTTGCTTTGATAGCTGGTACTTTGGCCTCGGCTTCGGCTACGGCTTTGTCGTAGTCAGCTGGAGTTGGCATCTCGGCAGGGATCTCGAAGTAGAACTTGATCTTTGGCTCGGTACCACTTGGGCGAACACTGATCTTCATGCCACCTTCGGTGAAGTATTGAAGTACATTGCTGGTTGCATTGAGTGCCATCACGATAGGTGTCTCTACCCACTTGCCATTCACCAATTCGCGTTGAACGAGGGTCTTGAAGTCTTTAGACTTAATCACTTTCTCGCCAGCAATCTCTACAGGAGGATTTTGACGGTAGTTGACCATCATGGCTTGAATCTCCTCTGCACCAGACTTGCCAGGGCGAACGACATTGATAGTCGTCTCGCGTTGGAAGCCATACTCCATATACATATTAAGGAGATAATCGTAGAGGGTCATGCCATTGTCCTTGGCATAGGCTGCAATCTCGCAGATGAGGCAGATAGCCGAAGGAGAACATTTATCGCGGACTGCATCATAAGGCAAGAAGCCAAAGCTCTCTTCGCCACCACCGATGTATTTGCGTGTGCCTTCCCACTCGCGGATACGGTTGGCAATCCACTTAAAGCCTGTATATTCGTCGGTCAAAGTCACACCCTGTGCATCTGCCATCTTGCGAATTAACTCACTGGTAACGATGGTCTTAACGAGATAATGCTCTGGGCGAAGTTTGCCGAGTTTCTTCATATTGTTGATGATGTAGTAGCAGTACATCATGCAGGTTTGGTTACCGTTGATGATGGTCCATTCACCTTTGTCGTTGCGGCAAACAATCGCGATACGGTCGGCATCTGGGTCAGAAGCGATGACGAGGTCGGCATTGAGTTGGGTGCCGAGGTTCATACCCATGGTCATTGCCTCAGCGTTCTCTGGGTTAGGACTTTGCACGGTAGAGAAGTTGCCATCGATGACCATTTGCTCAGGCACTACGTGGATGTTCTCGAAGCCCCAAGAGCGAAGGCACATAGGGATGATTTGGCGTCCTGCACCGTGGAGAGGAGTATAAACGATGTTGAGGTCTTTTTGACGGAGAATAGTCTCTTGGTCAATCATGACAGTCTTAACAGCTTGCATATAGTCGTAGTCCATCTCGCCGCCGATAATCTCGATAAGGTGCTCATTGCCAGTCATTTTCACGTCAGCAAGAGTCACTTTGTTTACCTCGTCGATGATACCTTGGTCGTGTGGTTGGAGCACTTGGCTACCGTCCTCCCAGTATGCCTTGTAACCGTTGTACTCTTTAGGGTTGTGGCTGGCAGTTACATTGACACCACCTTGCGCAGAGAGGTGACGGATAGCGAAGCTAACCTCTGGTGTTGGGCGTAGGCTCTCGAAGAGATAGACCTTGATGCCGTTGGCAGCGAAGACCGCAGCTACAGTTTCAGCAAAGAGGCGGCCGTTGTTGCGGCAGTCATGTCCTACTACTACGCTCACGGTATCGCCTTTGAGAGTAGTGAAACCGCCTTCGCGTTGTACTTTGAGGAGGTAGTTAGCATAGCCTTGAGTGGCTTGTGCTACGATGTATTTGTTCATGCGATTGGTACCAGGCCCCATGAGTCCACGGAGACCGCCCGTACCAAATTCGAGTGTGCGATAGAAACTATCGATGAGTTCGGTTTTGTCTTCTGCCTCAATCATGGCTTTGACCGCAGCGCGGGTGTCCGCATCATAAGGCTCTTTGGTCCATTGCTCAGCAATAGCCAATACTTTTTCGAGTTCTTCGTTTTTCATATTGAATGTATTTTTAAAGTTTGCATAATTTATCGGGTGCAAAGGTACGAAAAGTTTTTGAATCAAACAAATAAAATCTTCCTTTTGTGTTCTAAAACACAATATCTGTTCCTCTTCCCCTATTAAAACATGCTACAATTATCTCCTTGCAAATTATATATAGTGCCTTGTCGCAGAATATACACATCTCCTTGATACCAGATTTTTGTTGCTTCTTCTTGCAGTACTGGTAGGTTTTCGACAGCTGTTGGTTGTTCGGTATTGACGGTAAGGGCGTCGAGGGCGAAGTATAGCGGGGTATTGGCTCCAAAATCGCCCATATCGGTAGTAGTCATACGGAAACTTAAACCCGATGTTTTGCCCAAAGCAGCAAGGGGAACTTTTACCCAGCCCCTATTCATCTCGCCATCGACAGCAAGGTAGTAGGTGAGGGATTGCGTCTCTTCCAAACTACTATTCAATGCGCTGATAATCAAAGCAAGCGTATCATTCTCGGTGAATGGACGTGCATTGAAGACATTGCCATTAGCAATCGCCTCCATCGTGTTGCTATTTTGGCAAATATACACATACTCTGGATAATAGTCTTGGTCAAAGAGAATGATGTTGGATGAAAAGCCTTGCGACTCTGTTACCCAGTCCGAGAAGTAGCCTACTATATAAGGTGTACCTACTCCATTCAAACCGCCATTGGCTACACAGCCGAAGACATTGGCAGTATCCTGCGATACTTTTGACACGGTGAATCCTTCCCAACTCATGCCTCCGTAAGATGCCATACTGGGCAAGTGCGAGAGCATAAAACGGGCATCGTTGGTATAAATGAATTGGCATAAGCCACTGTCGTTGTATGTGCTATCCCATACGTCGGTACAATCATAGTAGCCATCGCCATATATCGTGCTATAAGTAATAGGATTGGACACCATATCGGTAGCTGTAGTTAAATCCATCGTGATGACTTCTGCCGAAGCAAGGAGCGAACATGCTGCCAATATGAGCAAGAATAATCGTTTCATTATCACTATATATTATAGGAATAGCAGTATCATCAATTGTCCTGTTAATACACGGAGGAACATGGTCAATGGATAGACCGTGGAGTAAGCCACCGCAGCGCGATCGTTAGCCGAGGAAACGGTAGTAGCATACGCCAAAGCAGGAGGGTTGGTGGTGCTGCCAGCCAACAGTCCCATCAGCGTGAAATAGTCTAACTTGAGCCATAAGCGCGCAACAACACCCACAAGAAGAAGCGGCAGCAAAGTGATGATTACGCCATAGCCAATCCAGACGTACCCTCCATCAAGTAAAGTAGGAATAAATGTTTTGCCTGCGCCAAAACCGACAGCCGCCAAGAACATGGCAATACCAATCTCGCGGATCATGAGGTTGGCACTACTAGTAGTATAAGTGATGATGTGCATTTTGGGACCAAAGCAACTCATAAGAATAGCGATGATGAGCGATCCGCCAGCAATACCCAACTTGAATGGTTGTGCTAATCCAGGCAACATAATAGGCACCACTCCAGCGAGTACACCTAAGGCAATTCCTAAGAAGATAGACGCGAGATTAGGGATGTCAAGTCGTTTGGTAGAATTGCCAAAGAGGCTTTCTACCTTGTCCACAGCTCGTTCTTCTCCTACGACAGTGATACGGTCGCCCAGTTGCAAGTAG
Organism: Paludibacteraceae bacterium; assembly: GCA_017451525.1. Lineage (GTDB taxonomy): Bacteria > Bacteroidota > Bacteroidia > Bacteroidales > Paludibacteraceae > Colicola. The sequence continues at coordinate 272,898 of JAFTOD010000001.1, forward strand.
AGGTCGCGCGTTGCCAGCAACTCCACCCCCGCACGGCGAATACGCGTGATAGAAACATGGTAGGTAGCACGCACATTGAGGTCACCAATACGCTTGCCGTTCAGTTCGGGCTTGGTGACAATCACATGGCGCGAAACCAAGTGGGCTTGCGCCTTGTGGTCGGTAGGCAAGGTGGTTTCCATACCCAAGAGCAGGACACTCTTTTCGTTTTCCTTATCAACCACGACACGAATACGGTCGCCGACATGCAAGACAGTTTCTACGTCAGGCAGCTCATCCTCGCCATTCGGTCGCAGAAGCCGTGAAACAATAAGATTCATGTGGCAGAGTTGGCCCAGCTCGCGAATATGGGCACCTTCGACTTGTGGATTGGTAAGCAAAACATCGATAAACTCGACTTCCTTTTGTACTTCAGATTCAGCCATGACACGCGCCTCTTCCTTATCTAATTTGATGCGGAAGAACCAACGCATAGCAAGAATAACAGCGATTATTCCAACCACACCCAAAGGATATGCCATGGCATAACCACTTGCGATATTGGGGTTGGCATTGCCCGTGATGTCAGCAAAAGCTTGTTGCGCAGCACCAAGACCAGGTGTGTTGGTTACGGCACCAAAAAGGACTCCTGTCATAGTGGCAATATCCACACCCGAAAGAAGCGAAATAACATAGGTTGTGATACAGCCGAGCAGAACGATAGATAGGGCTAGCATATTGAGCTTGATACCACCTTTACCGAATGACGAAAAGAAACTTGGACCCACCTGTAAACCAATGGAATAGACGAATAATATCAGTCCGAAATCCTTGGCAAATGTTTCGACCATCGGGTCAAGATGCATGCCAAAATGCGACATAGCAATCGCACAAAAAAGTATCCATGTGATACCGAGTGTTATTCCCTTGAATTTCAATCTGTGGCTCAAAGAGATACCACACGCTATTGCCAGCGTGAGAATGAAAATGGAGTGAGGCACTCCTGTACCAAAAAATAAACTATTTAACCAATCCATGACTAATACAAATAATGTGAAAAGTGCATATTACACCAATTTGCATGCAAAGGTAGTAAATAATAATGATACGGCAAAACAAGAGGAGTAAAAAAATATGTACGCGCGCGTGAGCATAGTGTCGGGGTGAAGTCAGGTTGCTCTTAGGGAAGTAACAGGTATATATTACGTATATCATACGTTTATCTTACGTATATCCTACGTATATCCTACGTATATGGTACGTAATTGACTGCGGAAAGACAAATAAAAGATTGCGCATTGATCGTTATGTATCTATATTGAAGACAATGAGAAATTGCATATTTTGTTGAAAGATTTTGCATTTTGTTTGCATAAATCAAAAAAAAATAGTACCTTTGCGCGTTTTTATACTATAGTATAAGTTGAAAGGTGGGAGAGAGGTTAAAGGTAAAAGATTAAAGATGAGAGATTAAAGATTAAAGGAAAGGAATCATGATACAGCGATTTTTTTATAGCATAGGTGAGTATTGCTTGCTGATGGGCAAGGTGTTTCGTGTGCCTGATAAAGGGCGTATGTTCTGGCGTCAGATGAGCAAAGAGATGGGAAAGCAGGGATTGGAGTCGATACTAATCACGCTGATTGTGAGCGTGTTTATGGGCGCAATTATGACCTTGCAGACGAAGTTGAACACGGAGAATCCGCTGTTGCCAGCGTATTCGACGGGTTTGGTGACGCGTGACTGTATCTTGCTGGAGTTTTCGAGTACGATCTTGTGTTTGTTGCTTGCAGGTAAAGTGGGCAGTAATATGGCTTCGGAGATTGGTACGATGCGTATCACAGAGCAGATTGACGCCATGGAAATCATGGGTGTAAACTCGGCTAACTACCTGATATTGCCAAAGATAGTGGCATTTATGGTGATGATGCCGCTGTTGGTGACACTGTCTATGTTCACGGGTTTGCTGGGTGGTTATGGCATTAGTGCGATTACGAACGTGCTGCCAGTATCGGAGTATCTGCTGGGTATTCAGTATGCGTTTATACCGTTTTATGTGTGGTATTCGTTTATCAAGACGATTATCTTTGCGTTTATCATCGCGAGTATGGCATCGTATTATGGGTATTACGCGAGAGGTGGTGCGTTGGAAGTAGGTAAGGCAAGTACGAAAGCGGTGGTAAATAGTAGTATTGTAGTGCTGCTGATGGATGTGGTGCTGACAAATTTGATGCTTAATTAAAGGACGCCTCTTTGAGGCTATAGGACGCCGCAAGCGGCTAAAGGTTAAAGGCGAGAGATTATGATTCAGGTTAAGGATGTAGTGAAGAGCTTTGACGGGAATGTGGTGCTGAACCATGTTTCTGCAAACTTTGAAGACGGCAAAGTAAATATGATCATCGGTCAGTCGGGAAGCGGAAAGACTGTGCTGATGAAATCGATGATTGGACTGCACCAGATAGATGAAGGTGAGATAGTATTTGACACTCGCAATGGGCAACAAAACCTAGCGGGTATGACGGAGAAAGAGGTGCGAATGCTGCATAGAGAAGTGGGTATGCTGTTTCAAGGAGCGGCATTGTTTGATAGCATGACGGTACAGGAGAATGTGCTATTTCCACTGGAGATGTTCTCGCAGATGGACAAGGAAGAGATGGTGGAGAGAGCACGATTCTGCTTGACACGTGTGAACATGCCAGAGAGAGCTTTTGGACTGATGCCGAGCGAGATTAGTGGTGGTATGCAAAAGCGTGTGGCGATTGCGAGAGCGATAGCGTTGAATCCACGGTATCTGTTCTGCGATGAACCCAACTCGGGACTGGACCCGAAGACCAGTTTGGTGATTGACCAACTGATACAAGACATCACGCAAGAGTATAATATTTGTACCATTGTGAATAGCCACGACATGAACTCAATTATGGAGATTGGCGATAATATCGTGTTCCTGCGCAATGGTGTGAAAGAGTGGCAAGGTAGCAGGCACGAGATCTTCCATGCAGATAATGAGGCGTTGAATGACTTTGTATTTGCGAGCGAATTGTTTAAGAAAGTGAAGAGCGCTTCGCGCTCCGTTTAGAGGACGCCCTTAGGGCTACAGTTTAGAGTTTAGAGGCAAGAATATGAAACGACTATTATTGATATTGGCGATTGGTGGTGCATTGTGCGTTTGGGCGCAGCAAAAGCCAGCACGAGTGCCCGCATACAAGGGCGTGATAGAACGAGTACAACCGAACGGCGACACCGTGTATGTGCGTTTGCATGGCGATGAACGCAAACATTGGATGACGCTAGAGGACGGCGTGACACTCGTGAAAGAAAACAAAAAAGGATATATCTGCTACGCAAAGAAAAAGAAAAACGGAAGGATTGTGGCGACATGCAGAAAAGTGAAACAATCGAAGCGATTGTAGTTTAGAGGACGGCGCTAGACGCCTACAGTTTAGAGTTTAAAGAAAAGATAAATATGAAAAAGATAGGATTATTGATCGTATTTAGTGCATTGGTGTGCTCTGCTTGGGCAGTACCTGCACGCAGAGGTGGTATAGTAAAAACACAACCCGATGGCAGTCAAATCATTGTGTATCAACATGGTGATGAACATTTTCGTTGGATGACCAATGCGAAAGGCGAGTGGCTAAAAGTGGATGAAAATGGGTTTTACCAAGTGACGGAAGCATTGAGTGCAGAAGAGATAAGAACCAAACAGATGGCAGCACCTAGCCGTGTGGCACAAGCGCAAAAAGTGGCTACTCCGCTGAACATAGCTCCTCGCGGATTGGTGATATTGGTAAATTTTACCGATGTGGCTTTTACGACGGATAAGGCAGAAATGGATAGTATGCTGATTGGCAAGAACTATACAAGAGATTATTCGTATAACTACGGAGGTAGAAAGTATTTTGTAACATCAGAGGGCTCTGCTTGGAAATATTTTTATGACTCGTCCGATGGACAGTATAGTCCACAATTTGATATGGTAGGTCCAGTGACGGTGAGCAGAGAAATGTCATATTATGGAAAAAACGTCAATAGTTTCGATGCTAATCCATGGATAATGGTAAAAGAAGCATGTCAATTGGTGGACGATAGTATTGACTTTACAAAATATGACAACAACAATGATGGTTATGTGGATTTTGTGTATGTGATTTATGCAGGATACGGCGAAGCCGATGGTGGAGATAAGAACACTATTTGGCCTCACTCGTATTGGTTGATGGAAGCAGGAGTTAATTGCAAAGTAGATGGCAAGTATGTGGATTTGTATGCCTGTGGCAATGAATTAGATTACCATTCTAAACAACATACTGGTATCGGGACTTTTTGCCATGAATTTAGCCATGTATTAGGATTGCCCGATTTGTACGAAACTACAGGCAATGGGACACACAAGACACTTGGATCATGGTCGATATTGGATTATGGACCATACAATAATGACGGCAATACTCCACCAGCCTACTCGGCATATGAACGATTTATGATGGGATGGCTTATCCCAAGATTGATTGTAGTTCCTGAAAACATTGAATTAGAAGAGTTGCAGGAAAGCAATAGTGCATTATTGATTTCAACAACAGATGAACATAATCTGATTGGTAACGACCCCAAACCAACCACATTCTATATGCTTGAAAACCGTCAACAGAAGGAATGGGATGAGTATTTACCTGGACATGGATTGATGTTGACAAAAGTGCAGTATAGTTCAAAAAAATGGTCAGAAAATACGGTCAATAATACCGCAAGCAGAATGGGTGTGGATTTGATTGAAGCGGATGGAAAAGAGCCTGATTATTATAGCAATGGTTACGATGGCAAGGAGAGCGATCTATTCCCAGCAGGCGCAAAGGAATATACAAAAATAGAGGATCACGCTATTGAAAACATCACAGAAAAAGATGGGATGATATCCTTCAGTTATCGAGGGGGAGGGGATAACACTGCTACAGAATCGGCAGTAACTATAGATAATCATATTGTTGCCATCTACAATATCTTGGGGCAAAAGCAACCAAGTACCGATTTAAAAACCTTACCTCGTGGTACTTATGTAGTTGTAACCGCCAATGGCAATCACAAAATTGTACGTTGATATGAAAATCGTATCATATAACTTGAACGGCATTCGTAGTGCCATCAGCAAAGGTTTGTTCGATTGGTTAATGGAGGAACAACCTGACGTATTCTGCATACAAGAGAGCAAAGCGCAGCCCGATCAAATCGACGTAATGACTATGCAAGAGTTGGGGTATAAGAGTTATATCCACTCGGCAGAAAAGAAAGGTTATTCGGGTGTAGCTATCTTCACGCGTATTCAGCCCGACCGCGTAGTGGTGGGAATGGGTAATCCAAAATATGACTGCCAAGGACGTGTGATTCGTGCCGACTACGGCGATGTGACCGTAATTTGCGTATATATCCCATCGGGGGAAGCAGAAGGCCCAAAATATGAATATAAGATGGAGTTTCTAGAGGATTTTTTGGTGTGGACTAATGAATTGCGCAAAGAACGTCCAAATATCGTGGTGTGCGGCGACTATAACATCGCGCACAAGCCGATAGATATCAATCATCCAGAGAGGCAAGTGGGAGTAAGTGGATTCCTACCTGAAGAGCGCGCATGGCTAGATAGATGGGAAGCGAGCGGCATGGTGGACACCTTCCGTATGTTTGACAAGAGCGGAGAGAAGTATAGTTGGTGGAGTTTTCGCGCTAATTCCAGGGCAAGGAATGTAGGATGGCGTATTGATTATCATTGGGTAAGCGCACCATTGCAAGCGCGCGTGAGCGATGCAAAGATATTACCAGAAGTAGTGCATTCAGACCATTGCCCTGTTAGTTTAGAGTTGAGTGTTTAGTGTTAAGAGAAATGGATAAACTGAGAACAGAACATTTGTATAAGAAGTACGGCAAGCGTACTGTGGTGAACGATGTGAGTATCTACCTTGAGCAAGGGGAGATTGTGGGCTTGTTGGGTCCTAATGGTGCTGGTAAAACGACCACCTTTTACATGACCACAGGATTGGTTACTGCCAATAATGGAAAGATATTCCTCAATGATTTGGATATTACAAGTATGCCTATGTACCAGCGTGCAAAGTTGGGTATTGGCTATTTGCCACAAGAGGCGAGCGTTTTCCGCAAAATGAGTGTAGAAGACAACATCTTGTCGGTATTGGAAATGACCAACTTCACGAAAGAATATCAAAAGGAAAAGTTGGAGCAACTCATCAAGGAGTTCAATTTAGGACATGTACGCAAGAACTTAGGCGATCGTTTGTCAGGTGGTGAGCGTCGTCGTACAGAGATTGCACGTTGCTTGGCAATTGAACCAAAATTTGTGATGTTGGACGAACCTTTTGCAGGAGTAGACCCAATTGCTGTACAAGAGATACAAGACGTGGTATGGCGACTGAAAGATAAGAATATTGGTATCTTGATTACTGACCACAACGTGGATGAGACACTAATGATTACTGATCGTGCGTATCTGCTGTTTGAAGGAAAAATTCTTTTCCACGGGACGCCAGAAGAGTTAGCTGCGAATCCAATCGTACGAAAGAATTACCTCGGTCGTGATTTTGAATTGAAAAAGAAGAGTCGCCTTGAAGAGTAAATGGTATTACATAGTATTGATTATTCTTTCGGTTGTATCTTGCCAAAAAGATGTTACACTAGTTCCCATTAATATAGAGGAGTGTATGTCTATGCCTACACCTACAGCATCGGGCACTTGGTTTGCATACGATAATAAAATTTACTTGTTAGGTGGGCGTACAGCAGATGGAAAATATAGTAAAGAATATTGGCAGTATACCCCAAGCACAGATCAATGGCAGTCACTAGGAGAGATGCCAATAAAAGCAAGAGTATCTGCAAGTGCATGCATAGTAGGAGATTGTGCATACATAGGTCTTGGATATTCGGGACCTATCCATCGTGACAACACATATCTTCGCGATTTTTGGGAATTGAATCTGATTACAAACGAATGGACACGCTTAGCAGATTTCCCTGCGAATACAACGGTCAAAAATTGCCTTTTCGCCACCAACGATCATATCTATGCGACATACGGATTCTATCGCCAATTCACGCAAGATATATATCAATATAGCATTCCAGACAACGAATGGAAAAAGTTAGACATCGAAGTGTCAAGGCAAATTCCACGCGCAATGGATGTAGTAGGCGCTACTTGTCAAGGTAGACATTTCTTAGGAACAGGTTTCAATCATGGAAGTTTACGTTTTTGGGCAGAATGGATTCCTGAAAAACAACAACTGGTTCGATGCAAGGATATTTTAGGCACAGGACGTAATGCTGCAGCATGTTGTGCCACAGATGAATACATATACTTGGCTGGAGGACGACACTATGGAGACACCCTCACTACAGGATTTTTTTATAGTAGTATCCAGCGTTATGACCCCTCTACGAATCAATGGGAATACATTGGCAATATGCCTTACGAAGCAGAAAATATGGTGGCAATTGGTATAAAAAAACAGTTATTCATCGGTTTGGGTGAAACTCGAGATGGTGTGATACAAGATAAATGGTACAAAATTGAAGAGCAATAAACTATACATAGTAGTATCGTTTTGCATATGGGTAAGCAGTTTATCCGCACAACAATGGAATTGGTGGCCGTTAACCATAAAAGACACAACACATTGTGCAGATACGATACAATATCAAGCTTATGTTGATGCGCTAGCATCATCAGGAACAGAGTCGCCATTCCTATTACGAGCTAACCAACAGAATAACATATCCCGTGCTCCCTACGGTGGCAATATTAGTGCAGGTATATTCAAAGAGGCGACAAGTCCGACACGTTGGTGGGATTATGACTTTGGTATACAACTAACTGGGCGCTTTGGTTCAAATGACATAACAGGATATTTTGAACAATTATATGCACATACTCGCCTATATGTAGTAGACATTACAGCAGGTATTTGTCCTATAGTGTATGGTTCACAATCCCCCAAACTGAGTATGGGAGGATTATTATTTTCAGGTAATGCCCACCCTATTCCTCGCATCACATTGGGAATAGATGACTATATCGCTTTTCCAGGATTATTTGGATATGTAGAAATCAAAGGTGGATTAACATATGGTTGGCTAGATGATCCTAGCATAGTACAGCACACGAAATTGCAACACAAATTTGCAGGAATACGTCTTGGTGGTAAATTACCTGTTACCATAGCTTATGAAATGCATCATGCTGCCCAATGGGGAGGATACAAAGATACTATAGATTATGGGAATTCCTTCTCTGACTTTTATAATGTATTTTTCTTTCGATCAGGTGGTATTACTTTGAGCGACCAATTGAATGCGCAAGGTAATCATATTGGATTTCAAGAACTGGCGCTCACATACAAGCGAAACAATTGGCAAGCAAGAGTGTATTGGCAAACGTTGTTTGAAGATATGAGTGCAGCTTTCATTGGTTTTGGCATGAATGTGGCCGATGGGTTATGGGGATTGAATATTCAACAAACGCAATGGCCCTTTATCAATGAGTTTACATACGAATTTCTAAACACTACTAGTCAATCAGGTCCTATTCACGATAAGGACGGATTGGTTTTTGCAGGGAGGGATTCATACTATACCAACTCAGCATATCCTCAAGGTTGGACTTATTTCTCTAACATCATCGGCAATCCATATCTTCAAACTAACAACAACCGCGTGCGCGCTCATTTTGTAGGAATCGGTGGAAACATTCACGGATATCAGTATCGTCTCATAGCATCTCATGTCGACAATTATGGAACTTATAAGCAACCACTTATGAGTAACAATACATCCTTCCTACTCGAAATCAATCGACATTTTAAAAAGCTTTGGGGCATGGATTTCAGCATAGCGTTATCTGGAGACTTTGGTACACAGTATGGAAATTCCTTTGGCGCATATCTCCGAATAGCGAAAAAGGGATTAATCACTACATATTGAAAAGCTATACAAAAGATATACTAAAGGTATACAAACATGAAAGATCATCAACTACATATCATCATGCCCGTGAAAGACTCTATCGAAATGGCCGAAAGAGCCATTCGCGCTATTATCGATAGTGGGCATATGCTTTATGTATATGATGACTATTCGCTGAGCGAAAATGCCCAACGACTGGACGAGCTGGCTAAAGAATTGGGCATTAAAGTGATACATTTATCGGATATAACCAATCATCCTTCACCTAATTACCGATTGGTACTACAGTTGGCACAAAAACAAGTGTTGTCAGAACACAAGCACTTAGTTATAGTAGAAAGTGATGTAATTATCCAAGGTAATACCTTATCTCGCATGCTATCAGAAGTGCAAGAAGGTGTTGGTATGGTGGCTGCAGTGACGGTAGATGAAAGTGGAGTCTATAATTTCCCCTACCACTATTTGCATCGTTTACGTTATCGATTATATCGTAAACAGACTATAGCAACCAAGAAACGCTTCTCTTTCTGCTGTACCTTACTCACCAATGAGCTACTACAAAATGCTGATTTTCAACTGCTTGACCCAACAAAGAATTGGTTTGATGTCACCATCTCACATTGGTCATTACGTCTTGGTTTGCGCAATTTGCTGATGTTAAATAATCCCGTTGTGCATTTCCCACATGCTTCGCGTCCGTGGAAGCGACTAAAATATACTCATCCTCTATGCTATTATTGGCGTAAATTTACGCAACAATTGGACAAGATATGAAGCCATTTAAGATATATAGTTTGCTATTAGTCAAGAACGAAGCGGATATTATCCGCGAGTCTCTCTTAGCTGCAATGCAATGGAGCGACAAGGTGATTGTGATGGACAATGGCAGTAAGGATGGCACATGGGATATTGTACAAGAAATGGCCGCACAAGATCCTCATATCGTGGCGTTTATGCAATATACTGGCGGTTTTCGCATCGGTTTGCGTGCCAAAGCATTCAGGGCCTTCCGACATGAAATGACGCGCAATGATTGGTGGTGTGTACGACTAGATGCTGATGAGTTTTTTAGCGAAGACCCTCGTGCGTTTCTTGCAAAGATTCCAAAGAGGTACAATACAGTCAAAAAGTTAAGTACAGATTATGTTCTCACCAAAGAGGATATTGAAAGCTACACCTTTACTGGTAATTTCTCTTTTGATCGCCAACATATCACGCATTATCTTCCAGAGAAGCGTAAAGAACGCCGTTTTATGCGGCATAGTCCGTGGCTCGTCTGGTGTGAGAAATGGCGTTACCCCCATCCAATAGGGCGAACTGCAAAGACATGCATAACAGTAGATCACTACCAATACCGTAGTCCTCAACAAATGAAAAAGCGTTATATGACGCGCCAACAAGCAAAGAAGGACGGGTGTGGTTCGTTTTTGCACGAGAATGGCAATGATTGGACAGATTATTTATGGAGCAATCAGCAGTTAGAACAACAAACCAAACTGCTTCAACATTTATCCCAGCTATTTGCGCAGTCCACAGACATACTTTACCAAAAGCGGAATACGATAAAAGTGGTAGAAGAGGTGTTTGTGGTAAAGTCATTTGCTGTTCCCTCATTCTTTAAGCGACTGATATATACGATATTTCCAAGCAAAGCAAGACGATCGTTTATCTATGCACAACGTTTGGGGAATATGACTCCGAAACCTGTCACATATGTAGAAACACATAAAGGAGGATTGTTGCACAAGAGTTATTATATCAGCCGTTTATCCCCTTGCACACACGTCTTAAAGGAAGTAATTAAGGATCGTAATTTCCCTCATCGTGACGACATATTTGCTGCTTTTGGACGCTTCACAGCTCAATTGCATGATCATGGTATATTGCATGCCGACTATTCTATGGGCAATGTATTATTTGAGCCAACAGAGCAAGGAGCAGAATTCCAATTAGTTGACCTCAACCGAATGCGTTTTGGTCAACGCATCAATTGCAAAAAAGGATGCCAAAACTTCGAGCGTATTGACACCGATACGCATGCTCTTTCGACCATTGCGAAAGCATACGCTGAAGCACGTGGATTTGATCCAGAGGAATGCGTGCGTTTAGTGCTGAAAATAAGATGGAGAAAACATAAAAAATAAAACGATGCAAAATTCAACCATTATGCAGAATAAATACCTACAAATTGTTGAAAAAATCAACTACTACCTATTTGTGGTTGCAATATGTATGTTACCATTTCCTACACGCATATCCCTTTATGCATGGGTAATATGGCTCTTTAGTTGGTTGCTTGAGGGGCGCTTTCTTCGCAGAGAAAATTTGAAATGGCATATAGGACTACTGCCTGTCATCCTGTTTGTAATATGGGTTGTCTGGGAATGTATATCATACATTTGGGCTATCAACAAACTAGATGCTGCAAACATGTTGATACGACACATCTCCTTTATCGGTATTACGCCACTTGCATTGTGGGGAGTAAATAGCCGTTATAATTGGCTCATGGCAGCTAAATGCTTTGTCGCAAGTTGTATATTATCCTTATTATGCTATTCGCTTTATATTCATGTCTTTCAACATTGGTCATATATCGATCAATACCAACATTGGCCAGATTACTTCAGCACTTGGCGTTATTTTGGTGATCAGATTTCCTATTTCAAACATCGTTTATATTACGGAACTATTTTAAATATAGCCATTGTAGTGTTATTACAAATCAAACATTATAGTCCTCGTACAAATCATAAAAATGTTTGGAAAAGACTGCTATTTATTCTGTCCTTAGCAGCTCTAGTAATCGGTATCATTTGGACTGGTTCGCGAGCAAACATGCTCACATTGCTAGTTGTCTCAGCCGCTGCAATCATCCTTCCACTTAGAGGACGAATACGCTATTTGGTAGCTTCTTTGGTTTGTGTGATGACCATCATGTTTTGCTCATTGTTATTCACACTACATCCTAGATTTGAAAAACTACAGATAGAACATATCACAGAACGTGAAACATACTCAATCAGCGAGATAGAACCACGCATTAATATTTGGTATAGTGCATTGCAAAGACCAGAGGATTATTGGTGGCATGGTGTCGGAGCTGGTGGAAACACAGAATATTTAAAACCTGTTTTTGCTTCACTTAATTGGCAACGTTTCTATGAGCGCCAATTTAATGCACATAACCAATATTTAGGAGTATTGATTAACCTAGGTATTTTTGCTGCTATATTTTTCTTGCTAATATGGTTGCTTTTTCCTTGGTGGTACAAAGGTCGAGTACGTCAGTTTGCCATATTGCTTGTACTGGTCATAGGGTTGAATATGTTGACAGAAAATATGCTAGATCGTATTGATGGTGTAATAATCACATGTGCGATATTGTTGATAGTGTCTCTGCTAGCACGTGCCAAAAACTTGAAGGATGGTTCGCTTGCCTCTAATCAATAGAGGGGAACATTTTGCTACAAATTCTCAATATCTTCCATTATACATTGCATAATGGCATGTGCTTGTTTGTTTGTTATAGCAGTTGCACCTCTAAGCAATAAATCTGGCTTGGCATCAATCACTACTGTATCGTGAGGCATTAGCAATGCAAAGCCGTCGTTGAAGGCATAAAACGCAAATTCGGTATGAGTCGTATCTAAGATGTTTTTGGAGAATTTATAAGAAGAAATATCTATTCCCATTTCATTCAATATGGAAGGGATTAAGTCTATTTGTGAACATAGTGTCGTGACCTCCTTCGTTTGCTTCAACGCCCCACCTACAATTGCCATTGGTATTTTATACCGTAGCGGATTATCTCTTGTAATACCTTCCGGATAGGGATATCCATGGTCTGAAGACAGTATTACGATGGTGTTTTCCCATTGATTACTTTGTTTCAACGAATCTATAAAAATTCCTAGACAACTATCTGTATAGGATATGGAATTTAAATATAGATGCCCAAATTTATCTGTGGTTGGTATATCAAACGGCTCATGGCTGCTTAAAGTGAGGATGACATCTAAATAGCGTTCGTCTTGTTGAGAAGTATAACGCCGAACTATTTCATTAGTAGCTTTATCAAACACAATATGATCTGGTGCCCCCCATTTACTCCACTTTTCTTGTACTGAAAAATCTTTATCTGAGACGCGATTATCAAATCCCCCATCAATCAAATACGAACGCATATTGGTAAAGTCCTCATCACCTCCATAATAGAAATGTGATATATAACCTTCTTGTTTTAATGATTTTCCTATTTGCGGGAGATTTTTTGATTTTGATGGTACAGTCATCAGTGAACTAGTTGGTTGTCCAGGATATGCACTCATGATTGATACGATTCCTCGATCAGTACGATAACTGCTAGAATATGCATTGGAAAAATAGATACCTTCCTTGACAATACGTTGTAGGTTGGGCATAGCAAAAAGTGCATTGGATGAGAAACTTTCCAATATAACTAGCACGATATTAGGACGTTGTGTGGAGAGAATTTCTATGTCACCTGTTTTATCCCAACGGTCTATCGGAAGCAGTTCTTGAGTTAATCGCTGCGCTTCTTCTGTGGACATATAGGTGTATTTCTCTAAATTAAACGTGTTTTCACTTAACGATTCAATGATGTTAAATAGCGGATTGATAGCAGCTTGGTTTAACATCTGATTATTAGAAAAATATACGCGTCCTGTGTTCATTGTACTAACCGTCACACTTCCACGTATAGGCAAGAATAAGAGTGCAGTAATCAGGAGCCACGCTCCTGTTTGCCATAAACGTGTAGCGAGGCTATGCTCTTGTTGCAGGTTATCCCAGTTTAACCATTTCAAATAAATATATCCACAAGCAATGAACAGCAAACAAAAGAGTATCGTAGCTAAAATCCATTGCCACCACACAGCACATGCTAAAACCTCTTGAGGGGATTGCAGGAAGCTAAAGATAGATTTATCCCAATGATATCCCCAGAAAGGAAAAGTGCCATTATCTCCAATAACTACAAAGAGAGCAACGCCAAGAATGATTGCTGTAAATGTATGGCTGATATATCGTATTATTTTGATATCCACCCAGTTGCTTATTAGCATCAGTAATCCAAACACGGCTGTCACATATGATGCCACACTCAAATCTAAGGGGAACGCATGTGCCATTACTTGCAAACAATCAACAAAAGTAATATCTCCCATCAATTTGTATTGAACGAGCACAAAAACTAATTTTTGCAACTGAAAGAATACTATCCAAAATAGATAGAACCTGAGGAATAAAAATAATCTTTGTTTCATGGAAGTTCAATCGTATAGGTAGCTAATAAACCAACAGGAATATCCATAATCATCGAGGCGCGATGTGCATAAGGGATATCTTGTACAAAGGACATTTCCGCCAAATCATGACAGAAATCCCACATATTGTAGCATTCAATATTTAATCGCATCGGTATGTCGCGCACCTGCCATTTTCCCTGTATATGCAAATCAATATTATATTTTGCACAATGCCGTTTACCAAAATTACCATCCGTAGGATTAGTACCACGTGATTCTTTAGGAAGTATGCTCACTTGGTTGTTGTTCGCATAATACATGTAATCTGTAAATGGTTTACCATCAGTCCATTTCACAGTCATACCTGCTTGCAACCACTCGCAAATATTATATGCCAAATAGAAACGACAAACATACCCCTTATCCAAATTATATCTGCCTACTCCGCGATGTTCACTACCTTGATTATCAATCACATTCGAAGTGTTTGGATTAGCTGTGGTTTCTGACAAGACCCCTAGATTGTTGGTTTGAAAGCCATTGCCCAACCCACAATAGCCACTGGCTTGCATTGATTGCCAACTCACACTTACTAGCACCTTTCTTCCTGTATAAGTATAGCGTGTCAATTGCGAGAAATAATAAGGCGAGTTCATCAACCAATTATTTCCAAAAACAGGAGCTACTCCTACCTCATATTCCTGTATACCTCCATTTAGATAAAAGACACCCACTCCATTATAATCTTGGTAGTATCCATAGTCTTCAGGAGCACCTAAGTAATTGGTATGCCAAGCATTAAAGAACTTTTTGTAACTTTGTTGCAGCACAATCTCATGCTTACCAAAATGCAAGTGAATGGGGATATCTAGTTCTAGATATGAAGTCTGCAACAAACCTTTTTTGTAATGATGGTACTTTCCGCCCGTCGTTGCATACAATTCATCCGTTCTGGCATAATACACATTGGCATTCATATAATCATCCGAGAAATAACGCAATTGATCCACCGTATATGGCATACGCTCATGAGACAATGAAACGCCCATTTCAAACCATTTACATGGGTGTAGATCTAAATTGATGCCTGCTTGTATGTTGCCGTTGACCTTACTCTTGTTGCGGAGCAAAATGGCATCTAAAGTAATATCTAAGTGGGCATTCAAACTCAATTTTTCATTCATATCATAGTGGGCTTTCAACCCAAAAGTATTTTCCAACAGTCCGCCTGTATATGCATTACTTTCCCACTCGTAGCGATACAAGTCTTTCGCATGCTCATCAATAGGAGATTGCATGTAAACCACATTGGTAAAGTGCTGATTCTTTGGTTTAAAATGAATCATTGAGTTATAAGCATCCACATGAACGCTTAACCAATCCGTCAAAGATTGGTTGTAGTTCACCGCCCAGCTTAGTTCATGAGTATTACCATCCGCAATCCACGGATCAAAGCTCTCGCCGTCTTGATCCAAAATGTTTTTGCTGAATTCTTGATTTGAATGCAATACCGTATTTGTTGACCAGTTCAAACCCGTCGTTAGATGCTTACCTCTAGCATAGAGCATACCCGAATAGTTTTTATGGTCATACACCTCATTATAGTTATACAGCAATTCGCTACCGCCATCTTCTCTTCCTGAAAAATTCATTCGATAGCCTAAATAATCAAATACAGAATTAGTACAAATGGGTAATTGTCCATCTGCCTGAACCTTATAATAATCTGCTTGATACAGCGGATTATCCAAAATCAGACCTTGATGATTTTCACGAGTAATATTTCGCTGTCCGTATGCGGCATAGATATGTTGTCTATATCCTTTCCCTTGCGTATCTTTAATCGTATATGCCGCATCCAGCGTACCTGCACCCGTCAGGTGCCTACGAGCGGTAATATGCTTATATGTATCTGCACTCTCCATCGGAGAACGGTGCATAATATTAAAAATCGCAGCAGTCCCCCATGCAGGTTCTCCATTGCCTAATTGCCCTGTATTGTAGGTCGCTTGCACGTAATCGCGGCTTGTAGAATCCAATGAAAAATACAACTGCGAAGTGTGCGTATTAATACACAAGTTATATTGCTGCATATTTGGTACATACAACGAACTACCAGCTTGAAAACGATCATCCGTTCGCATTCCATCTATATAATAACGATTAGCAGTCGAAGGCAATCCTTCTACCGCAATAGCTAATCTTTCTGGTATCCACCACTGACCGTAAGTAGTCGTTTCTGCAATCGTATGATCGGAAAATGCTTCCAAATAATATATCAAATCACTACGATGATACCATTCTCTAAAGAATTCAGTAGGAACTTCACTCTCCCCAGACATCTTAGTATGTACTGGATTCTGCGCAAACAGTATCGGTGTCGCTATTGCTAACAAGAATATTGCAACATAGTGTCTCATCTTATTTCTTTTTCAGTATATCTATATGATACGCCAATCCCACACGCGCCATATGAAACGGATAATCCTTAATACCATATTGATACTCCACGTAAGGCTCAAATCCTTTGGTATGTCCGCTCAAGCGTCCTTTAATAATCATCGGACGGTCGCCCATATTCTCCCAACCCACATAACCACTCCAAGTGGTACGAAACGATACATACTGCGACTTCACCAACATCTGCAAACCATACATCACCGCATCATTTTGCCTGCCATTATCCGTCTGCCAACACAAGAATCCTGCCGAACCTGCCACGCGCAACTCCACACCTCTCGCCTCATCGCCTTTTCGCCTCATCGCCTCATTACCTAAATACCATGACTTACCCAATGACAAGTCCATAAAGTAACCAGGACAATCATAATGTCTTGCCAATTCGTATTGCCCACCACTTGCACTCTTGCAAGCAGCACGCAATGCGATATCAGGTGCCCATTTCCTATCGCGCAAGATTTGTATGTCGGTTGAGAAATACGCATCGCCTGCTCCATGTCCTCGTCCTGCCAACGAGTCTGGAATACGACATGTTGTCATACGTTCTGGCGTCATCTCGTACCACTCCATCACGGGCATCCAAATAGTCAAGTTTACCCGATCGGTAAACAAAGGAACGTGTACGCGCGCGAACACATCCGTAGTTATATCCCCCTGATAACCAAAATAACCATCTCCCGCTACTTCTACGCGGAGATGGTTTTGCACACGGCCATCCAACATATCTGGTACAGGAAAAGCATTCGGCCCGAAGTACGCAGGCGCAATACCTGTTTCCTCACGCAAGTTGGGCTTATCTATTGGCACAAGCGCCGAAGCGCTTGTACAAATGATTAATAATATGCTTATCAAGCAAAATCTCATCCGAACAGATTCTTAAAGAAATTCTTCTTATCGCTACTGCCAGGACGAACATTCTCGCTCTTTTGCAGTTGCTCAATCATCTTCTTCTCGTCCTTATTGAGGTGCTCTGGAATATACACACCCACGTTAATCAGCATATCGCCTGTGCCGTATTGGCGGGCATATTGGTCTATCATTGGCAGACCTTTTCCTCTCATTCTCAGCACCTTACCAGGTTGTGTTCCAGGGGTGATGGTGATCTTTGCCTCGCCTTGCAGGGTTGGTATCTGCACTTGTCCGCCCAAGATTGCAGTCGGCATATCCAGCAGCAAGTTATACACCAAGTCACTTCCATCGCGCAAGAAATCCTTATGCTCTTCTTCCTCGATAAGCACCAGCAAATCGCCGTTCACACCACCGTGAGGAGCCGCATTACCCTTGCCTTGCACAGGTATCTGCATGCCACCAGCCACACCCGCAGGGATATGAATTTCGATGATTTCCTCCTCGCGAACCACACCTTCGCCTTGGCAGTGTGTACACTTATTCTTGATAATCTTGCCCTCGCCATGGCAGGTCGGACACTCATTTTGCACCTGCATCATACCGAAGATACTGCGCTGCGCACTCACCACACGTCCCGAACCTTTACATGTTGGACATGTCTCCACGTTGCCGTCCGCGCTGCCTGTGCCGTTGCAACTCTTGCAGTTCACCATTTTCTTCACCTTGATTTTCTTGTCCACACCTGTGGCAATCTCCTCCAAGGTTACTTTCACACGAACACGCAAGTCGCTACCTCTACGCACACGCTGACCGCCACCACGACTGCCGCCACCGAAGAAACTGGAGAATCCTCCGCCGCCCATGCCCCATTCGGAGAAGAGGTCACCAAACTGCGAGAAGATATCTTCCATGTTCATGCCGCCGCCACTGAAGCCAGCACCACCCATACCTGCATGACCGAACTGATCATAGCGTTGGCGTTTCTGCGGGTCTGACAGCACTTCGTATGCCTCGGCTGCCTCCTTGAATTTCTCCTCAGCTGCCTTGTCACCTGGATTCTTGTCAGGATGATACTTTACCGCCATCTTGCGGTAAGCCTTCTTTATCTCGTCTGCTGTCGCGGTCTTACCCACGCCAAGCACTTCATAATAATCTCTTTTCTCTGCCATAATCTTATTCTCCTACGACTACTTTCGCAAAGCGAATCACTTTTTCGCCCAAGGTGTATCCTTTTTGTGTACAATCGATTACTTTACCTTTTTTGTCTTCGCCTGCTGCAAAAGTGGTAATTGCCTCGTGCAAATCGGTATTAAAATCAGCATCGGTTGTATCAATTACTTTCACGTCGTTTGCCGCTAAGAAACCGATAAACTTATTGTAAATCAATTCAATACCTTGACGAACTGCCTCAATGTCATCGGTCTTTGCCATCGCATCTTTGGCGCGTTCAAAGTCATCAACAAGGGGCAGCATATCTTTGAAGATACGCTCACCAGCGGTAGTCATCAATTCCAGTTTCTCTTTGTTGGTACGGCGACGGAAGTTGTCAAATTCTGCCATTTGGCGCAGTTTCAGGTCTTCCAACTCTGCCACGCGTGCCTCCAATTCTGCCACTTTGGCTTGCAGCATTTCAGTCTCTGACACTTCTTCAGTTTGTACACTCTCAGTATTCTCTACTTCCACCTTTCCGTTTTCAGTTTGCACATTTAAGTTTTCCTGTTGATTTTCAACAGGTTGCTCTACTTGTTTTTTATCTTTATTCTTTTTCATAATCAAATTTTATTACTACGTAATAGTTTATTACAATCTCCGTGCCATAGCAAATCCGACTGCCATTATGGCAGAATTAATCATAACCCACCACTTGCAGCTTGCGCACACAGCAAACTTTATCACTAATCACTTATAGTTCATAATTTACACTTATCTTCCCGCTATCAACTACGGTAGATATACGGTTGATATACGGTTGATATACGGTACATACACAGTAGATATACGGTACATTAGTATATTTATACCGTAGGAACATCGTATATATCATATAATTACGATATTTTTACTCAAAAACAAAAATATACCTCAATTTATTTTGCCATCTCACAATTTTTCACTACCTTTGCCCTCATAATTCAAAATTCATAATCAACATTACCATGGCACGTACCACTCTCTCTCATCCTTTTGACTCTATCTCTGGCAAACTCGCCTCAAACGATAAGATTGTCATGCGCACTCGCAATGGTCGCACTCATGCTTATGTAGTCAAACATCCGTATAAAGGTCCTGTGGCTCCCGAACGTCAACGCACCATCACGACTTTCAAGGACGCTGTCAACCAGACTACGGTTATTTTGAACACCCCCGAACTCCGCACCGAATGGGAGGAGAAATTTGCTACCTACCGCAAGAAAGCCGACCGTTATCCAACCTCCTACCCAAAGCCATACACCACTCTCCGCGGCTTCATCATCGGCTCCCTAATCCACGCTTCTAAGTCCTAAATTAACTCCCAATCCACACCACTAAATCACCTTATCTGTCAGACATACTTTTATGTCCATTGCCCCGAATGTTATTCGGGTCATCTCTCCTCTGCTCGCCAATTCTCCTTACTCTACTAAAAAAAGCACTAAAAATGCGCTTTTTTCTTGCCCAATTCAAAAAAAAGCACTACCTTTGCACCGTATTTATTATCAGACTTGTAATTGCTGCGTTCCGTAAATCGCCAAATTTATTTAGACAGCAAAACGCAAGTACAGGGATGAGTCCGCCGTGTGCGGGCTATTCCAGTTGTTTTTGTTGGGTGTTTGGCGATACCTTGGAACGCAGACTGAAATAGTCCGCGCTTATTTTTATATATGTTTAACTAATTTAAAACAACAAAAACAATGAAAAAAATTCTTCTTATCTTATTGACCGTTGTTTTCGGTCTATCATTTACCAGTTGTGAGGGAATCGGTGGTAAAGCCACAGTTGAAGTCCAAGTTATTAAATCTAATATGCCTCAATCAGGTATGTCTGTGTACATGTTTGACGAGACCAAGTGGACAATGGATATTCGCGAACCATTATTTGCCAACAAAACAGTTATTACAGATGCTTCGGGCATAGCCACATTTGAATTAGGCGATATGGATTTGGAAATTAATGATAGCCAAACAACGCTTTATTTTGCCACGTTCAAAGACGGCACAGAGATTATGACAGGACAAACTGCTGTAACCATTAAGAAGGGTGAAACAAAACAAGCGACTATTCGCCTCTAACCTTCTATCTAGAAAAATAGATAACCCCAGAAAATACTCCCCTGCAATTCGCGGATTTGCAGGGGAGTATTTTCATCCACTTATTCTCGCAGAGTACTTCATCCAGTTTTAATTGTGTGATTATTGTATGATACAAGCAAAGAATATGCAATGGCAATTGTATTGCCACCTAACTTATTAGAAACTTGGGGATAATTTCAACATCACTACCTTTATTTCAAAAAAAAAGAACAAGATGGTTGCATATATAAGAAAAAAGTTGTATCTTTGCAGGCTAAATTAGGGTAAAAGCATCGTAGTATCTAAAAAACGAACAATTATGAAAAAACTATCTTTGATTCTTTGGGCGATTTTGGGCTGGGTCTCTGTAGCATATACCCAAGTGGAAATACTGCTTGATGAGCCGTTTGCAGAATCATTAGGCTCATTTACCTTGGATGAGCAGAAATATCCAGGATGTACTTATGCATCTATGTGGTACGTGGATCTTACTCATCAATATGCCAAAGTGACTGCCAATAAAGGTGGTCAGTCAATGGGCGCGAGTGATTGTAAGTTGATTTCGCCTGTGCTAAATACACAAGGTTGTACGAAAGTGGTATTGCGCTTTGAACATACAACATATGCTGCCAATAGTACTTCAGATGTGGATTATAACTTGGTGAAAGTGAGTAAGGATGGTGTTAATTGGACGCTGGTCGCTATTCCTACATGGCCAACACAACGTTGGGGTTTTGTTGCTTGTGAGATAGATTTGACTGCATATGCTTCAAGTACAATGCAGTTTATGTTTGAGTATTTATCTACCGACGATTATGCCAGTACTTGGGAAGTGAAGAATGTGGTGGTTGAAGGATGGTGGCCAGATGAGCCCGATCCATGTCCATACGAGGCACTAGAGGGATTAACATCAAAAGAGTTACGTGAAAGTTTGCATGAGGACATTTCGCAACATACCGTGTTGGATTATAGACAGATACGCGGAGATCAAGCAAAGGTGGATGTGCGTGCTGATGGCAAGATTTGGGATATGTATTCAGGTTATGATTTCAATCTATCGGATTATTGTTATGATGTTGATGTGACGGAGGGAGAGTGTTACAATCGTGAGCATATGCTACCTAAATCTTGGTGGGGATATTCACAGGAAAATGAGGCAAACGACCCTATGTACACAGATTTACACCATATAATTTCGGTAGATGCGATGGCGAATGAAATGCGTTCGGCGTGGGTGTATGATGAGGTAACCAATGCGACATGGACGAATAATTTAGGATCGAAGAAAGGTTCGAGTACTACATGGAGTGGTGAGACTGCGTTTGAGCCTGTGGATGAATACAAGGGAGATGTAGCTCGTGTGTATTTCTACATGCTGACTTGCTATATGGACAAGGATTTCACACAAGGGGGAAAAGGATATAGATACTTTACCTACAATAATGGTGTCTGCGACTTCAAATCACAGTCATTAGCACTGATGTTGAAATGGCATCGACAAGATCCTGTATCTGAAAAGGAGGTCGATCGCAATGCTAAAGTGTCTGATTTGCAGGGGAATGAAAATCCGTTTGTGGTAGATCCTAATTTGGTGGAATACATTTGGGGAACGATGAAGGGCAAACCGTATGATTGTGATGGCGAGGTATTGCCTCCTGACCCAGGTACAGTGGATGGGGCGATTACATGCCAAGAGGCTAGGGAGAAAGCGTTAGCATTGTCAGCAGGTAGTCAGTCTTCGGAAGAATACGTGGTAGTAGGATATGTGACATCGCTGAATGGATCTTATAACACACAATACAGTAGCCAAACATTTTGGGTGGCAGATACTCCAAATGGTGGAGATGTGTTCTATGCATATCAATGTTATAACGATGCTCCTGTAGTGAAAGGAGATAAGGTTTCTTTGACAGGTAAGTTGCTGAACTACAATGGTACTCCAGAGATGAAATGGGGACAAACAAAGGTGCTAATACCAGCGATTGAAACTGCTGTAGAGGAAATAGGTCTTTTAGATTGGAATACTGAGGACGTGGAGATATATTCATTAACAGGTCTGCATATGTCCGCATCGCGCGAGAATTTGCCACAAGGAATATACATATTACGCAGCGGAGAACATACGCAAAAAATGATTGTTCGTTAAATGTTTGCCAACCAAATACATACATATTATTTCTTAGGCATAGGCGGTATAGGCATGAGTGCATTGGCGCGCTATTTCGCAGCCAAGGGCTATCGGGTATTAGGATATGACCGTACTGCATCGCCATTGACCGAATCGCTGGAAGCAGAGGGAATAGCCGTGCAGTATGACGATAGCCTAGATACAGTGAAAGCGTTGGATGTTGCTAATACTATTGTGGTGCGAACGCCTGCGGTGCCAGAAGATTTTGCTGTATATGTCTGGTTGAGAGAGCAAGGGTTTCAAATCTTGAAAAGGGCAGAAGTCTTAGGACTAGTGACGCGCTCGGGGCGAGCATTATGTGTCGCTGGTACGCATGGTAAGACAACTACCAGCACGATGTTAGCGCATATCTTGCACCAATCGCATGTGGGAGCAAATGCCTTTTTGGGCGGTATAGCTAACAACTATAGCACGAACTTACTACTGGACCAAAAGAGCGATTTGGTAGTGGTAGAGGCAGATGAGTTTGACCGTTCGTTTCATCACCTGACGCCCCATATATCCGTCATAACCAGTATGGATCCTGACCATTTGGACATCTACGGCACAGAGGAAGTATACCGCGAGAGTTTTATGCATTATGCATCATTGGTGCAAGAGGCGCTGGTGGTGAAGAATAGTTTACAGTTGACAGTTGACAAATTACAAGCAAGAGTTTATACCTATGCAGTAGGCGAGAAGGCATATTTTTATGCGGATAATATCCGCGTGGCGAATGGAGAGATTAGATTTGACTTTCATACCCCACAACAGTCGGTTGAGGATGTGCAATTGGGTGTACCTGTATGGGTGAATATAGAGAATGGTGTGGCAGCAATGGCTGTAGCATGGCTGATGGGAGCTACCGATGAGGAGTTGCGTGAGGGAATGCGTAGCTTTAGTGGTGTATATCGCAGATTCAATGTCCACGTGAATACACCTCAAATCACCTATATTGATGATTATGCACACCACCCTATGGAGCTGAAAGCAAGCATTGAATCGGTGCGAAAACTATATCCTGAAAGGTACGTGATAGGGGTGTTTCAACCACACTTGTTTAGCAGGACACAAGACTTTGCAGAAGAGTTTGCCGCTGTGTTGAGCCAGTTGGACGAAGTGGCGTTGCTGCCTATCTACCCTGCTCGTGAAGAACCGATACAGGGTGTGACAAGCGAATGGTTGATGGATAAAGTGCAAACCAAACGTGCATTAGTATTACCCGATATATTGGCGAAATACTTGCGTGAACGAGTGAAAAATTGCTTGGCGAAAGAGAAAAATTGTGTGGTGATAACAATGGGAGCAGGGGATATAGATAGACAAGTACAGAAAATAGCAAAAGCATTACAAATATAAACCTTAATTATGAAACAGATGGTAAAAAAAATCTTTTTGACTGTTGCCGTGGTGATATGTTGCGGAGCAGTATTGGTGGCAGGAGCATGGTGCTCGGCTCAAGTAGATTCTTCGCCATGTACCGAAGTGCATGTCGTGGTAAAAGACAGTTTAGAACGTCAGTTTGTAACCGCAGAAGAGATGGAGGGATATTTGAAACGTCATCACGTTTACCCTCAAGGCAAATCAATGCAGCAAATTGATTGTCACGCCATTGAACAATGTCTGAAAAAGCATGATATGGTTCGTGAGGTATCTTGCTACAAATCACCTTTTGGTGGCGTATATATAGAATTGACACAACGTGTGCCAGTGCTGAGTGTGGTATCGAATGATGGCTGCTACTACGTAGATTCAGACCGTCGGATAATGCCAGCTCACAAGCAAATAGGTGTGGACATACCAGTGTTTAGAGGAACGGTAAGTCAACGTGCTGCTACGGAAGAATACTTTGATTTTGTGATGTGGATTAACAATGATAAATATTGGAGTTTGCGCATCAAAGATGTATATGTAGCCAACCCTAAATCGTTGATTTTGACTCAAGAGGGAGAGCGCGCAAAAATCATGCTTGGCTCCTTAGATGGATACGTGGAGAAACTGGACAAGTTGCAGACATTATATACTAAAGGATTAAATCAAATAGAGCATCCCGACTATCGCGAGTATGATTTACGTTATAATGGACAGGTAGTTGGAAGAAAATAAAAATGTAAAAATATTATGGCGAAGAAACAAAAAATATTACAATCCGTTCCACTAGTGGCGATAGACTTAGGCAGCCATAGTGTGAGAGCAATGGCAGCCGAAATGACGGGACAAAATACGTTGCGTGTGTTGGGTGTTGAATATTCTAACAAATTTGAATGTATGGAAAGAGGTATCGTGACCAACACTTCAGATGCGGGCTTTATGATTAACGAGGTATTGAAGAAACTATCCAATCGTATCCATGTGGACGCCTTGCCATCGGCATTTGTATGCGTAGGTGGCCGTACGATGCAGGTAGTGGCAGTACATTCTGTCCGTGATCAAGTCCGTAGAAAAGAAATTGCTCAACCGCTATTGGACTCGATGGAAGCAGAATGTAAACAAAAAATCGAAGCACGCAATCCCGATGTGGCAGTACTGGATTTGGTACCATATTTCTATAAATTAGATGGCGTTGAGCAAGAGCATCAACCCACCTCCGACCAGCGTGCTGCATTGGTTGAAGCACATTTTATAGCCTTCGTTGGCAAAAAAGAATTGGAGCAGAAAATCATAGATAGTTTCAATCGCTCCGCCAAACGCTTAGAGCATATGTATGTTCGCCCCGATGCGTTGCTCAATGCCATAGTCACTGATGAAGACATGGCACGCGGTTGTGCAATATTGGATTTAGGGGCTCAAACAACCACCTTGACCGTTTACAAGGGCAATCAGTATTTATACAACAAGGTGGTGCCATTAGGTGGATACGACATCACACGCGACATTGAACAAATAGGTATTTCGTTGGCGTATGCCGAACAATTGAAATGCAAATACGGCTTTGCTTCGGCAGACTTATTGCCGACTAATCATCGTTTTCGTATGCCTGCTCCTACTATGCCTCAAGGCGAAGTGGCTGTGATGGCAAGCGATATTGCTAACATCATTTCTGCACGTTTAGAACAGATACTAACTCCATTATTGGATACCATCAATGCAGAAGCGGAGCGTTTTCACGTCTTATATGTGACTGGCGGTGGAGCAATGCTACAAGGTATAGTGGAATTTATTCAAGCCAAAACACCAATCAGAGTGATGTATGGTTCGCATGCCACATGGCTGACAACCGACACACCAGACGAGATGTGCATGCCGATGTACTCTTCGTTGATTGGCACATTATTATTAGGAGGCGATTATCGTGCGAAACATCCTAATGTAGAAAATACTAATGAAGGATTCTTAGATATCATCAAAGAAAAAACCTTAAATATTTTTACCGACCAAACGGGGTATTAAAAACCAATTGTGTAATTAATAATCTACAAGATATATGATAGATGTAATTAATGATTTGGGCTTAGAATTGGCTCAAGACTCTATTATCAAAGTGATGGGTGTAGGTGGTGGTGGCTGTAATGCTGTCAACTATTTGTATGCCCAAGGAGTGAAGGACGTCACCTTCTTAGTATGCAATACCGACAAGCAATCCCTTGAGCGCAGTAGTGTACCTGCTAAATTGCAATTAGGACCTGGACTTGGTGCAGGTGGCAAGCCTGAGGTTGCCCAAGAATATGCAGAGCAAAATCGAGATCGCATCAAAGAGTCATTGAATGATGGCACAAAAATGCTTTTCCTCACCGCAGGAATGGGTGGTGGAACAGGTACGGGTGCTTCTTCGGTAGTGGCTTCCGTAGCACGCGAAATGGGCATACTGACCGTAGGCATCGTGACCATTCCATTTACTTTTGAAGGTCCAAAGAAAATAAAAAAAGCCATGATTGGTGTGGCGCAATTGGCAGAACAAGTGGATGCGATCTTGGTCATCAACAATGAGAAACTACGCCAAATATATCCCGACCTCAATATGCTAAATGCCTTTGCCAAATCAGATGACGTAGTGGCAAATGCAGCTCGCGCTATTGCTGAGATAATCACGGTACCTGGATATATCAACACCGACTTCGCAGATGTTTACAACACCCTCAAGAACGGTAATGTGGCTATCATGAGTGTGGGCATTGCTAATGGCGAAAACCGTATCACTCAGGCTATTCACGAGGCATTGCATTCGCCATTGGTGAATAGCGACGTGCGTGGTGCAACGCGTTTGTTGCTGCAAATATACACCACAACAGAGCATGCGCTCATCATGTCCGAGATAGACCAAATTCACTCGTTTGTCAGCGAGATAGGCGAGGATGTGGAAGTACAATGGGGTGCATCGCTCGATGAAACGCTCGAAGATAAAGTACGTGTTACTATCATTGCTACTGGTTTTGAGGTTTCAAACATTCCTGGTTTGGATGATGTGGTTGGCAAAAAGACGGTAGAGGAAGCCATCAAAATCCACTACGAAGATGCTAAAGTTACAGAACCTGCTGAGGAAGAAGTCACTCCAGCCAATGATACTCCTACACAAGTGGCAGAAACCCCTTCGCAGATGACTCCACAACCAGTCGTTCACGAGAACGGTGATATTGTGCTTGACTTTAGCGATGATTTTGATACGCCAGAGCCATCCGACAATCCGTCAACGGGTTTAGGCGGTTTCGCAGGCTGGATGCGCGGACGCAGATAACCAATAATAAAACAAGATTATATTTTAGCAAATTCAGAGATATGCAGCAACAAAAAGAAATGAATCTATTTGACCTTTTTTCCGCATTAGGTCGTGGTATAGGTCGTGGTATTAAAGCCATTTTTATGGGCATCGGTGAATGTGTACGTCTATCATTGCGCAAATGGTGGATTACGATACCCGTTTTGGGATTATTTATAGCAGCAGCACTATATCTATCACGCGAAGAAAATCGTACATATAAAGTCACGGCTGTAGCAATCGTCAATGGTGCAACCAAAGATGTGCTACACCGCGAATATACTGCGCTTGACAAATCAAGTTACCTATTCAACCACCAAAACTTAGCGACCACATTAGGAATAAGTCAGGAATTGGCGGCAGACAACTCATGGTTCGTCACGTATGATATTATCGACTTTATGGCAGATGACATACCTGATGTTATTGACTTTGAGGATGAACTTCCATACGATACGACATCTATCCATATGACCGATCGCTTGGCATTGCAGTTCCGCACAAAAAAACCAAACAACGTACCTGCATTACAAGAAGCGATACTAAACTATCTCAATACGCGAGAAAGCATTCTAAAGCCTTATGCCCTATTCCATACCAACTTGGAGCGCGAAGCAAAATTCCATCATGATCAATTAGAGAAACTGGATAGTTTAACTTCAGTTTTCTATTTCTCAAACAACCAAGAGGCTCAGCTAAGTTTGCACAATACGAAAAACGGAGTAGTACTGGGCGGACGTGAAATAAAGTTGTTTTTAGATGATATCCAAGATGAAATGGATATATTGAAAAAGACTGATAATCGTTTGGCATATGCTTCTGCCCCAGTAGTTCTGCAAACGCCATTTGTAGTAGAACCAAACGCTATCAATGGACCTATCAAATGCACAGCCATTGCACTGGTTATAGGATGGCTATTTAGCATTATGATAGCCACCTTAGTGGAACACTTTAAGGAGATTTTAGATTGGATTAAACGTAAATAATGTCATCCATTCTTTCCACATGTTCACGAGCAATCTTGGAGGTTTTGTTCCCTTCTTGCTGTGCTGCTTGTGGTCATAAATTAGTACAAGAGGAGCAGACCATCTGCTCCTCTTGTCTTGCTGCCATCACACGAACAGAACATGCAATTATTCCTAACAATGGCATTGATATGCTATTTGCGGAATTGATGCACTCTGAGAAAGCACATATTCGCTATGTACATGGAGCAGCATTTGCATATTACAACCGTGAACGCGGACAAACACTACGTTCCTTAATAGAAAAAGGCAAGTTTGGGCCACATCCTAATCCACAGATTTTCTATTTATTAGGACGTTTAGCAGCTCAAGAATACATTGATGCCGACTTATGGGATAATGTAGATGCGCTAGTGCCCGTTCCGTTGCACTCTAGCCGTTTGCGTCAGCGAGGCTTTAATCAAGCGGAATACATTTGTCGAGGTATAAGCGATGTGTTGCACATCCCTATTGATACCACACATTTAGTGCGTACCTATAACAATTCACACCAATCACAATCCGAGTTTGAAAAGCGTAAAGACAACGTGAAGGACTTATTTGTCATTCTCCACCCCGAAGAATGGAAGAAAAAACATATCCTTCTGGTAGATGACGTGATTACTTCAGGTGCGACAATGTTTGAATGTATCAAAAAAACAACGCCTATCCGCGGTTGTTGGATAAGCGTTTTCGCATTAGGTTGGGCACATAATTAATCTTGCCTCTAACCTTTCACCTTTTTAACTACTGTTTTCACCACAAAATACACTACCACCACGCCCAGCAGTGCCATGATGGCGATGCTCAGTTCGTGGCTATACTCGTGAATAAGGTCCATTTGACCGTGAGCGATGTAGCCCAACAAAGCTAAAATCACATTCCAAATACTTGCTCCCAAGAAAGTGTATAGCAAGAACTGACCGAAATTCATCTTGCTCAGTCCAGCAGGGATACTGATGAGTTGGCGAATGCCAGGAATAAGACGACCTACGAAGGTACTCACCTTGCCATGATCATTGAAGTAATCCTCTGCTTTCTTCACTTTCTCCGATGACAACAAACAGAGATGTCCCACCTTGCTATCTGCAAACGCATAGATGATAGGACGACCAAGCCACATAGCCAAAAAGTAATTGATGATAGCTCCAAGCAACGCGCCGATTGTACCAAAAAGAACAATCAACAGCACATTTAGTATGTAGTTATCGGTCACATGCAGCGTGCTCTCTTCTTTACCTGCCACATAAGCTGCGGGAGGAATTACCACCTCGCTCGGGAAAGGAATAAAAGACGACTCCACCGTCATCAACAGTGTGATACTCAGGTAGTTCATATTGTTTGCATACCAATTTTCCACCTTCATAAGCATGCTCTCTTCTTGAGGTGCAGCCACAGTAGTGTCATTGACAATTTGCGCATTAGCGCCAAAAACGATAGTTGCAAATAATGCAAATAAAATAACAAGTCTTTTCATATATAACTATATTCTCCTAAACTCTAAACGCCAAACTACCTCTCCCACTGCTCCAATGTGCTGGTCAATTGATCAAAAGTCTTCACTTTGCTGTGTTCACGTACTTGCTCAATCTGTTGATTAACAGCCGAATCATACGTTTCTTCCTCCACATTGCGTATCACACCAAGGGCGATGGGTAATTGAGGCGATGAGGCTGGGATATCTTGCCCCATCATGGCTAGCATACGATGGAGGGTTGGGTCTTGCATGGTAGCATCGTGGGTAAGTACGCGTGGATCGTCGGCTGCTACCACAATCAGTTGTGGCATCACTCCTTGAGTATAATCCAATGTCAAACCTTTATTTTTCTCTTTACCAAAAATCATCTTCTCGCCATGGCGTAGTACGATAGAGTGGTCTGCACGTGTTTCGCGGTCGGATATCCATGAGTGGGTGCCGTTGTTGAAAATCACGCAGTTAACCAAACATTCTATTACACTTGCTCCTTTGTGCCGATGACCTGCCACCATACATTCTACTGTAGTAGGCATATCTACATCCAACGTACGAGCGAAGAACGTGCCACGCGCACCAAGTACCAATTCCGCAGGGATAAAAGGTCGCTCTACTGTGCCGTAAGGACTCGACTTACTCACAAATCCTTTGGGCGAGGTAGGTGAATACTGCCCCTTGGTCAGTCCGTATATCCTATTATTAAATAGGCAGATATTCAAATCCACGTTCCTGCGTAGCTCATGGATAAAGTGATTGCCACCGATGGCAAGGCAGTCGCCATCGCCTGTCATCTGCCATACACTGAGCTCGGGATGACTGGTCTTCACTCCTGTTGCGATAGCAGCCCCACGACCGTGAATCGTATTAAAACCATACGTATTCAAATAATGTGGCATACGGCTCGAACAACCGATACCCGAGATAACCACTGTCTGATGAGTAGGCACACCCACTTCCGCCATGGCTTTTTGCAGTGCCATGCAGATAGCATGGTCGCCACAACCAGGGCAAAACTTTACATATTGATTGCTCTTAAATTGACTTGCTTCCATACTATGATTTATAAGGAGTTTTTGACAAAGTTAACTATGCGATCGACTGCAAACGGCTGCGCGGTCATTTCGTTGTATTGATCTAATGCAATTCCTTCGATTTGCGAACGCAGGTAAGTGGCAAACTGTCCGTTGTTTAATTCGCATACCACCAATCGTTTATACTTACGCAGTATATCTGCTGTATTGGCGGGCAGCGGGTGGATATAGTTAAAATGCGCGAGGGCACAATTCAGTTGCTCTGCAGCAGCGAGCAAGTGTCCCTCTGTACTTCCCCAACCTATCAGCAAAGTGTCGCTATCGGCATTACCCTGTACTTGTAATGGTGGAAGTTGCTCTGCTACTTGCTCAATCTTAGCTTTTCGTGCCAACACCATACGTTGGTGATTCTCAGGGTTGGTAGAGATGGTGCCTTTGTCTGCATCGCGCTCCAATCCTATGTTTCGATGTTCATACCCTTCCATGCCTGGATATGCCCAGTAGCGCACGCCACGTTCATCGCGCAAAGCGGGATTATAGTGTCCCTTTAGTGCTTCTGGCACACTTTGCGGGTGAATATCAGGCAGTTCGCTTAATTTAGGAATACGCCAAAGTCCTGTTCCATTCGCCAAGTAGGTATCTGTTAGCAATATCACGGGGGTCATATTCTCCAGTGCAATCTTGCATGCTTGATACGCATAATCAAAGCAGTTCGCAGAAGAAGATGCTGCCATTACTACAGCTGGACATTCGCCATTACGACCATATATTGCTTGCATCAAGTCGGTCTGCTCTGTCTTGGTGGGGAGTCCCGTACTTGGTCCGCCACGCTGCACATCGATTACCACCAATGGCAACTCCGCCATCACAGCAAGTCCTATGGCTTCCCCCTTCAAACTGAGTCCAGGTCCCGAAGTGCTTGTAGCTGCCAAGTCACCTGCAAAAGCTGCACCAATCGCAGTACAAACACCTGCAATCTCATCCTCTGCTTGCACCACCATCACTCCCATATCTTTTCGGGATGCCAGTTCGTGCATGATGTCGGTGGCTGGGGTGATGGGATAGGACCCCAAAAACAATCGCTTGCCACATTTCTCCGCCGCTGCAATCAATCCCCATGCGGTAGCTTTGTTGCCTGCAATAGAGGTATAAGTTCCCTTGGGCAAGTCATGTGACTTCTCCACGTTCATCGTTTGGATATTCAGAGCAAGGTTATTGCCATAGTTATATCCGTCGGTCAGTACTTTCACGTTCGGAGCAATCAGTTGAGGCTTCTTTTGGAATTTACTCTCCAAGAATGCGGTAGCCTTATCTACAGGACGATTAAAAAGCCAGCACACCAAACCCAACGCAAACATATTACGTGATTTGAGCATGGTTTTATTATCCAGCCCCATGTCTTTCAAACTCTCTTTGGTGAGTTGAGTTAGGGCTACAGGAATAATCTGTACGGACTCAGGAATCCCAAGTTCGGTAAAAGGATTGTCTGTCGTATAGAGTGCTTTTTCGAGGTCTTTTGCTGTCAGCGAATCAGTATCCACTAATATCACTGCATCACGTTTAAACATCGAACTCTTTTCTTCCCACAAGGCACCTGCTTGGTTGAATTTCGAGCCAAGTGCACACACCTTAAGTGCAGCAGCATTCATCGCTACTATCACATCTGCTTGATCTCCAGGAGTATATACTCCCGTACCTAATTGCACTTGAAAACCGCTTACTCCACCCAGAGTGCCTTGTGGAGCACGAATCTCTGCTGGAAAATCGGGCAAGGTACTAATCTCGTTACCCAAGATAGCACTCAACGAAGCAAACATCGTGCCAGTCAGTTGCATGCCGTCACCAGAATCTCCACAGAAACGAACTACTACATGTTGCTTTTGCATATAATAAATACATTTATACAAACCATTGGTATGGTTATATGTCACAAAATAACTTGCAAAATTACAATAAAATTTGCACATATGCAAATTTCTTTACAAAAAACATATCCTCTCCCACTCTTTTATATTTTTTCCAATCCTATACCCCTTATAACTTTTCGAGACATAAAGCGAACGCTCACCTCAGATGGGGTGAGAGTTTTTGCTCGCTATTGCTTTTTACGGGGTTCTATAAGCGCCACGAATAGTGCGGTTATTGTCTGGTTATTGTGCGGTAATAGTGCGGTGCGAGCAGGGATCCTAAAAAAACATCGCGAGTAATTCTGCACCACTATATTGTTAGGCACGAAAATTGTATATCTCAAAAAAAAGTAGTACCTTTGCAGCGAAATTATAAACAAAAATATTACGAATATGTACAGCAATAAAATACAATATATCGGTTGCAATGATGCCACATTGGATTTGTTTGAGAGTCAATATCCCCTCTCGGAAGGTATGTGCTACAATAGTTATCTACTCTGTGGCGAGAAAACAGCCGTGATGGATAGCGTAGATGCCAGAAAAACAGACGAGTGGTTGCAAAAACTGAAAACAAAAAGCGCAGAACTTCAAACCAGCATTGACTACCTGATTGTCCAGCACATGGAACCCGATCACAGCGGGTCAATCGGTGCATTCTTGGAGCAATACCCCAACGCCACCGTAGTAGGCAGCAAGGCGGCATTGCAGTTCATGGAGCAATTTGGCTACAAGCCACAAAACACACTGCTGGTTAAAGCAGGCGACACACTCGAATTGGGCGGACTGACATTGCACTTCATCGCAGCACAAATGGTGCATTGGCCCGAAGTGATGATGAGTTATTGCCCTGAAGAGAAAACACTCTTCTCGGCAGATGCATTTGGCTCGTTCGGTGTGCGCAATGCACATCCAGACAATTGGGCAGATGAAGCCCGCCGCTACTACACAAATATCTGTGGCAAGTATGGTATGCCTGTAAGCATGGTACTGAGCAAGATACAGTTGCTGGATATCCAAACCATCGCACCGCTGCATGGTTGCGTATTGGATGGCGAACAAATGGCAGAAGCCCTGCGACTATACGGCATTTGGAGTAGTTATGGCGTGGAGAGCGAGGGCGTATTGGTTGCACATGCTTCGATACATGGCAACACAGCCAAAGTGGCGCACCGCGTAGCAGAAGCACTACGCGCTAAAGGCGTGGAAGTGAGAGAGATAGACCTCTGCCGAAGCGACATATCAGAGGCAGTGAGCCAAGCGTTCCGATATGGCAAGATGGTGCTATGCGCATCCAGTTATGATTCGGGCGTCTTTCCACCCATGCATATCTTCCTATACAAACTGGGCATCAAGGGCTATCAGTCACGCCGCGTGGCACTGGTTGAGAACGGCACATGGGCACCTACCGCAGGCAAGACCATGCGCGGCATGTTGGAAACGATGAAGAATATCGACATTATAGAACCCACCCTCACCATCCGCAGCGCGTGGAAAGAGGAATACGAGGAGCAACTGCAGACCTTAGTGGAAAGTATTTCTTTATAAAATCTCCATCACCTCAGATAGTGACTGGACGAGATAAGTGGCAGACTGCCCTTCGGGAAGTGGATATTTGGATTTACGAATCCAAATCTGGTCAATACCAGCATTGATAGCCCCTTGTATATCCGAGTTCCATGAGTCGCCTATCATGACAGTTTCTGCTGCCGATACACCATTCATACGCAGTGCCTCCTCATAGATACGTGGATTGGGTTTCTGGCAACCCACTTCCTCACTCAACACGATATGCGAGAAGCAGTCTCGTAGTCCGCTTTTGTCAAACTTCTCGTACTGCACTTCTATAAAACCATTGGTCACCACCGTCAGCGGATATTTCTTCGCCAAGTAACGCACCAACTCCTCAGCCCCAGGCAATAAGGAGAAGTATTTCGTTGTCAAATGCAGAAAATCCTCGCTCATCTGCTCCGCAAGAGCAGAAAGTGTAGTGTAGAATTGTGTAGAATTGTGTTGTGTGGTGGAAAATTGTATTTGTGAAGCTACTTTAGTACCGTGTAACAAAGGGTACAGAAAGCGATCTACACGCAAAAATTCTTTGGTTACTAAGTCCTTACCATATTTATCCCACAATTCAATATTATGCGGTTTGTAGAGCGATACGAACTCCTCATGCGAAGCAAAATAGTCACTTAATTTGTACTTGTCGTACATCTCTTGGAGTGCTCGCTTCGCGGCACCAACAAAATCCCCTATTGTATCATCCCAGTCGATAAAGACTGCTTTGTACTGCTTCATATTAGAACTCCAGTGTAATCTGCCCATTGACAAGCGGTGTCTTACCGAGGTGTTTGTATGCCAATTCGGTGGCTTCACGACCGCGAGGAGTGCGTTTGATAAAGCCTTCTTTGATGAGGTATGGCTCATAGACATCTTCTATCGTGCCTGCATCTTCACCCATAGCAGTAGCGATGGTATTCAAGCCGACAGGTCCGCCTTTGAACTTATCAATGATGGTGCTAAGCAACTTATTATCAATCTCATCCAGACCAAAGGTGTCAATATTCAATGCCTCTAAGGCATAACGCGCAATCTCCAGGTCGATGGCTCCATTGCCCTTTACTTGTGCAAAGTCACGCACACGACGGAGCAAGGCGTTAGCAATACGAGGGGTACCACGACTGCGGCGCGCGATTTCGGCTGCTGCTTTGCTGTCAATATGGATACCCAAAAGTCGCGCACTACGCTCTACAATGCCAGCAAGGATATGTGCATCGTAGTACTCCAAATGGCAATTGATACCAAAACGCGCACGCAATGGGCTAGTCAGCAGACCGCTACGAGTGGTAGCACCAATGAGTGTGAACTTATTGAGGTCGATTTGTATCGTACGGGCAGAAGGTCCCTTATCTATCATAATATCAATGCGATAGTCTTCCATCGCAGAATAGAGATACTCCTCTACAATAGAAGAAAGGCGATGAATCTCATCAATAAAAAGCACATCGTTTTCCTCAAGCGAAGTAAGCAATCCCGCCAAATCGCCTGGTTTATCAAGCACAGGACCTGAAGTAACCTTAAACCCTACCCCCAATTCGTTGGCAATGATATTGCTGAGCGTGGTCTTACCCAATCCCGGAGGTCCAAAAAGGAGCACATGATCAAGCGATTCGCCACGCATACGTGCCGCTTCCACAAAGATACGCAAGTTGCTGACAATCTTGGATTGGCCTGCAAAATCATCAAAACGCAAAGGACGCAAGGCATTGTCTTGCTCCTTCTCGGTCATTTGTCCTCTTATATCAAAATTCTCATTCATTCTTTGTCGCTTGCTTAAACGTTTCCTCCAAATTGTCTATCTCTGCAATAGGTTTGTCCACCTTGATTTCTCCGTGGTCGATAATCACCGCACGTGTACACATCTGCTTGACTTCTTGTAAAATATGCGTCGATAGAATCACTGTACGTTCTTCGCCCATTTCGCGAATCAAAGCACGTATATCTTCCAATTGATTAGGGTCAAGACCTGTGGTTGGTTCATCCAATATCAACAACTCAGGATCACCTATCATAGATTGTGCCAAACCGACACGCTGGCGATAGCCCTTGCTGAGTTGTCCAATCTTCTTATTTGCCTCGCGCTGCAACCCCACTCGTTCAATGAGCTCTTCGACCAATGGTGTAGTGTAAGATTGTTTGCGGAGTCCTACAAAAAAGCGCAGGTACTCACGCACATACATATCCTCGTACAACGGATTCTGCTCTGGTAGGAAGCCTATAGACTTAGGCACATGCACCTCTCCGTTGGTGGCATTCCAAACACCAACCATAATCTTCATCAGCGTAGATTTGCCCGCACCGTTAGGTCCCAACAAGCCCACCACCTCACCATCGTTGATAGTGAGGCAGATGTCTTTCAACACATGTTGCTTGCCTATATATTTATTAAGATGTTCAATATGTATTGCCATACATATCTCAACTAAGAGCGGTTAAAAGATGTCCTCAACCTCCAATGTAGGTATGGTGTGATTTTCTGTATGAACAGGCTCAGAAGTGTGCTCTTCTGCCTGTGCATTTGGACTGCGATAATCAGCAGGTCGATAAAGCACTTGGATATTTTCTGCTATGATTTCTGTTTTGCGACGCACTTGTCCATCTTTCTCCCATGTACGTGTTTGCAATTTGCCTTCCACATAGAGTTTCATTCCCTTGCGCACATATTTCTCAGCCCACTCTGCGAGATTGCGCCACAATACAATAGGATGCCATTCGGTACGATCTGGCACTTGTGTACCATTTTGCATGGTATAACCACGTTCGGTGGTTGCAAGATTAAAATTAGCAATAGCTACGCCTCTATCCAAAAAACGAATCTCTGGGTCACTGCCTACGTTACCCACTAAAATAACTTTGTTAACTGATGACATGATTTAATACTGTTTTAATGGTTTAAAAAGTTCTAAAGGTTTCAATATTTCACGCGCTACGCGCTATTTCTAGATTCCACGCTGCAAAGGTACGAAAATATTTGCAGGTATGCAAATTTTCGGTAAAAAAGTTTTTCTGCCAAAAGAAGAAGGAAAGAAAATGAAAAAAAAACTCATAAATACTATAGTTGTTTGCATAATTAAAAAAAAAGTAGTAATTTTGCGCAAATTTAATCAAAATCAGATATGAAACACATTTTTTCTCGATTGATGGTTGTTGCCCTATTCGTTCTAATGGCATGCAACACCGCATTAGCGGACAACGACATGATGGTGCGATGCATTGCATTCTATAACCTCGAAAATCTATTCGACACCATTCATGATGAAGGTAAGAATGACTATGAATACTTGCCTGATGGCGGTATGAAATGGACATCATTGAAGTATCAACACAAAATTCATAACATGGCATATGCCATTGCTCAATTAGGCACAGACGAAGATCCTCGTGGGGCTGCGTGCATAGGCGTATCAGAGGTGGAGAATATCGGTTGTTTGCACGATCTCTGCAAAGAGTTGAAAGAGAAGCACAATCGCAATTATGTACCTATCCTTTTGGAAGGTCCTGACCGCCGCGGTGTGGATGTGGGTTTCCTCTATAACCCCGATATGTTCAAGCCAGTGGGACAACCCAAAGGCTACGAGCTGAAGGCACATTATGCAGATGGGGGTGTAGTGAGAAGCCGTTTGCAACTCTGGGT
Organism: Paludibacteraceae bacterium; assembly: GCA_017451525.1. Taxonomy (GTDB): domain Bacteria; phylum Bacteroidota; class Bacteroidia; order Bacteroidales; family Paludibacteraceae; genus Colicola. Next base: position 311,160 of record JAFTOD010000001.1, read on the forward strand.
GTCGGGGTATTTGCTGGACGACAACCGCAAGATTGTGATGGACAAGATTCATATCAGTGTGAACCACTGGCCTAGTCGCTATGGTGGCGAGGAGAGCAGTCGTGCCACCCGCGATACCGCAGCCATGCTCTGCAAACAAGTATGTGACAGCATTTATATGCGCGAGCCTAATGCTAAGATCATCGTGATGGGCGACTTGAACGATGACCCATTCAATCACAGTTGCGCTGTAGTGATGGGAGCAAAAAAGACACGCGAAGAAGTAGAAGAACAAGGTTTCTTCAATACCATGTGGCAAAAATTAGACCGAGGAATAGGTAGTTTAGCATACCAAGGCAGTTGGAACCTCTTTGACCAAATATTCATCTCTGAGCCACTGATGAACGCAAAGAAAGAAGATGGGAAATGGATATACTGGAAGTCACAGATCTTCAATAAACCATTCTTGACCGTACAAGAAGGCAAAGACAAAGGAACTCCGCTGCGTACAGTAAAGAGTGGTGTATGGCAAGACGGATATGCCGATCACTATCCAACAATGATTTATCTACTAAAAAAGAAATAACAACGTATGACAAATACTCTTAAGCCCAACGCACGTCCCGTGCGTATGCGCAACTACGGACGCATCATCGAAGATATGGTAGCACTGGCTGCTCAAGAGCAAGATACCGAAAAGCAGCAAGCTATGGTGATATATATTGCGCAATGTATGCGACAGAAAAATGCGCAATGGAACAAAGAACAAGAATCGGGCATTGAACGCCTCAAAGAGGATATTGCTACCCTGTCTAACGGAGTGCTACAATGTGACTTCCCTAGTTTTGATGAAACGCTCGAAAAACTTGCTCAACGACCATTGCCTTTCGCAGACCGCAACAACAATCAGAAGAAGAAAAAGAAATAAACCGTGTGAATGTGATATAGAAAAGAAAAAGAGGAAACCCGAATGGATTTCCTCTTTTTTGTGCGCAGGATGAGACTCGAACTCACACGGTCTTGCGACCACTACCCCCTCAAAGTAGCGTGTATACCAATTTCACCACCTGCGCGATGTGCCCAAAACAGGACTCGAACCTGCACGTCTCTCAACACTCGCACCTGAAACGAGCGCGTCTACCAATTCCGCCATTTGGGCTTCGTCGCGGTTGAGAGCCGCTTAAGGATTCTCTCATGTCATGTAAAAGACCATTTTTAGAAAATGAAAGCAGGAACTGTGTCCTGCTCATTTCTATAGAGCGGCAAACGAGACTCGAACTCGCGACCCCAACCTTGGCAAGGTTGTGCTCTACCAACTGAGCTATTGCCGCATTTTGTGTAAGACCACTGCTTTCTTCTCGAAAGCGGGTGCAAAGGTACTGCTTTTTTTTGAACTGACCAAATATTTTGCAAAAAAAATGCAAAAAAAGTGCATTTTATTGGATTTTTGCATATTATATTCCAATTTTTCACTACCTTTGCAGTCGGATATGGAAAAAACACCCGAACAAATAGAACTGATTAAACTACGAGCACGTATTACGAAACGTTTTCATAAAGCATGTGCTGATTATGGTTTGATTGCTGATGGCGATCATATCTTGATAGGATTGAGTGGCGGAAAAGATTCGCTCGCCTTGGTAGAACTGCTGGGTAAACGTGCTCAAATCCATGTGCCTCGTTTCAATGTTACCGCTGTACATGTACGCGTCAAAGAACGCGATTATCATTCGGATGTAAGTTATCTGGAGGATTTCTGTGCACGCGTGCGCGTACCTTTGTTGGTACGTGATACCGAAATAGGCGATGAGGTTAAAGGTGAAAGATTAGAGGCGAGAGGCGAGAGGTTAAAGGAGAAGGATCCGTGTTTCTTGTGTTCGTGGTATAGGCGAAAAGTATTGTTTGATGTGGCACAAGAGTTGGGATGCAACAAGATTGCTCTTGGTCATCACAAAGATGATGCGGTAGAAACCCTAATGATGAATTTAATCTTTCAGGGCAGTATCAGCACCATTCCGCCGCTCCTTCAGATGGAAAAGATGCCTATTGAGTTGATTCGCCCTTTGTGCCTGATAGAAGAAGCAGAGATAGCTCGCTATGCTCAGTTATGCGGTTTTGAGAAACAACTGAAATTGTGTCCGCTAGAGAAAGTGAGCAGTCGGGCACAGATAAAAGAACTGATTAAGCAGTTGGAAACACTCAATCCTAATATACGTGACAGTATCTGGGGAGCAATGGAAAATATCAAAGCGGGTTATTTACCCAATCGCGTAGTGAAAGGATAAGGGGAGAGAAACCGCATATTTTGAGCCTATAAACTAAAAGATATGAATAGTTTTTATACAATATTACTTTTGATAGCGTCGAATGTATTTATGACGCTGGCGTGGTATGGTCATCTGAAGATGGCTGAGTTTAGTTGGTTTAAGACCCTTCCTCTGATTGGTGTTATCGCCATATCATGGGGTATTGCTTTTTTTGAATACTGCCTGCAAGTGCCTGCCAACCGTATTGGGTTTGAGGGCAATGGTGGCCCATTTTCGCTTATGCAACTCAAAATTCTACAAGAGGTGATTACCTTGGTGGTGTTTATCCTATTTTCTGTGGTAGCATTCCACATGCAATTGAAATGGAACCATATCGTGGCAGCCCTATGTTTGATTGGGGCTGTGTATTTTGTTTTTGGGTTTAAATAAACGCAGTGGTCAAATATAACGCTTATGAAGAAAATATTATTCGTTTGTCACGGTAATATCTGCCGCAGCGTGATGGCAGAGATGATTACGCGGCATCTTGTGTCGCAAGGGTTGTCGGATGGTGAGTTATCCATTGTGATTGATTCTTGCGCCACATCGCGCGAGGAGATTGGCAATGATATTTACCCGCCAGCCAAACGCTGTCTGGCAGCACATGGGATTCCTTTTACGCGCCATGCTGCACGACAGATTACGCGCGAGGATTACGAGCAGTTTGATGCTATCTTGTGCATGGAGGATTATAATATCCGCAATCTTCGCCGTGTATTGGGCGAGGAGATTATGCAGCGCGATGCTGCCTTGTCTCAACCCAAGATTCGCCGTCTATTGAACCGCGACGTAGCCGATCCATGGTACACGGGCGACTTTGAAGCCACCTACCGCGATTTGATGGCAGGGTGCAGAGCTTTGCTAACTCACTTACGAAAATAAATAACATAAAAAATCCTGCCCATATGAGCAGGATTTTTTAATGAATATAGTATGCTCCTTTATGGCAACATCACTACTTCGAATACGTTGCCTGCATCAACTAGTTTCTTCAAGGTTGCTTGTACGGTTTCAGCAGTAATAGCCTCTACAGCATCCTTATAATCAGCAATATAGTTGATACCGTTTACATAGTAACGATCCAAGGCGTTCAACCAATAACCATTCTTCTCGAGGTTTTCCTCAAAGTCTTTGAGCATGGCCTCTTTTTCTTTGTTGAGGTCTTTTGCCAAAGGACCATTCTCGACAATAGTCATCACTTCCTCGTGAATAATACCCATCAGTTTGGTTTGCTTCTCAGGATCAGTGTCGAACTGCATAATCAATACTGCACTTGGCACAGGGCGGATATTCATCCATCCTGCGCAACCTACGCCATACGAACCACCCTCACGCTCGCGGATAGACTCCAAATAGCGAGTAGAAAGGATACGACCAATCATCTCCATATTCAAGTCATTAGCCAAGGTATATGGCATATTGTATGAAGTGTATTGAATACGGTTGCTGGCAGTCTTGATTTCCATCTTTTGGGTGAAATAATTTTGTTGTTTACCCAGAGGAACACGCACTTGATGATCTACTACTTTCTCTTTTTTCTTATTGGCTTTGAGCCCACCCAACCATTGGCACACTTGCGCTTTGAAAGTAGAGTCTTCTGGGTTTACATTGCCCACAAAGAAGAACGTGAAGTCTGCAGGATTAGCAAAACGTGCTTTATACACCTCCAACGCCTTATCCAATGATACTTTTTCAAGAAGTTCCTTAGTGAAAATAACGGTACGTTCAGAATTGTTGCTTGTCATCATTTGGATAGAATCGTTGAACGCTACTTTAGGATTCTTATCGCGGTTAGCCAATTGCGATTCCAAGATACTCATCAATGTTTGATAAGACTCCTCATCACGACGTGGAGCAGTGAAGTACAGGTAGTTGAGTTGGAGCAATGTTTCCAAATCTTTTACGGTTGAAGAACCCGATAGGCCTTCTGAATTACCACCAATGCTTGGCGAGAGTGATACACGTTTGCCTGTCAATGCTTTTTGCAAGTCGGTAACGTTCATATCCGCCAAACCTGCCAATTCCACGACATCTGTTGCCAATAGTGCAGAAGGCAAATCTTCGGTCTTAACTTGTGAGTGACCGCCCAAAGAAGTAGCATAGAACAATATCTCATCTTGCTTAAAATCAGTAGGTTTAACAATGACACGCACCCCGTTGGAGAGTGTCCACTCGGTAGTACCCAGAATCTCGTTGTATGCTGTCTTGCGGATTTTGCCTGCTTTAGGTGCATCCTCTACCAATGTGGTGCGAATCTCTTCTTCCACTGGTGCTTCGATTGCCTCGTTTTTCACCGCAGCCAACATCTCAATTGCCTCTGCCTCGGTAGGAAGAACGACATTCTCATCTTCTGGCGCTTGGAAAGAGATAATCAAGTTGTGGTCAGTAACCAATTGCTGTGCAATCTGGTTAAGCATATCCACATTGATTGCAGGCAGGATTTGTTGAATCATCTCATATTCCCACTTGATACCAGGAATAGGTGAGCCGTCCAAGTAGTGGCGGATATACTCTTGCGCGTGCGCGATATTACGAACGGTGTTGCGCTCGTTGTAAGATTTTTCGTAAGCAGCCAAGGTTTCTTTCTTCACACGGTCTAACTCTGCGTATGTAAAGCCATATCGGCGCATCTTCTCCAATTGGGTGAGAAGGTCTTTGTATGCTTGCACCTCTTGTCCTTGCTTAGCCAAGTAAATTGCCACAAACGCATCTTTCTCCTTTACCAACTCGCCATAATATGACCCTGCACCTACGAACGTTGCCTCTGGTTTCATTGCTAACTCAGAAAGACGATTGTTGAACATATCGCATACAAGTTCAATAGCAATAGTTTGTAGGTAATCTACATTGGTTCCGCGCAATTGCTTTAGCAATTGTTCTTTCTTGAACTCCAATTCAATGCGGGTGTATTGTGCCTCCTTATCGCGCACGACAGCTACGATTGGTTGCTCATTGTCGTTTACTGAATACAATGGACGCTCGCCACGGTTCTCGCGAGCAGGCACATCTGCCCAGAGAGCTTTAATCTTTTGCTCAACTTGATCTACATTAATATCACCGACCACGATAATCGCTTGGTTGTCTGGACCATACCATTTCTTATAGTAGTCACGAAGTGCATCGTAAGCAAAGTTATTGATCACAGCCGTATCACCAATCACATCGCGTTTAGCATATTGGCTGCCTGGGTATTTGAGTGGATTAATGGCTTTCCACATGCGGCGGTTGGCTTGTGCGCCAGTACGCCACTCCTCGCGGATAACGCCACGCTCTGCATCAATCTCTTCTGGCAGTAGCAACAAACCGCATGCCCAGTCGTGCATCACGAGCAAGGCGGAGTCAATGATTCCTTCACGAGTAGTTGGCACCTCGCTCAGACGATACACAGTCTCGTCCAATGAGGTATAAGCGTTGATGTTTCCACCAAAGTTCACACCGATAGACTCGAAGTACTCAATGATACCTTTGCCTGCGAAGTGCTCTGTACCATTGAACGCCATGTGCTCCAAGAAGTGAGCCAAACCATTCTGGTGGTCTTCTTCGAGGATAGCACCTACCGCTTGTGCGATATGGAACTCGGCACGTTGCTTAGGATATTCATTGTGACGAATGTAATAAGTCAGACCATTCTCCAACTTGCCCACGCGCACTGCCGAATCAATAGGCAATGGTTGTGGTTGTTGCGCTACCGCTACGAGCGACAACGCCAGCACCATGATGCATAGAATTAACTTTTTCATATTCACAAATTTTGGTTAATTTTCTATAATTTATTTTATTTCAACATTATTCTCAGCCACTTCGTCTTGGCTCTTGGTTCCTTGTTCCTGAGTCTCATTTTCTTTCTTCTTGCGGGGGGCGCGTTTCTTTTTGGGTTTCTCCTCCTCGCCTTTTAGCCTCATCGCCTCATTCGCCTCTATGATTTCATCGGTGCGACTCACCCAAGGGCGAGGACCAAGAATGGCCTCCACATCGTCGGAGGTAATCACCTCTTTCTCAATCAACATTTGCGCTAACTTATTATGTCCCTCCGCATTCTCTTCGAGAATCTTCTTGGCACGCGCCATCTGTTCTGCAATAATAGCACTGGTTTCACTATCAATCACTTCAGCAGTCTTCTCCGAATAGGGTTTCGCAAATCCCATATCATAGCGACCCGTAGAGTCATAGTAACTGAGGTTCTTCAACTTGTCGGACATACCATAGTACGCCACCATAGCGTATGCCTGTTTGGTCGCACGCTCCAAGTCATTCAATGCGCCTGTAGAAGTCTGCTGCAAGAACACTTCCTCCGCAGCGCGACCACCTAACAAAGAGCAGAGATTATCCATGATATGGTCTTTGTTGGTCAATTGTCGCTCCTCTGGCAGATACCAAGCTGCACCCAATGCCATTCCACGAGGCACGATGGTCACTTTCACCAATGGATTACCCCAACGCAATAGCCATGAGATAGTCGCGTGACCTGCTTCGTGGTATGCCACTGAACGCTTCTCTTCTTCAGTCATAATCTTGTTCTTTCGTTCCAAGCCACCGATGATACGATCCACGGCGTCCATGAAGTCTTGTCGGCTGACACTCTTGTGGTCATTACGCGCCGCTATCAGGGCTGCTTCGTTGCAGACATTAGCAATATCCGCACCCGAGAATCCAGGAGTCTGTTTCGCCAAGAAGTTGATGTCCAAGTCCTTATCTATCTTGATACCTGCTATATGCACACCAAAAATCTCTTTGCGTTCTTGCAAGTCGGGCAACTCCACATGTATCTGACGGTCAAAACGACCAGCACGCAATAGCGCAGCATCCAAGACATCCGCACGGTTGGTCGCTGCCAAGATGATCACACCAGAATTGCTACCAAAACCGTCCATCTCGGTCAGCAACTGGTTCAGCGTCGATTCGCGCTCATCATTACCACCACCCATCATATTATTGCGACCGCGAGCACGTCCCACGGCATCAATCTCATCAATAAAAATAATAGCAGGCGCTTTCTCTTTGGCTTGACGGAACAAGTCACGCACACGACTGGCACCTACGCCCACGAACATCTCCACAAAGTCGCTACCCGACATCGAGAAGAAAGGCACATTCGCCTCGCCTGCTACCGCCTTGGCAAGCAATGTCTTACCCGTTCCTGGAGGGCCTACGAGCAGTACACCCTTTGGAATCTTACCGCCCAAGTTGGTGTATTTGGTAGGGTTCTTGAGGAAGGAAACAATCTCCTCCACCTCTTGTTTGGCGCCTGCCAAACCAGCCACATCCTTGAAGGTGATTTTATCTTTCTTATCCTTGTTTTGCACTTCTGCTTTCACTTTGCCCACATTGAAGATACCGCCAGGACCGCCGCCCGCAGCGTTGGCCATACCACGGCTCATCCATACGAAGAACAAGACAATCAGCACGATAGGCAATATATTCACCAATATCATATACCAGTAGTCGCGCGACTTGGCATAGCTAACATCTATCGCCGCTTTGCCTTTGGATTTGCGTTCAACATTCACATTATCAATGTATTTCGCAAACTCTTCTACGGATGGTACTAATGCTTTCAATTTTCCCTTTACGTCTTCGCCAGCCTCTTGGTTGCCAAAGACTAAGGCATAACTCTCTGGACGAATTTTTGCTTCTGCGGTGTTGTCATCGTACACTACTACTGATGCTACAGCATCGTTGTCTATGTATGCTGTAAACTTTGTATAACTCAGGTCTTTATCTGCACCATCTTTTCCTCCTACAGGGAAGAAGAATAGTACCATCAGACCTATCATTACTGCATAATACAACCACGACCAACGTGAGCGTTTAGGCTGTTGGTTCTTTTTGGGTTGTTGGTTTGGCTGTTTAGGTTTTTGTTCTGCCATATTACTCTAATTCAAAATTCTTAATTCAAAATTACACATCCGCAATCTCCGTAATCTTTCCATCTGCCCACAGATGTTCGATATCGTAGTAGGCGCGTGGCTCACGTTGCATGATATGTACAAATATCGTACCATAATCCATTGCTATCCACTCTGCGTTATCTCTGCCGTCCACTGCCAATGGGTGTACATGGGTTTGTGTACGCACAAAACTATCCACCTCATCCGCGATAGCCACTACTTGCACATTTGAGCCGCCTTCAGCAATAATAAAATACTCGGCTGGCGCCTCTTTTAGTTTGCGCAAATCCACGGTCACGATACGTTGTCCTTTACGATTTTGAATTCCCTCTACAATCGTTTCTACTAATTTCTTTGTTGATACTTCTTTTTTCATTATATATTTTTCGTTTTCAGTTATCACCTTTCACTTTTCACTTCTACAAATTCCTTGCCAAAGTCAAATCTCTGCCATTTTGACATTAAGGCAATTTGGGCACAAAGGTACAAAAAAAAATGCACATTTGCAAGAATTTGTGAATTTTGATGAAAGAATTTGCAAGAACACAAAAAAAATCGTACCTTTGCACACCCTTAAAACGTTTAGAACCCTTAAAACTTTTTTAACCTTATATAATATACCATGGAATTACCTTTTGCAGAATCGTGGAAGATTAAGATGGTAGAGCCCATCCGCAAATCCACCCGCGCAGAGCGCGAACAATGGCTGAAAGAAGCCAAGAACAACATCTTTATGCTCCGCAGCGAGCAAGTATATATCGACCTGCTGACTGACTCGGGTACAGGCGCCATGTCCGACCGCCAATGGGCTGCCCTTATGCTCGGCGATGAGAGTTATTCGGGTAGTAAGTCGTTCTTCGAGTTGAAGGACACGATTACTCGTATCACGGGTTTTGAGTATGTTATCCCTACGCACCAAGGTCGTGCGGCGGAGAATGTGCTGTTCTCTCACCTCGTGAAAGAGGGACAAGTCATCCCTGGCAATGCCCATTTCGACACTACAAAGGGTCATATTGAGGCACGTAAGGCACACGCTATCGACGTGACCATCAAGGAAGCGAAAAACACCCAACTCGAAATCCCATTTAAGGGCAATGTGGATTTGGTGTATCTGGAGCAATTGCTGAAAGACAACCCTGGCAATGTGCCATTTATGGTGCTGACCGTAACAAACAACACCGTAGGCGGACAGCCCGTTTCGATGAAGAATATCCGCGAGACATGCGAGTTGTGTCACAAGTATGGCGTGCCTGTGAATATGGACTCTGCGCGCTTTGCAGAGAATGCGTATTTCATCAAGACCCGCGAGGAGGGCTATGCAGACAAGAGCATTCAAGAGATTGCCAAGGAGATGTTCTCCTATGCCGATAGTATGACCATGTCCGCCAAGAAGGACGGAATCGTGAATATGGGCGGCTTCATCGCTACTAATCGCGAGGATTGGTACGAAGGTTGCAAACGCTATTGTATCCCATACGAGGGCTTTATCACTTACGGCGGTATGAACGGTCGCGATATGGCAGCTTTAGCCGTTGGATTGGAGGAAAATACGCAGTTTGATATGTTGCAAACGCGTATCCACCAAGTAGAGTATTTGGCGGAGTTGCTCGATGAATACGGCATTCCTTACCAACGCCCTGCAGGTGGTCACGCTATCTTCGTGGATGCGGATAAGGTGCTGACCCATGTGCCTATCGAGGAGTTCCCTGCGCAAACACTCACTTGCGAGCTCTACCTCGAGGCAGGTATCCGTGCATGCGAGATTGGTTATATCTTGGCGGATAGAGATCCAGTGACCCGCGAGAACCGCTTTGGCGGACTGGACTTGGTGCGCCTCTGTATCCCTCGCCGTGTTTATACAGACAACCATATGAAGGTCATTGCTGCAGCACTCAAGAATGTCTATGACCGCCGTGAGACCATCACCCGTGGTTTGGCTATCACCAAGGAGGCACCTCTCATGCGCCATTTTACCGTTGAATTAAAGCGTTTAAGGTAATTAATACTCAATAGCCAATATCCAATAGTCCACAAAATAGGCGTCCAATAGGAGGAACGCTGAACTACGGATTCTATTGGTCTGCCACGGAGGGCAACAGCTAAGCGCCACGAATAGTGCGGTTATTGTCCGGTTATTGTGCGGTGCGAGCGGAGAAGGAGTCGCCCACAGATAGGACACAACGAAGCCACAGATGTGCTACAGTGGTCGCGAAGTGGTCGCGTAGTGGTCGCGTAGCCTAAAGGGAACTTGAAAAAAACGGGAAACTGCGGGGAATGAGGATTCTCTTCGCTTAAGACATTACTCTCTCACTTTGGGCACGACGAAGCCCACGACGACACAACCTATTGCACCCGCTACCCAGACGATGATTCGGATGGGTAGCGTTTTTATAAAGAAGATAGTAGAAATAGCCACCATCGTAGCCATCAAAAGAATAATTGATATGCGCTTGCGCATGGTCAAGCCACCTTTATCGCGATACTCGCGGATATACTTGCCCAAGAACGACTGCAGTAGCCACGCCTGCAGACGAGGCGAGGAGCGATAAAAACACCAAGATGCCAACAACACCAATGGCGTGGTCGGCAGACCAGGAACAAAAATGCCCACCGTGCCAAGCACGACGGAGAGAACGCCGAGTATGAGGTAAAATGGTTTCAGAGTTTCAGGCGCCGTTGACGCTGGTTTAAAATTTTCAAAGTTTCAGGCGGCACTGCCGCGTTTCAAAGTTGCAAAACTAAAGGCGTGGTTGTGCCACGCCTTTAATCTACTATCCGATAAAATCGGTAATTACTCAGCTTTTGGGCACTCAGCCTTAGCAGCGCAGCAGCTATCCACTTTTTGGCAGCAAGAATCTACCTTTTGGCAGCAGCTATCAGCCTTGCAGCACTCTTTCTTTTCTACACACTCAGTCTTTGGGCAGCACTCCTTAGCGCACTCGCCCTTGTCTGCCTTCTTGCAGCAGCAGCTCATAGCACAAAATGCTACAGCAGCGATTAACAAAATCTTTTTCATACGACTTAAAAGTTTTAATAGTTTTAAATGTTTCAGGCGCCGTTGGCGCTTGTTTCAATGTTTCAAAGTTGAAAAGTTTTATCAGTGATTTAGAAAATCGCTGCAAATTTACAGTAAAAATTGCACATATGCAAAAAAAATTGTAATTTTGCAGGCAAATTAGTGATTTTTTTATAAAAAGTAGCGTTCTATGCAACAAAAAAATAACTGGAAACAGACCAAATGGGGATTTGTTGCCATACAAGTGGCTATCGCAGCAGTTGTGGTAGTAGTAGGTATCGTGATACTAATAATCTGCCTACGTCAGTACACTCAACATGGAAAAGAAGTGATTACTCCAGACATCACAGGACTATACATGGAAGAAGCTGAAATAATCCTTTCTTCCGAAGGACTGCGTATGCAAGTAATCGATTCTACCTATTCGCAAAAAACTCCACTCGGCACAATCGTGGAGCAAAACCCATCTGCAGGTTCAGCCGTGAAACACGACCGAACAATCTATGTGATTCGTAATGCACAATTTCGCCGTCCTGTGGTATTGCCCGAACTGCGCGACATGAGCGTAAGGCAAGCCAACGTGACACTACAAACGATGGGATTGACCGTGAAACGCATGGACTACGAACCATCTGCCTACAAGGACATTATATTGGACATCCGTAGCGAAGACAACACCTCGCTGGTTGCAGGTAGTACTCTGACCGAAGGAAGTGCCGTGATATTGGTGGTAGGTAAAGGACAAGGTACATCAGAAGTGACAGTGCCAGCCGTGGTGGGCAAATCACTTGCAGATGCGCGATCGTGGTTATTGGGACACAAACTGAGCGTTGGATTGATCGAATATGATATACCACCTACCGAAGAGACGCAAGAGCAATACGTGGTATATAGCCAAACACCAGAAAGTGGCACGATAATTGTGGAAGGCAGTAGTGTGCACTTGAAACTATCGACCGACATTGAAAAGACAGTGACGGCAGATAACGAGGTGGACGAGGATGAGTTTTTTTAATCGGATAAAGGACGCCCTTGGGGCTATTGGGTAAGGGATAATGGATATGGAGCAAGAAGTGTGGGAACGTTGGCGGAGTGAGGTGGACAAAGGTCAAACACCGCAGCGCGTAGATAAGTATCTGGCAGAACACATGCCAGGCACTTCGCGTAACCGTATCCAGAACGCTGCTGACGCAGGCAATGTGTGGGTCAATGGCAAGCCCGTAAGTAGCAACTACAAGGTCAAGCCCTTTGACATCATACAAGTGTTACTCGACCATGAGCCACATGACTACACTATCTATCCCGAAGACATCCCACTGAACGTGGTGTATGAAGACGACGACGTGTTGGTAATCAACAAACCCGCAGGCATGGTGGTACACCCTGGACATGGCAACTACGAGCATACGCTACTGAACGCCTTGGCATACTATTTCCGCGACAAATTAGATATCAACGACCCCAACATAGGACTGGTACATCGCATTGACAAAGACACCAGTGGACTACTACTGATAGCCAAGACCCCTGAAGCCAAGACCAATCTCGGGCAACAGTTTTTTGAACACACGACCGAACGCACCTATAACGCACTGGTTTGGGGAACTTTCACAGAGGATAGCGGTACCATCGAGGGCGCGCTCGCGCGCGACACGCGCGATAGAACAATATATAGGATATGGGATTTGGAAGAGAACCCCAACGCCAAAGAAGCCATAACTCATTGGCGCGTATTGGAACGATACCCGTATGTGACACTCGTAGAATGTCGGTTGGAAACAGGGCGCACGCACCAAATACGCGTGCATATGAAAAGCATTGGGCATCCACTATTTGCCGATGAGAAATACGGCGGCATGGAGATACTAAAAGGACTACCCACGCAGAAATATAAACAATATATACAGAACTGCTTTGCACTATGTCCACGACAAGTGCTGCATGCCAAAACGCTTGGCTTCACTCACCCACGTACTGGCGAAAGAATGCTTTTCGACAGCGATTGGGCAGAAGATATGTTAAACCTAATAAACAAATGGAGGAACTATGAACCGAATACTTTGGGCGGACGATGAGATACATCTGCTGAAGCCTTACATTATTTACCTGCAAGAAAAAGGATACGACGTCACACCAGCCAACAATGGTCAGGATGCTATTGACCTCTGCGCAGAACAACGCTTTGATATTGTCTTCCTTGATGAGAACATGCCTGGTCTGTCAGGTTTGGAAGCACTACAAGAGATTAAAGAGATGCACCCTACACTGCCAGTGGTGATGATCACCAAGTCGGAAGAGGAGCATATCATGGAACAAGCCATCGGACAAAAGATAGCGGATTACCTGATTAAACCAGTCAACCCAAGTCAAATCCTACTCTGCCTGAAAAAACATATCCATCAGCGCGAGATTGTGGAGGAACACACCAATACGACTTATCGTCAGGAGTTCTCAGACATCACCTATATGATTGACACCGCCAATACGATCGAGGAATGGATGGCTATAGAGCGCACGCTCACACGCTGGGAGATAGAGTTGGAGAACGTGGACTCAGCCATGCATGAGATGCTCCGCATGCAGCGAGAACAAGCCAATGCGAAATATGCAAAGTTCATCGCCAAAAACTACGAGGAGTGGTTTGCGCCTGATGGGCAACGTCCGCTGATGTCACCCGACTTGATGAAGAATACTATTTTTCCGCTTTTGGACGCAGGCGAGAAAGTGTTCTTCGTGGTGATTGATAACTTCCGATACGACCAATGGAAGGTCATCCAACCACTGCTATCGGAGTGGTTTACGGTAAAGGAAGAGCAGATGTACACCTCTATTCTGCCCACAGCTACGCAATACGCACGCAACGCTATTTTCGCAGGATTGATGCCATTGCAGATACAAGAGATGTATCCAAATCTATGGATTGACGAAGACGAAGAAGAGAGCAAAAACAACAACGAAGAGGCACTGATCCAAACGCAACTCGACCGCTTCCGCAAACGCTATGATTACACCTATTACAAAGTCAACGAGAGCGATTTCTGCGAAAAGATAACCAAACAATTCAAGAGTCTAAAAACACCGCTCAATGTGGTGATAATCAATTTTATCGACATGCTATCCCACTCGCGTACCGACAGCAAGATGATGCGCGAACTTGCCAATGACGATGCTGCCTACCGCAGCCTGACGCTGAGTTGGTTCAAACATTCGCCAACGGCTGAGATGTTTCGTCGCATAGCGGCATTGGGCTATAAGGTGGTGCTTACCACCGACCATGGTACCACACGCGTGGATAATGCCGTGCAAATCATTGGAGATAAAAACACCAATACCAACTTGCGATACAAAGTGGGAAAAGCATTGAATTGCAACAACAAGAACACCTTCGAAATCAAACGCCCCAAACAAGTAGGATTGCCATGTCCAAACGTGAGCAGCAGTTACATTTTCTGCTCCAATAGCGACTTTTTTGCCTATCCAAACAACTTCAACCATTACGCTCAATTCTATCGCAACACCTTCCAACATGGTGGTATTTCGATGGAGGAGATGCTCATTCCACTCATCACCCTCGAACCAAAATAACGCACCATGTTTCGCATTATCCGTCGCATATTTTGGTCTTTTATCGCACTCCTCGTGTTCTGGTGTGCATGGTCGCTCTTCTCTCATCGTATGCCTTGGCAAAAAGGCAAGAAGACAACCAACGAACTCAAAGTACTGACCTACAACACCCACGCCATGATGATTGGCGAGAGCCTCGACTCCAAGCTGGCTATGCTGCAATATATCAATCGATTGGATGCTGATATTGTGTGCTTACAAGAGGTCTTGGTCTATAAGAGTGGACAACGTTTGACTCTGCCGATGCTACGCGAAGCGATGCGCCAATACCCTTATACCTATTACGACTTCAAACACTACAATAGCCGTCGCCAATTTGGCAATGTGGTCTTTTCGCGCTACCCACTTATTCACAAACAAACGATTCGCTATGAGTCAGCCAGCAACATCAGCAGCCAATGCGATGTAGTGGTAGGTGCAGACACGCTACGACTGGTAGTCAACCATCTAGAGAGTTTCAAACTCGAGGGTTCCGACTTCCACATCGACTCGCTGACCTCTGGAAATTTCAAAGAGAGTTCGCTCAATCGTAAACTGACAAAGACGAGCCAACTGCGTCGCAAGCAAGTACAACAAGTACGTAGTGCGATTCGCCAATCCCCCTATCCTGCGATAGCTGTGGGCGACTTTAATGCTGTGCCATTGTCATTGGTGTATTGGACAATGAATCTGGGCATGCGCGACTGCTTTGCAGAAACGAGTGTTGGTCGCTATGGTGCCACTTATCAGCGAAAAGGAATAGGAATACGTATTGACTATATTTTCTGCTCACGAGAGTTGGTGCCTCTTGCTTGTCGCACAGAAAAGAAGCACTACTCAGATCACTATCCCGTAGTGGCAACTATTGGGTGGTAATTAACTATTCATTTATAGAAAAACAAAGTTTTTTGTAAAAATATTTGGTCAATCCAAAAAAAAGCAGTACCTTTGCACGCTTTTTCGCACGAAATTATTAACCAGCCCACGAGATGGGGCATAAAATGATATAAGAACAATGAAACGTACATTCCAACCAAGCCAACGTCGTCGCCGTAACAAACACGGTTTCCGTGCTCGTATGGCTACTGCAAATGGTCGTCGCGTATTGGCAGCTCGCCGCGCACACGGTCGCAAGAAATTGACTGTAGCTGACGAAGGTCGTCACAAACGCTAATCAACGATTAGACAACCTTAGGGCTTTTTCCTAAGGCATCAGCATAGGGAAAAGAGTATAGACTCCTTTCCCCTATTGCGTTGATTAGGTTCTGGAGTTAAGAAGTTTAGAAACAAAACATATATGGAATCAACAAGACAGCAGAAGATTGAACGCTTAATCCAGAAGGATTTGAGCGATATTTTATTGAAATACGCGCGCGCGATGCGCGGAACACTCATCTCTGTGAGTGAAGTGAGAATATCATCGGACTTGAGCATCGCCCACGTCTATCTGAGTGTGTTCCCACAAGACAAAGTGGCAAGCACCATCGCAAAGGTACAAGAAGACACCGCCAAAATACGCGGGGAGATGGGACATATGCAACGCCATCAGTTGCGTATCATTCCTGAATTGCACTTCCACTTAGACGAAACCATCGACAAGATGGCACGCATTGACGAACTGCTAAAACAATAAGGTGAAGACAGAACTGAAAATAGCGTGGCGGTATTTGTTTGCTAAAAAGCAATTCAATGCCATCCATATCATCACAGCCATCTCATCAGCAGCGGTGGGAGTGGTAACTGCGGCTATGATTTGCGTGCTGAGCGTAATGAATGGTTTTGGCGTGATGGTAGAGCAACTGTTTTCACAATTTGACCCTGACCTACGCATTACTGCCAAAGCAGGCAAATCATTCAGCATTAGCGAAGAAAAGAAACACGCATTACTCGAATTGCCATGCGTGGATCTGCTGAGCGAGAGTATCTCGGAGACAGCATTAGTCTATTTTGAGGATAAGCAGATGCCTGTTCAGTTGATGGGGGTAGATACTTCGTTTTCTGCATTAACTGGTATTGAGAACATCATCACCGACGGTCATTATGAGGTGTACGATGGCGCCTTCGATCGCGCCGTGCTAGGACAAGGATTGGCATGGAAACTAGGCATTGGAGCACGCTTTATCCATGCATTGCAGGTATATGCCCCTAAGCGAGAAGGAAAAGTGAATATGCTACGTCCTGATGCGAACTTCAACCAAGAAGCATGTTTCATTGCTGGCACTTTCGCTGTGAATCAACAGAAATACGACGATAATCTGATGTTGGTGGATATAGGTCTTACACGCAGGTTATTGGATTATGACTCCACGGAGGTAACCGCATTGCAAGTGGATGTGAACGAAGCATATAGCATCAAGCAAACCAAGCGCGAGATAGCATCTGTATTGGGCGATGGGTATGTGCTACAAGACCGCTATGAGCAGCAAGAAGACTTCTTCCGCATCTTACGCGTGGAGAAACTATTGACAGCACTATTACTAATATTTATTTTGTTGATTGCCACCTTCAATGGCATCGGTTCGCTGTCCATGCTCATCATCGATAAGCAGCAAGACATACGCACCCTATCGCACTTGGGAGCCAGCGACGGCATGATTCGTAAGGTGTTCGTATTAGAAGGCTGGATGGTGAATACGCTAGGCGCTATAGGCGGATTGATAGTCGGATTAGGAGTGTGCCTGCTGCAAGAGCATTTTGGATTACTCAAGTTGGGCAATGGTACAGAATATGTACTCAATGCCTATCCTGTAGCAGTACAAGGCTGGGATATCGCAATGGTATGCGTAGTGGTATTGGCGTTAGGCGCGATATCGTCGTGGATACCAGCAAGAAAAGTGAAAGTTTAGAATTACATATTTCGAAATGAAAGCATATCTATATATCATCATATTAGTGATGGCGGTGGCATGTACGCCGCACAACAATCCTAATCGCCCTGCTGCTCAGCAGGTGGATAGCGTATATACTACCGCTGATTTTAGAGCATACGCAGACTTTTATAATAGCGGTCATCAAGTATATGCCATAGACTTGCTATCCGATGGATTGGAGTACGACTCAGCATGGCATATCTCTGGCACAGGATGCAACTTGTATCTATCGGATGTGTTTGTGGCAAAAGATAGCACAGAGCGTTTGCCTGCGGGACGATACGAGATGGATAGTGTAGCAAAGGAGATGACTTTCTTGCGTGGCATGAGTTTTGAGGGGAATGTGACAGGCACCTATGTGCTGGTGATTACAGAGAATCAAATACAGCGTATCCTGCTAATGACAGGAGGCAACATGACCATTGCATACGAGGCAGATGATGTGGTGCTGGACTTCAATCTCTACGATGAGGATTCTACACATTATCACGCCATCTACACAGGTCCTGCAATCTATCGATAACATATCCATGTTAGAAAAGGAGTACCGCACATATCTAAAGTTGGAAAAAGGACTGAGCATCAATTCTGTAGATGCTTATCTAATGGATTATCAGCGACTAAAGGAGTATGCCGATAAGCATGGGATAGATGTGGTACATGCCAGTTTTGATGATTTACAAGCATTTGTGTTTGACACCTTCAAGGATATAGCATCGGTGCGCACACAAGCGCGACTGGTGGCTGGTTTACACTCGTTTTACCGCTTTTTGCTCTACCACAACTACATTGAGCAAGATCCTTCGGAACTCATCGAGACGCCTAAAAAAGAGTTGCACCTGCCAGATGTATTATCGGTTGAGGAGATTGATCGGATGATTGCACAGATTGATATGTCGAAGAGTGAGAGCCATCGCAATCGCGCTATCATCGAGATGCTGTATGGTAGTGGACTGCGCGTGAGCGAGTTGGTGAATCTGCGATTGAGCGACATGTACCTCCAAGAGGGATACATGCGCATTATTGGCAAAGGCAATAAGCAGCGATTAGTTCCCGTATCTCCCGTGGCAGTGGAGTGGTTCGAATATTGGCTACAAGACCGCAACGCATTGGACATCAAACCAGAAGCCATCGACATTGCATTTCTTAACCGATACGGACGACAACTGACGCGAGCCATGATCTTCACCATCATCAAGACCTTGGCACGCGAAGCGGGAATACAGAAAACCATTTCCCCTCACACCTTGCGCCATTCCTTCGCTACGCATCTCTTGCAAAACGGAGCCGACCTACGAATCATCCAGCAACTGCTTGGGCACGAAAGCATTAGTACCACCGAAATTTATACGCACGTAGATATTCACGACCTACGCGAAGCGGTATTGAAATTCCATCCAGAGAATCGATGAAACGACTTGTACTCATATCATTGTGGCTCTTCTTGAGTTTGCATCTGCTTGCTCAAGAAACGATTGTGGTGGGCGAAGTATATGACGCCAACACGGGTGAGCCGTTGTCGAATGTGCATGTGTATCTCCAAGGGACACAGTTGGGTACAACGACCAATGCTGAAGGACTATTCTTGCTGCGCGAAGACTTGGATCGCTCACGTACGATGGTAGTCAGCGCAGTGGGCTATCATACCGAACGATTCAAGATAGAGCCACATACCCAATCGGGCATTGATATTGCGTTGCGAGAGAAGGTGGGCAGTTTACAAGAGGTGTTTATCGTGCCTGGCGACAACCCTGCCTTAGCATTGATGGATAAGGTACGGGCACGACGTGCAGCCAACAAACGAGCAGTAGCCACCAGCCAAGCAGGTAAAACGGCGCTATATGTATCGGATATCCAGTCGAAGCACCTAAAGCGTGCACTGTGGAAGAGCCTGCAAAGTGGTATGATTCAGCAGGAGGATAGCACGTATCTGATTCCGCTGTATTGGCGGCAGCAGGTGGCAGATAGCGTACGCGAAGAGGCGACCCTGCTGACACTGACCGACTACCAATTGCTACTGGGACAAATTCCTACCGCATTCGATTTCTACGACAATAGTTTGCCCTTTCTCAGCACATCGCTGCTGAGTCCGCTGGCGGCATCAGGCAACACCTATTACAACTACTACTTGGCAGATAGCCTACAGGTGGGCGATGAGAAACATTACTTGCTGCACTTCAAGACCAAGAACCCATTCTACGCCACCTTCAACGGCGAAATGACTATCGACTCTGCCACTTGTGCATTGCGCAAGATTGATGTCCAGATGCCCGTACAAACCAGCATCAACTATCTCAAGGAACTCACTATCCATCAGACCTTTGCGCCGAACAACCAACTGCTATCCGAGCAGATGAGCCTGCTCATGGATTTCGCCATCAAGACACCATCGCTGAGCGATTCGGTGCATATCTTCCCCACCCTGCTGCTCAATCGCGACAACCGCTTCCTCACCGACATGACGTCCACTGTCGCTACGTTGGATACCACTGAGGCAATGGAAGATGTTATCCTGCCCGCATTGGATAGCCTCAACAACACACCACTCTTCAAGACGGCTAAATTCTTAGCGTATGTATTGAATACGGGCTATATTCCTACCAACAAATATGTGGAAGTCGGTAAGATACACCATCTCATCAAATACAATCAGCAAGAAGGCTTGCGGGTGGGTATTCCACTGCGAACAACTGAGGCACTATGGAAGCATGTGAGCCTTGAAGCCATGGTGGCTTATGGCACTGGAGATAGAGCGTTCAAAGGATTTGGACAAGTCAACATCGCCTTGCCAAGCGAACGCAGGCATACCGTTCAGCTCAAGTACAGGGACCTGTACGTCTATTCAGAAGTAGATGATTTTGAGGAATATAGACGCGAAAACAAAATTTTCAGTCCTCAAGTCAACCTGATTACCGACATCTTCCGTGGAGCAAGATTCAACTCCAAGCACTTCTACAACACCATGACCCGTCGCCAAGAGGGGCGCGTGCAATTTGCAGATGATTGGAACAAATATCTTGAAACAAAAGCCTATATCAAAGTAGGACAAACAGGATATGGAGAAGCCACGCGCAACTACCATAGCCAACCTACCATGTTCTACTCCACCGTGGGTGCATCCGCACGCATAAGTTTCAACGAACGCAAAGTGGATACCTATTTCCACCGTAGGTATATCTATAATAACCTACCTGTCATATACGTAGGTGCTGAATTAGGTAGTTATCGTCTGGATAATATGCCATCGTATCGCATGTATGGCAACTTGCAACTCATGTTGCGCCACAACGTCGATCTGGGCATAGGAGGAGAGTTAGATTACCTATTACAAGCAGGATTAGTCTTTGGCAAAGTACCTTATCCGCTATTGCACCATTTTGCTGGCAACCAAACACACGTCTTCGATACCTATCGATTCTCACTGATGAACAACTACCAGTATGCGGCCGACAGGTATATTGCGTTGCATGCTCATTGGAATGGCAAAGGGGTGTTATTCAATCTTATTCCAGGAATACGCTATGCGCGCTTAAGAGAATTACTCGAGTTGAAAGTAGCATACGGAGGCTTGAGCAAACAGCACCAAGGCATATTAGCCTTTCCTACCAATCAAGCGGGATATTGCACCATGAATGCCCTCAATATCCCGTACGTAGAGCTGGGCGTAGGAATTGGCAATATATTGCGTATTGGAGAGGTGTATGGAGTATTCCGACTGACAAACCTACAAGACTCATGTGCGCCATGGTGGGCAGTGCGTTTCCGCCTGTCTTTAGGTATGTAGTTCAAACCTATTCCGCCACCTTAGTCCTCCCCGTTTCGGTAGTTCTTGGGGGTAATGCCCGTGTGGGTTTTGAAGAAGCGGTTGAAGAACGCCACATTATCAAAGCCTAGACTAAGACCAATCTCTTTGATTGGAGCAATCGACAACTTCAGTTGTGCCTTGGCATCAGTAATAATCGCTTCAATAATCAAATCACCTGCTGTACGCGAACTGGCCTGTTTGATGGTTGAGCACAAATGCGGTACGGTGATATGCATTGCAGTAGCATATTCCGCTACATGATGCCATTCTTTATAATGCTTCATCACCAATTCGCTATACTCCTGAAATATCTCCGACTTACGATCCATTGGTCGGGACTTGGTACCGCTGTTTGCCACGAAGTAATCATGAAAAATCAAGTGTATCAAGTTGTACACATGTACCATACGCTCGGTATCTATCATGCTTGGTGTACAATTCACTGCCTCTTCTAATACTTGAGAGAAGTGCAAAATAACATTCTTCTGCTCTGGTGTGACATGTACAATCTGACACGCTTCCATTCCCGTCAAGCGAGGGCGACGGATGCTGTAGGCATTCTTCTCTAAGAATGAGGATGATAGCACAATGTACAACACACGCGCATCTTCGCTAAACTCATGCACACGGAAGAAACTATTAGGAGAAAGATATAGCACATCGTTTTCTTGAAATTCGTATTGAGTGATATTCACTGTTGCGCGAGCGGTACCAGCAGCCATAAAAGCATATACACCACACTTGATTTTACATGGGAAACGCATGTATTCGTTCAATACTTTACCGCTTGCCTCGCCAAAGATATAATCAATCGGGCAGTCAATCAAAGGAATTTCGTTTTGCATAGTTGTAATGATTTATGCTGCAAAGGTACACAAAATATTTTGAATAAACAAAACAAAAGGTGGATTTTCGTACAAAAATCCACCTTTTTATTAAGAATATGTCTATTTCAATTCGGGAACCTTCTGACCCATAATGGTGTATATCTCGCCATTTTGGTAAATATATATCTGTCCATCACGAAGGATTTTTTGGCTATCAGGCGTTGGCGATGCAATAGAGGTATGCTCTACATCCGTAGTAACACCCGTACCGAAATGATACGTGTATTGGTTTTTCAGCGTATCAACCACTTGGTTGTCTAGCATCACACAGTATCCCTCTGGCAGACGGATATCCAATTCGCTCAGCGGCATCGTTTCACCCCAATTGGTAAAGTTCAGTTCGTTGAGCGGAGTAGTGCCCTCCTCTACTTCGGTAGGATAAGCTGCGAAATTCAGCGTGCCTTGGTTATAGCGGAAAGACTCGTAGTCGTCTGGAGCAATAATAGTACCGCCTGAAATAGTGGCTGAACCGCTATAGAGTTGAAGCGGATAATTACCGCTAGATTCGAATATACCACCCGATATTAACAAGGAGCTCTGATTACTAATGGTATAGTTTTGTCCTGTCCGTAAGTATCCACCATTGATAGAAACAGTGCCATCGCTTTCGTTGTATATAATCCCCATGTAATCGTTGCCAACATAACTACCACTCTCAATAGTTAACTGTCCGCCATACACATTAAAAATTGCTCCGCCAGCACCTTCTTTGGTAGCTATTATTTCACCTGATTGTGCTGGGCTACTATCGATAACGGTCATGTGGATATCTCCGTCGCTGTCATAAAGAGAGAACAAGTATGGAGCGGAGGTGTTCACTGTATAGCCATTGAGATCGAACGTAACGTTATTTCCTAATACCTGCAGCACCTCTGCTACCACTATATCACGTTGCAATTGCACGTAGGTCGCCCTATCGGCTCGAACCTCCTTCAAGGCCTCCTTCAGCGTGCCGCCTTCGGTCAACGCATCGGCGCTAGTTCCCCACAGCACTTCTCTCTGATACTGATAGAAGTCTGAGACATACGCTTTCTCACCTACTGTCGCCTTGCAATAATACGTCTTGCCGTGAGTGGCTTGCTGCAACCTATTGCCTGTCTCAGAGGGCAATAGGGTCTCTTTGATGATAGTGAACTGCAAGTCCACCGTGGCCGTGTCAGGACTAATAATCGGCACCCATACGCGAATATAGGTATCATTTTCGAAGCTCATGACGCTACTCTTCTTATCTTGCCTGAGTTCGATAAGATCTTCACCCGTTTCTATCATCACCAGTTCTATGTCCTGCGTGGTGGTCACAAGTAGTATGTCACCTGCCGTCACTCTGTATTCAAAGAGCGAAGCGCCCCTTTGCGCTTTCCAATAACCATCTACATACACTTTTTCCTCCGATAGAGACTTCGTATTCGTATCCGTCAATATTATCTGCTCCACTTCGTACCACTGCAATGTCGCTGCGGGGTTGTTGAATGCCACCGTGCCGCCGTTCTCTAAGGTGGGCTGCTGGGTGAATTGATGGGTAGTGATGTAAATACTCTTCTCGCCTGTGGTGGGGTCGTATTCTTCTTTCTCACAGAATAGATCAGAATAGCTATCGCAAACCACCTCTATCGTGTATCGAGCGGCTGCTTCCTCATCCTGTATCCCTCGGATGATGGTCATTTTCCCTGGGGTGTTTACCACATCTATGTACACGTTCAGCGAATCGCCTTCATACTCCGACACATCCACTATCGCAGCTGCTGGCATATCTACTGACAACCAACCACTACAGTGTGGTTGCCCAGCACCGCTGTTGATTACTGTTCCTATCACTTTAATCACGTTAGGTTGATCTAGGTAATAATACACGCCAGGTCCGTTGCCTTTGAGTGTACCGCCATATAGGTAGGCGCTACCCCAGGAGGCATCTAGTGTCCAACTGGTTGCTCCTCTGCTCTCTAACGTACCGCTGTATAGATTGAACAGACTTCCCTCTTCAGGATTACCTAAATAGATAACGTTTCGGTCGCTACCAATCTTGCCTGTTTCATTGGCGGATGTATCGTATATAGATAGGGTACTTTCTACACGTATTTCTCTATCATTTAGATTCCACGTATAGCCATTGAGGTTGATCATCACCTCCCCTTCGTTGACGTCAATCCAATAGATTGACTCTATGTTAGAATGTAATATATACTTCCCCACGGGGATTGTTTGGTGAAGCGAGGAACCTAGCGAAGCAGGGGTTATTTCTAATTCTACACCGTCCACATATATCGAACCATCGACGGCTGTCAGCACTTTAGCATCACTAAAGTCGGGTGTCTCATACGCTGTAGCCCATGCTCCGATGGGCATCATCATCGCCACAAGGGCGAATAAAATAGTAGTTAAATTCTTTTTCATGTAAGTTAATAGTTAATAGTTAATATCTTCATTGTCTAACTTCTAAGCAGCAACGCGGTCTAAAAAAATCACCGCCCACATACCTGCACGAAGCAGTACGAGGACGGTGACCACGATACATATAAGGGGAGAACCATACAGCATGCATTAGCCGCGGGTGGTGGCGGCACGATATAGCTATGTTTCATTGCGTTATTGCCCACAGCGCATACCAAATGGTGATGCAGCGTCAGACCGCGCTTCATGGCTTTTTTGATATATTCGTGATGCAAGTGTATCATCTCACACACATACCTGCAAAAATCGTGCCAACAAAAGAAATGATGATAGCCATTTTCAAAAAACAACACTGGTCTCCTCCGCCTGCGTAGAAGAAAAGTGCAGGCGATGTGACTTATCCACAACGAACACCTGTCTAAACAAACAGAGCGGCACCAACGTGTCGCTCTGTTTTCCTCTCGCCTCATAGCCTAATAGACTCTTTGGGCAGTCCTAATAGGGGAAAAGCGCCCTATTTTTGGTCAGAATTCCATGTTTCACATCTCGTGCCTAGATTGCGAAACTCTTTTGGCGACATGCCTGTATGTGTTTTGAAATACTTGCGGAAGGTAAACTGCTCTGGGAAACCCAATTGTTCCGCTACAGACTTAACCTGTACTCCTTTCTCGTGCAAAAGGCGCTTAGCATTATTTATTGTCACAAGGGTGATAATCTCAATAGGCGTCATGCCTAGCCGTTCAGACACAATTGAGGAGAAATACCGTTGCGACAACCCCGCTTGGTCTGCATAGAAAGCCACCTGCCGTTCTGTGGTATGGTTCTTTACGAGTGACTGAATAAACTGCATAACAATCTGCTCCTTATGCGTGAATGGCTTGGGGATGCTAGCAGTCGGCTGTGATAGTATATGTGTTAATAACTCTAGAACCAATGTCTGTTTACGCAGAAGAATCAGTTTTTCTTTAGCTTGGCGCAAGATTCCATGTGGCATTACACTTACTTCAACTTGCTGAGAAAGGATATCACGGATATTGCTCTCATAGTAACAGCAGCGTTCTTCTGGCAATTCAATCACGGGAAAGAGGGGCATATTCCGCTCAGCTAGATGTGATAGATAAGGATACATCACATCTATCAATTGGTCTGGCGTATCCATGAGCGACAAAGCGGCATAATCCTCCGACTGACTGAGTTCCACGCAAGGGATTAGCGGACTAATAATGTGCAACGTACCACGCTGCATAGTGTAGCGACGACCGTTCAATATCTTTTCGGCAGTACCGCAGATGCATATAGTAATTCCTACTTTCATGGCACAAAGGTACACATTTTCCCTAATATCTGCAAGAAAAATATAATATTTCTACATAAAATCATACATATTACTCAATTATTCGCTATTTTTGCTCTTTTATGAGGCAAAAAAAAGCAGTACCTTTGCAGCCGAAATTAATTCAAAATTTACAAAACTATGGGAAAGTTCATTAAGTATTACGCATTGGAGATTTACTCCGTCATTTCCTTGATTATGTTAGTTTGTGCGGCAATGATAGATCCATTGTCGGTTGTACAGAAGTTTGTGGTGGTTTCTACTGCCCTATTTATCCTACATGAATGGGAAGAGAATAGTTATCCTGGCGGGTTTATCGACATTTTCTCGAGGGCATTGCAGTTTCAGGTGAGCGATGACCTCAAGCGTGCAAGCCGCATTCCAACAAGTGTGTTTTTGATTGCAATGTCCGTGATATCATTTGTGTGGGATGACATGCCTATCTTTACCATGGCATTGGCTACATTCTGCATCTTTGAGGGGGTTGTGCATATAATGGGTATTAAGATTTTTCAACTAAAAAAGTTCTATACGCCTGGTATGGTGACTGCAGAATTGGAGTTAGTGATTGGTGTTGGATTGATAGTATATTTAGTAAAGAACGATTTGGGTGCATGGTACGACTATACATTTGGTCCGTTGTTGTTCGTAGTATGCTTTATGATGATGCAAAAGACGCTGACGATGATGATAGGAATAAGGTACCGCGACTTGCCCAAAATGATGAAACAGAACCTAAAAAAATTAAGAGAAATGTCTTCTAAAGAATAGAGGAGGTGCTGATAGTAACAATACTAACCCCTAAAATACTTATCACTCATCACTTATAGTTTATAGTTAATCCGCAACGATACCGTTGCCCGACATATTTAATATAGCGTTATTCCCCTGCCATTTATGCCACAATCGCATAAATGGCTTTTTTATTTCATCTAGCCTCTAAGCAGTAGACTCTTCGTACCATCCTCTAAACGGCAGCTTCGCCTCCCGCCTTTACACTCTACACTCTCCTCCCCCCCTACACTAAAAAATCGCACAAAAATGCGCTTTTTGTTTGCATATATCAAAAATATGTTGTACCTTTGCACCGCATTCAGTGTAAGGGAAGCAGGTGAGAGTCCTGCACAGTCCCGCTGCTGTGATTCGCAATCCGATGTTCAAATTCTTATAAGTCACTGGCTGACTGTCAATTGTCAACTATCAACTGTCAATTGTCAAAGCTGGGAAGGCTGAACAGAAGGAGCGATAAGTCAGAAGACCTGCTGCGTGCCACCAACGAGGAGTTGGTGAAGTTGAACGCTCTCGGGGAATCGAGCCAACGACATGAC
Source organism: Paludibacteraceae bacterium (assembly GCA_017451525.1). Taxonomy (GTDB): domain Bacteria; phylum Bacteroidota; class Bacteroidia; order Bacteroidales; family Paludibacteraceae; genus Colicola. The sequence continues at coordinate 338,563 of JAFTOD010000001.1, forward strand.
AGACAGGTTTTCAATATTGTTTATGGTACGCACATATGCGTATAGGTATTTGATAGATAGTTCAAGTACCCTTGTATTGTATCTGATGGTCAATGGCTATATTCTTCGTGGATTATCTTACCACATTGCAGCCAACCATCACCCTGCCATGTTGCTCGCATAGAGCAGATAGTTGGCTGTTGTGTGGTTGATGCTGAATATTAACCATACAAACAAGATACAATATGAAACGACTATTACAGTTTTCTTTTTTTAGCATTATTGTGCTCCTCTCATCGTGTATCATTGACGATGACATCACCACATCACTACCTCCTAAGATCCTGCTTGACAGCGAAACAGGTGTCTATACCGTCAAGGCAGGACGCGAGATTACCATCGCTCCCAACTACGAATCAGCCGAAGGAGCAACTTACTACTGGACAATGAATAATGAGGTCATAGGTACCTCTCCCTCTCTCACTTTTATTAGCGAGGAGATAGGCGAATACTACATTGTTCTGACCGTGAGCACAGATAGTGGCACAGATAGTGAAGAGATTCGCGTAGATGTCGTGGAACTGGAGATACCGACCGTCTCTATCGCAGGAATGGAGCAATTGACCATAGCGGTAGGCACACAAATCCAACTGAATGCTACAGTACGACAAACTTCGCTGCCCACCACTATCGCATGGCATATCAACGGCGAACAGGTTTGTGAGGAATTGTCCTACACTTTTGTAGCCAATAATACGGGCGCGTACACGATCGTATGTAGTGCGCACAACGAAGACGGCACACATAGCGATAGCGTACAGATTGCGGTGGTGAATGCGGACGAATTGCCTTTCGTATGGGAGTTTGCACAATATGCCTACCACACCGTAGTAGGGCGTAAACTGGCTATCCAACCTTCTGCACAAAGCCATATAGATAATCTTATCTATACTTGGCAAGTGGACAGTCAAGAAGCAGTAGCAGGCAGTTCATATTTTGTGTTTACCGCCGACAAAGCAGGCGAATACACGCTGACAGCCACCGCCCAAGCAGAGCAGAATGGACAGCAAACGACCATCGCACACACCTTCATCATCACCGTATATCCTGAAAACCAATTCTACCGCTCCAAAACAGCCGCATCTACAGCAGATTGGAATAAAGTGTATGCATACATACCAGCCCCAGGTCAGTTTATCAATGAACTGAAAACAGGAGGTTTTGACAACACACAAACGACACCTGAAGCAGCTATCGCCTATGCCGAAGCGCGTATGAAGGAGGTTGATCGCAATGGCAATCCATTCCCCAACTGGGTGTCATTGGGTGGTTTTGGTGGCTATATTGTGGTCGGTTTTGACCATAGTATTGATAATTCAGGCGACTACGATTTGGCAATTCTCGGCAACTCGTTTAGTGGCTCCTCCGAACCAGGTATTGTATGGGTCATGCAAGACGAAAATGGCAATGGGCAACCCGATGATACATGGTATGAGTTGGCTGGCTCTGAGACGGGCAAAGCGGAGACTATCCAAAACTATAGCGTGACTTACTATCGCCCAACTGGTCCTAAAATGCCCGTGCAATGGACTGATAATCTCGGCAATAGCGGGGAGATTGATTATCTAGCACAATTTCACAGACAAGATTACTACTACCCTCTTTGGATTGAATCAGACAGTTATACCCTTACGGGTACTTGCCTCAAAGCTCGCAACTACGATGCATCGGGCAATGGCAGCTATTGGGTAAACGCAGAATATGACTGGGGATATGCCGATAATTTCAGTCCCATTGACCGTCTTAGCAACGACGAGAATACCAATGCTGACCCTAATGCCAACCACTTCAAGATCTGTCATGCGATTGACATGGATGGTCAACCTATTCATTTGAAATACATTGACTTTGTCAAGGTACAAGTGGGTGTCAACACCAAGAGCGGTTGGCTCGGAGAAGTGTCCACAGAGGTATTAGGATTCTATGACTACAACATGAAAAAACAATGAAATCCCTTCGTATCATACTATTGGCTCTATGCGTATGCTTGACGGCATGCATGGAGTGGGACTATGGATTAGAGGAAGAGTTTAATACCTCAAGTGAAGGTCTATTCATCTGCAACGAGGGCAATTTCCAGTATGGCAATGCCACTCTATCCTACTACGACCCAACTACCAAAACCGTCCAAAACGAAGTCTTCTATCGCGCCAATGCGATGAAACTGGGCGATGTGGCACAATCCATGGTCATTCGTGATAGCATAGGTTGGGTAGTCGTCAATAACTCACATGTCATTTTTGCGATTGACATCAACACCTTCAAGGAAGTAGGACGCATCACCAACCTCACTTCACCTCGCTATATCCACTTCCTTTCGGACGAAAAAGCCTATGTCACGCAGATTTGGGATAACCGCATCTTCATCGTCAACCCCAAACGCTATGAGATCACAGGCTATATCGACATTCCAAATATGACCATGGAGAGTGGCTCCACCGAACAAATGGTGCAGTATGGCAAGTATGTCTTCGTCAACTGCTGGTCCTATCAAAATCGCATCATCAAAATCGACACCGAGACAGACCAAGTAGTGGACGAACTGGTAGTGGGTATCCAACCCACATCGCTGGTCATGGATTGCCACAACAAACTATGGACAGTCACCGATGGCGGTTACGAAGGTTCGCCTTACGGACACGAAGCGCCATCGCTCTATCGTATTGATGCTGAGACTTTTACAATAGAGAAGCAATTCCGATTTGACTTTGGTGACTGGCCATCCGAAGTACAACTCAACGGCACAAAGGACAAGATCTACTGGCTCAACGACGATGTATGGGAAATGGATGTTACAGCCGACCGCGTACCCGTGCGACCATTCTTGCCATACAATGGAACGCTCTATTATGGCTTGACCGTTTGTCCGCGTACAGGAGATGTCTATATCGCCGATGCGATTGACTATGTGCAACAAGGCATGGTCTATCGCTACTCCCCTGACCGCCAACCCATTGATAGTTTTTATGTTGGTATCATACCTGGCGCTTTCTGCTGGAAATAATAGGATATATCATGAAGAAATGGATTCTAATAGTAGCACTCATCCCGCTTGCTGCAAGCGCACAAGAGACTGCTGCGCAAGATAATATAGCGCGACATATTCAAATCAAAGATGTGAATGTTTATGCCAAGCGCCCAATCAAGGAGATTGGTACCCAACAAACAAAGTTCGATACCGTGGTGCTGAAAGAAAACATCGCACTATCTATGGCGGATGTATTAACCTTCAATTCCTCTATCTTTGTCAAGAATTACGGTCGTGCTACACTCTCTACGGTGGCTTTTCGTGGAACATCACCATCGCACACACAAGTATCGTGGAACGGCATGAAAATCAATAACCCCATGCTCGGCATGACCGACTTCTCGATGATACCATCCTATTTCGTGGATGATGCCTCGTTGTTGCATGGCACCTCTTCGGTGAACGAGACAGGTGGCGGACTGGGCGGAGCTGTCAAACTGAGTACCAAACCCGCCAATGCCGATGGATTTGGTCTGCAATATATACAAGGTGCAGGTTCGTTCAAGACTTTTGATGAGTTTCTACGACTAACCTATGGTAATCAGCATTGGCAAATCTCCACGCGTGCGGTCTTTTCATCGTCCCCAAATGACTACAAATACCGCAACCACGACAAGAAAGAGAACATCTATGACGAGGATATGAATATCATTGACCAGTACTATCCCATAGAACGCAATCGTAGTGGTGCATTCAAGGACTTCCACCTCTTGCAAGAAATGTATTACAATACGGGTAAAGGCGATCGATTTGGACTGAATGCATGGTATCTCTACTCCAACCGTGAATTAGCGATGCTGACCGTTGATTACGGCGATGAAACAGACTTCGAGAATCGCCAGCGTGAGCACACATTCCGTGGCGTGTTTTCATGGGATCATATCAAGGAGAACTGGAAATTGGGTGCCAAAGCAGGCTACATATATACATGGATGGCATATGATTACAAACGCGATGTAGGCAATGGCACTATGGCGCATATGACACGCTCCAGAAGTCGTATCAACACCTTTTACGGACAAGTAGATGGCGAATACTATATCGGTAGAAAATGGCTCTTTTCTGCCAATCTATCGCTGCATCAGCATATTGTGGAAAGCGAAGATAAGAATATCATTCGTCAAGATGGCAACAAAGCCATTGTGGGTTATCGCCAAGGACGACCCGAGTTATCTGGTTCTATCTCGGCTAAATGGAAACCTATTGATCGTTTAGGACTGTCCGTTGTGATCCGCGAGGAAATGTATGGCAAAGAGTGGACACCTATCATACCTGCATTCTTTATTGACGGCGTACTATCGGAGAAGGGCAATCTAGTAGCCAAGGCCTCTGTATCACGCAATTTCCGTTATCCTACGCTCAACGACCTATACTTTTTGCCTGGTGGAAACCCCGATTTGAGACACGAGAGTGGTTGGACATACGACGCAGGACTGTCTTTTGCAGTTGGCAAAGAGGGAGTCTATTCGCTAAGCGGCTCTGCCACTTGGTTTGATTCCTATATCAAGGATTGGATCATCTGGTTGCCCACTACCAAGGGCTTCTTCTCGCCCGAAAACATCAAGGATGTGCATGCTTATGGCATCGAACTCAAAGCCAATCTGGATGTGGCATTAGGCAAGACATGGCAGTTAGGACTCAATGGTACTTTCTCATGGACACCTTCCATCAACATGGGTGAACCACGCACACCAGCCGACCAGTCGGTAGGAAAACAGTTGCCTTATGTGCCCGAACTATCCTCATCGATTACAGGGCGCCTCTCTTGGCGCAGATGGTCGTTCTTGTACAAATGGTGCTATTATTCAGAGCGTTATACCATGTCTTCCAACGATATTTCTTTGACAGGAAAACTGCCTCAATACTTTATGAGCAATATCTCGCTGGAAAAGGTATTTGTATTTGATTGGGCAGATTTATCTGCCAAAGCAGCCATCAACAACCTGTTTAATGAAGAATATCTATCCGTTTTATCCCGTCCTATGCCAGGTATCAACTTTGAAATATTCCTCGGCATTACGCCCAAATGGAATAAAAAAACAATATAAACAAATCCAACATTATTAACCAACAAAACAACAAACAACATGAAGAAATCTATTTTTCTTGCGGCTTTATGCCTGATGAATGTAGTCCTCATGGCGCAGGACTACGAGTTACGCGTCTTAACCTTTGAAGACGAAGATGCTCAGTTTAGTGAGTACACACTTGATTATGCAGGTGCGACCATCACCACATGGTCAGACCTCATCGATGACCCACAGTATGGTGGTCCATTGACCTATGCGGACTATACGAGTGCCGCATACCATTGGTCTGATGAGGGCAATACCGAGTTAGCTCATACCTTCCCTGACAACTATGCTTATTGCTTCTGGGGCGGCGGTCACGCGATCTCTAACTACTGGGGCGAAGGATGGAGCGATGAAGATCGCGACACACACATTGCTAAGTACTACGGCGAAGATTATGTAGCAGAGAATGCAGGTAACGATGCCATGCTGGGCTGGTTTAACCTTCAGATGATGGTGCCTGTTCAAGCACACTCAGGCGAGAATTTTGCTGTGCATTACGGCTATAAGGATTTCTATTCGTATGTAGAGAATCTACCAGAACTCCGCTTTGAAGATGGCGAGAAACGCGTGATTGACCATATGTATGTCACCAATACCAATTATACACTCAACCAATTGTACAATGGTGTGAAGAGCGAAGCTGGCAATAGCTTTGGCGGTAATTGGGAGGGACTAACCGAAGATGCTTGGCTGAAGATTGTAGCGTATGGCTTTGATGATGTAGATGCCGATGCCTATGCCGAACCTATCAGCGAAGTAGAGTTTTATTTAGTACAAGGCGAAAATGTAGTCACAGACTGGCAGAAATGGGACTTATCCGCATTGGGTGAAGTAGCCAAAGTGCGTTTCAATTTCCTCTATTCCGACGAGATGGGTGGCAAATACGGATTTACTATCCCTGGCTATTTTGCCTACGATGATGTGGCCGTTCGTTTCCCTAAAACCACTCAAGGAGGAATAACAACTGATATTGATAACACTCTAAGCAATAACGCTAAGACATATAAGGTCGTTAAAGACAATCAAGTCCTTATTCTCCGCGACGGCAAGATATACAACACCATGGGACAATCACTCAGCAATTTCTAATACAATTCTCCGAGCATTCCGACCTTACACGCAAAATCACCATGCAAACGCTCTATAGCGATAGCGGGTATTCTGCTGTTCTACCTATTTTTTCAGAGAGGTAGATACCTCAAATAACAGTTAATATATAAAATCAACGAGTTTGTGAATGAATCGCAAACTCGTTGATGCTTTTTTTTGCTTTTACTTGTTCTTGAATTGTTGACATAGAATGCTTATTCCTACATTTGGACGTTTTTTTTTATAGCAACCGTCATTTGTTGATAAATCGTCAACCATTACGTCATGGAAAAGCAGTAATTTTGCAGCATGAATGATTTGACCATATCAAATAATGTTCGAGAGAATATCAAACGCATCCTCAACGAAAATCGAAATCTTAGACAACAAGATTTCGCAGATGCTATCAATATGGACAAATCACAATTTCATCGAATGATAAATACGCCTACTGCAATAGATGTGGATTATGTGGTAATATGGAAGAAATGGCTGAATATCAGTTGGACAGAACTAATAGAAAAACCAATAAGACGAAAGCAAAAACTATGACCAAACAAGAAACTGCTATCAAGTACATTACCGAGAATTATTTGGACTATAATCGACTGCGACATGATGTGATTGCAGATAAAATGCAAGTACGCGATGAAACGGAGTGGCGGGAGATGACGAAGCATGACATTAACTCTATTGTCTGCCACTGTGCGCAGGAGTATGATGCGAATATCACCTCACGCGAAGTAATGACCGCCCTGCAATCCGACCTCATACCCGATGTGCACCCGCTACGCGAGTATGTGCTATCATGCGGAGAATGGACGGCGGAGCAGCCTGATTGGATCGACCTTGTCGCCTCTCAAGTCCACGTGCGCGAGAGCGCGACAGATCGGTGCGAAGCACCTGTAGATCGCCACTTCGTGGCTGTAGATGGTAGATCGGCTGCGCCTGTAGTATTTCACAACGAATCCACAGCGAGCAACGCGAGCGAACTACAGTGTAGCGCAAGCGAAACGAACTACAGCGAAGCGACCCACAGCTCGCAAAGCGAGCGATCTGAAGCAGACCGACTTTGGAGAGTCTGCTTTAAAAAGTGGTTTGTGGCGATGGTGACGAGTTGGATGAAAGATGAGGTGGTAAATCATCAGGTGCTGGTGCTAATCGGTAAACAAGGTATCTTTAAGACCACTTGGCTCGAACATCTGATACCGCCACATCTGCGTGCGTATGCGTGTAAGTTGGCGAATAGCAACGATCTGAACAAAGATGAACGGCTGCGTATTGCGGAGTTTGGGCTTATCTCCCTTGATGAGATAGACTCGATGAACAACCGCGAACTCAACCAACTGAAGTCCGTCATCACTGCCACCGATGTGAACGAGCGTGCTGCATATGCCTACACCAAAGAGCGACGCGTGCGATTGGCGAGTTTCTGCGCCAGTGGTAACAGGCGGGATTTCCTGACGGATATTACGGGCAATAGGCGTTGGTTGCCGTTTGAGGTGGAGAGTATTCAAAATCCGTTTTACACCCTCCTGCCTTACGAGCGGATGTATGCGCAAGCATGGGCATTGGCACAAGATCCGTTGTTTAGTTACTGGTTCGACTTGGACGAGATAGAGGTGCTGGAGGAGCATAATCAGCATTTTAGGGATGAGAGTAATGAGGAGCAGTTGTTGCCGATACTGTTTGATGTGCCTGCCGAGGGCAGAGGGGAGTTTATGACGACGGCACAGATAAGTGAGCGATTGGTGACATACGGCAATATCAAGAAGCCGATGGCGTTAGGTCGTTTAGGAGTACTCATGGGTAGTATGGGATATAGATCTGTTACACGAGGCAATAGGCAAGCACGTTTGCGCGGATGGATTGTATATCAACGAGATACAGAAGAAATTGCTGCTAACAAAAAACTTTTAGCTAAAGAATGTGTAACAGTGTAACACTTCTTTTACTATTCTCGTCCGCGCGTGTACGGGGACGAGACATAAGAAATAGTTGTTACACCGTTACACGCAAAATACCCCTTAAATTAACTAAATTTTTACAACTATGAACAAAAGTCAAATTCGATTTGCGATGGCAGCACACGCTGCATGGATTGTAATGAAAAACCCAGTATTAACACGCGTTTATATGGAGCAATGGGAACGTATGTACCCACGACCATTGTCGGTGGAAGGCGAAGAACTGACACTGTATGGGTATGTGTTTCAAGTGATGTATAAGGCTGCGTGATGGCATAGCGAAAGGCAACCGATGTGCTATAGTGGTCGCGAAATGGTCGTGAAACAGGTAGCGCATTTCAAGAAACAGAATAACACATATTTGATACGTATTATGTTAGTTTCTTTTCAATCGCCAGTAGCGGGAGCAATTGGTCAGTTAGAACATAACGGGAAATTTTATATTCGCAGGATGTATGGCAAGTACATCCTGCAACGCTGCCCTAATCGCAGGGGGCATGTGGCTACACCCGCAGAAAAAGAAAATCAACAACGATTTATTCAGCAGTATAGAAAAACGAAGCAATGAAGTCCTATACCAAAGCCGAACTCTCCCGCGCAGCGGGAGTGAGTCCAGAGACCTTTCGCCGTTGGCTGAAGACCGACCATGCTTTTCTGGAAGCCAATGGCATCCGCCCAACCACCAAGCTCTTTCCACCTAAGGTGGTGAAGTACTTGTGTGAGAAGTATGATATAGAGATATAGTCAAATTGTAAAATTAATAGTGAGGAGCAGCTTATAGCAATATAATTACATGTTTTGTGCAAAATTTATTGCAAAATCAAGAAAATATTAGTACCTTTGCACGAAATTTGTAAATAGTATGTCAAAGCAAGCGACCTATATTGAAGAACAAATCCAACTCATGCAAGAGCGTGGTATGGTTATAACAGACACAAATAAAGCAAAGGAGATTTTATTGGATGTTGGATATTATAGATTAGGTTTTTATACATATCCATTTGAACTATATCCAAATGTTAATCCTCGTTCGCATCAATACAAACCAGGCACAGACTTTAATCAAATTATAGATTTGTATTATTTTGACCATGATTTGCGGCATGTACTTTTGAAATATATTAGTCGTATAGAGGTTAATCTACGAACTTTTATCACATATACATGCAGTAATTACTATAAGTCTAATCCAACATGGTTTGTGTCTCCAAAAGCTGTTACTCGCAAATTTCGACAAGAATTTGAACAAAAGATATATTCGACTTTACGTCAGAACCCATGCATTGCTAAGCATCACAAAAGATATGATAATGATAAATTTGCTCCTGCATGGAAGACCATGGAATTTATGACATTAGGTAGTATTATTACACTCTATGAAAATCTATTGGACAAATCTTTGAAATTGCAAATAGCTCAACATTATGGATTAAATACCATTGCGTTGTTTGAAAATTATTTACAAACCATCAAAGTAATTCGAAATGCATGTGCACACGGTAACCATATTTTTGATCTTCAACTAATCAAGGCGGTCAAAAAAGGACCATTGGCAAATTATGATGACAAACATCGCCATAACATATATTCAGTATTGTTAGTTGTTCTTTATTTTCTCCATATAATCTCAGAAAACAGAGAAGAAGAACTGAAACTAACACTAAAAGAGCATATTCAAACATACAAAAATAGAGATCATGTCACAATTTTGAACGATTTTTTGCAAAATATTTTGTAGTTTGAAAATTTATTTGTACCTTTGCAGCGTCGTTTGAGACAGTGTCCGTATTGGCAAGTCCAATATCTACACTTAAAAAGGTAAAAGACAACACTCCATGTCGAGTGTTGTCGCTTTTTTCTCATCCCCTCCGAAACTACTTTATTCTACTTTATCCCACCGCAAACCCACACAAGCCCACAACGCTGTGTGGGTTTGTTGTATCTTTGCACTCGCGTTCGGTAAGCAGGTCGCAATAACCGATGCCTTGCATCATTAGGCGACTGCTACCTCCGCTCTATCCTCGAACCCACGAGGTTCTCGGATGGATACAAGGAATACCTACGCGAAAAAAAACGAAAAAATAGATGTCCTAGAAATTCTAGATACTCTAGAGACATTGAAAATCCTAATTATTAAACCTAAATTTTAACTATGGCAATTATCAAAAATTCCACTCCTTTTGATTCGATTCAGAAGAAGTTCTCGGGTTCGGATGAGATTCATTTCCGCAACCGCAAGAAAGACAATGCCACCATTGGTGTGCGTGTGAAGAACCCTTACGACGGAGGCAACTCTGAAGCTCAACAAGCCGTGCGTAACGCTTTCAAAGCAGCACAAACGCAAGCGACAACCATTCTCGCCGACCCAGAGCAACGAGCTACCTACGAGGCAAAATTCAAAGCGCAAAAGAAGTACATCACACTGCGTGGGTATGTGGTGGCGCAAGTCTTCGCGAAGCAGTAAGCTTCGCTAGTGGAAAAAGTTTCACGCAGTAGAGCTGCGATGAAACCCTTAAAAACATTTAAACCTATTAAACATTAACCCTTAACCCCTCCAACGGCATGGAGGAGCCTCCATCGAAAACATCCGAGAGCTTCGTGAGCTCGAGGATAGAGTGGAGGCATCGGACGCCCTAACGACAACGAGGTTGTCGGTCAATGCGTTCGATTGCCGAACACGAATGGCTGGAAGTGTATTTTACTTAGCGCCCGTAGATAATGCATCGGGCAAGATCTTTGGCAAAAAACAAAAATGGATGGCAGTACGCCGATTGACAGGTAAACGTCAACGCGGGTGCGCTGTGACAGGCGAACGCACCACCGCCGTGACAGAGAAAGAACAAACATGGCGTACACAGTTTGCGCAAATCGCTGCTGCTACTCGCGAACGTATGGTTGACCCTAATTTCTTACCCGGTGACCAAGCAGCATATGCTAAGCAATCCAAGTATAAGACTTTCCGCGCATTTGTTTTCAACATCTGCAAAGAGGAAGTGCTGAATGGGAAGTAAGCTCGCAAAGCAAGTTGACCGCTGCGCTGTTAGACCACTGCGTTGTTAGAAGTTAGACCGTACCTGCGGTGCTGTTAGATCTTAGGAATATGAAAAAGATTCAGCTAATAACCGCCGTAGCATTGTGCATCTTCGGCTGCACGATGCTGGTGGCGGGGTTTGTAACACCGCCTGTGGGCGAGATTCACCACTCGCTGTTGATAGCATTTGGAGAGATATTGACATTCTCAGGTTCACTCATAGGCATTGATTATAAGTATAGATATAAAGAGTAAAATTATGTATATACGATTGATACGAAATAAGGCAAAAGGGAATGCAATCACAGGGCGATTGATAGTTGACAATGGACAATTAACAGTTGATACCTTGGAACATCTACAATACGCTATCCCTACGGGATTCTACCGCGTGCGACTAACCTACTCTCCCGCGTTTAAGGAAGTGTTGCCCATATTGGATGGTGTCTTGGGCTATGCTCAACAACCACATAACGGCATACACCGAACAGGTATCCGCATCCATGCGGGTAACACGATAGCCGACACGCGTGGGTGCATACTCGTTGGTTCTGCCGATATAGGCTATAAGGCGATGGGGCGATTAGGCGAAGAAGCGAGATTGTTATCCTCGCGCAAAGCGCTCAATGAGCTACGTGAGTATTTGTTGAACTATCAAAAACAATACCCAAATGAAGAAATGTATATTGAGATTACTGAACCTGATTGGTATCCTCTGTACGATGTGCCTTATGAGCGTGAGCTGCAAAACAATTGACAGTTCACAGTTGACAGTTGACAGTTTTGAGGTTCAGAAGTTTAGGAGTGTAGATACGGTTGTGGTGCGGGATAGTGTGTTTGTGAGCGAGAAGCAGCGTGGCGACACAGTGTATCTGACGCGGGTGGAATGGCGAGACAGATGGCGAACACGAGTGGAACGCGATACCGTGGTGGATGTGCGAGTAGAAAAAGAGGTGGTACAACTGCCGCCAGAGCGGTATGTGCCGAAGTTCTATCGGTGGTGCACGGGATTGCTGTTGGCAATCCTCATGCTGGCAACAGGACGCCTCGCGCTGAAGCGCTGGCTATAGGATATGGGACGCCCTACGGGCTATTGGATATTCGACGCTTCGCTATTGGACGGCTACGCCTATAGGACACCGCAAGCCGCTATTGGCGATAGGCAACACAGGGAGTGACCAAAGGGGAAGTGAATGCGCTGGAACTATTCCTCAGAGAAATGTACCAATACGTGGCGATAGGTGTTGAAAATCTTGGACTTGCTGACAAAGCCAAGATAGCGTTTTTGTTCATCTACAACAGGCAAATTCCAAGCACCTGTATCCTCGAATATCTCCATTACCTTGCCCATAGGCATGGTGTCGGTAAGTATGGCCTGAGGGGAGTTCATGAGTTGCTTCACAGTGAAACGATTGTACAAACGAGGTTGGAACATGATATTGCGTACCTCATCTAAAAGCAAGATACCCAGTAGTTTCCCTCTTGCATCCACCACAGGGAAGATATTTCGATTGCTTTGAGCAATTACTTTGACCAATTCGCCCAAAGTCATCTCTGGATTGAGTGTTCTGAGGTCGGTTTCGAGCACATTCTCCATCTTCATGAGTGTGAGGACAGAGCGGTCTTTGTTGTGGGTCAGCAGTTCACCTTTCTGAGCCAAACGCATGGCGTAGAGGCTATGAGGCTCAAAAATCTTGATGGTCAAAAACGATACGACAGCTACCGCCATCAATGGCATAAAAAGGTGGTATCCACCCGTGAGTTCGGCGATGAGGAAGATACCCGTCAATGGTGCGTGCATGACACCCGCCATCAAACCAGACATACCTGCTAAAGCGAAGTTTGCTTCGGGAACGCCAATGCCAATGATATTCATCAATCGGGCACAAATAAAGCCTGTGATAGCTCCCATAAAGAGCGAAGGCGCAAAGATTCCACCTACGCCGCCACCACCATTGGTGGCAACTGATGCAAAAATCTTGAATAGCAGAATGGCTGCGAAATAGCCCACTAATACCCAACTGCCCGTGCCAAGTACTTCGAAAGGACTATTGGCAATGGCTGATACTGAGTCACCATTGATGAGCTGCTTGATCACATCATATCCTTCGCCATAGAGCGGAGGAAAGAGGAAGAGCAATAAACCCAAGGTGGTGCCACCTACGAGGAATTTGACCCAAGTATTTTGTACATGGCGCTTGAATAGTTGCTCCAGACGATTCATACCACGGGTGAAATAGAGCGATACTAATCCGCACATCACACCTAAGATGATATACCAAGGCAGACGTTCTACGAAGAACGGTTCGCTATTGGTGAGTGGGAACATGGCTTCTTGTCCGTTGACTATGAATGATATGGCTGTAGCAGTTACCGATGAGATTAGCAATGGCGCCATACGGGTCATCGTTAGATCCATCATTAGCACTTCGAGCGTGAAGACTAAGCCTGCGATAGGCGCTTGGAAAATGCCACCCACTGCACCTGCGGCACCACAACCAATCATGAGCATCATGGTTTTTTGGTCGAGGCGGAAAAGCTTGGCAAGGTTGCTACCAATAGCAGCACCCGTTAGTACGATAGGAGCCTCCGCTCCAACCGAGCCACCGAAACCAATCGTCAGTGCAGAGCCCACAAGTGAACTCCAAGTATTGTGAATCTTGATGATGGATTTGCGTTGCGAGATAGCATATAGAATCTTAGTGATACCATGCGAGATATCGTCCTTGACTACGTACTTAACAAACAATCCCGCCAACGTGATACCAATCATCGGGGTAATGAGATACCACCAGTGGTCTTGTTCTATGAGATGGTGTTGCACCAGATGATGGATACCATGAATCATCATCTTGAGCAGTTGTGCTGCACACGATGCCAATGCTCCCACAAAGAAACTCAGGATAAGTACGAGGTTCTTTTGCGGGATATGCTGCTCACGCCAAGCAATAAAACGATCGTATGTTAGATGGGAGTTCAGGAGTTTAGAATTTTAGAAGTTATTCTTCGAAATTGTCTTGGGTGTCCCAGCCTATGCCACGATATTTGTCGAGGTCCCACTCCTCCTCTACCTCATTGAGGTAAATAGTGCGTGGTTCGTCATCATCATCCATATCATCGTCATCTTCGCGCTCAATGACCTTGACTTCAATTGGTGCGTGTGAAATGTCAATGACTTGATTTTGCTCCTTATTGAGTTCCTCCCAAAGCATGTCTTTGAGTTCGGTGAGTCCTGTTCCGCTAGCCGATGAGAAGCAAATGACGGAGATACCCAACTCCTCGGACAGTTCGCGTGTGAGTTTGTCGAGATCAATCTCAGGATCAGCAATATCGCATTTTGAGATGGCTAATATACGCGCTTTGGTCAGCAGTTGAGGGTTGTATTTCTCCAATTCGGCGAGCAAGATTTCATATTCGCGTTTAATATCCTCGGTGATAACAGGCACCATAAATAGTAGCACCGCATTGCGCTCGATATGGCGCAAGAAACGCAGTCCCAATCCGCGTCCTTCGGCTGCACCTTCGATGATACCAGGTATATCTGCCATACAAAACGACTGATTATCGCGGTAGGACACAATACCCAATTGCGGTGTCAATGTGGTGAAAGGATAATCCGCTATCTCTGGTTTAGCTGCGCTAACCACAGAAAGCAAGGTGGATTTACCCGCATTGGGGAAACCTACCAGACCTACATCCGCCAGCACCTTGAGTTGCAGAATCACATTGGCTTCCATACAGGGCTCACCCGGTTGTGCATAACGAGGTGCTTGGTTGGTAGCAGTACGGAAATGCCAGTTGCCCAGTCCACCTTTACCGCCACGGAAGAGGATAATCTCCTCTTGATGCTCCTTTACCTCGCACATAAATTCGCCCGTGTCGCCATTGTAAACTACAGTGCCACAAGGAACCTCAATGATTTTATCTTCGCCGTCTTTACCAAACGAGCGAGAAGGACCTCCGCTACCACCATCGGTGGCAAAGATATGTTTCTGATACTTGAGGTGAAGCAAAGTCCAAAGGTTGCGGTTACCACGCAGGATAATATGTCCCCCTCGTCCACCATCTCCGCCATCAGGTCCGCCCTTAGGGACATACTTTGCGCGGTGGAAGTGCATACTACCCGCACCACCCTTACCAGAGCGGCAGTATATCTTTACATAATCAATAAACGAGGATGAAGCCATACTGATTTACGATTGGACTGTTTACAATTTACTTCTGAGCCAGTTTTAGGATATTGTCAATTTGGCAGAAAGTATCTTCCATCGAGTAATTGCCATTGATAGCAAAATAGTTGTGGCGATGGAGATAGTAGGAGCAAACTGGCTTAGTCTCTGTTTGATATACTTGCAAACGCTTTTTGATGGTTTCGTAGTTGTCATCCGCACGACCGCTGGTCTTACCGCGGTTCAAAAGACGTTTGATCACTTCATCTTCTTCCACGAATAGGTCGAGTAAAACAGCCTTCATATTGCGACGCTCAAGCAAGAGCTCAAGAGCTTCCGCTTGGGCAACGGTACGTGGGAAACCATCAAAGATGACTCCCTTGCAATCTTCAGGAAGATTGTCCAAATAGCGAGCGATGAGGTGAATCATCTTGTGGTCTGGCACAAGATTGCCGCCTGCAATTAGTTCATCTATCTCTTTGCCAAGTTCGCTACCTGATTTTATTTCAGCTCGGAGTGCATCACCAGTAGAGAGGTGTTGCAAGCCATATTTCTTTACGATAAGGTCAGATTGTGTGCCTTTTCCACTACCTGGGGCGCCACAGAGTATGATGTTTAGCATAATTTATAATAGATTAATAGGATTCGACAAATGTGCACGTTTAATTATTTATGGTTGTTTTTTGACACAAAACGAGTTGCCCAATAAGAGCAACTCGTTATATGCCTCTATCAAATTAGAGAGCCAAGCCAGCGCCTGCTTTAAATTTAGCAACTTTCTTAGCTGGGATTTGAATCTTAGCACCTGTTGCTGGGTTCACGCCCTCACGAGCAGCCTTCTCTACTACAGAGAAAGTACCGAAACCAACGAGTTGTACTTTGTCACCACCCTTCAATGCACCTGCGATAGCATCAACAGTAGCCTCAACAGCCTTTTGTGCTTGTACTTTTGTCAAGCCTGCTTGAGCTGCAACAGCAGCTACGAGATCAGTTTTGTTCATAATGATTTTAGATTAAATAATTAAACGTTTAATTGCTTCTTCGGCATTTCCGAAAAATCTCGGGCAAAGTTACAACATTTTTTGGAAATATCAAATATTTTGTGTAAAAAAAACGTTTTTTGTATGATTTTTCTGCCATTTTGACCATTTTAATGGCTTTTGCATGGTTTTTGTTGGTTATATGATGTGTTTTTAGTACTTTTGCAAAAAAAATATAGTGATATATGTTTAGAAACTTACCACCGATTACAAAAAATCTACTCCTTATCAATTTAATATGTTGGTTAGCTGATTTAGCGTTAGGGCGATATGGCATTGATATGACGCATTGGTTAGGTCTGCACTATGTGACGGCTCCTGATTTTTATCTCTGGCAGCCATTGACCTATATGTTTATGCATGCCAATTTCTCGCATCTCTTTTTCAATATGTTTGCTGTGCTAATGTTTGGGCCAGCATTGGAAGAACGTTGGGGAGGTCGGCGATTCTTGATTTATTATTTAATCACAGGATTAGGTGCTGCAATTGTGCAAGAAACGGTATGGGCATTGCAGTTGCAACCTATTCTGAACACAGTTACTCCGACTATGGCGGCAGCTTTGGCTAATCGTGTGGTAACGATTGGTGCCAGTGGTGCGGTGTTCGGAATATTGTTGGCATTTGGCTGGTTGTTTCCTGATGTACGGATGTTTATTCTCTTTATACCTATTCCTATACGTGCGCGCGTGCTTGTGCTGATTTATGCATTGATAGAGTTGTTTGCGGGCTTAGCACCAACTTCGGGTGATAATGTAGCACATTTTGCGCACTTGGGTGGCATGTTGTTTGGCTGGGTGTTGCTGCTTTGGTGGCGTTATAGAGGCTATCCTGGTTGCGATGCACCAGGGATAGACTGGAGTGGTATAAAGCGTTGGTTTAATGGCTTATATGACAAGATAAGAGATAAATGGGATGATCGTTTCCCCGATGGTCATTCACGTATAAAGCGTGATGATGATTCGAAGGACTATCGAGATTATCACTACCATAAACCATTATAATGGGCATAAAAAAAAGAGTCAATCGACTCTTTTTTTTATTGTTATACCAATGTTTTGATGGCTTGTTCTTCATCCAATGGCAAAAAGTAAATTGGTGGAATATGGATGGTGGTAAACGCTCCATATTGCTGCGACGCTTTCATTCGAACTGCTGCTCGCGCGCAAGCAACCATCACTTGAGCCGTAAGAGCAGGATTGTTGATGGTCATTGAGAATGATAATTGCTGATCGGATATACCACTGGCAACTCCTTGTCGCTGAATCAGCACACCGTGACCGTGCGTATCGAATGGCTGAACCGAATCAACAGGAATGACGTTGATAGGGTCATGCGCGAAATAATCATCATTGATTATGCGTTGTCGAACAACTTGCCAATCTTCGCCCTCTTCGAGTTGAACATAAACATCGCGTTGATGCTTGCCTTCTCCGATCGGTATCGTTATAGAAACAGCATCTTTTACACCTTCGATTGCTTTGGCTGCTACTGTATGCCCCATTGAGCGTCCTGGACCGAAATTAGTATAGGTTTGTCCCTCTGGTGTCATAGCGAGCATGATGGCGCGTATGAGTGAGTCTGTACCAGGGTCCCAACCCGCCGAAATGATGCTGACTGCTTGATGCTGCATAGCAATAGGCTTGAGCACCTGCATGTGCGAATAGATTTCAGTGTGGATATCAAACGAATCAATAGTAGATATGCCACGCCGCAGAAGCGATTGGGCAAAATGCTGCACTTCTCGTGTGGGTGTGGAAATCAACACCACATCTGCTTGTATGGAATCGATAGAATCGTTGTGGTGAAAAATACCAACGAGCTCCATATCAGGTGCTTGCATAATGGCTTGTTCGGCAGCCTTACCGATATTGCCATATCCGAGTATAGCGACTTTAATCATAACGATGTTTTTAGCAGTTACTCCTCATAATCCACAGCACTACGTGCTGCTTTGCACTTGCCGATATACTGTGCCACCTTCACATGCTCAGGGTGCGTAGCATATGCATCCAAATCTTCCCATGTCTTGAAGGTGCAAGTCAAACAAATATCGTGGTCGGTGTTCTTGGCGTTAGGGATATTGATACCCACCGTCTCATCCACCAATACATCAATCTTCTCGCGTAATGCGAGCAAGCCATCACGAATAATCTGGGCATTCTCCAATTTCGTCTTGCCCTCCGCCTCGTCTAACAGACGAAAAAATACTACATGCTTTACCATATTGATACACGTTTTTCTGGTTCAAGATACAATGGTGACTCTGGAGTGACATTCCATGCCTCATACCATGCACCGATATGTGGCAATGCGCCATTCACGCGCCACATGCCGAGGGAGTGAGGGTCACTCTTTGTGCGTTGCAATACTTCCTCTGGACGGATATTACCTGCCCACACATTCGCATACGCCAAGAAGAATCGTTGCTCTGGTGTGAATCCATCCTTCACTCCTTCAACCTTCACTCCTTCAACCTCTTTCGCCTTTTGCGCATTCTTAAACGCTTGAAACGCCACTTGCAAACCACCGTGGTCGGCGATGTTCTCGCCTAAGGTAAATGCGCCGTTAGCGAAGGTACCAGGAGCTACCTCAATGCCGTTGAAGTACTCTTCCATCACTTTGGTGCGCTCCTCAAAGCGTGCACGGTCTTCTTCTGTCCACCAGTTGATGAGGTTGCCATCCTTGTCGAATTGTGAGCCTTGATCGTCAAAACCGTGGGTCATCTCGTGTCCGATCACCACGCCGATAGCGCCATAGTTGAAGGCATCGTCTGCGTTCATATCAAAGAATGGGTATTGGAGAATACCTGCAGGGAAGCAGATCTCGTTGGTAGCAGGGTTGTAGTAGGCGTTGACGGTTTGTGGGGTCATGAACCATTTGTCTTTGTCCACAGGTTTGCCAAGGAAAGAAAGTGAGTAGTCTTGCTCAAACTTAGCCGCACGTTGGATATTGGCGTAGTAAGTGAGAGTAGGATCAATCTCCAGGGCGGTATAATCACGCCATTTGTCTGGATAACCGATCTTGACGGTGAAGGTGTTGAGTTTCTCCAGGGCTTTGGCTTTGGTCTCGTCGGACATCCACTCAAGGGCTTGGATGCGTTGACCAAGAGCTGTTTGGAGGTTAGCTACGAGTTCGAGCATGCGAGTCTTGTTCTCCTCTGGGAAGTACTTCTCCACATACATTTGTCCAACTGCTTCGCCGAGGGTACCGTTGACCATGGCTACGGCGCGTTTCCATTGTGGAGTAGGCTCTTGGCGACCGCTCAAGATGCGACCGTAGAACTCAAAGTTTTGCATAAAAATCTCCTCGGTCAAGAAGTCCGCACTGCCGTCAATCACTTGCCATGTAAACAAAGTCTTCATGTCCTCCAATGACTCCTCTGCCAGCATTTTTCCTGCCTCTTGCAAGTGACGCACTTGACCTACTGACAAACTGTCTGGAGCAATGTTCAAACCAGCAAAATACACCTTCCAATCCACTTCAGGAACCAATTTTTGCAACTCCTCTACCGACATCTTGTTGTAGTTTGCCACTGGGTCACGCAATTCTACATTGCTCAACGCAGCGTTTGCCAAACGAGTTTCCAAACGAAGTACGGTTTGTGCTTTCTCGGCTGCATTCTCCTGACCAAACAACTCAAACATCTTCTCCACATGCTTCACATACTCCTCGCGGATATGTTTCGTATGCTCATCTTCATCAATATAATAATCTTTCTGGCTGAGCGCAAAACCAGCTTGGTACTCGTTCAGGATATTCATGCTTGAATTCATAGCATCGGCATCCACATACATAGCCCATAGCCCAAAGTCCATCGCTTTGCCCAGTACTTCCGACCATTGTGCCTTATCGGTCACATTCTCAATCTCTTGCAGTACGGGTAATACGGGCGCAATACCCTCTTGATTGCGGCGTGCGGTGTCCATCGACAGGTTATATACGTCACCAATCTTTTGAGGAATACTACCCATCTTATGTGTCCCTGCTGCGATGTCAGCAATCAGTCCGTTCACTTGCTCGAGATTGCTCAATCCCAACTTATCAAACGAACCAAAACGGCTGTACTCGTCTGGAATAGGGTTATTCTTCATCCATCCACCGCAAGCGTATTGGTAGAAGTCGTTTTGTGCCACTGCGGTCGTATCCAAGTTCTCCAGATGAATACCCGTAGTCTGTTGCTTTGTGCATGCTGTTAGTGCCATAAGCGAAATAAAAAATACTAATGGTTTGTTCATATTATGACTATTTTCGTTATTATTTGCGACCGCAAAGGTACTTCATTTTTTTTAAATATGCAAATATTTTTAAGAAGATATAGAATTGAATGTCACATAAAGCAAAGACTTTTCAACAATTACGACGACATTTAAGATATGAAAATAAAATTAAATGTGTTTTATTTTTGTATATATGCGTTTTTTTTTGTAACTTTGCGGGCAAATTGAGTAATTGTGTGAAAATGAAACGAAAAATAGCAATTATAGCAGGAGGAGATAGTTCGGAGTATGGAGTATCTTTACGTAGTGCAGCAGGTATATATTCTTTTCTGGACAAAGATAAATACGATATCACAATCGTGAAACTGCGTGGAGTAGCATGGCAGGCTTTAGCGGAAACAGGAAAGGCTATTGCAGAGAACAATGGTACTGTACCAGAAGACAATGCTACGTGGGTGAATGTTGACAAAAATGATTTTTCATTCACATATAATCATGTAAAGACGCACTTTGATTTTGCCTATATCACAATCCATGGCACACCAGGCGAGAATGGTGTGCTGCAAGGATATTTGGATATGGTAGGCGTGCCCTACTCGTGTTGTGGTGTATTGGCCGCAGCTATGACATTCAACAAGTTTACGTGCAACCACTATCTCAAGGGCTTTGGTATACGCGTGGCAGAGAGTGTGTTGCTACGGAAATCGGATGGTGGATATAGTGCGTCAGATATTGTGAATAAAGTGGGATTGCCATGTTTCATAAAGACCAATGTAGGTGGTTCTTCGTTTGGCGTGACTAAAGTTAAGACTCTGGAAGAAGTGACACCTGCAGTAGAGAAAGCATTTGCAGAAGGTAGCGAAGTGATTTGCGAAGCATTTATGAAGGGGGTGGAGATTACTTGTGGTGTATATAAAACGAAAGACAAAGCGGTGGCATTTCCTATTACCGAGGTAGTGACAAGCAATGAGTTTTTTGACTACGATGCGAAATATAATGGGCAAGTGGATGAGATTACTCCAGCTCGTATTCCTGACGAAGTACGCGATGCAGTGCAAGCCATGACATTGAAGATATACAACATCCTTGGCTGCAAAGGTATTATTCGTGTGGATTATATCTTGACTGATGGATGGACAATCAATCTGCTGGAGGTGAATACTACACCAGGTATGACCGCTACTTCGTTTATTCCGCAGCAAGTACGTGCCGCAGGGTTAGATATTAAAGATGTATTGAGCGATATTATTGAAAGTCAGCTATGAATATCAATGATGAGATATTGAAATTGAATTGGCATCGTGAGCCATACGGGCTATATGCTCCTATAGCCTATACGATGGCTGCAGGTGGTAAGCGCGTTCGCCCACAGTTGGCAATGATAGCATGCGGTATCTTTGGTGGCAAAGAAGATGAGGTGGCTCCAGCAGCTATGGCACTGGAGGTGTTTCATAATTTCACATTGCTGCATGATGACGTAATGGACAAAGCCGAAGTGCGTAGAGGAAGACCAACAGTACATATTCAATGGAACGAAAATACCGCCATCCTCTCAGGCGACCAGATGATGATAGAGGCATACAAGTTACTCTCTGAGGTGCCAGCAGAGAAACTACCTAAAGTGTTGCGACTATTTAACAAAATGGCTACAGAGATTTGCGAAGGACAGCAATACGATGTGGATTTTGAGAGCCAAGATGATGTTTCCATAGAAGCCTACCTGCATATGATTCGACTGAAGACTTCGGTGCTGCTGGCAACTGCATTGCAGATAGGTGCCTACATAGCTGAAGCCAATGAGCAGCAACAAGAAGCGCTGTACCAATTTGGTATCAATATAGGATTGGCGTTCCAAATACAAGATGATATTCTTGATGTTTGGGGCGACCCTGCTACATTTGGGAAAGCGGTAGGTGGTGACATTAGTTGCAACAAGAAGACTTTTGTGTATCTGGAAGCAATGAGGCAATTAGGCAATGAGGCGATGAGGCAAGAGGCGATGAGGCAAGAGGCGATAGCACTAAAGGAATGGTATAGCCAAGTGCTTGATGATAATACAGAGAAGATAGCAGCAGTCAAGAGCCTGTTTGAGCAACTGAACGTGCGCTCAGCGTGTGAAGCCGTGGTAGAAGACTATACTCAAAAAGCCCTACAGATATTGAGCGGTCTGCCTCAAAATGCGGCTACGGAACAACTACGCCAACTGGCCAACAAACTCAATACCCGAAAAGATTAACACCTTTGAAACTCATAAAAACATTGAAACTTTTTTAACCTCATAATATATGCCTTATCGTCGATTACCAAAAACAGACCAAGCACGTCTGCGTGCCTTGCAACGAGCTGTACAACAAGCAGGTAATGCTGCGTACAATGATCAAGCCATCAATTATCGTACTATCACGGAAGCGCAACGATTCTTGATGCAGTTTGAGAATCAAGTGGCGCAATACCATGCTAATTTTGATAGCAAGGTGACAGCAAACAAGCAATATCGCCACCGCGTACGCAATGCGCGCATGTACATATCTCATTTTATACAAGTATTGAACTTGGCAGTGATTCGTGGTGAGATTAAACGTAGCCAAAAAGAGTTGTATAAACTTGACCCAAAAAGCGATTCATTACCAGACTTGAGTTCAGAAGAGGGCTTGATGGAATGGGGGCAAAATATTATTGATGGCGAAAACCAACGTACTGCTGCTGGTGGATTTGCTATCTATAATCCAACCATCAACAAGGTGAAAGTGCATTACGAGATGTTCAAAGAGGATTATACGAGCCATCAATTGCACAAACGTACCCATAGTCGTGTGTTTGAAGATACCGAGACGCTTCGCAAACAAGCAGATGAGATTATCTTGGATATGTGGGATCAGATAGAAGCCTTTTACAAGGATGAGTTGCCTTATGCCAAATTGCAAAAATGCCAGGCATACGGAATGATATATTACTATCGTACAGGTGAAGCAAAACTCACTCCACAAACCGACCAACAGATTATAGCACAACGTGCACAGCAAACCAAGTTGGAGTGGTGACAAATAAAAAACGGGATTGAAACTCAATCCCGTTTTATTTTGATAATACCTTTGGTAGGAGAAATGACATAATTCATGTGCTTGTCGAAGAGGTTAGTAGGTACTTTATCCACTATTTGAAAATCGTATCCTACTCCCACCAGTAGCGATTGGGATTTGGTGGCAGAGATAAATCGGTCGTAATATCCTCCACCACGCCCAAGACGATTGCCCTTGGCATCGAATGCTAAACCTGGTACAATCGTCAAATCGATTTTCCCTGCGTAAGGTGCAGTCGTAGGTTCTGGAATGTTGTATTTGCCTCGATGCATTTTCTCGTTGCCTTCATAAGGACATGCAGTCATGCCACGACGATGAACGACTGGAAAAAGAAATGTTTTAGTACTCTTGTATTTTTTTATCAGCGAAAGTACATCTATTTCGTTGCGCGTAGGATAGTAAATCAACACCGTTTTGGCAGTTTGAAAAGCAGGCAATTGCTCTACGAGAGCTACTACCTTATCAGAATTTTCACGCACCATTTCCTGTGTTAGTATGCGACGCTTTTGCGATAGCAACTCACGCATTTTTCTTTTCGCCTGTTGTCTGCGACGACTGGGAAGAAGCTTTAAAAAGTCTAAAATATTCGATTCGAAAAGCATAATTCTACAAAAAATCATACAAAAGTACAACTTTTTTTGCACGTGTGCAAAAAAAGCAGTATCTTTGTGCAAAATTTTGTGATTATGCGGTATTTTATCCCAATATTAGTTCTATTGTCCGTGGTTTTAGTGGGTTGTAACGAAGAAGAGACCACTACCACCTCTTCTGAAGCGCGTGTGAACACGTTTACATTCCATAAAGACACTATTAATCCAGGATTGATAGAAGCTACATATAAGATTGAACATAGTGGCGATACTGGTCTAATCTATAATAAAGATTCTTTGCGCTTTGGTACGCGCTTAGATAGTGTGGTGCCATATGTAACCTATAAAGCCACACCTGGTAAAGCAGAGTTTATTCTCCCAGATACAACAGTAATTAGCACAGGGAGCGATACCATGAATTTTGCACAAGATCCAATCTATCTACATGTTACGTCATCTAACTTGGAAAATGAACAATGGTATCGTATTAGTTTGACGGTACACCAAGTGGATCCAGACCTATATGTTTGGTCACAATTGACAGAACAAATCTTTGCCCCACAAAACTGTGAAACCAAAGCAGTGTGGTTGAATGGTCAGTTGGTATTGTTCGTAAATAATGGTTTCTCTACCGCCATTTATCGCTCTTTGGATGGAATAAAATGGACTGTAGAAGAAGCTCCTATAGGATTGCCAACTCCATGCTACGTGCGTGAAATCATGGAGTACGATGATGTGTTGTACTATATTGCAGATGACAAACTATATCAGTCGCGAGACCAGATCAATTGGACTTCTACTGATTATACTGCGGCAGAATTCTCACCTATCACGATGCTGATGCCCTTTAACAATCAAGCATGGTGCATTGTGAAAGATCGTGAGCAACACGCTATGCATTTGGCCACGGTGAACGATACATTGATAGAAGTTGTAACCGAAGTAGAAGGATTGGTTAATGGAGCATTACCAGACCACTTCCCTATTAGCGATTTTGCGGCGCTGACCTTTGACAGCAGTAGCGAGCGTCCACGTGCAATGGTGGTGGGAGGTCGTGCTGAGAACGGCAATGCAGTTAATACACGTTGGAATTTTGAGTATGCGACTAACGGTGGTTACCGCATGAAAGATTTCTCAATTGAACAACCTCAGTTCAATTCACTAACAGGTATTTCTGTAATACAATATGACGGACATTTGATGATGTTCGGAGGCATTGACAATGATCAGATATGGCGTAGTAATATGCTGCTATCTGATGATGAGGGTATGAATTGGTACGTGCCTGATACAGCACATAACAAATTGCCAGATAGTTATCATACGCGTCAGAAACAGAGTGTAGTGGTGGATGATAAGAATCGTATCTTCATCATTGGTGGTCAAAGTCAAACGCAGACTTTCAGCGATGTCTATCGTGGATACTTAAACTCTATCAACTGGTAATGGATATTAGATGAAAGAGTTACGACAATCCATACAATCAGAATTTGTACAGTTTGAGCAAGCATTTGCTGCTTCTCTGAAAACGGACTATGCAGTGCTTAATCATGTGTTGGATTATATCCACACACGTAGGGGCAAGCAATTACGTCCTATATTAGTATTGCTTTCAGCGGCAATATGTAAGGGTGTAACCGACAAGACCATACAATCGGCTGTCGCATTGGAATTGCTACACACAGCGTCGCTCGTGCATGATGATGTGGTGGATAATTCACCTATGCGACGTGGCACCAAGTCAATTCATGAGCAATGGAGCAATAAGGTGGCAGTGCTGACAGGCGATTTTATCTTAGCCAAAGTTATTGGTTTGCTTTCCGATATTCGCAATACCTCTATTTTGAACATCGTATCCCAAGTGGGTGCGGCATTGTCGTCTGGCGAATTGATACAATTGCATGATGGCGAGTCCATGTGGATTAGCGAAGAACAATATCTACAAGTTATTCAACACAAGACTGCGTGTCTGTTTGCAGCATGTAGCGAAGTTGGTGCTGTGAGTTCGGGCGCTACGGCTCGCCAAGCACATGCGCTGAAGCAATATGGAATGTACTTGGGAATGTGTTTTCAATTGAAAGATGATGTGTTTGATTTTTCGGATATTGAGGATTTAGGCAAACCAACTATGAATGATATCCGTGATGGTAAAGCCACCTTACCTATTATCAAATCACTACAACGTGCTACTAAGGAAGAGGCAAATCAAATAAAAGAATTAGCCGAGGCATTGACCAATAAGTCGCCGCATATTGATGTGTTTGAAGCGGAGCAGGAGATTCGTTCGTTTGTCTTGCGTTACGATGGTACGCGATATGCTCATCAGTTGATGGAAAAATATCGCAAGAAAGCCACGGATGTGCTCCGTGTTTTTCCAGACAATAAATATAAGGAATGTTTGTTGTCGCTGCTGAACTATGCAATCAACCGAATGCACTAATCCTCAAACTACTTCTCCTTTTGAAGAGGTAGTAGGGATAGGTTATTTTCTTCCAAAATCAGCGGGTATCTCGCCCCATTTTTCGGTTTCCCACTTATAAATAGGTGTGCTCCACGTATTCTCGTGCAGCCACTTCTCCGCAGCACGTACTGCTAATAATAGATCTTGATTCTTGGTATTCCACTCAATTTTGGTTTTGCATTGTTTTTGGCGTACCCACGCAATAGCTGTCTTGCTATCGGAGTATAGTGCCCAATCCAGTTTTTCTCTTTTTAAGTATGCCAGTCCCAATA
The DNA here is from genome assembly GCA_017451525.1 of Paludibacteraceae bacterium. Taxonomy (GTDB): domain Bacteria; phylum Bacteroidota; class Bacteroidia; order Bacteroidales; family Paludibacteraceae; genus Colicola. Next base: position 365,621 of record JAFTOD010000001.1, read on the forward strand.
CAATAGCCAGAAACTCACCTATATTATTCGTACCGCTTACATATGGTCCACGATGAAAGACTTGTCTACCCGTATCTGCTACCACACCACGCAACTCCATCAGTCCAGGGTTGCCAGAACACGCAGCATCTACTGCGAGAGAAGGAAATTTAGGAGATAGATCGCTTCGCTGTAGATCGGCACAGAGTGCCTGTAGATCGCTCGCGCTGCTCGCTGTAGCTCGTTTCGCTGTTAGATTTCGGGTGATGTAATCTTCAGGATTGGCGGCGAAGGCTTGCTCGGCTTCAGCGCGAGTGGCAAAACCTTTGTATTTGGCAGCGACTCCTTTTACTTGGGCTTCGCAGGCAGCCCACGAGTCGTAGATTCCCGCCTCGCGTCCTTGCCAAACTACATAAAATTTCGCTTTTTGTTTTGCCATAAAGAGTGTGGTACAGTGTAGTATAGTATGGTGTAGAATTGTTTTGTAGTCTCATCGGGAATCGAACCCGAATCTAAGTCTTAGGAGGACCTTATTCTATCCATTGAACTATGAGACCTAAAATCGGCTGCAAAGTTAGTTGTTTTTTTTGATATATGCAAAAAAAGTTGTACCTTTGCACAAATAAAAAGAATTGAGATGAAAAAAGTTATGGCATTGTTGCTGACCCTATCACTGTTTGGTGTAGGGTATGGACAAATCATTCAAGCTAATTACAAGTCGCCATTATCCGATTTGCAAAAGCAAGGTTGGCAAATACACTCACATAGTTTGTCGTTTGATGAACAAACAGTAATCTTCTCGGCGAGAGCACCACAGCAGACACATTATGACTTGTACACGGCGAGGAAGAATGCTAAAGTATGGGAACATGTCACTGCGCTGACAGCACTGAATACGCCTGCCGATGAGTTGTATCCAACACTCTCCAGTAGCGAACAAGACATAATGTTTGTTAGACGTACTGTAGAAGTTGGTAAAGGAAAGAAGCCCCAAGAGCTGTTCTACCTCATGTGTTCTAACAAAGCGAGTGCGCAATGGTCGATGCCTGAAGTTGTGATTATTTCGTGTGGCCATGACATCTCGCCCGTCTTGCTACCTGATAATAAAACTGTAATTTTTGCCTCCAGTCGGACAGCAGATAATAAAAAGGATAATAATTTTGCACTGTTCTATACCCAGCGAATTGACCAACGCAATTGGTATGATCCCATGCTGATATTGGCACCAGAAAACAAAAATGAGCATTATTATGCTCCATACCTAAAGCATTTTGTGCGGCAAGGTAATGTGTGCAATGTTACAATTGGTTATACACATCAAATTTGTAACAATCGGGATACTTCTTATATCGCAGAGCAATTGGTATTGCCAGAACAATTCCATCCACAACCTATTCTAACATTAGAAGGTAGAATTCGAGATGTGAAGACCAAGCGTATAGCGCCTGCACACATCAATGTGTTTCATGCTATTAGTTTCAAACCTTTGGCACAAATTCAAAGTGGTTATTTGGGGACATATAAACTGGCACTGCCTGCAGGAATACCATATTTTGTTGATATAACAGGAGAGAATTATTCGCATCACTATTGTGAATACGATTGTACTCAATTAAAGGCAGATACTACAATAAAAGCGAATATAGAATTAGACAATCAATTAAATATTCGCATCAATGCTTATGATAGTGATATATTATTACCAATATCACCTGATAGTATTTTACTGAATGGACAAGCAATCAAGAGAGCTACCTATCAAACGGATATTGAACTGAATATAGGTGGGGTTTATGATATTACATACAAGAAAAAGGGATATGAAGATACCACCCTGCATATTAACACTCAAAATAGTATTTTACTCACACGGTCGGAATTAGACATTGAAATGTTACCATGCAAAAACCAAGTGACTATTCGAGTTGTTGATGCAGACAGTTTATATCTTGTGCCTGCTGTGGTGGAGATACGTAATAAACACAAAGACGAGGTATTGAAAAACCTGAGCAATGATTCTTTGCACTATATCACCAGCGCAAGACAGGAAAACACATATCTCGTATATGTGCGTGCTAAAGGCTATATCTATAAAGATACACTCATTCATATTCCCAACACAGCGGCAGAACTGACCTATACTATTCCTCTTTCTGCTTTACAGAAGGAAATGGTGTTGCAACTGCGTAATATCCAATTTGATCATAATTCATCCGTATTGACACCATCATCGTACGCCGAATTAGATAAACTGGTTAAACTGATGCAAGATAATCCATCGATGCAGATAGAACTATCAGCACACACCGACGATGTGGGTAGTGAGCAATATAACATGCGATTATCGCAACAGCGCGGTGAATCGGTGAGAAAATACCTCATCCGAAAGGGAGTTGTTGCCAAGCGTATTATTGCCAAAGGATATGGCAAAAACAAACCATTGGTACCCAATGATAGCGATGAGAATCGTGCTATCAATAGACGTGTAGAATTTACTATTAATGAGATAGAATGATGAGAAATATTTTATTACGATATATCGCATGTGCTTTGATGTGCATGGTTATGACTTGCTTGTACGGACAAGAGAAATTTGATGAGCAATTGACTGCCATTACTCAAATGACTAAGGAGCAAGCTATCTACCAATTGGAGCAATACCAGTTGGCGCATCCTCAATTTGCTGGTGTGTATTACCATTTGGGAATACATAGCGAAGATTTGTTGGCTACTATACATCCGATTTTGAATTATGACTACCTTATCCGAGTTCTCTATAATGTAAGGGTGTATTATGGCAATTGCATACACTATGCGCCAAATAGCAGTCTAAAGGAAGAGGATTTTGTAGGTATCCCTACACAGGGTAAGAAGATAGCATATGAGGATATTGTGCGATTTGCCCGTGAGAAACTGAATCGCGTAAAGCAAACTAAGACATTAGTAGATAACCTATATAATAACTACAATCGTATGGTGGAGCGTTATAGTGTATGTAGGCGTATGTTTACTGAATTTTGTGAACTCTATCCGAGTGAGAAACAAGCGCATTTGCGACTGCAACAGCAAGATGTTGCGCTTCTGAATCAATTGGCAATGCAGTTTGATTCGTTGCAGTTGGATATAAAGGCATTTGAGCATTCGTTGCAACAATATCCCATTGAAGGCTATCATCCTACTTTTATATATAATAAGATTCAATTATATCGTTTGGATGGACTGACACAAACTAACTTTATGGAATCAGCCATTCCGCTTTGGAATTATGGCGAATTTGCAAAGCATTTTTTGACTAAACAAAGTGATGAATATGATACGTATTATCAAGCTATTAAACATGAATATAGATGCATTGATGATGCTATTCATAAAGTGAAGAATGGTGAGGAGCAAGCGATTAAGATAAATAAAATTCTCATGAATTATATCAACAAAATGGATTATGCGTCGTTTATGGTACCATTAACACAGATTCAACAAATGTGTGCAGAGTTGATTCAATGCCATGCACAAGGTTTGTTTTTACCAAACGATAGCATTATACAAGACGATATAGAACTGGCATTGAATACGCTATATGAGAAATATCAAAAAAAGAAAACAACTAGTGGTGCGTTCGACGTATTGCAATCAAGAGTAACTGATATTGAACTGGATAAATATAAACAGGTGCTTGGCTCTGATACTACTATTCAATCTATTCTTGCTTTGGCACAGCAGCGATTGGAAATAGCTGATAGTATGTATAGCGAGATTTCCAAGCAGTTCTACAATGCGATAGATGAAACATTTGCACCTTTTGAACACTATCGTGATGCACTAACTGATATGGTGATTTTTGCTCACCAATTGCCACAGGAGGAGGCAGATATAATAAGTGTTCTTCCTATAGGGGAAAATTACCTGTTGGTCTATGCAAATGGTGTATTCATTGTGATTAATCCACAATTGATACCTATTCATCAATTCGAATGTAAGCAGCATCTACCAATCAAAGCTGCATATAAGATTAGTGGCAATAATATAGCATTGGTTAGTCCATCATATGTATTTTTTGTTGATCAGCAAGGAAAGGAGAAATAATTTATGAAAGAGATACTTCAATTTTTGACGGAATTGTCATGCAACAACAACCGTGAGTGGTTTAATGAACACAAAGATTGGTACCGCGATTGCCTGCAACGTTTTGAGTTGTTTACTGCTGAATGGTTGGAGCGATTGAAGGAGATGGACCCCGAGTTAGCACCTTTACAACCGAAGGATTGTATATGGCGTATTTATCGCGATGTGCGTTTCTCACCCGACAAACGTCCTTTCAAAGAGTGGTTTGGCGTATTCCCAGCAGTAAAAGGCGGCAAGAAAAGCGATAGAGGTGGGTATTATATTCATATTCAACCCGACCGTTGTATGTTTGGTGGCGGCATGTGGTGCCCCAACAAAGATTTGCTTCATGCCGTCCGTCGAGAGATATTAGCGAACTACGATGAGGTGGAAGACATATTTGCCAATCCGATGACCAACAAGTACTTCCAAGATTTTGATACGGAATACATGCTCAAGAAAGTACCGCAGGGATTCCCTGCTGACTTTGAGCATGCCGATTGGTTGAAGCGGAAATGCTATACCTTCTCTACACCTCTGACGGATGAGCAAGTGTGTGCACCCAATTTCGTGGATTTAGCAACTGAGATTGCTTATGCTGCTAAGCCCATCAATGACTTCTTGAATTATACGTTCGAGGAGTATGGAGAGTTTCCCGATAGGAGATAAGAAAAAATATGGTGTATATAAGCATAGGTTAGATTCGATATTCCTTGCTTTTTAACAGCGTTATCCTACGTATATGGTACGTATATCCTACGTATATCTTACGTATATGGTACGTAATTGACAAGGAAAAGAAAGGGATTTAGCCGATATATGTGTTGATTTTTTCTACGATGTCTTCTTGCATCTGCTCGTTGGGCAAAGTGCACAACACATCATCAAAGAAAGCACAAAGCAGTAGTTTGCGTGCCGTTTCGCGGCTAATACAGCGTTGCTGCATGTAGAAGAGAGCCGAATCATCGAGTTGACCAGTCGTGGCACCATGGCTAGCTTTGACATCGTCGGCATAGATTTCGAGTTGCGGCTCGGTGGTCATCTCCGCCTGGCGTGAAAGCAAGATATTGCGATTCGTCTGATACGCCTCTACTTGTTGCGCATCAGGCATAATCTTCAGCTCGCCTTTGAACGAAGCCTTTGACTCGTCATCCAAGACAAACTTGAAGAGTTGCGATGAATAGCCCCCGCCTACATTATGAAGCACGCGTGTGGTAAGATGATGTTGCTGTTGTGAGTGCAAAAGGGCAAGCCCATACATCTCAGTCTTACAACCTGTTGCTTTATGTTCTACCGTGATGGCGGTATGCCATTGGGCTTCATCGTTGGGATGAGGCAATGCGATTACATGTAGCAGGAGGGTGGAGTTGGCCTCTTGAATAATATGCCAATTGGTATCAGGCTCGTTGAGCAAGATAATCTCACGATGTTCGCCAGGATTTAGAATGATTTCGTTCAACATTGTTCAAGATGGTTCAAGGTTGTTCATTAAGAAAGGCATAGCCTTTGTCTTCGAGTTCGAGTGCAAGTTCTTTGCCACTTGTACGAACAATCTTGCCGTCCGCTAAGACATGTACGAAATCAGGTACAATGTAATCGAGGAGACGTTGATAGTGGGTGATGACAATCGATGCTGTGTGAGGCGTTTTGAGTGCATTAACACCTTCTGCCACGATACGCAGCGCATCAATATCCAAGCCAGAATCCGTCTCATCAAGAATGGATAGGCAAGGTTCGAGCATGGCCATCTGGAATATCTCGTTGCGTTTCTTCTCACCTCCCGAAAATCCCTCATTGACAGAGCGTTTGGTAAGGCGATTATCCATACCAACAAGGGCTTTCTTCTCGCGCATGAGTTTGAGGAAATCTGTGGCAGAGAGAGCAGGTTTACCCTCGTGCTTGCGTTTCTCGTTGACAGCAGTACGCATGAAATTGACCATTGATACACCTGGTATCTCCACAGGATATTGGAAAGATAGGAACATACCCTCGCGCGCACGCTCCTCTGGTGACATAGTTAGGAGGTTCTTACCACGGAAGAAAACTTCGCCAGCGGTGACAGTATATGCAGGATGACCAGTCAGCACATTAGACAATGTGGATTTACCTGCGCCGTTAGGACCCATGATGGCGTGTACCTCGCCCTCGTGAACAGTAAGGTTGAGTCCCTTGAGTATTTCTTTGCCTGCAATGGAGGCATGTAGATTTTTTATTTCGAGCATATCGTTGTGATGACAGTTTCTCCGACTGCCTGTAAGGTTTGTTTGTTTATATTCTGCATATCATCTTGACGAGTATGCCACCACTCGGCAAACCCCGTCTCTGTATTCGGCTTGTAATCAATGATATCCACGCATGGAATCCCTGCAATAGTATTGACATAGTAGTGATCATCAGTAATGGGGTAATAAGTGGACTGCTGCACGAAATAGCGTGCATATCCCAATTGGGCAGCAGTGCGCCATATCTTTTCGACATACCTACTTGCATACATCGTAGAGAAATACTCCCGAGGGAAAGTGGCAGATGGATCCCCGACCATATCAAGGAGAATACCATATTGGCAGTTGACAGTTGATAGTTGACAGTTGACAGTTGATTGTTTATACTCTTTAGCCCAGTATTGGCTGCCGAGGCACCAAGTATGTTCACGTTGCTTGCCCGTATAGTGGGTAGGGGTGCCCATATCCTCGCAATCGAAGAAGACAATCTGCAAATTAGGTACGTATTCACCTTTGTCTTTGAGTATTGCGCATTGGCGTAAGACCTCTAAAATGACTCCCACTCCACTCGCACCATCATTCGCTCCTGGTACAAAATAGAAACGGTCTTCGTAATTCGTCTCCTCATCGGTCCATGGGCGCGTGTCCCAATGTGCACAGAGAAGAATGGTATGAGATGTCGTTCCTTCGAAATAACTCACGATATTACGAATGGGCTGTTGTTCGCCTGCGTAATTAGGCATAAAACCGTGCTGCTCTTTCACTTGTGCACCATGTCGAGCCAACTCCTTAACCAACCAATCACCGCAAGCAGCATGCTCATCAGAGCCAGGCACACGTGCTCCAAAAGCCACTTGTTGAGCGATATACGTATATGCAGAGTCCGCTGAAAAAGCATAGCGGACATCTGTAGAAGTCTTAGTTTTAGTCTGACAAGAGAGCAAAACCAACGATAGGGCAATATATAATAAATGTCTATAAATCAAAATCAGTGTATATTCAATTCGCTAACAGAACGATGGTTCTGGATAGCCAAGATAGTTTGTGCGATAGGCTTAGCCATAGAAGCGATACTGACCTTTGGACAACGGTCTTGGTCGAATGGAATAGAATCGGTAAAGACAAGTTCCTCAAGCGCCGAGTTCATCACACGCTCGCATGCAGGACCAGACATCAATCCATGGCTCACCAGCGCGCGAACAGACTTGGCACCTGCTTCCCTCATCACCTCTGCTGCCTTGCACAGCGTACCTGCAGTATCAGCAATATCGTCAATTATCACCACATTCTTGTCCTTCACATCACCCAACACACGCATCTCGCCAATCTGGTTAGCATTAGGGCGGTGCTTGTAGCAGATTACCATAGGTACCTCCTGCTTGGTGAGTGCTGTGAGTTTTTTGGCAAAGACCGAAGCACGCTTGGTACCGCCCACGTCAGGAGATGCGACGATAAGGTTGTCCAAATTAAGGTGTTGTACATAATCAGCCAACACATTCGCACCATAGAGGTGATCAACAGGAACATCAAAGAAACCTTGAATTTGGTCTGCATGGAGATCCACTGTTATCACGCGGTCAACGCCTACGCCTTGCAACAAATTTGCACAAACTTTTGCGCCAATGGATACACGTGGTTTGTCCTTACGGTCTTGGCGAGCCCAACCAAAATAAGGAATAACGGCAATCACCTTGTAGGCACTAGCACGCTTGGCAGCATCAATGGCAAGCAAAAGCTCCATAATATTGTCGCTACTTGGGCAAGTAGATTGCACAATATATACCGACTGACCACGCACAGACTCTTCGAAACTTACGGCAAACTCACCGTCAGAAAAACGAGCAACTTGGATATTACCCAAAGAACATCCTAAATACTCACATACACGCTTAGCGAGCTCACCTCCTTGAGAAAGAGCAAAAACTTTGTAGGGACTTGTTTCCACAATCATGACAAACAGAATTTATAGATTATTTTGAATTGCAGTGCAAAAGTACTGCTTTTTTTTGAATTTTGCAAGTATTGTTTGTATATTTCAATAAAAAATCGTATCTTTGCACACAAATTGTATATTGGGGAATATGACCAACAAAGAACTATACCGTGAATTTTGCCAAACAAATGGCGATTTGCCACTGTTCATGACCGATTGGTGGATGGATGCAGTGTGTGCTGGGAAGCAATGGGATGTCTTGCTTAGTTTAGATGAAAATGGTAATATCCAAGCAGTATTACCATATCTATTGCGCGAGCGCGCGTGGATGAGATACATTGTCATGCCACAGCAAACACAAATAGGAGGAATATGGTTTGCAGATGCAGCGATTTCGAAGGATGAGAATAAGGTAGTAGATATTTGTCGAGATTTTGCACAACAGTTGGGGGACTTGAGGTTGAGTTATTATTATCAACATTACCCAATTGATAGCACTGCTGTGGATCAAATGCGTGTGCTAGGATTTAAAACTAAAGAGCGCGTTACTTATCGCATTGAGGATTTATCGAATCTTGACAAAGTAATCGCTGCGTTTTCTAAGAACAAAAAGCGTCAACTACAAAAGGCATTATCGCTGCATGCAGATATGAATATGAACGTGGAAGATTTCTATCGATACCACGTACAATGCTTGCACAACCAAGGTAAGCAAATCAGCTATTCACGTGAATTTCTACTTGTATTGGAGCGTAAGGCACGCCGATTGAATCAGTGTCAGATACTCTCAATTTGCAATGCAGATAATGAAGTGCTTGCCGCAGCATTTTTGGTATGGGACAAGCACAGCATGTACTATCTCATTCCTTGCTATAATCCCCAACACAAGGACTCTGGAGCAAGTGCACTGCTTGTGTTAGAGGCTATTAAACTGGCACGCCAACAGGGGGTAGCATTTGATTTTGAGGGTAGTATGATTAAGGGGGTGGCAAACCATTACAAACAATTCGGCAGCACCCGCACCTTATATTATAGTGTGGAAAAATACTACAAGTGGTATTTCTGGTTTGCCAATGCGTATAATTGGCTGAGAGAAAGGAAAATGCGATGAAAGTTTTATTTCTTAGCGCATGGTATCCCACCGAACGTGATGCAATGGCAGGACTATTTGTTCAGAAACACGCAGAAGCAGTGACTGAACAAGGATGCGATGTTCGCGTGTTATATTCCGAACAAACAGGATTCGGGTGGGCAAAGGACATGTACAAGAAATGGCAACAACTACACGAGGAATGGGGCATGCCCGATATTGTGCAAATGAATGTATTGGACAAGAATGGGATAATTGCACTATGGTTCAAATGGCGTCACAAAATCCCATATATCATCGTAGAGCATTGGTCGGGCTATCTACCCGCCAATTTCGCTTTCCGAGGCGGTTGGCACGGGTGGATGATGCGAAAAATCGCCGAGCATGCCTCGTGTATTCTGCCTGTAAGCCAGATATTAGAAGATGCTATGAAAAGATGTGGTATAAAAAACGAATGCTGGCAACGAATCCACAACGTCGTAGATGATTTTTTCTATCAACCTATTTCGCCTATTACCATTACAACTAAAGGAGAGAAATTCCGTTTCCTGCACGTAAGTTGTTTCGACGAGAAAGCAAAGAACATTCAAGGTATGTTGCGAGCAGTACGAGAAGTGGCGAAAGAAAGACAAGATTTTGAATTGGTATTAGTGGGAACAGGAGTGGATTTCGAACAAGATATTGCATACGCACAGACATTAGACTTTCCCCAAGACATGCTCACTTTCACAGGCGAACAAACTCCCCATGAAGTGGCACAATGGATGCAGCAAAGTGATTGTTTCTTACTTTTTTCGCGCTATGAAACATTTGCAGTAGTTTTGGCAGAAGCGATGAGTATAGGCATGCCAATAATAAGTACTTCTACAGCTGGTATCGCGGCAGAATTGACTACGAAATGTGGTATATTAGTGCCAACTCAAGATGAACTAGCCCTTGCGCATGCAATGGTGCAGATGCTTGAGAATAGAGATATGTATCATACAGATATTATACGAGCAGAAGGTAATAAATACTCCTATCAAAACGTTGGAAAACAATTATTGGATATTTACCAACGAGCGATCGTATCGTCTAACTAACGAAGCCAACCAAATCAATTGTGACAATACTGCAACTGCAGTACCTACTGAATATGCTGCAATCGCAGTTGTAAAATCCTTGGTGATAATTCCAACAGAAAGACCAACGACACGACATACAGCCAATAGTATTTCGAAAAACAGGCCTGTTTTTTGTTTCATAAATATGTCTGATAGGTAACATGTACTACCTGTCAATAGCGACACATACAACCATGGGAGCATCCATCGAATATAATCTCCTACTATACGCCATTCATCTCCCAACAACCACGCAGTTAGGTTTGGCAACACAAAATACAATATCCCAAATATCGGAATGATTACTACAGAAGTATATCCTATGAAACGCCTAAACATAGATTTTATAGGAAGTGATTGATGCACACACTCCGTGGTATGTTGGTATAAAACCTGGTAAATAGCACGCGAGATGGTACCTATTGGAGTGTAAGCTAGCAAAACAGCCATACTCAACAATCCCACATATTTCGCTCCAAAAAACGGTGTGAGCAGTAACACGGGCAACTGCCCAGCCAGAACGTTAATAAAACTACGAGGTAAGACAAAGCACGGAAAATTACGATACACACGGGCTTGAGTAAGTACATCTATTTTAGAAAAAAATAACAACGGGCGAAGAGTCTTGCGAAAACTCAGCAATAGACTCGATAGCAATGCAATGAACGGAGCTATAACTGTCGCATAAATCATCCCCCCTTGTAGTACACCTGCATACCCCAAGCCTAATTTTCCCCCAGCTGACAAAATACTTTGAGACATTTGATAGCCACTTATTCTTCCAAATGATTTTTTACGTATATACCAGTAATTCAGCACATTCCACATACCCATAATCAACACGTACAAAGGCATCAGCCAATAATATTTGGCCAAATTAGGCGATTTGAAAATCATACTAATTGGAGTTGAGAACAAGACACTCAATGCTACCAAGATTGTAGTTGTCAACAGAAATAATAAGGATATATGTGTCAATGCCACTGCATCTTTTTCATTCTTAGGTAATACGATTGCATAGTAATAATCTGCTATTGATAATACAACCAACACATTGCCTATACTCAAAAACAAATTCAACAACCCAAAATCCTCGGGCGCGTACATACGCGTCAAGATAGGATATACCACAAGACCTATGACCTGCGCCACTACATTAGCAGAAAGCAATTTGGAAAAATTGCGTACACCAGAAGATTTCAACAAAGTTCTTAAATCCATTTCGACTGCAAAAGTACAACAATTATCCCAAAATTACAACTATTTTATGAAATTTTTGTAAAAAACATAAGAGATATTTGCTCATTTCAAAAAAAAGCAGTAAATTTGCACGCCGAAAGGATAATATGTCTTTTCCATAAAAACGCGACTGAATTTTAAATTTAATAGTATATGCAACTGAAAAAATCACCCAAAGCAAGTTTGGAAGACAAGAAATTGACCTATGTTCTTATGGGTCTGGTGCTTGTCTTGAGTATCTGCTATGTTGCTTTCGAATGGACTGAGAAGGAAGTGACAAAGTACGAAGTAAATGACACGGATTTCTTCTTTGAAGAGGAAATTGACATCCAACAAACTACTCAAGAGACTCCTCCTCCACCTCCACCACCAGCAGTACAAGAAGTAGAGGTGCTGAACGTAGTTGAAGATGACGTAGAGGTTGAGACTATTGAGATCAACACTGAGGATGACAAGGATGTAGAGGTGGTAATTGCTCCTCCTGTAGAAGCTCCTGTAGAAGAAGAGGAGGAAGAGGTCATCTTCATGGTTGTAGAGTCTATGCCAGAGTTCCCTGGTGGTCAACAAGCGCTCTTCAAGTACCTTGCTGAGAATGTGAAGTACCCAGTTATCGCACAGGAGAATGGTATCCAAGGTCGCGTAATCTGCCAGTTTGTGGTAAACAAAGACGGTAGTATCGTGGATGTGGTAGCTGTGCGTTCATCTGGTGAGCCATCATTGGACAAAGAGGCTATCCGCGTGATTAAGTCAATGCCTAAGTGGAAACCAGGTAAACAACGCGGTAAACCAGTACGCGTGAAATATACCGTACCTGTAAACTTCCGTTTGCAATAATAATCGAGTTATTCTTGAGATGGATTTATCCATCCAAAATATAGAATTCTGTAAGGGTGTCGGCGCTAAGCGTGCCGACATTCTTCGTAAAGAGCTCGGAGTAAAGTCCGCGCTCGATATGCTATACCAGTTCCCATACAAGTATATAGACCGTAGCCGATTCTATTTCATCCATGAGATTGATGACGAGGACACCTATGTGCAAATCATTGGTCACATCACCGAGTGGCACACCATTGGTACGGGCGCTGGAGCACGCCTCTCAGCCACTTTCACCGACGGACGACATACCATTGAACTGGTATGGTTCAAAGGCATCAAGTACCTCAAACTAGAGCGCAACACCCAGTATCTGCTTTTCGGTAAACCCTCACGTTTCAACCATCAGTACAATTTCGTACACCCCGAACTCACGCCTATGGCGAAGGTCAAGCCAGAGATGACCAAAGGACTTGAACCGTATTATAATACCACCGAGGGCATGAAGCGTGCGGGACTCAACTCCAAAGCCATTCGCAACATCACCGCCGAACTTATGCCATTATTGCGTCAAGGTGGTGTGCGTGAGACGTTAGGTATTGATCTCATTGAGCAGCAACACCTTATGTCGCTCACCGAAGCATTGGCGAACATCCACTTCCCTAAAGACCAAATCGCCATGCAGAAGGCACGCGAGCGAATGAAGTTTGAGGAACTCTTCTATATTCAGATGCAGATTCTGCGCCAGATGAAGCGCCGCGAGCAGAACGAGGGTTTTCGCATGCCAATCGTAGGTAAGGCTTTCCATGCCCAATACAATGCCCTACCCTATGCGCTCACCAACGCCCAGAAGCGAGTGCTGCGTGAGATACAGAGCGACCTCAAGTCGGGCAAACAAATGAATCGTCTGCTGCAAGGCGATGTAGGAAGTGGCAAAACCATTGTAGCACTATTGACCGCGTTACTCGCCGTGGACAACGGCTATCAAGCCTGCATTATGGCGCCCACCGAAATCCTCGCTAATCAGCACTATGAGACAGTCAAGTTATTGTTGGATAAAGCACAAGACGCTAATAGTCAACTGCCAACTGTCAACTGTCAACTATTAACTGGTTCTACCACCGCCAAGCAGCGCATACCTCTGCACGAGCAACTACGCAACGGAGAAATAGATATACTCATTGGCACACACGCACTGATTGAGAAAGAGGTGCAGTTTGCCAACCTCGGACTATGTATCATTGATGAGCAACACCGCTTTGGTGTGGCGCAGCGTGCCAAACTATGGGAGAAGAACATTCGTCCGCCACATGTGCTCGTGATGACTGCCACCCCTATCCCTCGCACTTTGGCAATGACTGTTTACGGGGATTTGCACGTGAGTATCATTGATGAATTGCCCCCTGGACGCAAGCCTGTGCACACACTGCATTATAATATTGAGCGACGCACGACTATCAATCAGTTTATTACGCAGCAGATTGATATGGGCAGACAAGTATATGTAGTGTTCCCTCTCATCAAAGAGAACGAAAAACTCGACTTGCAAGACCTTCAAAACGGCTATAACACCCTCTGCCAAACTTTCCCACAATATAAAATCTCTATGGTGCATGGGCAGATGCGTGCTAAGGACAAAGACGAGCAAATGCAGCGTTTTGCGAGTGGCGAAACGCAGATACTCGTAGCCACTACTGTCATTGAAGTGGGCGTCAATGTACCCAATGCCAGCGTGATGATTATTGAGAATGCCGAGCGTTTCGGACTGAGCCAACTCCACCAACTGCGCGGTCGCGTAGGTCGCGGAGCCGACCAGAGCTATTGCCTACTACTCACCAAACTCGAACTGAGTAAGGATACTCGCAAACGTATGGATATTATGGTAGCAACCAACGATGGTTTTCGTATCGCGGAAGCCGATTTGCAATTGCGTGGACCTGGCGACCTCGAAGGTACGCAGCAGTCGGGCTTGCCATTTGAATTGCGTATCGCAAGTCTTACCCACGATGGACAAATCTTAGATGTTGCTCGTCAAGCAGCAATGGCTATTCTCGATGCCGACCCGCTCCTCGACGAGATGCACAATCGCATCTATAAACAACGGCTTGACCATCTGCGTCAAACCGTCGTTAATTGGGGCGAAATCTCCTGATATTGTTTAGCATTTCCGCTCCCTTCAAGTTCCCTGCATGTTTCGCGACCACCATAGGAGATCTCTGGGACATCTGTGGGCTTTCGGTGGCTATTAATTTCGGTGACTTACAAGTTACCTACAAGCTACGCGACCATGTCGCGACCACTGTAGCACATCTGTTGCCTAAATGTGTCCTATCTATGGCTTTTCAGTTTTCACCTTTCCGTTTTCCGAAGGGATACCGACCCATTGCCGAAAGAGCACCTGAATATGAGTATTGATACGAGCAAGAAGAATAACTATATAAAAACTCACCCCGCTACCTATATTTAGTAGCAGGGTGAGAGTGTAATGGTATCTAACGAAACATTTATTTTAATGTCATATTTTTCCAAGTGCTACTTGCTGCAGTACTTGTTGCAACTACAGGAGTTTGGGGCTTCTCGTTGATTAAGAACGCTTCTTTTTTCACATTCTTATTGATATAATCCGCCAAATCAGAATAAGATACATTACCTTGTGTCTCTTGTAATTTCTTCAGCAAGAAATAGGTAAATAAACCGTGTCCCTTCTCTGGATAAGTCATAGCTGTTTCATCACCGCTTGAAGCAGAGAATACTACAGCTTTACCAGCCAAGACTTCTTTCTTTGCTTCGCGAGCTACACCACGAGCTGCTACGAGCATACTGCCCTCCTTATTTGCGCCAGTGAAGCAAGCATCCATAAAGTAGGTAATGTTTGATGCTTTGGTGTTTGCCAAAGTGGTGTAAAGCGTATTCAAACTATAGCAAGTAGTGGTGTTTGTTCCCTTTCCATCCACAGGAATGATATACGCATCACCTGTTTTCTCATCTGGAATACCATGACCACAATAATATACAATGGCTTTGCTACCTTCAAAGTTGTTGAGTGCATATTTCAGCCAATCTACTCCACCAGAAATAACACCATATGAAGCATTCGCGTAATAACGAATTTGACGTTCTGGAATACCCAATGTCTTGATACAATACTCTTTGAACACTTCGCCATCGTGTGCTGCAAAATTGACATCATCCACAAATTGATACTCCTCGTTAGCAATAATCAAAGCATATGTATTTTCTGATTTCTTATAACTTTGAGGAATGTTTCTATCAACATCGGATTTTACAACTTCTTTTTTGGGTGTTAAGATTTGATGTTCCTGTGCCAGTTGTACATGCTCTTCTTCTTTTTCCATTCGAAACTCAAAATCCTTCTGTTCTGGTTTCATTAATGCACCCGTTGCAGCATCCACTCCCCATCCCACAACATTTATGAGATTTGCTATTGTGGCTGCATTGTAAGTCTTCAGTACTGTTATTTCAATTGGCTTATAACCGTCGCTTTCAACAGTTATATTGCTTGGTTTGTAACCACGTTTTATTTTTACCTTATATGGCAAAGTTACATTATCGTAGTGCTTAACATCAGTTGTAATATCAACTGGTTGCTTTTGTTGTGGGTCATTGAGCGTAATTTTTGCATTCACTCCTGAAAAAATTGTAGCACAAGACGATAATGTGAGTAGCAGTACGCACATTATTAAAAATGACAAATGAATTCTCTTCATAATTATTTGTTTATTTGAATTGTTTTTTCTATTGTTTGCATCGTTTCGTCATTGATGCGATTTTTGCGCAACCATCTCTGGAAGTCTTCTACGGAAAGTTCGGGAACAAACTCTCCTGCTTCTGAGGAAGGCATTGAAAAGTCTTTTTTGGAAAAGACAAGAATAAATGTATCAAATTCTACACTCTTGTCCGTTACCAAAATCGTTTCTTCTTGATAGGGATAGATTGGATCGGCAGTCGAAAGATACGTATATTCTTTATTGCTTTTCACCTCTCGTGCCGTACCGTCTTCATTTTCGTAGGGCATCATACAAGAGATAATACCTGCATTATCATCGCGAAAGAAGATAGCCACATAGCCATTAATAGGCGACTTGAACAAAATAGAAACTTTATCATTATTCCTAAATTGGTCTGATTCGAAACCATTGTTGAGAACCTGCATTTTCAATTCCACCTCTGCGGTTTTCAATTCACGCGCCTTGCCACATACCGAAGCTGTTATCACCATTACATCGTTTTCGTATGCAATGCTAACTTCTGGCTCTTTAGTGTCACTTAACCAAATGGCTTTTGATTCGGTGGAAGCATAACTATCCGACTGAACTTGGGATTTACTGTCCGAGGTGTGAATGGTTGTCGTGGTAGATTGTGATACTACCTGCCCAAATTCATTAGCAATAGCTTCATTACGAGCTTTATCAATGGCTATTTGTTTGGCGCGGTTCAATGGAATCTCGCCGGGTACGGTATAGCGATACTCACCACAAACAGTTGCAACGCGTTGTGCGTGAATGGTTGCTGCAAATAAAAAGACTAATATTAGATTTATTATGTATTTCATTAGAAACCAAGTACTTTATCTAATTGTTCGTGCAAGTTTTCGCCTTTCTTTACCAATTCTTCACGAACAGCTTTCTTAGCTGCTTCTTTTGCCATTTCTCCATTATAAGCAATGCGCACCATTACTTCGCGGTTCTTGTTTTTCAAAACACGATAACATTCTACCACTGCTATTGTGCGACCAATAGATTGGCTAATCAGATTTTTGCTTGACATCACTGTTTCAGAAATACTTGCAGCTTGTTCTGCTGAAAGTTGCGAATTAGCAACAGTATTCTCTATCAAAGCACTTACTTCAGTTTGGATTTGTCCCGCAAGGTTGGTAATTGCTAATGAGGTGGCAGCAGTTTTAGCTGCATCATAATTCTCAGCAATGGATTGTGCAGTTGCCATGATGTATTTTGGGAATCCCATATCATCATATTGAAGTTGCATTTCGTAAGAGCGTTGCAACATCTTTTCTAAAGGAAGTGCACCTGGCGAAACAAGCCATCCTGCCTTTGCAAGTGCTTTCGCTTCTTTTTTGGTTGCTTTGTCCACTTTTGCAGCAAGTTCTTGTCTTGCCATTTTTTGGATCTCTTTACGTTCTTTTGCGTCTTGTGCGAAACTTGCGGAGCATGCTATCAGCATTGCCATCGCTAGAAATAATACTTTTTTCATACGATTGTTTTTTTAAGGGTTAATTATTGGTTGTTTATATTCTTTGTTTTCACGTATAGGCATACAAAAAAGCGTGGAACTTGCTCTTGCCAGTTCCACCTTTTGAGGCTCTCGCATTGCCTAATCTCATAGAACCGACAACGCGAAGCCCACGCCGAATATAAACATTCTCTGTGCTATTTTATAGCTAAGGTACGCGTGTGCGCATACGTATATACGCAAAAGATGTACCATAACAAGCACAAGAGGGATAATCTATATCCCGTAGGACATCTATCGTTGCTAAGTCCTGATGAGATTTTGAAAGTTGCGAGATTTCAAAAGGTCAGAACAGAGCGCTAATAAACGCCTTTTTAATATGTCTGCTACCCTCCGCCAGTGATGTCAGACATCCCTCGGCGCAGGTTCACGGTGCAAAGGTAGTACTTTTTTTTGAATTGAGCAAGAGTAGTGCAAATAAAAATGCCATTTATGCGGATTTTGCATAAATGGCAGAGGAGGTTGGTAGGTCTAATTTATTTAGTCTTTGTCATTCAACTCGTTTTCGATTTCTTCGATAGTTGGCATTGTGCCACGGAAATCGTCGGGAATGAGTTTTGCAAGTTGATATTGCGAAATGCCTAATGGTTGCGAAGAACCCTCCAATGCATATTGGGCTAAGACATCATTCTTTTCTTTGCAAATGAGCAAACCAATAGCAGGGTTGTCTTGCGGTGTGTTAAGTACATGGTTAACTGCCACTACATAACCTCCAAGTTGTCCTACATTTGCACTTTCCAGTTTGCCAGTCTTAATTTCCACCACAACATAACGATGGAGAGGTACGTTATAGAACAACATGTCAATAAACATTTCTTCGCCTGCAACTTCTAAGCGATACTCTCGCCCCATGTATGCAAAGCCGCGACCGAGTTCAAGGAGAAACTTCTCAATATTCTTAACCAACTCGTCCTTTAGTTCGCTTTCTTTGTAGCGGTCTTTGAGTTTAAAGAAGTCAAATTGATAGGGGTCTTTGGTTAATTGTTGGGCTAAATCACTATCAATGGCAGGCAATGTAGCAGAGAAATTTGTAATCGCTTTGCCCGATCGCTCGTACAAATCTGTGTCAAGAAAATTAAGAAGCACATCACGTGACCAGCCATTTTGAAAAGTCTGATGCACATAGAATAGTGCTTTGGAAGCATCTTTTTTGCATTTGTCAATGATGCGTATGTGATGACTCCATGGAATAGAAAAGAATTCAGTAGCTATATGTTGTAATGTGTGATTCTTGCTATTAAAGAGTGTTTCTGTTTCGCCAATTGGCACTTCTGGAATTTTTACAACGGGTTGTTGTAAATTTAGCTCGGAGGTGTGAGGGGCATTTTTTACAACAGGTTGTTGTAAATTTATAAATTCTTGATAATAAGTCAGAAACCACTTTTTGCAGTAGTATAAATTGGTTGGTGACAAACCGCTAACACCTGGCAACGCATCTTTCAAATCTTGACTAATGGATTGCATTATACTTTCGCCCCAACGTTCTTCCACATTGAGTGCGACAATCTCACTACCTAATTCCCAATAGAAGCGTAGCATCTCTTGATTGACATGCACAGACGCTTTGATTTGACTTTGACGGAAACGTTGGCTTAGTGACTGAATCCATTGTTTGTAATCCTTGTCAACGTGAATAAGATTGCTCATACAAATTATATTGTTGATTTTGTTCGCAAAGGTAGTGAATTATTTTGGATTGAGCAAGAAAAATCGCTTTTTGAGCGATTTTTCTTAGAAACTGATGAGTCAACTTTTTCGGGAAAACAGTCAACTGTTTTAGGAATCAAGTCAAGAGTTTTAGTCAATCTTAACAAACAGCACATTTCCTGATTCAGAGTTCCTTGGTCGTTCCTTGGTTCATCCTTGGTTCGTCGTTGGTCTTTAACCCGAGGGAGAAAGGGAGGGTACAACAGAAAGGAATCTTAAAAAATGGCACGAAAGTTCGAATTTCCCACTTACTTATCTCGGTCCCATTGGTGGGCGTCCACCACTCTCATACATCTGCTGTTGCCATGCCGCAGCGCCAGTAGCTTTCAGTCCGCCCATGCGGTTGAGCTTATAGGTAAAAGTCAGCATGGCGTAGGTAGGCAAGGTATTGAACTTCTGGTAACTGACACTCGTTTCGTTGACCGTTTGTACGATATTCTTCTTGTCGTTCAAGAGGTCGTACACCTTGAGGGTAAGTGTGGAGTTCTTCCACGTCTTGTCTATCGAGAAGTTCCAAATGAGTTCATTCACATCGGTCAAACCCTGATATCCATGGCGTGAGGTGTAACTCACATCCGTAGCGATATTCCATGACTTTGGCAAATGGAATGTCACATCGCCTGATATAATCCAATCACCGATATGGCTAATGTTCTTCTTGTTGAGCGAGTTGTGGGTCAGCGAATAGACATTGGTATTCTTTACGCCTATATCCACTATCTTATGAGTAAAGCGAAGGGTCAAGTCACTACTCATGCGGAAGTTACCCGTCTTTGAAGCATCGCCCAAAGGCAATTGGTCGGCAGCAATCAGTTGTGCTATCTCATCGGCATCCTGCTCACGGAGCACATACGCCACACGTTGGTTGTAGCTTACGGCTGTACGCGAGTGGAATTGGAACATCTTCTTGCAGAATGGCGTATTGCTCATGAAGTGCGCCCCCACATACCATGGTATCATCTCCGAATTAACCGTCTGCATATAGCGTTTACCCGTCTGGTCGTAGATGGTATTATTGGTCAGTGCATCTTGTGTGAGGTTGGCATTCATACCCACCATCATGCTGGAGAACTTCTCCTGATTAAACTTCGAATACATGGCAAAGATGTTGTGGCTAAACGCTGGATTCAAACCCAAGTTTCCCACCGTTTCGTTCATCGCGTCGGAGTTGTTGCGCACGGGTTCCATCTGTTGGATAGTAGGCTGATTGACACGACCGCGATAGACGATACGTGCAAACTCCTTTTGTCCGAACTTATAACGGAAACGCACGTTTGGCGACCAGTTCCATCTGTTATATAAGGTATCGCGCGCGAGGGTGTTGCCATAGTAGGTGGTAGAATGTGTCTGTGTAGCCAGCACACGCGCACCAGCGGTGAGATCCATCTTCTCGTTTACCCAGCGATAGTTGAGTTCCAATTGCTCGGTGTACATATCGTTGGTGAGGGCATTGGAATAGACACTATCGTATTCATAGTTGCCAGTAATACTATCCATGGAATATTGGTCTTTCACCGAATTGCGGTTGCTACCCGAAAGCGAAAGCACCGTTTCGATAAAGTGGTTCTTTCCATAGATTGGCTCGACGAACGATGTACGCAGCGAGTAGCTGAGGGCATTGTTGTGCGAGAGGGTGTTTTGGTCCACAAGTGCCGCATTAGTCAGATTATCAAAGGCATAGGTATCGGTCTCGCCTTTGGTATTCTTAAAGGTCACGTTCGCACGCATCGTCAGACTGCGACCGGGTTTAGCAAACTTATGGTTGTAGGTCGCACGAATAGCCGCAGAAATCTCCTCTTGCAGACTATTCTGGTTTTGATAGCCGTCGTTGATGAGCACGGAGTCGCGCTCGTAGGTATAGTCGTTGGTCTGTGCGTAGCGCGAGTTGGAGTAGCTGATTTGTGGGCGAAGGATGACCTTGTTCATGGAGTCAATCTGGTACTCCATCTCCAGACGCATCTGCGCGTCCCATGCATGGGTCACTTTGTTGGTGGAATCTTGGTCAATATACGTTGCCTCCTCGCTGTAGCTCTCCTTTTGCGACTGGGTACGCGTGTCATTTACCGAGTGATTCAGCGTAGCATCACCACCAAGTAGCAGTTCGGTTTTATCGTCTTTCTTGTCTAACTTGCCAGTCAAGTCTATATTGGTGTTCACACCCAAGTTCTCAGACGCTGTGATACCTGCGTTTTGTCCGCCAAACCAACCGCGTCCGCGACGTGAGCGAATCTCGTTGGTGTTGTTGGCACTACCTATAATGGTTGTCTGACTCTCACCTAATAGCAGGTTGGTGAATATATTAGCATTGTAGCGCGCATCATTCTCCAAGAAATGCACCATACGCGCAGCATCCGTTGCACCGTATGCTGGATTGCCATAGTCGAACCACCCACCGTCATCCGTCACAAGGTCTGTGCCCAGTGCGCCAGAGTAGTTGCCGAATAGTCCTTTCTTGCGGTCTTTCTTTAGACTGAGATTGATGATACGCTCCGTCTCATCATCTTCAAAGCCCGTGAGTTTTGCCATTTCACTCTTCTCATCAATGACTTGAATCTTCTCAATCATATCTGCAGGGATATTCTTCGTGGCAGTCTGTACATCATCGCCAAAGAACTTCTTTCCGTCAATACGCACACCTTTTATCTCCTCACCATTGATGGTCACATTACCCTCTTTGTCCACCTCCACGCCATTCATCT
Source organism: Paludibacteraceae bacterium (assembly GCA_017451525.1). GTDB lineage: Bacteria > Bacteroidota > Bacteroidia > Bacteroidales > Paludibacteraceae > Colicola. The sequence goes on from JAFTOD010000001.1 coordinate 387,778, forward strand.
TCTTGAGCAGTTCCTCTACTGTGGCAGTTTCAGCCACTTGGTAGGCAGCAGTGTTGTATTCGATGGTATCACCCTTGACGGTCATCTCTGCTGCTTTGCCCTGTACGCTAACCTCTGCTAACTCTTGCACTTGTTCCGTCAATCGTATTGCAGGCAAGTCTAAATCGGCGTTCTTCATCTCCACCCATTGGCTATGCTCATTGTATCCTACCGACGATACAAGTAGGCGGTACTTACCTGCACGGATATTGCTGAGGATGAATAGTCCATCGTAGTAAGTTTGTGCACCCTGCACCATAGTAGAGTCGCCACCTTCGTATGCGAACAAACGCACCGTAGCCATCTCCACAGGTTGCCCGTCGGTTTTAGAGAGGATTGTTCCTGACAATGTTTTCTGCGCCATAACTGTAGCTGCAACTACGCATAATAGCAATATTACTAAAATCTTTTTCATATAAGAAATTACACATCTAACTGGATTAAGTGTGACAAAAACTATGCCAAAATAGAACATTAGCTACGCTAAAATGTTGATGTATGCGCAATAAAACAAAAAAAATGCATTTTTTTCTAAAAATATTTGCGTATATGCATTTTTTGTAGTACCTTTGTAGCCGATTTCGGAATTAACTCTCCTTGTTTTGAGAAATTTAACTCAAACAAATCGAAAGTTTTTTCGATTTGAGAGGAGGAATCGCGGTCGCCTAATGCCGCAGAGCGGCAGTCATTGCGACAAGCGAATTCCGACGAAGCCCAGATGGCGGAATCGGTAGACGCGCTGGTCTCAAACACCAGTAGGTTCACCCCTGTGCCGGTTCGACCCCGGCTCTGGGTACAAAGTAAAATTAAGTTTAACTATCCAACTAAAATCGGGAAGCAATATATTTGTTTCCCGATTTTAAGAGGAAGAATGGCGGCGAGCCTAATTCGCAAAGCGAATTATTTCTCGCAAGCACATTCTGACGAAGGTCATGCGGGAGACTTAAACATCCGCTATCACTCAGAACAGGCTAACTGCCTGGAGAGAAAACGAAAAGGAGGTGTATGCAATGATCATAGTTCCAGTGAAAGAAGGTGAGAACATCGAGCGCGCGATCAAGAAATTCAAACGCAAATTCGATAAGACAGGTGTCGTAAAAGAACTTCGTCGCCGTCAACAATTCTCAAAACCATCAGAAATCAAGCGTGAGAAAATGATGCACGCAGTGTATGTTCAACAATTGCATGCGCATGATGGAGAATAATTAAATCCACAATACGAAAAAGCACCCTTGTTTGGGTGCTTTTTTATTATGGATAAATCGCTTCTCTGTCAGAAGTCAGACCATTTCAGTGCTAGAACGCTCACACAAGTGAACTGTTAGATATTATTGTGCGAGCAATTGGCGTACAACAAGGTTGATAGTTTTGCCTTCGGCTTTGCCTGCCAACTGTTTAGTCGCCACACCCATAACTTTACCCATATCTTGTGGGCCAGCAGCACCTACCTGAGTAATGATTGCTTGAAGAGCAGCCTTGAGTTCATCCTCCGACATCATAGCTGGCAAATAACGCTCAATAATAGCACATTGCGCCATCTCGTCGTCTGCGAGTTCTGGGCGATTGGCAGCACGAAACATCTCGGCAGCCTCTTTGCGCTGCTTCACCATCTTTTGCAGAATTTGCAAAGCACGGTCATCGTGCAGTTCGCCATCACCACCTTTGGCTGTCTTAGCCTCTAGAAATTCCTTCTTTATACCACGTAGCGCGTCTAACGCCACTTTATCTTTTGCGAGCATCGCTTTCTTGATGTCTTCGCTGATTTGATCAAACAAATTCATAATTCTTAATTGTTTATAGGAATATTAATTGTACTAGGATATATACTGGCAACAGCACGATAAGGGAGAAACGGAACATGTATCCAAAGAACGAAGGCATCTTTATTCCACTCTCCTCTGCAATCGCTTTAACCATGAAGTTAGGACCATTACCAATATAAGTCATCGCGCCAAAGAATACTGCACCCAAGCAAATTGCTTGTAGCAAAACTTCTGGAACTCCTGCTACCAAATTTCCTCCAAAGGCAGCCATTTGGTCAGGTGTCAATCCCGCTGCTACACTATGGAAAGCCACTGCTGTAGGAGTATTATCTAAGAAAGAAGATAAAGCACCTGTTAAGTAATAGAAGTGCCATGTTTGGTTGAGACCTAATGCTGCGGCATTATCACTGAGATAAGCCAAAGCAGGGGTCATGGTAGTAAAAATACCTAAAAACAACACAGCAACCTCCACAATAGGCGACCACGAGAAATGATTTAACTCGTAGCGCACTTTTCGTTTGGTAGTATAGATAGAGATGAAAGTAAGCGATAGCAATATAATCTCTCGTAGATATTGCAACCAAAGAGGCGCACCAGGTTCTCCCATTGCAGGAATCATTCCAACATTGACGAATGCTACTGCAAGTACCACGCAAAGAAGATACAATAAATTGATTCCACCTTTGAGGCACAAAGGCTTATGTTCACGATGGTCTGCAGAGATTGCTGTCCAATGTTCTTTTTTATAATAGTAGGTATCTAATGCGAAATAAATCATCAACAATACTGCACCAGTAAACAACCACTGAGGGAGCAATGAGAGGAACCAAGTAAACTCAGCACCACGCAAGAAAAGCATAAACAATGGAGGATCGCCCAATGGAGTAAGCAAACCACCACAGTTAGCTACCAATGCAATAAAGAACAAGACGGTATGCACTTTGTGTTCGCGCTGTTGATTGGTTGTCAACAACGGACGAATCAAAAGCATCGCCGCACCAGTAGTTCCCATGATACTTGCCAACACCCAACCCAAAGCCAAGAATGTAGTATTCACCCAAGGTTTAGCTTTGATATCGCCAGCAAGATGGATACCACCAGTTATAACATACAGAGCCAGCAATAGGATAATAAAAGGAATATAATCACCAAAAAGTTGGTGCTCCAAGTCATGTACCATGCCTCCTAAAATCAGGCAGATAGCAGTAGGAATTCCTAAGAGGAGAGCAACAGTAAGTTTATGCTTATTATCCTCCCACCAATGTTCCGCCACCAGCGGTCCGATGGCGATTGCCAATAGCATGAGTCCAAAAGGAATCATACTCCATGCACTATGTACGAAATGTTCCATAATAAAATTGTTTTAGTATTGTTCATAATAGTTCAATATTGTTCAGGATAGCGTTAATCCAGTTTTAAGACAGCGAGGAAGGCTTTTTGAGGTACTTCCACGTTGCCAATTTGCTTCATACGTTTCTTACCTTTCTTCTGTTTCTCCAGCAATTTGCGCTTACGACTCACATCACCACCATAACATTTGGCAAGGACGTCCTTGCGCACTTGTTTGACCGTCTCGCGAGCAATAATCTTGGCTCCAATAGCCGCCTGAATAGCAATATCAAACTGCTGGCGAGGCAACAATTCCTTGAGTTTCTCACACATACGGCGGCCAAAACTCTCCGCATTATCGCGATGCGTCAGTGTGGACAGTGCATCCACTTGCTCGCCATTGAGCAGGATATCCAATTTTACCAAATTACTTGGACGGAAACCATTTTGATGCCAGTCGAACGAAGCATAGCCCTTCGAAATGGATTTCAGTTTGTCGTAGAAGTCAATCACAATCTCGCCTAATGGCATATCATACAGAATCTCCATACGATCGCCAGAAATATACTCTTGCTTCACCAATTCGCCACGCTTACCCAAACAAAGGGTCATAATCGGACCAATAAAATTGCTCGTCGTTATCACACTGGCGCGAATATATGGTTCTTCAATATGGTCAATAGCTGTAATATCGGGCATACCCGCAGGATTATGTACCTCTACTTTCTCACCGTCCTTGGTATAGACATTATAACTTACGTTAGGCACTGTGGTAATCACATCCATATCAAACTCGCGATCCAAACGCTCTTGCACAATCTCCATGTGCAAGAGTCCCAAGAAACCGCAACGAAAACCAAATCCCAATGCCACCGATGACTCGGGTTGGAAGGTCAAAGCAGCATCATTCAATTGGAGTTTCTCCAGCGAAGCACGCAAATCTTCGTAATCCTCTGCCTCAATAGGATACACACCTGCGAACACCATTGGCTTGGCTTCCTCGAAGCCCTCAATAGCTTCTGTGCAAGGACGTGCCACATGCGTAATCGTATCACCTACCTTTACCTCTGTAGAGGTTTTGATACCCGAAATGATATATCCCACATTACCAGCAGAAATCTCCTTTGTAGGTTGCATACCCAACTTCAGCACACCTATCTCATCCGCATCATATTCCTTGCCTGTATTAAAGAAACGCACACGGTCGCCTGATTTCATCGTGCCATTTACCACCTTGAAGTAGGCAATGATTCCGCGGAACGGGTTAAATACAGAGTCAAACACCAAGCATTGCAGCGGTGCCTCTGGGTCACCTACAGGAGGAGCAATGCGCTCAATGATAGCGTCCAATATCTCTGGTACTCCGTCACCTGTCTTCGCTGAACAACGGAGTATCTCTTCGCGCTTACAGCCCAAAAGGTCAATAATCTCATCTTCCACTTTCTCTGGCATAGCAGAGTCCATATCGCATTTATTCATCACTGGGATGATTTCGAGGTCATTCTCCAACGCCATGTAGAGGTTGGAGATTGTCTGCGCTTGTACACCTTGTGAGGCATCTACAATCAAGAGAGCACCTTCGCATGCAGCGATAGAGCGGCTCACCTCGTAGGAGAAGTCCACGTGACCCGGAGTATCAATGAGGTTGAGCGTATAGCCCTTATATTGCATTTGGATGGCGTGCGACTTGATGGTGATACCACGCTCTTTCTCCAAGTCCATATCATCCAGCACCTGATTCTCCATCAATCGTTTGTCCACTGTGGCGGTGTATTCTATCAATCGGTCCGCCAGTGTGGATTTGCCATGGTCAATATGGGCAATGATGCAAAAGTTTCGTATATTCTTCATTTATAATTTTGAATTATGAGTTACGGTTTGTTATCTGTTATATATAAATACCTTTTACTCCCAATTTATAACTGCCTGCAAAATTACAAAAAAAAAAGCAAATACACAAGTTATCTAGAAGATTTTGAAATAAAAACTCGCTTTTCTTGCATATCTACAAAAAAAACACTACCTTTGCACCCAAATTGCATAATAGGGTCTAATTATTCCCTTAAAACATTTATAACGCGGCTTTGCTGCATATAACGTCGCTCAGCGACATACAACAAATTTTTGCTGATAAAAATTTCAAGAATATATGGCAACACAAGAAGAAACCTTCAAAAAACTAATCGCACACTGCAAGGAGTACGGCTTCGTTTTCCCAAGCAGCGAGATCTATGACGGTCTTGGTGCAGTTTATGACTACGGTCAAAATGGTGTAGAACTCAAAAACAACATCAAGAAATATTGGTGGGACGCTATGACCATGCTCCACGAGAACATTGTCGGCATTGATGCCAGTATTTTTATGCATCCAACTACATGGAAAGCCTCTGGTCACGTGGATGCATTCAACGACCCACTCATTGACAACAAAGATAGCAAAAAACGCTACCGTGCTGACGTACTTATTGAGGACCAACTCGCTAAGTACGACGAAAAAATCGAAAAAGAAGTAGCCAAAGCCCGCAAACGCTTTGGCGAGAGCTTCGATGAGGAGATGTTCAAGCAAACCAACGAACGTGTCCGCGCCAACGTAGAGAAACGCGACGCCCTTCACGAGCGTTTTGCTAAAGCCATGAACGATAGCAACTTAGAAGAGCTCAAACAAATCATCCTCGACGAAGAAATCGTTTGCCCTATCTCTGGCACCCGCAACTGGACCGACGTGCGTCAGTTCAACCTCATGTTCTCTACCGAGATGGGTAGTACTGCCGACGGTGCAATGAAAATCTACCTCCGTCCTGAGACCGCACAAGGTATCTTCGTGAACTATCTCAACGTGCAAAAGACAGGTCGTATGAAGATTCCTTTTGGTATCGCACAGATTGGTAAAGCATTCCGTAACGAGATCGTAGCACGCCAATTTGTCTTCCGTATGCGTGAGTTCGAGCAAATGGAGATGCAGTTCTTCGTTCGCCCAGGCGAGGAGATGAAGTGGTTTGAATACTGGAAGGAGTTCCGATTAAAATGGCACCAAGCACTTGGTATGGGTGATGAAAAATACCGTTACCACGACCACGACAAGTTGGCGCATTATGCCAACGCAGCTACCGACATCGAGTTCCACATGCCATTCGGATTCAAAGAAGTGGAGGGCATCCACAGCCGTACTGATTTCGACCTCAGCCAACACGCAAAATACAGTGGTAAGAAGATTGAGTACTTCGACCCAGAACTCAACAAGAGTTACACCCCATATGTGATTGAGACCAGTATCGGTGTAGACCGTATGTTCCTCAGCGTGATGTGTGGTGCTTACAAGGAGGAGGTGCTTGAAGGTGGTGACACTCGTGTAGTGCTCAACTTACCTGCTGTACTGGCTCCTGTGAAAGCATGCGTGATGCCACTCGTGAAGAAAGATGGTCTTCCAGAGAAAGCGCGCGAGATTATGGATATGCTCAAGTACGACGTACACACCGCTTACGATGAGAAAGACTCAATCGGTAAGCGCTACCGTCGCCAAGACGCCATCGGTACACCATTCTGTATCACAGTGGACCACGACACCTTGAACGACAATTGCGTAACTATCCGCCACCGCGATACAATGGCACAAGAGCGCGTGAATATCAACAACTTGCACGCTATCATCACCACCGCTTGCAGCATGCGCGAGACATTTAAGAAGTTGAAATAATTTGCTAAACAATCAGTAAAGGTCAATAAAAAAATGAGGGTGTGTCAATATCAGACACACCCTCATTTTTGTATCAATAATTATATTTTAGAAAATGCTTTTAGTTTTCTATTAAAGCGAATATGGAAACAGATGGCAGCGATTGCCAAAGCGAAAATAAATCCAATCCAAATTCCTGCTGCACCCAACTTCAATGGGAATGCACAAAGCAGACCTACAGACAAACCTATCAAGATATATGACACAAATGCTATCACCATTGGAACTTTCACATCCGTAATGCCACGTAGCATGGCTGCGCCAACTGCCTGCAAGCCATCGGCATATTGGAATAAGCCCGCTAATACTATCAGTTGCGAAGCAATAGCTATCACCTCTTTATCTTCAGTGAAAAGCATTGGGATATAATTGCGCAAACTAATCATTAATGTAGCACCTATCGTGTTCATTAGTAATACCAAATGCACACTGGCATTACTTGCCATACGCACACCATGGATATTACCCTCGCCCAATTGATGTGACACGCGGATAGTAGTAGCAGAGCCAATACCCAAAGCCAACATAAACGTCATATCTGCAATCTGATTGGCAATTTGGTGAGCAGCCAATGCCTCCTTGCTAATCCAGCCGATAATCACAAACGATGCGGTAAAAAGAAAAGTTTCTAACAATGTTTGCCCACCAATAGGGAAACCTATCTTCGCCAATTCGCGGATACGTTGCCACGAGAATCGCTGCCAAACCATACGCAGATACGGTTTCCAATCTTTTCGGCATGCCATCACTATCCAAAAGCACAACGGCATACCAATGCGCGAGATAAGTGAGCCTATACCTGCTCCCGTAGCGCCCATTGGTTCAAAGCCCCAGTTCCCATAGATAAATACCCAGTTGAGCAAGATATTCAGTCCGTTCATAAGCAACGTGATGACCATTGCTACCATGGTATTGCCTAAGCCCTCAAGAAATTGCTTGAAAAAAGAAAAGAATAGAAATGGGACAAGCGAAATGACAATCAATATATAATAAGGTCTCGCCACTCGAATCACCTCTGGATCTTGACCAAAGCGGTCTAAGAAAGGAACACATACACCCAGCAAAATGAGCATTAGAGCACTCAGCAGCACCGTAAAGAGCATGCCATTTTGAAAAAGAGAAGCTACCCCTTCTAACTTCCCATTCGAGGGCGAGGATTTGTGAGCACCGACTTGGATACCAACGAGCGGAGTAATCCCCATCAGCGCGCCCATGGCGAAGACCATAACGGTAAAGAAGATTGCATTAGCGAAGCTAACTGCAGCCAAATCCACAGTAGCGTAGTGCCCAACCATGATAGAATCAAACAACCCTACCAGCGATGCACCCAATTGAGTCAGCATCACAGGCAATGCCACACGGAGATTGCGTTTGTAGTATGGTAGGTATTTTTTGAAAAAAGAAAACATATGATAGGTATAGTACATTTACAAAACTATAGATAAAAAAATAGAGGTTCATCGCCTCTATTTTCCTTTTTTTGCGGAGAGAGAGGGATTCGAACCCCCGGAACCTCTCAGTTCAACGGTTTTCAAGACCGCCGCAATCGACCACTCTGCCATCTCTCCTTCGCCGTAGCGAATACGCTCTCTTCCGAAAACGGGTGCAAAAGTACTGCTTTTTTTTGAAATATGCAAATTTTTTTTGCAAGTTTAAGAAAAAAGTTGTAATTTTGTGCCAAAATTTGATATTATCATGTATTTACATATACTAAAATCGAAAATTCATCGCGTAAAGGTGACCGAAGCCAATCTAGAATACATTGGTAGTATCACGATTGACGAGGACCTTATGGATGCAGCAAACATCTATGCAGGAGAGAAAGTACAAGTAGTGGATAACACCAATGGTGCACGTTTGGAAACTTATGTGATACCTGGCAAACGTGGAAGTGGCTGCATTTGCATCAATGGTGCGGCAGCACATTTGATTGGTGTTGGCGACACGGTAATCATTATGGCGTATGCCATGATGACTCCTGAAGAGCAAAAAGAATTTAAGCCTGCTATTGTTTTTCCCGAAAATAACCATCTGCGATAATGGCATTTTTTGACCTTATTCATACAGATAGTTGTTCCGCAGCTCGCGCAGGTGTGGTACATACTGACCATGGCGATATCATGACCCCTATCTTTATGCCCGTGGGCACAGTAGGTACCGTAAAAGGCGTACAACGTCGAGAATTGGAAGATGATATCAAAGCACAAATCATTTTAGGCAATACCTATCATCTTTTTTTACGTCCTGGCACAGAGATACTTCATCAGGCAGGTGGTTTACATCGTTTCGAAGGCTGGAACAGACCTATTTTGACTGATAGCGGTGGCTTTCAGGTATTTTCGCTGACCGACATCCGCAAGATGACCGAAGAGGGAGTGCAATTCTCTTCGCATATTGATGGCAGAAAATTGATGTTTACACCAGAGAATGTGATGGATATTGAACGTGAGATTGGTGCAGACATCATGATGGCTTTTGACGAATGTTGCCCAGGAACAGCAGATAGGCAATATGCCACTCAATCAATGCAACGCACTCATCGCTGGTTAGATCGCTGCATCAAACGATTTGACGAAACGCCCGATCTGTACGGATATAAGCAACACCTCTTCCCTATTGTGCAGGGATGCGTGTATAAGGACTTACGTCAAGACGCTGCAAAGCATCTACGTGACTTAGATAGAGATGGTTATGCTATTGGTGGTTTGGCTGTAGGCGAGCCTACCGAAACGATGTATGAGATGATTGAGGTGGTGAATGATATTTTGCCTGAGAACAAACCTCGTTATTTGATGGGAGTTGGTACTCCATGGAATCTGCTGGAGGGTATTGAGCGCGGAGTAGACATGTTTGACTGCGTGATGCCTACCCGAAATGGTCGTAATGGTATGATTTTCACCCAGAATGGTGTGATGAACATGCGCAACAAGAAGTGGGAGAACGACTTCACCGAACTCGACCCTTGCGGCACAAGCCATGTAGACCACGAGTACACGCGCGCGTACGTACGTCATTTAATACACGCGCAAGAGATGTTAGGGTTGGAATTGCTGAGTATTCATAACTTGGCATTCTATTTATGGTTGGTCGGCGAAGCACGCAAACATATCTTGGCGGGCGACTTCAAAGCATGGAAAGATGATATTACTCCTCGATTGATGCAACGTATGTAGAAGATGATTAAACGCATTGATCGATATATTATTGGCAAGTTTCTCGGCACGTTTTTCTTTTCAATCGTGCTGATTATGAGTATTGCTGTGGTGTTTGACTTAACAGAAAAGATGGATGATTTCTTTGAAAATCAAGCACCCATTAAAGAAATCATATTCGACTACTACTTCAATTTCGTTCCTTACTTTATGAATATGTTCTCCCCTTTGTTCATATTCATATCTGTGATATTTTTTACAAGCAAGTTAGCTGGCAATAGCGAGATTATTGCGATACTTGCTAGCGGCGTGAGTTATCATCGCTTAATGCTACCCTATTTCATCAGTGCCCTGCTCCTTTTCATACTTTCGTTCTGGATGACAGGCTATGTCATTCCCCCTGCTTCGGAAAAGATGCTGACTTTCCAAGACAAGTATATTCAGCGCTTTTCACGCGAGAACGCACGTAATATCCAGATGGAAGTAGAGCCTGGTACGATATTGTATATCGAAAGTTTTCAGAAGCGCACCAATATGGGCTATCGTGCATCACTAGAACATTTTGATGGTAAGAAATTGGTTACGCGAATCACCGCGGACCGTATTCATTACGACTCTGCCTACAATTGGCACTTGGATAAATATGTACGCCGCGATTTCGATGGCATGTACGAGACACTCTCACGGGGTAATCGCCTAGACACAATCATCCCTATCCTACCCAAAGAACTATTCTATACAGCTGAAAACGCCCAAATGATGAGTAACCCCGAATTAAAAGAATATATTGAAACCCAGCGCAAACGAGGTTCGGGCAACATACAAGCATTCGAAACTGAATGGTGGAAACGTTGGGCAAGTCCTATTGGCGCGTTTATTATGACGCTATTGGGCGTGACGCTCAGTTCGAAGAAAGTGCGTGGCGGTATGGGCAAGAATCTGGGTGTGGGTATCACGCTTAGTGCGCTCTATATCTTATTCTCGACCGTCTCAACTACCTTCTCTGTGAATGGTGTGATGTCGCCTTTCATGAGTGTATGGATACCCAACTTCGTGTTCTTAGCCATTGGCGCACTGCTGTATGTTCGCGTAAGCCGTTAATTGAGTGACGACAACGCATCACTATCATAAATGACAACAAAAAAGCAACTCGACCGAGTTGCTTTTTTGTTTGTATATGTTGGTGATGATTAAATCCAACGTACATAGCAGAAGTCCATACGGTGAGGCAGGAGTGCGTTCTTAGGATAGAGACGCAAACCGAACTTCATACCGCCTGCGTAGTCAAGACGATAGTCAGTCTCGAAGAAGAGATGGCTGCCCTCGGTTTTCACCAATTCGAGTTGTTGTACTTCGTAGAGCTTATCGTTGTTGTGGGTAGAAGTGCGGATTGCTACCAACTCTACGCCCAAACCATTGTCGTTCAAGCCCTTGGTATCCAACTCTACTGCCACCTTGCACTTGCCACCTACATTCACTGGAGCTTCGCCTGCATCGAAGGTAGAACTAACCACCTCGATCTCATCCCAGTGAGCTACGATGTTTTGCTTCCAAACTACGATCTCCTTAGCCACCTTGTAGTTATCAGCACCGAGGAGGGCATGACGCTTAGCGAGCTTGTTATAGAACTTCTCGAAGTAGTCGTCCATCATACGCTTGGTAGTGAAGCGTGGAGTGATCTTTGTTACACTATTCTTGATAGTTTGAATCCACTCTGGAGAGTAGCCCTTGCTGTTCTTTGCGTAGTACATTGGGATGATCTCGTTCTCGAGCATTTGGTAGATAGTAGCTGCATCCAATTGGTCTTGGTGCGCTTGGTTCTCGTAAGTGCGCTTGTCGGTCAATGCCCAACCTGCACCTTCTACATAACCTTCTTTCCACCAGCCATCAAGCACAGAGAAGTTCAATACACCGTTCATTTGTGCCTTCTCACCAGAGGTACCAGATGCCTCCAATGGACGAGTAGGAGTGTTCAACCAAATATCCACACCTGAGATGAGGCGTTTAGCCAGACGCATATCGTAGTTCTCCAAGAAGATGATCTTACCGAGGAACTGTGGCATACGGCTAATCTCAATGATGCGTTTGATGAGTCCTTGACCACCACCGTCTGCTGGGTGAGCCTTACCTGTAAACAAGAATTGTACTGGACGGTCTGGATTGTTTACCAGTTTATCAAGACGCTCCAAGTCGGTAAAGAGCAAGTGAGCACGTTTGTAGGTAGCGAAACGACGACCGAAACCAATAATCAAGTTATTAGGATTCATCTCGTTCAATGCGCGCACGATACGAGCAGGATCACCTTGGCTCTTCATCCAGTTGTCGCGGAATTGCTCTTTCAAGTAGTCAATCAATTTGCACTTGAGGCTCATACGGGTAGCCCAAATCTTCTCCTCTGGCAACTCGTTGTATGGAGCCCACATGGCGAGGTTAGATTGGTCGTTAAACCACTCTTTTGGGAAAGTCTCTTTGTAAATAGTTTTCCACTCGCTGGCAGCCCATGTTGGCATGTGCACACCGTTGGTCACATAATCCACATGCAACTCCTCCTCGAAGTAACCTGGCCATACTGGAGCAAACATCTTCTTGCTCACCTCGCCGTGCAACCAGCTCACGCCGTTAGCCTCTTGGCAAGTGTTCAGTGCAAACACAGACATAGAGAATTTCTCGGTATTGTTCTCTGGGTTTTGGCGACCCATACCGATGAGGTCATGCCACTCGATACCCAAGCGTGCTGGGAAAGAGCTCATGTACTTGTAGAAGAGTCCCTCCTCGAAGTAGTCGTGACCAGCAGGTACTGGAGTATGGCAAGTGTAAAGACCGCTTGCGCGAACCACCTCCAATGCTTGTTGGAAGTTCAATCCCTCTTTCTCTACGAGGTCAAGCATACGTTGCAAGCCCATGAAAGCTGCGTGACCCTCGTTGCAGTGGTAAACGTCTTTCTTGATGCCGAGTTTATTAAGAGCGAGCACACCACCCATACCGAGCATAATCTCTTGTTTGATACGGTTCTCCCAATCGCCACCATAGAGTTGGTGAGTGATTTGGCGGTCAAACTCAGAGTTCATCTCATTGTCGGTATCAAGCAAATAGAGGTTGATACGACCTACAGCCACTTTCCAAAGGTATGCGTGCACGTAGCGATCTGGATAAGGCACATCAATAATCATTGGCGTACCATCTGCATTCTTCACCTGTGTGATAGGCAGGTTAGAGAAGTTTTGCGCCTCGTATTTGGCTATTTGTTGTCCTTCTGGAGAAAGGGTTTGTGTGAAATATCCATAACGATAGAGGAAACCGATAGCGGTCATGTCCACGTTGCAGTCTGATGCCTCTTTCAGGTAGTCACCTGCGAGTACGCCCAAACCACCAGAGTAGATTTTGAGCACATGGGTCAAGCCGTATTCCATAGAGAAATATGCTACGCTTGGTTTCTTAGGATCTTTTGGCTCATCCATGTATGCGCGGAACTCGGCATATGTTTTGTCCAATTGAGCCATGAACTTTTTGTCCTTGCTGAGCTCCAACATGCGCTCATAACTGATTGTATTGAGCAATACGATAGGGTTGGATTGTGCTTGATGCCATGCATCGAGGTCGATGCAACGGAAGATATTCTTCGCATCCGAGTTCCATACCCACCAGAGGTTGGTAGCGATTTCTTGAAGTTTGTTGAGATTCTTTGGCAGATTTGCATGTACATTCAAATCTGTCCAATTAGGTTGATTAGTGTTACTTACTTTAATTACCATAATTGTTTATTCTTTTTTGTACTTATTGTTTCAAGTATAACGTTGCGCGTATGCGCACGAAAAGTGCTGCAAAGTTACAACATTTTTTTGACATATGCAACACTCTTGCGATTTTTCAACCCAATCCAGCCATATAAATCACTGCAATCGGTTGCACTAATCCCCTGCTACCACTTTTTTAGTCCATTTTTCCTCTCCCTAATGTATTTATATATGTATTTTGCATCTCCCCTGCTATCCCTATTTCTTCCCTTGCCTTTTCCTTATCAATTACGTGAAGGAGTGCGACGGAACGCACTCCGAGTATTGCGCCCGAAGAGTCCCCACTCTAAGGATGAAGCGCAATACATAGAATGGCGCGACCCTTGCGGTCACGCAGCCGTATGGCTATAGGGTAGTACCGTACAGGGTAGGTACGACCGCCATATTCATAGCTTCAACTCTTTTTTTGATGTGGAAGTGTGGTGTGGGGTAAAACCTTATCATTTCTTTATTAATTACGTAGGATATACGTAACATATACGTAGGATACACGTAAGATAATCGGGTTGTTGACCTAAGAATGCCCCATCTCCCTCCTATCTCCCTCTTACCTTCATCCTGCCTTCTATATGCTTCTTTCCCGCTATCTTTCTCGAAACCACACCGTTATCATCTCGTTACCACTTCATTGCCATCCAGTACTTTCCCCATACCATGCCACCTATCCTCCGCTCAACTCCCTAATATCCTCCACCTCCAGCGCAGCAACCTACCAACTACAGGCGCACAGCGCCGATCTACAGCGAAGCGAACTACCACATGTCACCCGCCACTTGTCTTGTGCTCGGCGATAACCCGCCGAGTAAAAAATCGCACTAAAATGCGATTTTTCTTGCAAATGCGCAAATTTTGTTGTACCTTTGCAGTCGCAATCCGAATAATCGGTTTGCAGACATAAATAAAAAGCGTTTATTAGCGCTTGTTTTGGAACTATTGAAATCTGGTAAATTTCCTTCCCCCAAGGCAAGAACAGCAATAAATGCTCATTGGTATGTATTCTACCGCGCTGATAGTGCGCGTTGTACATATCAGCGTGGGCGTTATTGTTTATTCTTGGGGAATAGGTTTACCAGAACCTCAATAGTTAAGAATAAGCAAAAGTAAGGTTCCACGCTTTTCTTTTATAATCACGGGTCGTTTGGAACCGACTTCCCACAAATCATTTATACGATGAAGAATAAGTTTATTCTCATTTGTGCATTGCTTTGTTCTTCACAGGCGTGGGCTGCTGTGCCCAGTCTGGTAGTCAAGCCCCTGAGTGGCAAAGAGTGTATCACTGCCTTAGGCAGTATAGGCAAGGTAGTGTATTCGGGTGACTCGCTGTATGTATATGACGCAGCCAAGAATGTGGTGTTCAGCGACTTGCTCGCCAATGTGCAGCATATCCGCTTCTCGGATGAGCAGCCAAGTACGCCAACTAGTGTGGCGAATATGCAGGGTAACAATGCTTTGCAAGTAAAAGTGTATCCCAACCCTACGCAGGATGTGTTAATGGTGGAGAACGCACAAGGCGATGTGTTGCGCTTGTACTCTATGGATGGTCGTTTGGTAGTAACGCAGACAGTAGAGAGCGGTTCTGCGCAAGTGGATATGGCAGAATTGCCCACAGGTAACTACTTGCTGCTCAGCGGCAATCAATCTTTCCAAGTAATTAAACAATAAAACTTATAATGATATGAAAAAACTTTTCTTTTTACTGGCTTGTGTAGCCATGAGTGTATTGTCTTTTGGTCAAGACAATCAATTGGTATGGGCAAATGGTCATTTGTTGTATGGTACTCCCATTGAGAGTATCGATAGTTTAACCTACGATGAGATGCAGGATATTGATACTTTGCATTTACTCCTCCCTCGCACATTGATTAAGGTGGTACATGATACGGTGGTAAAGACCGAGGTGGTACACGATACCCTTATTCAAACACAGGTTGTACACGATACGGTGTACATAGAAACAGAGTGTGGTAAAGATACTCCTTCTGCAGGTATAGGTACATTCTCTGTTTCCGCAGACAAGCAAGTGACTTTCTCAAAAGGTAATTTACAATACCATCCTGCAAATGATGAATGGCGTTTTGCTCCAAGTCAGTTGGATTACATTGGTGAAGCAAATAGCAATTGTTCCTCTACTTACAATGGTTGGTTGGATTTATTTGGTTGGAGTACAAGTGCTACTAATTTTGGCGTAAGTACTTCTGAAGACAGTAATGATTATAGTGGTTCTTTCATTGATTGGGGTACGAATCAGATAGGTAATGATGCTCCTAATACATGGCGTACGTTGTCAAGTGAAGAGTGGAATTATCTTATAAATTCTCGCACCAATGCTAGTTCCCTTAAAGGTATTGCTCAGGTTAATGGTGTAAATGGTTTGATATTGTTGCCTGATAATTGGATATGCCCAACAAGTGTAAACTTTAAGTCAGGTTTCCATAGTGAGCCTAGTGTGGAGGCATACGGTCAGTATCAAACCTTTACGGCAGAGCAGTGGTCAAAATTAGAGTCCGTAGGTGCAGTCTTCCTGCCTGCCGCAGGTCTCCGCGACGGCTCCAATGTGGGCGAAGTGCAGCGCGGCGGCGACTATTCGTCTACGACGGCCACCTATGGTGGTCGCAAATCTTGCCTCTCCTTCCTCGCGCACGAAGTGTGTACAACCCACAATCTAGGATACTTCGGGCAATCAGTCCGCCTTGTCAAGGATTTATAAAATTTTGCAAAACGCTTTTAGCGTTCAGCAAAATTTGAAGGCATCACAGAACACTCTCACCTCGATTGGGGTGAGAGTGTTTGTTTTCTATTGCCTTTCGTGTGTGGGGGGGGGCTATGAGAGCCACGAATAGAGATAAAAACACATCCCCACCGCTATGACACAAATAGGACACAGATATGCTACAGTGGTCGCGAAATGGTCACGTAGCCCGAAGGGAACTTGAAGAAAATCCAGATAAAATGCCGTGAATGCGATTCATCAACTATAAATCACATACCCTGCCACACCCGCTAAAACTATCAATAGAATCGGGTGAGAGAGCAGATTGATGAACTTCTTAAACACTTCAGCACTTTTTTTAGAAACGCCTGCCGTGTTCTTCAAAAACATCGGCAAGAGAGTAAACAAACATACAACCCCAAAAATCACCCAACTCTTCCATTCAATAAAACTGACAGAAGGCTGACCAACAGGCTTCATCAGCAGCAATGCAGCCGCAGCAATCATTCCCAATACCGAAAGACGCAACATCTGCATGGTGCGAGTGAAATAAATATTATGCTGAAAACGAGTACTGATAACAAAATACACCTTACAAAGCGACAGCATGATAATCAAACTGGGAATAACAATCGCTACAGTAGCCAGCAGACTACCCCACACGCTGCCAGTAGCTGTATAGCCCACATATGTAGCGCAGTTGATGCCTATCGGACCAGGAGTCACTTGGCTGATAGCCAAGATATCAACAAACTCCTCTTGGGTCATCCAGCCATGCACCTCTATCTCATGTTGGATAAGTGAGAAGATTGCCAATCCTCCTCCAAAACCAAAAAATCCGATTTTCAAAAAACTCAAGAAAAGTTGCAAATAAATCATGCTTTCCTCCTTTCTTTGAGCCATGTATAAAGCAATGCGACCACTACTGTCACAAGAATAATCCATACAGGCGACAACCCACCTAACCAAATCAGCAACGCACCCGCAATAGGGATTATAGCCGTTGTCCAAGTAATCTTGGTGCCGTGTGCCATCTTGCATAGCGGAGCTGCAATCAATGCCACCACCGCAGGGCGAATGCCTTTAAACACTGCCTCTACAGCAGGCAAATCCTTGTAATCTTGAAACACCATCGCTATCGCCAAGATGATTAAGAACGATGGTAATACGGCTCCCAGCACCGTGGCTATCACACCACGCCATCCGCCAATGCGCCAACCAATGAATATTGCCGAATTCACCGCTATCAACCCAGGCGCTGCCTGTGCCAAAGCAATCATATTCAGAAACTCCTCACGGTCAATCCACCCCTTGCGCTCCACCACTTCATGCTCTATCATAGACAACATCACATACCCTCCACCTATCGTGAAGGTACCAATCTTGAGGTATGTCCAAAAGAGCTGGAGATAGCGCATTATTTCTTCTCTTTGAGCTCCTGCTTGATGAATTTCACAAGCATATTGATGGCGGCATTGTTGTGTCCACCTTGAGGGATGATAACATCCGCATAGCGTTTGCATGTCTCAATAAACTGCTCATGCATAGGTTTCAGCACACGCTGATAACGCTCCATCACTGCCTCTACAGTACGTCCACGCTCCACAATATCACGTTGCACCACACGAATCAGACGGTCATCGGCATCTGCATCCACAAAAATCTTCAAATCCATCTGCTGGCGAAGATGATAATCACGCAACGCCATAATGCCCTCAACGATAATGATCTCGCGAGGCTCAACATGGATAGTCTCCTTCTGACGCGAAGAGGTGATATAGTCATAGATTGGTTGCTCTACAGCATGACCTTGCTTCAGTTGCTCAATATGCTTCGAAAGCAATGGCCATTCAAATGCATCAGGATGGTCAAAATTGATATTCTGACGTTCTTCTACGGGGACATTGCTACTGTCCTTGTAATAAGAATCTTGAGGAATGACTACGACTTCGCCCTTTGGAAGGCGCTCTATCAGTTTCTTTACAACTGTTGTTTTACCCGAGCCAGTACCGCCCGCTATGCCAATGATAAACATAGACAATAATAGATTTTGGAGAATGAATCAAATTTATCGCTGCAAAGTTACTGCTTTTTTTGCAAATATGCAAATATTTTCGTACCTTTGCGGTCTAAAATACAATTAAAACATGAATAACCATTTTATTGTTATTGCCGAAGCAGGCGATTTTATTGGTGAACAAAAACTCATTGCTCAACATCTGCAAGGAGAAATGCACGATGGGCAATGGTATATGTCGGACGGAACAGTCTGGGACATCCTCGTTACAGGAGTGGGAGCAATCAACGTAATGCACACACTGCGCGACTTGCCACGCCACGCGAAAATAATCAACATCGGCTATGCAGGAAGCGCAAACTATGCCATCGGAAGTGCTGTTTGCGTGACGGAAGTGCGCCTGAATCACCCTTGTGTCACCTACCCCGAACCAGAGTTGTACCTGCGCCCTATTCCCGATGAGTATTTGAAACAGCCACAAGATTGTTTGAAGTCAGTATGCTACAGCAACACCGACTTTGTATTGCAATCGGATTACCATGATTGCGTATTCGACATGGAGTTGGCATACATTGCTGCGTTAGGATTCGAGCACCTCTCTTCGCTGAAAATTGTAAGCGACAACCTTAGTCTGCATGCTTACCGAGAAGTGGCAGCAGGAGTAGAATAATCCCCACCCTATAGACGTTTTCACAGAAAATATGACCGTTTTTCAGTAAAAAAACGAAAAAAGTACGAAATTATTTGGTCAATCCAAAAAAAAGCAGTACCTTTGCAGCCGATTTCGAAAGGAATATATATCGCGGAGTAGAGCAGTGGTAGCTCGTCAGGCTCATAACCTGAAGGTCGGTGGTTCGATCCCGCCCTCCGCAACAAAACTAAAGCCATCCATTAGGGTGGCTTTTTTGTATAAAAAATGTTGTTACAGTTGCGTATGTGAGAAAATTACATTACCTTTGCAACGGAATGCGAAAAATGGCGATGCTCATAATGGTGTTGGTTGCTATTGCAGCGCGGGGAGAAAGTCTGCCCGACTTTGTGATGCCTTCACATGAAATGGATTATGTGGATTCGGTGCAATTGCAAGTGAGCGACAACGATACCTTTTACCTCGCGCACATGCACGAAATTTGGGTGTACCCCAAGATGGTCTTCAAAAACAAACAACAGGAACGTTTCTACTGGAAAACTGTCCGCGATGTCAAGAAAACCCTACCCTTTGCCAAACTCCTAACCAAAGAAATGGAATATGCCGACCAGCAATTGGCAAAAATACCCGATAAGAAACTGCGAAAGAAATGGTGGAAACAACACGAGAAATATCTCTTTAAGAAATACGAACAACATTTCCGCAAGATGACTGCCTCACAAGGCCAGATGCTGATGAAACTCATGGATCGAGAAAGCGACCGCACAAGCTACGATATCATCAAGCACTATCGCGGAAAAGCAAGTGCCAATTTCTGGCAGTTCATCGCTAAACTATTCAAGAACGACCTCAAGGAAGAATACGATGCCTTGGACAAAGACAGAATCGTAGAACGAGTAATAAACCTCGTAGAAGCAGGTCAGTTGTAGCGGTTTTAGTATATTTTTCATGCTTTTCTTGCAAAAAATGCAAATTGTACACCGTAAATTTTGTAAATTGTAAATATTTTTGTACCTTTGCAAGCTCATTGGGTTTTTGTACCTCGAGAACAAGCGCACAACGCTTAAAACATTTAGAACCTTTAAAACTTTTAAAACAATAAATTATGTACGTACTATTAACTATTTTGATTGTTATCGCAGCAATATTGCTGATCCTTTTGGTGTTGGTACAAAACAGCAAAGGTGGTGGTTTAGCTGCAGGTTTCTCTAGCGGAAACCAAGTAATGGGTGCTCCTAAGACAGCTGACTTCTTGGAGAAAGCAAGTTGGACTTTAGCTGCTATCATCATCGCATTGAGCATTCTCGCAGTTGGTTTCAACAAGAGCCAAAGTGCTACTACAGAAGAAGGTAGTGCTATTACCGAGCAAGTGCAAGAGGCTTACGATGCAGAGCAAGCTGCTCAAGCAGTGCCTGAGTTTGAGACAGAGGAAGTAGCAGAGTAATTCATATTATTTCCTTACAACTAAAAAAAGAGAAGCAGACGTGCTTCTCTTTTTTCTTTTCTTCAAAATGACTCGGCATAAGTGCACCCCTCACGCCAACGAGAACAGCCATAGCGAGTGCGCCCACGAATGATAGTACCGCGTCCACAGACAGGACAACGCATACCCGATTTATCTGCCTTCACTTCGCGCACAACCTCAGCAGTCATCTGCTTGAGTTCATATAAGAAGTTTTGTGCCGTATAATCACCACGCTCAATAGCACGAAGCTTCTTCTCCCACAGTCCAGTGAGTTCAGCCGATTTCAGCAACGGCGAAATGATTGTTTGTATCAGATTGATACCTAGCGGCGTGGCGTGGATATTCTTTTTCTCACGCACGATATATTTGCGCTGGAAGAGTTTCTCAATGATAGCTGCACGCGTACTTGGACGACCAATACCGTTCTCCTTCATCGCATCACGCAGTTCTTCGTCCTCCACTGTCTTACCAGCCGTTTCCATCGCACGCAGCAAAGTAGCCTCGGTGTAGTACTTAGGCGGAGTGGTGGTTTTCTCTTGCAGTTGTGGTTCGTGAGGACCAGACTCACCTTTTACAAACGCAGGCAAACTCTTCTGCTCTTCTTGTGGCTCATCCTCTTGCTTTTCCTTGACAAAGACCTCACGCCACCCCATCTTGAGGATTTGGCGACCAGTCACTTTGAAATCAATCTCACCTGCTTTGGCTAGTACAGTCGTGTTCGACACCTCGCAATCGGGATAGAAAGCCGCTATAAATCGCAAGGCTACCAGATTATACACCTTACGCTCCAGTTCCGAGAGGTTGTCTGGTCGTTGACCTGTAGGAATAATAGCATGGTGGTCGGTAACCTTCTTATTATCAAAGACCTTTTTCGACTTTGGCAAACTGCCTGCCCCCTTCTTGCCATCCGCCTTGAGTGGCAGCAATGGTGTCACTTGTGGGAAATAATCCTTAATACCTTGCAATGTAGCAGGCACTTTGGGATAGATATCATCGCTCAAATAGGTGGTATCCACACGCGGATATGTAGTAACATGCTTCTCGTAGAGGCTTTGGATAATCTTCAGCGTATCATCTGCCGAAAGGCTGAATTTCTTATTGCACTCTACCTGCAACGAAGTGAGGTCAAACAACCGAGGCGCGTATTCCGTACCTTTCTTCTTCTCCACGGAAGTGATTTCTAGTGGCAGGTCCTTGATTGAATCCACCAATGCCTGCCCTTTTTCTAGCGACGTGATTGCATAATCATCCTCTTCCACAGGCAGTTGCGCAGAGAAAGTGGTATCGCGGTAAAGTGTTTTGAGTTCCCAATAAGTGCGAGGTACAAAGTTCTCTATCTCATGTTGTCGTTTGACTATCAGTGCCAATGTGGGCGTCTGCACACGACCAATACTCAACACTTGACGATCCTTCCCTACCCCCTTCGCAAAACGCAAAGTGTATGCACGCGTAGCGTTCATGCCTAGTAACCAGTCACCAATAGCGCGCATCATACCTGCTTCGTAGAGGCGTTGGTATTCGCTTTGGTCTTTGAGCTTTTGAAAACCCTCACGGATAGCATCTTCCGTTAGCGATGAAATCCACAATCGCTTTACAGGCACTTTGCAACCAGCTTTCTGATACACCCATCGCTGTATCAACTCTCCCTCTTGCCCAGCATCACCGCAGTTGATCACTTCATCCGCCTTGGCAATGAGATCCTTAATCGTATTGAATTGCTTCTGAATGCCCTTATCGTCGGTCACTTTGATTCCAAACCGCGCAGGCACCATCGGCAATGAAGATAAGTTCCACCCCTTCCATTGCTCGCTATATTCGTGTGGGTCAAGCAGCGCGCAAAGGTGACCAAAAGTCCATGTCACGCAGTAGCCATTGCCCTCCATAAAACCGTCGTGCTGGGTATTAGCTCCCAGCACGTGCGCTATATCTCGTCCTACGGACGGCTTTTCTGCAACACAGAGAATCATTTTATAGTTTTATAGGTTCAACGTAAAAATGGCACTAAGCCTTTTTGCGTTGCCACCATTTTCTCTTGTGAGTGTCATGACCATAACCATAACCGTATCCATAACCATAACCATAGCCATAACCTGTTTTATGACCATCAACACCATTAAGTACGGATACTATATTTGGCAATCGCTTCTGCTCATTAACTTGGTTCAAGAAATTAATCATTTCTGTAGTCGTATAATTAGCACGACTCACATATACAGTCATATCACTTACACGAGCCAATTGGAATGTATCACTAACCATCGCCACAGGTGCAGAGTCTATTACCACGCAATCGTAACGTTTACGTAATTCTCCAAACAACTCATCTATGCGCTCTCCTTGTAAAAGTTCATTAGGATTAGGAGGAACAACACCTGCTGGAAGCACATCTAAATTTTTGATATTAGTTGCTACAATAGCATCTTCTAAAGCGTAGGCTTCATCCGCCAAATAACTTGTCAAACATCCACTCGTAGATAAATCTAAGTACGTCGCTAGCATCGGCTTGCGTATATCTAGACCAACTAATGCTACTTTGTTTCCCAACAAAGCCATAGATATTGCTAAATTAGTTGCCACATACGATTTACCTTCGCTATTAATACTTGAAGTTACTAATATAACAGGATTCGTCACCTTCTTTGGATACATGAAACGGATATTTGTTCGCAAAGTTCTAAACAATTCGGCAGAAGCTGAATTTTCACCATCCTTTACCGCGATATGTCCTCCATGGTGATTCTTAATCAACCAGCCACCAAATGGAACTTGCAATAATTTCTCAAACTCCTTTCTATCATCTGATATACGCGTATTAAACATTGAGTAAACCACCATACATCCCACTGGAATTGCAAATCCAAATACCAAGCAAATAAGCAGTAATATTTTCATTTTAGGTGAAACTGGCGTAGGATTAACTTGTGGCGAAGCAATAACCTTGGCAGGTGCCGCAGTAGAAGCCAACGTCAAAGCATTCTCTTCTCTTTTTTGATACAAAAACAAGTACAATTCCTCTTTCAATTCCTGCTGACGAGCAATTTCTCTATAACGTCTTTCTTGACTAGGAATATCATTGCGTTGAATCTTTGCCACCTTGAAATGATCATCAATTGTTTTGCGAGAAATCTTCAAACTATTCTGAACACTCTGAATACTTGACATAATATTTTCACGCATCAATCTCAATTGGTCCTTCATCTGATCCACTATAGGGTTACTATCAGTAGCAGTTCGTTGCATACGCATGCGTTGCAGCAATAATTCATTATATTCTGCTATCAATTTCACCAATGCAGGATCAGTAATTCCGATATTAGCTGGTATCAAACTATTTTGCTTCGTTTCATCGGCAACAAACTCCTGAATATAGTTAACCAAATTCAACTGCGTTTCTATTTCCGCAGCTTCCTTCCTGAAATTTGATGTTTCCTGAAGATAAACACCTGCCTCGCTCTCTAAATCCACAATACCATGTTGCTCCTTATACGTCTCCACATCGGCCTCTACAGAAGACAACTCACTCTCAATCAATCGCAGACGTTCCTCTATAAATCCAGCTGTACTTGTTGCTACAATATTCTTATCAATCACAGCATCCATATTGTAAAGCTCAATCTGACGAGAAATAATATCTATTGCACGACGTGGCATATCAGTCGTTGTTGTTATCGACACTACATTTGACTCTTTTTTTACTGGTGCAACAACAAGTGCTTTTTGATATGCCTCAGCAGCTCCCAATTTGCTCATTGTGCGTATAATAAACTTATCTCCCCGCTTTACAGAATCACCCACTTCAAAACACAATGTCCCTACAAAAGTATCAAAAGGCTTACTCAAATCCGTCACTATATATTTCTTAGTAGTAAAACGTCCTTTCTTTACCTTCACAACATAGTCATTTTCTCTTACTTTGACATATATTCGATGTCCACCAGGCAACGAATCTAAATACATCGGAGGATATACCACACTCAAGTCTCGTTTTTGATATTGTCCCACCCAGCGCAAACCACATTTTTTGCGATACTCTACCTGAAGGTTTAAATCCGACACTAAATTCAAATACATATCACGAGATGTCATAATAACAACCTCATCTTCCACATTCTTAGTGTTGCCAAAACCCATCATATTCATCAATTCTCCTTGCGGATTTGCATCCGATTCAGACGGGCGAATCATAATCTTTGCATCGACTTGATACTTTTGAGTTGTAGAGAAGTATGTATACATCCCAAATGCACCACAAAGTGCACAACTAAGTACAAACCAATACCAATTCTTCAAAATACGAATTACCCATCCACGGATATCTATTTCTTGATTCTCTTGTGCCATATTTCTATACACTTTTTATTCGATTACATTAACTAATTAAAGATTTCCTGTTGCTGACAACACAGACACTACCACCGTTGTTGCACTAGACAATGTTCCAACTAGACTCAACCACAAACTAATCGACTGATTGCTCGTGGTTCGCGCCTGGTTAGGCTCCACATACACCACATCATTTTGTTGCAGGTAGAAATAAGGAGATGCGAACACCTCATCTGAACATAAATTCAAACGAGCAAACTCCAACTTACCATTATTTTCTCGGGTAACCAACACATTTCTACGGTTACCATATTGCGTCAAATCACCAGCAGCGCCCAAAGCCTCCAGCAATGTCATTCCACCATTATTCAATAAGTAGGTTCCTGGATTCTTCACTTCACCCAAAACCGTTACTTTCGCATTCAAAAAACGCATCGAAACGATTGGATCAACCAATTGTCCTCTGAGTTTTTCAAGAATCATTTCTATCACTTCTGATTGCGACAATCCTACCACATGTAACTTACCCAATACTGGAAACGAAATATCACCATTTGCATCTACTGTATAGTACTGATAAGTTTGTGTCGTAGGTATATTTTCGCTCGTTGGAGTAGCATACGACACATTTGGCAAATTATAAGGAAGCACAGCTTCTGGATCAAGGGCTGAAACGGTTATCACCAAAGCATCATTAATCTTTACACGAGGCTCTGGTTGAGGTTTCATACTTTTATTAATCACAGCAGCACTTTCCGATGTTACTGGCTGAAAGTATGCCAATTGTTTACGAGTTACACAAGAAC
This sequence comes from Paludibacteraceae bacterium, assembly GCA_017451525.1. GTDB lineage: Bacteria > Bacteroidota > Bacteroidia > Bacteroidales > Paludibacteraceae > Colicola. The sequence continues at coordinate 413,558 of JAFTOD010000001.1, forward strand.
ACATAAGTACCACCGTCAGCAGCACAAACACAAGTTGTTTCTTAAGCATATATTTCACGTTTTATTATTTTACGAAAATTTAAGCCTGCAAAGGTAATACTTTTTTTTTACATAACCAAATATTTTATTTTTTTATACGCATTTATCCCATATTTATTGAAATTAGCCCACAAAGTCCCTCACGAATTTGACGAGATTTACAATTTATCTTGCGCAATTCAAAAAAAAGTAGTACCTTTGTGGCTTGTTTTATGAATCATTTAGTTGAATGAACGAATTTTTAGAACCCGAAGAGCAGGTACTCCGTATGATTAAGACGGTCTATGACCCCGAGATACCTGTAAACATATATGAATTAGGTCTTATCTACCGCATCGACCTCCCTGGCGACGGTATCTGCAATATAGACATGACCCTCACCGCACCCAACTGCCCTGCTGCAGACTTCCTCGTAGAGGATGTCAAACAGAAAGTCGGTTCAGTAGATGGCATCAACGAAGTAAACGTAAACATTGTCTTTGACCCCGAATGGAACAAAGACATGATGTCCGAAGAAGCCAAACTTGAACTCGGCTTCCTCTAATCTAACAGCGCAGCGATCTACAGCGAGCAAAACGAGCGAACTACAAACTACAGCGAAGCGATCTAAAATATGACCTACTTCCTCTCCGACGCACACCTTGGTTCGAGGGCGATTGAAAACCCTATCGCTCATCAGCAAACCGTCATCTCCATGCTCAACGAAATGGAGAAGGATGCCACAGCCATCTACCTGCTCGGAGATATCTTCGACTTCTGGTGCGAGTATTTCTGGCGCGACCGCAGCAAAGAGCAATACCGACCTATCCTCGACAAACTTAAATCACTCACCAACAAGGGCATACAAGTTCACTTTTTCATTGGCAACCACGATATATGGACGTTCGGTTGGCTTGCCAAACAAACAGGCGCAATCATACACCGCAGACCCGAAAGCATCACCATCCACGGCAAACGCCTCTTCCTTGCTCATGGCGACGGGCTTGTACCTAGCAACTATATATCACAGGTACCCAAGCACTTACAAAAGAAAATTAAATCCTTCATCTTCTTGCGTAAGGTCTTCCATAACCCCATCTTGCAAACACTTTTCCGTTTGCTACCCCCTGCTTGGGGCAACGCTTTCGGCTATAACTGGGCAAAAAACAGCCGTCTGAAGGAGTTGGCTCGCCCTTGTCCTTACAAAGGTGAGGACAAAGAGGAATTAGTACTTTTTGCCAAAGAGCAAGAGCAACAGGGCAATCACCACGACTACTACATCTTTGGTCACCGCCATATCGAACTCGACCTAATGCTCAGCCGCGATAGTCGCATCATCATACTCGGCGACTGCTGGCAACAATTCACCTACGCCCAAATGGACAACCAAGGCAACACCACACTACACAACTCTACACCACTCTAAACAATTTTACACAACACTATGCACACTCGACAACAACAACTTGCAGCTTTCGACCGACTACTTACGGTCATGGACGAACTCCGAGAGAAATGTCCTTGGGATAGAAAACAAACGTTCGAATCCCTCCGCCAGAACACTATCGAAGAGACTTACGAGCTTGCCACTGCCCTGCTCCAAAATGATATGAATGAAATCAGCAAGGAACTCGGCGATGTCCTGCTCCATGTAGTTTTCTACGCCAAGATCGGCAGCGAATTGGGCGCTTTTGATATGGCAGATGTATGCAACAAGATCTGCGACAAGCTCATCTTCCGCCACCCACATGTATATGGCGAGTTTGCAGCCAACAACGCGAAAGAAGTATGTGAAATGTGGGAACAAGTCAAACTCAAAGAGAAAGGCGGCAACAAAACCGTCCTCGCAGGCATCCCTGATGCACTACCTGCTCTCGTCAAAGCATATCGCATACAGGACAAAGTTGCCAATGTAGGCTTCGATTGGGAAAAGCGCGAAGACGTATGGGCAAAGGTCAAAGAGGAAATCGCTGAGTTCGAGGCAGAAGTCGAGAATATGGACGAGGAGAAAGCCTCCGAAGAGATGGGTGACTTGTTCTTTGCGCTCGTAAACGCTGCTCGCCTATATAGTGTTCGTCCTGACAACGCACTAGAGAAAACCAATGCCAAGTTCATCCGCCGTTTCAACTACGTTGAGCAAAAGGCAAAAGAAAAGGGTCTATCCCTCAAAGAGATGACCCTAAATCAGATGGAAGCACTCTGGCAAGAAGCCAAAACAACGGAATAACTATTCCTCTGTTTCCACTGGCGCCTCTACCGCGGGGATATACATCAGCACCGAATGAATCGGGAAATCAGAATCACTCTCAACCGATAACTTCAGTTTCATACCGCCTCGCTCCTTAGGGGTAAAATAAATAGGGAAAGTCACACGGTTATAACCTGGATTGAAACGCATTGTACATGTAAGATTTCCTACAGTATCCGTTTTCAATAGTGCTTTATCAATATCAGCTGTTGTCAAGTACCATAAGTCCATTTCCGTAGTATCCCATTTCATTTCCACAGCCACAAGATTATTGGTCACAGTATAGAATGTACTCGCAAACATCACAGTATCACCCAAATACACAGTATCCAATTCATACGAATCATCATCTGCATCATAGATAAGATCCAATGTATCTTTGGCACCTACCACAGTATCACCCTGAAACTGAGGATTTACATAAAATTCCGAACGATAAATCTGAGGACTATATTGAGGCTCTTTGTACTCCAAACAACTGGTCATTGCACCCGCAACAACCACTAGAACTAACAAGATATAAAACTTACGCATAATATTAAATATTAATTATTAATTACAAAAAATCGGGTCTTTCAACCCGATGTGCGGCATAAAGGACTCGAACCTTCACTCCTCTCGAAACTAGATCCTAAGTCTAGCGCGTCTACCAATTCCGCCAATGCCGCGTGAAATCGGCTGCAAAAGTAGTAAAAAAATTACACATACGCAAGAAAAATAGCAAAAACTTTGCTTTTATTAACAAATGAGCGATACTTTTTATCATAATTTACCCAACGGGGTGCAAATTGTCCACCGCAAGACCACTTCTCCTGTCGTTTATGTCGGCATAATGGTTGGCGCAGGCACACGCCACGAACTCCCCAACGAGAACGGCATGGCGCATTACATCGAGCACTGCGTCTTCAAAGGCACTGAGCACTACACAGCCCGCCAAATCATCAATCACATCGAGGGCATTGGTGGCGAAATCAATGCCTATACCACCAAGGAGGAAACCACTTTCTATGCGGCCACCCTGCGCCAACACTTCCGCACTACCCTCCATCTGCTAGCGGATATGGTGCTTCGCCCAATATTTCATAAAAAGGAAACCGACAAGGAGCTCACCGTCATCCTCGATGAGATAGAGAGTTACAACGACTCACCCAGCGAACTCATCTACGACGACTTCGAAAACATGATTTTTGAGGGTAGTTCATTGGCTATGCCTATCCTTGGCACTAAGAAAACCCTTCGCCGCATATCTAAGTCGCCCGATATTGCGCTGAGTTGGATGCAACAGCACTACCGTCCAGAGCGCATGGTGCTCTTTGTCCTCGGCAATGTCACTACCCAACAAGTCATCTCCGCCGCCACACGCGAACTTCTATCCAATAGCCAATCGCCAATCGCCTATAGCGAAGCGTCCAATAGCCCGCAGGGCGTCCAATACCCCATAGCCGCTCCAGCGGCGTCCATTAGCGAAGCGTCCCTCACCCGACTATACCGCCGCCACACCCACCAAACCCACATTATGCTTGGCTCGCATGCCTACCCTATCGGTCATCCCAAACAACTGACCATGTACTTGCTCAATAATATCCTTGGTGGTGGCAGTATGTCCAGCCGTTTGTATCTCAGTCTGCGCGAGAAACATGGACTAGTTTATAATATTGATTCACAAGCAGTACCACTCAGCGACACGGGCTACTGGAACATCTACCTAGCGTGTGAGCCTCAACACAAAGAGCAATGCCTCGAGCTCTGCCACAAGGAACTCAAGCAACTGCGCGACACTGCACTCACATCCTCCCAACTCCAACGCGCCTTGCGCCAGTTGGAAGGACAAATGGCTATTTCCGCTGAGAATCAAGAGAATAATGCCCTCGCTATGGCCAAGCAAATGCTTTATCACCACCATGCCCCTGCGTGGCAAGACACCTTTGCTCGCATACAGACCATCACCCCCACCCAACTCCAAGACGTCGCCAACGAAGTCTTCGCCCCCGAAAAGATTTACACGCTATTATACGATTAAATACACAAAACTCCCCACTCGCACCGCACAATAACCGCACAATAACCGCACTATTCGTTACCTATACAGAACACCCATAGATGCAAAATATATGCAAACACAAAAAACGCGACCCCATTGGAGTCGCGTTTTATTTGAAAATAAATTCGAAAAGATTTTCACATCATCTAAAATACGAACTTTGCCCACGCTTGTTTGCGTTTCATCTTGCCTGCTTCTATATATTTGACAAGATAAAGATTACCCGACTGTAATTTATCTATAGGTATTGCATATTCCGTAACCGCATTATATACTGGCAAAGAACATACCAACACTCCACTAACATTATAAACATTTAGGACACTACCAAGAGTAGGATTAGAGAGATAGATAATCGGAGTTTTGGTTTCCTCATCTATAGCAATTGGCAATTGATTCTCTCCTTCTTTACCTTCTTGCACTTCAATGGTTTTGATTTCAATTGGCTCTGAAAGCGGAGATATATGCTCTTCACAGCCTTTAGTAATATCCGAACTTTGCACCGCGCAATAATATGTCGCACCAGCACTCAATCCTGTGATTTCGTATGTAAACAAGTCTATATCAGTAAGTGTCGCATCTATCGACAATTCCTTTCCGCGATAGATATAGATCAAGTTGCGAGCACATATAGCCTCGAAAGCATCCAAAGCTATGCCTGAACCGCCATTATCTGTGTAAGTTAGGCGCACACGTGTATATTGTGTATCTTCTTCAAAATTCACGGTAAGTGTTTTCTTCTTCATGGAAGATAGAATTTCAACACGATATTCTGGCAGAGCCATCCACTCTGCGCCATTCCATGCTTCCACATCTATATAACCCGTTGTAGCGGCATCCGAAGAGAAAGCATTTACCCAGAAGGATATTGATTGCAGAGGAGCCATATATTCTTCAGTAGTGATATATTCCCCTGTGTTCTTCAGATACAATGCCTTCGAACCATCTGCCTTCGCCGAAGTTGTTGTCCGATTAATATTTGACTCCCAACCTTGTTCTTTGATGGCGTCAAATGATTGGAACTGCTCAAAATCTTGCTTGAAAGATGCCTCGCCTTCACCTGCTTGATACAGCGTCACATAGTACAGCACCGCATCCTTCACTGGCTTCCATGCCAATTGGAACGAGTAAGGAGTAATCTTGCCAACCGATTGAACCTCAGGCGTAGTAATATAGCTAGGACGTGGCGAACGACCTGTCAAGGTTACAGGGACAGTCGCACCCAATGTTGATATATTCAGGCTACCAGTCACTTCATCGCATGACTGCTTATTGGGAATATAACTTACCCAAATAGTGTGCACACTTATTCCCTCCTCTGTCACCTCATATTCCAATGTACGTTTCCATTCTGAACTCGTGCGTTTTGGATATTCATCACCTACATACACATAGAAACTACCTTTGGTAGTAAACACTATCGTATCAGAATTAAGTTCTTGCACTGACAAATCCAAGGATTGAGGTTCCCAATCTTCAATTTTCTTTGTATCTGAAACTGTAGTAGTTAGATTCAACTCAGATTTATCTACCGACATCTTAACATTACCTATACTTTGATAGATAAAGCTTATCATATTTCCATCATCTGCAATATCAAAAATATTTTGACCAGACAATATTGTTCCATCATGTAATTTAGGAATAAACGTTCTCACATTTTGTGTTCCTGGATAGGGGTCTGAGGCTTTTCCCGACTCCGAGTTGTTTCTTTCTTTCCATGTTATTCCATTTGCCTCTTCCATATGAATTCTCAAGAAGTTTGGTCCATTATTAGGTGTATTTTCTGCCCAAGCTGCAGCAGAATAATCAATATGCCACACCAACATACCCTGACCTGGTAAATATGCATCCCAACCCGTCTTTGTACGATACTCCAATAAGAAAAACTCCTTCGGAGAAGGACTCGAACCTAGTAAATTATGAATTCCATCTGCAATCAAATATGCTGAATTATAAGTTTGTAGTGGTTGCAAGAAGTATTGTCCTTTCTCCAATAATTGCTGTGGTTTCAGCCAACCTAGATAAAAACGCTCATAAGCACTATATGTAGGAGGGGTACGTCCGTTATTATTGTAGTTACCACTACACATGATTGACCAGTTAGAAACAGTATAATATTTATAGTCTGTATCATATAAGTCTGGTAAACCTAGTACATGACCAAACTCATGGCAGAATGTACCTATTGATGCTCGGCGTGTTCCTCCATTGCCTGAATACTCTGATGTACAAGCATAGGTCGCTAATAGTTTTCCATCCACACGCACATCCTTCCATGACACATTGCTCTTGTGAGGCCATATTGTGTTAGAGGAGGCTCCTTCTGCTTGGTTATGACCCGCATAATAGACAAACACATTATCCAGCACACCATCATTATCCGTATCGTATTCATCAAAATCCACTCCACTATTAGCTGCCAACTGACATGCCTCAATGATCATTTGATAAGGGTTACGATCGTGACTATCTCCTTCTTCTTTCCCATAATACTCCATATTTTCGCTAAGGGTAAAAGGACCATATACATCAAACTGCGGTTGGAAAATACTATCTGATGCTGCTATAAAGTAGTCACGGCAAGAACCTGTTGCATTATTATATGCATAGCCCGACTCATTAAGCAAGGCATTGAAATCCTCATTTTTTTGAGCAAATGGCAAATCTTTGAATCCCACCAACAGAACTAAACTCTTAGGTGAGCCCTGCAATGGGAAAGTAGCAGCATTTGCTCGTGGACGAATCGCCGCATTTCGACGAGCAGAAGCTATTGCAGGAAACTGCTCTTTGACCGTTTGATCTTCTACAAAGTATCCATTATCCAAACGACGAAGTGGCGTACCATCCAATGTGGTATAATACGCATGATACTCATCACCTACCAATCTCACAGTCATTGTCTGTCCATTGGGTAATGTAACTTCAAAGGGATATGGAGTCGCAGTCACTGCCCAGAGAGAGAGTGACAATACAAGTAGCATAGATGATAGCAGAATCTTTTTCATATTTTCGCTTATTTACGCAGTTTATATACTAATATCGCGCAAAGGTACAAAAAAAAATGCACATATGAAAGCATCAAGTACATTTTTTTTATATTTTATCATTTTTCAAAAGATCTACCGTAAAAAAGAATGGGCTTCAAAACTGAAGCCCATTCCGCATTATTTGTACATTAATGTATTATTTCTTATACATAACCTTGGTGTTCAATGTAGAAGGAACAGGGTTTTGGCCCTTATAGAAGTTCTTCTTCATTGGTTTCAAAGCAGAAGCCTCTGCAGGCTCTTCCTCTTCCTCTACAGGAATATTGGTGTACTCTTTGTGGATAACACGCAAGTCATATGGTTCAACTAAAGAAGCTAATACAAGTTGACCTTCTTCATTCTCCTCTACAGTGCATGCCAAACCATACCAACGATTCTCATTTACGAAATCATACCACTCAAGTTTAAGAGAGTAACGAAGTTCATCTGTCTCTGGATCATCGTAAATGTTTGCAAAACTTACGTTAGCATTTTTGTAGATATACAATTGACCTTCAGACATCTCAATGAGTTGAGCACCCTTGTGTGAGTTCTCATACAAGTCACGGCCAGCCAGTACCTCCTCTTCAGTCTCACCGAAAAGTAAGCCCTTCCAACCATCACCATACATTTGGAGGTCAGTCATTTGACCAGCCTCAGCAACGTAAGGTTCAAGATCATTAACCAACGTATCTACGAAGAATCCATTCTTATTGCCAACATAATAACCTTGGTAAGGACCATCTATAATCCAATAAACAGGCATATCAACCATCAAGAAATTACCAGAACCAGAGAAGCCTGAACCATTGACAAATACGATATTATTATCCCACGCATAGAGAGAAATGTAACCTAATTGGCACTCATAAGCTCCGTCAGAAAGCTCAAGAACGGTATCAGTACCAGCAATCATAGTTGGATTACCAAACAGACCATAACCACCCAAAGCAAAATTGTTGAATACAGCATCGTTATTTACTTCTACCACACAAGTTGCTGGAGTAACTTGTCCTACAGTTGCATCCTCTGCAGGTACATTCAGTGTAACGGTAATGGTAGCAGTTCCCAAACCTACGGCCTCTACGATACCAGAAGCATTTACAGTAGCAACTTCAGGATTGCTAGACTCCCATACCAATGGATAGGTTGCAGAAGGAGTAACTACAGCTGTCAATTTCTCTTGTTTACCAAGCTCCATTGTTAACTCTGCTGCACTGATTTTCACAGTGTAATCTACAGGTTGTACTGGAGGTTCGCAGCCTACGAATACGAGAGCTACGCATGCGATCATCGCAAAAAATAAACTCTTTTTCATAACTTAAAAAATTAAAAGTTTAACATATCAGTTTGTGTACAAATAATTCTATCAATTATTATCTAAAGCCATCTCTGTAGTAGGACGGATGTATGGGTTGTAGTTTGTCTCACTTGAAGGAATAACAAATGTAAATATACGGATAGTACTTGGTACCAATGTCTTATTCATACGTAAGTGATTCTCACCCAGCGTAACGGTTTCACCCCAACGGCGGAATGTTTGCAAACCATAACCCTCGCCCCAGAGTTCCACACGCCAATTATAACGGATTGCTTCACCAAGAGCTTTATGATCCATTGCAAGAGCGTTTTTGTAGTCCGCATACGCTGTTTCAGCACCTTCTTTGATACGCTTTGATGTAATTTGATCAAGATAGTTCAACGCCTCTGCATCTTTTCCACCCATACGCCATGCGGCCTCAGCAGCAATCAAATAAGCAGTCTCAAGACGCATAAACACATGGTCACTCAACCAATCACGATCACCCTGCAACTCAGTAGAAGCTGCCGAATAGAACTTACCGTCTGGAGCATATTGATAATCTGCGGCGGATGAGCCATTAGCACGGTAATAATTACCCCACCAATTTTCACGAATATCCCAACCGAGTGCTGTGATTTCCTTCAGAAGGTTTGCATCTATTCCTTTTACATCACCTGCAGAAGCATAGCTGTATGAATAGATATCACATTGACCGAAGAAAGAAGCGAGAGAAGTGGTTGTTTCGATATTCACATCTTGCCCCCAAATCCAGTTACTATGCTTAACATCATTAAAACCTGTAGTCAACACTTCTTTGTTGGAAAGAAGTGTTGCAGGAGTTGTTTCGATAAGGTCTTCTGCTACTTCAAGTGCCTTTTCATTTTCCCCTTTATTGAGATAAGAATAAGCCAAAATCATACGAGCCACATCCACATTAACTTGTAATTTACTAGCACGTGGCACAGCGTCATAAGCCTCAAAATAGTCTATAGCATCTAGCAAGTCCTGTTCAATGCGAAGATATACATCAGCAGCCGTAGCACGAGGTGCACCTAAAATAGTGTCTCCTAAAGTAGCTTCTTCTGTATAAATAGGTACAGACAACTCAGTATAAATATCAGATCCTGATTCTGTCAACTGATCTACTGTTTTACAGAAGAAACGTTGCAAAGCAGCATATGCCCAACCACGCATGGTCAAGAACTGTGCATAATAGTTACCCGCGAGATATTGCTCATCAGTCATGGTCTCTGGATTGAAATCCAACTCTGGATGACCAAATTTATCTACATAGTTGATACCAATGTTACAGTGACGAATAACATTATAGTACAAAGACCAATAATATCCTGCACGTTGATATGTAAGTCCTTGCTCGTCAGAAACGAACCATCCATAGCGTTGTGATTTCATCGCAACATCACCACAAAGGAGATCAGTTGCAAGATCTACCGAACGTTGACCAAATACATCATGGTCACCACCATAGGTATAGAGTAATGGATAAGTTCCTCGTGCCCACATACCAAGCACATCGTCCATTTCCTCAAATTGATCTTTGGTGATGTTATCACCTTGCGGATATTGATTCAAATCGCAACTAACTAATGCCACTGCGGCAAAGATAGCCAAAATATAAAGTTTTGTTTTCATATTCTTTTTCATTTGAACGTTAAATGTTTAAGTTTAATTAGAATGATACTTTAATACCTCCCATAATAGTTGACAATGGGCTATACGCGTGCGTATCGGATGAACCAGTAAACGATGTCATAGGGTTGTAACCCTTGCGCGCAGTAGCAATAGCCAAGTTATCTGCACTTACGTAGAGATGCAAGCGGTTCAGTTTAATCTTCTCAATCAACTTCTTAGGGAAGTTGTAACCCACTTGGATAGAGTTGAGAGAGAAGAATGAGTTGCTGGTCAAGAAACGAGTAGATGGAGCATTTGAATAAATGTCAAACTCGCCTGTGCCATTCGACAAACGTGGGATATTAGAACCAACATTATGCTCAGTCCATGCACTAAGCATATCTTTGTGCCAGTTATGTCCACCTACTGCACTATTATCCATCAATGCCATATATGTGTAGTCATATCCATAACCACCGATTTGATAAGAGCAAGCTACTGACAAAGTCACACCATATACATCCAAGTCAATACCGATACCACCTGCAAGGTCTGGCAAATAAGATTTACCTACGTATTGTGCAGTCGCCAAGGAATAATCAGCAGTCAATGTATCTGCCAAGAATTGCTCTGGGTTTTCCACACCTGCTTCCTCTTGATCCATTATCCATTGGTGAAGCGAAGGGATATAGTTAACGCCATTATTTGCAGTTTCAGCACCCAAGCCACCATCACGCGTATCATAATATGCTTGATAGAGTGCATTACCTTGACCATCCACACCTGAGTAAACAACCGTATAATGATCATACATGGAGTGACCTACAGCCATCGCTCCTGACATCTTCTGACGAATAGGATTACCATTCTCGTCATAGTAGTCAATTGGCATTTCAATCATTTTGTTCTTATAGTGTGCACCATTCAAACGAACATCTAATTTCACGTTACGCTCATCCACCAAGTGCCCCTTCAATGTAAACTCAACACCTTGGTTCACCATCTTGGCATCGTTTGTTGGCAATGAAGAATATCCCAATGAAGGTGCTACTGCACGACCAAAGAGAAGATTGTCAGTAAGCTTGTAGAAGTAATCCAACTCTACATCAAGATATTTTCCAACAGAAAACTCAAGACCTAAGTCGGTCGTATTCGCACGCTCCCATGTGATGGAAGGACTACCCACCGAAGACTCATTGCTACCAGGCAAATTATCCACTGGATAAAGTCCAACTGTGTTAGTATAAGAATAAAGCGAACCTATTTGGTTACCTAATACACCCCAACTGAGACGTAACTTACCATCTCTCAACCATTCTGAAGCAGACTCCATAAATGGCTCATTAGTAAATGTCCAAGCAGCACCTACAGAACCGAAGTGACCCCAACGGTGGCCTTTCGCATAGCGTGAAGAACCATCGGCACGGTAGTTAGCAGTCAGCATATACTTCTCATCATAGATATAAGAGAAGGTTGCCAAATAAGAATCCAATGCAAAGCGTTCTGAATTACCTGCTGCCGTATTAGTTTGAATAGCATTGCTCAAGCTTAGACTCTCACCATCAGCTAAATAAGCTTTATATCCGTACACATAACTTTCTTGATACAAATAGTTCTCATGACCTATCATAGCACGAATAGAGTGGTTATCTATCGTAGTGTTATACTCTAACAACTCCTTAGCTGCAATAGTCAGCGTATTGTACGATTGTTGCAAAATTCGACCAATACCAGCCGCATCACCGTAGTACTTATTGGTCAACTGAGAGCCCAAATTATTGTTGTAGTACATACCTACATCTACCATCAGTTTGAGGTCCTTATAAAGTTTTAATTCTAACCCTCCTTGCACATTGACAGTATGTTGCACATACTTTTCTTTATCCAATCGAAGCGAACCAGCAGGATTAATACCAAAACCAAATGGACGATTCAACTCATTTCCATAGTCATATGCCAACAAACCTGTACGTGGATCGGTATATGTATTACCGTTCTCATCACGCAAGAACACTGGATAAATAGCAGGAATAGCATTTACATAATAGAAACCATTGTTCATCGCACCGCCACCATCTTGGTTAGGTCTGTTCATATCACTATAGGTATACGCAACATTCAGATTACCTTTCAGCCATTTTTTAGGTTTAAAATCCAAGTTGCTACGCAAACTTACACGGCTATAGTCAGAAGCTTGATAGTATCCTTCATCTTTAAGATATCCAACACTAGTATAATAATTTACTTTTTCAGTACCACCTGAGAACTTAACATTTGCATCCATCTTTTGACCGATACGGAAAATCTCATCCGACCATGACTCCAGATTTTCATAACCTGGACGGCGAGCGATTGTTGGATCAAAAGTTGGGTTTGCATAACCGTATTGTAGCAAACCGTCATTAATCAGATATTCACCTTTTGCATCCCAAAGATTATAGCCAAGAGGAAGACCACCGCCACCATACAATGCCTTACTTGCCTTACTAGCAGCTTCTTGCATACTTGACATTTTATCGACAAAACCATTTTGCGCACGGAATGAATTATACAAACTCATCCATGACAAAGTAACATATTCTTCTGGGCTAGTGATTACATCATACAATGGCAACAAACGCATATTCGCACCATACTTCACGTCAACATCAATCTTACCTTCTTCACCAGTATTACCCTTCTTGGTTGTAATCACCACCACACCATTCGCACCACGGCTACCATAAAGAGAAGTAGCAGTTGCATCCTTCAAGATGGTAGTAGAAGCAATATCACCTGGATCAATTGAAGAAATATCACCATCGTAGGTCACACCATCCACCACATATAGAGGAGTAGCGCTACCATTCAACGAACCCACACCACGGATAACGAGTGTAGCATTGGTACCTGGCTGACCAGAAGTATTAATCACTTGCACACCTGCTACCTCACCAGCAAGCGCTTTAGAGATTTCAGTTGGGCTTTTCTTTTCAATCACCTCTGCTTCAACAGCTTGAGCAGAACCTGCGAAGCTACCTTTAGAAACGTTACCATAACCCGTTACGACTACTTCCTGAATCACCTCAGTAGCCTCACGAAGCACCACTCGCACGTTTTCTCGAATAGGAACCTCTTGAGTTTGCATACCCACGAAACTAACCACCAAAGTGGTAGCATCGTCACTAACTGTCAGCATAAATTCTCCATCATAGTCCGTAATAGTACCATTACTAGTACCCTTTACCATCACAGAAGCACCTATCACAGGTTGCTCTTGTACATCCAAGACTACACCACTGATTTGCTTCTCAGCCATCATCCCGATAGTCAAAAAGCATAATGTCAAAAGCGTAAAAATCTTTTTCATCAGTCTTTGTAATTTTATAAATTGTTATACCTTAAAAATAATCTATCACATATTATTCTGCAATTCAAAAGTACTATAGCATTTTTCAAATAAACAGAAAAGCGCACAAAGTTACTGCTTTTTTTTTAATCTACCAAATTATTTGTCAAAAAAATGTGTTTTTTAACATATTTGATAGTTATTTTATATGTTTTACAACATAAAAAACGCCTACTCAACCATTGATTGGGCAGACGTTTTAATTATTCGAGTTGGTAATTCTATGCTATAAATTATCTTCTAATCTCACATATATTCCACTCTATTTAATCATCTCACAGCCCATATACGGTTGCAATGCAGCAGGAATTCGGATGCCCTCTGGGGTTTGGTTGTTTTCGAGAAGCGCAGCCACAATTCGAGGCAACGCCAATGCTGAACCGTTGAGGGTGTGGCAGAGCGTTACCTTCTTATCTTCAGATCGTCGGTAACGACAGTGCAAGCGATTAGCTTGATAGGTGTCGAAATTAGAAGTAGAAGACACCTCCAACCAACGGTGTTGTGCCTCAGAATACACCTCGAAGTCATAGCAGAGTGCTGCGGTGAAGGACATATCGCCACCACTAAGGCGGAGAACGCGATAAGGGAGTTCGAGTTTTTGGAGAAGTCCCTCCACATGTTCCAACATCTCTTTATGGCTTGCATCGGAATGCTCTGGAGTGTCTATACGCACGATCTCCACCTTACTGAACTCGTGGAGGCGGTTGAGTCCACGCACATCCTTACCATACGAACCTGCCTCGCGGCGGAAGCATTGGGTATAAGCGCAGTTCTTGATAGGCAGTTGTGCCTCTTCGATGATGACGTCGCGGTAGATATTGGTAACAGGCACCTCGGCTGTAGGGATGAGGTAGAGGTTGTCGAGTTGGCAGTGGTACATTTGTCCCTCTTTATCAGGGAGTTGTCCTGTGCCGTAACCACTGGCTTCGTTTACCACAGTAGGAGGCATAATCTCGGTATAACCTGCTTTGCTTGCTTCCGCGAGGAAGAAGTTGATTAACGCGCGTTGCAGGCGCGCGCCCATACCTATATATACAGGGAAGCCTGCGCCAGAAATTTTGACACCTAAATCAAAGTCGATCAGATTGTATTTTTTTGCGAGTTCCCAATGTGGGAGTTTATCGTTGTTGGCAAGTTGTTCGTCGGTGGCGTTATCCCAATCGCGGATTGCGATAGTGCCTTCGGCGGCGAGTCTATCAAGCATAGGTTGGTTAGCCCAGTTGCCGATTTTTACAACGAGGTTATCCTCTGCGCTCCCGCCCTTTGGTACGAGGTCGTATGGCACGTTAGGGATAGTGAGCAGGAGAGCAGTAAGGGCATCTTCTGCTTTTGCCATCTCTTGTTCGAAGCCAGGGATGGCTTGCTTGAGCGCACCCGTTTGTGCTTTGGCTGCTTCTGCCTCTTCTTTTTTGCCTTGCGCCATGAGTGCGCCGATTGATTTAGAGATTTTGTTCATCTCTGCTGAAGCAGCATCTTTCTTTTGTTGAGCAGCTTTGCGCTCCGTATCAAGGGCAATGACCTGCTCTATGGTTTCTGCTGCATTGGCAAAATGCTTTTTCTCTAAGCCTGCGATGATGGCGGCTTTGTTGTCGTAAATTTGTTTTAAAGTCAGCATAATTGTTCAATATTGTTCAGTATGGTTCAATATTGTTGTAAAAACAAATTTCTCCTGCCAACTGCCGAAGCAATCGGTAGGAGAAATTAGGGTTGTTTTCTCTTGCCGATTAAGCCTCTGCAATCGGCTGGATGGAAACGTATGATTTGTTGTTACGCTTCTTTTGGAAGCATACGATACCATCTGTGAGAGCGAAAAGAGTGTGGTCAGAACCCATACCGATGTTCTCGCCTGGGTTGTGCACTGTACCACGTTGACGTACGATGATGTTACCAGCTTTAGCGAATTGACCACCAAAGATTTTTACACCAAGTCGTTTGCTTTCTGATTCACGGCCGTTCTTGGAACTACCGACACCTTTCTTATGTGCCATATCTCTTAAACTTTGCTTTTAAAAAGGTTAAACAATTAAGCCAAAACGATCTCCTTAACTACGAGATTGGTCAAATCTTGACGATGGCCGTTCAATTTACGATAGCCTTTGCGGCGTTTTTTGTGGAAAACGAGAACTTTCTCGCCACGGCACTCGTTGTCGAGTACTTCGCAAACCACTTTTGCACCCTCTACAACAGGAGTACCTACTTTTACATCTCCGTCGTTGTCCACGAGGAGTACTTTCTCGAATGTTACCTCAGCACCCTTCTCAGTTGCCATGCGGTTAACAAAGAGTTTCTTGCCAGCCTCAACACGGTATTGGAGGCCTTGCATTTCTACAATTGCGTACATTTAATCAAATGTTTTTAAATTAGTTACATCGGTCAGGCGAGATGCAGAGTCTTCGACGTTGGCATACTCGAAATGAGTATCATCCGTCCCCTCAGCAGCGCTACTTTGGAGCCTAAAAGCCGAAAAAGCGTGCAAAGGTACTACTTTTTTTTGAACTGACCAAATATTTTTTACGTTTTTGCGTTTTTTATATTATTTTGGGCGGCAATCCCCCCGTTTTATCTCAAATCATTAATAAAGGCACCTTCTTTTTCGATAGTGAAAGTGGGTGTTTCATCTGTATAGTGAGCATTGTTGAGACGCAATGTAGTGAGTTTGCCATCTGTCTCGTGAATTTCCACGTTAGTGGGCAACAACGTCGTTGTTTCTACGCGCAGCACAAACTTCGCTATTCCCGCCGATTGGTCGTTAGGAGTTAAGGTTATTTGTGTCTTTTCGCCAACTTGCTTCTCTGCGTATTGGCACACGGGCAACAGTGCTTGCGCATAGAGGAAAGGATTGGTTTGCAATAGCTCTTCTTCCGCAGGCGTGGAGAGAGTTAGTTCCTCCGTATCTTCGCTATACATATATAAGGTGTTACCATCATAGGCAGCATCCATAGCAAACATACTCAGCGTGAATTGCTTGCCGTGCATAGTCAGATTGCCCGTATAGGTCATGGGTTGCGCTTGTTGTTCGGCTATGCTGATTGAAAAATCCGAAACCAAAGTCTTTTGCTCCAATGCCGCCAAAAGCGATTGCAGAACGGTAAGTATGATTAGTAGTAACTTCATAACGTTATAAATATTGCAGTTTTCTCTTAGAGTAAGCCAATCTCGTTGCCGTGTCGTTGCCGTGTCGTTGCCGTAGTAATCATGTAACTAACAGCCATTCTATAGACACTCAACAGCCACTAAGATATCTCTTACTCAACATCCGAGTTCCTCTAGTTTCTTATCCAATTCATCCAAACTTTGAATCAACACATCGCGCCCTTTTGGACCTTTGTTTGGTCCTACGATTCCCGCAGCTTCGAGTTGGTCGGAGAGTTTGCCTGCGCGGTTATAGCCAATCTCAAATGCACGTTGCAGGCGCGAGGTAGAACCCTCTTGCTTGGTCACCACATAGCGTGCCACGTCCGCAAACATCGGGTCGAGGCGTTTCAGATCCACCGCGCCAGGTGCCAATGCTTCGCCTTCGCTACCCTCTGGGATGTACTCTGGCAATTGATATGGTTCGAAGTAATGTTGCTGTTTCTCAATATGTTCCACAATAGCGTCCACCTCTGGCGTATCCACAAAAGCACATTGCAGACGGGTGATATTGCCATTGCCCGAATAGAGCATGTCGCCTCGACCAATGAGTTGGTCTGCACCCTTGGTGTCAAGCACGGTGCGCGAATCCACCACTGATTGTGTGCGCAAGGCAATACGCGTTGGGATATTCGCTTTGATGACACCCGTCACGATATTTACTGACGGACGTTGGGTAGCGAGAATCATGTGCATACCCACGGCACGCGCTTTCTGCGTGATACGTGCGATAGGTGTCTCCACTTGCTTGCCTGCTTGCATGATAAAGTCGCCATACTCATCGATGATAATCACGATATATGGCAAGAACTGGTGGTGGAGTGATTCGACAACGAGCTTTTCTGGATTCAGGCGGCGGGACACAAACTTATCGTTGTAGTCTTCCAGATTGCGCACACCTGCATCCATCAGCAGTTTGTAGCGGTTCTCCATCTCAATCACAAGCGAATTAAGGGTATTAACCACCTTATCGCAATCCACAATGACGATATTCTCATCTTCGGTGTCAGGAGTAGCAGCCAGATAGTGTCGCAACAGTGGTTTGTATGGAGCAAACTCTACCATCTTTGGGTCCACCATCACAAACTTCAGTTCTGCTGGGTGCTTCTTGTAGAGGAGCGAAGTGATAATTGCATTGATTGCCACCGACTTACCTTGTCCCGTAGCACCTGCCACAAGGAGGTGAGGGGTCTTTGCCAAGTCAAACATAAACACCTCGTTGGTGATGGTGCGTCCGATAGAGATTGGCAACTTCATCTTTTGCTCCTCTTGGAAGCGTTTGCTGGCAATCACCGAGTGCATTGACACTACTTGTGGATTCTCGTTGGGCACCTCAATACCGATCGTTCCTTTGCCTGGAATAGGGGCGATGATACGAATACCCATCGCCGAGAGCGAGAGCATAATATCGTTCTCCAAGTTTTGAATCTTCGAGATACGCACACCTGCCTGAGGCACAATCTCATAGAGCGTTACGGTAGGACCTACAGTCGCTTTAATCGACTCAATCTCAATACCATAGTTACGCAAGGTGGTTACAATGCGATTAGCATTGGCTTGTTGCTCCTCTTGGTTGATAACGGGTGCTGTCTCGTTGTCATATACCTTCAGCAGATTGAGCGAAGGGAATTTGTATAACTCCAGATCCTTGCGTGGGTCATAGGGACCCAGTTTCTTGAGCAGGTATTCTGGGTCATCCTCGGAGAGTTCTACCTCTTTGACTTCTTCTACCGAAATATTCACTTCCTCCTCTGGTTCTATTCGCTTTTCGGAAACTGCTTCTGGAGTAGGTTCTTCTATCTCAATAGGAGCGAAGTCAAGAGAAGGAATGTCACTATCATCAATCTCTTCGATTTCTTCTTCAGATTGGGGGTCAATGACAATGTCAATAACATTATCCGTACTGTCAGGTTCATTAGGAAAGTCGGGCAATTCGGATGATTCAGATTTCTTGAACAAACCTACGATCCATTGCCCAAACTGCTGACAATGCTCCACAAAGTGCTTATCTACCACAATCAAGAACACTACCAATACGGCTATCAATATCAGCAACAACCCCAGCCATTGCACATACGACATCGCCCATACGGCCACCATTTCGCCGAATTTTCCACCCCAACGGAAGAAAGAACCAATACCTGTCATCTGCTGAGCAAAACCTAATACAACAGAACCCCAGAGCAATGTAAAAAGGGTAATAAACAACAGGCGCAGACGCTTGAGAGAAAACTCCGTCACCATACGTATAGCATATAACGCAAGTGCTATCAAGGCTGCTAATGACACCAAACCAAACGTGCCATCAATCAGCCAACGTGAGATAACTGCACCTGGCAATCCCAAGGCATTTTGAATATCATTGCGCATATCGCGACGTGCGTCTGCCTGCTCAATAATCGAAAAATCATTTGCGCCCGTAAAGAAAAAACTAATATAAGCTATCACCAGCATCAGCGTGATGGCTATTAATAGGATTCCTAATGCCAAACGGAAACGCTGGCTCATCACCATATCCCGAGAGGATAACACAAAATCTTTGAATCCTGATTTCTCTACCGTAATGTTTTTTTGTCGTGCACCTGAATTAGTGGGTACTGTAGGTCTTGTTATTCGTCTTGCCATAATTAATTATACTTCATAGTTATTTAGGAGATTGATACAATTGTCGTTGTTTCATAAAAAGCGTGCAAAATTACAAAAAAAAATGCATATATGCAAATACGATGCAAGAAAAGATGTCGGAAGTATATAAAAAAAAGAAGGATTGTCCTCTCGACAACCCAATCTCTTACTTAACCTTAAATCTAATACCATGAAAAACACGGTGCAAAGGTAGTGCTTTTTCACATATCCACCAAATATTTTGCTCAAAAAACATGTTTTATAACATATTTTTCGTGTTTTTGCAAAGTCAATGTAGCAAAAAGTGCCCGAAAACAGAGTTTATCTGTGGCATGGTGTATATACTCAGCCTATGAACTCATGATGTGAAAAAACAAAAGAAGATGCGCTTGCATCTTCTTCGCGGTGCGGACGAGACTCGAACTCGCGACCCCATGCGTGACAGGCATGTATTCTAACCAACTGAACTACCGCACCAATTATGTATTTCACACTTCCTTTTCAAAAGCGGGTGCAAAGGTACTGCTTTTTTTTGAACTGACCAAATAATTTGAAAAAAAAATGCAATTTTCTATCATTTTTTTTACAAACACCCTCATTTCGACCAGAAAAATAGGAGATATCCGCGGATATCTCCTATTGCATTTACGCACGATTATATTACAATGCTTTCAGCGTAGCAAGCAAAAATTCGTAGAATTTGGCCACTGTTGCGATGTTCACACGCTCATCTGGCGAGTGAGGATACTTGATAGTAGGACCAAAAGAAATCATATCCATACCTGGATAGTTGCGCCCAATGATGCCACACTCTAATCCAGCGTGGATAATGATTACACGCGGATCAACACCATAATTGGTTTGATACGTTTGCTGCATTACCTCCAAGATATGGCTTTTAAGATTTGGTTTCCAACCTGGATACGAACCAGAGAACTCTACTTCTGCACCAGCCATAGCGAATACAGATTGAATAATCTCTTGCAACTCCTCCTTGCGTGATTCTACTGATGAACGAGTCAAGCACATAACTGTCACACAGTTATTCTCAGTGGTGAGCATAGCCAAGTTGTTGCTAGTCTCTACTACGTCAGGCATCTCTGGGATGACGCGATATACGCCATGAGGACATGCGGTGATGGCATGAATCAAGAAATCTTGTACATCTTCGGGCAACTCTGTTACTGGGCATTCAACTTGCTCTGCAGTGAAGTGGATATTATCCTCTACTCCATCGTATTCAGCAATAAAGAGGTCTTCACATTCTGCCACCAAATCCATAATATCATCCAATCCCTCTGCTGGGATAGTGATTACTGCCGATGCCTCGCGTGGGATTGCATTGCGTAAGCTACCACCCTCTACACTTGCTAAGCGTGCCTCATAATTCGCCACAGCCTCCTTCAAGAAACGGAACAACAATTTATTCGCATTTGCACGTTGCAAATGAATATCACAACCCGAGTGACCACCCTTGCAACCTGTCACGCTTACCTTCACTGCCACATCGCCCTCTTCCACCTCTACTGGAGTGTATGCGAATTTAGCAGTAGTATCCACACCACCTGCACACCCCACATACAATTCGCCCTCCGCTTCAGAATCTAGATTAAGCAAGGTCTTGCCTTGCAACAGACCGCCTTCCAGAGCAAATGCGCCGTACATACCTGTCTCCTCATCCACGGTCACAAGTACCTCCAATGGCGGATGAACCACAGACTTGTCAGCCAAGATTGCCATAGCAGCAGCCACACCGATACCATTATCTGCACCGAGGGTAGTACCTTTAGCAGTTACCCATTCGCCATCAATATATGCTTCGATTGGGTCTTTAGCAAAATCAAAATTGGTATCATTGTTCTTTTGTGGCACCATATCCATGTGCCCTTGTAGGATTACTCCTGGATGGTTCTCATAGCCAGGGCTAGCTGGTTTACGGATAATCACATTGCCAATGCCATCAACGATAGTTTCTAAACCCAGCAAACGACCGTAGTTAGCGAGGAATGCACTGACAGCTTCCTTTTGTCCTGATGGACGTGGAATTTGAGTAAGGTCATAGAAATTACTCCAAAGACCTTGAGGTTGTAAGTTCTTCATATGATTTGTTATTTTTTGGTTATACTATACATTGGTTAATTCGCCACAAAGCGATACTGATAACATCTTTTTCACTTTAACTAAATCCTCACCATATTCACCCAAGACGTGCATCATCTTGGTTAGCAAAGCCTCTGTTGTGATATCATATCCCGAAATCACACCTGCTTTTAGCAAATTGAGACTTACTGCATATTGCCCCATACTGACAGATCCCGTATTGCATTGGGTCTTATTCACAATCACCACGCCACGCTCTACCGCAGCACGCAAACGTTCATATAACCATTCATGCGAAGGAGCATTACCCGCACCAAAGGTCTCCAAGACTACACCACGCAAATCTGGGATATTGAGCACCGCAGCTACCACCTCTTCGGTAATACCCGGGAATAGTTTGAGTATCGCTACTCGTGTATCAAAACGATTGAACACATGCAACGGACGAGCAATATTGCCTATCGGACGAATCTGTTGGCGGTCATAAGTAATATGTACGCCCGCACGCGCGAGCGCGGGATAATTATAGGAGTTGAATGCAGAAAAATGCTCAGCATTGCGTTTGGTAGCACGATTACCACGATATAATTCTCCATCCATATACAACGCCACCTCTGGCACAATGGCATTACCATCTGTATCGTATGCCGCAGCTATCTCAATAGCGGTCAAGATATTCTCTTTCGCATCCGAACGCAAAACTCCTACAGGCAACTGACTACCTGTAAAAACAATCGGCTTGCACAAGTTATCGAACATAAAACTCAATGCCGATGCTGAATAAGCCATCGTATCAGTACCATGAAGTATTACAAAACCATCATATACATCATAGTTCTCCTGTACCACACACGCCATTTGTCGCCAGTTATCAGGATTTAAGTCTGAAGAATCCAGCAATGGCTCAAATGGAATCATTTCTACTTGCACATCTCCAGCAAACAGTTCTGGTACAAAAGCTTTGAATGTTTGCATATCAGCGGGATGCAATGCGCCAGTTTCTGCATCACGTACCATCGAAATGGTACCACCTGTGAAAAGAAGCAATACTCTCATATTCCGCATGTCATTAATTCGTTTGCAAAGGTACAAAAAAATACAATGTCGTGCAAATTTATTTTACAAATTTTTTTTATTTGCCTTAACCTATCCACGTTAAATAGGCCAAAACATCACAAAAATTAGATTATTCATCCATATAATGCATTTTTCACAAAAAAAGTGCATTTTTTCTTTCAAACTGACAAGTTTTAGCAGTTTGTAGCAGTACCTTTGCACCCGATTTCAAAAAAATATATGTTTAACCACTTAAAAATCGCACACGTATGAACGTATTTTTAACATTACTCATCAGTCTTGCTTCGGCTACAGTCATCACTTTTTGCATCGACATGATTGCCCAGTTTTTACATCACGAAGCATAAAGACAGAAAAAAAAGTACTACTATTTGCATAAATGCAAAAAAAGTACTACCTTTGCACTCGCGTTCGATAACGCACCTTTAAAACGTTTAAAACTCTTTTAACCCTTAAAACATTTATACGACTATGGCAGAAGAAAAGAAAATGCCCTCACCAGAGAAACTAAAGGCCTTGCAACTGGCCATGGCAAAAATCGATAAAGATTTCGGCAAAGGCGCCATCATGAAATTGGGCGACGATAAGATAGAAGACGTACCTGTAATCCCTTCAGGTTCAGTAGGTTTGAACATTGCGCTTGGCGTAGGCGGCTACCCTCGCGGTCGCGTAGTAGAGATCTACGGTCCAGAGTCTTCTGGTAAGACCACCCTCGCTATCCACGCTATGGCAGAGGTACAAAAGCAAGGCGGTATCGCTGCTATCATCGATGCTGAGCACGCTTTCGACCGCTTCTATGCGGAGAAACTGGGTGTGGACACCGATAACCTCCTCATCGCTCAACCTGACTGTGGCGAGCAAGCCCTCGACATCGCTGACGAACTCATCCGCAGCGCAGCCGTGGACCTCGTTGTCATCGACTCTGTGGCAGCCCTCACCCCAAAAGCCGAGATCGAAGGCGACATGGGTGACAACCGCGTGGGCTTGCAAGCACGACTCATGTCGCAAGCGCTCCGCAAACTCACCGCTACTATCAACAAGACCAACACCACCTGTATCTTCATCAACCAACTCCGCGAGAAGATTGGCGTAATGTTCGGCAACCCAGAGACTACTACGGGTGGTAACGCGCTGAAGTTCTACGCTTCCGTTCGCCTCGACATCCGCAAGGCAAGTGCTATCAAGGATGGCGACGAGATTATCGGTAACCAAGTGCGCGTGAAGGTCATCAAGAACAAGGTAGCACCTCCATTCAAGAAAGCGGAGTTCGACCTCATGTTCAACGAGGGTATCTCTCGCGTAGGCGAACTCGTGGATATGGGTGTAGAGTACGGTATCTTGACCAAGTCTGGCTCATGGTATAGCTACGATGGCAACAAACTCGCTCAAGGTCGCGATGCTGCAAAGAATGTCCTCCGTGACAACCCAGACCTCGCCGACGAGATCGAAAGCAAAGTAATGGAAGCGCTTAAGAAATAAGGGATTTATATACCAACTGACACTGTTGTCATTTTCAACTTCTTTATTTTGTTTGGGGTGCCAATGCGCTTAGCGCATTCTTCCAACCCAAAACGAAATATTTCCAAGAATTGACCTGAATTGACAATATCAATTGACAATAATTGTCTTTAATAATTTCAGTGTCAATATGCAGCGACCAATTAATGAACCAGCATACACTGATATTAAGTCCCGAAAAAGCTTACGACGCGGAGCAACGCTACCGCGTCGTAAAGCGTTCTATTGATGCTCGCCAGCGTGCGCTCAAGGTACATCTCACCGTGCTCACCGACGAGCAAGGCAACCCCTTGCCCAAGGATGCACCTATCCCTCTCTACGAACCGCCCGTTTTCCAAGATGTGCACCATGCCAAGCATAGTGCAGCGATTATCGGCGCAGGACCAGCAGGACTCTTCGCTGCCCTCACGCTGCTCGAACATGGCATCAAACCTATCATTTACGAGCGTGGCAAACCCGTCAGCGAGCGCAAGAAAGACATTGCTATCCTCAATCGCAATCAGGGACTGAATGCCGAATCCAACTACTGCTTCGGCGAAGGTGGTGCAGGTACTTTCTCCGATGGCAAACTCTATTCGCGCAGCAAGAAACGTGGCAATATGCAACGTGTGATGGAGCTCTTTCATCACTTCGGTGCCAACGATACTATTCTTTATGAGGCCCATGCCCATATCGGCAGCGACCGCCTGCCCTCTATTATCCGCGCCATGCGCGAGTGCATCATCGAGCATGGTGGCGAAGTCCATTTCGACACCTGCGTAGATGAACATTTATTTCGTTCGCTGATAAACAACACTACACCATTCTACACCACACTACACCATTCTACACCTAACTCCTCCCTTGAAGGGAGGTCGGGAGGGTCTTTGCCCCTCCTGGGCACCATCCTGGCCATCGGTCACTCCGCCCACGACACCTACCAGATGCTTCTCGATAGCGGTGTCGCCCTCGCGGATAAGGGTTTCGCTATGGGTGTACGTGTCGAACATCCTCAGGCACTTATCAATCGCCTCATGTACCACGACCCATCGCCCGAACTCATTCAGTTGATTGGCAATGCCTCGTACTCGCTTGTGACGCAGGTACAAGGTCGTGGCGTGTATTCTTTCTGTATGTGTCCAGGCGGACATATCGTTCCTGCTGGCAGCGATGCGCGTGGTTGTGTGGTCAATGGCATGTCTGCCAGCCACCGCAACTCTCCCTTTGCCAATTCAGGCATGGTAGTCGAAATCCGCCCCGAAGATCTGCATACTAATAACAATACTACACCATTCTACACAACTCTACACCATGCTACACCAGCTCTTGCTGGCTTATGCTTCCAACAGGAGCTCGAACGCCTCGCTTTCGAGCACGGCTCCGCCCCTTCTATCGCGCCTGCCCAACGCTTGCGCGACTTTGTGGAAGGGCGCAAGAGTAGCACCCTGCCTGCATGTAGCTACTTGCCGGGCATACGTTCCAGCAGCATGCACAAGTGGTTGCCCGAACATATTGGCAAACGCTTGCAACAGGGCTTCCGCGATTTCGACCGCAAGTACCGTGGCTTCTTGACCAATGAGGCGGTTATTTTAGGTGTAGAGAGCCGCAGCAGTAGCGCAGTGCGTATCCCTCGTGCCCCAGAGACGTTGCAGTCTATCTCCACCCCTCACCTCTACCCTTGTGGCGAAGGTGCGGGCTACGCAGGAGGTATCACCTCCTCTGCCCTCGATGGTATCAATGCCGCTCTCAAGATCGCCGAACAACTTTCCTCTAAACACTAAACAGCAGCCCGTAAGGGCGTTCACTAAACACTAAAACATATGCTCCGCACCTACAACAAACCCATCTACATCGCCCTACTATCGATACTCACCCTCTGCCTTTTGTGCGATTATATCCCCGCCTTGGCGGTATTGTCCTCATGGGTTACTCCACCTGTGGCATTGTTTTTCGGTCTCGTTTTCGCACTCACTTGCGGACAGGCATATCCCACTTTCAATAAGAATGTGTCTAAGAAACTACTTCAGTATTCCGTCATCGGTTTGGGCTTTGGTATGAACCTGCATGCTTCGTTGGCATCGGGCAAAGAGGGTATGTTGTTTACTATCGTTTCGGTTTTCGGCACACTCTTGATTGGTATGCTCATCGGCTGCAAACTGCTGAAGATCAACCGCAATACCGCCTATCTCATCAGTTCGGGCACGGCTATCTGCGGAGGCAGTGCTATCGCAGCAGTAGGGCCTATCATCAAGGCAAAAGACAGCGATATGTCTATGGCACTCGCCACTATTTTCATCCTCAACGCTATTGCGCTTTTCCTTTTCCCTGCGTTGGGACATTGGCTGGGCATGACGCAACAGGAGTTCGGCACATGGGCTGCTATCGCTATCCATGATACTAGTTCTGTGGTAGGCGCAGGCGCAGCGTATGGCGAAGAGGCACTGCAAGTGGCTACCACTATCAAACTCACCCGTGCCTTGTGGATTATCCCTTTAGCACTGCTGACAGCGGTCATCTTCCGCAGCGAGGGCAAGAAGATTAGCATCCCATGGTTTATCTTGTTTTTTATTGTTGCTATGTTGTTGAATACCTATGTACTTACTGATATTCCACAAGTAGGACAATTCATCTATGGTATTGCGCGTAAGGGACTTGTGATTACGATGTTTTTCATCGGCGCATCGCTTTCTATTGATACAATTAAGTCTGTCGGTATCCGTCCTCTGCTGCAAGGCATTCTCCTCTGGTTGGTCATCAGTGCAGGTTCATTGGCATATATCCTCTTGCGCTAATTCGCTATGTCATTTTCATTTGGGTTGAGGATTTATGAGCGGCTTCATTCTCCCCTCCCTTTAGGAAGGGAGCGTGGGTAAACTAAAATCACTTTTCTTAAGATTCCTACCCCTAATATCTTCCCTATTCCCCTCGGGCTAAAAACCAAGGACGAACCAAGGACGAACCAAGGAACGACCTAAGAACTCCGAATTAGGAAATGTGCTGTTTGTTAAGATTGACTATCCCCCTCTCCACCCCACCATCCGTCTAGCGCTCGATAGTCTCCCCTCTCGCGTCTCCCGATTCCCTCTCCAAGGGCGCAGCCCGATCTACCATCTCCAGCGAGCATAGCAAGCGATCTACAGGCGCAGCCGATCTAAATCTTTCTTTGTCCATTAGTCCCCAATCCCATTCGGGTATATCTCCACCTCTAACCTCTAAACTGTAGCTATCAATCGGGGCCCCCGCGAGCTTCGTGAGCGAGTGGGGAGAGCGGAGGCATTGAGCGCTTTCAACTCGCCGAGCGAGTTCCGTGCGCTTCAATTGCCGAACGCGAGCGCGTTCTCTAAACAGAAAATGGCGAAAAAACGCCATTTTATTTGCATATCTGCAAAAAATATCGTACCTTTGCAGCCGAATCGACATTCGCTATTCGCGAATTGCGAAAAATCACGTATAATCAACTAATATACAACCATATGAAACCGCAAGATATAGTTGTTTTGCTAAAGAAAATAACCTCGCAAGGGAAGGTGCTTTCTGCTAATGGATTAGCTGCTTCGTTAGGTATGAGTGCTTCAACAGTTAGCGAGTGTTTAGAACGCTGTAAGAAAGCTCAACTCGTTGATCGCAATAAAAAGCGTGTCAACGCTCTTGCGCTGCAAGAGTTTCTCATACATGGCATTCAATATGTATTCCCAACTGAGGCAGGGCGTGTAGGGCGAGGGGTGCCTACGTATATCAGTGCTTCGCCCATCAAAGAGCAACTTTCCAATGACAATGAGAGCTATGTATGGCATGATGTCAAAGGTTCTGCGCGCGGTCAGCAGATTCAGCCATTATACAATACTGTCCCTCAAGCCATTCAGGACGACAACGAATTATATCAACTATTAGTGATAGTGGATACGCTTCGTATGGGTCGAGCACGCGAAAAGGAAATTGCTGTCGCTGAACTCAACAAACGCATCAACGCTTATGTCAAAAACCAATAACCAACGCTTGCAAGCCATTGCATCAGCCATGCAAGAACTTAAAATACAATTTGTCAGCGACTTGCATTTAGAGTTTGCGCAGAACAGACAGTATCTGCAAGACCATCCGCTACAAGTGACAGGCGATATACTTCTTATTGCAGGCGATAGCGCGTATCTTGACATGCCTCTGTCGGGACAAGACACCTATAGCGATTATACTTTCTGGGACTGGGCATCTGCCAACTATAGCCAAGTGATTGTTTGCCTCGGCAATCATGATTTCTATGGGCATTACGATTTGGCTACTATGCCTGATGGCTATTGCAAACAGATTCGCCACAACGTGCATGCCTACTACAATAGCGTAGTACACTTGCAGGATACAGATATCATCGTTTCTACGCTTTGGGCGAAAATTGAACCCCACGATGCTTTCCTTACCGAGCGTAATGTGAGCGACTTCTATCGCATCATGTACAATGGACATCGCTTAACAGCTGAGGACTTTAATCACGAGCACGAACGCTGCCTGCAGTTTATCAAAAAAGCAGTAGCGGATAGTCAAGCCAAAACAAAAATCGTACTTACACACCATGTACCTACCCACTTATGTACAGCAGAGGAGTTTCGTGGTAGTACTATTAGCGGAGCGTTTACGATAGAATTGGGCGACTATATAGCGGATTCTGGTATTGATTATTGGATATACGGACACTCACACCGCAATATAGATGCGCAGATTGGCACTACGCGCTTGATGAGCAATCAGTTTGGTTACCTCTCGCATGGCGAACCCATACACAATGGATTCAACCCCGCACATCATATTACTGTCTAAAGATTGAGATATTATCTCAACTATTAGGAATTTCCAAATAGTTCGTCCATTGCCTACGGGGTCCCTTTCATTTCCACCATCTGTCTAGTGCTCGGCGCTAATTCGCCGAGCCAATTTCTCATAGTTGGTTCAGTTCTCGCGGCTACCCCCGCGAGTAATTCCGCACCTCTAATCAGGCACATTGTGCTCTCCAATTTGCGCAATCTTAAAGTACAACTTTAAATTTGCGCACTTTTGCGCCCCTCTTTCTTTGTCATTGTCCCGAATCCCATTCGGGTATCTCTCCACCTCTAAACTCTAAACTGTAGCGCCTTTGGCGCGTTCTCTAAACAGATAATGGCGACTTTTTCGCCATTTATTTGCATTTATGCAAAAATTGTTGTATCTTTGCGGGCTAAAGAGAAAGAAATAAGAAAAATCAAATAAACGCAAAAAAAATAAACTTTTTTCGACAAACTGACAAGTTTTAGCAGTTTAATATACTACCTTTGCACCGTCAAACAAAAAACAAGATGCTTTATGGCTACAAAATCTAAAAAATCCAAAGAAATTACTATTCGCTCGTCTGCAGCGGAATACTTAACCTTTGTTTCTGCTATTGGGGATCAGCCTGAGAGCGTCGAACTCCGCTACCAAGATGAAAACATCTGGCTTACCCAGCGCCTCATGGCTGAGTTGTATGGCGTGGACGTGCGCACAATCAGCGAACACATACAAAAGATTTATGCAGACCACGAATTAGAAGAGGAGGCAACCATCCGGAATTTCCGGATAGTTCAAACCGAGGGCACTCGTCAAGTCTCTCGCGAGGTGAAGCACTATAGTCTGCAAATGATTATCGCTGTGGGATTTAAGGTGAATAACGAACGTGCTGTACAGTTCCGTAAATGGGCTAATGCTGTGGTCAAGGATTATACTATCCAAGGTTGGGTGATGGACACCGAACGTCTCAAGAAAGGTGGTACTATTCTTACGAAGGACTACTTTGAGAAGCAATTGGAGAAGGTGCGTGAGATACGCCTCTCTGAACGTCGTTTTTACCAAAAAGTTACGGATATTTATGCCACTAGTATTGATTATGATCCTACAGCTGCTGCCACGCAGCGCTTCTTTGCGGCGGTGCAAAACAAATTGCACTATGCGGTGCATCAGCATACGGCGGCTGAACTTATTTATGAGCGTGCAGATGCTGACAAAGAGCATATGGGATTGACTACTTGGGAAGGTGCACCAGAAGGTAAGATTCATCGCTATGATGTGGTTGTGGCAAAGAATTACCTTTCGCACGATGAGTTGCAGGTATTGGCTCGTATTGTCAATGCCTATTTAGATTTTGCAGAGATGCAGGCTATGCGCCAGATTCCTATGACAATGGCGGACTGGGAGAGGCGTTTGAATGGTTTCTTGACGCTTTGGGATAGGGAGGTGTTGCAAGATGCGGGTCGTATTACGGCAGAACTGGCAAAGGCTAAAGCAGAAACCGAGTTTGAGAAGTACCGCATTGTCCAAGACCGTTTGTATCAATCAGATTTTGACCATTTTCTGCAATTAGAAATAGAGGTAGAAGATAAAGAATAACCCCTCTTCTCCTACCACGCTCGACGCTATCCCCTCTCGCGCCTCCCGATTCTCCCCTCTCTACAGGGCGCAGCCCGATCTACCAACTACAGCGAGCATAGCGAGCGATCTACAGGCGAAGCCGATCTATATTACCCTCCACCCGCCGAAGGCGCACACCCTCACTACGTGACACCACCTGCGCTCCGCGCACACAACCTCGGCGCAGCCGACACCACTGACACCGCCATTTTTTTCAGAAAATGGCGGTATTATTTGCATTTATGCAAAAATTGTTGTAACTTTGCGGGCTAAATAGGATTTCTAATAGAGTAATCAGCAAAAAATGGGAAAATTGATTGAATATATTGCACGAGAAACCGATGGAGAACCTTTTGGCTCGTTTAAATATGGTTATGATAATGACCCTTCATTACGTATTCCATATGAGGATTTATCTCAACAAATTACTCCTAAACAATATGCGGAGAGCCAAAAGATTCCTACATCACGCGATATGACGAAATTGGCTCTACAATTACGCCAATATCCACCTCTCTTTCGTTATTTTCTTGATGGCTCACGTATGGTCTATAAAATAGATGACATACGATATGACAAAAAAGTATATCCTTTAATAGCAGGGCAAATATCAGTTGCATGCTGCGAACGTATAATGCAAGATGATGGTGTAAGTTTTGCTGCTTTTCAACATGTAGCAGAAGAAGCATATTCAGTCTTAGCGTTGCCAAATGCCGCTAATTCCAAAGGTATAGATACATCTGTATTTTTCCGTTCGTTATGTCAAAAGATAAATGAATTAGAACAAGCAAAACGTAAAAGAATAGATATTAGAAAAATATTGGCATATTCATCATCACAACAAGATAGTTCTTTTGATAAATTAGCGACAGCACGAATTCAAGATGAGATGATTGATTGTGAAAAAAAGATTGTAGCGCAATTGGTCAGTCAACACAAATTAACGCAAGATGATTATTTGATTAAAGATGGTTCGCTACAATATCGCACCATTAAGACTGGTGATTATGGGGAAATGAAGAAGATACGCAGTAATTATCAGCGTGTTGTAGGTGTAAGTAAAATGTTTAATCCTAATTTAATGCGTGATAATAGGGGGCGTAGTATAGCAGCAGATATTGCTAAATTACCATTATTCCATCGCACGCCCGCTATTATGTGGGAACCTGATCCTGCTTTTTGTGAAGCAAATTTTGCAATCTGGTATGTACGCATTAGGGAACGAGATAAGACAACTACTCCGTACTCTGGAATACTTAAAATAGAAAAAATGTTAATGACGGGAGAAGAAGCTGAATATGGCTTGTCAACAGATGAAGTAGATATGATAACCGCTAATATTATCAATGAACGCAATCCTGTCTGTTATGGCAATGATGCACGTTGGGCGAATCATCTCTATCCTGTTTACATGACAGAATGTTATTGCAAAAGTAAGTTTAAAAGTGAATATTACTTCTTAAATATATTCTAATACCATGGAAATTATAGGTAAAATAATTGCTACAGAGAAACTTCCATCTACTATAGAGGAGTTTACCTTTTGGACAAGTAAAGAACGGAAATTAAAGCCGTTTGATGTCGTTGTGGTAGAGCATCACCTTGAGCAATCTAAAACATTTGGTGTTGTTGAAGAGATTGCCCATATAACAGATGCACCAAGTCCATTAGCAGGGTATATATCAAGCGATTTTGGACAAGTGGATTCTTCTTCATATACAGATCGCATAGGGATGAACTATGTGAAATGTAAAGTTGTTGGAAACTCTGCTAACATTTATATACCAGTTACAGAAGGTAGTTGTGTTCGTTTGGCTTCAGAAGATGAGATACAAATTGCATTAGGATTGGATAATGTGAAAAATCCTATTCCTGCTGGATATATTCAAATGTATGATGGCGTAGAACAAAAGATTTTACCAGTACATTTCAATTCTAATTTTTTGATAGGTCCAGAAGGAGCACATCTTAATATATCAGGTATTTCAGGTTTGGCTTCCAAAACATCATATGCGATGTTTCTCATGAAAGCTTTGCAGGATACTGTGCAAAAAGAAAAACGAGAATCTGTTGCTTTTATTATGATGAATGTAAAAGGAACTGATTTGCTTACTATTGATGAGAAAAATACTCGTCAAGATGAACTGAATGAGATACAACCAATATATGAAACATTAGAAATGGATATGAAACCATTCCAACATGTTACATATTATTATCCATATGCTTCTGACGGAACACTCTATACATATGAAAAAAAATCACGTTTGGAAAGTCGATTAAGGAAACAACAGGCTTTCCAATATAAATATTTGTTTGAATCTCCAGAAGATAAAGAATGTCTAGATTTACTTTTCGCTAATGTTGATGATCCCAATGAAACAATAGAGTCTATTATTAATTACATTATCGCGGGAAGTGGTGCGTTTAGAGGATTAGAATCTTGGGAAGATTTTCTCAAAGCATTAAAGGAGCAAGCTAATCCACAAGAGAAAAGCACACAGGGAAAAGAAATCTCTGTAATGAGTTGGCGTAAGTTCTATCGCTTGTTTAATAAGTGTTATCAAAAAAACAAACAAATGTTTACAAACAGTTTAGGCACAACAGGTATACGCTTACGTGATAAAATAGCGGAGATTAAGAATAACGAGGTTATGGTCGTTGATATTTCTAAGTTGGATGAAGATTCACAAGGTTTTGTATTTGGAGATGTAATGCGCGCTGTATATAACCTTAAACTTAGTTCGGAGCGCGAGGATATTCCAGATCGCATAGTTATCTTTATTGATGAATTGAATAAATATGCATCAAATGATGTTCCTAAATCCTCTCCTATTCTACGACAATTGCTTGATATAACAGAGCGCGGGCGTTCTTTAGGCATTGTATTATTTGGTGCAGAACAATTTGTTAGTGACATTCATAAACGTATCAAAGGTAATTGTGCAACGCAAGCATTTGGTCGCACAAATGCAATAGAAATTACAAAAGAAGATTTTCGTTTTGTTCCGCAAGTCTACAAGACAATGTTAACACGATTAAAACAGGGAGAATATATCATTCAAAATCCTATATTCCGTTCCTTACTTAATATTAAATTCCCAAAACCAATATATAAATATCATAACGACTAATGGCTGATACTATTATAGGAAAGAATGTGCTGGAGTCTTTGACCCGCAGTATGTATGCAGATAGTAGGTGTATCTATCGCGAGTATATTCAAAATGCAGCAGATCAAATAGATGCGGCGAAGTTAATGTATCCCGAATTAGAATATTCTGTTTTTGTAAAAATTGATCCTATTTCTCGTAATATAATTATAGAGGATGATGCAACTGGTGTGTCATCAAAAGATATTAAGAGACTGCTAATAGATGTTGCACGTTCTCCTAAAATGCGTGGTATAAACAAAGGATTTCGAGGTATAGGGCGCTTAGGTGGTTTAGCATATTGTAAGACATTAAAATTTGAAACCTCATATTTTGATGAAGATATCGTATCTATTGTTACATGGGATGCTGTTCGATTAACACAGATTTTAGATAATGATGATGATGACCGAGATGCAGGATCTGTAATAGATGAAGTAGTTAAAATATCAAAGGAACAAAAGGAGGAACATTGCGACAAACACTATTTCAGGGTTATTATGGAGGACGTTACGGATGATAAATTATTGAATGAAAAAGACATCCGAGATTATCTTGCAATGGTTGCGCCAGTAGATTATTCTAATCATTTCGCATACAGAAGGGATATTTATAATTTCATGAAAGAAAAGAATCTTCATTTGGATTGCTATAATATCTATGTTGGAGATAGCCAACTTTCTAAAGACTATACTATGTCTATTTTAGATCAGAGCGGACAAATAGAAGACACTATTACTGGAATTGAATTTTGGTATGAAACGAATTCAGAAGGTCTGCCAATGTATTGGGGATGGTATTCCATTTCAAGCCTTAAAGGTATTTTAAATAAAACTAATAAAGCGCGCAATATACGTTTGCGCTGCGAGAATATCCAATTAGGTGATGAAACTACATGTTATCGTTTTATGCCAACAGGCGATAAAGCACGTTTTGTTAGATACTTCTTCGGGGAAATACATGTTTTACCTACAAGTAAATTGGTTCCAGATTCTCATCGTGACTATCTGCGAGTTGATGCGGGATTAAAAGAGTTTGAGAACAATATTGAGTCCCATTTGTTGGAATTGGAAAAACTATGCTACGGAGCCTCTGATGCTCGTAAGACAGATAAAATAATAAAACAGTCTGAAGAAAGAGCTACTGCAATACAGAAGAGAATAGAAAAAGGTGTAACAAGTGCTGTGCAAAGGCAAAAATATGACGAAGATTTACAAAAATTACACATAGCACGTGCAAAAGCAGAAAAAAAGTTAAGTAAAATACATCAGGATTGGCAAGCAAATGGAAGTCCTTTAATAAACATGTTTTCCCCTGTAGGCATACAATTGCCACAACATCCTATTCCACAATTACCAAATACAGTTCTACAACCAATAAAGAATATCAAGCTTCGAACGGATGATAAACGATATGATAAATTTCAACCAAAAGAAAAAGAATTGATTCTTGAAATTTACAATATAATTGAGCAAACTCTTAATAATGAAAAAGAGCGCGAAGCATTGATTGATAAGATTGAAAAAGAGATTACAAAATGAGCCGTAAGGTTTTATTAATAGAGCCAAATTATAAGAATAAGTTTCCTCCTATTGGATTAATGAAAATGGCTACGTATTTCCGAATGCGTGGCGATGATGTTATTTTCTTTAAAGGTGAATTAAAGGAATTTCTATTAGATTGGTTAACGAGTTTGTGTATTAATAAATTCGTTGCTATAGATGACACTATAAATTGGCGTTTAAGAGGAGATAAAATAAAGCAATATATAAAGAGAGGGCAAAAATCGGATTTCTCTGCCATTGGATTATACGAATCGCAATATGAAGTATTATTATATCCGTGGATAGATCAATATAGAAAAGAGTTCAAAACAGGAAATTTATCTGATTCTTCAAAATTTGATTTTGTTGGTGTAACTACTCTATTTACATTTTATTGGGATATAACTATTAAAACAATAGAGTTTGCGAAAACCCTTGTTAAAGATATTAATCGCTTGCAAGTCGGAGGTGTATTGGCATCTATTCAACCTGAAGAGATTTACGAGGCAACAGGTATAAAACCTCATTGTGGAACATTACATTCAAAAGGAGATATTGATCCAGATAATAACGAGATTATAGATAATTTACCACTGGATTATTCCATTTTGGATGAAATAGATTATGTCTATCCAGATAATAACGCCTACTTTAGTTATACAACTCGTGGCTGCATTCGTAATTGTGCTTTTTGTGCAGTTAAAACATTAGAGCCAAATTATATTGATTATATTCCATTAAAGGAACGTATCAATCGTACACGCAGACTTTATGGAGAACAGCAAAATTTATTGCTAATGGATAATAATGTCATGGCATCTCAGCAATTCATGCAGATTATCCAAGATATAAAAGATTGTGGATTTAAAGAAGGTGATAAATATATAGAAACAAATCAGTATGATTTAGCAATTCGCAATCTTCGTTTACATATAAATGATCGTGCTTATACGCGTAAAGCATTCAAGTTGTTACAAACTCTAACGGAGATGAAACGCTTTTCGGAAGATGAGCGCACGGAGATATATACTACACGCGACAAATTTGGTCTGTTATCTTTAGATACGTGTACGCGTGAGGCCTTAATAAAATCATATCATATTTTTGCACCATATTTTACAAAACGTTATTCTGGCAGTAAAGGCAAACGTCGTATTATTGATTTTAATCAAGGAGTTGATGCGCGTTTATTTACCAATGAGATTGTAAAAGCACTAAGTGAAGTTGCCATTCGACCATTACGTATAGCTTTTGATGATATTAAAACGCAACCACAATATCTTAATGCAATAGAGCTTAGTATAAATAACGGATTAAGGGATTTTTCTAATTATTTGCTTTATAATTTTCAAGACAAACCAGAGGATTTATACGAACGCATGCGCATCAATGTAGATTTGTGTGAGCAGTACAATGTTAATATATATTCTTTTCCTATGAAATATCATCCAATCCGAGGGGAGCATAGTCATGATAGAGATTATATAGGTAAATATTGGAATCGAAAATACATCCGTGCAGTACAAGCAATTTTGAATGCAACAAAAGGTAAAATAGGTCGCGGAAAGTCTTTCTTTGAAAAAGCATTTGGTAAAAATATAGAAGAATACAAAGAATTACTTATTATGCCTGAAACATTTATATTATATCGTTTCTTTTTTGAATA
Organism: Paludibacteraceae bacterium; assembly: GCA_017451525.1. Classification (GTDB taxonomy): domain Bacteria; phylum Bacteroidota; class Bacteroidia; order Bacteroidales; family Paludibacteraceae; genus Colicola. The sequence continues at coordinate 450,418 of JAFTOD010000001.1, forward strand.
TATTGGGTACACAGATGCTTGGCGTGAGGAGATGAAGCAACTATCTGTTGCTGAAATGGAAGAATTACAGCCTCTTATTTTTCAAAACGACTTTAACAATATAGAATCATTAACTACGAATAAAAAGTTACTGCACATTTTGTCATATTACAAGAATTATCGCTATGAAATTATAGATTCTACATCTGAATTATATAGGCGCAAAAAAGAGTTTGATGCTTTAACCTTAAAATGATAATGGCTGAAACAATAAACATACAGCAAAACAATTTAGTTGTTGCAGGGGATTTTCATTACCATGCAGCTAATAATGATGCCCCACAAGAAGATTTGGGTGAGGATGTATTGGATAATTTAATTTTTGGTAAATCATTTGATTCTAACCAGAAATTATTATTGTTACGTAAAGAAATAGCTAATTCTATCGAGTTGGGTTCTGCAACGCCTCTCTATACTGATACTATCGGATTGGATAGAGCTAAGATTGATCCACAAATGAAGAATGAGTGGTTCTATATTTTAGCAGCATTAAAAGACTCGAATATACTAAGAAGTAAACCAATAACAGATCGGGAATTCATTGAACAGATGATAAACTTCTTTCCGTTATTACCAAATCTAAATTTTGAAACATCGGAAGAATTTCAAAAAGGGATGCGACAGTTTGCACAATCTATTTCGGTAGAAAGGCGCAAATGGAAAATCAAAGGTAGTGTCGTGCGATTGGTAGATTTACAAGCAAAAAAACATCTACTTACACAATTAAGTAGTGAAAAGATTTCACGTATTTTTAGAATAGCTTTCCCTTTATATTCAGAACTTTCTAGATTATTACAAACTGTAACGAAGTAAAATTATATTTACCTAATAAGCCACTGCAAACACAATTTTGCAGTGGCTTATTCTTATTTCAACAATTGATTCTATAAATTCGACAAAATAGTATTTTCTCGTTCGATTGATTCTATATAACATTATATATCAATCAAATAGGTTGATTTACTCAATAAAATCCGTTACCTTTGCACTCGATTTCGAAAGAAGTCGAGTTTTTTTATTTATTAACCGCAAGGTTTTGTCTGGCTTGGATATCCATTGAAATGCGCGTTCACTTTCAAAGCCGAGCATAAATCCTTTCGGTTATGAAAGCAACAACACTTACCCCTGCGCAACTCGCCGAGTTGCAAAACTGCCTCCAACGGATTAATGACATCCTTGGACTATCTATCACTATCTCCGATGCGCACGCCACGCACCGCTCCTCCGCTTGCCCACGCAAGCGCACTACACCTCGTGTGACCAATGCAACCTTCACCTATCGCTGGCTCACTAATGCGCCCCAACGCATCACAACTCTCTATCAGTACCTTCTCCGTGCACAATGGATTGCTGCGGACACCCAGCCCGATGACTTCTTCACTCTTTTTACAGGCAAAGCATCTAATATCCGAATCAAATGGACAGGTTCCAATCTTCAACTCGCATACCTCATACGAGTAATGACAGAGCGAAACTATATCTCCACTCCAAAACGAGTCGGCAAATGGACTTGTGTATATAACCACTTTGTGGATAAAAACAGCCGTCAACTCCCCCGACTAAACAGTCTGCATATACCTACAAAATCAAAGCTTGCGGTGGAGCAAATGGCAGAACTACTCAACCCAAATACCTAACTAGCGGCAGAAGTAGCGGCAAATGCAAAAAAAAAAATTATTAGTATTCATCGCACTTCACAAGCCATAAAACACAAATCGGCGGCAACTTTTTTTATTGTTGCCGCTATTTTTTGCAGCATTATTATAGAAACGCGTCCCACAGAAAGGACACCACCCAACTTGACAAAGTTAAATCACTTAAACTACTTGAAAGAATGACAAACATTGTTATAATTTTTGTTTTGTCCACCAATGCAGTGTGCTGCATTCATTTGGACAAAAACAAAAGATAGTTCTAGATTTTTATTTTTGTAGCGAACAAAGTGAAGCGTATTTTTGTTACAAAAAAATCATCCTCGAATTGACACTAATTGACGCCCCAATTGACCAGAATTGTCTTTAAATAAAAATCCTATTAATATGAAACCAAAACATTTCGTTCTCATCACCATTCCCTGCCAAAGTGCAGCCGAGATGCTCCAAGCCAAAGAGGCAGTCCTCTTTCACCTTGAAACCCTCAATCCCGAGTTCTCTACCGAGGGCACCACCCTTACAGTTAAGGTTATCCCTCTCGACCCTCAACTCTTCCTACCCGATGAGGCGTGCGACATCATCCGCCAAACCCTCGCCCAGTCTCTCACCTTCAACCACTGCTGGACCTGCACCCTCCAAACAATCAATTAACCCCAACCTTTACACCTTAAACCTTCAACTTTCAACCTTAAACTAATATTAACCCTTCACGCAAGGCATTCGTGAGCAGAGCGAACCATATCTCGTCGAAGACCACTATTCGTGGAGCGACAGCGCAACCATCATTCGTGAGCGTAGCGAACCACCTTTCGTGAGTAAAACGAACTAAAATTATGTCTAAAATCAAATTAGAAGCACCCTTCCGCCAATTTCGTGGCAAAATCTGCAAACACTCCGACATCATCTTCAAAGAAATGTACGGCGAAACCTTCACTTCACAAATCTGCAACCCCTACACAGGCGAACCATCTACCGCCCAAAAAGCGCAACAAACCAAGATGGCTACAGCTTCTGCTAATGTCAATGCCCTCACGCCTGAGCAGCGTGCCGCATACAAAGAGCAGTTCAAAAAGCAGACTAAGTACAAGTCCCTCCACGGCTACATGATGGCACAAGAGATGGCCAAACTCTAATCCCAATCTCAAAATTCTTAATTCTTAATTCAAAATTAAACTATGGCTATTGTAACCTACGAAGACCCTATCCATCACCTTTCGGGCAAAATCTCCAAAAAGTACCGCACTTGCTACAACTACCGCAAGTGTTCCGACCGCAAGTACACATCCGTACATGGCGACCGCACCACTCCAGTTTCCGCATCAGAACGAGCTTGGCGTGACCTGTTCACCCAAATATGCGCAGCCACTCGCGACCGCATGATGGATCCAAACCACATAGCAATGGATCAAGTTGGCTTTATCAGGCAAACCAAGTACAAGACTCTGTACCAATATGTTTGGAACTTGATGCGCGATGAAATCGAAGGCAAGTAATAATGTATAATGTTTTTGTTTTTTCGTTCACCAATGCAGTCTGCATTCTTATGAGCGAAAAACAAAACATATCATTGATTTTTGAATATTTTTGTAGCCATTAGGGGTCCCCGCGAGCTTCGTGAGCGAGTGGGGAGAGCGGAGGCACATGTCGCTCTAATGTTGACAGAGTCAACAGTCAATACGACTATGTTGCCGAACGCGAGCGCAGCGTATTTTTGTCATAAAAAATAATCCAAGAATTGTCACTAATTGTCGATTTAATTGTCGCAAATTGTCGTAAAACAAATTTCGTTTAATTAAACGCTTCAGTACTAACATCATTCCATCAAATTATGAACAAGTTAACAGAAACTCAAAAACAACGCCTTATTAAGGCAATCAAGTACCTGGCAGTGTCTATCGCCACAGCCATTGCGATGGCTCTTGGACTCACCTCGTGTAATGTGACCCGTACCATTACCACTGAAAGCCGATCCGTGACCAAAGGTGATACAGCAATTATCATCCAGTCCAAAACTATTGAATCCTACAACGCCAAAAAGAATTAGGTACACCAAAATCGCTCCTCGTGAGCGATTTTATTTGCATATCTATAAAAATTGTTGTACCTTTGCAGCGAGAAAAAAGAATGAACTGGTAAAAATTTGTTACCAGTTGATATGCTGAAAAATAATCATCCCATCAACACACATTTATCCACCATGTACCAACCCAAATCACGAGAAGAATATATTGCCAAGTGTAGGTATTACAAAGGAGAACCTATGGATGAGAAAGCCCTGGGAGAAGATGCCCTGTTGGCTAGCTATGAGAGATACTGGGTGGAGAAACATTATACAGCAGATGGAATACACGACCTAAAGTGCCTAATAAGAGATTACAAAGAATTTGGACTCGGACACTTCAACCCACATGATGGCGCACCCATCGCGCTCAAAGCACTCATCTGGAGCCGATACATGCATTGGGGCAGCGGATACGAAACACCCGATACATTCAAACAATGGTGGAGAAGATATTATCTGAAAGAAGAATAATCCCCATCCATATTCATAATTACCCACACATATCCTCACACACCTATACATACCCACACATTCTCACACATACTCATACATATCTATCCCCCCCCACACACACTTATACATATTTATACACACTCACACATGGCTTGCTCCTTTTTTCTCACAAAAAAGCAGTAAACCAAACAAAAAAAAGGAGCAAGTCAAAAACAAAGAATAATCCCTCCATCTCCACACAAAGAAACAAATCATACATACCCATACATTTATACACACTCATACATATTTATTCACACCCACACATATTTATACATACCCATACATTTATACACACCCACACATTCTCACACATACTTAATATACTCACATATAGCTTGCTCCTTTTTTCTCACAAAAAAGCAGTAAACCAAACAAAAAAAGGAGCAAGTCAAAGATGAAATCATAAAAACCGCATCCACCACATATAAAACCCCAGAAAATACAATTAATTTGCACTTTTCTCTCCAATATGACAAGAAAAATCACCTCATCATCCAGCAAGATACAAGCCAACAACTCCGACAATTGCTGATTGATATGATATAATCCCTCCATCTCCACACAAAGAAACAAATCATACATACCCATACACATTTATACACACTCATACATAGCTATACCCCCACACACACTTATATACACTCATACATAGCTTGCTCCTTTTTTCTCACAAAAAAGCAGTAAACCAAACAAAAAAAAGGAGCAAGTCAAAAAGTGGTAGTTCGGAATTTCCAAACAAGCATGTAAGACTTAGTGGTTCCACACCCACTTCCCTCTCCCCTCCCCATAAAGTTCATATATAGCTTGCTCCTTTTTTCTTAAAAAGAATGAAGCCTCTGCGACAAAAAAAGGAGCAAGTCTGTTGTGTGTTTCAATAATTTTGTGTACCTTTGCAGCAAATATCACACAGATTATGGCAAAAGTTCGCATCACCGCTATTCGCCAAACGGTATATACTGATCTAATGGCGAAGTATGAAAATCCCATTGAACACGCATGTAGCGTGCAAGAAGGACAACAATGGATATCCATAGATGGCAAATGCCCTGAAGGGTTATGTTTAGCTGCATGGGAATCTATGCATCAGTTTGTGGAGCAACTATCTCAAGGAAAAGGCAATTTCTACGACGGATGGATGCAAAACCCTATGAGCGCCATGATTAGTTGCAACGATGGATTCAGACCATTCAGTTTCTATATTGAAGCGATAGAAGAGTCAACTCAAACGGTAGAACAACCATCACAACCAATCCCTCCGACCCTGTCCACCGACAAAGCTGAAGGACGTATACAAAAACTAATACTGGCTATTGGCGATCAAACCATGCCACGACGACAGATCATCGCATATTTGGGGCTGAAACAAAGAAGTCGCCGTAACTTCATGGATAACTATCTTCGTCCTGCTATTGCCCGAGGTTATGTTGTTTTGGCTTATCCAGACTCTCCAAACAAACCCGAACAAGCGTACCGCCTTTCCGCCAACGGTCTAGCACGCTGGGCTCAGTTAACTACTACTAACATGCAATAACCACATGCACATTGCATCCGCTCTCATCTCTGCCACCCTCTTCTATTTCACACTCCAATCCTCACCAATATCTCACATACAGCTTGCTCCTTTTTTCTCACTAAAAAGCAGCAAACTCAATAAAAAAAAGGAGCAAGTTAAAAAGTGGTTGTTCGGAATTTTCAAACAAGCATGTAAGACTTAGTGGTTCCACACCCACTTCCCTCTCCCCTCCCCATAAAGTTCATATATGGCTTGCTCCTTTTTTCTTAAAAGAATGAAGCCTCTGCAAAAAAAAGGAGCAAGTATGTTGTGTGTTTCAATAATTTTGTGTACCTTTGCAGCGAGAAAAAACGAAATGAAAAAAGGCGATAAAATACGATTCCTAGATGCCGTAGGCGGAGGGACAGTTATTCAAGTGGATAACGTTAAACAACTCGTCTGGATAGAAACAGACGATGGCTTTGATGTCGGTCCTATACCTGCCAGCAGTTGCGTACCATGCCACAGCGCACAAAGTTATCAACGTGTAGCCAAGACCGTCAAACCTATCCCCGCAGAGCCACAACCATCTGCACCTACGCCCCATACAGCCACCGCCAAACGCCCCAAAAGGCAACGCGATGAACTTGTCATAGATTTGCACATCAATGCACTACCCACCAACGGCGCAGGCATGAGCGATGTGGAGAAACACCAATACCAACTGCGCTATTTCCGCATGCAGATGCAACAGCATATCCGCTACCACGGCAAAAGAATAGTCATCGTGCATGGCAAAGGCAACGGCGTACTGCGCAACGAGATACGACAGATACTCCGCCGCGATTTTGCCAACCGCGTAGAAGTACACGACGCCGATTTCTCCCTCTACGAAGAAGGCGCAACACTTGTGGTGGTGAAATAACCCCTCAGAATAATACGACATCACTTTATATAACACTAAATTTTGAATATATCAGAAAAAATACACTAACTTTTCGGACAAATTATAGAATACTATGTTTACACGAACGATACAACTCATAGGCGAAGAAGGATTTGCGGCATTGCAGCATGCACGCGTTATTCTCTTTGGTGTAGGAGGAGTGGGCGGATGGTGCGCTGAAACCCTACTTCGCACAGGCATTGGGCATCTGACCCTTGTGGATTTCGACAAAGTGGACACCACCAATCTCAATCGTCAAATAGTAGCCACCGCAGCCAACATCGGGCAGAACAAAGTGCAGGAAATGCAAAAGCGACTGCTGCAAATCTGTCCCGAAGCAGACGTCCAAATCATTGACCGCCAATACAACAGCGAAACAGCAGATAGTTTTGACCTCGCGCAATACAACATCGTGATTGATGCCATTGACATGGTGGATTGCAAGGCCCTGTTGCTCTACAACGCTACCACTGCTGATTGCCAAGTCTATTCCAGCATGGGCGCGGGGCGCAAACTCAAGGCGCAAAACATCCGCACAGCCGAGTTCTGGAAAGTGCAAGGTTGCCCCTTAGCGCGAGCACTGCGCACCAAAATGAAGAAGACAGGGCTACTACCTAAAAGCAAGATTCAATGCGTCTATTCCGAAGAGATTGCAGGCGAGCAAGGCACTATTGCCCCAGTAGTAGGCGTCTTTGGTATGACCCTCGCCAGCATGGTCATCAACGATATTGTTCGTGCAGCCAAATGATAGCACATCATTTACCTAACCCACAAAACCAACCACATGAAAAGAATTCTCACAGCAGCAGTATTTGCACTGCTATCCACAGCGATTTTCGCAAAAGACTTCCAAGTATATGGTCCGCAAGGCGGACTGGCAATGACCGTTACACTGCCAGAGGGCTTTGATCCCGAAACGGACACGTGCCCAATGGTGATTCTCATGCATGGCATCTTCGCCAGCCAACGCATCACACCTATGCCCACTATCGCTCGCCAACTGGCTCAGGCAGGCATCGCCTCTATTCGCTTCAACTTTGGTGGACACTGGAGCAGCGAAGGCGAGATGGTAAAAATGACTATCGAAAATGAGATTGCCGAAGCCACAGCCATGTGGCAGTATGCATGTTCGCTGCCGTATGTGAGCAAGATTGGACTATTAGGACACTCGCAAGGTGGCGTAGTGGCATCCATGACCGCAGGGCGGATTGCTGCATCAGGCAGTAAAAAACAGCCATACGGACTGGTGCTGATTGCTCCTGCTTCGGTACTGAAGACAGCTTGCAACCAAGGCAGTATGTTGGGTGCAAAGTTCGACCCAAAGAATCCACCCGAGTACGTCAAGTGCTTCGGTATGATGAAGGTGAGCCGAGAGTATATCCTCAGCACACAGCAATTAGACATCTACGGCACAGCCGAGGCCTACAACGGTCCCATAAGAATCATCCATGGTAGCGATGACACACTCGTACCCATGTGGTGCAGCGAAGATTTCAAACGTACCTATGGTGAATGTGCCGAACTGATCGTTGTAGAAAACGAAAACCACCGCATCAGCCGCAAGACCAAGCAGGTAGCAGATATGGTGGTGGAGTTCTTCAAGGGGCTGTAAGTCTGTAGCAACAACTAACTCGCCGTTTTCTTGCGACGTAGTGAAGTACCAATCTTGGTACAGAGTAGCGCAGCAGCAAACAGGAGCAGCGTTTCTTCTCCATGCAACGGCATGTTGCAGTGGTGCGTTCTACCCGTGTAGTCATAGGCATTACCGTTGCCACCATGTCTGACCAATTCGGTATGGTCATGAGGGTCTAATGGTGCACCGCAGTAAGGGCAGTAGTACGCAGCTCCACCGCCAATGGTACGTTGGTTAGAACTTAGTTGCGGATAACTAAACTCCGCTTTGTAGCCAAAATTCTCTTCGAAAGTCTTATCGGAAGGCAGCGTATTGTCCACGCCTGCAAAGGGTTCATACACAACTGCTTCCGCTGCCAAACAAATGCCTAAGCCAATGTTTAGCATCGTCATTTTCCTACGATTCATTTTCACAAGTGTTTAGGTTCGTAGATTCCTATGGCAAAATCCGTGCAAAACACATTTGCAGTTGTAAAAAAATCTTCTTAATTCTTGCAAATATCCCTAAAAAGCAGTACCTTTGTGGCATATTTGTAAAATCAACATCCTATGCGCAAAATTCTTTTATTAATTATCTTCCTTTGGACTAACTCACTGCTTGCTGTAGAGAAAGTACAACTGCCCGAATTATTAGAGACTGGCTGGGATAAATACATCGGAAAAATGGTGCAAATCACTACTCCACTCTATGTATGTGGCAACTACTACGATTCGCTCATCCTTGCCCCTGAACGTCTATACGTTCCAGAGGAACGCGCCATAGGTTTGGCAGAGGGCGACAGTACGATGTATTGGGCTATTAAACAGGCAAATAGGGCACAGATCATCAGTTTGACATGCAATATCCGCAACTATGAAGTGCGCACGGGGGCAGTATTGAAGAACCTGACCGCTCGTGTGGTTGCACCAGGAAAACTAGTGACAGGTGCTACGCCAAAGTTCCAAAATAACAAGCCCGAGCCAAAGCCCAAGATGCCAAAGGGCCTGCTAGTATGTGCCGCCAATATCCAAAACTACTTCTATGATTTGGGCGGCTATGCACATCGCAAAACCACCAAAGAGCAACAAGGTATTCAAACAGAGAAAATCAGCAAGGCCCTCACACACATCAATGCCGATATCTATGCTATTTGCGAAATACAGAAAGGCGATAGTGCGGCAGAGATGTTGGTGCGTGCGATGAATGAGAGAGTAAAAAAAGCGCGCTATGCGTATGTGTCGCAAGGTTGGAACAATGGAGATACCATCTCCTGTGGCTATATCTATCGCACCGACCGCGTGCGTCCATATGGCGACCTACAATATGGGTATCACAACCCAAGTAGTCACTACCACTATCGCATGGTGGCATGCGGATTTGAGGAGATTAAGAGCGGTGAGCGTTTTGTACTGAACATCAACCATCTACGTTCTAAACGCGGTACGGGTGATGAGTCTAATAGCAAAAGAATGGTGAATGTGGATAGTCTATTGATGATGTTGGATAAGCTTGAGAAAGAGCAATTGTTTAGCGATGCGGATATCCTGCTCGTAGGTGACTATAACTGTTATAGCCAAGAGCAACCTATCCAAACGCTCATTCGAGCTGGTTATGAAGATGTACTCATGCAATATGATTCAACGGGTTATTCCTATGTGTATCATAGCGAGGCGGGGTATCTGGACCGTGCATTTGCTTCTCCAACAATGGCAACACAAGTAAAAGCAGTGCACCCTTATCACCTCAATGCCGACTATTTCTACTCGCGTGGATACAAGCGTCGGCTTGACAAGACGATGTTCCGCTATGCGGACCACGACCCTATACTGATTAGTATACAATTAGGCGATAAATAAACAAAAATACCGTTTTTTCTTGCATGTATGCAAAAAAAACAGTAACTTTGCACGATAATTTGGATAACTTTGTGATTATGGTAGAGATTTTGAGATACTGTATTCCTGCCCTTTGCGTGCTTCTTGCGACATGGTTTGTGATGCATAAGTTTTATAAAAACGAGGAAGAAAAGCGTCTTTGGGAATTGAAAAGACTGTCACAAAAAGAGATTTCTCCGATTCGAGTGCGCGCATACGAGCGCTTGTCTTTGCTACTAGAGCGTACTACGCCAGAGCATATGCTCATTGATCTCAATTTGGCGGAAATGACCCCTCTGCAAGTGCAAGCACATTTGATACATACTATTCGTCAAGAATATGACCATAACCTCAGCCAACAGATTTATGTCAGTGACGAGGTGTGGGGTTTGATTGACAATGCCAAGCAACAGACAGTGGCTTTTGTGAATAGCATCGCACAACAGATGCCAGTTGGGAGCAGCGCTTTGGACTATGCTAAAACGCTCATTACAGCCTATCGCACCAACGGTGATACGCCCAATGATATTGCACTGCAAGCACTCAAAAACGAAGCAAAGACATTATTGTAATATATGACGCAAGAAAAAGGAGCCAAGACATATCACTTTCGATTGTGGAAGATGAAGCATATTCGTCTTTACTCTTTATTTCTTGTTCTTTGCTCCCTTTTCGCAGCTTGCGAACCAGACAAAGCATGCCACCAAGAGTTGGGCACTGCGGTACAAATCACCCTCTCCGCAGATTCTGTCACTTCGGCTGGCGACACAGTGCACTATACCCAGTGGGATAGCATCGCCGTGGTAGGCATCGGTAGCGACATTGGCATGCAAGGCAAAGGTTTCAAAGTCATGGGACTGGAATTGCGACCTGACACCAATCTAACCGCCTATCTAATGCTTTATCACAACCAAATAGATACACTCTATATTCAGCACACCCCTCGTCAGCAGTTTATTAGTTTGGCTTGCGGTTGTGCGGTGTATCACACCATTACTGCGGCATGGTCAAGTGATCCACGCGTGGACAGCGTAAGCATCATCAACGCGAGCGTAGAATCCGTTGCACAAGACAATCTGTGTATTTACCTGCATGAATAGACTATTGCTCATAGTATCCCTCTGTTGCCTCGCATTATGCGCGAGCGCACGCGAGTATGCAGACACCGCTGTATATCAGGGCATGAGCGTGAAGTTGGATGTTGGAAACTCCGTTCTTGAATTGGCGCGTTCTGCAGGAAAGATACAAAGCTATGAGGCTGCAATCAATGTGCGCTTGGCGAAACGCTTCTACCCCACTATTGAAGGAGGATATGCCATAGCGGAACGTGGTGCAGATGGAGGATATTACAACGGGCAAGGCGGTTTTGGACGAATCGGAATGGACTTGGCTGTTGTCAAGAAAGGTGCATCTGAAAATAATATGCTAGTTGGCTTGCGATTTGGTGGGGCATACCAAAACTACGACCTTACGAATGTAAGATTATATAGCGACTATTGGGGCGAGAGGCGCCTGAACTTCTACGACCAACAACGTTTTGATTGCTGGGGAGAGATAGTAGCTGGCTGCCAAGTGCAAGTGCATAAAGGATTTCAAATGGGATGGTATGTTCGTATGAAACTACTATTTACCCGCAACGCCAAAGAGGGAGAAGTGATGCCATACTATATCCCAGGATTTAGTTTTCGCAAGGACTTTCAATGGGGATTAAACTACTACCTCGCATATAAATTCTAACAACATTGAACTATATTAACTAACGATACAATCATGAATTCAAATCAACTTATGACAAAAGCAGCAGATAATATTCGTATCCTCGCTGCGGCAATGGTCGAGAAGGCCAAGAGTGGTCACCCAGGTGGCTCAATGAGTGGGGCAGACTTCGTGCAAGTGCTTTACTCAGAGTTCCTTATCCACGATCCAGAGAATCCATGTTGGGAAGCACGCGACCGTTTCTTCCTTGATCCTGGTCACATGTCACCCATGCTCTATGCGCAACTATGCATGACTGGTCACTTCACCATGGATGAACTCCAACAGCTCCGTCAATGGGGCAGCGTTACTCCTGGTCACCCAGAGCGCAATATCGAACGTGGCATTGAAAACACCTCTGGTCCTCTTGGTCAAGGTCATACCTTCGCTGTCGGTGCGGCTATCGCAGCTAAGTGGTTCAATGCGCGTTATGGTGAGATTCACAATCCTACTATCTACGCTTTCATCTCTGATGGCGGTATCCAAGAAGAGATTAGCCAAGGTGCAGGTCGTATGGCGGGCCACCTCAAGCTCGATAACCTCATCATGTACTACGACTCCAACGAAGTACAACTCTCTACCAACTGCAACGAGGTAAGCTCTGAGAACGTCGCCATGAAATACGAGGCATGGGGTTGGTATGTACAAGATATTGATGGTCATGACCCATCGGCTATCCGTCAAGCTATCCTCAATGCACAAGCAGAGAAGAATCGCCCATCGCTCATCATTGGTCATACCTCTATGGGTAAAGGTTGCGTAACCGCCGAAGGCAACAGCTGGGAGGGCAAGACCTCTACCCACGGTCAACCACTCAGCAAGTCGGGTGCTTCGTTCGAAGCTACCGTCAAGAACCTCGGTGGTGACCCAGAGAACCCATTCCAAATCTTCCCTGACGTGCAAGCACTCTACGACAAACGTGCCGAAGAACTGCGCGAAATCACTAACCAACACTATGCCGCTTACCACGAGTGGGCAACTGCTAACCCATTGGCTGCTAACGAGTATGAGACCTTTATGCGTGGCGAAGCGCCTTGCGTGGACTGGAGCGAAATCATGCAAAAGCAAAACGTGGCTACCCGTGCTGCGTCTGCTAATGTATTGGCTTATCTATCAGAGAATGTCGGCAACATGATTGTATCCTCCGCCGACCTCTGCAACTCCGACAAGACCGATGGTTTCCTCAAACATACCCACGTCATCACGCCTAACGATTTCACTGGCCGTTTCCTGCAAGCAGGTGTCAGCGAGCTCACCATGGCTTGCGTTTGCATCGGTATGGCACTCCACGGCGGTATCATCCCTGCCTGCGGAACTTTCTTCGTATTCTCTGATTATATGAAACCTGCTGTTCGTATGGCAGCATTGATGGAAGTGCCCGTGGTATTTATCTGGAGCCACGATGCTTTCCGCGTAGGTGAAGATGGTCCAACCCACGAGCCAGTAGAGCAAGAGGCACAAATCCGCCTCATGGAGAAACTGCACAACCATTCTGGTCGCCCCAGCGTGATGGTTCTTCGTCCTGCTGATGCAGAGGAGACAACCGCTGCTTGGAAGATGGCGATGGAGAATGTCTATACTCCTACCGCCCTCATCCTTTCTCGCCAAGATGTAACTTCTGTACCTAACACCTCTGAGGCTGGCGTGAAGAAAGGTGCGTATATCGTGAGCAAAGACGAGAACCCACAAGTGGTAATGCTTGCTTCTGGTAGTGAGGTTTCTACCCTGATGGCAGGTGCCGAACTCCTTCGCGCAGAGGGTATTCGCTTGCAGATTGTCAGCGTACCTTCAGAAGCAATCTTCCGCCAACAAAGCAAGGAGTATCAAGCCGAAGTATTGCCACAAGGCGTTCTGCGTTTCGGTCTGACCGCAGGCTTGCCTTGCAACCTCGAAGGTCTTGTAGGCGAACATGGTATCGTTTGGGGACTCAACTCTTTCGGTTTCTCTGCTCCATACAAAGTCCTCGACGAGAAACTCGGCTTCACCGCACAAAATGTGTACGACCAAGTGAAGAAGTTGCTCTAATAAGTAATCACATCGCAAAGGCGATTGGTTTAATGCTCGGCGTTCATTCGCCGAGCATTTTTTGTCTTGTGCAAAAAGCACTTTTATTAAGATTACCTTCCTTTGTACCCTCCCTTTCTTCCTCGGGCTAAAAACCAAAGATGAACCAAAGAAGAACCTAGGATGAACCAAAGAACTCCCAACCACCAAAAAGTGCTTTTTATTAAGATTGCCATCTCTTTTACTTCTCTTATACCTTGCCTTATTCCACCGACCGACGACCGAGAGAAGACCGAGAGAACAACGGCACATCTCCTCGCCTCCCAAAAGTGACTTTTGTTAAGATTGAGAACCTAAAAAAGTTGTCTCCCATCCTAAAAAAGTTGACTCCATTCCTGAAACTGTTGACTTACATTTCTCGCCTCTACACCCTACACTTTACATCCTACACCAGAAAAATCACCTCAAAAAACGATTTTTCTTGCACATCTCGAAAAAAAAGTGTATCTTTGCGAGCGGAATTGTAAATTGCAAAGAAAATCATGTCAAAAGAACTATTGAATAGCGCATCACCAATAAGCATCGAATCAATCTATGCTGCTATTCGTGATAACGGATTTTCAGAGCAAACAACACAACTTATTGATAATTTCACAAACGACATACTCAATGGAAAAACAAAC